>CAVQWK010000033.1:0-155218 GCA_963717575.1 uncultured beta proteobacterium | reverse complement strand
CCACTGCCATGCGCAACGCGCGGTGCGAAGGCCGGTTGCTGCGGCGCGGACACGGGTCGCGCGTCGGGGGCTTTGCCGTCTCGGGATTGCCGGGTCATCGTCGTCTCCATCGGTCGTTGCGGTGCGGCCGCTGCAAGGGACTCGCTCTGGGGGCGTTCATCGCCTCGTCCCTCAGCGCTTCTTCTGCCACGGCAGGCGGCCCTTGCCGCGCGGCTTGGGGTCGCCGTAGCCGCCGACCTTGTCGAAGACGCGCACATAATCGACCACCAGCTCGGCGGGCATCTCGTCGCCGTCGTTCGGCGCGCCGGGGAAGTCGCCGCCGACGGCGACGTTCATCACCAGGTGGAAGGGGCGGTCGAACGGGGCCGGCCAGGCGTTGAGGTCGGACGCCCGCGCGGCGTCGACGCCAAAGCCGCCTTCGATCTTGCTACAGCTCCACCAGAAATTCTCGGTCGAGGTGTGCACCTCGTCGACGTAGAAGCGGATCTCGCCCGGCTCCCATTCGCAGGCATAGACGTGCCAGTCCGACACGAGACTGCCGCCGGGCAGGGGGTGCACGTGCGTGTGCAGCGTGCGCATGGGGAAGGTCGAGCCGTAGTGGATGCTGTTGAGCACCTCGTGCGGTCTCTCGCCGACGATTTCCATCAGGTCGATCTCGCCCGACGCCGCCCAGGGCCCCCAGGCGTCGTCCTGCGGCAGCATCCACAGCGCCGGCCACAGGCCCTTGCCCCACGGCACCTTGGCGCGGAATTCGAAGCGGCCGTAGAGCTTGTTGAACAACGGCGTGCCGTCGCGCTGGCGTGTCTTCAGCCGCGCCGAGGTGTAGCCGCAGCCGTGCAACGGCGCCTTCACGGCACGAATCGTGAGCAGGCTGTCGCGCACGGTGACGTTCTCGGGCTCGTGCGTGTAGTACTGCAGTTCCTCGTTGCCCCAGCCGGCGACCCAGGCGTGGTTCTTGTAGTCGTAGAAGCCGTTGCCGAGGTCGAAGTCCCACTTCGAGGTGTCGACGGCATCGCCCTCGAATTCGTCGTGCCACACGAGCTGCCACCCGCAGCGGGGCCCCTGGCCGTGGGGGAAGATCTCTGCGGCCGCGGCGCGCGCGGACTTGCGATGTCTTGTGCTCATGTTCAGGTTTCGCTGGTGACCGCGGTTGCCGCCGCGGCCGCTGCGCTGGCCGCACGCGCCGCCCGGCGGTGCTGCAGGAAACGCCGGTACCAGCGTGCGCTGTCCTTCAGCGTGCGCCGCTGCGTGGCGTAGTCGACGTGCACGATGCCGAAGCGCTTGGCATAGCCCGAGGCCCACTCGAAGTTGTCGAGCAGGCTCCACACCATGTAGCCGGCCATCGGCACGCCGCGCCCGAGCGCCGCGCCGACGGCGGCGATGTGGCTGGCGATGTAGTTGGTTCGGTCGCGGTCGTGCACGTGACCGTTGACCAGCACGTCGGCGAAGGCGCCGCCGTTTTCGGTGACGAACAACGGCGGCACCGGGTAGTCACGGTGCAGCCGCAGCAGCAGGTCGGTCAGGCCCTCGGGGTAGACCTCCCAGCCCATGTCGGTGATGGGCAGGCCGCTGCTGTGCACGTCCCAAGGCACACCGGCGCTGACGACGGTGCGCGAGTAGTAGTTGATGCCCAGGAAATCCATCGGGGTGGCGATGACGTCCATGTCACCAGCCTCGATCTGCGGCGCGTCGGCGCCGAGGTCGGCGCTGACGTCGGCCGGGTAGCCGCGGCCGAACAGCGGGTCCATGTAGACCCGCAGCAACCGGCCGTCCTCGAGCCGGGCGCGCGCCAGGTCGGCGGCGTGGGCGGTGGCCGGCTGCACCGGTGCCAGGTTGAGCACGATGCCCAGGCGACTGCGGCAGCCATCGGCACGCAGCGCCTGCAGCGCCAGGCCGTGACTGAGCAGCAGGTGGTGCCGCACCTGTGCCGCGACGGCACGGCTGGTGATGCCGGGCGCGAAATGGCCGGTCTCGTGGCCGAGGTGGGCAATGACCCAGGGTTCGTTGTGCGTGGTCACGGCGGCGACGCGGTCGCCCAGGTGGCGCTGCAAGCCGCGGGCATAGTCGACGAAGCGGTGCACGGTGTCGCGCGCCGCCCAGCCGCCGTCGTCCTGCAGCGCCTGCGGCAGGTCCCAGTGGTTGAGCGTCAGATAGGGCGGCACTCCGCGCTCAGCAGGCCGTCGACGAGGCGTTCGTAGAAGTCCAGGCCCTTGGCATTCCAGGCGCCGCGGCCGGCGGGCTGCACCCGCGGCCAGCTGACCGAGAAGCGATACGCGTCGACCCCCAGCGAGGCGATCAGATCGAGGTCGCTGTCCAGGCGGTGCACGTGGTCGCAGGCCACCGTGCCGTCGCTGCCGTCGGCGATGGCGCCGGGCTGGCGGCAGAAGCGGTCCCAGATCGACTCGCCTCTTTCGTCCGCGGCAGCGGCCCCCTCGATCTGGAAGCTGCTGGTCGCCACGCCCCAGACGAAGTCGTCGGGGAAGCGCTGCGCGGGGTCGAAGGGCTCGTGCGGCAGGTCCGGGAGGGAGGGCGATGGCCGCCCGATCGGCGGGCGGAGCGTTTGCTCGACGGCGCCCACAGTCGGCCCCTGGGCCCGGGCTCGGCCCGGGTTCGGGCCGCACCGCGCATCCAGGGGTATCCGGCGGGTGTTCGATGAAAGCGCTTTCAAACTATAGGGAGCGCCTGCAAGGGTGTCAATCGAGGGTAAGCGCGGGGGTCGACCGACGGCGCCGGTGCCGAGTCGGCGACTGCGGCGGCGGCCGCGACGGCGCGGCCGCCGCTTCAGGTACGTGCCGCCAGCGGCAGTGTCGACTCGCGCACGACGACCCGCGGCGGTGGCACCTGGACATCCGGCTTCTCACCGCGCAGCAACTGCAGCATCGCCGTGCCGGCGATCTTGCCCAGCTCGTAGGCCGGGTGCTGCACGGTGGTCAGCGGCGGCAACACATAACGCGAGATCGGCAGGTCGTCGAAGCCGACCACCGAGACGTCCCGCGGCACGTGCACCGAACGCCGGTGCAAGCCCAGGCAGGCGCCTATCGCCATCTGGTCGTTGGACGCAAGGATGGCCGTGAAGGGCTGCCGGCTGTCCAGCAACTGGTCGGCGGCCGCCAGGCCGCCTTCCTCCTGGAACATGCCTGAAACGACGAGCCCCGGCCGGTAGGGCAGGCCGGCGGCTTCGAGCGCCGCGCGGTAGCCGCGCTGGCGTTCGACGGCGTCCGGGTGGCGCGGGTCGCCGGCGATGAAGGCGATGTCGCGGTGCCCCAGCGCCAGCAGGTGGTGGGTGGCCAGCGGGCGCCCTCGAAGTTGTCGAAGTCGACCGAGTAAAGATTCGGTGCCCTCAGTGACCGACCGGTCACGACCACCGGCAGGTCCTTGGCGACGCTGCGCAGCGCGGCGTCGCTCAGGCGACCGGTGAGCACGATGATGCCGTCGACACGCCGCGAACGCAGGGTGTCGACACAGCGCGCCTCTTCGGTGGCGTTCCAGTGACCGCTGACGAAGAGCGCGCTGTAGCCGGCGTGGTCGAGCTGCTCCTCGATGCCGCGCAGGGCAACGCCGTAGAAGGGGCTGTCGATCGACTGCGTCACCACGCCGACGCTCAGGGTGCGTCCGCCGGCGAGGCCGCGCGCCACCGGGTTGGGCACGAAACCCAGCCGCTTGATGGCATCGTCGACGGCCTGCCGCTTGGCGTCGTCGACGGCGGCGGTGCCGTTGAGGATGCGCGAGACAGTGCTCGGCGAGACCCCGGCGGCCAGCGCCACCATGCCCAGCGTGACGGCCGGCGCATGACCGGTGGCCGGCGCGCGGGGGCTGCGTGTGCGGCCGCCCGGGTTCCGAAGGGACGCGGGTTTCTTCGTCGGCATGGCGCGGCGAGTGTAGCGGTGGGCCGACCGCACAGCCGCGGCACCCAGGTGGCCGAGATCGGCGCTCCGGTGCCGGTACGCGTGCCGGCGGGGTAGAAAATCCATCGCATGGCCAACAATACCGCCCGCCTGTGCCGCATCGAGACGCTGATCCGCGCCCGCGGCCACGTCAGCTTTGCGACGCTGCTGGACGAGCTGGAGGTGTCGCCGGCCACGCTCAAGCGCGACCTCGAATACCTGCGCAGCCGGCTCGGCGCGCCGATCGAATACGACCGCGACCTCAACGGCTACCGCTTCGGCACCGCCTATGCCGGCGGCCAGGCACGAACTGCCGGGGCTGTGGTTCAACGAGCGCGAGCTGTATTCGCTGCTGATGGCGCACCAGTTGCTGAGCGAGCTGGACAGCGACGGCATGATCAGCCGCCACCTGCAGCCGCTGCTCGACCGCATCCACCAGATGCTGGGCAGCGGCGAGGCCGACGGCCGCCGAGGCGCTGATGCAGCGGGTGAAGATCGTCAGCGCGCTGCGGCGGCCGGTGCCCAGCCAGTTCTTCGAGCGCGTCAGCGAGGCGCTGCTGACGCGCCGGCGGCTGCACCTGCGCTACCTGACGCGCGGCCGCGGCGAGGTCAGCGACCGCGACGTGTCGCCGCAGCGCCTGGTGCACTACCGCAACACCTGGTACCTGGACGCCTGGTGCCACCGCGCGACGCGCTGCGGCGTTTTGCGCTGGACGCCGTGCGAGACGGCGACGCTGCTCGACACCGCGCGCAGCGAGGTGCCGCTGGCCGAGGTGCAGGCGGAGATGGACGCCGGCTACGGCATCTATGCCGGCGGCCGGCGGCGCTGGGCGGTGCTGCACTTCGACGCCCTCGGCGGCCCGGTGGGCCAGCCGCGAGGAGTGGCATCCCGACCAGAGGGTCGCTGGCTCGCCGACGGCCGCTACGAATTGCGCCTGCCCTACGTCGACGACACCGAACTGGTGATGGACGTGCTGCGCCAGGGCGAGCAGGTGAGGGTGGTCTCGCCGCCTGCACTCGTTGCAGCGGTCCGTTCGCGTCTGCTGGCCGCGGCCGCCCTGTACGACGAGTTCCTGCCGCAGACGCCCCGACCGTCGCCGGCCCCGTAAGGGGCTAGTCGACGAACAGCAGGGCAGGGCTCTCCAGCATCGTGCGCAGCGCCTGCACGAAGCGCGCCGCGTCGATGCCGTCGACGACGCGGTGGTCGAACGACGACGACAGGTTCATCATGCTGCGCGCCACCACGGCGCCGCCGCGCATCACCGGCCGTTCGACGATGCGGTTGACGCCGACGATGGCCACCTCGGGCCGGTTGATCACCGGCGTGGAGACGATGCCGCCGAGGGCGCCCAGGCTGCTCAGCGTGAGCGTGGAGCCGCGCAGTTCGTCGCGCGTGGCGCGGCCGCTGCGTGCAGCCTCGGCCAGGCGCGTGACTTCGGCGGCCATCGTCCACAGGTCCAGGGCCTCGGCGTGCCGCACCACCGGCACCATCAGGCCGTGCGGTGACTGCGTGGCGACACCCAGGTGCACGGCGCCGAAGCGCGTGACGATGCCCGCCTCGTCGTCGAAGCGGGCGTTGATCTGCGGAAATTCGCGCACCGCCAGCACCATGGCCCGCATCAGCAGCGGCAGCAGCGTCAGGCGGCCGCGCTGTTGCGGCCCACTTCGCATTCAGCGCCGCGCGCAAGGCCTCGACCTCGGTGACGTCGATCTCCTCGACATAGCTGAAATGCGGAATGCGGCGCTTCGCTTCCTGCATCTGCACGGCGATGCGGCGGCGCAGGCCGATGACGGGGATCGCCTGCTCGTCGTGGCGTTCGGCATGCGCGTCCGCAGGGCGCACGGGGACCGCGGCAGCCGCTGGCCGCGGGCCGCGCGCCGCGATGAAGGCGTCCAGGTCGGCCTGCATGATGCGGCCGGCCGTGCCGGTCGCCGGCACCGCCTTCAGGTCGATGCCCTGCTCCCAGGCGCGCCGGCGCACGGCGGGCGATGCGATCGGACGTTCGGCCACGACGGGCTGCGCGTGTGGCCGTGCCGCGGGTGCAGATCCGGGCCGTGCGGGTGCGGGCGCGCGGGGCGGCGCGGGGGCGGGGCCTGGGGCGCCGGCGCGGCTGCGGCGGCTGCCGCTGCGGCGGCCTGCGGCGACTCCGCGGCCCCGGTTGCGTCCTCGACCTCGATGCGGATCAGCTCGGCGCCGACGGCCATCGTCTGCCCGACCGCGCCACCCAGCGCCAGCACGCGGCCGGCCACGGGCGACGGGATCTCGACGCTGGCCTTGTCGGTCATCACGTCGGCCAGCGCCTGGTCCTCGGCGACGCGGTCGCCGACCTGCACGTGCCAGGCCACCAGTTCGACCTCGGCCACGCCTTCGCCGACGTCGGGCACCTTGATCACGTGGGTGCTTGGCCATGTCATTGCCTCCATGGCGCGGCGCATAGGCCGCGGCCACGCGGGCCGGGCCCGGAAAATAGGCCCACTCCAGCGCGTGCGGATAGGGCGTGTCCCAGCCGGTCACGCGCTCGACCGGCGCCTCGAGGTGGTAGAAGCAGTGCTCCTGCACCAGCGCCACGAGTTCGGCGCCGAAGCCGCTGGTGCGCGTGGCCTCGTGCACGACGACGCAGCGGCCGGTCTTCTTGCACCGAAGCCACGATGGCCGGCAGGTCCAGCGGCCACAGGCTGCGCAGGTCGACGATCTCGGCGTCGATGCCGCTTTCCGCCGCCGCCGCCTCGGCCACGAAGACCATGGTGCCGTAGGTCAGCACCGTGAGGTCGCTGCCGGGGCGGAAGACCGCCGCGCGTGTCCAGCGGCACCGTGTAGTGACCCTCGGGCACCTCGCCCAGCGCGTGCTGCGACCACGGCACCACGGGCCGCTCGTGGTGGCCGTCGAAGGGGCCGTTGTACAGGCGCTTGGGTTCCAGGAAGATCACCGGGTCGTCGTTCTCGATCGCGGCGATCAGCAGCCCCTTGGCGTCGTAGGGGTTGCAGGGCATCACCGTGCGCAGCCCGCAGACATGCGTGAACAGCGCCTCCGGGCTCTGGCTGTGCGTCTGCCCGCCGTAGATGCCGCCGCCGCAGGGCATGCGGATCGTCAGCGGCGCGGTGAAATCGCCCGCCGAGCGGTAGCGCAGCCGCGCCGCCTCGGACACGATCTGGTCCGACGCCGGGTAGAAATAGTCGGCGAACTGGACCTCCACCACCGGCCGCAGGCCGTAGGCGGCCATGCCGATGGCCGAGCCGACGATGCCGCCTTCGGAGATCGGGGCGTCGAAGACGCGCGAGGTGCCGTATTTGGCCTGCAGGCCCTCGGTGCAACGGAAGACGCCGCCGAAATAGCCGACGTCCTGGCCGTAGACGACGACGTTGGGGTCGCGCTCGAGCATCACGTCCATCGCCGAACGCAGGGCCTGGATCATGGTCATGCGGGCCATCGCGTCAGCCTCCGCGGGCCTGGCGCAACTGCTCGTGCAGGTGCGCGCGGCATGTCCTTGTAGACGCCCTCGAACATCGTCTCCAGCGGCGGCACGTGGCCGTCGATGAGCGTGCCGCCGTATCGTTCGGCCTCCTTCAGCGCCGCGCTCACCTCGGCCTCCAGTTCCTTCTGCACGCGATCGTGCTCTTCGTCGGACCAGGCGCCGAGGCCCGCCAGGTGCTGCTCCAGCCGCGCGATCGGGTCGCCCAGCGGGAAGTGCCGCCCCTCGTCGGCGGGGCGGTAGCGCGACGGGTCGTCGGACGTCGAATGGGCACCGGCGCGGTAGGTCAGCCACTCGATCAGCGTCGGCCCCAGGTTGCGGCGCGCGCGCTCGGCGGCCCAGCGCGACGCCGCCAGCACGGCCAGGAAGTCGTTGCCGTCGACGCGCAGCGAGGCGATGCCGCAGCCCACGCCGCGCGCCGCGAAGGTGGTGCCCTCGCCGCCGGCGAAGGCCTGGAAGGTGGAGATCGCCCACTGGTTGTTGACCACGTTCAGGATCACCGGCGCGCGGTAGACGTGGGCGAAGGTCAGCGCGGTGTGGAAGTCGGCTTCGGCGGTCGCGCCGTCGCCGATCCAGGCCGAAGCGATCCTGGTGTCGCCCTTGATCGCCGACGCCATGCCCCAGCCCACCGCCTGGATGAACTGCGTCGCCAGGTTGCCGCTGATCGAGAAGAAGCCGGCGCGCTTGTACGAATACATCACCGGCAGCTGGCGGCCCTTGAGCGGATCGCGCGCGTTGCTCATCAGCTGGCAGATCATCTCGACCATCGGGATGTCGTCGCGCGCCAGCAGCAGACCCTGCTGGC
Organism: uncultured beta proteobacterium; assembly: GCA_963717575.1. Taxonomy (GTDB): domain Bacteria; phylum Pseudomonadota; class Gammaproteobacteria; order Burkholderiales; family Burkholderiaceae_C; genus Rubrivivax. Next base: position 147,058 of record CAVQWK010000033.1, on the reverse strand, counting down.
GGTAGGTGGGAAAGCACATGTCGCCGTCCCGGATCGCCAGCGCGTGCGCGGTGGCGATCGCCTCCTCGCCCAGGCACTGCATGTAGAAGGAGATCTTCTTCTGCCGCTGGGCGATGAACATCCGGGCGTCGAAGGCGCGCGTCTTCATCATCGCGCGCAGCCCGCGCTGCAGCAGCGCCACGTCGGCTTCCGGCGCCCAGGGGCCGACGGCGCGGCCCTCGTCGTCGAGCACGCGCACCAGGGCGTAGGCCAGGTCCGCGGTGTCGGCCGGCCGGGGCGTCGGGCGCGCGGCCGCCGCACCGCACCCGCCGGCGACAGGTGCAGATAGGAAAAATCGGTCCCACGCCCCGGACGGCCCGAGGGTTCGGGCACGTGCAGACGCAGGGATGCCGGCTCGTCGTTCATGCTCACACTCCTGGGCGTGGCACGCGGCGCCACGCCGAATGGCTCAGCCTAGCCCAACCTGCCGGAAAGTGCACCCTCTGCCGCCATCGAGCCCGCGCCGGCCGGCCGCCGCCGCCAGGCTTGACCAGGGTCAAGCGCGAGCGGGAACGACCCATTATGGTCAGGTTCGAACTCGCAGAATCCAGACGGAGGTCGATGTGCGCAAGATCCTGATTCCGATCGATGGCTCCGAAACCTCGCTTCGTGCCCTGGCGCATGCGATCGACTGGGCGCACGCCTCCGGCCACCTCAAGCTCGTGCTGGTGAATGTGCAGCAGACCCTGGAGCGCTGGCACGCGGGAGGTCTGCTCAACAAGGAGGCCCTGGCCCAGCTCCAGCAGCTGGGCGAAGCCGACGCCGTCAAGGCGCGGGCGCTCGTCGATGCCGCCGGGTTGACCTACGAGTTCATGGTGCTGTTCGGCCAGCCCGGCGAGGTGATCGCACGTGTTGCCAAGGAACAGGGCTGCGTCGGCATCGTGATGGGCACCCGCGGGCTCAGCGACCTCGAGCACGTCTTCCTGGGCTCGACGGCGCACAAGGTGATCCAGTTGGCTGAAGCGCCGGTCACCCTGGTGAAATAGGGCGGTCGCGCGTGTCCGCCGCAGGGATCGGGCCCGTCATGCCGCGATGCCGGACTGGGCACGCGGGCAACACGGTGACACGCACACCCCGGGACGACCTTGGCGCGGGCAGTCGACAATGCGACGCATGCAGTTTCACCCCGCCGTCTCCGGCTGGCTGGCCTCGCGCTTCGGCCAGGCCACCGACGTCCAGACCCGCGCCTGGGCCGTCACGACGCGGCATCGCCACGCCCTGATCGCGGCACCCACCGGCTCCGGCAAGACCCTGGCCGCCTTCCTGTCGGCCATCGACGACCTCGTCGTCGCGGGCCTGGCACGTGGCCTGGCCGACGAGGTGCACGTGCTGTACGTCTCGCCGCTGAAGGCGCTGTCCAACGACATCCGCAAGAACCTGGAGGAGCCGCTCGCCGGCATCCGCGCCGGCCTCGTCGCGATGGGTCTGCCGGACGTCGGCATCCGCGACGCCGTGCGCACCGGCGACACGCCCGCGGCCGAGCGCGAGCGCATGCGCCGCCGCCGCCGCACATCCTGGTGACGACGCCGGAGTCGCTCTACATCCTGCTCACCTCGGCGTCGGGCCGCGCGATGCTGAAGACGGTGCACACCGTGATCGTCGACGAGATCCACGCGGTGGCCGGCGACAAGCGCGGCGCGCACCTGGCGCTGTCGCTCGAGCGGCTGGAGGCGCTGTGCGAGCGACCGCCGGTGCGCATCGGCCTGTCGGCGACGCAGAAGCCGATCGACGGGATGGCGCGTTTCCTCATCGGTCGGACGCAAGGCGCGAGGTGCGCGATCGTCGACGCCGGCCACGTGCGCGAGCGCGACCTCGCGATCGAGGTGCCGCGCTCGCCGCTCGACGCGCGTGATGGCCAACGAGGTCTGGAGCGAGCTCTACGACCGGCTGGCCGAGCTCATCCGCCAGCACCGCACGACGCTGATCTTCGTCAACACGCGGCGCCTGGCCGAGCGCGCGGCGCGCCATCTGGCCGAGCGGCTGGGCGAAGAGCACGTCACCGCGCACCACGGCAGCCTGGCGCGCGAGCACCGGCTCGATGCCGAGCAGCGGCTGAAGTCCGGCAAGCTGAAGGCGCTGGTGGCCACGCGTCGCTCGAACTCGGCATCGACATCGGCGACGTCGATCTCGTGTGCCAGCTCGGCTCGCCGCGCTCGATGAACGGATTCCTGCAGCGCGTCGGCCGCGCCGGCCACGCCGTCGGCGGCGATGCCCGAAGGGTCGCCTGTTTCCGCTTGTCGCGCGACGACCTGTCGGAGTGCGCGGCGCTGCTCGACGCCGTGCGCCGCGGCGAGCTCGACCGCATCCAGCGTGCCCCGCCAGCCGCTCGACGTGCTGGCGCAGCAGATCGTCGCCGAGGTCGCGTGCCGGGAGTGGGGCCTGGACGCGCTGTACGCGCTGCTGCGCCGCGCCTGATCCGTACCGCGAGCTGACCCGCGCCGACTTTCGAATCCGTGGTGCAGATGCTCGCCGACGGCTTCGCCACGCGGCGCGGCCGGCGCGGCGCCCATCTGCACTACGACGCCGTCAACCGCGTGCTGCGCGCGCGGCGCGGCGCGCGGCTGACGGCGGTCACCAACGGCGGCGCGATCCCCGATCAGTTCGACTACGAGGTGCTGCTGGAGCCCGAGGGGCATCGCGTCGGCACGCTCAACGAGGATTTCGCCTTCGAGAGCCTGCCGGGCGACATCTTCCAGCTCGGCAACGCGTCGTACCGCATCCTGCAAGGTCGAGACGCGGCAGGTGATCGTCGAGGACGCCAGGGCAGCCGCCGACGATCCCGTTCTGGCTGGGCGAGGCGCCGGGCGCAGCGACGAGCTGTCGCCATGCGGTGTCGCGCCTGGCGGCGCAGGCCGACGAGCGGCTCGAAGAGGGTGTCGACGCCTGCGAGCGCTGGCTGCACGGCGAGCACGAGCTGCCGGCGGCCGCGGCACGGCAGCTCGCGCTGTACCTCGGCGCGTCGAAGGCGGCGCTGGGCGTGCTGCCGACCGAACGCACGCATCGTCTTCGAGCGCTTCTTCGACGAGGCCGGCGGACACGCACCTGGTCATCCACTCGCCCTACGGCTCGCGCCTCAACCGCGCCTGGGGCCTGGCGCTGCGCAAGCGCTTCTGCCGCAAGTTCAACTTCGAGCTGCAGGCCGCGGCGCTCGAGGACAGCATCGTGCTGTCGCTCGGGCCCACGCACAGCTTCGCGCTGGACGAGGTGCGCCACTACCTCAAGCCCGCCACCGCGCGCGACCTGCTGGTCCAGGCGCTGCTCGACGCGCCGATGTTCGCCACCCGCTGGCGCTGGAATGCCACCGCATCGCTGGCGGTGCGGCGCATGAACGGGGGGCGCAAGGTGCCGCCGCAGTTCCAGCGTTCCGACGCGGAGGATCTGCTCACCGTCGTCTTCCCCGACCAGCATGGCGTGCGCTGGAGAACATCGCCGGCGATCGCGAGGTCCCCGACCATCCGCTGGTGGCGCAGACGCTGCACGACTGCCTGCACGAGACGATGGACGTCGACGGCTTCGTGCGCCTGCTCGAACGCATCGCATCCGGCGAGGTCGAGATCGTGACGCGCGAGCTCACGTCGCCGTCGCCCTTGGCGCACGCCATCCTCCATGCGCGGCCCTACGCGTTCCTGGACGACGGCGCGGCCGAGGAGCGGCGCACCCGAGCGGTGGCGACCCAGGCGCTGATGGACCTGCAGACCGCGCACGACATCGGTCGCCTCGACCCGCAGGTGATCGCGCAGGTGTGCGCGGATGCGCGGCCCGAGATCGGCAATGCCGACGAATTGCACGATGCCTTGTGCGTGCACGGCTTTCTCGCGGTGGGCGAGATCGATCTGCCGGAGCTCGTGGCGTCGCTCGCGCAGCAGCGGCGGGCGACGCGGCTCTCGGTCGCCGCATGGCGGCGAGGTCGTCGTGGCCGCCGAGCGCCTGCACGAGTTCCTCGCGGTCTTTCCCGCTGCGGCGATGTCACCGGCCATCGCCGCATGCCACCCGGCGCCGCCCGATCGCGACGCCGCCTTGCGCGAGATCCTGCGCGGCCGCCTGGATCTGCTGGGCCCGGTGACGGCGGCGGCCTTGGCCGCGCCGCTCGGGTTCGATGCCGACGATGTGCTCGTTGCGCTGCTGGGGCTCGAGGCCGACGGTTCGGTGATGCGCGGTTCCTTCACGGCGCCGGGCGCGGCCGAGTGGTGCGACCGGCGGCTGCTCGCGCGCATGCACCGCGCCACGCGCGACAAGCTGCGCGCCGACGTCCAGCCCTTGCCGCCGGCGCAGTTCATGCGATTCCTGTTCCGCTGGCACCAGCTGGCCACCGCTGACGGCGACGAGCGCCGCGCAGGCGAGGGCGGCCTGGCCGATGCGCTGCGCCAGCTCGAAGGCCACGCGGCGCCGGCGTCGGCCTGGGAGGATGACCTGCTCGCAGCACGCGTGCGGGACTATGCGCCGGCCATGCTCGACAAGCTGTGCGCGGTCGGCCGCGTCGTGTGGTGGCGGCCTTCGGAGGGCGTGGCGTCGCACCGGACCGGCCCGATCCGCGGCACGCCCATCGTGCTGTGCGAGCGCGATGCCTTGCCGCACTGGCAGGCAGTGGGCGGCGCGACGACAGACGATCCGCCGCTGTCGGGCGCTGCGCGCGCCGTGCTGGAGGCGCTGCGCACGCACGGCGCCAGCTTCTTCGGCGACCTGCAGCGCGATGTGGGACTGCTGGGCGAGCCCACCGAGCACGCGCTGGCCGAACTGGTGGCGCAGGGCCTGGTCACCTGCGACACCTTCGCCGGCCTGCGAGCGCTCGTGATGCCGGCCGACAGGCGCAACAAGATCCGGCGCCGGCGGCCCGGTCACGATCCGATCGACGATGCGGGCCGCTGGTCCTTGACGCGGCGCTCGCGTCCTGCGGTCGAGGCCGCGGGTGCGCTCGCCGAGCCGCATGTCGACCACATCGCGCGCGTGCTCCTGCGCCGCTACGGCGTCGTGTTTCGCAAGCTGCTCGAGCGCGAAGAGGGCCTGCCGCCGTGGCGCGAGCTGCACTATGTCTACCGTCGTCTCGAAGCTCGCGGCGAAGTGCGCGGGGGCCGCTTCGTCAGCGGCTTCTCGGGCGAGCAGTTTGCGCTGCCGGAAGCGGCAGCGGCGTTGCGCAAGACGGCCCGTGAGGACGGACGCGAGCGCGTATCGATCTCGGCCGTCGATCCGCTCAACCTCGCAGGCATCCTCACGCCGGGCGACAAGATTCCGCGCCTGCCGGGCAATCGGCTGCTGTTCGAGCGCGGCGTGCCGATCGCGGTGCAGATGGGCGGCGAGGTGCACTACCTGGCGACACTGGACGAAGGGGCGCAGTGGGAGGTGAAGAACCTGCTCATCCGCAGGCAGCGCCAGGCGAGTTACGTCGGGCCACCGGCAGCGGCGCAGTGAGTCGGCCCACCGGCAGTGGCGCGGTGGGCATGGCGTGGCTGCCAGTCGACCGGCGGCGCTCAGGCGCTAGCCGTGGTACGCGGGATGCGCCTGGATCGCCTTGCGCAAGGCGTCGCAATCCCGCCACGTCAGGCTGACACCCTTCTTGGCGAGCATCCGACGCCCGTCGACGATCGCGAACGCCGCATCGAAGATCGCCTTCTCCATCGCGCCACCGCTGATGGCCGTCTTCGTCGCCCGCAGGTACAGGGCATCGGCCAGGTAGGCGACGACCTCGTCGTTGTGCATGCTCAGCTTGTGCGACTGGACGTCCATCAGGGCGTGCACGCTCTCGTGGAAGATGGCGGCCTTGCCCAGCGCGGTCTTGGCGACATTGGCGCTGCCCAGCGTGATCTTGCCGATCAGCTTCTTCTCGCCCGGAAGCACTCGCCGGCCGGTGAACGAAGAGTACGCCGCGCCAAGTTGCGCGCCGGTGCCACCGACCTCGACTGCGATGTCCTGGCTCTCGATCGCCTTGGCGACGCTTTCCATCTTCGCCTTGTCGACGACGATATTCTCGACCTTGAAACCGATGCGGCCGACCGGGTCGTTCCGCAGAACACCGGCGACGTCTGATTGCAGGCTCATGGTGGTCTCCCCGCAAGTGGTGATGCTGGTCCTGGACCGGGTGTCTGGTCGTCACGCGGTGGCCAGTGCCGACAGTCTGCCCGACGCAGGTATCGCCGGCGTGGCGCCTCTGTGCCGAACGGTCGCGAGCACGTATCCGGCATGTATCGGCGGTGCAGGGCGGCGGCACGCGCGGCGCCGCCGCGGTCGGCTGCACCGATGCCCCAAAATTGACCACCCGCACGCTCGGCGATACTGTCACCTCTCGGCTGGCCGTTGTGGACCGCTGAGGACCGCGCAGATCAGCCTGTCCGGGCTGTGGACTTGCGCCATGCGCTGGAACACGACCATGCACACCACGCCGACAGACGCCACTCTCTCCCACCGCGCCGCGCGCCAGCCAGCGCGACCTCGGCCGCCATGCCTATGGCCGCGACGAACTGCTGGCCTGCGGCCACGGCGAACTCTTCGGCCCGGGCAATGCCCGGCTGCCGCTGCCCAACATGCTGATGGTGGACCGCATCGTCCACATCGACGACACCGGCGGCGCCCACGGCAAGGGCCTGCTCGAGGCCGAGCTCGACATCCGGCCCGACCTGTGGTTCTTCGGCTGCCACTTCGAGGGCGACCCGGTGATGCCCGGTTGCCTGGGACTGGATGCGCTGTGGCAACTGGTCGGCTTCTGGCTCGGCTGGCGCGGCAACCCGGGGCGCGGGCGCGCGCTCGGCGCAGGCGAGGTCAAGTTCTCTGGCCAGGTGCTGCCCATCGGTCAAGAAGGTCACTTACCGCCTGGACCTGAAGCGCGTCATCGAGCGCAAGCTCGTCATGGGCATCGCCGACGGCCGCATGTTCGCCGACGGCCGCGAGATCTACGTCCGCCACCGACCTCAAGGTGGGCCTGTTCACGTCCACGGAGAATTTCTGATGCGTCGAGTCGTCGTCACCGGTCAGGGCATCGTCTCCAGCCTGGGCAACAACGCCGAGGAAGTGACGCAAAGCCTGCGCGAAGGGCGCTCGGGCCTGCGCTTCAACCCGACCTATGCCGAGCGCGGCCTGCGCTGCCAGGTCAGCGGCCGGCCCGAGCTGGCGCTCGAAGCCGCAGATCGACCGCCGCACGCTGCGCTTCATGGGCGATGCCGCGGCCTATGCCTACCTGTCGATGAAGCAGGCCATCGAGCATGCCGGCCTGACGCCCGAGCAGGTGTCGAACCCGCGCACCGGCCTGGTCGCCGGCTCCGGCGGCGCGTCGAGCTTCAACCAGGTCTGGGCCGCCGACACGCTGCGCGCCAAGGGCATCAAGCGCGTCGGGCCCTTCATGGTCACGCGCACGATGGGCAGCACGGTCTCGGCCTGCCTGGCCACGCCCTTCGGCATCAAGGGCGTCAACTACTCCATCACCTCGGCCTGCGCGACCAGCGCGCACTGCATCGGCCATGCCGGGCAGCTGATCGCCTGGGGCCAGCAGGACGTGGTCTTCGCCGGCGGCGGCGAGGAGGAAAGCTGGGAGCTTTCGCTGCTGTTCGACGCCATGGGCGCGATGTCCACCGGCTTCAACGACCGGCCCGAGCAGGCCTCGCGCGCCTTCGACGCGGCGCGCGACGGCTTCGTCATCGCCGGCGGCGGCGGCATGCTGGTGCTCGAAGCGCTGGAGCATGCGCAGGCGCGCGGCGCCACCATCCTGGCCGAGCTGGTCGGCTTCGGCGCCACCTCCGACGGCCACGACATGGTGGCGCCGTCCGGCGAAGGCGCGGTGCGCTGCATGCAGCAGGCCCTGACGCACGGTGCGCACGCCGGTGGACTACATCAACGCCCACGGCACCTCCACGCCGGTGGGCGACCTGGCCGAACTGGGCGCGGTGCGCGAGGTGTTCGGCGAGCGCATTCCGCACATCAGCTCCACCAAGTCGCTGTCCGGGCCACTCGCTCGGCGCGGCCGGCGTGCAGGAGGCGATCTACTCGCTGCTGATGATGCAGCACGGCTTCGCCGCCGCCTCGGCCCACATCGAGAACCTGGACCCGGCCGCCGAGGGCCTGCCGATCCTGCGCCAGCGTCTGGATGCGCCGCTGAACACGGTGATGTCCAACAGCTTCGGCTTCGGCGGCACCAACGCATCGCTGGTGTTCTCGCGCTTCGTGGACTGATGCGCGGCCCTTCTAGGCGGCGCCACGCAGCAGTTCGTCGATCAACCGGTCCTTCTCGGTCCACTGCTGCTCGACCCAGGCGCTGATGCGCTGGCGATAGGCCTTGTCGCCGATCGGGTCGCTGCCCAGCACTTCGGGCGGGATCTCGCGCTGCTGCACGCGCACGGTCACGGCGTCGATGCGCCCGCACAGCAGGTCCCAGAAGCGCGGCGTGCCGTGGGGATAGACGATGGTGACGTCGAGCAGGGCCTCGAACTGCTCGCCCATCGTCGCCAGTGCGATGCCGAGGCCGCCGATCTTGGGCTTGAGCAGATGGCGGTAGGGGCTCGTCCTGCTGCGCGTGCTTGGCGGGGGTGAAGCGCGTGCCCTCGACGAAATTGATGACCGAGGTGGGAATGCGCTTGAACTTCTCGCAGGCCTCGCGCGTCGTCTTCAGGTCGCTGCTGCGCGCGCCGTGGCCGCGGCCGCGCTTCATGAATGGAAAGTCCAGCGCCCACCAGGCCAGGCCGATCACCGGCACCCAGATCAGCTCGCGCTTGAGAAAGAACTTCAGGAACGGAATGTGGCCGTGGAAGATGCGTTGAAGCACCAGGATGTCGACCCAGGTCTGGTGATTGCTCGACACCAGGTACCAGCCGCGCGGGTGCAGGCTCTCGACGCCCTGCACATCCCAGCGTGCGGCCGGGTTCACCGCGGCGATCCAGGCGTTGTTGATGGCGACCCAGGTCGAGGCCAGCGCATTGAGCGCCCGGTCGGCCGTGCGGCGCACGGCCGTCACCGGCACCAGCAGCTTGAGCAGCGCCGGTGGCACCAGGCTCAAGGAGCACGAGCAGGGTGTTCAGGCCGAGCGCGAGGCCGGTCAGGACACCGCGCAGGGCGGCCGGCAAGCGGGCAAGCATGAAGGGGCGTCGCGGGGTGAGGAGTGCGAGAGCAGTGTGCGAGACAGGATGAGGTCACACCGCCAGCCACGCGCCATTTTGCGTCAAGACGGACGGCCCGCCGGCTGCGCGTATCTTGTCGCGCAGCTTGGACGCGCGGAGAAGTCACTCTCTCTCATCCACGCCAGGAGTTTACATAATATACATCGTACGCAGTACGCAGTACAGGATGAAGCTGGTGCGGATCTTCGGCCTGCCAGGCGTCGCGCGCCCCCGAAACATCCGCCGACCACAAGGAGCGCGCCTGCCGCGCGTGTCCGTCGCCCCCGACGATGACACGGCCGGGGTCCGGGCCGGGGCCCGTCAGTCCAGCGGCGCCAGACCCTCGTCATCGAGATCGTCGTCGCCGGGCGCAGGTGGCGCACCGGGGTCCGCAGCTGCCTGTCGATCGAGAGGACGGCAAAGGTGGCGGTTGAGCTGCCCCAGGCGTTCGGACTTCTCGATGGCGGCGAGCACCACCTCGGGGTTGATCATCAGCATGAACGGGTTGCGTTCGCGGAGTCTGCTGGGCCATGTCGATGCTCCTCGGGCGATGATGCCAAGCCATGTCGCCAACTTTAGGCGCCGAGACAGTCGCCAGCCCAGTCGGATGCTGCGCCAATCGCCTTGTCGGATGATCTTCCGACACGGAGGCTCTGAGTCCGACCCCTTCAACGTGCGGCCTGCTCCAGCTTGCCGGCCAGGGCCTCGCGGCCGGCCGCGCGCGCGAAGTCGGCCGCCGCCAGGCCCAGGTCGTTGCGCGGCGCGCGCGTCGGCGCCGCGCGCCAGCAGCAGTTCGGCGCGCGTCTTCGCGGCCGTAGCGCGCCGCCATCATCAGCGGCGTGGTGCCGTTGGGCGACGGCGCCTCGATCGCGGCGCCGCGGTCGAGCAGCAGGGCCACGCACCTTGGGCTCGGGGCCGCTGGCGGCGTAGTGCAGCGGCGTCCAGCCCTCGCGGTTGAGCTGCGCGCCGCGGTCCGAGCAGGCGCTGCGTCCACTCGACGTTGCCGCGCAGCGCGGCCATCATCAGCGGCGTCTCGCCGGCGGCGTTGGCGGCGTCGACCTTCAGCTGCGGGTGCTGCAGCAGGACCTCGGCGACCTTCAGCGAGCCTTCGCGCAGCGCCAGGTACAGCCCGACCTGGCCCTTCTCGTCGGGCGTGTTGGGGTCGAAGCCGCGCTGCCAGCAGGCCGTCGACGGTGCGCGCATCGTCGACGCTCGACGGCCCGGAAGAAGTCCTCGTAGGCATCCGGCTTGACGCGATAGAAAATCCAATGAAAACAAATAGATAGATAGCAAATCTCAAGTAATGCTTCATGATCGTCTCCAGGTCCTGTCGGAGCGGCGGCAGGCGGAACAGGCGCTCGAAATTGGCGCTCGTGGCGCCGCGCCACCTCGGCCACGCGGCAGGCCCTTGAGCTCGGCCAGCTTGGCCGCCACGTGCGGCACCAGGCCGGGTGGTTGGTCTTGCCGCGGTAGCGGCATCGGCGCCAGGTAGGGGCTGTCGGTCTCGATCAGGCAGCGGTCCAGCGGCACGAAGCGCGCCACCTCGCGCAGCTCCTCGGCGTTGCGGAAGGTCAGGATGCCGGAGAACGAGATGTGGAAGCCCAGGTCCAGCGCCGCGCGCGGCCACCTCCAGCGTCTCGGTGAAGCAGTGGAAGACGCCGCGCACGGCGCCGCCGCCCCTCGTCGCGCAGCATCGCCAGCGTGTCGGTCGCTGGCGCTGCGCGTGTGCACCACCAGCGGCAGCCCGGTGCGCGCGCGCGGCGCGGATGTGGACGCGGAAGCGCTCGCGCTGCCAGGCCATGTCGGCCACGCTGCGGCCGTTCAGGCGGTAGTAGTCGAGCCCGGTTTCGCCGATCGCCACCACGCGCGGCAGGCGCGCCAGCGCCAGCAGGTCGTCGAGCGTCGGGCTCCTGCACGCCTTCGTTGTCGGGGTGCACGCCCACCGTGCACCAGAAGTTGTCGTGCGCCAGCGCCAGCGCATGCACGCGCGTCGAACTCCTCGAGCGTGGTGCAGATGCACAGCGCGCGGTCGACGCTGGCGGCGGCCATCGTCGCGCGCAGCTCGGCGCAGGCGGTCGTGCAGTTCGGGAAAGCTCAGGTGGCAGTGGGAGTCGACGAACATGCGGCGCGGCGCGGGCGACCGGCGCGCGGCGCCGGCGCCGGGCGCTCAGATCGTCTGCGTCGGCTTGGCCGACGAGATGCGTGGTGCCCAGCATCTCCTCGATCTTGAGCTTCAGCTGGCGCGTCTTCTCGTCGTTCGGGAAGCGCACGCCGACGCCCTGGGTGCGGCCGCCGGAGGCGTTGGCCGGCGTGATCCAGGCCACCTTGCCGGCCACCGGGTAGCGCTGCGGGTCGTCGGGCAGCGACAGCAGCAGGTAGATGTCCTCGCCGAGCCGGTATTCGCGCGTGGTCGGCACGAACAGCCCGCCGTCGGTGAGCAGCGGGATGTAGGCGGCGTACAGCGCGCCCTTCTCGCGGAACACGAGCTGGATCACGCTCGGCCGCGCCGCCGCGCCCGGCGCCGCCGCGACGGGCCGAGCCGCCCGGTCGGGTGACTGGGGCATCGCTCATGGCGGCAGTGTAGCGAAGCCCCGCCGCGCGCGGCGCCGCGGCGCGCGGCACGGCCAGCGCCGCGCGGCCCTGCGTCACGAGCGCCTCGATCATCAGCGCCTCGCTCCAGGGGTGCTCGTCGTGGCGCGCGACGCGCGGCAGCTCGCGCGACCAGGCCGCCAGCGCCGGCCAGGCGCGCGCCGGCCGGCACGCGCGCGGTCGGGAAGTAAGCGCGGCGCGCCGCCGCCGGCGCGCGCCATGGCGTCGTGGCACAGCTTCTGCAGCGCATCGACGGCCCGCGGCACCGGCCAGCCCGCCAGCGCGGCGCGCCTGGCCGCGCGCCACGCGCCGCGGCAGCGCCGCCCAGGCCGCGGCGTCGACGCCGGCCTGCGGCCAGCGCCAGCGCGTCCAGCGGCCGGCCGCCGGCGGCGGCCAGCAGCACCGTCGGGCTGCGGCCACGCCCTGCGCGGCCAGCCAGGCCGCGGCCTGCGTCGGCCGGCGGCGCCGGCAGCGCGCAGGCGCTGGCAGCGGCTGCGCACGGTGGGCAGCAGCAGCGCCGGGTCGGCCGCGGTCAGCACCAGCCGCGTGCCGGCCGGCGGCTCCTCCAGCGTCTTCAGCAGGGCGTTGGCCGACTGCAGCGTTCAGCGCCTCGGCCGGGTGCAGCACCGCCACCTTGCCGCGGCCGCGGGCGCTGGTGCGCGTGCGCCCAGTCGATGAGCCGCGCGCACCTCGTCGATCCGGATCTGCCGGCTGGGCTTGCGCTTGCCGTCGTCGCCTTCGGCCTTGTCGTCGGCCAGCGGCCAGTCGAGCGCGCGGCGCAGCGCTCTCGGGCAGCAGCACCAGCAGGTCGGGGTGCACGCGGGCCTGCACCAGGCGGCAACTGCCGCAGCGGCCGCAGGGCGCGCGGCGCGGCCGCCGCGCCGGCGCTTCGCACAGCCAGGCCTGGGCCAGCGCGAGCGCGAACTGGCAGCGCGCCGACGCCGGCGCGCGCCGTGCACCAGCAGCGCGTGGCCGCGCTGCGTGGCCAGCGCCGTCGGCCAGCGGCTGCGGCCAGCCAGGGCAGCGGCAGCGCTGCCGTCGGCGTCTACCACCACGCGCCGCGCCTCGCACGGCCGCCTGCGACCTGCGCCCAGACCGCGTCGCGCTCGGCCGTCGGCGTCGAGGCGCGCGAAGCGCGCCGGGGTCGGCGGCGCGCGCGCGCTGCATAGCCGGCGCGCACGCGCTCGAAGAAGGCCTCGTCCTGGGCCTCGAAGCGGTCGGGCGCGCGCGCCGCGCCGCGGCGCGCGGCGGCGGTGGCCGGCCGGCAGGTCGAACCACAGCGTCAGGTCGGGCTGGCGGCCCTGCTGCACCCAGGCTCCAGCTGCGCCAGCACGCGCGGTGTCGAAGCCGCGGCCGCCGCCCTGGTAGGCGAAGGTGGCGTCGGTGAAGCGGTCGCACAGCACGGTGTCGCCGCGCGCCAGCGCCGGCTCGATGACGCTGCTGCAGGTGGTCGCGCCGCGCCGCGAAGACCAGCAGCGCCTCGGTCAGCGCGTCCATCGGCGCGTGCAGCACCAGCTCGCGCAGCCGCTCGGCCAGCGGCGTGCCGCCGGGCTCGCGCGTCACGCACCACCTCGTGGCCGCGCGCGCGCAGCCATGCGGCCAGCGCCTCGATGTGCGAGCTCTTGCCGGCGCCGTCGATGCCTTCGAAGGTGATGAAGCGGCCGCTGGCATCAGGCGGCCGGCCGCGCTGGTACTTGTTCACCGCGCGATTATGGTCGGCCAGGGTCTCGCTGAAGACGCTGCCGCCGCTGCCGTCGCCGCGGGCGACGAAGTACAGCGCCCGCGTCGGCTCGGGCCGCACCGCGGCGCGCAGCGAGGCCAGGCCGGGCATCGCGATCGGCGTCGGCGGCAGGCCGGCGCGGGTGTAGGTGTTGTAGGGCGTGTCGGCCAGCAGGTCGCGCTTGCGCAGGTTGCCGTCGAAGGCCTCGCCCAGGCCGTAGATCACCGTCGGGTCGGTCTGCAGCGGCATGCCGATGCGCAGGCGGTTGACGAAGACGCCGGCGACGCGGCCGCGGTCGGCCGCCAGCGCCGGTCTCCTTCTCGACGATCGAGGCCAGGATCAGCGCCTCGTCGGCGCGTCTTCAGCGGCGTGTCGGGCGCGCGCTCGGCCCAGGCCGCGGCCAGGCGCTGCTGCATCGCGCGCGTGGGCGCGCCGAGCACCGCCAGGTCGCTGACGCCGCGGCTGTAGGCGTAGGTGTCGGGGAAGAAGCGGCCCTTCGGCGCTGCGCCGGGCGCGCCCAGCGCGGCCATCAGCTCGGCGTCGCTCATGCCGGCGGTGGCGGGCTTGCAGGTGCGGCGCGCGCGCCAGCTCGGCGCGCAGCTGGCGCAGCGTCCAGCCTTCGATGAAGCGCACGCTGCTCCAGCGTCTCGTCGCCCTGCACCATCTTGGCCAGCAGGCGGCGCGGCGTGGTGCCGGGCTCGATCTCGTAGCTGCCGGCGCGGATGCGCCGCGCCTGGCCCGACCAGCGGAACCATTCGTAGAGCAGCCGCGGCGAGGTCTGCACGCCGGCGTCGACCCAGGCCTGCGCCACCTCGCGCGGCGTGCGTGCCGGGCTCGATCGACAGCTCGGCACTGTCGCGCCGGCCAGCGGCAGCGGGCGGTCGAGCCACCACCAGGCGCGCGGCCGGCCGCCAGCGCGGCCAGCGACGCAGCAGCAGCCCCAGCAGGCGCCAGCGAGCCAGCCGAAACCCCGAGGACGCGACCAGACATGGCGGCTGATCATAATCAGCGCATGACTGTCGCACCTGCCCGACCATCCCTGCCCCACGGCGCCGTGCGCCTGCCCGACTGGGGCGTGATCCGCGCCAGCGGCGCCGACGCCGCGCAGCTTCCTGCACGGCCAGCTGACGCAGGACATCGCTGCACCTGGCACGCCGGCCAGGCGCGGCTGGCCGGCTACTGCTCGCCCAAGGGCCGGCTGCTGGCCAGTTTCGTGGTCTGGTCGGCGCGGCGACGACGAGGTGCTGCTGGCCTGCAGCGCCGACCTGCTGCCGGCGACGCTGAAGCGGCTGTCGATGTTCGTGCTGCGCGCCAAGTGCAAGCTCAGCGACGCCAGCGCCGAGCTGCCGCTGTGGGGCCTGGCCGGCGACGCCGCCGGTGCCGCGCTGGGCGACGCGCGGCCGGCGCCGCGTGGAGCCGCGCCGACGCCGGCGGCGCCGACCTGATCCGCCTGCCCGACGCCGTCGTCGACGGCGCCGCGGTGCCGCGCTGGCTGTGGGCCGGCGGCGAGCCGCCCGCCGCTGCCCGCGCTCGATCCCGACAGCCTGGCGCTGGCTGGAGGTGCACAGCGGCGTGCCGCGCGTGTCGGCCGCCACGGTCGGAGCAGTTCGTGCCGCAGATGGTGAACCTGGAACTGGTCGGCGGCGTCAATTTCCAGAAGGGCTGCTACCCGGGCCAGGAGGTGGTGGCGCGCAGCCAGTACCGCGGCACGCTCAAGCGCCGCGCGCATGTCGTCGACAGCCCGGTGGCGCTGCAGCCCGGGCCAGGAGGTCTTCCACGACGCCGACCCCGGCCAGCCGGCCGGCATGGTGGTGCTGGCCGGCACGCTGGCCGGCGCGCGGCACGCCGCGCTGGTCGAGCTGAAGCTGTCGGCGCTGGACAGGCGGCAGCCTGCACGCCGGCGCGCCGACGGGCCGCGGCTGACCGTCGCCGCCCTGCCCTACGAGATCCCGGCCGAGGCGGCCTGACGGCCCGTCGCGGGTCCGCGACCGCCGGCGGTGACGCGCTCGATCTTCATCTACTGGAAGCATCGACGCCGAGCGCGCTGCCTGCGATGCGCGCTTGCCGGCATGGCCGTGCTTCCAGCAGGCGCTGCGGCAGCGGTCACCGCGGCTCGGTGGCGCGGCTGTACCGGCGCGCCGACGAGGCCGGCGCCGCGGTGACGCTGATGGAGATCTACGCCTGCGCCGGGCGGCATCGACGCCACGCTGCAGGCCGAGATCGTAGACGCCGGCGCCGGCGCCTGCGCCCGCTGGTGCCACGGCGCAGCGCCACGTCGAGGTGTTCGACGAGCTGCCGGCCGAGCCCGGTCCGACGCGACCCGCCTGAACAGGCTCAGAGCGCGCGCCGCATCTCGACGTGCGGCACGCCGGCCTCGACGAACGGCCTCGCCACGGCGGTCGAAACCCGCGCGCGCGGTAGAACGCCGCGCGCGGCGGTCTGCGCATTGCAGCATCACCTCGCGGTCGCCGCGTGCGCGCGCCACGCGCAGCAGCGCATCCAGCACCGGCGCGCCCGAGGCCGGCGCCGCGCACCGTGGCCAGCGCCGCCATGCGGCCGATCTGCGCCACGCCCGGCGCGGCCTGCAGCAGCCGCCCGCCGGCCACCGGCACGCCCGAGGCGGTTGCAGGCCACCGCGTGCAGCGCCGTCGCGTCGGCATCGTCGCCGACCAGGTCGGCCGGCGATGCCCTGCTCCTCGACGAACACGGCCTGGCGGATGGCGCCGGGCGTCGGCGCCCAGCGCGCTCCCAGTCGCCGCTGCGCAGCTCGACCATGGGCTGCGCCGGCCTCGAAGCCGTCCAGCACCTCGCGCAAGGCCTGCCGGCACCGGCCGGCTCGTCTGCGTCGCCGGGTCGGCGAAGACGTAGACCAGTTCGCCGTGCACCAGCCGCTGCTCGCCGCGGAAGACCGCGGCGCTGAAGACCAGCGACGACTTGCCGATGCGCGCGCAGCGGATGCCCACCTCCAGCTGGTCGTCGTAGCGCGCCGAGCCCTCGTATTCGAGCGTCGCCTTGCGCACGTAGAGGTCGCCCTGCAGCCGCTCCATGGTGTCGTGGTAGGGCAGCGCCAGGGCGCGCCAGTAGCCGGCCACGGCGGTGTCGAAGTACATCAGGTAGTGGCCGTTGAAGACGATCTTCTGCATGTCGACCTCGGCCCAGCGCACGCGCAGGCGGTCGAGGAAGCGGAAGTCGCTGCGCTGCATGGTCCGGGTTCCTCTCGGGCTGCGGCGGCGCCGTGCCGCGCGCCTTGCGGCGAGAGCATACTTTCGCGCTCGACCCCTGCTCGATCGGCAAGCACTCCGGACGCACACCATGGCCCGCATCCTCTACCTGACCCAGATCGACATCGACCCCGGCGCCGTGCGCCTGCTGCCCGAGGAATGCCAGCGCACCGGCATGAAGCGGCCGCTGGTCGTCACCGACGCCGGCGTGCGCGCCGCCGGCGTGCTGCAGCAGGCGCTGGACGCGCTGGGCGGCGCTGCCGCACGCGGTCTTCGACCAGACGCCCTCCAACCCGACCGAGGCCGCGGTGCGCGCCGCGGTGGCGGTCTACCGCCGCGAAGGCTGCGACGGCCTGGTCGCCGTGGGCGGCGGCTCGAGCATCGACCTGGCCAAGGGCGTGGCCATCGCCGCCACGCACGACGGGCCGCTGAAGACCTACGCCACCATCGAAGGCGGCAGCCCGAAGATCACCGACCGCGTGCCGCCGCTGATCGCCGTGCCCACCACCGCCGGCACCGGCAGCGAGGTGGCGCGCGGCGCCATCGTCATCGTCGACGACGGCCGCAAGCTGGGCTTCCACAGCTGGCACCTGGTGCCCAAGGCGGCGCTGCTCGACCCCGAGCTGACGCTCGGCCTGCCGCCGCTGCTGACCGCCGCCACCGGCATGGACGCCATCGCGCACTGCATGGAGACCTTCATGGCGCCGGCCGTCAACCCGCCGGCCGACGGCATCGCGCTCGACGGCCTGGCGCGCGGCTGGGCGCACATCGAGCGCGCCACGCGCGACGGCCAGGACCGCGAGGCGCGCTGGAACATGATGAGCGCCAGCATGCAGGGCGCGATGGCCTTCCAGAAGGGCCTGGGCTGCGTGCATTCGCTCAGCCACAGCCTGGGCGGCGTGAACCCGCGGCTGCACCACGGCACGCTGAACGCCATGTTCCTGCCGGCGGTGGTGCGCTTCAACGCCGCGGCCGACTCGATCCAGCGCGAGCGGCGGCTGCAGCGCATGGCGCAGGCCATGGGCCTGGCCGGCTGCGACGCGCAGCGGCACCGAGGTCGCCGAGGCCATCACGCGCGATGAACGCCCGCCTGGGCCTGCCCGCCGGGCCTGCGCGCCATGGGCGTGACCGAGGACCTGTTCGAGCGCGTCATCGACGGCGCGATGGCCGACCACTGCCACAAGACCAACCCGCGCATCGCCACGCGCGACGACTACCGCGCGATGCTGGCCGCGGCGATGTAGGCCACGGCACGCGGCTTCGGCCGCGGCTGCAGCCTGTCGCGCGCGCGCTGCAGCCCGTCGCAAGCCGCGCGCGCCGCCCGCGGGCGGCTGATATGGTGTGCTACATCAGCAACACACCGCGGCGCCGCGCCATGCAGACCTGGGACCAACGACAGCCGATCTACCAGCAGCTGGCCGACCTGCTGGCCGCGCAGCTGCTGGACGGCGACCCGCCCGAAGGCCAGGCCATGCCCTCGGTGCGCGCGCTGGCCGGCCAGTACCTGCTCAACCCGCTGACCGTCAACCGCGCGCTGCAGGCGCTGGGCGACGAAGGCCTGCTGGAGAACCGCCGCGGCCTGGGCCTGTACGTGCACCGCCGGCGCCCGCGAACGCCTGAAGGCCGCCGAGCGCCAGCGCTTCCTGGAAGCCGAATGGCCGCGCCTGCGCGACCGGCTGCGCCGCCTGGGCATCGGCGCCGAACAACTCGAACTGGGAGGACACCGCGATGAACACCGCCAGCCAAGACACCCTGGTCGAGGCGCAGCAACCTGAGCGTGCGCTACGGCGCCAAGCGCGCCGTCGACGACGTCAGCTTCACCATCCCCAAGGGCCGCGTCGTCGGCCTGCTGGGCCACAACGGCGCCGGCAAGACGACGCTGATGAAGGCCATGGTCGGGCTGGCGCGGCCCGAGGGCGAGCTGCAGGTGCTGGGCCTGGACCCGCGCCGCGAGCGCGTGGCAGCTGCTGCAGTCGGCCTGCTACATCCCCGACGTGGCGATCCTGCCGCGCTGGGCGCGGGTGGACGACCTGATCACGCTGATGAGCGGCCTGCACCCGCGGTTCTCGGCCGACCGGGCGCGCGCAGCTGCTGCGCCGCACCAGCGTCGGCCTGTCGCGACAAGGTCAAGACGCTGTCCAAGGGCATGGTGGTGCAGGCGCACCTGGCGCTGGTCGCCGCCATCGACGCCCGGCTGATGATCCTGGACGAACCCACGCTGGGCCTGGACGTGCTGTCGCGCAAGGCCTTCTACGAGATGCTGATCGACGAATGGTGCGACGGCGAGCGCAGCGTCGTCATCTCCACCCACCAGGTCGAGGAGATCGAGTCGCTGCTGTCCGACGTGCTGATGCTCAACGAGGGCAAGCTGGTGCTGTCGATCAGCCTGGAGGACATCGACACGCGCTTCGTGGCGCTCAGCCACGACGCCGCGGTGGCCGAGCAGATGGCGGCCGCGCACCCGCTGCTGCGTTACCGCACCGGTCCCGGCCCGGGCGGCAGCGCCGCGCTGTTCGACGGCGCGCCGCCGGCGCACGTGCAGGCCCTGGGCCAGCGCATGCGCCCCAGCCTGGTCGACCTGTTCGTGGCGCTGACGCGCAAGCCCGAACTCGACCGCACGCAGTTCTGACGACCCGCATGCCGCACCCGCCGGAGACCACGATGACCCACTTCCTCACCCTGATGCAGCGCGAATGGCTGCAGCACCGCTTCGGCTGGAGCGCTGATGGCGCTGCTGCCGCTGGCGCTGGCGCCTGCTGCTGGCTGGGCTTCGGCCAGGTCGAGTTCGACGGCGACGAGCCCGATGCCACGCCGGCGCGGCGCTGCCGGCTGATGCTGGCCGTGCGCCGATCGTGGCGGCGGCGCGCTGTCGTCTTCTTCATCGTCTGGCTGACCTCGCTGATCATCGTCACCGGCCTGGCCCGGCGCGACCATGCCGACCGCTCGATCGAGTTCTGGCTGTCGCTGCCCACCGGCCATGCGCCCAGCCTGGCGGCGCCGCTGCTGGTGCACCTGGTCGCTGGTGCCGGCGGCGGCGCTGGCGCGTCGGCCTGCTCGGCGGCTATGCTGATCTCGCTCGTGCTGGTGGCGCGCTTCGCCGGCCTCGGCGGCCTGGTTCGCGCTGCCCTGGGGCGCGCTGCTGCCGGCCACGCTGGCGCTGTCGCACGGCTGCTGGCCGGCCTGCCGCTGGCCACGCTGTGGCTGCCGCCGCTGATCCTGCTGACGATGCTGAGACGGCCTGGTTCAGCCGCTGGGGCCTGGTCGTGCTGGCGGTGGCCCTCGGGCTGGGCAGCCTCGTGCTGGAACAGGCTGTTCGGCCAGCCCGCTGCTGTCGCGAATCGCTGGCC
The DNA here is from genome assembly GCA_963717575.1 of uncultured beta proteobacterium. Lineage (GTDB taxonomy): Bacteria > Pseudomonadota > Gammaproteobacteria > Burkholderiales > Burkholderiaceae_C > Rubrivivax. The sequence goes on along the minus strand of CAVQWK010000033.1, from coordinate 127,068 downwards.
GCGCTGTTCCGCCACGCCGGCCAGGCGCTGGTCGGCGCCAGCGGGCAGTCTCAGATTCACCGTGCAGCGGCCCGGACGAGCGTGGCCGACTGTGCTGGGCTCGCTGCCGCGGCTGGGCGCTGGGAGACCTGGCCAGCGCCTTCGGCGCAGCTGGCTGTCGCCGCTGCTGGCCGGCGGCCTGGCCGTCGCCGGCCGCCTGCTTCGCCCTGCTGGTCGACTGGCGCGCGCAGCGCGGCGCCGAAGGCCGCGAGATGCGGCCGGCGCACGCCGCCGGCCAGCGACGCCAACGCGAGAAGCCGCGGCTGCCTTGCCGAGGCCGCACTGCCTGCGGCGCAGGCCCGCGGGGCTCAGCCTCAGTGCGTGCGTGCGCGTCGAAGAACTGCTCGTCTTCGGTCGAGCCCTTCAGCGCCGCGGTCGAGGCCTCGCGCTCGATCGTCGTCGTCACGGCGTCGAAGTAGCCGGTGCCGACCTCGCGCTGGTGCTTCACGGCGGTGAAGCCGCGCTCGGCGGCGGCGAACTCCTTCTCCTGCAGTTCGACGAAGGCGCTCATGTTGTTGCGCGCGTAGCCGTAGGCCAGGTCGAACATGCTGTAGTTCAGGCTGTGGAAGCCGGCCAGCGTGATGAACTGGAACTTGTAGCCCATGGCGCCGAGCTCGCGCTGGAACTTGGCGATGGTCGCGTCGTCGAGGTTCTTCTTCCAGTTGAAGCTGGGGCTGCAGTTGTAGGCCAGCAGCTTGCCCGGGAACTTGGCGTGGATCGCGTCGGCGAAGGCCTTGGCGAAGGCCAGGTCGGGCTTGCCGGTCTCGCACCAGATCAGGTCGGCGTACGGGGCGTAGGCCAGGCCGCGGCTGATCGACTGCTCGAGGCCGTTCTTCGACTTGAAGAAGCCTTCGACGGTGCGCTCGCCGGTGAGGAAGGGCTTGTCGTTGTCGTCGACGTCGCTGGTCACCAGGTCGGCGGCCTCGGCGTCGGTGCGCGCCAGCAGGATGGTGGGCGTGCCCATCACGTCGGCCGCCAGGCGCGCCGCGACCAGCTTGGCCACCGCTTCACGCGTGGGCACCAGCACCTTGCCGCCCATGTGGCCGCACTTCTTGACGCTGGCCAGCTGGTCCTCGAAGTGCACGCCGGCGGCGCCGGCGTCGATCATCGCCTTCATCAGCTCGAAGGCGTTGAGCACGCCGCCGAAGCCGGCTTCGGCATCGGCCACGATGGGCGCGAAGTAGTCGATGTCGTTCTTGCCTTCGCTCCACTGGATCTGGTCGGCGCGGGCGAAGGCGCCGTTGATGCGCTTGACGACCTTCGGCACCGAGTCCACCGAGTACAGGCTCTGGTCGGGGTACATCTCGCCGTTGTCGTTGGCGTCGGCCGCGACCTGCCAGCCGCTGAGGTAGATCGCCTTCAGGCCGGCCTTGACCTGCTGCATCGCCTGGTTGCCGGTCAGCGCGCCGAGCGTGTTGACGAAGGGCTCGGTGTTGATCAGGTTCCACAGCTTCTCGGCGCCGCGCTTGGCCAGCGTGTGCTCGATCTGGCAGGCTGCCGCGCAGGCGCACCACGTCGGCGGCGGTGTAGCCGCGCTTGATGCCCTTCCAGCGCGGGTTCTCGGCCCAGTCCTTTTCGAGGGCGGCGGCTTGTTGCTCGCGGGTGAGTGTGGTCATGAGGATCTCCTGGGTTGAGGCGAGAGGAAAGGGTGCATCGGAAACTGCCTCCAGCGTACGCGCGCTCGGCTCTCGCAGGTGAAGACCTATGTCTTATATAAGACACAAGATTGAATCCTTATAAAATCAATGACTTAGCAGCATGATTCCGCAATGTGAAACGTCATTCTCCCGTATGGTGAATTTTTGCTGCGCTGCAGCGCGGCCAATTTCACGATCTGAAATCGACGCTCCGAGATGCGAAAGAGGGCGATCTCCAGCGCGATCCGTCGGACGACGCGTCGTGGCCCGCGCGATCCGCGGGCTGAAGCCAGCTGCCCTCGCGCGGACCGCAGGATGACGAACGCCGCGGCGCGCGGCACATCCTTATCATCGGCCGCGGATCTGCATCGAAGGGCTCCATGACGTCATTCGCGTTCCTGTCGGACTCGGGGTTCCTCAAGGTCGGCCCGCCCACGGCGGCCACGCCCTACGCCGTGGCCGGCATCGCCTGGGACGGCGCCACCACCAACCGCCCCGGCGCCCGCTTCGGGCCCCGCGCCGTGCGCCAGGCCAGCCACATGCTGTGCGACGGCATCCACCCGCACTTCGACGTGAGCCCGATCGGCCAGCTCGGCGACGCCGGCGACCTGGCCCTGCCCAACACCTCGCTCGACGCGCATGCGCGCGGCGCTGGCGCCGCGGGCCAGCGAGCTCGATCGGCCGCCACCACATGGCCTGGATCGGCGGCGACCACTCGATCACCCTGCCGCTGCTGCGCGCCTACCGCGCGCATCTGGGCCGGCCGCTGGCGGTGATCCACTTCGACGCCCACTGCGACACCTGGGACAGCCACTTCGGCGAACCCAGCGGCCACGGCACCTGGGTCTACGAGGCGATGCAGGAGCGGCTGGTCCTCGACGCCTGCTTCACCCAGATCGGCATCCGCTCGGCCGGCTCGCGCGCGGCGCGCGAACACGTGCGCGACCGCGGCGGCCAGATCTTCACGGCGCGCGACCTGCGCGGCCTGGAGTCGCCGGCGCAACTGGCGCCGATGCTGGGCTGCGATCCGCCAGCGGCTGGCGCAGCACGGCCACCCGCCCGTCTACCTGAGCCTGGACATCGACTGCCTGGACCCCGCCTTCGCCCCCGGCACCGGCACGCCGGAGCCCGGCGGGCTGAGCACCAACCAGGTGCTGACCGTGCTGGAAGAACTGGCCGACCTGCCCTTCGTGGGCATGGACTGCGTCGAGGTCGCGCCAGCCTACGACCATGCCGAGCTCACCAGCGCGGCGGCGGCCTCGTTCGTCTGGACCTATCTTTGCGGCCGCCTGGCCGCCGGGGCGCTGAGCGCTTCTTTGATCGGGCGCAAGGCGGCGCGACAATGGCTGCGAACAATCGGAGCCGTTTCCAGGAGCCCCCATGACCACCGCACCTTCCGCTCGCGCGCCGCGCCCGTCTCGTCCGCCGGCCCCGCCGCTGCCTGAATTCGAGTCGCTGGACCACACGCATCGTGAAGCGATCAAGATGCTGCAGGACTTCGACGAACTGCTGGCGCACCTGCAGGACAACGGCCCGGACGAGACGGCGCAGGCCAGCGCGCAGCGCATCATGGCCTTCTTCGCCGGCCCGGGTCGCACGCACCATGCCGAGGAAGAGAAGCATGTCTTCCCGGCGCTGCTGAACAGCACCGACGTCGAGCTGGTGCAGCACGTGCGCCGCCTGCAGCAGGACCACGGCTGGATCGAGGAAGACTGGCGCGAACTCTCGCCGCAGGTCGAGGCCATCGCCAACGGCTACAACTGGTACGACCTGGCGATGCTGCGCCTGGCGCTGCCGGTGTTCACGGCGCTGCACCAGGAACACATCGCGCTCGAGGAATCGCTCGTCTACCCCGAGGCGCGCCGGCGCCGCCTGGCCGAGCTGCAGGGGCGCAACTCGAAGCCCTGACGGCACCGGCGCGCACGGCGCGTGCGGCTTCACTAAACTCGGCGCATGCGCCGCGCATCGGCCGGCGCGCTCCACCAGGAGCCGCCATGAACAAAGCCATCGACCCCGCCCTGATGCACGCCGCCGAAGCCACGGGCACCGATCCCGGGCGTCAAGATGGACGCCTACTGGATGCCGTTCACGGCCAACCGGCAGTTCAAGAAGTCGCCGCGGCTGCTGGCCCGCGCCTCGGGCATGCACTACTGGGACGACCACGGCCGCCAGATCCTGGATGGCGTGGCCGGGCTGTGGTGCGTGAACGCCGGCCACGCACGGCCGCGCATCGTGCAGGCCATCCAGCAGCAGGCCGCCGAACTCGACTTTGCGCCGCCGTTCCAGATGGCCCACCCCAAGGCCTTCGAACTGGCCGAACGTGTGGCTCAGGTCGCGCCCGCCGGCATGAACAAGGTCTTCTTCACCAACTCGGGCTCCGAAGCGGTGGAGACGGCGCTGAAGATGGCCCTGGCCTACCACCGCGTGCGCGGCGAGGGCACGCGCACCCGGCTCATCGGCCGCGAGCGCGGCTACCACGGCGTCAATTTCGGCGGCATCTCGGTGGGCGGCATGGTCGCCAACCGCAAGACCTTCGCCACCGGGCTGCCGGGCGTGGACCACATCCGCCACACGCACGATCCCGCGCGCAACGCCTTCAGCGTCGGCCAGCCGGTGCATGGCGCCGAGATCGCCGACGACCTGGAGCGCCTGGTGGCCCTGCACGACGCGTCGAACATCGCCGCGGTGATCGTCGAGCCGGTGGCCGGCTCCACCGGCGTGCTGGTGCCGCCGGTGGGCTATCTGCAGCGGCTGCGCGAGATCTGCACCCGGCACGGCATCCTGCTCATCTTCGACGAGGTCATCACCGGCTTCGGCCGCACCGGGCAGCCCTTCGCGGCGCAGACCTTCGGCGTCATGCCGGACATGATCACCTGCGCCAAGGGCATCACCAACGGCTGTGCGCCGATGGGCGCGGTGCTCGTCAAGCAGGACATCCACGACGCGTTCATGACCGGGCCCGAGCACCTGATCGAGTTCTTCCACGGCTACACCTACTCGGCGCACCCGTTGGCCTGCGCCGCCGGCGCTCGGCACGCTGGACACCTATGCCGAGGAAGGCCTGCTCACCCGCGCCGCTGAGATGGAGGGCTACTTCGCCGAGGCGGTGCACTCGCTGAAGGGCGAGCCCAACGTCATCGACATCCGCAACATCGGGCTCGTCGGCGGCGTCGAACTGGCGCCGCTGCCGGGCGAGCCCACCAAGCGCGCCTTCAGCATCTTCCTCGACCTGTACGAGAAGGGCCTGCTCGTGCGCACCACCGGCGACACGGTGGCGCTGTCGCCGCCGCTGATCATCGAGCGCGCGCAGATCGACCAGATCGTCGACCTGCTGCGCGGCGCGATACGCCGGGCTGCCTGAGGCGTCTGCCGCCCGGCCGGGCGTGCCGGCACGGTCGGCGCCTGAAGCGCACGGATGCCGTCGACCCTGCTCGCCAAGGACCTGGCGCTGGCCCGCCGGCTCGTACTACGCCGCCACGGCGGCGCGAGCACGCGCCCTTCCCCGCTCTGGCGGGCGACACCCGGTGCGACGTGGCCGTGGTGGGCGGCGGGCTGGCCGGCCTGTCGGCGGCGATCGATCTGCGCCGGCGCGGTTTCGACGTCGCTGCTGCTGGAAGCCCGTGAGGTGGGCTCCGGCGCCAGCGGCCGCAACGGCGGGCAGGCCATCCACGGCCTGGGCTGTGACCAGGAGACCATCGAGCAGCAGCTCGGCCTGGACGCTGCGCGGCAGGTCTGGGCGATGTCGGTCGAGGCGCTGGATCTGCTGCGCGAGCGCATCCGCGAACACGGCATCGAATGCGAGTGGCGCGACGGCTACCTGGGCCTGGCCACCAGCGCGCGCAAGGGCCGCGCGCTGCACGCCTGGGCGGAGCGCATCGAAACGGTGTACGGCTACGCCGCTGCGGCGCATCGCGCCGGGCGAGATCGGCCGCTGGATCGCGAGCCCGCGCTACCACAGCGGCATCCACGATCCACGCTCGGGCCACATGCACCCGCTGAAGTACACGCTGGGCCTGGCGCGGGCCGCTGCAGCCGCCGGCGTGCGCATCCACGAGCAGACCGCCGGTGCTGGCGTTGCCGCCCGGCGCCACGCCGGTGCTGCGCACCGCGCGACGGCGAGGTGCGGGCGCAGCAGGTGCTGCTGGCCGGCAATGTCTACCTGCAGGGCGATCGCCCCGGCGCTCGAGGCGCGCATCATGCCGGTGGGCACCTATATCGCCTGCAGCGAGGTCGCTGCCGGCCGAGCTGGCGCGACAGCCTGATCCCGACGCGGTCGGCGGCCTGCGACACCAACTTCGTGCTCGACTACTTCCGCACCACCGACGACCAGCGCCTGCTGTACGGCGGGCGCGTCAGCTACAGCACCATCACGCCGGCAAACATGGCCCAGAGCATGCGCCGGCGCATGGTGCGCACCTTCCCGCAACTGGCCGGCACGCGCCGTCGAGTACGCCTGGGGCGGCTTCGTCGACATCTCGATGAACCGCGCGCCCGATTTCGGCCGCCTGCCGGCCGCCGGCGGCTGCGCGCCCAACGTGTACTACCTGCAGGGTTTCTCCGGCCACGGCCTGGCGTTCTCCGGCCTGGCCGGGCGCCTGGTGGCCGAGGCCATGGCCGGCGATGCCAGCCGCTTCGACGTCTTCGCCCGCCTGCGCCACCGCCCCTTCCCGGGCGGCGCCTGGCTGCGCACGCCGGCGCTGGTGCTGGGCATGGCCTGGTTCCGACTGCGCGACATGCTCGGCTGACCCGCCTGCCAGAATGACGCAGTGCACTCACTGACGGCCTGCCGATGAGCCGCCCCCGTCGTCCTCGTCCCCGCCTGCAACCGCTGGCTCGGCGACCATCCTTTCCACATCGCCGGGCGCAAGTATGTCGACGCCGTGCGCCTGGCCGGCGCGCTGCCGCTGATCGTGCCCAACGCTGGAAGCGCAGGAGATCGATGACGCGCTGGACCTTGCGCACGGCGTGTTGCTGACCGGGTCGCCGTCCAACGTCCACCCCTCGGCCTTCGGCGAAGAGGTGCACGACCCGTCGCTGCCGCTGGACCCCGAGCGCGACGCCTGGACGCTGCCGCTGATCACCCGGGCGCTGGCGCGTGGCCTGCCGCTGTTCGGCATCTGCCGCGGCACGCAGGAGGTCAACGTGGCGCTGGGCGGCACGCTGCACCAGGCCGTGCAGGAGGTGCCCGGGCTGGCCGACCACCGCGAGCCGGGAGTCGGCGTCGGCGGACGTGCAGTACGCCCCGTCGCATGCGGTCCAGGTGGTCGGCGGCGGCCTGCTCGAGGCCATCGTGGGCCTGCCGGGCTTCGAGGTCAACTCGCTGCATGGCCAGGGCGTCAAGACGCTGGCCCCCGGCCTGCGCGTCGAGGCCCTGGCGCCCGACGGGCTGGTCGAGGCGTTCTCGATGCCCGGCGCGGCGGGCTTCAACCTCTGCGTGCAGTGGCACCCGGAATGGCGGGCCGTCGACAACCCGGTCTCGGTGCAGCTGCTCCAGGCCTTCGGCGCCGCCGTGCGCCGGTACCGCGACCGCGTGCGCGGCCCCTTGCCGAGCCCGGCCGCCTGGGCCTGAGCGCCGCGGCCCGCGGGCCGGCGCCCGGCACCGCGCGCAAGCACCGCCGGACGGCCCTGCCCGACCCACCTGACAGAATCGCAACCTCATGGCCAGCAAGAACCTGACATTCGCCGAGCTCGAGCAGTGGCTCGACGTCAACCTCGTCACCGAGATCGAGTGCCTGGTGCCCGACCTCACCGGTGTCGCGCGCGGCAAGATCCTGCCGCGCCAGAAGTTCACCGAAGACCGCGGCATGCGCCTGCCCGAGGCCGTGGTCGCGATGGGGGTGACGGGCGAGTTCCCCGAGGAAGGGCCGTACTACGACGTCATCAGCCCCACCGACCAGGACATGCACCTGCGCCCGGACCCGAGCACGGTGCGCATCGTGCCCTGGGCCGTGGACCCGACGGCGCAGGTCATCCACGACTGCTTCGACAAGCACGGCGTGCTGGTGCCGTTCGCGCCGCGCTCGGTGTTGCGCCGCGTGTGCGAGTTGTACGCCGCCGAAGGCTGGGAGCCGGTGGTGGCGCCCGAGCTCGAGTTCTACCTGGTGGCGCGCAACCCCGACCCCGACATGCCGCTGAAGCCGCCGATCGGCCGCAGCGGGCGTGCCGAGACCTCGCGCCAGGCCTACAGCATCGACGCCGTGAACGAGTTCGACCCGCTGTTCGAGGACGTGTACCGCTACTGCGAGAAGATGGAGTTGAACGTGGACACCCTGATCCACGAGGTGGGCGCGGGGCAGATGGAGATCAATTTCTTCCACGCCCACCCGCTGAACCTGGCCGACGAGGTGTTCTTCTTCAAGCGCACGGTGCGCGAAGCGGCGATGCGCCACGACATGTTCGCCACCTTCATGGCCAAGCCGATTGCCGGCGAGCCCGGCAGCGCCATGCACATCCACCAGAGCGTGATCAACCAGGCCACCGGCCGCAACCTGTTCAGCAACGAGGACGGCAGCCCGTCCGCGCGAGTTCTACTGGTACATCGGCGGCCTGCAGAAATACGTGCCGGCGGCGATGGCGCTGTTTGCCCCCTACGTCAACAGCTACCGCCGGCTGGTGCGGTCGAACTCCGCGCCCATCAACATCCAGTGGGGCACCGACAACCGCACCGTCGGCATCCGCAGCCCGGTGGCCACCGCGACGGCGCGGCGCATCGAGAACCGCGTCATCGGCGCCGATGCCAACCCCTATGCCGCACTGGCCGCCACGCTGGCCTGCGGCTACCTGGGCATCAAGAACCGCATCGAACCCTCGCCCGAGTGCAAGGGTGACGCCTACCTGGGCGACTTCCAGCTGCCGCGCAGCCTGGGCGAGGCGCTCGCCATGCTGCGCGACGAGCGCGACCTGGCGGCGGTGCTGGGCGAGTCCTTCGTCACCGTCTACACCGAGGTCAAGGAGATCGAATACGCCGAGTTCATGAAGGTCATCTCGCCGTGGGAGCGGGAGCACCTGCTGCTGCACGTCTGACCGGAGAACGTCGCGCCATGACCCCCCGCACCACCGAGCAATGGCAGGCCGCCGACGCGGCGCACTTCCTGCACCCCTTCACCGACTTCAAGGCGCTGGCCGAGAAGGGCTCGCGCATCATCACGCGCGCCGACAACATCTACCTCTGGGACAGCGAGGGCCGCAAGGTGCTCGACGCGATGAGCGGCCTGTGGTGCGTCAACGTCGGCTACGGCCAGACCGGCGCTGGTCGATGCCGCCGCACGCCAGATGCGCGAGCTGCCCTTCTACAACGCCTTCTTCCAGACCGCCACGCCGCCGGCGATCGAGTTGGCCGAGTTGCTGGCCGAAGTGACGCCGCCGCAGTTCCAGCACGTCTTCTTCTCGGGCTCGGGCTCCGAGGGCAACGACACCGTGGTGCGCATGGTGCGCCGCTACTGGGACGTGCTGGGCCAGCCGCAGCGCCAGGTCATCATCAGCCGCCGCAACGCGTATCACGGCTCCACGATGGCCGGCGCGTCGCTGGGCGGCATGGCCGGCATGCATGCGCAGGGCGGGCTGCCGATCCCGGGCATCGTGCACATCGAGCAGCCCTACTGCTTCGAGCACGGCCAGCGGCCTGTCCAAGGACGAGTTCGGGCTCGTCGCCGCGCGCTGGCTGGAAGCGAAGATCCTGGAAGTCGGGCCGGAGAACGTGGCCGCGTTCATCGGCGAACCGGTGCAGGGCGCCGGCGGCGTGATCATCCCGCCGGCCACCTACTGGCCCGAGATCCAGCGCATCTGCGACCGCCACGGCGTGCTCGCTCGTCAGCGACGAGGTCATCTGCGGCTTCGGCCGCACCGGGCGCTGGTTCGGTTGCGAGACCATGGGCTTCAGGCCCGACCTGATGACCTTTGCCAAGGGCGTGACCAGCGGCTACGTGCCTCTGGGCGGGGTCATGGTGGGCGATCGCATCGCCCGGGTGCTGATCGACGAGGGCGGCGAATTCGCCCACGGCTACACCTACTCGGGCCACCCGGTGGCCTGCGCGGTGGCGCTGGCCAACATCCGGCTCATCCAGCAACTGCGCCTGGTCGAGCATGTGCACGACGACGTTGGCCCGTATCTTGCTGAGGCCTATGCAGCGCTGCGCGAACACCCGCTGGTGGGCGACGCCGAGACCTGCGGACTGATGGGAGCCCTGCTGTTGCTCAAGGACAAGGCCCGAGGCACGCCCTTCCCCGAGTCGGCGGAGATCGGCATGGTCTGCCGTGGCCACTGTTTCCGCGAAGGGCTGATCATGCGCGCCGTGGGCGACCGCATGATCGTCGCCCCGCCGCTGGTCATCACGCGGCCGCAGATCGACGAGATGCTGTCACTCATCCGCCGTTGCCTGGACCTGACGCTGGCCGATGTCCACCGCAACGGCTGGCTGGCCTGATCGATTCCACCGATGCCCCGGCCTGCCCGCCCCCCTAGACTGGCCCGCTGACCGCCCTCCACCCTCTTGCTGCCCGGAGATCACCGCATGAACCCGAAGATCGTCGTCTCTGCCCTGGCCGCCGCACTGGCGCTGGCCACGACCGGCGCCCTGGCCCAGGAAGAGGAGAAGATCCTCAACATCTACAACTGGTCGGACTACATCGCCGAGGACACGATCCGGAACTTCGAGAAGGAGACCGGCATCAAGGTCCGCTACGACAATTTCGACAACAACGAGATCGTCCACGCCAAGCTGGTGGCGGGCAAGACCGGCTACGACCTCGTCGTGCCGTCCTCCAACTGGGCCAAGCTGCAGCTCGACGGCGGCCTGCTGCGCAAGCTCGACAAGGCGCAGCTGCCGAACCTCAAGTACCTCGACCCGGCGGTGCAGGCGCAACTGGCCCGCATGGACCCGGGCAACGACTTCATGGTCAACTGGCTGTGGGGCTTCACCACGGTGGGCATCAACGTCGACAAGGTCAAGGCCGCCCTGGGCTCGCTGCCGATGCCCGACAACGTCTGGGACCTGGTCTTCAAGCCCGAGTACATCAGCAAGGTCAAGAGCTGCGGCGTGAGCTTCCTGGACTCGGCCACCGAGGTCGTGCCGGCCGCACTGCACTACCTGGGCAAGCCTTCGTTCAGCAAGAACCCGAGCGACTACGCCGGCGGCGGCCACCTGCTGAAGACGGTGCGGCCGCACGTCACGCTGTTCAGTTCGTCGGGCTATATCAACGACATGGCCGGCGGCTCGATCTGCGTCGCCCTGGGCTGGTCGGGTGACATCAACATCGCGCGCCAGCGCGCCATCGACGGCAAGACCGGCAACAACATCCAGGCCCTGATCCCCAAGACCGGCGGCCTGCTGTTCTTCGACGTCATGGTGATCCCGGTGGATGCACCCCGCCCCGCCAACGCGCACAAGTTCATCAACTACCTCCTGCGCCCGGAGGTGCATGCCAGCCTGACGAACAAGGTCTTCTACGCCAACCCCAACACCGAGTCGAGGAAGTTCATCCAGCCCGAGGTGGCGAGCAACCCCACGGTCTTCCTGGCGCCGCAGGACCTGGCCCGCATGATCCCGCCCGACTCGCTGAACAACGACCTGCGGCGTCTGATGACCCGCACCTACACCTCGTTCAAGACGGGCCTCTAGGCATGGCGGTCGACCCGGTCCGGCCTGCTGCGTCGGCTGCTCCGGCCGCAGCCGGTGGCGAGAAGAAGACGGCGTTCCTGCAGATCCAGGACGTCGTCAAGGACTTCAACGGCTTCAAGGCCGTCAACAAGGTCAGCCTGGACATCGCCAAGGGCGAGATCTTCGCGCTGCTCGGCTCCTCGGGTTGCGGCAAGAGCACGCTGTTGCGCATGCTGGCGGGTTTCGAGACGCCCACCTCGGGCCGCATCGTGCTCGACGGTGTCGACCTCGCGCGACATGCCGCCCTACCAGCGGCCGATGAACATGATGTTCCAGAGCTACGCGCTCTTTCCGCATCTCTCGGTGTGGGACAACATCGCCTTCGGCCTGCGGCGCGAGCACCTGCCCAGGGAGCGCGTGGCCGAGCGCGTGGAGGCCATGCTCAAGCTGGTGCAGCTGGGCAAGTTCGCCACGCGCAAGCCGCACCAGCTGTCGGGCGGCCAGCAGCAGCGCGTGGCGCTGGCGCGATCGCTGGCCAAGCAGCCGCAGCTGCTGCTGCTCGACGAACCGCTGGGCGCGCTGGACAAGAAGCTGCGCGAGGAAACGCAGATCGAGCTCGTCAACATCATCGAATCGGTGGGCGTGACCTGCGTCATGGTCACGCACGACCAGGAAGAGGCCATGACCATGGCTTCGCGCATCGCCGTCATGAGCGAGGGCCGTTTCCTGCAGGTGGGCGCGCCGGGCGACATCTACGAGACGCCCGCGACGCGCTTCGTCGCCGACTTCATCGGCAATGTCAACCTGATGGCCGGCACGCTCGACGTCGACGAGGCCGACCACTGCGTCATCGGTTGCGCCGACTGCAGGCACTTCGTCGGGCACGGCATCACCGGCGTCGTCGGCATGCCGGTGACGGTGGCGCTGCGGCCCGAGAAGATCCACCTCTCGCGCCACAAGCCGGCCGACGAATTCAACAGCGTCAGCGGCACGATCAAGGAGAAGGCCTATTTCGGCAGCTTCACGGTCTACCACCTGCAGTTGCCCAGCGGCGAGCGCCTCAAGGTGAGCCTGGCCAACGTGCAGCGCCACCGCGACGACGAATTCACCTGGGGCGACCAGGTCTGGGCGCACTGGTCGCGCGCCGCGCACGTGGTGCTGACGCAGTGAGCCTGGCATGAAGGCCCTCGCTGTCCAGGATGCACGGCCGCACGGTGGTGATCGCCGTGCCGTTCGCCTTCCTGCTCGTCTTCTTCCTGCTGCCCTTCTTCATCGTCGGCAAGATCAGCGTTTCCGAAATGGAGACGGTCACCTTCAAGGACCTCCTGTCGTGGTCCGACGGCGTGCTGACCCTGGCGCTGCGCTTCTCCAACTACGTCTTCATCACCGAGGACGCGCTGTATTTCAAGACCTACCTGGCGAGCCTGCACTACGCGCTGGTGACGACGCTGCTGTGCCTGTTCATCGGCTACCCGTTCGCCTATTTCATGGCGCGTCGCGCGGCCACGATGCAGCCGGCGCTGCTGATGCTCGTGATGCTGCCGTTCTGGACCTCGTTCCTGCTGCGCGTCTACGCCTGGCGCGGCCTGCTCACCGAAGGCGGCTGGGTGGCCGAACTGATCTTCGCCAGCGGCCTGGACCAGGTGCTCTCTGCGCTGGGGCTGATCTCCGCGCCCGGCAAGCTGATGCACACGCCGTTCTCGCTGGTGCTGGGCATGACCTACACCTACCTGCCGTTCATGATCCTGCCGCTGTACGGCAACCTGGCCAAGATGGACCTGCGCCTGCTCGAGGCCGCGGCGGACCTGGGCGCCACGCCCTGGGTGGCGTTCTGGAAGATCACGGTGCCGCTGTCCAAGGCCGGCATCATCGCCGGCTCGATGCTGGTCTTCATCCCCTGCGTCGGCGAATTCGTGATCCCCGAACTGCTCGGCGGCCCCGAGACGCTGATGATCGGCCGCGTGCTGTGGGACGAATTCTTCAGCAACAACGACTGGCCGATGGCTTCCAGCGTCGCCGTGGTCATGGTGCTGCTGATCATCGTGCCGCTGGCGATCTTCAACAAATACCAGGCCGAAGCGCAGGAGGGCCGGAAATGAGCACCGGCACCAGCGCCACCTTCAACCGCTGGTTCGGCCGCGGCTGGCTGGGGCTGGGCTACGTCTTCCTGTACGTGCCCATCGTCGCGCTGGTGATCTTCTCCTTCAACGACTCGCCGATCCCGAATGTCTGGCGCGGCTTCACGCTCAAGTGGTACGCGGCGCTGGCGCGCGATTCGGAAATGCTGGCCGGCCTGTGGCTGAGCCTGAAGATCGCCTTCCTCACCGCCTGCGGCTCGGTGGTGCTGGGCACGCTGACGGCATTTGCACTCGTCAAGTACAAGCGCTTCGCGGGGCGCACGCTGTTCTCGGGCATGGCCACGGCGCCGCTGGTGATGCCCGAGGTGGTGGTGGGCCTGTCGCTTGCTGCTCATGCTGGTGAGCGTGCAGCGTGCCCTGGGCTTCCCCGAGCGCGGCATGCTCACGATCTGGTTCGGTCACCTGCTGCTGGGCGTGGCCTATGCCGCGGTGGTGGTGCAGGCGCGGCTGCAGGACCTGAACCCGCAGCTCGAGGAGGCCGCGATGGACCTGGGCGCGCGGCCGCACCAGGTCTTCTGGCTGGTCACGCTGCCGATGATCGCGCAGAGCCTGATCTCGGCCTGGCTGCTGACCTTCACGCTGTCGCTCGACGACGTCGTGCTGTCGGCCTTCCTGTCCGGCCCCGGCGCCACGACCATGCCGCTGGTCATCTTCTCGCGCGCGCGCCTGGGCCTGAACCCCAGCGTCAATGCGGTGGCCACGCTGATCATCGTCATCGTGGCCATCGGCGTGGTGGCCGCGAGCTGGTTCATCGCCAATGCCGAGCGCAAGCGCCAGCGCGAGATGGCCGCCGCTGCACGTGCCTGATCGCCCGCCCCACAGAGACACATTCCACCGACTGACCCGAACGAGGAGAACCCCATGAAGCGCTCCGCACCTCACGCCCCCGTGCTCGGGCTCTGGCTGGCCTTGGCGGCAGCCTTCCCCGCCGCCGCGCAGAGCAACGAGGAGTTGCTGAAGGAGTTGCGCGCGCTGCGCGAGCGCGTCAACGAACTGGAGAAGAAGGTCCAGCAGGCACCCGCCGTCACCCCGGCCCCGCCGGCGCGCCGGCCAGTGGGGCATGACGCCCGAGCAGGCGCGCGAGCTCAACCGCATCGCCGTCAAGACCGAAGGCCTGCAGGACAGCATGGCCGACCAGGGCCTGAAGGGCCTGAAGATCAGCGGCCAGATGGACCCGACCTACATCTACAACCGCGCCCAGGACAACGCGTCGTTCGTCTTCCTCAACAACGGCGACGCGCGCTACACCTACGACAACTCGTACTTCGGCATGGCCGTCATCGACTTCCAGAAGGAGACCGACAGCGGCGCACGCTGGAGGCTGACGCTGGCGCCCGAACGCGGCACCGGCGCGACTCTTCAACAACTCGATCGTCCACGAGGCCTCGGTGTCGATCCCGCTCACCGACCTGCAGACGCGCCTGTGGGTGGGCCAGATCCCGGACTGGACCGGTTATGAATACACGCTGCCGGCACAGAACAAGCTGATCACGCACAACCTGCTGTTCGACACCATGGCGCCCACTGCCTACACCGGCGCCGTGCTCGACGTCACCAGCGGCAAGTGGTGGGTGCGCGGCGGCCTGGCCAACATGAACAGCGCGCGCGACTCGTCGGGCAACAAGCAGCCGGTGCTGATCTACCGCGTCGACTATCCAAGGGCGAGTTCAGCGGCTTCGGCTTCAGCGGCGTGCACGGCAAGGCGGCCAACTACGCCGCCAACGACGGCACCTACTCGGTCGACACCGGCGAAGTCGACGCCAACGGCGACCCGATCTACGAGGACACGCCCTTCGCCAGCGCCGGCAAGAACACCACCATCAACCTGTTCGAGGTCGACGCCTACTTCGTTCGCGGCGACTGGTCGTTCTTCGGCCAGGCCAGCTATGGCCAGCAGAAGGGCGCGGCCATCTTCAACAGCGACGGCGTGCTGCGCGACGCCAGTTGGTGGGGCCTGTCGGGCACGGCGGCCTACAAGATCACGCCGCGCCTGGAAGGCGTGCTGCGTGCCGACTACGTGGACAACACCAAGAACGGCGGCGGCCTGCTCGGCTACAGCTTCGACGACCACGTCAACGGCATCGGCCGCGGCCTGCTCGGCGACGGCAGCTTCGCCAAGGGCGAGTCCGTGGGCGCCAACCGCTATGCCATCAGTCTGGGCATGAACTACCTGTTCGACGAGAGCACGATCTTCAAGCTGGAATACCGTTACGACGGCGCCGACCAGCCGGTGTTCGAATTCGTGAGCGACGGCAGCTACGAGCAAGTCGAACAGCGTCTTCGGCGCGTCGGTGGTGGTCAAGTTCTGACCGGCCTGCGACGCGGCCAGGACAGGGCGGGCCGCGTGCCCGCCTCTCACCTCTTTCGGGAGACATCATGAGCACCGCGACACCGAACTGGCACGAACGGGCCTCGGCGCTGCGCATCGACGGCCGCGCCGTCATCGACGGCCAGCGCCGCGACGCCGTCTCGGGTGAGACCTTTGCCTGCCTGTCGCCCATCGACGGCCGCATGCTCGGCGCCGTGGCGCGCGGAGCGCAGGCCGACATCGACGCCGCCGTGGCCAGCGCCCGCGCCGCTTTCGACGACGCCCGCTGGTGCCGGCAAGCCGCCCGCGGTGCGCAAGAAGCTGCTGCAGCGATTTGCCGACAAGATCCTGGCCGCGCGCGACGAGCTGGCGCTGCTGGAAACGCTCGACATGGGCAAGCCGATCCAGTATTCGCTGGCCGTCGACGTGCCCAGCACCGCGCGCTGCATCGCCTGGTACGCCGAGGCGGTGGACAAGGTCTACGACGAGATCGCGCCGACCGCCGCCAGCGCGCTGGCGCTGATCACGCGCGAACCGATGGGCGTGGTCGGCGCCATCGTGCCCTGGAACTACCCGATGATCATGGCCGCCTGGAAGCTGGGCCCGGCGCTGGCGGCGGGCAATTCGGTGGTGCTCAAGCCGAGCGAGAAGAGCCCGTTGACGGCGCTGCGGCTGGCCGAACTCGCGGTCGAGGCCGGCATCCCGCCAGGGGTGCTGAACGTGGTGCCGGGTTATGGCCACGAGGCCGGGGAAGCGTTGGCGCTGCACATGGACGTGGACGCCATCGGCTTCACCGGCTCCACGCGCACCGGCCGGCGCATGCTCGAGTACGCCAGCCGGTCCAACCTGAAGCGGGTCTACAACGAACTCGGCGGCAAGTCGGCATTCCTCGTCTTCCCCGACTTTGCCGACCTCGGGCGCGCCGCCGCCACGGTGGCCGGCAGCATGTTCTTCAACCAGGGCGAGAGCTGCAACGCGCCTTCGCGCGTGCTGGTGCACGAGAGCATCGCCGATGAATTCGTGGCCCTCGTCGCGGCGCAGGCGCCCAAGTACCCGCCGGCCGACCCGCTGGATGCGGCCACCGTCATGGGCGCGCTCGTCGACGAAGTGCAACTGCAGGACCGTGATGGGCTACATCCAGGCCGGCCAGGCCGAGGGCGCGCGCTGCGTCGCCGGGGGCCGCCAGGTTCGCGCCGAGACGGGCGGCTGCTACGTCGAGCCGACGATCTTCGACGGCGTGGCCAACGGCATGAAGATCGCCCGCGAAGAGATCTTCGGCCCGGTGATGAGCGTGATCCGCTTCAGGACCGAGGCCGAGGCGGTGCAGCTGGCCAACAACAGCAGCTACGGCTTGCAGGCCAGCGTCTGGAGCGACAACATCAACCGCGCCCACCGCGTCGCGCGGGCGCTGCGCGCCGGCACCGTGCACGTCAACCAGTACGACGAGGACGACCTCACGGTGCCCTTCGGCGGCTACAAGCAAAGCGGCAACGGCCGCGACAAGAGCCTGCACGCCTTCGACAAGTACACCGAGCTGAAGACGACCTGGCTGCGCATCGACGCGGAACGTTCCTGATGCGCTGCGCATGAGCCACGGCGGGCCGCCGCTGCTGGCCTACCTGAGCCTGGCCGCCAGCATGGCGCTGGTGGGCAGCTACGTCGGCCTGTCCAAGCTGCTGGTGGCGGCATTCCCGGTGCTGCTGCTGGCCTGGCTGCGATTCGGCATCGCGGCGGTGGCCATGCTGCACTGGGTGCGGCGCACGCCGTCCGAGTCGCCCTTGTCGAGGCATGACCGCCGACTTCTGTTCTGGGAGAGCTTTCTCGGCAACTTCCTGTTCTCGATCTGCATGCTGTATGGCGTGCAGGCGACATCGGCGCTGGCCGCAGGCGTCGTGATGGCCGCCATTCCGGCGGCGGTGGCGATCCTGTCGCGCCTGTTCCTGCACGAGCGCATCGCGCCGCGTGTGCAGGCCGCCATCGCGTGCGCGGCGGCGGGCATCCTGTTGCTGGCCTTGGTCAGGGCGCCCGGCGCCGCGGGTGCGGCACAGGCGCCTTGGTGGGGTTATGCCTTGCTGCTGGTCGCCGTGCTGTGCGAGGCCAGCTATGTCGTCATCGGCAAGCGTCTCACGGCCCAGCTGTCGCCGCGCCGGATCAGTTCGGTCATCAACCTGTGGGGTCTGGTGCTGGTGACGCCCTTCGGCGTCTGGCAGGCGCTGCGCTTCGACTTCGCGGCCGTGCCGGCGGCCACCTGGGCGCTGCTGGTCTTCTATGCCATCGCCGCGAGCATGGTCACCGTCTGGCTGTGGATGCAGGGCCTGCGGCATGTGCCCTCGTCGCGGGCAGGCGTGTTCACGGTGATGCTGCCGGTGAGTGCGGCGCTGGTCGGCATCGTGGTGCTTGGCGAGCCATTCAACGGCGTGCACGTGGTGGCGTTCGCCCTGGCGCTGGCGGGCCTCTTGCTGGCGACCTGGCCGGAAAAGGCGCCGGCTTCAGCCTGAGTCCGCGCGCCGCGCCTGGCCGTAGCTCTTGAAGCGTTCGATGACCTCGGCCATCTGCTCGGCCGACAGCAGCGCCGGCTCACCCACCGCCAGGGCCTGCAGGTAGATGCCGCAGAGCGCCTCCACCTCGACCGCCACCTTCATCGCCTGGGCCAATGTCGAGCCCGCGGCCACCAGCCCATGGTTGGCCATCAGGCAGGCCTGGCGGTGCCCGAAGGCCGTGGCCACGGCCTGCGACAGCGCCTCGGTGCCGAACAGGTGATAGGGCGTGCACGGCACACTGTCGCCCCCGGCCACCGCCACCATGTAGTGGAAGGCCGGCAGATCGCGCCGCAGGCAGGCCAGCGCCGTGGCGTGAGGGGAATGCACGTGCACGACGGCGCTGAGGTCCGGCCGCGTGCGGTAGATCGCACCGTGAAAAGGCCACTCGCTCGACGGTGCCCAGGCGCCCCTCAGGACGCGGCCGTCGGCTGCGAGCCAGACGAGGTCGTCGGCGCCCATCGCCTCGGGCGGCATGCCGGTGGGTGTGATCCAGTAGCCGCCCCCGACGGTGGCACGCACGCTGAGGTTGCCTGTGCTGCCGCGGTTGAGGCCCAGGCCGTCCATGCGCCGGATGGCGGCCACCATCTGAAGGCGCAACTCGGCGTCGGGGTTTGCAGCGTCATTCATCGCGGTGCGGGTCCAGTGAGGCCAAGGTCGACAGGCCGGGCTCGATGATGCCGTGCTCGGTGATCAGCGCGGTCACCAGCCGCGCCGGCGTGACGTCGAACGCCGGGTTGGCCGCCGCGCTGCCGTCGGGCACCAACTGCACCTCGACGACCTCGCCGGCCGCATTGCGGCCCGCCAGGTGGGTGACCTCGCGCGCGCCGCGCCACTCGATGGTGATCTCGGCCAGGCCGTCGGTGATCGAGCGGTCCAGCGTCGATGTCGGCATGGCCACGTAGAACGGCACGCCGTTGTCGTGCGCCGCCAGCGCCTTGAGATAGGTGCCGATCTTGTTGCAGACGTCGCCGCGCGCGCTGACGCGGTCGCAGCCGACGATGACCAGGTCCACCTGTCCGTGCTGCATGAGATGGCCGCCGGCGTTGTCGGCGATCACCGTGTGCGGCACGCCGGCCTGCCCCAGTTCCCAGGCCGTGAGGCTGGCGCCCTGGTTGCGCGGCCGCGTCTCGTCGACCCACACGTGCACCGGCAGCCCGGCGGCGTGCGCCTGGTAGAGCGGCGAGGTGGCGGTGCCCCAGTCGACCGTGGCCAGCCAGCCCGCGTTGCAGTGCGTCAGCACGTTCACCGGCCCGGGCTTGCGCGCCGCCACGGCCTGCAGCAGGCGCAGCCCGTGACGGCCGATGGCGGCGTTGACCTGCACGTCTTCTTCGGCGATGGCGCCGGCTTCGTCCCACGCGGCACGCGCTCGCTCGGCCAGCGGCAGGGCCAGCAGATGCCGCCGCAGGCGCTGCAGCGCCCAGGCCAGGTTGACGGCGGTCGGCCGCGCCGATTGCAGGTACGCCACGGCCGCCTCGAGGGCGCCGTCGCCGGCATCCCCGCGCGCCTGCAGCGCCAGTCCGTAGGCGGCCGCCGCGCCGATCAGCGGCGCGCCGCGCACCCACATGTCGCGGATGGCCGTGTGGACGTCCTGCGGGGACGCGAGCCGTTCGAACTGCAGCCGGTGCGGCAGTGCGCGCTGGTCGATGACCACCACGGCGTCACGGCCGGGCGCCGCGGCCAGCGGTCGCAGCGGCACGCCGCCGACGATCATGCCGCGGTGCCGAGCACGCGGCCGGCCACGACGCGCAAGCGCTCGACCACGGCCGGGTCGCGCGCCTCGGGGGCGGTGATGAGCGCCTGGTCCAGCGCGTGGCGACACGGGCAGGCGGTGGCCCGGGGGTCCGTGCTGATGACCCCGGCCAGTCCGGCCACCAGCGTGCGCGCCGTCTGCGCATTGCCCAGCAGGACGCGGATCACGCTGTCCACCGTCACCGCGTCGTGGCCTGGGTGCCAGCAGTCGAAATCGGTGACCATGCTCACCGAGCAGTAGCAGAGCTCGGCCTCGCGCGCCAGCTTGGCCTCGGGCATGTTGGTCATGCCGATGACGCTGGCGTTCCAGCCGCGGTACAGCTGCGACTCGGCCAGGGTCGAGAACTGCGGCCCTTCCATCACCACGTAGGTGCCGCCGCGCACGTGCGGCACGCCCTGCCCTGCCAGCGCGGCCTGCACATGGTCGCCCAGCCGCGGACACACCGGATGCGCCATCGACACGTGGGCCACCATGCCGGTGCCGAAGAAGGACTTGTCGCGCGCAAAGGTCCGGTCGATGTACTGGTCGACGACGACGAAGGTGCCTGGCGGCAGATCGGCGCGCAGGCTGCCCACGGCACTGAGCGAGAGCACGTCGGTGGCGCCCAGGCTCTTGAGAGCGGCGATATTGGCGCGGTAGTTCACCTCGGAGGGCGGGATGCGGTGGCCGCGGCCGTGGCGCGGCAGGAAGGCCAGGCGAGCGCCGTCAGCGCCGCCGAGGCGGCCCAGGAAGATCTCGTCCGACGGCGGCCCCAGGGCGTGTCCACCGCCACCCAGCGCGTGTCGGTCAGGCCGGCCAGGTCGTAGAGGCCACTGCCGCCGATGATGGCCAACAAGGGTTCGGTCATGCGAATGTTCCTGTTCGTGGGCCCGGTCACGCGACCGCGGGCAGATTCTGCAGGGTCGCCGCGCCGCGCGCCAGCCGCAGTGCCTCCTGCGGCGGCCCGGTCTTCAGGCGGGGGTCCGACCACACCTGGCGCCAACGCCGTGCACCGGGCAGGCCGTTGCGCAAGCCCATCATGTGGCGCGAGGCGTGGCCCCACGGCACCCCGGCGGCATGAAGGCGCGCCATGTACTCGACAAAGCGATCTTCCACGGCATCGCGGTCCAGAGCTTGCGGCGGCGCTCCGAAGAAACGCTGGTCCCAGGAGGCCATCGCCCAGGGGTCGTGGTAAGCGTGACGGCCGACCATCACGCCGTCGACATGGCGCAGCTGTTCTTCGATTTGCGCGTCGGTGCTGATGCCGCCGTTGACCACGATCGTGAGCGCCGGGAAGTCAGCCTTCAGGCGGTGCACCGTCTCATGGCGCAAGGGCGGCACTTGGCGGTTTTCCTTCGGCGACAGGCCCTTCAGCCAGGCATTGCGCGCATGCACGATGAACACCCGGCAGCCCCCGCGTTCGGCCACGGTGCCGACGAAGTCGCGCACGAAGCCGTAGTCCTCGTTGCGGTCGATGCCGATGCGGTGCTTCACGGTCACGGGGATGTCGACGGCGTCGCGCATCGCCTTCACGCCGTCGGCCACCAGCTCGGGCTCGGCCATCAGGCAGGCCCCGAAGGCGCCGCGCTGGACCCGTTCGCTGGGGCAACCGCAGTTCAGGTTGACCTCGTCGTAGCCCCACTGCTCGGCCAGCTTCGCGCAACGCGCCAGGTCCGTCGGGTTCACTGCCGCCGAGCTGCAGCGCCAGCGGGTGCTCCTCGGCGCTGAAGTCGAGGTGGCGCGACACGTCGCCATGCAGCAGCGCGCCGGTGGTGACCATCTCGGTGTACAGGCGCGTGCGGGTCGTGATCAGGCGATGAAGAACGCGACAGTGGCGGTCGGTCCAGTCCATCATCGGCGCGACGCACAACTTCCATGCGCTAACCTCTTGATTCATAACGATATTGTTGTTTGACTTTGGCAAGCCAGACAGGATCGTGTGCAATCTGAGTGCACACGAGGCGGCATGCGCGGCATGCCGATGGGCGGGCGGCCGAACTCGTGCTCCTCGGGCAATGCGGTGCGATCAGGGCCTCGAGTCGCGCCCATGGGACGATCTTGTCCATGTCACCCAGAAGCTTCTCGCGCCGCGTCCGGCGCTTCTTGCCTTCGCACCCCAGGCCTCCAGAGCGGGTCTGCTTCATGACGCGATCATGGCTTGTCGAGACCGCGGCCATGGCCGTGTCGCCGAGACTCTCAGACAGCTGGGTGCTGTCGACCACGTCGGTCAGCAGCAGGACCCCGAGTTCGCTCATCGCAGGAGTCATGGATTGCCTTGCGCGGCGGTCGGTGGTCCGACGGTCATGCCGCGCTCAGGCGATTGTGATGGCTGACACCATCATTCGGCGATGGACGCCCCTGGCAGGCCGCTCAGGCGGCGGCCAGCCCCACCTGCACCTGGTTCCGTCCGCCGTTCTTCGCTCGGTAGAGCGCCTCGGCGGCACGGGCCAGGGCTGTTCGAGTGACTCGTCCCTGGCCAGCGGGTGAGACCCATGCTCGCGGTCACCTTGATCAGCCCGGGCAGCACATCCGGCCAGGTTGTCTCCTCGAGCGCCTGCCGCATGCGCTCAGCCACGCGCCGCGCCACCGGCAGGTCCGACACCGGCACCAGGGCGACGAACTCCTCGCCGCCGTAGCGTGCCAGCAGCGCTTCGCCGCGCAGTTGCACCTGCAGCAGTTGCACCGCGTGGCGCAACACGGCGTCCCCGCCCGCGTGGCCGTGCTGATCATTGATCTGCTTGAAGTGGTCGAAGTCCACCATGATCACCGCCAGCCTCCCATCGCCTTGGCGAGCGTGCGCGATCAGAGTCGAGGCGCCGTCGGCCAACGCATGCCGGCTGAGTGAGCCAGTGAGGTGGTCGGTCATCGCCTGCTGGCGCAGCCGCGCCAGCAGTCGAGCGTCGATCACGTTGTGAAGCAGCATCGCGAAGACGACCGGCAGCACGCCGTAGAGAAGGGTGAACGGCGTCACCATCCTCGGCGGCGCGTACATCAGGTGCGACTCGTATGGCCCGCTCCAGGTCAGCAGGTAGCTGGCGCGCAGTGCGGAACTGGTCACCATGAGGACGATGGCCACGCCGACCAATCGCTCATGCATGTCGCGCGGGCGCCAGAGCAGGCGGCGACCCAGCCAGATGGTCAGCGAAGAGCCGGCGGCCAGCCCCAAGGTACAGACCACCGTCATGCCTCGCGTGCCCGCAGGCAAGGCGGCGAGCACAATCGCGAAGACCACGGCGAGCGTCAGCCACATCGCGGTGCGCGCGGTGCGTTCGCCCGCCAGCGCCGCCAGCGCCCAGCCGATCATGACCACGCCACCGACCGCGCCGAACGCCATCGTGGCCTGGCTCCACAACGGCAGCGGGGCCTCCAGCGCCACGGGCTGCACCAGTCCGACACCGATCACGGCATAGCCGCTGCGGCAGATTCGCAAAGCCTCGGCGCCCGCCGCATCGTGGGTGAGCGACGGCCGCAGCATGGCCGCGCCCACCAAGGCACCGGCGCCGCAGATGGCGAAAGAGCTCAGGACGTCGAGCTGCAGCATGGGCTGACGGAGGGCATCCTCTCCGGGATCGGCTCTGGCGGGTCGAACTTGACGCCGACGCGCTGCACAGTGGTCAAGGCGTGACCCACATCACGTCAGGCGTTGTGGGATCGCTGCGCTGTCTGTCCGGCGCCCCAGGCGGGGTCGGCATGGGCGCCTGATCGTCAAGCAGCAGGCCGTGATGAGGTGCGTGCTCTGCTTGCGACGCGCCCGACCGCCAAGCATTGCCGCAGTCCTGACTCAAGACGGCATGACGACCGACCGAAATGAGGTGATGAGCTTCGGTTTCTTGGCCAACAGTGGCTTGCGGGTGCGCTGGATCGTCATGATCCTGATGTTCCTTGTCGTCGCTCTGGACGCTCGTGCCTCCCAACGCAGGGAGGTGTTCGTCCTGCACTCCTACAGCCAGGAGTACCCCTGGACCAAGCGCCAGCACGAGGGATTCCTTGGCGGGCTGGCCCGGGACCCCGCGACCAGCTACGGCGTGCGCGCCGAATACCTGGACACCAAGCGCGTCCGCTACGACGCGGCCTACGCGAGGCTGATGGCCGATCATCTGGGGGCCAAGTACGGCGGCTACTCGCCCGACGCGGTCTACGTGACCGACGACAACGCGCTGGTGTTCGCACTCGACCACCTGAGCCGCATCTTCCCCTCGGCGCCGGTCATCTTCTCGGGCGTGAACGACTTCGGCGTCAAGGCGCGCCTGGACCCCACGCGCGTGACCGGGGTCTTCGAACGCAAGGAGATCGCCCCCAACCTCGACCTCGTGCGACTGATCTCCCCGAACGTCAGCGACATCGTCGTGGTCGGCGATGCCTCGGAGACCTACCGCGCCATCGAGCAGGAGGTCCGTGTCGAATTGACCAAATACCCGGGCATCCGCGCCAGATTCGTCGCCGATCGCAAGCTCGGCACGGTGCTCGACGGCCTGCGGGCGGGTCAGGAGCGGTTCCTCATCCTGACGACCCTGGGGGCCGTGGTCGATGTGCCTGCCGCCTCGCCAGCCGGTGCCGCGCATGCGGCGCAGCAGCAACAGCGCGATGCGCCAGGTTCAGCAGGTTCCAGGCGATGCCGTTGACGAAGGCGGCGTGGTAGCTGCCGGTGAGGTCGAACACCTTGCCCGACATCCAGCCGCCCAGCGCCATGCCGAACAGCGTGGCACATGAGCACCGTGCCGACGCGCGCGCCGGCCTCGGCGGGCGGGAAGTGCTCGCGCACGATGATCGCGTAGCTGGGCACGATGCCGCCCTGGAACAGGCCGAACAGCGCCGAGATGACGTACAGCGACACCAGCCCGTCGAAGGGCATGAACAGCAGCAGCGCCACGCCCTGCAGCACCGAGCCCAGCAGCAGCGTGCGCAGGCCGCCGATGCGGTCGCAGATGCAGCCCGAGACCAGCCGGCTGACGATGCCGCAGGCCAGCATCAGCGACAGCATCTCGGCGCCGCGCGCCGCGCCGTAGCCCAGGTCGCCGCAGTAGGCCACGATGTGCACCTGCGGCATCGCCATCGCCACGCAGCAGGCCACGCCGGCCACGCACAGCAGTGCCTGCGCCTGGCCCAGGCTCAGGCCGAAGGGCCGCGTCGACGGCACGGCGCGCGCGCGGCGCCGGCCGCGCGCGGTGCGCGGCCACGGCCGCCGGCGGCCGCGGCCGCATCAGCAGCGCCAGCAGCGGCATGCGTCAGGACGCAGAACACGCCCAGCCCGATGTAGGTCTGCGCGCCAGCCCACCGGCTCGACGAAGTGCTGCACGATCGGCGGCCAGAGCGCGCCGGCCACGTAGTTGCCGCTGGCGCAGATCGCCACCGCGATGCCGCGCCGGCGCACGAACCACAGCGAGGTGTCGGCCACCAGCGGCGCGAAGGTGGCCGAACTGCCCAGCAGGCCGAGCAGCACGCCGTGCACCAGCGCAAAGCCGACCAGGCTGCCGACAGGCCGGCGGCGACGAAGCCCGCCCAGGCCGCAGGCGCCCAGCATGCACGCGGCACATGACGCCGAAGCGGTCGGCCAGCTTGCCCATCAGCGATGCCGCCGAGGCCGAAGCCGACCATCATCAGCGTGTACGGCAGCGACGCATCGGCGCGCGCGACGCCGAACTCGGCCTGCACCGCCGGCAGCACCACCGGCACCACGTACATGCGCGCCGCTGCCGATGGTCATCAGCGCCAGCGTCGCCAGCAGGCGCGTCCAGGCGTAGCGCGAATCGGCGGTGTGGTGCGGCATGGTGCGGTGGACGGGGCGGGAAGCCGGCGGGATGGGCGTGCGGGCGCAGCCCGCGTCAGGCGCGCCTGGCGTTGTCGGCGATGCCGTCGGCAAAGCGCGGCAACAGCTGCAGCGGCAGGTCGTGGCCCATGCCGGGCACGAAGTCGGCCACGGCGCCGCGGATCTTGGCCGCCAGGTCGTGCCCGGCCGCCACCGGCACCAGCGGGTCGGCCTCGCCGTGGATCACGCGCGTGGGTGCCTGGATGCGCGGCAGCAGCGGCGAACGGTCGCCGTCGGCCACCACGGCCACGATCTGGCGCGCCGTGCCCGCCGGACGCCAGGCGCGCTGCACCGTCGCTTGCAGGCGCGCTCGCAGGCGCTCGGGGTCGGCCGGGTAGGCCGGGCTGCCGATCAGCGTCAGCATGCGCTGCAGGTGCGCCACCACGGCGGCCGGGTCGCGGCCGTCGGGCGCGCGATCAGCGCGCGGCGCACGCTTGCAGCGACGGCTGCGGCAGGCCGCGCGCGCCGCTGGTGGTCATCATCAGCGTCAGGCTCTTCACGCGGTCGGGGTGCCGGGCCGCCAGGTGCTGCGCGATCATGCCGCCCATCGACGCGCCGCAGACGTGGGCGCGCGCGATGCCCAGCGCGTCCAGCACGCCCAGCGCGTCGGCCGCCATGTCGGCGATGCCGTAGGGCGCCGGCACCGGCAGGTGCAGCGCGTAGCGCAGCATGACCGGCGCCAGGTGCGGCACGCCCAGGTGGTCGAAGCCCTGGCTGAGGCCGGCGTCGCGGTTGTCCATGCGCACGCACGCGGAAGCCGCGCGACACCAGCACCTGCACCAGTTCCTCGGGCCAGCCGATGAGCTGCATGCCCAGGCCCATGATCAGCAGCAGCGGCTCGCCGTCGGGCGGCCCCTGGTCGTCGACCTCGATGCCGATGCCGTTGGCCTGTGATCCTCATGACGCGCCGCTCAGCCGCGCGCGGCGCCGCGGCCGCGCGGCCGCGGGCTTGCGTCGCGCCCGGTCACCTGCGAGACCGCGGTCTCGACGGCCGTGTTCATGACCTGGCGCGCGACCTTGCTCACGGCGCCGGTCGACGGCGCCGGTGACGGCCCCCGCGAGCCCGCGCGCGGCGCACATGCCGCATGCGCCGCGGCGGCGTCCTCGAGGTCGGGCTCGCCGGGCCGCGCCAGCGCGCGCAGGTCGTCGAAGGCGATGGTGATGGCATCGGCCAGTTCGCGCACGTCGGGCATGGCCTGGGCGTCGGCCATGAGGCCGAAGTCCAGCGATCGGTCGTAGCTCTGCACGGTGATGTTGAGCGCCATGCCGTGCACGATGATCGACGTCGGGTAGTTGGTCAGCATCCTGGCGCCGGCCATGTACAGCGGCACCGGCGGGCCGGGCACGTTGGAGATGACGAGATTGGCCACCTGCGGGATGCGGTCGGCCACCCTGGCCTTGCCGTACAGCGCCGTGGCGGCCTCGATCAGCCAGGGCACGCCCAGCGAGGGGTAGTCGGTGGGCAGGATGCTCCTGAGGCTGCCCATGGTCGACTTCATCGCCGCACTGGCGGCCTGGATGTGGGCCAGGCGCTTGCGCGTGTCGGCGATGTTCGTGCCCAGGCTGACCAGGCTCATCGAGGCCTGGTTGTCCTGCGAGGTATCGCCCTTCTCGCGCAGCGAGATCGGCACGGCGGCGACCAGGCTCTTGCGCGGCAGCGTGCGCCGCTTGGCGTAGTAGCGGCGCAGTGCGCTGCTGCACACCATCAGCACCATGTCGTTGATGGTGGCGCCGTGGGCGCGGCCCAGCTCCTTCAGCTCGGGCAAGGGCAGCGTGACGGCGGCGAAGGCGCGGCCGGCGGTCACCGACACGTTGAGCGGCGTGCGCGGCGCCAGCGTCAGGTTGCTCGGCCCGCTCTTGCCGCCGAGCAGTGCGGAGCTGGAAATCACCTTCGATGGCGGCGTTCTTCAAGCGTGCCCACCGTGGATGGCAGGCCGCGCACGATCTCGGCCACCTTCTGCGCCTGGTTGCCGAGCACGCCGCGCAGCATCTCGGTCATCTCCAGCCGGAACACCTTGCTGCGCCGCGATGGCCGGGCCGCGATGGCACGCGGCTCGGGCGTCACGTCGAGGATGGCGTTGGCCAGCGCCACCGCGGCCTGGCCGTCGACCGCCGCGTGGTGCAGCTGCGTGTACAGGGCCACGCGCTTGTGGCCGTTGGCAGCCGGCGCCAGGCCTTCGAAGACATGCATCTTCCACAGCGGCCGGCTGCGGTCCAGCAGCACGGCGTGCAGCCGCGAGACCTCGGCCTCCAGCTCGGGCAGGCCCGCGCCCTTGGGCAGCTTGATCTCGACGATGTGCTGGCGCAGGTCGGGCTCGGCATCGACCCAGGCCGGGTTGGCCAGGTTCAGCGGCATCCACCACAGCCGCCGTCGCAGCACCGGCGCCACCGGCAGACGCGAGGCGATGTGCTTGCGCAGCGCGGTGACGAACCTGCCCGGATAGCCGGGCGGCAGTTCGAGCAGGTGCACGGCACCCACGTGCATGGGCATCTCGGCCGTTTCGAGGTACAGGAAGGTGGCGTCGAGGCCGGACAGTTGTTGCATGTGGGCTCCCGTGCAGGAGTTTGCACCGGTGGCCGATGCTAAGTCGCGGGCCGGCCCACGCGGCCCCGGGGTCACCCCAGTCCGGCCGAGCGAACCCGCGTGCGCAGGGCCAGCACCTCGTTGGCCACCAGCGCGCCCAGGACCAGCAGGCCACCGCCGAGCACTGCGGCAGTGGGCGCCTCGCCGGCGCCGAGCCAGGCCCAGGCGACGCCGAAGACCACCTCCAGCAGGCCCAGCAGCGAAATCTCCGGCGCACTGAGCACCCGGGCCACGGCCACCGCCATCAGGCAAGGGATCGCCAACTGCACGACGCCCAGCAGGGCCAGCAGGGACAGGTCGTTGGGCGAGGCGGCAAACGGCAGTGCCAGCGGCAGCGTGATCAGTGCCGACAGCAGCGCGCCCAGCAGCACGGCGGGCAGCATGTCGGCGCCGCCGCCTTCGCGGCCCTTGAGGTGATGAAGCAGGGTCCAGTTGACGGCCGCCGCGACCGGCACGGCCAGGGCCACGACCGTGCCCAGCAGGTGCTGCGCGCCGCCGCCGCTGATCTCGCCGCCATACATCCACGCGATGCCGGCGCCGGCCAGCAGCACCGCGCCCCAGGTGCGCGGGGCCAGTCGGTGGCCCAGGGTGATGCGCGCCGGCAACGCCGTGAGCAGCGGCGCGATCGACATCGTCACCAGCACATTGGCCACCGTGGTGAGCGTCAGTGCCACCATGAAGGCGGTGTACATGACGCACCAGCACAGCCCCGACACCCACAGCGCCCGGCCGCCCGTGCGCAGCGACAGCCACAGCGCCGCCGGCCCCCGCAGCCACGACAGCAGCACCACCAGCGCCAGCGCGTTGAAGCCGCTGCGCCAGAAGGTGACCTCGAAGCTGCGCGCCGCCTCCAGGTGCCGTGTCACCACGCCCGCGATGCTCCACATCAGCGTGGCCAGCACCATCAGCCACACGGCGCGTCGGTGTGTCACGGCGGTGTTGTCGAGTCGCATCCCATCGACGTGCAATGTAACCGCGCTCGCCGTCCACGCCGCCATCCCTACCGGTGACGCGGCGGCGAATGACGCTTACGATCGCGCATGCCCGAGTTTGTGGAGCGCGTCGTCGAACTGCTCCGGCCGTCCCTGCGCCGGCCGCTGGCCGGATTGCTGTGCGTCATGGCCGGCGGCCTGGCGGCGGCTGCGCAGCCGGTGCCGGCGCATCGGTTGACGCTGCTCGAGGGCGACGCCGTCGTCATCGACGGCGCGCGCGCCATGGCCGCAGTGGCCGGGCTGGGTCTGAGTCCCGGGGCCATCGTCGAGACCCAGGCCGGCAGCCGGCTGGTGCGCATCGAATTCGCTGACGGCAGCATGGCCGACCTGGGGCCTCAGACGCGGGTCATGGTCTCACCACGCGGGTTCGCCGCGCGCGACGGCAAGGCACCGGCGCTCTACCTGCTTGCCGGTTGGGTGAAGCAGACCTCCGCTCCCGCTTCGCCGGCCGCGGGCCTGACGACGCCGGCACTGGACCTGCTGCCGTTCACCGGCGCCGTGGTCGTGCACGCGACGCCGCAGGCCAGCCGCGTCTTCGTCGAGGCCGGCCGCGCGCAACTGACCGAACGTCAACGCGGCGGCACGCGCCGTGCACTCGCCAGCGGTGAGATGTACGCCGCCGAGGCGGGCAAAGGCGGCGAGGTGACGCCGCGGCCCAGCGCAGACTTCATCGCCGCGCTGCCGCGCATGTTCCGCGACCGCATCCCCAGCCAGGCCGCGCGTTTCAAGGACGCCGCCGTCGAGGCGCCCGCCTTGCCCGCACCCACTTACGCCGGACTGCGCGACTGGCTCGTCGCCGAGCCGCTGATCCGGCGCGACTTTCCGCGCCGCTTCGCGACGCTCGCGCGCCAGGGGGCGTTTCGCAGCGGGCTCGAGGCCGGGCTCGCCCAGCACCCCGAGTGGACACCTGTGTTGTACCCACCCCCGCCACCGCCCAAGCCGTCGTGAACGGCCTCAGGAGTACCCGATGAAGTTGCTCGTCAAGTTCAATCTGATCTTCCTGCTCGTCATGGCGCTCGGCCTGGCCGTCAGCGGCTGGATCAGCCGCAGCCTGCTGCAGGCCAATGCGCAGGAGGAGGTGCTCAACCAGGCGCGGCTGCTGATGGAGAAGGCCCTCGCGGTGCGTGGCTACACGTCCGGCCAGATCACCAAGCTGCTCGAAACGCAGATGAAGTACGAATTCCTGCCGCAGTCGGTCCCCAGCTATTCGGCCGTCGAGGTGCTGTCCACGCTGCAGAAGAAGTACCCCGATTTCGCCTACAAGGAAGCCACGCTGAACCCGACCAACCCGCGCGACCGCGCGGTCGACTGGGAGGTCGATGTCGTCAACCAGTTCCGCAGCAACGCGACGATGACGGAGGCCATCGGCCAGCGGGTCACGGCCACCGGGCCGTCGCTGTTCATTGCGCGACCGCTGCGCATCACCAACCCGGCCTGCCTGCAGTGCCACAGCAGCGTGGACGCGGCGCCCAAGACCATGATCGACCGCTACGGCCCGAGCAACGGCTTCGGCTGGCAGCTCAACGAGGTCATCGGGGCGCAGATCATCTCGGTGCCGCATGTCGCTGCCACTGCAGCGTGCGGATGACTCCTTCAAGGTCTTCATGGCGTCCCAGATCGGGGTCTTCGTGGCCGTGGGCGTGGTGTTGAACCTGATGGTCTGGCTGCTCATCGTGCGCCCGGTGACGCGGCTGTCCTCGCTGGCCGACCGCGTCAGCCAGGGCGACCTGGAGGCGCCGGAGTTCGACGCCGGCAGCAAGGACGAGATCGGCGCGCTCGCCGCCTCGTTCACGCGCATGCGCACCAGCGTCGTCCAGGCCATGCGCATGCTGGACAGCTGACGCCCGCCGGGGGTTGCCGTGGTGTCGATGCCGCAATCGCTGGGCAAGTACCGCATCGCCGAGGTGCTCGGCGAAGGCGCCATGGGCGTCGTCTACAAGGGTTTTGATCCCGGCATCCAGCGCACGGTGGCGCTGAAGACGGTGCGCCGGCAGTTGCTGCAGGACGCCGAGGTCGGCGTCTCCATGGCCGCACGCTTCCGCAACGAAGCGCAGGCCGCGGGTCGCTTGTCGCACCCGGGGATCGTCGCCGTCTACGACTACGGCGAGGAAGGCGACGTGGCCTACATCGCGATGGAGTACGTGGAGGGCAACTCGCTGGCGCACTACCTCGCCAGAGACGTGCGCTTCAGTGACAGCGACGTGGTCGTCGTGCTGGCCCAACTGCTCGATGCGCTGGAGCATGCACACAGCCATGGCGTCTGGCACCGCGACATCAAGCCCGCCAACGTGATCATGACGCGCGACGGCCGCATCAAGATCGCCGATTTCGGCATCGCGCGCATCGAATCGGCAGGCCTGACGCAGATCGGCAGCATGATCGGCACGCCGAGCTACATGGCGCCCGAGCAGTTCCTCGGACTCGACATCGATCGTCGGGTCGACATTTATGGCGCCGGCGTGCTGCTGTACCAGTTGCTGGTGGGCCGGGCGCCCTTCACCGGCAGCACCGAGTCGCTGATGTACCGCGTCGTGCACGAAGCCCCCGTGCTGCCCTCGGCGGTGCCAGGGTACGAGCGCGGTGCCCAGTTCGATGCCGTGGTGGCCACGGCCCTGGCCAAGGACCCGAAGCAACGCTACGCCAGTGCCGTCGACTTCCGGCTCGCCGTGCAGGCTGCTGCCGGCCAGGCGGTGGCGCCCCACGTCTCCGATGAGACCATCATCGCGGTGCCGCCGCGCATGCCGGTGCGTCCCGCTGCTCCCGGCACCGTCGGCGGTGCCGGCAGTTCGGCCAGCTCGGCTCGGCCAGCTCGGCCAGCTCGGCCAGCTCAGCGGCCAGTTCTGCCAGCACGGACAAGACCATGCTGACACGCCTGGACGACGTGGTCCTGGCGCAGGTCGAGGCGACGCTGGCGCGCCACGTCGGGCCGGTGGCTGCGGTGATGGTGCGACGCACGGCGCGCGAGTGCGAGGACCTGCCCACGCTGCTGACGAGGCTGGCCGAGCAGGTGACGAGTCCGGGCGCGAAGGCGGCATTCCTTCAGCAGACGACGCAGCAAGCTGCCACGACCGGCGCCACGCGCCGCACCACGGTGGCGTCGGGCGTGGCGACGGTGGGCAGCGACCCGACCGCGGCGCCTGTCGACGACGCGACCGTGGCACAGGCGACCAGGCTGCTCGCGCAGCATGTCGGGCCCATCGCCAGCGTGCTGGCCAAGCGGGCTGCGGCGCGCGCGCCCGACCGCCAGGCGTTTTTCGGCGCCCTCAGCGACGCCGTGCCCGACGCCAAGGCGCGCGAGCAACTGCGCGCTGCGCTGGCCCGGCTGTCCTGAGGCGCCTCAGGCGGCCTCGCGGCTGACGCCCGCTTGCGGTCGTGCTCCTTGAGGTGGCGCTTGCGCACGCGGATGCTCTTGGGCGTGATCTCGACCAGTTCGTCGTCGTCGATGAACTCCACCGCGTACTCCAGCGTCAGGTCGATCGGCGGCGTGATCTTGATCGCGTCTTCCTTGCCGCTGACGCGGAAGTTGGTGAGCTGCTTGGTGCGCGTGGCGTTGACCACCAGGTCGTTGTCGCGGCTGTGGATGCCGACGATCATGCCCTCGTAGACCGGGTCGCCGGCCTTCACGAACATGCGGCCGCGGTCGTCGAGCTTGCCCAGCGCGTAGGTGAAGATCTCGCCTTCGTCCATGCTGATCAGCACGCCGTTCTTGCGGCCGGCGATCTCGCCCTTGTAGAGCTCGTAGCCGTCGAAGATGTTGCTGATGAGGCCGGTGCCGCGCGTCAGGTTCATGAACTCGTTGGTGAAGCCGATCAGCCCGCGCGCCGGGATGCGGTACTCCAGCCGCACGCGGCCGCGGCCGTCGGTCTCCATGTTGACGAGTTCGGCCTTGCGCTCGCCCAGCGCCTGCATCACGCCGCCCTGGTGCTGGTCCTCGATGTCCACCGTGACCAGCTCGATCGGCTCGTGGCGCTCCGCCCCTTGGGCCCATCACCTCGTGGAACACCACGCGCGGCTTGCTCACCGCCAGCTCGTAGCCTTCGCGGCGCATGTTCTCCAGCAGGATGGTCAGGTGCAGTTCGCCGCGGCCGGAGACCTCGAAGATGCCGTCCTCGCCCGACTCCTTGACGCGTCAGCGCCACGTTGCTCTGCAGTTCCTTCTGCAGCCGGTCCCAGATCTGGCGGCTGGTGACGAACTTGCCTTCGCGGCCGGCCAGCGGGCTGTTGTTGACGCAGAAGTTCATCGTCAGCGTCGGCTCGTCGACCTTCAGCATCGGCAGCGGCTGCGGGTTCAGCGGGTCGGTGATCGTGACGCCGATGCCGATGTCGGGGATGCCGTTGATCAGCACGATGTCGCCCGGGCCGGCTTCGGTGGCCGGCACGCGCTCCAGGCCTTCGAAGGTCAGCACCTGGTTGACGCGGCCCTTGAACGACTTGCCGTCCGGGCCTTCCATCACCAGCACGTCCATCATCGGCTTGAGCGTGCCGGCGTTGATGCGGCCCACGCCGATGCGGCCGACGAAGGTGGAGTAGTCCAGCGACGAGATCTGCAGCTGCAGCGGCGCGTCGGGGTCGCCCTCGTGCGCCGGCACGTGGCTCAGGATGGTGTCGAACAGCGGCGTCATGTCGCTGCCCCAGGCCTCGCCGGGCGTGCCTTCGGTGAGCGAGGCCCAGCCGTTCAGGCCCGAGGCGTAGACCACCGGGAAGTCGAGCTGCTCCTCGGTGGCGCCGAGCTTGTCGAACAGGTCGAAGGCGGCGTTGATGACGTAGTCGGGCCGCGAGCCGGGCTTGTCGACCTTGTTCACCACGACGATGGGCTTGAGGCCCAGCGCCAGCGCCTTCTTGGTGACGAAGCGCGTCTGCGGCATCGGGCCTTCCTGGGCGTCGATCAGCAGCACCACGCCGTCGACCATGCGACAGCGCGCGCTCGACCTCGCCGCCGAAGTCGGCGTGGCCGGGCGTGTCGACGATGTTGATGTGCGTGCCCTGCCAGGTCACGGCGCAGTTCTTGGCCAGGATGGTGATGCCGCGCTCGCGCTCGATGTCGTTGCTGTCCATCACGCGTTCGGCCACCTTCTCGTTCTCGCGGAAGGTGCCGCTCTGGCGCAGCAGCATGTCCACCAGCGTGGTCTTGCCGTGGTCGACGTGGGCGATGATGGCGATGTTGCGGATCTGCTTGTTCATGGGGTTCGTCAGGCCTGCGAGGCCTGCACTTCGAGGGGACTCAGGAGCCGGTCGGCGATCAGTTCGCCGGCGGTGATGTGGGCGGTGCCCAGAAAGGCGCGCGTGTCCGCGGCGCCGGGCCGGGCATGCACGGCCGGCCCGTAGACGCGCACGGCCGGCGCATCGGCCAGCCCCACGCGGCGGCGCAGGCCGGTCAGGAAGCGGCCGGCCTCGTCGTCGGGCAGGTGCACGGCGGGCCAGGCGGCCAGCAGCACGTCGGCGGGCAGCAGCCGGGCTTCGCGCTCGGCCTCGTCCATCGCGGCCAGGGCGTCGATGGTCACGGCGTCGGCCGATGTCCAGCGCCCCGCTGCCGGTGCGGCGCAGCGCTGCCAGGTGCGCGCCGCAGCCCAGCGCCGCGCCGATGTCTTCGGCCAGCGTGCGGATGTAGGTGCCCTTGCTGCAGGCGACGTCGATCACGAGGCTGGCGGATCTGCCAGTCGACGATGTCGATGCGGTGAATCGTGACGCGGCGCGCGGCGCGCTCGACCTCGATGCCGGCGCGGGCGTACTCGTACAGCGCCTGCCCCTGGTGCTTGAGCGCCGAGTGCATCGGCGGCAGTCTGGTCGATGGTGCCCGACGAAGCGCGCGCAGGCGGCCTCGATGGCGGCGCGGTCCACGTCGACCGGCCGGGTCTCGATGACCTCGCCTTCGCGGTCGCCGGTGCTCGTGCGCTGGCCCAGGCGCAGCGTGGCGCGGTAGGTCTTGTCGGCGTCCAGGCTGGCCTGGCTGAACTTGGTCGCGGCGCCGAAGCACAGCGGCAGCAGCCCGGTGGCCAGCGGGTCGAGCGTGCCGGTGTGGCCGCCCTTCTCGGCGCGCAGCAGGCCCTTGGCCTTCTGCAGCGCGTCGTTGCTCGTCCAGCCGATCGGCTTGTCGAGCAGCAGCACGCCGTGCAAGGCACGGCGCGGCTGCCTGACCTTCGGCCGCATCCATCAATCGTCCTTGGCCCGCGTCGCGTTGGCCCGCGCGATCAGCGCCGACAGGTCGGCCGCGCGCTCGGTGGTGCGGTCGAAGTGGAAGTGCAGCGTCGGCACGGTGTGGATCGACAGGCGCTTGAACAGGCCGTTGCGCAGGAAGCCGGCGGCCTCGTTCAGCGCCAGCTCGCAGTCCTGCGGGCTGCCGACCAGCACCGAGAAGTAGACCTGCGCATGGGCGTAGTCGGGCGTGACCTCGACGCTGTTGATCGTGACCATGCCCACGCGCGGATCCTTCAGGTCGCGGATGAGCTCGGCCACGTCGCGCTGGATCTGGTCGGCGACGCGGAAGCTGCGGTTGGGGATGGCTCTTTTGTGTCGCATGGGTGGGTTCCCGAGAAGCAACAAGCCCCGCCGTCTTTCGGCAGGGCGGGGTTGCTCGGGTGAGCGCAATCGTCCGCCTTACAAGCGTGCGTGCCACTTCCTTCACCTCGAAGAACTCGAGCTGGTCGCCTTCCTTGATGTCGTTGTAGTTCTTCAGCTTGATGCCGCACTCGAAGCCTTCCTTGACCTCGCGCACGTCGTCCTTCATGCGCTTGAGCGACTCGAGCTCGCCGGTGTAGACCACCACGTTGTCGCGCAGCAGGCGGAAGCGCGCGTTGCGCGTCACCTGGCCGGCGGTGACCATGCAGCCGGCCACGGTGCCGATCTTGCTGGCCACGAACACGGTGCGGATCTCGGCCGTGCCGATGATCTCTTCCTTCTGCTCCGGCGCCAGCATGCCGGTCATCGCCGCCTTCACCTCGTCGACGGCGTCGTAGATGATGTTGTAGTAGCGGATGTCGACGCCGTTGCCTTCGGCCAGCTTGCGCGCACCGACGTCGGCACGCACGTTGAAGCCGATGATCACCGCCTTGCTGGCGATGGCCAGGTTGATGTCGCTCTCGGTGATGCCGCCCACGGCCGCGTGCACGATCTGCACCTTGACCTCGGCCGTGCTGAGCTTGACCAGGCTCTGCGCCAGCGCTTCCTGCGAGCCCTGCACGTCGGCCTTGACGATGAGCGACAGCGTCTGCGCCGCGCCCTCGCCCATGCTCTCGAACATGCCCTCGAGCTTGGCGGCCTGGCGCTTGTTGAGCGTGACCTCGCGGTACTTGCCCTGGCGGAAGGTGGCGATCTCGCGCGCCCGGCGCTCGTCGGCCAGCACCATGAACTCGTCGCCGGCCTGCGGCACTTCGGTCAGGCCCTGGATCTCCACCGGCAGCGAAGGCCCGGCCGGCATCGATGGACTTGCCGTCTTCGTCGAGCATGGCGCGCACGCGGCCATAGCTGCTGCCGGCCAGCACCACGTCGCCCTTCTTCAGCGTGCCGCTCTGCACCAGGATGCTGGCCACCGGGCCGCGACCCTTGTCGAGCTTGGCTTCGATCACCAGGCCCGTGCCGCGGCGTCGGCGGGCGCCTTGAGCTCCAGCACCTCGGCCTGCAGCAGCACCTGCTCCAGCAGCGTGTCCATGCCCTGCCCGGTCTTGGCCGACACCGGCACGAAGGGCGAGTCGCCGCCGAAGTCTTCGGGGATCACGCCTTCGGCGACCAGTTCGCTCTTCAGGCGCTCGAGGTTGGCGTCGGGCTTGTCGATCTTGTTCATGGCCACCACGATGGGCACGTTGGCGGCCTTGGCGTGGGCGATGGCTTCCTTGGTCTGCGGCATGACGCCGTCGTCGGCGGCCACCACCAGGATCACGATGTCCGTGGCCTTGGCGCCGCGGGCACGCATCGCCGTGAAGGCGGCGTGGCCCGGGGTGTCGAGAAAGGTGATCATGCCGCGCGGCGTCTGCACGTGATAGGCGCCGATGTGCTGCGTGATGCCGCCGGCCTCGCCCGCAGCCACGCGGGCGCGGCGGATGTAGTCCAGCAGCGAGGTCTTGCCATGGTCGACGTGACCCATGACGGTGACCACCGGGGCGCGCGTCAGTGCCACCGCATCGTGCGCGGCCGCGGTTTCTTCCTCGGTGAAGGCCTCCGGGTCGTCCAGCTTGGCGGCCAGCGCCTTGTGGCCCATTTCCTCGACGACGATCATCGCCGTCTCCTGGTCGAGCTGCTGGTTGATGGTGACCATCTGGCCCAGCTTCATCAGCTGCTTGATGACCTCGCTGCCCTTGACCGACATCTTGTGCGCCAGGTCGGCCACCGAGATGGTCTCGGGCACGTGCACTTCCTGCACCTGCTGCTCGACCTGCGGCGTGTAGCTCTGGCCGCCGTCGCTGCGTTCGCCACGGCGGGCGCCGCCGCGCGGGGCACGCCAGCCGGGGCGGCCGGCGCCGCTGTCGCCGCGTGTCTTCAGTGCGGCGCGCTTCTTCGCGGCGTCGTCGGCCCAGCTCGAGGACAGCTTCTCGGACTTGACCTGCTTCTTGTCGCCCGCCTTGGCCGTGGTGCCGCCCGGCGCCGCGGCGCCCGGTGCCGCCTTGGGCTTGTGGATGGTGCCCTTGATGGCTTCCTTGGCCGCCTCGGGCTTGATCTCTTCCGGCTTCTTGGCGACCAGCACCTTCTTCGGGCCGGCCATCATGGCGCGGATGGCCGCGGCCTCGGTCTCGGCGGCCTTGCGGCGCTTTTCCAGGTCGACCTGGCGCGCATTGTCCTCGGCCGCCTTGTCGGCGGCCTTGACGATGCGCAGCACCGGCTTGGTGCGGCTCGGGCGCCTTGGGCGGTTCCTCCACGGCAGCAGCCGGGGCCGCGGGGACCGGCGTTGCGGCGCCGCTCTCGGCGCCCTTGCGCTTCGGCAGGCGCGGCAGCAGCAGCGGCCGCGGCCGCGGCAGCGGCCTCGGCGGCGGCCCTGGCGGCGGCTTCGGCAGCCGCCGCCTGCGCGGCCTCGGCGGCCTCACGCGCCGCGCGCTCCTGCTTCCTCGCGCAGGCGGCGCGCTTCGGCCAGTTCGGCTTCCTGCTGGCGGATGGCCTCGGCCTGCGCCTGCGCTTCTTCCTCGCGGCGCTGCAGGTCCAGTTCCTCGGCGCTGGGGCCCGCGGGCTCTTCGACCGCCGGCGCGTCGTCGCGCTTGACGAAGACGCGCTTCTTGCGCACTTCGACCTGGATCGTGCGCGCACGGCCGCTGGAATCGGCCTGCTTGATCTCGGTGGTGGACTTGCGCACCACGGTGATCTTCTTGCGCTCTGCGGGGACGGCGGTGCCGTGTGCGGTGCGCAGGTAATCGAGCAGGCGTTCCTTGTCCGGCTCGGTCAGCGCGTCGTCGGGCGACTGCTTGGTCACGCCGGCCGACTGCAGCTGCTCGAGCAGTGCCGTCGTCGGACGGCCGAGCTGCGCGGCGAACTGTGCGACTGTGATCACGGCCATGGGTCGGATTTCCTCGGGTGTGTCTTGCGATGTCGGGTCGGGTGCTCAGGCGGTGAACCAGTGCTCGCGCGCCTTCATGATCAGCGCGCGTGCCGGCTCGTCCTCGATGCCGCTCAGTTCGGTCAGTTCGTCGACGGCCAGGTCGGCCAGATCATCGCGGGTGTGGATGCCACCCGCGGCGAGCTTGGCGATCAGCTCGGGCGCCAGGCCCTTGCCATCGAGTTCGAGGTCGCGCAGGTCCTGCGAGACCTCCTCGACCTGCTCTTCCTTCTTGATTTCCATCGTCAGCAGCGCGTCCTTGGCACGGGTGCGCAACTCCTGCACGGTGTCCTCGTCGAAGCCCTCGATCTCGAGCATCTCCTGCAGCGGCACGTAGGCCACTTCCTCCAGGCTGGCAAAGCCTTCGGCGATCAGGATGTCGGCGACCTCGGCGTCGACGTCGAGCTTGTCGACGAAGAGCTGGCGCACCGATTCGCTCTCGGTGGCCTGCTTGGCCTGCGATTCCTCGGCGGTCATGATGTTGATGCGCCAGCCGGTGAGCTCGGACGCCAGGCGCACGTTCTGCCCGCCGCGGCCGATGGCGATGGCGAGGTTCTCCTCGTCCACCACCACGTCCATGGCGCGCGCGCTCCTCGTCGACGACGATGCTCTGCACGTTGGCCGGCGCCAGCGCGCCGATGACGAACTGCGCCGGGTCGTCCGACCACAGCACGATGTCCACGCGCTCGCCGGCGAGTTCGTTGGTGACGGCGTTGACGCGCGAACCGCGCACGCCCACGCAGGTGCCGATGGGGTCGACGCGACGGTCGTGAGAGACGACGGCGATCTTGGCGCGCGAGCCGGCGTCCCGCGCGCAGCTCTTGATCTCCAGCAGGCCCTGCTCGATCTCGGGCACTTCCTGCGCGAAGAGCTCGATCATGAAGGCCGGCGCACTGCGCGACAGCATGATCTGCGGGCCGCGCTGCGTGGGGTCGATGCCCAGCAGCACGGCGCGCACGCGGTCGCCGCTGCGCAGGTTTTCCTTGGGGATCATCTCGCTGCGCTTGAGCCGGCCTTCGATGCGGCCGCTCTCGACGATGATGTCGCCCTTGTCCAGGCGCTTGACGGTGCCGACGAAGATCTTCTCGCCACGCGACAGGAAGTCGTTGAGCAACTGTTCGCGCTCGGCATCGCGGATCTTCTGCAGGATCACCTGCTTGGCCGCCTGCGCACCGATGCGCCCGATCGGCACCGAATCGATGGCTTCCTCGATGTAGTCGCCCTCTTCGATGTCGGGGATGCGTTCCAGCGCCTCGGACAACAGTTCCTCGGCGTCGGGGTTCTGCAACCCGGCGCTGTCGGGCACCACCAGCCAGCGGCGGAAGGTTTCGTAGTTGCCCGTCTCCTGGTCTACCGCCACGCGGATGTCGACCTCACCGCCGTGCAGCTTCTTGGTGGCCGAAGCGAGAGCCGCCTCCACCGCTTCGAACACGACATCGCGATCCACCGTCTTCTCGCGCGAGATGGCGTCCACCAGCATCAACATTTCGCGATTCATCGATTCCCTAGCCTCCGTCAACCCCGGTCGCGGCCGACTCGGCCGCAACTGCATCCACCAAGCCGCCGTCCCCGGACTTGCGGCCCTTGAAATCCACCACCGGCACCAGCCGCGCCTCACGCACTTCGTCGAGCGTGAAGCCAAGCACTTGTGCCGCCGGCACGTCCTCGACGGCCGCCTTGTTCGTCGCCTTGCGGGCAGGTTTGCCGACCGCCTTGCCGGAGGACTTGCCGGAAGCCTTGCGCTGGCTCAGCTCCAGGACCCAGCCGCCGCCTTCGGCCGCCCGGCCGAGAATGCCCTTCCAGACCTTGCGGCCCTGAAACGGCAGCTTCAAGGTCACACTGACTTCCTGCCCCGCGAAGCGTTCGAAGTCGGCCTCGCGGCGCAGCGGCCGGTCCAGCCCCGGCGAAGACACTTCGAGCCGCGTGTAGGCGACCGTGTCCACCTCCAGCGCATACTGCAGCTGGCGCGTCACCTGCTCGCAGTCGTCGACGGTGACGAATTCGCCCGGCCCGCTGGCGTAGGTCCGGCCCGGCACGCGGTCGATGAAGACGCGCAAGGTCCCGGCCGGCACACGCTCGATGTCCACCAGTTCGTAGCCGAGTCCCGTCACCGTGGCCGCGACCGTTTCGCGCCAAGGCGTCGCGGGGCCTGCCGCAGCGCTGACGCGCTGCGGACGGGCGATGCCTTGCACCCGGCCACCCGTGGCCGGGTTCCTGCTCCGATGTCCGCTTGCTCTCAAAACCCTGCTCGTCCTCGCTCGCCGGCGCCGTCTTGTCGCCGCCGTCACCGTTTTTCTACAGCCGTCGCTTCCACACACTGCCTGGCCCGACGTCGCCCGCTGCCAGAGGTCCGGCCGCGAAACGCGTTCGGGCAAAAAAAATGGGCTGGAAGACTCCGCCCATGCAGCTTTACCCGTAAAAAGCGGATTATAGCCTGCATGTCCTGGCCGGGCAAGATCGAAGACCCGGCAGGCGCCGTGCGTGCCAGAATCGCCGCCGAAACAGGACCAACGGAGACGTCATGGGCATTCTGGCCGGCAAACGCCTGCTCATCACCGGCGTGATTTCCAACCGTTCGATCGCCTACGGGATCGCCCGCGCCTGCCGCGCCCAGGGTGCCGAACTGGCGTTCGCCTACGTGGGGGAACGCTTCCGCGATCGCATCACCGAGTACGCGCAGGAGTTCGACTCCAAGCTGGTGTTCGAGTGCGACGTCGCCGAAGATGCCCAGATCACCGGGTTGTTCGAGCAACTTGGCAAGCACTGGCCGCAGTTCGACGGCTTCGTGCACTCGATCGGATTCGCGCCGCGCGAGGCGATCTCGGGCGATTTCCTCGAAGGCCTCTCGCGCGAGAGCTACCGCATCGCGCAGGACATCTCCGCCTACAGCTTTCCGGCCATGGCCAAGGCGGCGCTGCCCTTGCTGCGCCCCGGCGCCGCGCTGC
Source organism: uncultured beta proteobacterium (assembly GCA_963717575.1). Lineage (GTDB taxonomy): Bacteria > Pseudomonadota > Gammaproteobacteria > Burkholderiales > Burkholderiaceae_C > Rubrivivax. The sequence continues at coordinate 85,240 of CAVQWK010000033.1, read as the reverse complement.
TGACGCTGACCTACCTGGGCGCGATCCGCGCCGTGCCCAACTACAACACGATGGGCCTGGCCAAGGCTTCGCTGGAAGCCAGCGTGCGCTACCTGGCGGCCAGCCTCGGGTCGCGCGGCATCCGCGTCAACGGCATCTCGGCAGGGCCGATCAAAACGCTGGCGGCCTCGGGCATCAAGGACTTCAGCCGCCTGCTGGGCCTGGTGGCGCGCAGCTCGCCGCTCGGACGCAACGTCACCATCGACGACGTCGGCAAGGTCGCGGCCTTCCTGCTGTCGGACCTGGCCTCCGGCGTCACTGCCGAGATCACCTACGTCGATGGCGGCTTCAGCCACGCCATGAGCGGCGCTGGCGCCGAGCCCGCCGCCTGAGCTTCCCCATCAGGAGGCGGCGCCCGCCGCCCGGTCAGGCCTCGATCACGCAGTCGACGTAGTAGTGCCGGCGGCCATCGGGGCCGTTGTCTTCGGCCACCAGGCCGTGCACGTCGGTCTCGAAGCCGGGGAAGGCGGCGTTGAACGCGCGCGCGAAGCGCAGGTAGTCGACGATCTTGCGGTTGAAGCGCTCGCCCGGGATCAGCAGCGGGATGCCCGGCGGGTAAGGCGTCAGCAGCGCGGTGGTGATGCGCCCTTCCAGCGCGTCGATCGCCACGCGTTCGGTCTTGCGGTGCGCGATGTGCGCGAAGGCGTCGCTGGGCTTCATCGCCGGCTGCAGGTCGGACAGGTACATCTCGGTCACCAGGCGCGCGATGTCGCTGCGCGCGTACATCTCGTGGATGCTCTGGCACAGGTCGCTTCAGCCCCATGCGTTCGTAGCGCGGATGCGCGGCGCAGAACTCCGGCAGGATGCGCCACATCGGCACGTTGCGGTCATAGTCGTCCTTGAACTGCTGCAGCGCGGTCAGCAGCGTATTCCAGCGGCCCTTGGTGATGCCGATGGTGAACATGATGAAGAACGAGTACAGGCCCGTCTTCTCGACCACCACGCCGTGCTCGGCCAGGAACTTGGTGACGATGGAAGCCGGGATGCCGGTCTCGGCAAACTGCCCCGACATGCCCAGCCCGGGCGTGATGATGGTGCACTTGATGGGGTCGAGCAGGTTGAAGCCTTCGGCCAGGTCGCCGAAGCCGTGCCAGGTTTCGCCCGCCTCCAGCACCCACTCGCGACTGTGGCCGATGCCCTCGGCGGCCAGCTCGTCGGGGCCCCAGACGGTGAACCACCAGTCCTCATCGCCGAACTCCTGGTCCACCTTGCGCATGGCGCGGCGAAAGTCCAGCGACTCCTGGATGCTCTCTTCCACCAGCGCCGGGCCGCCCGGGGCTTCCATCATCGCCGCCGCCACGTCGCAGCTGGCGATGATGGCGTACTGCGGGCTGGTGCTGGTGTGCATCAGGTAGGCCTCGTTGAAGAGGTGCCGGTCCAGCTTGCGCTCTTGCGCATCCTGCACCAGCACCTGGCTGGCCTGGCTGATGCCGGCCAGCAGCTTGTGCGTGCTCTGCGTGGCGAACACCAGCTGGTCCTTCGGTCGCTGCCGCTTCTTGCCCATGGCGTGGAAGCTGCCGTAGAAGGTGTGGAAGGCGGCGTGCGGCAGCCAGGCTTCGTCGAAGTGCAGGGTGTCGATGTAGCCGTCGAGCGCGTGCTTGATGGTCTCGGTGTTGTAGAGCACGCCGTCGTAGGTGCTCTGCGTGAGCGTCAGGATGCGCGGCCGCACCGTGGCCGGGTCGACGCCGGCCAGCAGCGGGTTGGCGGCGATCTTGCGGCGGATGGCCTCGGGCGAGAACTCGCTCTGCGGAATCGGGCCGATGATGCCGTAGTGGTTGCGCGTGGGCGTCAGGAACACCGGCACCGCGCCGGTCATGATGATGCTGTGCAGGATGCTCTTGTGGCAGTTGCGGTCGACCACCACCACGTCGCCCGGCGCCACGGTGTGGTGCCAGACCATCTTGTTGCTGGTGCTGGTGCCGTTGGTGACGAAGAAGCAGTGGTCGGCATTGAAGATGCGCGCCGCGTTGCGCTCGCTGGCCGCCACCGGGCCGGTGTGGTCGAGCAGCTGCCCGAGTTCCTCCACCGCGTTGCAGACGTCGGCGCGCAGCATGTTCTCGCCGAAGAACTGGTGGAACATCTGGCCCACCGGGCTCTTCAGGAACGCGACGCCGCCGCTGTGGCCCGGGCAGTGCCAGCGAGTACGAGCCGTCCTGCGCGTAGTCCATCAGCGCCTTGAAGAACGGCGGCGCCAGGCCGTCGAGGTAGCTCTTGCACTCGCGGATGATGTGGCGCGCCACGAACTCCGGCGTGTCCTCGAACATGTGGATGAAGCCGTGCAGTTCGCGCAGGATGTCGTTCGGGATGTGCTGGCTGGTGCGCGTCTCGCCGTAGATGTAGATCGGGATGTCGGCGTTCTTGCGCCGGATCTCCTGGATGAACTTGCGCAGGCTCAGCACCGCCGGGTCGAGTTCGGGGCCGGGGGTGAATTCCTCGTCGTCGATGCTCAGGATGAAGGCGCTGGCGCGGCTCTGCTGCTGCGCGAACTGGCTCAGGTCGCCGTAGCTGGTGGCGCCGAGGATCTCGAAGCCTTCCTTCACGATGGCATCGGCCAGCGCGCGGATGCCCAGGCCGGAGGTATTCTCGGAGCGGAAGTCCTCGTCGATGATGACGATGGGAAAGCGGAAGCGGAGCATGGGGGCAGCCCTGGAGCAAGTGCAAGGACAACAAGTGTAGGGTTGTCGGCCTGCCGGGCGCGGATGGCTACACTCGATCGAAACCAAACGCCGACAGGAGCCTGCCGTGGAATGGAATGCGCCCATGCTCTGGTGGCTGGCCACCGGCGGCCTGGTGGCGGCCGAACTCGCCACCGGCACCTTCTACCTGCTGATGGTGGCGCTGGGCTGCGCGGCGGGCGCATTGGCGGCGCACGCGGGCCTGGGCGGCACGGGCCAGGTGGCGGCGGCGGCGCTGCTGGGTGCGGCCTTCACGGCCGCCTGGCACTTGAAGCGCGCGCGCTCGCCGCGTTCGGCGCCGGCCGAGAGCAACCGCGACGTCATGCTGGACATCGGCCAGACGCTGCGGGTGGACGCCTGGGGCGACGACGGCACGGCGCGCGTGCCCTACCGCGGCACGGCGTGGACGGTGCGCTTTGCCGGCCCCGGGACGCCGGCCCCCGGGGAACATGTCATCGTCGCCGTGCAAGGCAACCAGTTGCGCGTGGCACCGGCCACGCCACGTTGAGGGGTAGACCATGGAAGTCGCGATCATCCTGGCGGTCATCGCCGTCATCTTCATCATGCGCACGATCAAGATCGTGCCGCAGCAGAGCGCGCTGGTGGTCGAGCGCCTGGGCAAGTACGACCGCACGCTGACGCCGGGGCTCAAATTCGTGATCCCCTTCATCGAGCGCGTCGCCTACAAGCACTCGCTCAAGGAAGTCCCGCTGGACGTGCCCAGCCAGGTCTGCATCACCAAGGACAACACCCAGCTGCAGGTCGACGGCATCCTGTATTTCCAGGTCACCGATCCGATGCGCGCCAGCTATGGCTCCAGCAACTACCTGACGGCGATCACGCAACTGGCGCAGACGACGCTTGCGCAGCGTCATCGGCAAGATGGAGCTCGACAGGACCTTCGAGGAGCGCGACATGATCAACGCCAGCGTCGTCAATGCGCTCGACGAGGCGGCGCTGACCTGGGGCGTGAAGGTGCTGCGCTACGAGATCAAGGACCTCACGCCGCCGGCGGCGATCCTGCACGCGATGCAGGCGCAGATCACCGCCGAGCGCGAGAAGCGAGCGCTCATCGCAGCCTCCGAGGGCCGGCGCCAGGAGCAGATCAACATCGCCACCGGCGAGCGCGAGGCCTTCATCGCGCGCTCCGAAGGCGAGAGGCAGGCCGAGATCAACAAGGCCGCGGGCGAGGCGGCGGCCATCATCGCCGTCGCCGACGCCACCTCCGACGCCATCCGCAAGATCGCTGCTGCCATCCAGGAACCCGGCGGCACGCAGGCGGTGCAGCTGAAGGTGGCCGAAAAGGCGGTGGAAGCCTATTCGCAGCTGGCGCAGAAGAACAACACGATGATCGTGCCGGGCAACATGACGGAGGTGTCGGCGCTCATCGGCACGGCGATGGCGCTGCTCAAGAGCGGCGGCGCGCCTGGCGCCCCGGGTCCGAAGTGACTGCCGCGCTCAACGTGCTGGGCACCCCGCTGGTGGCGTGCTCCTACGACCCGCTCACCGGCTGGACCCGCGACGGCTGCTGCCACACCGACGAGCACGACGGCGGCAGCCATGTCATATGCGCCAAGGTCACGGTGGAATTCCTGAATTTCCAGATGGAGCGCGGCAACGATCTCATCACGCCGCGCCCCGAGCACCGCTTCAAGGGCCTCAAGCCCGGCGACCGCTGGTGCGTGTGCGCGCTGCGTTGGCGCGAGGCCTACGAGGCCGGCTGTGCGCCGCCCGTGGTGCTGGAGAGCACGCACGCCCGGGCCCTGGAATACGTGCTGATGGACTGGCTGCGCAAGAACGCGGTGGCGCCGGTCGGCTAAACTCGTTAGCTGCTGCGGAAGGGTGGATGAGCGGTTTAAGTCGCACGCCTGGAAAGCGTGTGGGGGCTAAAAACCCCCCGCGGGTTCGAATCCCGCCCCTTCCGCCAGAACATCCTGACTTGGCTTCACGTCAGCACCGCGGAGGCCGCTCTGTCGAACGTCAGCAGCAAACAGATGACCGTCGGCCAGGCTGTTCCCCGATGACGGCAGAACTGGAACTTCCTCAAGGCCATGAGGTTCCTGGCGATGATCCGGGTGGTGATCGAAGGTCACTGGTTGGACGCGGGCGGCCAGCTCGACGAGACTGCGTGGCATCGACGCTTCTTCCTTGGAACCTAGAATGAGCAATGACACGGCGCGGGGCTTGCTCTGCATCTGGACCGACATCGACCCCGATCACGAGCTGGAATTCAACCGCTGGTACGACCGAGAGCACATGCAGGAACGCGTGGCCATCCCCGGCTTCCAGAGTGCACGCCGCTTCATTGCCGTCACGCCCTGCGCCCGCCCTTACCTCGCCCTGTATTTCACCGATCGTCTCGACGTCTTCAGGTCGGAGCCCTATGCCCGGGCCTTCGCGAACCAGACGCCGTGGTCGCTCGAGAATTTCAAGCGCATGCGCGGTACCCAGCGGCGCGTGGGTCGCCTGACCGTGGAGGCCGGCGCAGGTGAAGGCGGTGCGCTGGCGGTTTTCGTGGTGCCCGCGAGCACATTGGTGCAGCCCGGCATCCGCGCACGGTTGCAGCAGTCGCTGACCGCACTCACACAGCAGGACGACGTCATCCACACCGCGCTGCTCGAGACCGACGCCCCGCTCTCCACCCCGGTCACCGCCGATGCGACACCGGCACCTTCCGATGCCCTCGTGATGGTCGAGGCGACGCGCACCGACGCGGCGCACCGCCACGCGAACGCCCTGTCCGAGTCACTGGGCCTGCCCAGTGGCGAGGTCTACAGCTTCCAGACGCTCTGGCGCCTGGCTTCCTGATTGTTCAAGGAGATCCGCATGACACTGTACCGACGCCACCTCTTGTCCGCCCTGGCCGCAGCCTGCCTGGGCCTGTCGACCGCGCATGCCGCGGAGCGCTGGAACATGTCGGCCGAACAGCCCGACGGCAACTACATCACCGGCGTGGCGCGCGACTTCGCCGCCGACGTGGCCAAGGCCACCAACGGCGAGCTGGACATCAAGATCCACTCGAACTCGGTGCTGTTCAAGCGCCCCGACCTGAAGCGTGCCGTGCAGACCGGCCAGGTGCAGGCCGGCGACGTGCTGATCTCGGTGCTGGGCAACGAGGACGCGATGTTCGAGGTCGATGCGGTGCCGCTGCTGGCGCGCGACTTCGACAGCGCCTGGAAGTTGTGGCAGGCCAGCCGCCCCGGCATCGAGGCGCGCCTCGCCAAGCAGGGCATCAAGCTCCTCTACAGCGTGCCGTGGCCGCCGCAGGGCATCTACACCAAGGTGCCGGTGAAGCAGATCTCCGACTTCAAGGGCATGAAGTTCCGCGCCTACAACGCCGCGACGTCGCGCCTGGTGGAGTTGATGGGCGCGTCGCCGACGACGGTGAACTCGGGTGACGTGCCGCAGGCCTTCGGCACCGGCCTCATCGAGGCCATGATCACTTCGCCCGCCACGGGCGTGGATTCCCAGGCCTGGGACTTCGTCAAGTACTACTACGACGTGCAGGCTTTCATCCCCAAGAACGTGGCCATGGTCAATGCACGCGCCTTCAACAGCCTGTCGCCGGCATTGCAGAAGGCCGTGATGGACGCGGCCGCCGCGGCCGAGAAGCGCGGCTGGGACACCGCCCGCAAGCAGACCAGCACCCTGACGCAGACCCTGGCCTCCAAGGGCATGACCGTCGGTGCCACGCCGCCGGCCATCGAGTCCGAGCTGGCGAAGATCGGCGCGACCATGGCCGAGGACTGGGTCAAGAAGGCCGGCGCCGACGGCAAGGCCGTGATCGAGCAAGCCCGCCGCTGAGCCTGCGATGCCCTGGCTGCACCGCCTGTATAAGGCCTCCGGGCTGTTGTCGGCGGCATCGCTGGTGTTGATCTGCGTCTTGATCCTGGCGCAGGTCGTGGCACGCAACCTGGGCTCGACCGTTCGCGACGCCGACGAGTTCGCGGCCTGGGCCATGGCCGCCGCGGGCTTCTTCGGCCTGCCCTACGCGCTGCACTGCGGTTCGCACATCCGGGTGGCGATGGTGGCGCGCTTCGTGCCGGCCTCGGTGCACCATGCGATGGAGCTTCTGGCGTCCGCCATCGGCTTGGCGCTCGCCGCGTACCTGGCCTGGTACTGCAGCCTCTTCGTGCTGGAGAGCTATCGCTTCAAGGAGGTCTCGCAAGGCCTCGTGCCGGTGCCCTTGTGGTTGCCGCAGCTGCCGATGGTGCTGGGTTCGGTGCTGTTGACCGTGGCCTTCGCCGAGCGCTTGGTCTGCGTCTGGCGGCGCCAGCGCTTCGAGCTCGGCGACGGCACGGAGAAGAGCGAGTGATGGAACTCGGCTGGGTTGCCGCCGCGCTCGTCGGCACCTTGTTCGTGCTGCTCGCGCTGGGCGTGTGGGTGGCGCCGGCCCTGATCGCCGTCGGCATCGTCGGCATGCAGGTCTTCGCCGATGCACCCGGGGGCTCCATCCTCGCCACCACCAGTTGGGCATCGAGCGCGAGCTGGACGATGACGGCGCTGCCGTTGTTCATCTGGATGGGCGAGATCCTGTTCCGCACGCGCTTGTCCGACGACATGTTCGCCGGCCTCGCTCCCTGGGTCGAACGACTGCCGGGCCGGCTGCTGCACGCCAACGTGATCGGCTGCGGCATCTTCGCGGCGGTCAGCGGCTCGTCGGCGGCCACAGCGGCCACCATCGGCCGCATCTCGCTGCCCGAGCTGAAGTCGCGCGGCTACCCGGAAGCCATCTCGATCGGTTCGCTGGCCGGCTCGGGCACGCTCGGGCTGCTGATTCCGCCGTCGATCATCATGATCGTCTACGGTGTCGCGGCGCAGGTCTCGGTGGCGCGGCTGTTCATCGCCGGCGTGCTGCCGGGGCTGATGCTGATGGCGCTGTTCTCGGGCTACGTGATGCTGTGGTCGCTGCTCAACAAGGAGCCGCATTCCCGCTGCGGGCGCCGCGATGCGCTTCGGCGAGAAGCTGCGCGCGACCTGGCGCCTGTTGCCGGTCGTGCTGCTGATCCTCGGCGTCATCGGTTCGATCTACGCCGGCATCGCCACCGCCACGGAGGCGGCCGCGATCGGTGTCGTCGGCGCCCTGCTGATCGCGGGCCTGTCGGGCATGCTGAACCGCAAGACGATGGCCGACAGCCTGCTCGGCGCGGTGCGCACCTCGACGATGATCTTCTTCATCCTGCTCGGCGCCGCCTACCTGACCTCGGCGATGAGCTTCACCGGCCTGCCCGCGGCGCTGGCGAACTGGATCGCCGGCGAAAAGCTGCCGGCCTGGGCGCTGATCGCCGCGCTCACGGTGTTCTTCATCGTGCTCGGCTGCTTCCTCGACGGCATCTCGATCGTGCTGCTCACCACCTCGGTCATCCTGCCCGCCGTGCAGGCCGCGGGCATCGACCTGCTGTGGTTCGGCATCTTCATCGTGCTGGTGGTCGAGATGGCGCAGATCACGCCGCCGGTCGGCTTCAATCTGTTCGTGGTGCAGAGCCTGACCGGCAAGGACATCTTCACCGTCGCGAAGGCCTCGCTCCCGTTCTTCCTGCTGATGGTGGTCGCCACCGTGCTGGTGACGGCCTTCCCCCAGATCGTGCTGAGCCTGCCGCAGGCCATGACGGCCCGGTGATCGTCGCCCCATGACAGACAGGATCGCCGTCATCCTCGGCGGCACCGGCATGGTCGGTGCCAACATGGCCCAGTTGCTCGACCGCGTGGGCGGCTGGGACGTGACCATCGTTTCGCGCCGCGAGCCCGACTTCGACACCGGCGCCCGCCACGTCGCCTGCGACATGAGCGACCCCGACGACTGCGCCCGGGCGCTGGGTGCTCTGACGCAGACCACGCACATCTTCTGGACCGGTCACGCCACCGGCACGCGGTGGGTCGACAAGGCGGCGCGCGACGCCGACCTGTTCCGCAACGCCATGTCCGCCATCGAGCCGGCGGCCACGCGGCTCGAGCATGTCTGCCTGCTGCAGGGCTCCAAGTACTACGGCCGTCATCTCGGGCCGTTCAAGACGCCGGCCAAGGAGAGCGACCCGCGCCACTTCCCGCCGAACTTCTATTACACCCAGGAAGACTTCCTCAAGCGCCTGGCGCGGGGCAAGCGCTGGAGCTGGTCGCTGATGCGTCCGCACATCGTCTGCGGCTACGCCCGCACCGACATCAACCTGCCCAAGCCGATCGCGGTCTACGCCACGCTGTGCAAGAAGCTCGGCCTGCCGCTGCGCTACCCGGGCCCTGAAGGCGCGTACCGTGCCGTGCATTGCGCCAGCGACGTCGAACTGCTGAACAAGGGCATGCTCTGGGCGGCGACCACACCGGCGGCGGCCAACGAGGCCTTCAACATGGTGAACGGCGACCACTTCCGCTGGCAGTACCTGTGGCCGCGCATCGCCGATTACTTCGGCATGGAGGCCGGTGGTGTGCAGCAGATCGACCTCGAGCTGATGATGGCCGACAAGGCGGAGCTCTGGAACGAGATCGTGCAGGAACACGGCCTGCTTCCCACGCCCTTCGCCGAGGCGGCCAACTGGTCCTTCGCCAACTATGCGTTCGCGCCGACCTGGGACATCATGCTCGACAACACCAAGGCGCGGAAGCACGGCTTCCAGGAATTCGTCGACTCGGAGGAGATGTTCATCCGCATCTTCGACAGTTTCCGGCAGCAGCGCTTCATCCCCTGAAGAACGGCGCTCCAAAGGGCGGCCGTCGGGCCTGCTCGTCCCCGGCCACGAGGGCCGTGGTCGGCAGCGCCGACTTGACCAGGTCAACGCTGGCCGATGCGCACTTCCCCGAAGATAGGGGCGTGACCCTGAGGCAGGCAGCGCAGCAACTGCCGGGGCGGCACCACGGTGCCTCCCAGTTCGGCGGCGGCGCGCCACGGCCAGCGCGGGTCGAACAGGAAGCCGCGCGCCATCGCGACCACGTCGGCCTGACCCCGCGCGACGATGTCCTCGGCCTGGCGCGGCTCGGTGATCAGGCCCACCGTGACCACAGGAATGCCGACCATGCGCTTGACCTGTTCCGCAAACGGCACCTGATAGCCCGGCCCGAGAGGGATCTTCTGCTGGTGCGACGCACCCCCCGAGGAGATGTCGAGGAAGGAGCATCCCAGCGCGGACAGCCGCTGGGCGATGACGAGCGTCTGTTCGAGATCCCAGCCGCCGTCGGCCCAGTCGGTGGCCGACAGCCGCACCCCCACCGGGAGGCCGGGTCCGGCGGCCTCGCGCACCGCGCTGAACACGGCCAGCGGCAGCCGCAACCGGTTCTCCAGCGAGCCGCCGAATTCGTCGGTGCGCTGGTTCGACAGCGGCGACATGAATTGATGCAGCAGGTAGCCGTGCGCCATGTGCAGCTCGATGGCGTCGAAACCCAGGGCCCGCGCCCGCTGCGCCGCTCGCGTGAAGTCGGCGATCAGCCGGCGGATGTCGTCGGCGGTCATCGCCCACGGCGGCGCCTCCGACGGCTTGTGCGGCACGGCCGATGGGGCCAGCGGCAGCCAGCCGCCGTCGGCGGGATCGATCAGCGCGCCGCCCTCCCAAGGCCGGCGGCTGGACGCCTTGCGTCCGGCGTGCGACAACTGGATCGCCAGCGGAATCGTCGAGATCGCACGAAGCGACGTCACCACCTGCTGCAACGCCGCCTGGTGCTCGTCACTGTACAAACCCAGGCAGCCGGGGGTGATGCGCCCCTCCGGCGCGACGGCGGTGGCCTCGAGGCAGAGCAGGCCGGCGCCCGACATCGCCAGGCTGCCGAGGTGCGCAAAGTGCCAGGCGACGGGTTTGCCGTCCTCGGCGCTGTACTGGCACATGGGCGAGATCATGATCCGGTTGGGCAACTCGAGCGGGCCCATGCGCAGCGGGGTGAACAGAGCGGATGGCGGGTTCATGGGCTGGTGTTCCTGGTGGCGTGGAAGCGAGGGACCGCGTGATCGCAGGGTGGGGTTCTGATCCGGGACCCGTGTCCTCGATCGGCGTTCAGGTGGGCAATAGCTCGACTTCGCTGGGGTCGACCAGCGAAACGATGCTGCTCTCGACGGCGATCGACAGGCCATTCAGGTGGGCGACCAGGTCGCGGGTGGTCGAGCGTCGGGTCAGCATCAGGCAGGTCGTCTGGCCGCCGAGTACGAAGCTGGCGTGCCAGCAACCCGGCCGCATGCAGATGCCCATCCCGGAGTCGACGCGGAAACTGCGCAGCCGTGCCAGGTCGGGCAATCGGCTGCCATCCTCGCGGCCCGGGCACACGACGTGCACGATCGCGCCGCCGCCGAGTGGAACGATCGCCTGCTCGGTCAGCCAGTGGGCCTCGAGTGCGCGCAGCCGCAGGCTGGCGTTGCGGTAGTTCACCCACAGCATCTCGGTCTCGCCGCCCTCGCCCGGGTCGAAGTCGTGCGCATGCCAGAAGTCGCTGCCCGGGTGGCTGAAGGCCGTTGCAGCGGGACCGCCTGGATACCGCTTGCCGAGGACCCAGCCGAATTCGGAGAAGCCCTCCTCGGTCAGAGGCTCGATCGGAATCTGTCTGCGAGAGGCCACCCCGCCCTCCCTGCCGGTCACTGGGCAGGGCCCGACCCGAGTGCCGCCTCGACGGCCTGCCCGAGCGCCAGGATCCGGTGATCGGATCCGCCGGCACCGGCCAGCATCAAGCCCACGGGTGCCGCACCCGGCGCCTGGCACGGCAGCGACAGTGCGCAGCCATCCAGGAAATTGATCAGCGTCGGGTTGCGCAGCATCAGGCCGTTGGCACGGTAATAGGCCGCTTCGTCCTGCACCAGGGTGTCGATGCGCGGCGCCAGCTGTGGCACCGTCGGCATCAACAAGGCGTCGAAGCCACGGATGCGCGCCTCCACGGCGGCGATCCAGCGCTTTCGCGCCGCCATGAGATCGATGAAGTCGGCTGCCGTCATCTTTGCGCCGAGCATGATCCTGGAGACCACCCGCGGATCGTAGGCGGAGGCACGGGCTTCGATGTGGGCGTGGTGCCAGGCCCAGGCTTCGGCGGCGGTGAAGGTGCCGCGCGCGTGGAGGGCCGGCATTTCGGAGAACTCAGGCAGGGCGATGCGGCGGATGCGTGCACCGGCCGCCGTCAGGGTCCGGCACGCCGATTCGAAGGCCGCGGCCACGGCATCGTCGAGGTCGTTCAGGACGACATCGGTCGGGATCGCGAGGCGGGCGTCCACGAGATCGCCGGCGGCAGGCACCGAAACCGGTTCGCCCGCGAGCACCGCATCCAGGATGGCGCAGCAACGCACCGAAGCCGCCAGCGGCCCGATCGAGTCGAGTGCCGTCGACAAGGGCAGCGCGCCGTCCAGCGGCACCCGGCGAGCCGTCGGCTTGAACCCGGCGAGCCCGCACAGCGCGGACGGAATGCGCACCGAACCGCCGGTGTCCGTGCCCACGGCGGCCACCGCCATGCCGTCGGTCACCGACACCGCCGCACCCGACGACGAGCCTCCGGGGATGCGGCCCGTGGCACGGTCCCACGGGTTGCGGGGCGTGCCATAGTGGGGATTGATGCCCAGACCCGAGTAGGCAAATTCGGTCATGTTGGTGCGGCCGACGATGACCGCGCCGGCGGCCTGCAGCCGATCCACCACCGTGGCGTTGCGAGCCGCCGGGGCGGCGTCGCGCAGCACCACCGAGCCCGCGCAGGTGGTCTGGCCCGCGATGTCGAAGAGATCCTTCACGGACACCGGCAGCCCGTCGATGAGGGAGCGGGGCAGACCCGCCGCACGCAGCGCGTCGGAGGCCCGCGCGTGCGCCAGGGCACGGTCGGTGTCGATGCGGGTGAAGACCCGCGAGCCCTCGCCGGCGGGGTCACTCGCCCGGGCCAGCGCCGCGGTGGTCAGCTCGACGGACGTCGTGCGCCCTGCGGCCAGCGCGGCGGCAAGGACTTCGATGGTGGGCAGCATGGGCTCAACTCCTGAAACGGTTGGATCCGGGGCAAGGCCGATCAGGCCACGGCGGGCAAGATCGCCTGCGTGTAGCGATGGCGGATGCTGCGCCCGCTGCGCGGATCCGTCAGCTCCATCTCGAAGATGGTCGCCGGACGGATGCCGCCGATGACCGCGACCGTGCCGCAGAGCATGCCGGTACCTTCGCCGAGCGTGCCGCCGGCACTGTAGCCCTGGATCAGGTCGCCCGGCGTGCGCAGGCTGGCCAGCGTGCCGTTCTGGTAAGGCACCACGACACCACCCTCGACGATGCGCGAGCGCAGTTGAAGCTCGTCCCAATGGTCCGCCACGTCTGCAAAGCGCCAGGCGGTCCGCGCCACGGGCTTGACGCAGAGCTGCTTCGACAACGCCACGCTGTGTGACTCGAGCTTGCGGTCCGTGTGGTCGGACGCGACGGAGACATAGAGCTCGCCAGCCACCGTGAAGACGAAGACCTCGGCCTCGCCCGACGACTCACCGCCGACGACCTGCACGCTCTCGTCCTGGGTCAACTGGTTGGCGGCCACCCGGTAGTACAGCGGTACCGCGCTCGGGCGCGGCACGCCGATCGCGGCCAGCTCCTCGATGTGGTGTTCGATCGCATCGCGGTCGCGCCCGGCCCAGCCGGCGACGACGAGCTGTTGGATGTCGACCTGCAGGCTGTGCCTGCCCGCAGCGGCGTCGAGGGTGAAGTCGAGTTTCATGATGGAGTCTCCAGGCGAAGGGGGGTGGGCGGCGGCATCGTCAGGGTCCGATGTCGCCACGACGACGATGGACGCCGGTCAGTGGGTGAATACCGAGGGCAGCCACAGCGCCAGGCCAGGAACCGCGGCGAGCAAGCCGATCATCACGAACAGCGCCACGACAAAGGGCATGCTGCCGTTGATCACCGCCTGCATCGAACCCGACTTGCGCAGGCTCTGCACGACGAACAGGTTGAGGCCGACCGGGGGCGTGATGAGTGCGGTCTCGACCAGCAGGATGATGACGATGCCGAGCCAGATCGGGTCGAAGCCGAGCGCCGTCATGATCGGCGCGACGATCGGGATCGTCGTGATCATCATCGACAGCGTCTCCATGAAGCAGCCGAGGATGACGTAGAAGACCACGACCGCCAGCAGCATCCACATCGGCGGCCAACCCAGTCCGGTGACGGTGTCCGTGATGGCGCCGGTCAGGCCGATGGCCGACATGACGAAGTTCAGGAAGCCGGCGGCGACGACGATGATCATGATCATCGCGGTGGCCCGCATCGAACTCTCCAGCACCTCGCGCAACATCGCGATCTTGAGCCGGCCGAACAGCGCAGCCAGCACCAGTGCGCCGAGCACGCCGAGCGCCGCCGCCTCGGTGGGCGTGGCCACCCCCGCATAGATCGACCCCACCACGAGCAGGAAGATGCCCGCCGGCGGCAGCAGGTGCACCAGGCTGCGCAGGCGCTCGCGCCAACTGGCCGTGACACGCTGCCCGCCCCAGTGCGGCTTGATCTTGCAGGCGACGATGATGACGGCCATGAACAGCAGGGCCATCAGCAGGCCGGGAATGATGCCCGCCAGGTAGAGCTGGGGAACAGAGGAATTGGTCAGCACGCCGTAGATCACCAGGTTGATCGATGGCGGGATCAGGATGCCCAGCGTGCCGCCGGCGGCGATGCTGCCCAGGAACAGGGGTTCGTGGTAGCCGAAGCGCTTGATCTGCGGAATGGCCACCGTGCCCACGGTGGCAGCGGTGGCCACGCTGGAGCCCGATGTGGCCGCAAACAGCGTCGATGCGCCGATGTTGGCGTGCATCAAGCCGCCGGGCAGCCACGAAAGCCACAGACTCATGGCGCCGTACATGCGCTCGGCAAAGCCGGCGCGCAGCAGGATCTCGCCGAGCATGATGAACAGCGGTATGGCCACCAGCAGGAACTCGGTGCTGGTGCCCCAGGCCATTTCACCCATGGCCCGGCTCAGCGGCAGCATCGAGTAGAGCGGATCGAGCAGCAGCCCCAGCACGCCGAGCGATGCGGCCACCGGGATGCTGAGTGCCATCAGGGCCAGCAGCAAGATCAGGGCGACGGCGATCATGCGGACTCCCCCTTCACCAGGCGTATCCCCGTGGCCGCCTCTTCGTCGGCCTCTTCGTGCACCGACTTGACGCCACACACCGCCTTCAGGGTTGCCATGTCGCCGCTGGCCATGGCCACCGACGCGCGAACCAGCATCAGCGCCAGGACCATCGAGAACCAGGCCAGTCCCGCCACCCACAGCAGTTGGGGCAGCCACAGCGGCGTGGCCAGGGGCGTGTTGGCGCGGGAGCCCTGTTGCCAGGACTGAAGGGCCACCTCGTGCGCGTGGTAGGTCAGATAGACCGAGAACACGCCGAGGGCGACGAGCGCGATGCCGTCGAGCAGCGCGGCCACGCGAATGGGCATGTGCTGGTAGACGAGATCGATGCGGACGTTCGCGCGCTCCAGTGCGGTGTAGGCCAGCGCCCACGACGTGCTGATGGCGAAGGCATAGCCGGAGAGTTCGTCCGAACCACCCATGGTGATGCCGAAGATCCGGCGCACGATGACGTCGTAGGAGATCAGCAGGGCGCTGGCCAGGGTCAGCAGACCGCCGATCCAGACGCCGATCAGCGAGAGCCGGCGCGCCTGGGCAAACGTGCGTGCCAGCAAGGAGCGATGGGAGATCTCGGTCATGAGGGTGCTCGGTGGGCAGGACGACTCAGGCAGAGCCGGACGAGGGCATGCTCGGGGCATGCCCTCAGGAGCGAACCGGACTTCGGATCACTTCACTGCGGTGACCTTGAGCAGCTTGCCCACCGTGCCGTTGAAGTCGCTCACGCACTGCGCCGAGCAGCGTGCGGCCCACTTGCTGAGGACGACTTCGCGGATCTTGGCCAGCTGGGCCCGGTCGGCCTCCGACGGCTGCACCAGCACCATCTTGCCCTTGACCGGCCGCGTGCAGGCGGCGGCCCCGGTGTTGCAGTCGTAGCCTTCCTGGGTCTGCTGGGCCGCGGCGTCCCAGATGTTGTCGACCAGCGCCTTCACCTGGGTCTGCAGGAAGTCGCGCACCTTGGGGTCGAGCTTGTCCCAGGTGTTCTGGTTGACGGCGTGGATCTGCTGGTTCCAGTTGATCGGCAGTGCCATGAGGTGGGTGGAGACCTCGTACCACTTGGCCGAGTAGCCGGACAGGGAGCCCGTGATCGCGCAGTCGACCACCTTGTTCTGAAGGGCCGGAACCACCTCGCCGAAGCTCATGGTCACGCTGGCACCGCCGAGCGCTTCGACAAAGTCGGCCTGGGTGCGGCTGCTGGTGCGCACCTTCTTGCCCTTGATGTCGGCCAGGCCACGGATCGGGGCATTGCAGAACAGCACCTGGCCCGGATAGGTGGAGATGCCGAGCAGTCTCACCTTGGCGTCGTTGCCGTACAGCTTGGCATACACCGGCGCGAAGGCATCGGTCACCTGGCGGGCGGTCTTGACGTCGGGCGCGAGCCCGGCCAGGTCGATCGCTTCGTTGATCGGGTTGTCGCCGGCGAAGTACGACAAGGTGGCGGTGCCGAATTCGATCACCCCCTGCGACATCAGTCGCAGCAACTCGGGCCCCTTGATACCCATCTCGTTGAAGCCCTTGATCTCGGCCGTCACCTGGCCCTTCGACAGCGCCGGGATCGCTCTCGTCCAGAAAGGTCTCTCGTAGTCGTTGTACGGGCTCAGGTTGGACAAGCCGCCGGTGATGCGAAGCTGGGTCCTCGGAAGGTCCTGCGCGAGAGCGGAACCAGCCAACAGGGTGCCAACGAGTACGGCAGTCAGGACTTTCATGAGAAATTCTCCAGAGGGTGTGCGCGGGACCTGAGAAGTTGGCACCCCGGGACCCACGTTTCCCCGGCGACCATGGATGAAGATGGTCGGCCCTTGCCGACCATCGAACGGAACTCGAGCGGCGGCAACGCGGCGTTCGGGCAGCGCTTCATCATTGCGCTAGAACGCCGCGAGGCTTTGCGTCTTCAGGTCGGTCACCAGCATGTGACCGGGTGCATGAGTGATGCAGAACGCGATGCGGGCCGCAGCGATGGCCGATTGCGGCGTCACCCCGCAGGCCCAGAATACCGGCAGTTCGCCGGCCCGGACCTCGACCGCGTCGCCGTAGTCAGGGCGCTGCAGGTCAGCGATGCCGATCTCGGCGGGATCGCCCAGGTGCACCGGTGCACCGTGCAACGCCGGGAAACGCGAAGTGATCTGCACCGCACGGATGGCGTCTGCCGCCTTCATCGGTCGCATCGACACGACCATCGGGCCGGAAAAGGGCCCCGCCGCCGCCGTCGGGATATGGGTGCGGTACATCGGCACATTGCAGCCGCAAGACATGTGGCGGACATCGATGCCGCTGGCCACCAGCGACTCGTCGAACGAGAACGAGCACCCGATCGCGAAACTGACCAGGTCATCGCGCCACACCGAATGCAGGTCGGCGCATTCCTCCACCAACTGGCCATCGCGCCAGATCCGATACAGCGGCACGTCGGTGCGAATGTCGAGATCGGCGCCCAGGGAGGGCAGATGCGGGTCGCCCGGATCGGACACGCCGAGCAGCGGGCATGAGCGAGGATTGCGTTGACAGAAGAGCAGGAAGTCGCTCGCCAGGGACTTCGGCAGGATCGCGAGGTTCGCCTGGACATGGCCGGGGGCGAGCCCGGCGGTCGGTGTGGTCAGTTCTCCCGAGCGAGCTCGCAGCCGAGCCTGGCGGCTTTCGGTGGCGTCGAGGGCGTTGGGCATGCGGGCTCCTGGTCTGCAGTGTCTGGCCGCATTGAAGCGCAAGCGAAGCGGGCTGGCTAATCGTATGTTCGGATTGGAGCTTATAAGCCAAACGAATCACGGTCGTCATCGCCGCTCGGTTCGCCGACGGCCTCGCCGGCCGCGATCTGCACTGCGAGGCGCGCAATCGTGGCGGCAAGATGGCTGTCGGTGCCATGGCGCCAGGTTGCGGTGAAGTCCAGGTCGGGCAGCGTGGGCGCGCTGACGTTGAGCAGGCGCAGCCGACCCTCGGCAAGTTCCCGGTGCAGGAAGACCGGCGCGATGACACTGGTGCCGATGCCGTCGAGCGTCATGCGTACCGCCATGCTCAGCGAGGCCGAGCCATACATTCGCGGCTCGCGCACCCCGTGCTCCAGGAGCATCGAGCGCACCGCCTGATACGGCTTGCTGCTGGACGGGTAGGTGATGATCGGCCATTGGGCCAGGCGCTGGAGCGACAAGGGCTCTTCGCCCAGATCGAGGCGTGGGCTGGCGACCCAGGCCAGGGGGTAGCGGCAGAGCGGCAGATTCTCCATGGCCGGCTCGGTGACGGGACCCATCAGGAAGGCCAGATCGACCTGTCGCGCAAGCAGGTGGGCGCGAAGCAAGGTGGTCGTCTCCACCTCCAGCTCGAGCACGAGGTCCGGAAAGGACAGGTGCACCCGCTCGAGCAGCGCCGGCAGCCAGGTCTGCACGATGGTCTCGACCACGCCGATGCACATCCGGCCGCTGAAGGCTCGCTGCGCCCGGGCCACCATCAGCATGTCATGCTTCATCTGCAGCATGCGCTCGGCGTGGGCCAGCAAGGCCTGGCCCTTGACGGTGAGTCGAACGCCGCGCGTGTCGCGGTCCAACAGGCGCGTGCCCAGGCCCGACTCCAGTTGCGCGATGCGCTGCGATACCGCCGGCTGGCTGGTGTGCAGCTTGGCGGCGGCGGCCCGGAAGCCGCCCAGGGTGGCGACCCAGTAGAAGGTCTCTATGCCACGAAGCTCGATCATGTGGAATCAGTCCGTCTGATCCATCGATCTTATGAGACTGGGTGCATCCGCTGTTGACTCAGGCCCCTCCGACGCGGCCGGCGTGCCCCGCCCGCACGCTCTCGTACAAGTCCATGTAGGCCCGCGCCGGGCCGTCCCACGACAACGGCTGCGACATGGCGCTTGCCATCAGTCCCCGCCAGCCCTCGGCGTCGAGCCGCGCATCGGCGGCCCGCCTGACGGCCCGCTCGAAAGCGGCGGGTGTGGCGGCATCGAAGGTGAATCCGGTGGCGCGGCCGTCGGCCACGGCCTGCGGCGTCGCATCGGTGACGGTGTCGGCCAGCCCGCCCACGCGCCGCACGATCGGCAGCGTGCCGTAGCGCAGGCCGTAGAGCTGGGTCAGCCCGCAGGGCTCGAAGCGCGACGGCACGGCGATGGCGTCGGCACCAGCCACCAGGCGGTGCGCCCGGGCTTCGTCGTACCCCACGTGCACATGCACGCGGCCGGGGTGCGCGACCATGGCCATCCGGAAGGCCGCCTCCAGCGCCGGCTCGCCCGTGCCCTGAACCGCGAACTGCACGCCTGCGCGCAGCAGTTCGGGCAGCGCGGCCAGCACGAGGTCGAGCCCTTTCTGCGCCGTGAGCCGGCTGACCACGGTGACCAGCAGCGCGCCGTCGTCTTCGTTCAGCCCCAATTCGCGCTGCAGCGCCAGTCGGCAACTGCGCTTGCCGCCAGGCGCCTCGCGTCGTAGCGCTCGGCGATGGCCGGGTCGGTGGCCGGATTCCAGACTGTGTCGTCGATGCCGTTCAGAATGCCGGTGACGCTGGCGCCGCGGCTGCAGATGACGCCGTCCAGGCCGCAGCCGAACTCGTGCGTCGAGATCTCGTGGGCGTAGTTCGGGCTCACGGTGGTGACGTGGTCGGCAAACTTCAGCCCGGCTTTCATGAAGCTGAGCTGGCCGTGGAACTCGAGCCCGGCCGGCGACATCAGGCGTGAGGCCAGCCCGAGCATGGGCCACTCGTGCATGGGAAACAGCCCCTGGAAAGCCAGGTTGTGCACGGTGAACACCGTCCCGGCCAACGTCGGCCGGATGCTCGGCTATGTAGGCACAGGCCATCGCCGCATGCCAGTCGTGGGCGTGCACGATGTCGGGCGTCCACTCCACGTCGGCGTCGTCGGCCGCGAGGTGGGCGGCCACCCAGCCCAGCAGGGCGAAGCGCTGCAGGTTGTCGGGCCACTCCTCACCCTGGCTGTCCTGGTAGGGGCTGCCGCCCCGCCGGTAGAGATAGGGCGCGTCGACCACGTACACGGGCAGCTGGCTGCCCGGCATGCGCGCCAGCAACAGCCGCACGCGCAGCGCGCCGAAGCAGGCACCGATGTCGATGACGGTGCGTGCGCCCTGCACGCTCGCCAGCACCGCCGGCAGGCCGGGCAGCAGCAGGCGCACGTCGGCGCCCTGCCCCGCCAGGGCCACCGGCAGCGCGGCCACGACATCGGCCAAGCCCCCGGTCTTGACCAGCGGAAAGACCTCGGCCGCCACGTGCAGGACTCTCATGCCGCTGCGTCCTTCAAAGCCGGCGCAACATCTCGCGCGTGACCAGCGTGATGCCCGAATCGGTGCGGAAGAAGCGCGCGGCGTCGGCGGCCGCGTCTTCGCCGATGACCATGCCGTCGGGGATCACGCAGTCGCGGTCGGCGATGACGCGGGTCAGCCGCGCTCGGCGACCGACCTGAACGCTGGGCAGCAGCACCGACCAGTTGACCGACGAGTGGGAGTGCACCCGCACGCTGGAAAACAGGACCGAGCGGAAGACCGCGCCCGAGATGATGCAGCCGCCGGAGACCATCGATTCGATGGCCATGCCGCGGCGGTCCTCCTGGTTGTGCACGAATTTGGCCGGCGGCAACTGCGGCTGGTAGGTCCAGATCGGCCAGTTGGTGTCGTACAGGTTGAGCAAGGGATCGGTGGCGGTGAGGTCGATATTGGCGTCCCAGTAGGCATCGATCGTGCCGACGTCGCGCCAGTACGGGGCCTCGCCGACGCGGCCGCCGACGCAACTGAGCTCGAAGGGGTGCGCCACCGCGGCGCCCGCCTTCACGAGCTTGGGGATGATGTCCTTGCCGAAGTCGTGACTCGAGTGCGGGTCGGCCATGTCGCGCTCGAGTTCGCGGTAGAGGTAGCGGGCGTTGAAGATGTAGATCCCCATGCTGGCCAGCGAACGACCTGGCTTGCCGGGAATGCGACGGCGGGTCGGCCGGCTTCTCGACGAAGTCCAGAATCAGACGGTTCTCGTCGATCGCCATCACGCCGAAGGCGGTGGCTTCCTTCTGGTCGACCTCGATGCAGCCGACCGTGCACTCGCGGCCCATGCGCCACGTGGTCGGCCAGCATCACGGCGTAGTTCTGCTTGTAGATGTGGTCGCCGGCCAGCACGACGACGTAGTCGGCGCGGTAGGCTGCCAGGATGTCCTGGTTCTGGTACACGGCGTCGGCGGTGCCGCGGTACCAGCTTTCCTCGTCGACCCGCTGCTGCGCCGGCAGCAGGTCGACGAACTCGTTCATCTCGCTCTTCAGGAAGGCCCAGCCGCGCTGCAGGTGGCGCAGGAGGCTGTGGCTCTTGTACTGCGTGATGACCCCGATGCGGCGGATGCCCGAGTTCATGCAGTTGGACAAGGCGAAGTCGACGATGCGGAACTTGCCGCCGAAATAGACCGCCGGCTTGGCGCGGCTGTCGGTCAGATTCCTCAGTCGGCTGCCACGCCCGCCGGCGAGCACCAGCGCCACGGCGCGCTCGCGGCAGGTCCAGGCCCTGGGCTACATCGATCGAACTCATTGGTTCTCCTGTCCCGGTGATTGCAATAAAGTGACACTGATGAATGCGTGACAAGATGGTGCAACACGCATCCTGTCGAGGTGGCGAAAGACTTCATATTCAACATGAAGTAACGTCCATAGACCTATGATTCAATTAAACATCTGGCGCCCCGCCGCAGCCGGGAAACACCACTCAGGGATGATGCTGACATGAACTTCGTCGTCCAGACCGCCGCCCGCCGCGTGACACCACCGCGGCCGCAGTGGATCACCATCTGCTGGCCACCGTCGGCGCCGCGCCGGCAACCGCCACCCACACCGACATCATGCACGCCGTGGCCCAGGTCGCGCGCGAGCAGTTGTCCCGGCGCTGGGTGGCCGGCGACAGCGCCGACCATGACGCCAAGGCACGCCGCGTCTACTACCTGTCGATGGAATTCCTGATCGGCCGCACGCTGTCGAACGCGCTGGCGGCGCTGGACATCAAGGGCGAGATGGGCGCCGCGGCGCGCGAACACGCCTGCACGCTGGAGGATCTGGCGGCCACCGAGGCCGATGCGGCACTGGGCAATGGCGGCCTGGGCCGGCTGGCGGCGTGTTTCCTGGATTCGATGGCGACGCTGGAACTGCCGTCCTTCGGCTACGGCATCCGCTACGAATTCGGCATGTTCAAGCAGACGATCCAGGGCGGGCGCCAGGTCGAGCACCCCGACCCCTGGCTGGAGGACGGCACGCCGTGGGAATTCCCGCGGCCCGGGCGTGCACTACGCAGTGCGCTTCGGTGGCTGGGTCGAGCAGCCCGTGGAGCACAGCACCGTGCCGGTCTGGCGCCATGCCGGCGAGGTCAACGCCAAGGCCTACGACATGGTGATCCCCGGCCACGGCACGGAACGCGTCAGTACCCTGCGGCTGTGGAAGGCGGCGGCGCCGTCGCAGATCGACCTGCATGCCTTCAATACCGGCGACTACGCGCGCGCCGCCGAGTTCAAGAACGAGTTCGAAAACATCTCCTGGGTGTTGTACCCCAATGACAGCACCGATGCCGGCCGAGAACTGCGGCTGCGCCAGGAATACTTCTTCACCAGCGCCTCCATCCAGGACATCCTGGTGCGCCACCGGGCCGAACACGGCACGCTGACCAACCTGCCCGACAAGGTGGCCATCCATCTCAACGACACCCACCCGGCCATCGGCGTGGCCGAGCTGATGCGCCTGCTGGTGGACGAGAACGGCTTCGGCTGGCCCGCCGCCTGGGCGGTGACGAAGAAAGTCTTCAGCTACACCAACCACACGCTGATGCCCGAGGCGCTGGAGACCTGGCCCGTGGCGCTGATGCAAAGCGTGCTGCCGCGGCACCTGCAGATCATCCTGCGCATCAACCAGGAGTTCCTCGACGAGGCCGCGGCGCACCGGCCGGGCGATCACGACTTCCTGCGCCGGCTGTCGCTGATCGATGAGTCGGGCGAGCGGCGCGTGCGCATGGCCCATCTGTCCATCGTCGGCAGCCACAAGGTCAACGGTGTATCGGCGCTGCATTCGACCTGCTGGTGACCACGATCTTCGCCGACTTTGCCGAGCCTGTGGCCCGATCGATTCACCAACATGACCAACGGCGTGACCCCGCGCCGATGGCTCGCGCAGGCCAACCCGGGCCTGGCTTCGCTGATCGACGCCACCATCGGCAGCGGCTGGCGACTGGATCTGGACCAGCTCGCCCGCCTGGGCAAGCATGCCGACCGGGCCGATTTCCGCAACGCCTTCCTGGCGGTCAAGCACGGCAACAAGGCGCGCCTGGCCGCGCACATCCTGGCCACCACCGGGCGTGGTGGTGGATCCGGCCAGCCTGTTCGACGTGCAGGTCAAGCGCATCCACGAATACAAGCGCCAGTTGCTCAATGTGCTGCAGGTGGTGGCGCGCTACCAGGCGATGCTGGCCGACCCCGCCGGCCCCGACGGCCAGGGCTGGGTGCCGCGCACGGTGATCTTTGCCGGCAAGGCGGCGTCCAGCTATGTCACGGCCAAGGACGTGATCCGCCTCATCCACGACGTGGGCCACGTCGTCAACCACGACCCGCGCATCGGTGGTCGGCTCAAGCTGGTCTTCGTGCCCAACTACGGTGTCTCGGTGGCCGAGGTCATCATGCCCGGCGCCGACCTGTCCGAGCAGATCTCCACCGCCGGCACCGAGGCTTCAGGCACCGGCAACATGAAACTGGCGCTCAACGGTGCGTTGACGATCGGCACCGACGACGGCGCCAATATCGAGATCCGCCAGCAGGTGGGCGATGACAACATCTTCATCTTCGGGCTCTCGGCGTCCGAGGTGGCGGCCAGCCGTGCCGCCGGCTACCAGCCGCTGCGCCTCTACGAGGACGATGCGCGCCTGAGGGCGGTGCTCGACGCCGTGGCCGGGGGGCAGTTCTCGGCCGATGAGCCCGGCCGCTACCGTGCGCTGGTGGATGGGTTGCTGTGGGGTGGCGACCACTACATGCTGCTGGCCGATTTCGACGCCTATCTGGCGGCGCAATCCCGCGTCGATGCCTTGTATCGCGACCGCGAGGCCTGGGCGCGCAAGGCCATCGCCAACGTGGCCGCGATGGGCTTCTTCTCGTCTGACCGTACCATCCGCAAATACGCCACCGATGTCTGGGGCTGGCGGCCAAGGTCTAGCGGCCCTGCCCCGGCCCTGACCGCACCGCATGCTCAACGACGACGATATCCAGCGCCTGTGCCAGGGCCGACACGGTGACCCCTTCGCGGTACTCGGCCCGCATCGGCAAGCCGACGGGCGCACCTGGGTGTGCGCCTTGCTCCCCGGCGCCGCCGCCGTGTCGGCCGTTGTCGGCAATGCCCGGGCGGCGCTGAAGCGGCGCCACGCCGATGGGCTGTTCGAGGGCCCGCTGCCGGCCGACGGCGTCTACCGTCTGCAGGTCACGTGGCAAGCCGGCGGGGATGCGCTGCTGGACGACCCCTACCGCTTCGGCGCCGTGCTCGGCGAGATGGACGCCTGGTTGCTGGCCGAAGGTTCGCACCTGCGGCCCTACGAAATGCTGGGCGCGACGCCCCGCGAGATGGATGGCGTGGCCGGTACCAGCTTTGCGGTCTGGGCGCCCAACGCGTCGCGCGTGAGCGTGGTGGGCGATTTCAACACCTGGGACGGCCGCCGCCACCCCATGCGCTTGCGCCGCGAGTGCGGGGTCTGGGAACTGTTCCTGCCGGGCGTGCACGCCGGTGCGCGCTACAAGTTCGAGTTGCTCGACCGCGACGGCCGCCTGCTGCCGCAGAAGGCCGATCCCTTTGCGCGCCAGGCCGAGTTGCGTCCTGCCACTGCCAGTGTCGTCGCCGTCATGCCCCCGGTCGCCCCACCCTCCAGCGCGCGCCAGGCGGCAAATGCATTGGATGCGCCGATGAGCATCTACGAAGTGCACCTGGCGAGCTGGCGCCGCAGGCCCGAGCAAGGGAACCGCTGGCTGAACTGGGACGAACTCGCCGACGAACTCGTGGCCTATGCGGCGGACATGGGCTTCACTCACCTGGAGTTGCTGCCGGTGAGCGAGCACCCCTTCGACGGTTCCTGGGGCTACCAGACGCTGGGCCAGTACGCACCGACCTCACGCTTCGGCGATGCCGCGGGCTTTCGCCGCTTCGTCGACCGCGCCCACGCCGCCGGCATCGGCGTGCTCCTGGACTGGGTGCCGGCCCACTTTCCCACCGACGCCCACGGCTTGGCGCTCTTCGACGGCACGCACCTCTACGAATACGCCGACCCCCGCGAGGGCTTCCACAACGACTGGAACACCCTCATCTACAACTTCGGCCGGACCGAGGTGCGCAACTTCCTCGTCGGCAGCGCGCTGTACTGGCTGGAGCGGTTCGACGTCGACGGCCTGCGCGTCGACGCGGTCGCCTCCATGCTCTACCGCGACTACAGCCGCAAGGCCGGCGAGTGGATTCCCAACGTGCACGGCGGTCGCGAGAACCTGGAAGCCATCGCTTTCCTCAAGCGCACCAACGAAGTCATCGGCGTCGAGCGCCCGCAGGCGGTGACGCTGGCCGAGGAGTCCACCGCCTTCCCGGCGGTGTCCCGCCCCACCTATGCCGGGGGCCTGGGCTTCCACTACAAGTGGAACATGGGCTGGATGCACGACACGCTGAAGTACATCTCGCGCGACCCCATCCACCGCCCCTACCACCACGGCGAGACTGACCTTCGGCCTGATCTACGCCTTCAACGAGAACTTCGTGCTGCCGATCTCGCACGACGAGGTCGTGCACGGCAAGGGCTCGCTGCTGGGCAAGATGCCGGGCGACCGCTGGCAGCAGTTCGCCAACCTGCGCGCCTACTACGGCTTCATGTTCGGCCACCCGGGCAAGAAGCTGATGTTCATGGGTTGCGAGTTCGCGCAGGACCGCGAGTGGAACCACGACACCAGCCTGGACTGGCATCTGCTCGGCGACGCCAGCCATGCCGGCATGCAGCGCCTCGTGCGCGACCTGAACCGGCTCTATCGCACCAGCCCGGCGCTCTTCAGCCAGGACTTCAGCGCCGCCGGCTTCGAGTGGATCGACCATGACGACGCACGGCGCAGCCTGCTGAGCTTCGTGCGCAAGGGCCGCGACGGGCAACTGATGCTGGTGGTGTGCAACTTCGCGCCGGTGGTGCACCACGGCCTTCGCCTCGGCGTGCCTGCGGCCGGGCAGTGGCAGGAGCGCTTGAACACCGACTCCGCTTTCTACGGCGGCAGCAACGTCGGCACGCCGCTGGGCGCGGCATCCAGCGAGGGGGTGGCCAGCCACGGCCGGGCCCAATCCATCGCGCTCACGCTGCCGCCGTTGGCCACGGTATTCCTGGAATGGATCGGCTGAGCAGCGGCGCCGCGGCCGCCGTGGCCGACGCGGTGACGCTGGAGCCCGGCCGGCCCTGGCCGATGGGTGCATCCTTCGACGGCGCCGGCGTCAACTTCGCTGCATTCTCGGAGCACGCCACGCAGATCGATCTGTGCCTGTTCGACGCCGACGGCCACGTCGAGCTGGCACGGACGACGCTGCCGGCACGCAGCGGCGACGTCTGGCACGGTCGGCTGCCCTTCGCGGCGCCGGGGCTCGTGTACGGCTTCCGCGCCCACGGCCCCTGGCGGCCGGATCGCGGACACCGCTTCAATCCGCACAAGCTGCTGCTCGATCCTTGGGCGCGCGAGATCGTCGGCCGCTTCGACTGGCACGGCCCGCATTTCGGCGCCGACCGCGAACACCCCCATCACATGGACACGCGCGACAACGGCCACCAGGCGCTGAAGGCGCGTGTCGTGCACGACACCTTCGACTGGCAGGGCGACCGGCCGCCCGCCACGGCGCTGGCCGACACCGTGATCTACGAACTGCACGTGCGCGGCTTCAGCAAGCGGCTCCCCGGCGTGCCCGAGGCGCTGCAGGGCACCTACGCCGGACTGTCGCTCGGATGCCGCCATCGCGCACCTGCAGCGCCTGGGCATCACCGCGGTGAGCCTGCTGCCGGTGCAGCAGGTGCTGGACGAAGCACGCCTGGTGGAGATGGGCCTGGTCAACTACTGGGGCTACAACACGCTGGGCTTTTTTTGCCCTGACCCGCGTTACGCCGCCACCGCGGTCGCCGCGCGACGAATTCCGGACCATGGTGCGCCGCCTGCACGCGGCCGGCATCGAGGTGCTGCTGGACGTGGTCTACAACCACACGCCGGAAGGCGACGAACGCGGCCCCACGATCAGCTGGCGCGGCTTCGACAACGCCTGCTGGTACCGGTTGCCGCACGGCCAGCGCGACCGCTATGAAAACTGGAGCGGCTGCGGCAACACCTCGACATCCGCCACCCGCGCGTGCTGCAGATGGTGATGGACAGCCTGCGCTACTGGGTGCAGGAGATGCACGTCGACGGCTTCCGTTTCGACCTGGCACCCGTGCTCGGCCGCGGCGACGCGGCTTCGAACCGCGACGGCCCCTTCTTCAAGGCCGTGCAGCAGGATCCGGCCGCTGCAGCGCGTGAAGCTGATCGCCGAGCCGTGGGACATCGGCCCGGGCGGCTGGCAGGTGGGCCAGTTCCCGCGCGGCTGGCTGGAGTGGAACGATCGCTTCCGCGACACCGTGCGCGCTTCTGGCTCGGCGGCGACTGCACGCGCGGCGAATTCGCGCTGAGGCTGGCGGGCTCGTCGGACCTGTACCAGCCGCGCCGGCGCTCGCCGGCCGAATCGGTCAACTACGTCGTCTCGCACGACGGCTTCACGCTCACCGACCTGGTGAGCTACGACCATGCGTCACAACGAGGCCAACGGCGAAGACAACCGCGACGGGCATGGCCACAACCTGAGCTGGAACTGCGGCTGGGAGGGGCCCACCGAAGACCCTGAAGTCAACGCCCGCCGCGCGCGCCTGAAGCGTGCCCTGCTGGCCACCGTCCTGCTGGCGCAAGGCACGCCGATGCTGGCCGCCGGCGACGAACTCGGCCACAGCCAGGGCGGCAACAACAATCCCTACTGCCAGGACAACGCCATCACCTGGATCGACTGGGCGCAGCGCCGACCAGTCCTGATCGACTTCACCGCGCATGTGCTGGCCCTGCGCCGGCGCTTGCTGCCGATGGCGCTGCGCTGGTACACCGGCCTGCCCGACAGGCACGGCCATGTCGACCTGGCGTGGCTGCGACGCACCGGCGAGGAGATGACGCCCGAGCACTGGAACAACCGCATGTCGCGCATCCTGGGTGCCTGGATGGGGCTGCCGGGCCGCGGCGACGCACCGCTGCTGCTCATGGTGAATGCGCGCGACATCGACGCCGGCTTCACACTGCCGCCGGGCAACTGGGTGGCCGAACTCGACACCACCCAGCCCGACGGCCGCAGCACTTGGCGTCGGGCCGGGCGACGACGCAGCCGAGCCCTACACCTTGCCGGCTCGCAGCCTCGTGCTGCTGCGCGACGCCGGCGCACCCGTCAACACCCCAGGAACCGCGCCATGAGATTCCCCCGCGCCAGCGGCGTGCTGCTGCACCCGACCTCCCTGCCCGGCCCGCACGGCTCGGGCGACTTCGGGTCCGACGCGACGGCACTTTGTCGATTGGCTCGTCGGCCGGCGGCCAGCGGCTGTGGCAGATCCTGCCGCTGGGCGGCATCGGCCCGGGCAATTCGCCTTACATGAGCACGTCGGCCTTTGCCGGCAACGTGCTGCTGATCGACCTGGCTGAGCTGCATGCATCAGGGTTGGCTGGACGCGGTCGACCTGGCCCCGGCGCCGGGGCTCGACGCGCAGCGGGTGAACTTCGCTGCCATGGTGCCGTTCCGCATGGAGCGGCTGGCGCGTGCCGCCGCCCGCTTGGCCGCCGTCGCGACGCCGAACAGCGCCAGGCCTTTGCAGCGTTCGTCGCCACACAACGGTTCGTGGCTGGACGACTACGCGCTGTTCATGGCCCTGTGCGAAGCCAATGACTGGCGCGACTGGTGCGACTGGTCTCCCGCGCTGGCCGCGCGACAGCCGGCGGCGCTGGCCGTGGCGCGTGCCGAGCATGCCGACCGCATCCACTTCTGGCAGTTCTGCCAGTGGGCCTTCTTCCGTCAGTGGCTGGCGCTCAAGGCGTACGCCAACGACCGGGGCGTGCGAGATCGTCGGCGACGCGCCGATCTTCATCGCCCACCAGAGCGCCGACGTGTGGGCGCACCAGAAGCTGTTCGAGCTGGCGCCCGACGGCCGGCCCACCGTGGTGGCCGGCGTGCCGCCGGACTTCTTCAGCGCCACCGGCCAGCGCTGGGGCAACCCGCTGTACCGCTGGAGCGAGCACGCCAAGGACGGCTACGCCTGGTGGGTGGAGCGCGTGCGCCGCACCTTCGAGCTGGTGGACATCGTGCGCATCGACCACTTCCGCGGCTTTGCCGGCTACTGGGAAATCCCGGCCAGCGAGCCCACGGCCGTCAAGGGCCGCTGGGTGCCGGGGCCCGGGCGAGCCGCTGTTCAAGGCCATCGCCAAGGCGCTGGGGCCGGTGCCCATCATCGCCGAGGACCTGGGCGTGATCACGCCCGACGTCGAGGCGCTGCGCAAGAAGTTCGGCTTTCCCGGCATGCGCATCCTGCAGTTCGCCTTTGCCGGCGATGCCACCGACCGCTTCCTGCCGCACAACCACGAGCCCGACACCGTGGTCTACACCGGCACCCACGACAACGACACCGTGGCCGGCTGGTGGGCCACGGCCACCGACCACGAGCGCCACTTCGCGCGCGGCTATCTCGCCACCGACGGCCACGACATGGCGTGGACGATGATCCGCGCGGCCATGGCCAGCGTCGCCGACACGGCAGTGCACCCGATGCAGGACGTGCTGGCCCTGCCCACCGAATGCCGCATGAACCATCCCGGCCAGAGCGAGGGCTGGTGGACCTGGCGCTTCCAGTGGAGCCAGGTGCACCCGTGGCATGCGGGGCGACTGGCCGAACTGGTGCGCCTCTACGGGCGCAGTGCGGTGTAGGGCTGCGCGCCCCGGCCGTCCGGCGTGCCCGGGCGGCTGCACTGCAGGCAAAACCCGCATCCTGCCGGCTCCCCGGTGGCGCCAGAATGCGGCGCCGCTCGGCACCGCGGAGCACCGCTCGGCATCGCCCTCAACCGCCTTTCACCGCCAGCCCGCAACATCGGTCACCAGGAGACCTCGCCATGAATCCTCAACCCAAGTGCACTCTGCCCTGGCGCCGGCGCGCCCTGCTGACCCTGGCTGCCAGCGCGTTGCTGGCCCCACTGAGCCCGGCCCAGGCCCAGGCCTACCCGAGCAAACCGATCACGCTGATCGTGCCCTGGCCGGCCGGCGGCAGCACCGACCGCCACCACCGCGCGCTGGCCGAGATCGCCGGCAAGATACCTCGGCCAGAACGTCGTCGTCGAGAACCAGCCCGGCGCCGGCGGCACGCTCGGCCCGGGGCAGATGGCGCTGAGTGCCAAGCCCGACGGCTACACCATCGCCCAGTTCCCGCTGGGCATGCTGCGCCTGCCGCACATGCAGAAGGTGGCCTGGGACCCGATCAACGACTTCACTTTCATCATCGGCGTGTCCGGCTACACCTTCGGCTTCGTCGTGCGCGCCGACTCGCCATACAAGACCTTCAACGACTACATCGAGGCGGCGCGCAAGGCTCCGGGGGCCATCAACTACGGCTCCACCGGCATCGGCACCAGCCCGCACCTGCTGATCGAAGAACTGGCCGACGCGGCCAAGGTGCAGCTCAACCACGTCCCGTTCAAGGGCAACGCCGACCAGATGCAGGCCCTGCTGGGGGGCCACGTGATGGCCGCCAGCGACGCCACCGGCTGGGACAAGTTCGTCGACGGCGGGCAGATGCGCCTGCTCGTCACCTTCGGCGAAGCACGCACCGCGCGCTGGCCCACCGTGCCGACCGCCAAGGACCTGGGCTACAACGTCGTGTCGCAGTCGCCCTACGGCCTGGTCGGCCCGAAGGGCATGGACCCGGCCGTGGTGAAGACGCTGCACGATGCCTTCAAGAAGGCGATGGACGACCCCAAGCACATGGAGCTGATGACCCAGCTCAACCAGAGCGTGTGGTACCGCAGCGGCGACGACTACCGCAAGTGGGCGGTCGAGACCTTTGCCAAGGACAAGGCGCTGATCGAGCGCCTGGGCCTCGCCGCCAAGTAGGGTCGTTCCTGGAGGCGTGGCATGCAGGACATGGCGTTCCGCAACCTCGCCGACCGGGTGCGCGAACACGCCCGCGCGCGCCCGGCGCAGGCGGCCCTCGTGCAGAACGAAGCCGTCCTGACCTGGGCCGCGCTGGACGCGTTGATGGACCGCGTGGCCGCCGCGCTGCAGCGTGACGGCGCGCCGCCGGGCCGAGCGGTCGCGCTGGCCGGCGCCAGCACGCCGCTGCAGGCGGCACTGTTCCTGGGCGCGTTGCGCGCCGGCGTGGCGGTGGCGCCGCTCGCGGTCAGCGGCACGCGCGACAGTTTCGCAGCCATGCTTCATGACGCGCAGGCGCGCTGGCTGTTTGTCGACGCCACTGCCGCGGCCGTGTTGCCGGCCGATGCCGTGGAGCGCTGCATCGCGTTGGAACCGGGCGCGCCGGGCCGGCCGCTGGACGACTGGCTGGCGCCGGTCGGCGCCCGGCCGGCGCCGGTGGCAGTGACGCCGGACTCGCCCTTCAACATCATCTACTCGTCAGGCACCACGGGCACGCCCAAGGGCATCGTGCAGCCCCACGGCATGCGCTGGATGCACGTGTTGCGCGGAAGGAAGTACGGCTACGGCCCGCAGGGCGTGACGCTGCTGGCCACGCCGCTGTATTCCAACACCACGTTGGTCGTCTTCTTCCCCACCGTCGCCTGGGGCGGCACCACGGTGCTGATGGCCAAGTTCGACGCCGGCACCTACCTGGCGCTGGCGCAGCGCCACCGCGCCACCCACACCATGCTGGTGCCGGTGCAGTACCAGCGCATCCTGGCGCGGCCCGATTTCGGCGCATACGACCTGAGCTCGTTCCAGGCCAAGTTCTGCACCAGCGCCCCGTTCTCCGCAGCGCTGAAAGCCGATGTGCTGGCGCGCTGGCCGGGCGGGCTGGTGGAGTTCTACGGCATGACCGAAGGCGGCGGCACCTGCATCCTGGAAGCCCACCTGCACCGGGACAAGTTGCACACCGTGGGCTGGCCCGCCGAAGGCCACGACATCCGCCTCATCGACGACGCCGGCCGCGAGGTGCCCGCCGGGCGGGCCGGCGAGGTGGTGGGTCATTCCCCGGGCATGATGACCGGCTACCACGGCCAAGCGGAGAAGACGCGCGAAGCGGAGTGGTTCGCGCCCGACGGCAAGCGTTTCATCCGCACCGGGGACATCGGCCGCTTCGATGCCGACGGTTGCCTCGTCCTGGTCGACCGCAAGAAGGACCTGATCATCTCGGGCGGATTCAATGTCTACCCGAGCGACCTGGAAGCCGTGCTGCTGCGTCACCCCGCCGTGGCCGAGGCCGCCGTGGTGGGCGTCCCGTCCGAGCAGTGGGGCGAGACGCCGGTGGCCTTTGCCGTGCGCCGCGTCGGGCACGATGCGCCGGCGGCCGAGGTCCAGCAGTGGGCGAACGCGCAACTCGGCAAGACGCAGCGCCTGGCCGACTTGCGCTGGGTGGCCGAGCTGCCGCGCAGTGCCATCGGCAAGGTCCTCAAGCGCGAGTTGCGCGACGGCTACGCAGCACCGCGCGAGTGAGCCCGGGGCCGCAGCCGGCAACCGACGCCACGGCGACCGACAGGGTGGAGCGAATGGGGCAGCCCGCGGCACGGCAAAATGGCCGCCCGCCCAAGCACGCACCCTGGAACAGCACATGACGGAACTCGGTCCTTCGCCCCTGGCAGCAGGCGATCGCCAACTGAGCGTCGATGACGCGCGTGCCGCCATCGCCGCTGCGCTGCGGCCCGTCGGCGGCCGCGAGACGGTGCCGCTGATGCAGGCCCTGGGTCGCGTGCTGGCCGAAGACGTGCTGTCGCCGATCGACGTGCCCGCGCACGACAACTCGGCCATGGACGGCTACGCCTTCGACGGTGCCGTGCTGCGGGGTGACGCCGCCATCGAACTGGCGGTGGTCGGCACCGTCTACGCCGGTGCGCCGCACGTCGGCCGCGTCGGCGCGGGCGAGTGCCTGCGCATCATGACCGGCGCGGTCATGCCCGAGGGACTGGACACCGTGGTGCCCTTGGAGCTGTGCCGCAGCGACGGCAGCCGCATCCACATCGAGCCGGGGGTGATCCGCCCTGGCGAAAACCGGCGCCGCCAGGGCGAAGACCTGGTGCGCGGCAAGCCTGCACTGCACGCCGGGCGCGTGCTGCGACCGGCCGACCTGGGCCTGGTGGCGTCGCTGGGCATCGCCGAGTTGAGCGTGGTGCGGCGCCTGCGCGTCGCGCTCTTCTCCACCGGGGACGAATTGCGCGCGCTGGGGCAGGCACTGGATGCCGGCTGCGTCTACGACAGCAACCGGTATGCGCTGATGGGGGCCTTGCAGCGGCTGGGCGTGGAGGTCATCGACCTCGGCCTGGTGCGGGACGACCCGGCGGCCCTGCAGGCCACGCTGGAGGCGGCCGTGGCACAGGCCGACGTGGTGCTGACCAGCGGCGGGGTCAGTGCCGGCGACGCCGACCACACGCGGAGCCTGCTCGAGCGGCTGGGCGAGG
The DNA here is from genome assembly GCA_963717575.1 of uncultured beta proteobacterium. Taxonomy (GTDB): domain Bacteria; phylum Pseudomonadota; class Gammaproteobacteria; order Burkholderiales; family Burkholderiaceae_C; genus Rubrivivax. Next base: position 51,853 of record CAVQWK010000033.1, on the reverse strand, counting down.
TCGCCTTCTGGAAAGTGGCGATGCGGCCCGGCCGGCCATTTGCCTTCGGCCCCCTGCGTGCCGGCGGGCGGGCGAGCTGGTTGTTCGCCCTCCCCGGCAACCCGGTGGCGGCGCTGGTGACCTTCTACGCCTTCGTGCGCGAGGGCCTGCTGCAACTCGCAGGCGCCACGCCCGAGCCGCTGCCCGTCCTGCAGGCGCGCTGCACCCATGCCATCCGCAAGCGGCCCGGGCCGCACCGAACTGCAGCGGGGCCGCCTGAACGCGGCGCCCGGCGGCGGCTGGCAGGTGCAGATCACCGGCTCGCAGGGAGCCGGCATCCTGCGCAGCATGAGCGAGGCCAACGCGCTGGTGGTGTTGCGCCACGAACAGGGGTCGGTGGCCGCGGGCGAGATGGTCGATGTCTGGATCTTCGACGGCCTGGTCTGACGATCGGGCCGCCCCGGCGCGGCCGGTTTGATCAACCCGCCACCAGCCTGACCGGCGGCGGCTGCGGCTCGGGCTCGGAGTCGAAGCGCTCGAAGCCGGTGTAGCAGAGGAAATGACGGTTGGCGGCACGGCCGAACAGCGTCATGCCCAGCCTGCTGGCCATCTCGTGCCCCATCGCCGTGACGCCGTTGCGCGAGACGATGATGGGCACGCCCATCTGCGCCGCCTTCATGACCATCTCGCTGGTCAGGCGACCCGTGGTGTAGAAGACCTTGTCGGCACCGCCCACACCGTGCACCGCCATCCAGCCGGCGATGGTGTCGATGGCGTTGTGGCGGCCGACATCCTCGACGAAGGTCAGCATCTCGGCGCCGCGAAACAGCGCGCAGCCGTGCACCGACCCGGCCTTGCGGTGCACGCTGTTGCGCTGGCGCATGATTTCCAGCATGCCCCGCAGCGTGCTCTGGCGGATGCGCGCCGACTGGGCGTCGGGCAGGCGCACGGCGTCCAGCATCTCCATCATGTCGCCGAACACGGTGCCCTGGCCGCAACCGGTGGTGACCACGCGCCGCGCGGTCTTGCGATCCAGTTCGTGGATGCCGGCCCGCGTCTTCACTGCGGCAGCATCGACATCCCAGTCGACCGTGACCGACTCGATGTCGCTCACCGCGGCCGACCAGGCGCTGGTTGCACAGGTAGCCGACCACCAGCAGTTCGGGCGAGGCCCCCAGCGTCATCAACGTCACCAGTTCGCGCTTGTCGACGAACACCGTCAAGCGGCCGCTCGGCCGGGATCGAGATGGTGCGGCTCTCGCCGTGCTCATCGAGGATCTGGATCTCGCGCAGCAACGACACAGCCGCCTGCGTCAGCCGCGGCGCGCCCGGCAACGGCAGCCAGTCGGTGCCGACGTCGAAGGCAGAGGGTTCGGTGCCCGCGGTCAGCATCGGACCCTGTGTCGTCACTTCTTGGCCACCGGTGCCGCGGCGGGTGCGGGAGCGGCAGGTGCGGGCGCAGGCGCCGGGGCAGCCGCGCCGGCGGCTGCCGGCGGCGTATAGACGAAGGGCCCCGGGTTGACGCAAGGCGGTGTCGGCACAGCCGGCTTGGCTTCCAGGCCAGCCTTCTTGGCATTGGCGAAATACGACTGGGCCACCTTGTCCATGGACAGACAGAGTTGGTAGTCGGCGACCTTGTTGCCATGCGCCGTCTTGGCCGCGGCCTCCGCGGCCTTGGCCTTGGCCTCGTCGGACGGCGCTGGGAGCTTGGCGTGGGCCGCGCCCGCCAGAGCGGCGAGCGCGATCAGGAGGATGGCAGTCTTCATGGCAGTGACCTCGTCGATTCAGGCGTGGCGGCCGGGCGCCGCCAGCGGGGCGGCCGCGCCGGCAGGGGTGGAGCGGTGCGCAGGCACCTTGCCGGCCTTGATGTCTTCGTACCACAGCTCGTGGTGTTCCTTGGCCCAGGCTTCGTCGACGTAGCCGGTGCGCATCGCCTGGTAGGCGCCGCTGATGCCGATCGTGCCCATGTAGATGTGGCCGCAGAACATGGCCATCATCAGCACCGAGGCCACGGCGTGCACGATGTGCGCCACCTGCATCTGGCCGCGGGTGTCGCCGAAGCCGGGCACCAGCTTGTCGAGCACCAGGCCCGAGGCCACGACGACGATCAGCCGAGCACGATGACCGCCGCCCCAGAACACGATCTTCTCGCCGGCATTGAAGCGGTGCGACGGCACTTCCTCGCCGCCGAGGAAACCGCCGCCCTTCTTCAGCCAGTTCATGTCGCCGGCGCGCGGCAGGTTGTCGCGCAGGTACGTGACCGATGAAGATCACGAGCGCCACCGCGAACAGCGGCCCGGCGAAGTTGTGCGCCGTCTTCAGCGCGTAGCTCAGCCAGCCGAACAGCGTGGCCCCCAGCACCGGCAGCAGGAAGAACTTGCCGAACGCCATCACGAGGCCGGACACGGCCAGGATCACGAAGCTGATCGCCGTGGCCCAGTGCAGTACCGCGCTCGAAGGGCGTGAAGCGCTCGATCTTGCGGCCGGTGTCCTTGGGCAGGTGGCCGCCCAGCGGCCCGCTTGGCGCCAGTAGAACAGGCCCAGATCGCCAGCGCGATGATCAATCAGCGCGCCGCCGTAGGGAATGATCCAGTTGTTGCGCACCTGGCGCCAGGCTTCGCCCGCCGTGGTGAGTTCTGGGAGCCCGGATATTTCACGAAGGGCTGCATCAGCACGCCCATCTCGGCGCCGGGCAGATTGCTGACGCCCGGCTGGGTGCCGCTGTCGCGCACCGCGCGCCACGACCGGCGCGTTGTTGCCGGGCTGGGTCTTGCTGCGCACGGCGTTGGACTCATCGGGCGGCCGGCAACTCCGGGGCCACGAAGCCCGCAGGGGCCCCGCTGCTGCCGCGGCCGCCCCGCCGGGCGCAGCCTGCTGCGCCTGAACGGAACAAGATCACCCCGAGTGCCAGCGTAGCGCCCAGCACGAGCTGTTTCATCGAGCCTGACATGAGTGCTCCTCGATCGCTTGGCCGCGGCCTACTTGCCGCCGCTGCGCACATACTCGTTCTGCCCGGATTGCGTGCGCGTACGCATCTGCTCTTCCCAGCTCGTGGCATCGCCCGCCTTCCAGCCGGCGGCGGTGTAGGCGCTGCTGCCGGTACCCATGTAGGCCGGGCGACCCTGGACCCGGGTCCCGGCGACCTGGGGCTTCTCGGCACAGGCCGCCAGCCCGGCCAGCACGGCCAGGCCGCCGATCACTGATCAGTGGATGTCTCATGACTTGGTCGCCTTCGGTGCCGCGACCGCCCGAACTGGGCTTGCCGTAGGCCGTGCCCCAGCCCCAGACCTCGCTGCCCTTGTTTCGCGTCATGACCCGGATGCGGAAGATGTCGGCCACCACGTCGCCGTCGCCACCCAGCAGGGCCTTGGTCGCGCACATCTCGGCACAGGCCGGCAACTTGCCCTCGGCCAGGCGGTTGCGGCCGTACTTCTCGTTCTCGGCCGCGCTGCCATGGGCTTCGGGCCCGCCGGCGCAGAAGGTGCACTTGTCCATCTTGCCGCGCATGCCGAAGGTGCCGCTGCTGGGAAACTGCGGCGCACCGAACGGGCAGGCGTAACTGCAGTAGCCGCAGCCGATGCAGGTGTCCTTGTCGTGCAGGACCACGCCTTCCGCCGTGCGATAGAAGCAGTCCACGGGACAGACCGCCATGCACGGCGCGTCGGAGCAGTGCATGCAGGCGACCGAGATGCTGCGCTCGCCCGGCACGCCGTCGTTCAAGGTCACGACGCGCCGGCGGTTGACCCCCCAGGGCACGGCATGCTCGGCCTTGCAGGCCGTGACACAGCCGTTGCACTCGATGCAACGCTCGGCGTCACAGATGAACTTCATTCTGGCCATCGTGCGCTCCTCATGCTACCTTCTCGATCTGGCAGACCGACGTCTTGGTCTCCTGCATCATCGTCACGGGGTCGTAACCATAGGTGCCTGCCGTATTGACCGACTCGCCCTTGATGATGCGGCTTGGCCCCCTCCGGGTAGTAGGCGTGATGTCCTCGCCTTGCCAGAGGCCGGCGAAGTGCATGGGCAGGAACACGGTCTCGCGGTCCACCCGCTCGGTGACCTGTGCCTTGACCTTCAGGCGCACGCCGGTGGGCGTCTTCACCCAGACCTGCTCGCCGTTGCGGATGCCCCGGTCGTTGGCCGCCACCGGGTTGATCTCGACGAACATGTCCTGCTGCAACTCGGCCAGATACGGGTTCGAACGCGTTTCGTCGCCCCCGCCCTCGTACTCGACCAGGCGGCCGCTGGTCATGATCAGCGGGAACTCCTTGCCGATGTCCTTGTTCTTGTCCTGCAGCGACTTGTACAGGATCGGCAGCCGCCAGCCGGAGCGCCGGTCGTCGTGCGTCGGGTACTGGGCCACCAGTTCGGGACGCGTCGAGTAGATCGGCTCGCGATGCTGCGGAATCGGATCGGGGAAGTTCCACACCACCGCGCGCGCCTTGGCGTTGCCGAAGGGATGGCAACCGTGCGCCATGGTCACGCGCTGGATGCCGCCGGAGAGGTCGGTCTTCCAGTTCTTGCCCTCGGCCGCCTTCTTCTCGGCATCGGTCAGGTCGTCCCACCAGCCCAGCTTCTTGAGCAGGATGTGGTCGAACTCGGGATAGCCGGTGGTGATCTCGGCGCCCTTGCTGTGCGAACCGTCGGCCGCCAAGCAGCGACTGGCCGTCGCGCTCGACACCGAAGTTGGCGCGGAAGTTGCCGCCGCCTTCCATGACGTGCTTGGAGGTGTCGTAGAGGTTGGGCGAACCCGGGTGCTTGAGTTCGGGCGTGCCGAAGCACGGCCAGGGCAGACCGAAGTAGTCGCCGTCGAGCTTGTAGCCGGTTTCCTTGTCGATGCCGCCCTTGGCGCGCAGCGTATTCACGTCGAAGACATGCATGTTGCGCATGTGCGCCTTCAGGCGCTCGGGGCTCTGGCCGGTCATGCCGATGGTCCAGACCGCGCGGTTCCATTCGCGCGTGATGCTCTCGGGCAGGGGCTCGTCCATGCCCTTGACCTTCTGCATCTCGTAGTTCTTGACCAGTTCCTTGCCGAAGCCGAGCTTCTCGGCCAGCTGGTACATGATCATGTGGTCGGAGCGCGACTCGAACAGCGGCTCGATGACCTTCTCGCGCCACTGCATCGAGCGGTTGCTCGCCGTAACGAGCCCGAGGTCTCGAACTGCGTGCACGCCGGCAGCAGGTAGACCGCCCGGTTCGGGTTGAGGTCTTCGGCCTTGCCCGGCATGGCCGCCATGGCCGCCGTTGCCGACGGGAACGGGTCGACCACGACCAGCAGGTCGAGCTTGTCCATGGCCCGCTTCATGTCGGGGCCGCGGGTCTGCGAGTTGGGCGCGTGACCCCAGTAGAACAGGCCGCGCAGGTTGCTCGGCTGGTCGATGAGTTCGTTCTTCTCGAGCACACCGTCGAACCAGCGCGACACCGTCATGCCGGGCTTGGTCATCATGCCCGGCGCGTAGCGGCCCTTGATCCACTCGAAGTCCACGCCCCAGACGGAGGCGTAGTGCTTGAACGAGCCTTCGGCCAGGCCGTAGTAGCCGGGCAGCGAATCGGGGTTGGGCCCGATGTCGGTGCAGCCCTGCACGTTGTCGTGGCCGCGGAAGATGTTGGCGCCGCCGCCGGACCTGCCGATGTTGCCCAGCGCCAGTTGCAGCAGGCACGAGGCACGCACCATGGCATTGCCGATGGTGTGCTGGGTCTGGCCCTGGCACCAGACGATGGTGCCCGGCCGGTTCTCGTTCATGATGGTGGCGATCTTCAGGCACGTGGCCTCGTCCACCCCGGTCACCGCCAGCACCTTGTCGGGCGTCCACTTGGCCAGGACGTCCTCGCGGACCTTGTCCATGCCCCAGACACGGTCGTTGATGTACTGCTTGTCTTCCCAGCCGTTCTTGAAGATGTGGTACATGCACGCCGAACAGGAAGGCGATGTCCGAACCCGAGCGGATTCGCACGTACTCGTCTGCCTTGGCCGCCGTGCGGGTGAACCGGGGGTCCACCACGATCATCTTCGAGCCCTTTTCCTTCGCATGCAGCATGTGAAGCATCGAGACCGGGTGGGCCTCTGCCGCATTCGAACCGATGTACAACGCAGCCTTCGAGTTCTGCATGTCGTTGTACGAATTCGTCATCGCACCGTAACCCCACGTATTCGCCACACCGGCGACAGTAGTGGAGTGGCATATTCGTGCCTGGTGATCACAGTTGTTGGTCCCCCAGAAGGACACCCACTTCCTGAGCAGGAAGCACTGCTCGTTGTTCTGCTTGGACGACCCCACCACGAAGATGGAATCGGGGCCGCTTTGCTCGCGCAGCTCCAGCATTTTCTTGCTGATCTCGTCCAGGGCGACGTCCCAGCTGATGCGCTGGTACTTGCCGTTGACGAGCTTCATCGGGTACTTGAGGCGGAACTCGCCGTGGCCGTGTTCGCGCACGGAGGCGCCCTTGGCGCAGTGCGCGCCCAGGTTCAGCGGCGAGTCGAACACCGGCTCCTGCCGCACCCAGACGCCGTTCTCGACGTAGGCGTCGATGGCACAACCCACCGAGCAGTGGCCGCACACGGTGCGCTTGACCTCGACCTTGCCGCTGCCTGTGCGGCGGCGGCAGGGCTCGCGGCTTCGGCCTTGCGCACGAGCGTCAGCTGGCTGGCCGCAAGGCCGGCGCCGACGCCCAGACCGGACCGGCGCAGGAACGCGCGCCGGTCCATCGTGGGTATGGCGCGCGAGACTCCGCGCGCCAGGCTGCCAACGAGGGCGCTGGGCGATGTGCCCCCGCCACCCGCTGACCGTTTGGTCAATAACATGTTGCCTCCTGCTTCGAGCGGCTGGGATTCAGACGCGGGCCGTCCGGTAGTACTGCTTCACGTGTTCGGTGAGGCGATACCCGGAGCTTTCATCCGACGCCGTCTGCACGGGGTCGCCGGCGTGGGTCTTGGCGGGCTCACGCGCGGGCAACAAGGCCGCGGCCGCCACGAGGGCGCCCGCCGTGCCCGCGCCCGCCAGCAAGGTGCGGCGAGCCATGGGTTGCTGGTCATCACGATTCATCGCTACTTCCCCTTCCTAGCGGTGCGGCCCGAGACGAGCGCACTCCAACACACCCGTTGCACGGACCACCCGCGAGGCGGCGTGCGCACAACGCAAAAGCGCTTCGATGCATTGTGCACAACACCTGTGCACTGATCAGCTTCCAATGGCTAGGGCTTGTACCGAGTGAACAGCATCATGGGATTGACCTAGCTCAACCAGATCAGCATCAGGCGGATCGATACGCGATGACGCTAACATTCCCGGGACCACCACTACCGGCCCCATTCCCTTGATCGTCGGCACCGCAGGTCACATCGACCATGGCAAGACCTCGCTCGTCAAGGCGTTGACGGGCATCGATGCCGACCGCCTGAAGGAAGAGAAGGCGCGCGGCATCACCATCGACCTGGGCTTTGCCTACAAGCCCACGGCCGACGGCGGCATGCTGGGCTTCGTCGACGTGCCGGGACACGAAAGGCTGGTGCGCAACATGCTGGCCGGCGCCACGGGCATCGACCACGTCCTGCTGGTGGTGGCTGCGGACGACGGCCCGATGCCCCAGACCCGTGAGCACCTGGCCATCCTCGACCTGCTGGGTCTGGCGCGCGGTGCCGTGGTCCTGACGAAGAGCGACCTCGTCTCGGCCGTCGCGGCTGGCCGAAGTGCGCGCCGAGATCGAAGCGCTGCTCAGGCCCACGGGCCTGGCCGGCTCCGAGGTGTTTGCGGTCTCCAACGTCACCGGCCAGGGCATCGCCGAACTCGAGCAGCACCTGCTGCTGGCCCAGCAGAACCAGGCGCCAGCGGCCGACGACGGCCAGCTTCCGGCTGGCGGTGGACCGCTGCTTTTCGCTGGCGGGCATCGGCACCGTGGTCACCGGCACGGCCGTCTCCGGCCGCGTCGCCGTCGGCGACCGCGTGCTGGTCTCGCCGCGCAAGCTGCCGGTCCGCGTGCGCGGGCTGCATGCGCAGAACCGCGAATCGCACGCAAGGCCATGGCGGGGCAGCGCCTGGCGCTCAACCTCGCCGCCACCGGCGCTGGAGAAGAGCGACATCGCGCGTGGCGACTGGATCGTCGCCGAGGTCGGCGCACGTCGCCACCCGGCGCATCGACGCCCGCCTGCGCCTGCTGCCGGGCGAAGCACGCGATCTGGCCCACTGGACGCCGGTCCACCTGCACCTGGGCGCCTGCGACGTCGGCGCGCGCGTCGTGCTGCTCGAGGGGCCGGCGCTCGCGCCGGGGGCCAGCGCGCCTGGTGCAACTCGAACTGGACCGCGAGATTGCCGCCTGGCACGGCGACCGCTTCATCCTGCGCGACCAGTCGGCGACGCGCACCCTGGGCGGCGGCGTGGTGCTGGACCCGTTTGCCAGCGCCACCCTGCGGCGCAAGCCGCAGCGCCTGGCCGCCCTGGCGGCGCTGGAGCGCCCCACCCCGGAAGCAGCCCTGCAGGCGCTGCTGGCGCTGGAGCCCCCCGCCGGCGTGGACATCGACAGCTTCTTCGTGGCCAGGAACCTGCAGCCGGCGCGGCGACAAGCCGTCTTGCAGGCCGTGGCGCACCGTTCGCTGGCCGACGGCCATGTCTCCCGCCTTTTCGCGCCCGGCCAGCTCGAGCGCGTGGCGGCATCGCTCATCGAGGCGCTGGCCGCGCATCACGCGCAGCAGCCCGACAGTCCCGGACTGACGCCGGTCCTGCTGCAGAAGCAGGCAGCGGTGAAGGCGCGGGCGCCGGTGTTCAACCATCTGCTGAGCGAACTCATCGGTGCCGGCACGCTGCAGCGAGCCGGCACCAGCCTGCGCCTGGCGGGCCACGAAGTGGCCTTGCGACCCAACGAACAGGCCCTCTGGGAACGGCTGCGGCCCTGGCTGGACGAGGGCGGCATCCACCCGCCCAAGCTCACCGACCTGCTCGCCCGCGACCGCACGCTGCACCGCAACCAGGTGATGCATCTGCTGGACAAGCTCGGCCCGCTTCGGCAAGATCTACGCCGTCAGCGAAGAATATTTCGTGCAGCCGCAGCACCTGCACGCGCTGGCGCAGGCCGCGCAGAAGCTGGCGCAGGCCGACCCCCACCAGCGGCTGAACGTGAAGGATCTGCGAGAATCGCTCGGCGTTGAGCCGGCACCTGTCGCTGCCGTCTGGTCGAGTTCTTCGACCAGGTCGGATTCACGAAGCGCGATCCCGAGGGGCGCAAGATCCGCCGGGACGCCACCGACATGTTCGGCGGCCATGTCAGGTGCCTGATTTCACTGGAAGAGGATCGTTCCCCGGTGGGGCGTCCGGTCTGCAAAATCGGGTGGGGCCGCCATGCGGTCCCAGGTGGGTTCGACTCCCACGCTCTTCCGCCAAACCGGCATGACGCCGACTGAGTCCTCCTGTTCCGATCGGCCCGCCCGGCGCCACGGCGCCCCCCTCGCTGGACCGGCTGATGGACAGCCCGGCGCTGCGGCGCCTGGCCGAAATCCACGGGCGCGGCCCCGTGCTGGCGGCTGCCCGGGCGCAGCTGGCGAGCTGGCGCGCGGCCGACCCCGCCGAGGCGTTCGACCGGGTGCTGTTCGAGGACCACTGCAGGGCGGCGCTCGAGACGCTGGCCGCGCCACACCTCAAACCCGTCTTCAACCTGACCGGCACGGTGCTGCACACCAACCTGGGCCGCGCGCTGGCGCCGCCCGAAGCCGTGCAGGCCGTGGCCGAAGCCATGAGCCGGCCGATCGAATCTCGAATACGACCTGGCCGATGGCCAGCGAGGCGACCGCGACGACCACATCGAAGGCCTGCTGCGCGAACTCACGGGTGCCGATGCCGCCACGGCCGTGAACAACAACGCCGCGGCCGTGCTGCTGGTGCTCAGCACGCTCGCGTCGGGCAAGGAAGTGCTGGTCTCGCGCGGCGAGCTCATCGAGATCGGCGGCGCCTTCCGCATCCCGGACATCATGCGGCGCGCGGGCGCCAGGCTGGTCGAGGTGGGTACCACCAACCGCACGCACCTGCGCGACTATGCCGAGGCCATCACTCCACGCACGGCGCTGGTGATGAAGGTGCACACCAGCAACTACGCGGTGCAGGGCTTCACCGCCGCCGTGCCCGAGCCGACCTGGCCGCGTTGTGCCGCGAACGCGGCATTCCGTTTGCCGTGGACCTGGGCAGCGGAACCCTGGTCGATCTCACCCGCTGGGGCCTGCCGGCGGAGCCGACCCCGGCGCAGGCGGTGGCGCATGGCGCGCAACTGGTCACCTTCAGCGGCGACAAGCTGCTGGGCGGACCGCAGGCCGGCCTGATCGTCGGCGACAAGTCCCTGGTGGCCCGCGTCAAGCGCAACCCGCTCAAGCGCGCCCTGCGCCTGGACAAGATGACGATCGCGGCCCTGGAGGCGGTGCTCAAGCTCTACCGCGACCCCGACCGGCTGGCGCAGCGACTGCCGTCCCTGCGCCTGCTGACCCGATCCGCCCAGGACATCCGAGCGCTGCCGAACGCCTGGCACCGCAACTGGCCCCTGCCCTGGGCGAGCGCGCCACCGTGCAGGTGCTGCCCTGCCGCAGCCAGATCGGCAGCGGATCACTGCCGGTCGATCGGCTGGACAGTGCGTGCCTGGCCATCGGCGCGCCTGCGGGCACGCAGCGCGCGGGCGGATTACCCGGACCGTCTGGCAGCAGGCCTTCCGGGCCTTGCCGGTGCCGGTCATCGGCCGCATCGAGGACGGCCAATTCCGCCTGGACCTGCGTTGCCTGGAAGACGGGGGCGACGAACGCGCCTTCGTGGCGCAACTCGCGCTGCTCGACCTGCCCCAGCGTACGTAAGGCCCCTTGCCTCGGGCAACCAACCCGACGCGCCGATGTCAGGCCCGTGGTGGCTCGGGCGTTGCGGCGGCCCGTTCTTGCGGCAGCGGCGGCAGGCCTGGGGTGGCCGGCTCAGGCGCGGCTTCGATCTGAACCGCGCCTGGCGCCGACTCAGGCCGATCGGCGGCGTCCGGCGACGATTCAAGCGGGTCGACGTCACCCGGAGACTGCGACCCAGCCTGCGCGACGGCGTCCGCCGGCAGCGGTTGCTCCTCCAACTCGTCGTCGAGCAGGCCCAGCATGCGCGCCTGCACCATCTGCCGCAGCATGGCCTTCGGTATCGGGTCGGCCCGGCCATAGTCGTCGATGTAGGTGTCCAGCCCGTCCATGACGTTGAAGTGCGGGTCTGCGAACAACTTCTTCATCGCGGCGTTCTTCACCTGGGCATCCACGCCGGGCGCCACGAAGCGCGAGAAGTCCGATGCCGGTGTGAGGGCCTTCGACCTCGTCCAGCGTCGGCTGTGGCACCGGCATCGCGGCCGGCGGGCGATCTGCCTCCGCGGGTACCGCCACCGCGACCGTCGCGACCGGGGCCGCCGCAGGGATCACGGCTGCATCGGCCGGGCCGGCGATCGGTGGCTCGGCCAAGGGCGGTACTGGCGGTGCCGCCTCCTGCCGGACCTGGGCTTTGCGCCTGGACCAGCGCGAGAAGAAGGTTTCGTCGGTTTCGTTGCTCATCGCGTGCACTGGCAGCCGGCCCGCCGATCAGGCCGGTCGATCCCGCTCCTGTGGGCTGAGGAAGGAGGCGCGTACGCTGCCTGCGCGGTTGGTCGGGCCTGAAATTCTCGTTGGTGAAGACACGCAGCCACTCGCACAACTCGTCGGCCAGCGGCACGTTGTCCACGCGCTCCTCGGCAGCCATCCAGCGGTCACCTTCGATGTAGGACACGCTCACCGCCTGCGGCAGCGCCAGCGATGGATCGGCCTCGTCGCGCCGCCACATCACGAACCAGGCCGGTCGGCCCGAGGTGAGATTGAGGAAGTAGCCCTTGCACTCGTCGGCGAAGAGTTCGATCCGGTAGCCCGGATACAGCCAGCGCGAGTGCTTGCCGTCGTCGAACAGCTTGCGCGGAGCCGATCCGAAGATGCCCTCGTCGGGGATGACCTCGGAGACACGAAACGAGAAGTCCTCCCACTGGTTCGGCTGCGCCACGCGCTCCATCACCACGGCGACCTGGATCCCGGGGCGGTCCACGGGACTTCGGCGCGCGACTGGGGCGAGGTGGCGGGGACATCCATGCAACAGTTTAGCCCGGCGGGGCCTTCAAGCGGTCCGTGACGACGCAAGACCATAATCCGTCGCTTTGCGCGCCGCGTCCCAGCGCGCGACCAACATCCCAGGACCCTGCGGGCTCATGAAAACCCTGATCTGCAACTGCAACCAGACTTTGCCGCTGGACGCTGCCGCGCTCAGGAGCGCCCTGGAGAAGACCCCGGGCGCCAGCACCGACGGACTGGAGTTCACCCACACGCTGCTGTGCCGGCGCGAGGCCGCCCACTTCCAGCGCGCGGCCAAGGACACCACGGCCCGCGGCGACGAATTGCTGGTGGCCTGCACGCAGGAAAGCCGCCTGTTCCTGGAGCTCAACCAGGAGACCGAAGGCGCCGCCAGCGTGCAGGAGCGGCCGATCCATTTCGTCAACATCCGCGAGACGGCCGGCTGGTCGCAGGAAGGCCGGCAGGCCACGCCCAAGATCGCCGCGCTGCTGGCCGCGGCGCAGTTGCCGGCAGCCGAGCCGGTGTCCACCGTCAGCTACCGCAGCGCCGGGCGCTGCCTGGTCATCGGCGACGCCGAGGCCGCCGAACGTGCCGCCGGAATGCTGTCCGACAAGCTGGACGTGAGCGTGCTGCTCACCGGCACGGGCGGCGCGCTGGCGCAAACCCATGCGCGGGCCACGCACAGCGGCCGTCTGACGCGCCTGCGCGGCTGGCTGGGCAACTTCGAGGTCGAGTGGGAGAGCAGCAACCCGATCGACCTGGACCTGTGCACCCGCTGCAACGCCTGCGTCGAGGTCTGCCCCGAGGGCGCCATCGGGCTGGACTACCAGGTCGACCTGAATGCCTGCAAGAAGCACCGCGACTGCGTGCGCGTGTGCGACGCCGCCGGCGCCATCGACTTCAACCGCGCGCCGCTGAGCCACGCCGAGACCTACGACCTGGTGCTCGACCTGCGCGCCAGCCCGGCCTTCAGCCAGCACCAGCCGCCGCAGGGCTACCTGCACGCCGGCGCGCGACGAGCGCGCGCTGGTCGATGCGGTGCTCAAGCTGCGCGAGCTCACGGGCGAGTTCGACAAGCCGCGCTTCTTTCGCTACGACGCCAGGATCTGCGCCCACAGCCGCAACGAGAAGATCGGCTGCTCGGCCTGCATCGACGTCTGCTCCACCAGCGCCATCCGCAGCGACGCCTCGCGCAAGGGCAAGACCAAGGGCCAGACCGCCGGCGGCGTCGTCGTCGACCCCTACCTGTGCGTGGGCTGCGGGGCCTGCTGCCACGGTGTGCCCGAGCGGCGCCATGTCGTTTGCCTACCCCGGCACCGTCGACCAGGGCCGGCGGCTGCGCACCATGCTGGCCGCCTACGGGCACGCCGGCGGCCGCAACGCGGCCCTGCTGATCCACAGCCAAGCCGCCGGCACGCGCCTTGCTCGACGACCTGGGCCGCGGCGCCAGCCTGAGCCGGCGCGATCGCAGCCTGCACGGCCTGCCCGCCCGCGTGCTGCCGGTGGCCGTGTGGCACACCGCCAGCATCGGCATCGACCTCTGGCTGGCCGCCATCGCCCAGGGCGCCAGCCAGGTCTGGGTGATGACCACCGCCGAGGAAGCGCCCGAGTACCGCCAGGCGCTGCAGGAGCAGATGGCCGTGGCGCCAGGCGGTGCTGACCGGCCTGGGCTATGCCGGCCAGCACCTGCGGCTGCTGGAAGTGCGCGACGCGCGCGACCTGCACGCGCTGGACGCCGCGCTGCGCTGCGAGCCGGCCCAGACCGTGGCCCGGGCCGCGACCTTTTCGGTGCAGGCCGACAAGCGGGCCACGCTGGAACTGGCCATCGACCACCTGGTCGCGCAGGCGCCCCAGCCCGCGGACGAGATCGCCCTGCCCGCCGCCGGCTCGCCGTTGGGCACGCCTGGTGGTCGACACCAGCCAGGTGCACGCTGTGCCTGAGCTGCGTCAGTGCCTGCCCCGGAAGTGCGCTGGCCGACAACCCCGACAAGCCGCAACTGCGCTTCCTGGAGAAGAACTGCGTGCAATGCGGTCTGTGCGCCACGACCTGCCCGGAAAACGCCATCACCCTGCAGCCGCGCCTGTGGCTGGCCGACGGCGGCAAGGCGCGCAAGAGCCTGCGCGTGCTGGCCGAGATGGAGCCCTACCGCTGCATCAGGTGCAGCAAACCTTTCGGCACCCTGCTCGCCATCGAGAACATGCTGAGCAAGCTGTCGGGCCATGCCGCGTTCCAGGGTGCCGCGGCCGAACGACTGAAGATGTGCAGCGATTGCCGTGTCATCGACATGTACAGCGACCCCCACGAAGTGCGCATCACCGACCTCTGAACGGCCGCCCCATGACCTCTGCACCCATCATCTTCGGCAGCACCGACGGCAGCGAGGAGATCGCGCGCGCCGAGCTCTACGGCCTGCTCGCCCAGCTCTGGCTGGCGCCGCCCGACGAGGCCTTGCTGCAGCAGTTTCGCGTCGCCGTGACCGAGGCGCCGCAGAGCGGCGGCTGGCTCGAAGCGCCCTGGCACGATCTCGTGGCCGCGCTGCGCAACACGACGCGCCGAGAACGCGGCGGCCGAGCACGCCGCGCTGTTCCAGAGTGTCGGCAAGCCCGAGATCTTTGCCTACGCCTCGTACCACCTCACCGGCTTCCTGAACGAGAAGCCGCTGGCCCAGTTGCGCGACGATCTCGCGGCCCTGGGCCTGGCGCGCGATGCCGGCACACTGGAGACCGAAGACCATGTGTCCTACCTGTTCGAGGTCATGCGCTACCTGATCGCCGGCGACGACCTGGCGGTGTGCAACCTCGAGCAGCAGCGGCGGTTCTTCCGCGCGCATCTGCAGACCTGGGTGGAGGCCTTGTGCGAGACCACCCTCGCCCACCCCCGGGCCGACACCTGGCGCGCGGTGGCCGCCTTCACGCGCGAATTCATGCTCGTCGAGACGCAGGGCTTCGACCTGCTCGAAGCGTGATCGCGTCGCCCCTTGGAGACTTCATGAGCATTGCCAGCGCCGACATCACCGGCCTGATCCTGTGCGGCGGTCGCGGCAGCCGCATGGGCGGCGTGGACAAGGGCCTGCAGAGCTACCACGGCATGCCCCTGGCCATGCACGCCCTGATGCGGCTGCAGCCCCAGGTCGGACACCTCATGATCAATGCCAACCGCAACCTGGGCGCCTACGAATCGATGGGCGTGCCCGTCTGGCCCGACCCGATCGCCGACTACCCCGGCCCGCTGGGGGGCTGGCTGGCCGGCATCGAGCGCTGCGAAACGCCCTATCTGGCCATCGTGCCCTGCGATTCGCCGCAACTTTCCCACCGACCTGGTGCCGCGGCTGGTCGGAGGCGCTGGTGCGCGAAGACGCCGAGATCGCCATGGCCGCCACTGTCGAAGACGGTCGCGTGCAGGTGCAGCCGGTGTTCTGCCTGCTCAAGACCGTGCTGCTCGAAAGCCTGGTGAAGTACCTGCACGGCGGCGACCGCAAGATCGACCGCTGGACCGCCCAGCACCGTTGCGTGCAGGTGGTGTTCGAAGACGCGCAGGCGTTCTTCAACGCCAACACGCTCGAAGAACTGCATCGCCTGCAGACCGGGTAAATCCCGGCCACGCGTGCTGCCCGCCCTCAGGTGCCTTTGGAGACGCTGATGGTCGGGAATTTGGCCGAGAAGTCCTTGGCCTTCTGCGCGATCTTCACGGCCACCGTGCGGGCGATCTGGCGGTAGGTGGCCGCGATCTCGCCTTCGGGGTCGGCCACCACCGTCGGGCGACCGCTGTCGGCCTGCTCGCGGATGCTCGTCGTCAGCGGCAGGCCGCCGAGGTAGTCGACCTCGTATTGCGCGGCCATGCGGCGGCCACCGTCGGCGCCGAAGATGTGTTCCTTGTGGCCGCAATTGGGGCAGCAGTAGACGGCCATGTTCTCGACGATGCCGAGGATCGGCACCCCGACCTTCTTGAACATCTCCACGCCGCGCTTCACGTCGAGCAGAGCGATGTCCTGCGGCGTCGTCACGATCACGGCGCCGGTCAGCGGCACGCGCTGGCTGAGCGTGAGCGCGATGTCGCCGGTGCCCGGCGGCATGTCGATCAGCAGGTAGTCCAGATCGCGCCAGCGCGTCTGGCGCAGCAGTTGCTCCAGCGCCTGCGTGGCCATCGGGCCGCGCCAGATCATGGCCTGGTCGGCATCGACCAGGAAGCCGATGCTGATGACCTGCACGCCGTAGTTTTCGAGCGGCTCCATGGTCTGGCCGTCGGCACTTTCGGGGCGGCCTTCGATGCCCATCATCATGGGCTGGCTGGGGCCGTAGATGTCGGCGTCGAGGATGCCCACGGTGGCGCCCTCGGCGGCCAGCGCCAGCGCCAGGTTGACGGCGGTCGTGCTCTTGCCGACACCGCCTTTGCCCGAGGCCACGGCGATGATGTTCTTGACGTTGGGCAGCAACTGCACGCCACGCTGCACGGCGTGCGAAACGATCTTGCTGGTGACGTTGACGCTGACGTTGCCCAGGCCCGGCAGCGTGCGCGCCGCGGCGATCAGTGCCTTGCGCAGCTCGCCACCTGGCTCTTGCCCGGGTAGCCGAGTTCGACGTCGAAGGCGATGTCGCCGCCTTCGATGCGCAGGTTCTTCACCTGCCGGGTACTGACGAAGTCCTTGCCGGTGTTCGGGTCGGTGACGGTCTTCAGCGCTTCCAGCAGCTGGGCTTCGGTGACGGCAGTGGACATGGGCCGGGGGGTGTCTCTGGTTGGGGACCGAGAGTCTAGCCGCCCCGGCCAGGCTCAGCGCCGCGCGGGGGGCAAATCCGTGCAGCTGCCATGGGCCGCCTCGGCCGCCAAGCCGATGCTCTCGCCCAGCGTCGGGTGCGGGTGGATGGTCTTGCCGACATCCACCTCGTCGGCGCCCATCTCGATGGCCAGCGCCACCTCGCCGATCATGTCGCCGGCGTGCGTGCCGACGATGCCGCCCCCCAGGATGCGGTGCGTGGCGGCGTCGAACAGGAGCTTGGTGAACCCTTCGTCGCGACCGTTGGCGATGGCGCGGCCCGAGGCCGTCCAAGGGAACACGCCCTTCTTGATGGCGATGCCGCGCGCCTTGGCGTCGTCTTCCGTGAGGCCGACCCAGGCGATCTCGGGATCCGTGTAGGCCACGCTGGGGATGACGCGGGCATCGAACCGCGCGTGGGCGTCACCGGCGGCCACCTCGGCCGCCACATGCGCCTCGTGCACCGCCTTGTGCGCCAGCATGGGCTGGCCGACGATGTCGCCGATGGCGTAGATGTGCGGCACGTTGGTGCGCATCTGCACGTCGACCGGGATGAAGCCGCGGTCGCTGACGGCGACGCCGGCCTTGTCGGCGCCGATCTTGCGGCCGTTGGGGCTGCGGCCGACGGCCTGCAGCACCAGGTCGTAGAGCTGCGGGGCCGAAGGTGCGCCCTCGCCTTCGAAGCGCACGAGGATGCCGTCGGCCGTGGCCTCGGCGCCCACCGTCTTCGTCTTCAGCATGACGTGGTCGAAGCGCCTGGCATTCATCTTCTGCCACACCTTCACCAGGTCGCGGTCGGCGCCGGGCATCAGGCCGTCGAGCATCTCCACCACGTCCAGGCGCGCCCCCAGCGTCGAGTACACGGTGCCCATTTCCAGGCCGATGATGCCGCCGCCGACGATCAGCATGCGCTTGGGCGCCTGGCGCATCTGCAGCGCGCCGGTGGACTCGACGATGCGCGGGTCGTCGGGCAGGAACGGCAGCCGCACCGCCTGCGAGCCGGCGGCGATGATGCACTGCTTGAAGCGGATGGTCTGCGTCTGGCCGGTCTTCTCCTGGCCGTCGCCGCTGGTGGCTTCCACCGCCACGTGGTGCGGGTCGATGAAGGCACCGTAGCCACGCACGACCGTCACCTTGCGCATCTTGGCCATCGCGGCCAGGCCGCCGGTGAGCTTGCCGACGACCTTGTCCTTGTGCGCGAGCAGCTTGCCGCGGTCGATCTGCGGCGCACCGAAGGTGACGCCGAGGTCGGCGAAGTGGCTCGCCTCGTCGATCACCGCGGCCACGTGCAGCAGCGCCTTGCTGGGAATGCAGCCGACATTGAGGCAGACACCGCCGAGCGAGGCGTAGCGCTCGACGAGCACGACCTTCATGCCGAGGTCGGCGGCACGGAAGGCGGCCGAATAGCCGCCGGGACCGGCACCGAGGACGAGCAGGTCGCATTCGTGATCGACGGTGCCGGTGTGGGCGGCAGCGGCCGCAGGTGCCGCAACAGCGGGCGCTGCCGCTGCGGTGGCCGGTGCTGCGACCGGTGCGGGGGCTGAAGGCGCGGCCGTCGCACCATCGGCCTCCAGCATCAGCACGACCGTCCCCTCGTTCACCTTGTCCCCCACCGCGACACGCAGTTCCTTGACCACGCCGGCGGCCGACGAGGGGATCTCCATCGACGCCTTGTCGCTCTCCACCGTGAGCAGGCTCTGCTCCACCTGGACCGTGTCGCCGGGCTTGACCAGCACCTCGATCACCGCCACGTCCTTGAAGTCGCCGATGTCCGGCACGCGGACTTCGATCGTTGCCATGCCCGGCTCCTTACAACAGCACCCGGCGGAAGTCCGCCAGGATGGCGCCCAGATAGGCGTTGAAGCGGGCCGCCGATGCGCCGTCGATGACGCGATGGTCCCAACTCAGGCTCAGGGGCAGGATGAGCCGCGGCACGAACTGCTTGCCGTCCCAGCGCGGTTCGGTGCTGCTCTTGCACACACCCAGGATCGAGACCTCGGGCGCATTGATGATCGGCGTGAAGTAGCGCCCGCCGATGCCGCCCAGGGAGCTGATGCTGAAGCAGCCGCCCGTCATCTCCGCCGGCCCGAGCTTGCCGTCGCGCGCCTTCTTCGCCAGTTCGCTCATCTCCTGGCTGATCTGCAGCACGCCCTTCTTGTCGGCATCCTTGATCACCGGCACCATCAAGCCGTTGGGCGTGTCGGCGGCAAAGCCGATGTGGAAATAGTTCTTCAGCACCAGCTGCTCGCCGTCGAGCGAGGCATTGAACTCCGGGAACCTCTTCAGCGCCGCGACGCTGGCCTTGATGAGGAAGGCCAGCATCGTGACCTTGACACCGCTCTTCTCGTTTTCCTTGTTGAGCTGGACACGGAAGGCCTCCAGGTCCGTGATGTCGGCGTCGTCATGGTTCGTGACGTGCGGGATCAGCACCCAGTTGCGGTGCAGATTGGCGCCACTGATCTTCTTGATGCGACTCAGCTCCTTGCGCTCGACCGGACCGAACTTGGCGAAGTCCACCTGGGGCCAGGCGAGCAGGCCGGGGAAGGTGCCGCCCGCGGCGGCCGCAGCCTGAGCGGGTGACTTCGCCTTCTGCGCGGCGGTCTGCACGCTGCCGGCCATGACGCCCTTGACGAAGTCCTGCAGGTCTTCCTGCGTGATGCGGCCCTTGGGACCGCTGCCCTTCACTTCGGCCAGCGGCACGCCGAGTTCACGGGCGAGGCGGCGGATCGAGGGCGAGGCATGCGGCAGCGCACCCTGCGGCGCGGTGGGCTCGTGCGTGGGCACGGGGATGTCGGGTACCAACACCTCTACGGATCCCGCGCCTGCGGCGGCCACGGGCAACGGTGCTGTTGCTGGTGCTGTTGCTGGTGCTGGTGCCGTGGCCGTGGCCGCTGGGGGAGCCGGCGCGGGCGCCGCTGTGGCTGCAGGTGCGGCTTCCAGCACCAACACGACCGATCCCCGGCTGACCTTGTCACCCACCTGGACCTTCATCTCCTGCACCACGCCGGCATGCGTCGACGGAATCTCCATCGATGCCTTGTCCGATTCCACCGTCAGCAGCGACTGGTCAATCGCGACGGTGTCGCCGGGCTTGACCAGCAGTTCGATGATCTCGACGTCCTTGAAGTCCCCGATGTCGGGCACCTGCACTTCGACCAGAGCCATGGTCTGTCTCCTTCTTCTTGTTCAGGCGTAGAGCGGGTTGATCTTGCTCGTGTCGATGCCGTAGCGTGCGATGGCCTCGGCCACCTTGGCCACCGGCACCGTGCCTTCGTCGGCCAGCGACTTGAGCGCAGCGACCACGATGTAGTGACGGTTGACCTCGAAATGCTCGCGCAGCTTGCTGCGGAAGTCGCTGCGGCCGAAGCCGTCGGTGCCGAGCACGCGGTAGACGCGGCCTTTGGGAATGAAGGCGCGGATCTGGTCGGCGTAGTTCTTCATGTAGTCGGTGGCAGCCACCACCGGCCCGGCATGGGCGCCGAGCAACTGCGTCACGTAGGGCAGCCGCGGCTCGTCGGTCGGGTGCAGCAGGTTCCAGCGGTCGCAGTCCTGGCCGTCGCGCGCCAGTTCGTTGAAGCTCGGGCAGCTCCAGACGTTGGCCGCCACGCCCCAGTCGGCGTCCAGCAGCTTCTGCGCCGCCAGGCTCTCGCGCAGGATGGTGCCGCTGCCCAGCAGGTTGACGCGCGGCGTCTTCTTCGGGCCTTCGGCCAGCAGGTACATGCCCCTGATGATCTGTTCCTCGGTGCCTGGCACCAGGCCCGGCATCGGGTAGTTCTCGTTGAGCAGCGTGATGTAGTAGTAGACGTTGTCCTGCTTCTCGACCATGCGCTTGAGGCCGTGGTGCAGGATCACGGCCACCTCGTGGGCATAGGTCGGGTCGTAGCTGATGCAGTTGGGGATCGTGCCCGCCAGGATGTGGCTGTGCCCGTCCTCGTGCTGCAGGCCCTCGCCGTTCAGCGTCGTGCGGCCGCTGGTGCCGCCGAGCAGGAAGCCGCGCGCCTGCATGTCGCCGGCCGCCCAGGCCAGGTCGCCGATGCGCTGGAAGCCGAACATCGAGTAGTACACGTAGAACGGCACCATGATGCGGTTGTTCGTCGAATACGAGGTCGCCGCGGCGATCCAGCTCGCCATGCCGCCCGGTTCGTTGATGCCCTCCTGCAGGATCTGCCCGGCCTTGTCCTCGCGGTAGTACATCACCTGGTCCTTGTCGACCGGCGTGTACTTCTGGCCCTCGGGGTTGTAGATGCCGATCTGGCGGAACAGGCCCTCCATGCCGAAGGTGCGAGCCTCGTCGACCAGGATGGGCACCACGCGCGGCCCCAGCGCCTTGTCGCGCAGCAGGATGGTGAGGAAGCGCACGTAGGCCTGCGTGGTGCTGATCTCGCGGCCCTCGGCGGTGGCGTCGAGCACCGGCTGGAAGGCTTCCAGCGACGGCACGGTGAACTGCTCGTCGCTGCGCGTGCGCCGCTTGGGCAGGTAGCCGCCCAGCGCCTGGCGGCGTTCGTGCAGGTACTTCATTTCCGGCGTGTCGTCGGCCGGCTTGTAGAAGGGGATCTTGGGCAGTTCGCTGTCCGGGATGGGGATGTTGAAGCGATCGCGGATGTAGCGGATGTCATCGTCACTGAGCTTCTTCGTCTGGTGCGCGGTGTTCTTGCCTTCGCCGGCACCGCCCATGCCGTAGCCCTTGACCGTCTTGACCAGCAGCACGGTCGGTTGGCCGACGTGGCTGTTGGCGCGGTGGAAGGCGGCGTAGACCTTGGGCGAGTCGTGGCCGCCACGCTGCAGGTTCCAGATGTCCTTGTCGCTCATCTTGGCCACCATCTCCAGCGTGCGCGGATCGCGGCCGAAGAAGTGCTTGCGCACGAAGGCGCCGTCGTTGGCCTTGAACGCCTGGTAGTCGCCGTCCAGCGTGTCCATCATGATCTTGCGCAGCGCGCCGTCCTTGTCGCGCGCCAGCAGCGGGTCCCAGTTGCTGCCCCAGATCAGCTTGATGACGTTCCACCCGGCACCGCGGAACTCGCCCTCGAACTCCTGGATGATCTTGCCGTTGCCCCGCACCGGGCCGTCCAGCCGCTGCAGGTTGCAGTTGATGACGAAGACCAGGTTGTCGAGCTTTTCGCGCGCCGCCAGTCCGATGGCGCCGCGCGATTCCGGCTCGTCCATCTCGCCGTCGCCGCAGAACGCCCAGACCTTGCGCTTGGACGTGTCGGCGATGCCGCGCGCGTGCAGGTATTTGAGGAAGCGCGCCTGGTAGATCGCCATCAGCGGCCCCAGCCCCATCGACACCGTCGGGAACTGCCAGAACTCGGGCATCAGCTTGGGGTGCGGGTAGCTGGAGATGCCCTTGCCCGCGCCCTCCTGGCGGAAGTTGAGCAGTTGCTCTTCGGTCAGCCGGCCTTCCATGAAGGCGCGGGCGTAGATGCCGGGCGCGCTGTGGCCCTGGATGTAGAGCAGGTCGCCGCCGTGGGTCTCGGTCTCGGCATGCCAGAAGTGGTTGAAGCCGGCAGCGAACATGTGCGCCAGCGAAGCGAAGCTGCTGATGTGGCCGCCGAGGTCGCCGCCGTCCTCGGGATGCAGCCGATTGGCCTTGACCACCATGGCCATCGCATTCCAGCGCATGTAGGCGCGCAGGCGGCCTTCGAGCATGCGGTTGCCGGGGCTGCGTTCCTCCTCGGCAGGCTCGATGGTGTTGGTGTAGCTGGTGTTGGCCGAGAACGGCAGGTCGATGCTGCTCTGGCGCGCATGTTCCAGCAGTTGCTCCAGCAGGTAGTGCGCACGCTGCGGACCTTCGGCTGCGATGACGGCCGACAGCGCATCGAGCCATTCGCGCGTCTCCTGGGCGTCGCTATCGTGGGGGGCACCAGGCAAGGACTCCGGCATTGCTGACATGGGCGTCTCCTTTGTGTGTGGTCTTGCGATGGGGCGCGAGTGTCGCACGATCCATCTGGATTTCAAGCAGTGCGTTTCGATTTCATATTACGGGATCACATCGATCGATCGGACCCGAGAACCATAATCCCGCCATGTCCTTGCGCCCCGCCGCCCGAGCCAAGCCCTCGACCGCCTTGCCCCATGCCAAGCGCCTGTTTGGGCAATGGTGGCGACGCCAGTCGCCGGCCCGCCAGGACCGCTTTGCCACTCTCGGGCCCCTGCTGTCGGTATTGCTCTTCCTGGCCGCAATCATTTCGGCCTTCTGGTACCTGCGCAATGAGGAAATCGAGCGGGAAGCGGAGTCGGTCAAGCGCGACACCGAGATCACCCAGCAGCAGATCGGTCTTCGCCTGATCCAGAACCAGGAGGCGCTGATCCGCATGGCGCGCGAACTGGCCACCCGCGTCACCGACGCCGACAATTTCGGCGGCCAGGCCGCCGCCTTCACCCGCGAGCGACCGGAGATCACGCACCTGACCTGGGTCGACTCCCGGCGGCGGGTCAAGGCCAGCCACTGGGCGATCCTCTACAACCTCAACCCGGCTGGCGTGGCGCCCGAGGCCGCGCTGCCGGTGGAAGGCCGTTCCAGCGAGCCCGAGACGACCTTCCGCGCGGCGCGCGATACCCGTTCACCGGCCTATTCGCGCGCTTTCGCGGACAGCGGCGGTGCGCCGTTGTTTCAGCTCCACATCCCGCTCATCGAGCAAGGCGTCTTTGCAGGCACGCTCATCGCGGAGTACTCGGTGGAGGCACTGGTGCGCCACTTCGTGCCCGCAGACGTCTCGCAGCGGCACATGATCGCCGTCATCGACCAGGAGCAGGTCCAGCTGGCCGCCACCGTCACCGCCCTGCCCGGCCAGGCCAGCCGACGTGCGCCCATCGTCAGCGATGCGCCGCTGACGCCGGCGCTGAACGGTCTGTTGCTGCGGGGCCAGGGCTGGCGCACGTCCATTGGACTCATCAGCAACACGCTGTTCTGGATGGTGGTCGCGCTGTCCGTGCTCACCGTCTGGATGCTGCTGGGCACCTGGCGCCACATGCGCCGACGCTCGCAGATCCAGGACGCGCTGATACAGGAGACCAACTTTCGGCGGGCGATGGAAAACAGCATGCCCACGGGGATGCGCGCCATGGACCTCGACGGTCGCATCACTTACGTCAACGCCGCGTTCTGCCAGATGACGGGCTTTGCCCAGAGCGAACTCGTCGGCCGGCTGCCGCCCTACCCCTACTGGCCGCCTGACCGCATCGACGAGAACAGCCGCCTGCTGCAGCAGGAGTTGCAGGGCCGCAGCCCCAGTGGCGGGTTCGAGGTCAAGGTCATGCGCAAGGACGGGTCGTTGCTGGACGCCCGCATGTACGTGAGTCCGCTGATCGACCCCAAGGCTCACCAGACGGGCTGGATGACCAGCGTGACCAACATCACCGAGGCCAAGCGTGTCCGCGACCAGCTCTCGGCCAGCCACGAGCGCTTCACCACGGTGCTCGAGGGACTCGATGCGTCGGTGTCGGTGCTGTCGGTGCAGCAGGGCGAGTTGCTGTTCGCCAACCGCACCTACCGCCTTTGGTTCGGCGGCGACGCGCGCGGTCACCAGCAGATGGCCGGCGGCGTGGCCGGCCTGGCCTACAGCGGCGACAGCGAAGACGACTTCGACCCGCTGTCGGGCCTGCCGACGCACGAGCTCACCGAGAGCGGCTCCAATCCGCGCGAAGTGCTCGTGGAGTCCCTGCAGAAGTGGTTCGACGTCCGCGCGCGCTACCTGCAATGGACCGACGGCCGGTTGGCACAGATGCTGATCGCCACCGACATCACGGCCCGCCTGCGCGCCGAGGAGCAGTCGGCCGCGCAGGCCGAGAAGGCCCAGATGACGAGCCGTCTGGTCACCATGGGCGAGATGGCCTCTTCGGTGGCGCACGAACTCAACCAGCCGCTCACCGCGATCACCAATTACTGCAACGGCATGGTCTCGCGCGTGCGTGCCGAGACCATCGGTCGCGAAGACCTCGTGGCCGCGCTGCAGAAGACGGCACGACAGGCCGAGCGCGCCGGGCAGATCATCCGCCGCATCCGCGCCTTCGTGAAGCGCAGCGAGCCGCAGCGCCAGCCGGCCCAGGCACGGCAGATCGTCGAGGATGCGGTGGAACTGGCCGGCATCGAGCTTCGTCGCCGCAACGTCGCCATCCACACCTACGTCGCCCAGCGGCTGCCGCTCATTCTGGTGGACCCGATCCTGATCGAGCAGGTGGTCTTGAACTTGCTGAAGAACGCGGCCGAGGCCATCGACGAGGCGCAACTGCCACCGGCTCGGCGCCATATCGAATTGCGTGTCGTACCGAGGCACACGCACGAAGAAGGCGGTGTCATCGAGTTCAGCGTGACCGACATGGGCCCCGGCATCAAGGACGAGGTCATCGGCCGCCTGTACGAGGCCTTCTTCACGACCAAGGCCGAAGGCCTGGGCATCGGCCTGAGCCTTTGTCGCACCATCATCGAATCGCACCGCGGCCGGATGAAGGCGCAGAACCTCTACAATGCCAAGAGCGTCGTGGGTTGCAGATTTTCTTTCACGCTGCCCGTCGAGTTGCCTGCCAAGGTCCCAGCCGATTCCGATTCCGACACCGCCTTTGCCTCGCTCGAGGCGGCCTCCATCACCAACCCCACCGCCATTCCCGAATGAGCTTGATCCCCAAGAAGGGCACGGTCTATGTCGTCGATGACGACGAAGCCGTGCGCGACTCACTGCAGTGGCTGCTGGAAGGCAAGGACTACCGAGTCAAGTGCTTCGATTCGTCGGAGTCTTTCCTGTCCCGCTTCGATCCGCGCGAGGTGGCGTGCCTGATCGCCGACATCCGCATGGAAGGCATGAGCGGCCTGGAACTGCAGGACCGCCTGCTCGAGCGCAAGAGCCCTTTGCCCGTGGTCTTCATCACCGGCCACGGCGACGTGCCGATGGCGGTGACGACCATGAAGAAGGGCGCGATGGACTTCATCGAGAAGCCCTTCAAGGAAGAAGAACTGCTGGGCCTGGTGGAGCGCATGCTGGAGCAGGCACGCCTGGCCTTCAGCCAGCACCAGGAACAGGCCAGCCGCGACGCCCTGCTGTCGCGCCTGACCACGCGCGAGGCCCAGGTGCTCGAGCGCATCGTGGCCGGGCGCCTGAACAAGCAGATCGCCGACGACCTGGGCATCAGCATCAAGACGGTGGAGGCGCACCGCGCCAACATCATGGAAAAGCTGAACGCAAATACGGTCGCGGACTTGCTCAAGATTGCGCTGGGAGCGCAACGGGCTTGACGGCGGTTCCGGCGCGACCGTCCTTGCGCAAGCGCTGAACGCACTGCTCCCCCGAGCCCCCTCCGAGAGGGGGCTCCAGTTTGGTGACGAAGGAATACGGGACATGACGGCGCAACTCATCGACGGCGTTGCGCTGTCGAAGACCATCCGGGCCGATGTGGGACGACGCGCCGCGGCGCTTGACGCTCGCGGCCGCCCCCCGGGGCTGGCGGTGATCCTGGTCGGCGACGACCCGGCCAGCGCCGTCTATGTGCGCAACAAGGTCAAGGCCTGCCACGAACACGGCCTGCACTCGGTGCTGGAGCAGTACGACGCGACGCTGGCCGAGGCGACGCTGCTGGCGCGCATCGCCGCCCTGAATGCCGACCCGGCGATCCACGGCATCCTGGTGCAGATGCCTTTGCCGCGGCACATCGATCCGCAGAAGGTCATCGCGGCCATCGCGCCCCAGAAGGACGTCGACGGCTTCTCGGTGGCGTCCGCCGGCGAGTTGATGACCGGCCTGCCGGGCCTGCGCCCTGCCACGCCGTATGGCTGCATGAAGATGATCGAGAGCACGGGCCAGCCGATCCGCGGTCGGCACGCCGTGGTCATCGGCCGCAGCAACACCGTGGGCAAGCCCATGGCGCTGCTGCTGCTTCAGGCCAACGCCACGGTGACCGTGTGCCACAGCGCCACGCCCGACCTCGCCCTGCACACCCGCCAGGCCGACATCGTCGTGGCCGCGGTGGGCCGCCGCAACACGCTCACGGCCGGCATGGTGAAGCCGGGCGCGATCGTCATCGACGTCGGCATGAACCGCAACGACGCGGGCAAGCTCTGCGGTGACGTCGACTTCGACGCCGTGCGCGAGGTTGCAGGCTGGATCACCCCGGTGCCCGGCGGTGTCGGCCCGATGACGATCACGATGCTGCTCGTCAACACCCTTCAGGCCGCGGAGGCGCAGCCGTGAACCCCCTGCTGCGGACGACGGAACTGCCCGACTTCGCGGCGATTCGGCCCGAGCACGTGGGCCCCGCGTTGGACGTACTGCTGGCCGCCGCCGACGCGGCGCTGGAACGCGCCGTCAGCCCGGATGTCGCGCCGGATTACGACGCCCTGGCAGCGGTGCTCGACCCCGCGGTGGAGCGGCTGCGCTCGGCCTGGGCGCACGTGAGCCACCTGCAGGCCGTGGCCGATACGCCCGAGCTGCGCGCCGCGCATGCCGAGAACCAGCCGCGGATCATCGATTGCATGACGCGCCTCGGCGCCGACGCCCGCCTCTTCGGCAAATACAAGGCCGTGGCCGCCAGCCCGGGCGCGGCCCGGCTCACGACCGCACAGCGCAAGGCGCTCGCCGACGCACTGCGTGATTTCATTCTCGGCGGCGCCGAACTTCAAGGCGCGGCGCGCGAACGCCACGCCGCCATCCAGGACCGCGCCGGTGCGCTGTCGCAGCAGTTCGGTGACCACGTGCTCGACGCCACCGATGCGTTCTCGCTGCGGGTGACCGAAGCCGAACTCGACGGCGTTCCCGATGACGTGCGCCAGGCGGCGCGCGCTGCCGCCGAGGCCGCCGGCCACGACGGCTGGCTGCTGACGCTGCAGGCGCCGTGCTACCTGCCCGTGATGCAGTTCGCCCGCCACCGTCCACTGCGGGAGACGATGTTCCGCGCCTACAGCACGCGCGCCAGCGAATTCGGCCCCCCCGGGCGCGATAACGCGCCGCTGATGCGCGACCTGCTCGAGTTGCGCCACGAGGAAGGCGCCTTGCTCGGTCACGCCACCTACGCTCACCTGTCGCTGGTGCCCAAGATGGCGCGTTCGCCCGACGAGGTGCTGACCTTCGTGCGCGATCTGGCACGCCGCGCGCGGCCGTTTGCCGACACCGAACTCGCCGAGATGCGCGAATTTGCCGCCCGCGAACTCGGCCTGCCCGACCTGCAGGCCTGGGACCGCCTGTACGTGGCCGAACAGCTCAAGCAGGCCCGCTATGCCTTCAGCAGCCAGGAGGTCAAGCAGTACTTCACCGAGCCGCGCGTGCTGCTGGGCCTGTTCCAGTTGGTGGAGACGCTGTTCGGCGTGTCCATCCGTGAGGACATCGCGCCGGTCTGGCACGAGAGCGTGCGCTTCTATCGCATCTGGCGCGGCGACGAGCCGGTGGCCGCCTTCTACCTCGATCCCTACGCTCGCGCCGGCAAGCGATCGGGGGCCTGGATGGACGAGTGCCGTGCGCGCTGGCGCCGCCCCGATGGCGCACTGCAATTGCCGGTGGCGCAACTGGTGTGCAACTTCGCACCGCCGGTGGGGGACAAGCCGGCGCTCTTGAGTCACGACGACGTCATCACGCTGTTCCATGAATTCGGCCACGGCCTCCACCACATGCTGACGCAGGTCGATGAGCTGGCGGTGTCCGGCATCTCGGGGGTCGAGGGCGATGCGGTCGAGTTGCCGAGCCAGTTCATGGAGAACTTCTGCTGGGAATGGGAAGTGCTGCAGCGCCTGACGAGGCATGTCGACGATGGCGAACCGCTGCCTCGTGCCCTGTTCGACCGCATGGTGGCGGCGCGCCACTTCCAGAGCGGACTGCAGTTGCTGCGCCAGTGCGAGTTCGCGCTGTTCGACATGCGGCTGCACTCCGAGCCGGGCGCAGCCGGCCGCGTGCAGCAGGTGGCCGAGGAGGTCAACGCGGAGATCGCGCCGATGCCGCAGCCCCCGTTCCTTCGCTTTGCGAACAGCTTCACGCACCTGTTCAGCGGCGGCTACGCCGCCGGCTATTACGGCTACGCGTGGGCCGAGGTCCTCTCGGCGGATGCCTACAGCGCATTCGAGGAAGCCGGCGTCTTCGACCCGGCGACCGGCGAACGCTTCCGCCGCGACATCCTGGAAGTGGGCGGCAGCCGAACGGCGCTGGAGAGTTTCCGCGCCTTTCGCGGCCGCGAGCCCGAGCTGGACGCCCTGCTGCGGCACCAGGGGCTGGCTTGAGTACGGCGGGCGGGTCGGCTAGATTGAGGGCCTCGCGCGTCAGCGCCGACGGTGCCGTTGCGATGCCCCCGATGATCGTGCGCTTGCTCACCGCTGCGCTTCTGCTCGCCACGGCGCTGCCGGCAGCGGCGGTGTACAAGGTCGTGCAGCCCGACGGCAGCATCAGTTACACCGACCGGCCGCCGCCCGCCGGCAGCGGCCGCATCACCACGCTGGGTGGCGACAACGCCCCGGCGGCGCCGGCGGCCGTGCTGCCGCAGGAGTTGCGCCTGGCGGCGCAGCGCTACCCGGTCACGCTCTTCACTTCACCCGGCTGCGCACCCTGCGACGACGGCCGACGCTTGCTGCAGCAGCGCGGCGTGCCCTACGGCGAGCGCCTGGTGATCACCGAAGAGGACGCCCTGGCCCTGGAGCGCGCCGTCGGCGGCCGCACGGTGCCCGCCCTGACCATCGGCGCGCAACCGTTGCGCGGCCTGTCCGAGTCCGACTGGACAGCCTTCCTGGACGCCGCCGGCTATCCGCGCGAGTCCCGCCTGCCGCGTGGCTGGCAACCGCCCGCACCCACCCCGCTGGTCGAGCGAGCCCAGGTGCGCCAGGAGCCGGCGGTCGCCCCGTCTGCACGCCCCGCACCCGAACCACCGCCGCCGCTCCCGCCGCCGTCGCCGTCGCCGTCGCCGCCGGGCACGTTGCGCTTCTGAACTTCAGCGCGCCGTCACCAACCGTCGCGCCACCCACGATCCGGCCCCCACGGCGCCGCCCACGGCCCAGAACAACACCGCCGCACCGAGCAGCGTGCCCAGGGCACCGAAGACCAACGGCATCACCGTGCTCGAGGCGTTGATCGCCATCGATCGAAACGCCAGCGCCTCCCCGTGGCGTTCGTCGGGCGTGAGGTGGTGCAGCATCGACATCACCATCGGCTGCACGCTGCCCAGCGTGATGCCCAGCAGCAGCGCGCACAGGCCCATGAGCCAGGGGTTGGGCGCCAGCGGGTAGAGTGCGAAGACGACGCCGGTGCTGATCATCGCCGCGCGCACCACGGTACTCTCGCGCAGCCTGTGCGCCAGCAGCGGGATCACGGCCCGCACCGCCGTCACCGACAACGTGAAGGCGCCCAGGATGAGGCCGATGGTGCTGGCGCTGAAGCCGCGCTCGTGCCCGAGCAAGGGCACCGCGAAGGTGTGCACGTCCCAGCACATCGACATCAGCCAGTTCACCACCAGCAGCCGCTTGAGGCCCGGTGCCCGCAGCAGGCCCCATGCCGTGCGCCCTTCGGGCACGGGCTTGGCGGGCGCCGGTGCGCTGCGCGGCACCTGCCGCGCCGAGATCAGCGTGGCCAGCGGCATCAGCAGCAGCAGCGCATAGCCGGCGCCGAAACCGTTGGCGTCGATCATGAATCCCACCGCCACCGGCCCGATGACGTTGGCGAAAGACGGCGCGATGCCCAGCCAGCTGAAGATGCGCACGCGCTCGACGCTGCTTGTCGCGGCCAGGCCGGCGCTGCGCTGGATCGTCAGCATGCCGGTGTTGGCACCGGTGCCGGTGGCCATGGCGGCCCCGCACAAGAGTGCGAAGTGCCAGCCACCCGCCAGGAAGGTCGATGCCACCGCGAGCAGGCACCCCAGTGCCGTCAAGGCCACCGCAAGGTAGACCGGCCGGTGGTAGCCGAGTCGGTCGGCCAGGCGGCCGGCGTGCATCGCGAACAGCACCGGTGCAGCGGCAAACAGCGCCAGCAGCAGCCCCACCGACCAGGCGCTGTAGCCTTCGCGCAGTGTCTGCAGGGGTGCCGCGAGCCGCAGGCCGGCCATGGCGGAGTGCACGCCAAGCTGGCCGACGATGAGTGCGGCCAGCACGCGGGCCGAGTCCGGGCGCGGCGCCGGATCAGCCACCGCGTCTGTCGTCCGATGCGGGGCCCGTCGGCTCAACCGGCATGTCGTCCGCGTCGTCGTGCACCAACCCGGGAAGCAATTGCGCCGCGCGCGACTCCGGGAGCGCCTCCACGGCCTTCAGTCGGCGCGTCATCACGTTGCTGCGGGTCTGGGCCTGCTCGATGGTGCTGCTGGCCTCGTCGAGCTTCTTCTTGGTCTTGGCCAGCACTTCGCCGAACTTGGCAAATTCGGTCTTCACCGCGCCCAGCACCTCCCAAACCTCCACCGAGCGCTGCTCCAGCGCCAGCGTGCGGAAACCCATCTGCAGACTGGTCAGCGTGGCCAGCAGCGTGGTCGGACCGGCGAGCATGACCTTGTGCTCCTGCTGCAGGGCCTGCACGAGCCCGGGCCGTCGCAGCGCCTCTGCATACAGCCCCTCGGTGGGCACGAAGAGGATCGCAAAGTCGGTGGTGTGAGGCGGCGCCACGTATTTGTCCCGGATGGCGCGGGCCTCGAGCTTCAGGCGGTTCTCGATCGCCTTGGCCGCCAGTTCCATGGCTGCGGCGTCGGCGCGCTCGTGCGCGTCGAGCAGGCGCTCGTAGTCCTCGCGCGGAAACTTGGCGTCGATGGGAAGCCACAGCGGCGCGCCGTCCTGGCGTTGGCCGGGCAGGCGGATCGCGAACTCCACCCGCTCGCTGCTGCCCGGCACGGTGGCCACGTTGACGGCGTACTGCTCGGGCGTGAACACCTGCTCCAGCAGGCCGGCGAGTTGCACCTCGCCGAAGACGCCGCGGGTCTTGACGTTGGTCAGCACGCGGTTGAGCACGCCGACGTCGCGCGCCAGGCCCTGCATCTCGCCCAGGCCCTTGTGCACCTGCTCCAGTCGCTCGGCCACCTGCTTGAAGCTCTCGCCCAGCCGTTGCTCCAGCGTCGCGTGCAGCTTCTCGTCGACCGTGGCGCGCATCTGCTCGAGCTTCTTCTCGTTGCCGTCCTGCAGCGCGACCAGCCGGGCCTCCACGGCGCCACGCAACTCACCCTGGCGGCGTTCACTGGCCTCCGACAGCAGCCGCAGCTGATCGGCCAGGGTCTCGCTGAAGCGGCGCAGCGCGGCGTCCGTCTGCTGCTGCATCACGGTGAGCTGGGTGCGGAAGGAGTCGATCTGTTCGTTCTGCGTGCGCGCGACGTCGCCGCCCTGGGCCAGCAGCATCTGCTGGAACGTGCCGAGGTCGCCGCGGGTGGTCTGGCCCTGGCGACCGAGTTCGTCCCGCAATTCCCGCTCCAGCCGCTCGATCTGCGGACCGGTGGAGTCGGCCGAACGCCTGAGCGCGATCCACAGCAACAACAGCAGGTTCAGCGCCAGCAGCGCCGGGACAATCCAGTCGGGCATATGACCGGATTGTGTCAGTCCGTGCGCAGCACTTCCGGATTGATGGGCGTCGGCGGCTGGCCGCCCGTGAGGGCTTGGATCAGGTTGTCGGCCGCCAGATCGGCCATGGCGCGCCGCGTGGCCACGGTGGCGCTGGCGATGTGCGGCGTGAGCACGACGTTGGGCACCGCCAGCAGGCCGGGGTGCACCGCCGGTTCGCCTTCGAATACATCCAGCGCCGCCGCCGCGATGCGCCGCTCGCGCAGCGCCGCGGCCAGCGCTGCGTCGTCGACGATGCCCCCGCGGGCGACATTGGTCAGCGTCGCCGTCGGCTTCATCAGCGCCAGCTCCGGCGCGCCGATGGCGTGGTGGCTGGCCGCCGAATAGGGCAACACCAGCACCAAGTGGTCGGCCTCGCGCAGCAGCGTGGTCTTGTCCACCCAGCGCGCCGACAACGGTGCCTCCTGATCGGGCGAAAGACGGCTGCGGTTGTGATAGATCACCTTCATGCCGAATCCTGCAGCACCGCGGCGAGCGATCGCCTGCCCGATGCGTCCCATGCCCAGGATGCCCAGCGTGGCGCCGTGCACGTCGCTGCCGGTGAACATGTCGTACGACCACTTCGTCCATTCGCCACGGCGCAGGAAATGTTCGCTCTCGGCGATGCGCCGCGCCGCGGCCATCATCAGCGCAAAGCCGAAATCAGCCGTGGTCTCCGTGAGCACGTCGGGCGTGTTGGTGGCGAGCACGCCGTGCGCGGTACAGGCCGCAATGTCGAAGTTGTTGTAGCCCACCGCCATGTTGGCCACCACGCGCAGGCCGGGGCAGGCGGCCAGCACTTCGGCATCGATGCGCTCGCTGCCGGTGGTCAGGGCGCCCTGCTTGCCTTGCAGGCGCTGCATGAGCTGGGTCTTCGTGAGGATGAGGTCGGGCGTGTTGTCGTCGACCTCGAAATGCTCGCGCAGCCGGGCCAGCACCTCGGGAAAGACGGCGCGCGCAACCAGCACATGGGGCCGGGCCATGGCCTACTTCACGGCAGGCGAGGCCGCGGCGGCAGCGGCCGGCGGTGCCGCGACGCTGCCGCGCGGTACCGACCCCGGGTGGAAGCCGAGCACTGCCAGCATCACGAGGAAGCCCACCACATAGGCCACCGGCACGTACCAGCCATTGCGGATCCACAACACCACCGAACGCGCCTGGGGAAACATGTTGGACAACGCCACGCCGGCCGAAGACCCGAACCAGATCATCGAACCGCCGAACCCGACGGCATAGGCCAGGAAGCCCCAGTCGTAGCCGCCCTGCTTCAGCGCCAGTTCGGTGAGGGGGATGTTGTCGAACACGGCCGACAGGAAGCCCAGCCCGAAGGTCGTCTGCCACGAGGCCAGCGGCAGCTGTTCCACCGGCATCATCGAGGCGCACAGCACCAGCGACAGCAGGAAGATCGAGCCCTTGGTCGCACCCGGCAGCAGGCCCCAGGTAGGCTGGCGCAAGGCGGCGCCCACCAGCAGCGCAAGCCACACGGCCGCGCCCAGGAAGGGGAAGGCATCGGAGATGTCGTTGAAGCGCGAGTTGACCACCACGTTGACCGCCACCGCGGACGCGAGGATGAAGATCACCAGCGCCAGGCGCACCCAGTCGACATGCACGTCGGGGTCGGGGTTCCTCTCGATGGGCTGGTAGTCGTTCTGCTTGAGCGCTGCCGGGATGCCGAAGACCAGCAGCGCCACGGCGGAGCCGATGTAGCCCTCGAGCACCTCGCGCGGGCCGATGCCGGCGATCCAGATCATGGTGGTCGTGGTGTCGCCCACGACGCTGCCGGCGCCGCCGCCGTTGGAGGCGGCCACGATGGCCACCAGGAAGGTCATGTGCACACGCCCCCGGAACACGGTCTTGGCCAACGCGCCGCCGATCATGGCCGCGGCGATGTTGTCCAGAAAGCCGCTGAGCACGAAGACCAGCAGCAGCACCATGAAGCAGCCGCGCCAGTCGGTGGGCATGAAGGCCGGCATGATGGTGGGCAGCGCGGCCGGCAGTTCGCTCTTCTCGAACAAGTCCGCCAGCAGCGCAAAGCCCAGCAGCAAGAGCAGCAGGTTCACGAGGATGACCCACTCGTGCCCCATGTGAGCCGCGAAGCCCGCGACCCCGGCGCCCGTCTTGAAGGGCGACAACACGATCTTGTACAGGGCGATGAAGATCGCGCCGCCCACCGCGATGCGCAAGGTGTAGCGGTGGAACAGGGCCACGCCGGCGAGCACACAGCCGAAGAAGATGAACTCCAGCGGCACCGGTCCGATGTGCGGGCCGGCGAATGCGCCCTCGCCAGCGGCCACGGCCCAGGCCGGGGCTGCGAGGAACAGGGCCCCCACACTCAACGAACGCTGTGTCATGTCTCCTCCGGTTCTCTGGGGGCATTCTAGGAAGCGCAACCCGGAACGAGACGGGCCATTCGCGAATGACCGAGGCGGGCAAACCCCAAGGGCGAACCGCGGCCCCAGGTGCTTGCGCTGCAGTGCTTTCGGCCAAGCCCAGGCGGTGGTCGTCGTATCGACGGGTGCGGTTGCCTCGGCGCTGACAGTCACATCGTGGCGGTGAGCGGCCGCAGTGCCGCCAGGAGTGCCGGCGGCAAAGCGGGCACCGGGCGGCGCGTGGCGCGATCGACGTAGACGTGGACGAACTGCCCCACCGCCGCTGCCATGGGCGCCGCGTCGGCAAACAGGCCCAACTCGTAGCGCACGCTGGAACGGCCCAGGTGCGCAACGCGAATGCCGGCATGCACGACCTGCGGGAACGCGATCGAGTCGAAATAGTGGCACTGCGTCTGCACCACCAGGCCGATGACAGCGCCGTGGTGGATGTCCAGTGCACCGGCGTCTATCAGATAGCCGTTGACGGCGGTGTCGAAGAGGCTGTAATGGACGACGTTGTTGACATGGCCGTAGACGTCGTTGTCCATCCAGCGCGTGTGGATGGTGCGGAACAGCGCAAAGTGTTCGCGCGGCAATGGTTGGTGGCGTTCGGTCATTGCGGACATTCTTCCAGAGCCCGCCAGCCCTGCCACGACGCCAGCGCCTCGGCCAGCGTGCGGCGCTGGATGGCGACCGTGGTGGCCAGTTCGCGGCCATAGCCCCCGGCCATCGACAGCGCGACCGGAATGCGCCGTTCACGCAACGCGGCCAGCACCCGACGATCTCGCTCGGCCAGGCCACCCGTGGTCAGCTTCAATCGGCCCAGGCGGTCGTTCTCGTGAGGGTCGGCACCAGCCAGGTAGAAGGCCAGGCCGGGCGCCGCGTTGCCGTGCCGGGCCCAGGCTGCGGCCAGCGCACCGTCCATCGCATCGAGATAGTCCGTGTCGGTGCACCCGTCGGGCAGCTCCACGTCCAGGTCGCTGGCCTCCTTGCGGAATGGGAAGTTCTTCGCGCCGTGCAGCGACAGCGTGAACACGGTCGGATCGTCGCGGAAGATCGCCGCCGTGCCGTTGCCCTGGTGCACGTCGAGGTCGATCACCAGCACGCGCAACAAGCGCCGGTGGAGACGGTGCCACTCGGCCTGCATCAGCCGCGCCGCCACCGCCACGTCGTTGAACACGCAATAGCCCGAACCCTTGTGCGCGTAGGCATGGTGCGTGCCGCCGGCCAGATTGGCGGCCACGCCCTCGCCGCCGAACAGCGCCGCCCGCGCCGCCATGATGGTGGCGCCCACCGAGCGTCGTGACCGCTCGACCATGCGTTCCGACCAAGGGAATCCGATCTCGCGCTGCTGTGCCTGCGACAACAGGCCCTCGGCCACCGCGCTGATCCAGGCCGGGTCGTGCGCCAGCGCCAGTTCGCCTTCGCTGGCCGGCGACGCCTCGACCACGCGCACCCCGGGCAGCGAGGCTTCGGCGGCTTCGCGCAACAGCCGGTATTTCGACATCGGGAAGCTGTGACCCGGCGGCAGCGGGAGTGCGAAGGCGTCTGAGTGGTAGGCGAGCACCCTGAGGATTCTAGGAATTCATCCCTAGATTGGTGCGGTGCAGCAAAAACCGCTTGCAATGAGGCGGGAGAACCCTATACTTCGATTCATGTTGCAGCGCAGCAAAGATGTACGGGCAGCGCGGCAAGGTTTCCCCGCCTCACCTTTATTTGGAGATACACCATGACCTTTACCCCGGAACAACTGATGGCTGCCCACAAGGCCAATGTCGAAACCCTGTTCGGCCTCACCGCCAAGGCTTTCGAAGGCGTCGAGAAGCTCGTCGAGCTCAACCTGCAAGTCGCACGCGCCTCGCTCAGCGAAGCCGCCGAAACGGCCCAGGCCGCGCTGGCTGTCAAGGACGCGCAGGAACTGATGGCGCTGCAGGCCAGCCTGCTGCAGCCGGCTGCCGAGAAGGCCGCCTCCTACAGCCGCCACCTGTACGACATCATGGCCGGCACCAACGCCGAAGTAGCCAAGGTGACCGAAGCCCAGATGGCCGACAGCCAGAAGAAGGCCCTGGCCCTGGTCGACAACGCCGTGAAGAACGCGCCCGCCGGCACCGAAAGCGCCGTTGCCCTGGTGAAGTCGGCCGTCGCCGCGGCCAACAATGCCTTCGAGAGCGTGCAGAAGGCGACCAAGCAGGCTACCGAAGTCGCCGAAGCCAATTTCCAGGCGATGACCAGCACGGCGGTCAAGGCCTCGCAAAGCGCCGCCAAGGCCGCCAAGCGCGCCGCCTGACAGTGATTCGCGGCTGAACTTTTCCAGCCGCACGACCTCTACCGAAAGCCCAGGGTTCGCCCCGGGGCTTTCTCGTGTGGAAGGTTGACTCCCCAGCACCTCGGACTCCCGTTCCTGGTGCTTTGCGGCCCTGTCGTGCGACCGGGCCGCTCTCTTTTGTGCGGCCCGTCAGTGGCTGAAACCGGCGATGCGTGCCTTCAGCTCGGGCAAGTGGCGCGTGGCCACCTCGCGGCCGGCCTGGATGGCGCGCTGGCGCGCGCCGAAATCGGCGCTCGACATGCCGTTCAGCACCGGCCGCAACACGACATCGGCGCCGCGCAGTTCGAACTGGTTGATGCTTCGGCCCATGATGGCGAAGGTCTGCAGGAGCATCTTCATGACGTCGCCCGTGGCGTTGCCCTCCGGCGGCGAGGTGATGTCGACCGCCACCACCACCTCGGCGCCCATCTGCCGCGCAAAGCGCACCGGTACGGGCGACACCAGACCACCGTCGACGTATTCACGGCTGCCGATGCGCACGGGCTGGAAGACCGCGGGCACCGCGCTCGAGGCGCGCACCGCAACGCCGGTATCGCCGCGCTCGAACAGGATGGCAGCGCCACTGTCCAGGTCCGTGGCGACGATGCCCAACGGCAACTTCATCTGCTCGATGGTGCGGCCGCCGGTCTGCTCCCGCACGTAACGGGCCAGCGCTTCGCCGCGGATCAATCCGCGCGTCGGAAACGACCAGTCGGTGATGGCTCCTTCGTCCATGCCCAGCGCCAGCGTCGCCATCTCCTGCCCGGTCCTGCCGGACGCGTACAGCGCCGCCACCAGGCTGCCGGCCGAGGTGCCGACCACGAGGTCGGGCTTGATGCCGGCTTCCTCGAGGACTTGTATGACGCCGATGTGGGCAAAGCCACGTGCCGCGCCGCCGCCCAGGGCCAGGCCGACCCGCGGCGGCTTCGGCGGCGGCTTGGGGATCGTGGGGACGGCGGTCGGCGCGGCGGGCGGGGTCGGTGGCGCGGGCGGTGCCGTCTGGCAAGCCGCCAGAAGCAGGGCCATCGCCGCCGCGGCGAAGAGCCGCCAGGCAAGCGCCCGACGGGCCGGTCCACGGGAGAGGGTCATTGCCGCCATTCTAGGAAGACGGCGCACGTGCCTTCATTCGCCCGCGCCCGCAGCGCTTGACCACGCGCCAGCCGTGGTGGCGGCAGCGGCGCCGTAAAATCATCGATCCTGGCGGGGCCCCGCATGCCCCGCCCCGGTCCCGCCCTCCCATCTCGAGCCTTCCATGACCCACGTCGTTCTCGAATCGTGCATCCGCTGCAAGTACACGGACTGCGTCGATGTCTGCCCTGTCGACTGCTTCCGAGAGGGGCCCAACATGCTGGTCATCGACCCCGACGAATGCATCGACTGCGCGGTGTGCATCCCCGAGTGCCCGGTCAACGCGATCCTGCCCGAGGAAGACGTGCCCAACGACCAGCTCACCTTCATCAAGCTCAACGCCGAGCTGTCGCGGAAGTGGCCGAGCATCACCAAGCGCAAGGCGCCGCCGGCCGACGCCGACGAATGGAAAGACCGCCGGGACAAGCTCGACCAGCTCGTGCGCTGAGAGGCCATGCCAGTCGACGAGAAGCCCGCCGTCGCGCACACGGTGCGCAGCCCTGAGGACCCGATCGAAACCGACGCCGTCATCGTCGGCGCGGGGCCGGTGGGACTGTTCCAGATCTTCGAGTTGGGCTTGCTGGAAATCAAGGCGCACGTCATCGATTCGCTGGCCTATCCCGGGGGGCAATGCATCGAGTTGTACCCCGACAAGCCCATCTACGACATTCCGGCCGTCCCGGTGTGTACGGGCAAGGAACTCACCGACAACCTGCTCAAGCAGATCGAGCCCTTCGGCGCCACCTTCCACCTGGGGCAGGAGGTCACGGTCGTGCAGAAGCAGGAAGACGGCCGCTTCAACGTGGAAACGTCCAAGGGCACGCGCTTCCTGACCAGGACCGTGTTCATCGCCGGCGGCGTGGGGTCGTTCCAGCCCCGCACGCTGCGGGTCGACGGCATCGAGAAGTTTCTCGACACCCAGCTCTTCTACCGTGTCAAGAGCCCGGCGCAGTTCGCAGGCAAGAACCTCGTCATCATCGGCGGCGGGGACTCGGCGCTGGACTGGACGCTGAACTTCGTGCAGGACGGCCCGCACCGGGCCGAGAGCGTGATCCTCATGCACCGCCGCGATGCGTTCCGTGCCGCACCGGCCAGCGTGGCCAAGATGCGCGAGCTGTGCGACGCGTACGAGATGCAGTTCGTGATCGGCCAGGCCAGCGGCTTCGAGGATGAAGGCGGCCGCCTGACCAAGCTCAAGATCACGGGCAGCGACGGCGTCACACGCATCGTGCCGCTGGACATGCTGTTGGTGTTCTTCGGCCTCAGCCCGAAGCTCGGGCCGATCGCCGACTGGGGGCTGGGCGTCGACCGCAAGCAGCTCGTCGTGGACACCGAGAAGTTCGAGACCACGGTACCCGGCATCTTTGCGGTGGGCGACATCAACACCTACCCCGGCAAGAAGAAGCTCATCCTGTCCGGCTTCCACGAGGCCGCGCTCGCGGCCTTCGGTGCCGCGCCCTACGTCTTCCCCGAAAAGCGCATCCTGCTGCAGTACACCACCACCAGCCCCAAGCTGCACAAGGTGCTGGGCGTGGAGACGCCGGTCTTCGACTGAGGAGGGGGCTTGCAGCCCCTGGGTGGCTCCGGGGCGCACTGCTTTTCCGGGCACAAT
Source organism: uncultured beta proteobacterium (assembly GCA_963717575.1). Classification (GTDB taxonomy): domain Bacteria; phylum Pseudomonadota; class Gammaproteobacteria; order Burkholderiales; family Burkholderiaceae_C; genus Rubrivivax. The sequence continues at coordinate 12,167 of CAVQWK010000033.1, read as the reverse complement.
CGCCGTTCGCACCCGCAGGGGTGCGCCCGCTAGGGGTGCTAGGCCTTCGCAGGCCCGGCTGAGAAAGTCCCTTTGAACCTGATTGAGGTAATCCTCGCGCAGGGAAGCAGTCTCCAGCCCGGGCCCGAACGGGCCCGCGCCTGTCGATTCGCCCACCTGCCATCGTCTGCAAGGACCACGATGGCATATCGCTACACCACTCCCGCCCGCAGGGCGCTGGCCCTCGCTGCCAGCGCGGTCTGCGCCTGCGTTCCACCGGTCGTCCGGGCACAGGACGGCGCCACCGTCACCATCACCGGGCGCAGCCTGGGCCGTGCCGGCGTCGCCGGCTTCGGCGATGTGCCGCTGGCCAGTGCACCACTGCAGGCCAGCGTGTTCGGCAAGGAGCAACTCGCCGATGCGGGCGTCGCGTCGATCGGCGGCCTGACCCGGCTCGACGCCAGCCTGGGCGAAGCCTACAACGCCGACGGCTACTGGAGCATCCTCTCGGCGCGCGGCTACACGCTGGACAACCGCACCAACTACCGTCGCGACGGCTTGCCGATCAACGCCGAGACCGCCATCGCGCTGGACAACAAGGAGCGCCTCGATCTGCTCAAGGGCACGAGTGGCATCCAGGCCGGCACCAGCGCGCCGGGGGGCCTGGTGGACCTGGTCGTCAAGCGGGCGAACAGCACCGTGAGCGAGGCGCGCTTCGAGGCGCGCGAACCGGGCTCCGCACTGGCCGCGGTGGACCTGGGCCGGCGCTTCGGCGCCGACGGTGCCGTCGGCATGCGACTGAACGTGGCCTACGAGCGCCTGCGCCCGCAGGCGCGCGACGCCAGGGGCGAACGGTCGCTGTGGGCGCTGGCCGCCGACTGGCAGGCCGGCCCCGACACGCTGCTGCAGGCCGAGGTGGAGTCGAGCCGCCAGAGCCAACCCAGCGTGGCCGGCTTCAGCCTGCTCGGCGACACCGTGCCCGACGCCCAGGCGATCGATCCGCGCATCAACCTCAATCGCCAGCCCTGGGGCCAGCCGGTGGTGATGAACGGCCAGACGGCGTCGCTGCGCTGGCAGCAGCGGCTGGCGCAGGACTGGCACTTCACGGCGCACGCCATGGAGCAGCGGCTGCAGAGCGACGACCGCACGGCCTTCCCTTACGGTGTGTACGACGCCAACTACGAGTGCCCGCAGTGGTGCGACCGCTATGCCCCCGACGGCAGCTTCAGTTACTGGCAGTACGTGAGCGACAACGAGCGCCGCACCAGCCAGGCCTTGGAGATGTCGGTGAGCGGCCGCGCCACCACGGCGGGCGTCGGCCATCAAGTGCAGGCCGGTGTGCTGGTCACGCGCTACCGCGGCCGCTTCGAGGACCAGGTGTTCGACCTGGCCATCGACCCCAGCGGTTCCGGTGTCGGCCTGGGCAACATCGACGGGACCCGCGACACGCTGCCATCGGCCGGCTATGCCGACGCCAACACCAACCGCGACGAACGCAGCACCGAGTGGTTCGTGCGCGACGCCATGCGCCTGAGCCCGCTCTGGCAGCTCTGGGCCGGACTGCGCCACTCCCGGCTGCAACGCGAAAGCGTGCGCACGAGTCCGGCCGAAGACGGCCTGCGCGCGACCCGCTACGAACAGGGCGCGACCCTGCCCTGGGTGGCGTTGGCGCACGAACTGGCGCCGGGAACGCTGGCCTACGCCAGCTGGGGCGAGGGCCTGGAGACCGACGTCGCGCCCAACCAGCCGCGCTACAGCAACCGCGGCGAGCCCTTGCCTGCGCTCAGGAGCCGGCAGTTCGAAGCCGGCCTCAAGCACAGCGGCGAGGTGTTCGACGCCGCGGTGACCCTGTTCGACATCGACCGCCCGCAAGCCGCCGACATCGGCGCCTGCGCCGGCGCGGACAGCTGCGTGCGCGCCATCGACGGCAGTGCTCGCCACCGCGGCGCCGAGGCGCAGGCCACCTGGCGAAGTGGCGCCTGGCTGTGGCAGGCCAGCGCGATGTGGCTCGACGCCGAACGGCGCGGATCGACGCAACCCGGCGTCAACGGGCAGCGGCCGGTCAACGTGCCCACGGCGACACTGCGGCTGGGCACCGAGTACCGCCTGGCCGCCCTGCCCGGCCTGGCACTGCAAGCCAACGTCGCCGCGGAGAGCGACCGTGTCGTGCTGCCCTACGACGAGAGCGTGCGCATCCCGGGCTGGGCGCGGCTGGACCTGGGCGCGCGCTGGCGGCAGACCATCGGCGCCACGGCGATGGTCTGGCGCGTGGGCTTGGACAATGCCACCGACCACCGCGCATGGAAGGAGTCCCCCTATCAGTTCGGCCACGTCTACCTGTACCCGCTGGCGCCGCGCACGTGGCGCGCATCGGTGCAGGCGTCGTACTGAGGCCGAGTGGCTTCAGGCTATACTTGTAGGCTGTATTCCCCGATAGCTCAGTCGGTAGAGCGCCGGACTGTTAATCCGTAGGTCCCTGGTTCGAGCCCAGGTCGGGGAGCCAAGAAAAGTGTCGTAAGAACAAGGACTTAGAAGCTTCGGCCTCTAGGTCCTTTTTCTTGGCATCCGCGCCCTGAGAGTCGATGTATCCACCATGTAGCGGTCAGTACAGCGAAACGGAACGCGAGAATGACCGAGCCAGCACCGGCCCGAGCAAGCCAAAAGTGGAAAGTAGCTCCTGCGCCACAACGGAACTGCTGAGGTCGTCAATCTGCTTCCCTATCGAGCTCGGCCCCTTCGGACGGGCCGCGACAGGCGTCGGGGGATGCGCTGCACGGCAGCCACCTTGACCCCTCGGCGCTCGACGTGCTCGATCTCGTCATGTGGCACCGAACGTGCAACCTTGGCAACTCTCGCGCCGATGCCGAGCCAGCCACGCCTCTTCTCGGCTTCTTGTTCGCTGAGTCAGTTCGACACCGGCATGGCACCCAAGACTGGCGCCTGGTCACGCACCCGAGTACGCCACCGGGCGTCGTGGCGACCTCGCATGGCATCCGGCGGGGATAGGTCCTGATGAAGTTCGCCGCACGGTACGGGCTCACGTCCTTAGCCACCGCGCCGGCATGATGCCGGCCATGTACTTCACCCCGCACACAACCAGCCCCCAAGCCTGCTGGCACTGCACGCACTTCCAGGCGCTCGTCTACCGGGGCACCGCCGCCCGGTGCCCTCGCGCCGGCCGGCCCAGCATCCAGGCCGCGCCGACCAGCGGTTGTGTGTTCTGGGAGCGCGAGGTTGGTGCTGACGACGAGGCCGGGCCGCCGGCGAGCGCTGAGGCGGCATGCCGGCCCATGGTGTTGGAGCAGCCGATGGAGGTGGCGTGGGCGCCGTGAGGGTCGGCGAGATGGACTACGCGGCAGTGCCGGCGGTCAGCTTTGCAGGTATCGCCGCCGGTTATGGTCGGCCCACGACTTCCCGCTGGCGGCCACCGGCCGTCGCTCACGGCTGGCCGGTTGCGGGCGGCTCAGCGTAATCGCCGCAATCCTTGGGCAGCCGGTGATTGAGAAGATCCTCACGCACCTGGGTCTGCAGCCGCAGCCACCGACCAAGGTGCCGGCGCGCCAGCCGGGGCGGCATCAAGCGGGCTGAGCCGTATTCCGCCATCCCATCAGGACGACGCCGTCAGCGGTCCAAGCGGTCGGCTCGGGACAGCGAACCTGGACGGTACTGGATGTCGCCTGCGTGCGACACGCATGGCATCAGGGTGGACCCTCTATGCAAGTGACTGTGCCGACCACCGGTTGTGACACGGACCGAGACCCTGGGCTACTCCGTGCCACGACCCCTCGTTCGAGCTCTTCGAACCAGACCCGCATCGCTGAGAACGTTCCGGCAGACCCTGCTGGCCCCAGGGGTCGTGCATCGACGAGCGATGGCCTCTGCAAGATCCTGCTGCGCAAGCGCGAAGTCTGTGAGCAAGATCAATGCAGGACCGTCGCGACACGATCATCCTGCACCATCTGGTCAGACCAAACCGGCAGGCCCGGGCGCTGGACCGCTGGCGGCGGCGAGCGAAGCACAGATCCAGATTCCCGGTGCGGCCACCGGCGCCCGATGAACCAGATTCAACCGTTCCCCGTCAACCGCCATTCCGGCAAGGAGATCGCATGACGCACCAATTGGTGAGGTGGCAAGTCCTTCGGGCCGCGTCATTGGCACTCGTCTTCGGCGCGCTGGTCGTGCCGGCGGCAGCCGAGGCCTTGAACCCGGACGCAGACGAGATCCTGAGGAGCATGTCCAAGTTCCTTGCGGGCGCGAAGGCCTTCAGCGTCTCTGTGGACGCAAGTGTCGAGGTGGTCACCAAGGATGGGCAGAAACTGCAGATGGTCAACTCTGCCAGCGTACTGGTCGAGCGGCCGTCGCGCTTCTACCTGACCCGGCGGGGGAAGTTTGCCGATACCGAGGCCTTCTTCGACGGCAAGAAGCTGACGTTCTACGGCAAGAACGCGAATGCCTACATCCAGAGGGTCGTTGCGGGGCCCATCGACGACGCACTCACCGTGCTCGAAAAGGACATCGGCATCCCCATGCCGGCGGGTGACCTGCTGCTCGCGAACCCTTATCCCGTGTTGGTCTCGGGGGTTACCAGCAGCGGCTACTACGGCATCGAGTACGTCGCAGGTGTGCCGAGCCACCACCTGGCGTTTCGCACGGCCCTGGTCGACTGGCAGCTGTGGGTGAAGGCCGAAGGCGACCCGCTGCCGATGAAGTACGTCATCACCACCAAGGACGTAACGGGTGCGCCTCAGTTCAGCGTGCAATTCTCCAACTGGAACCTCAAGCCGGCGATCACGGCCAGCCGTTTCACGTTCGTGGCACCCAAGGGTGCCAGGAGGCTGGAGGCGCTGCCCGTCGACGAGATGGGCGAGATCACGGTCAAGCAGGAGAGCAAGTGATGAAGACCTCAACCCTTGGGATGGTGGCGTTGGGGCTCGCGCTGGCAATTGCCGACCTCTCGCCAGGAGGGATGCTCGATGGTGGATCGTTCATCCGTGAGGCCCATGCCGTGGTCGGCAGGCCGCTGACTCCGGTGAGTGCCGCCGGTGTGGCCCGGCGCACGACGAGGCGCATGATCGTCGCAACGTCGACGTACGTGGCCGTGCTCCCGCCGGCCTGCACGGTCGTCGTGATCGAGGGCACCAGCCTGCATCAGTGCGGTACCACCTACTACCAGGCGTCGGGCGGCCAGTACGTGGTCGTCAACGTTCAGTGAGCCCCTTGCCGGCAAGGCTGCTTGCCGGGCCCGAAGCACCCTGAGCAGGTCGCCATCCGAGAGCGACTGGCCTCAGGTGCGCGGCCGCGGTCTGGACGGTGTGGGGCGCCACCGAGCCAATCCGCGACGCCGCAGAACGCCTCTTGCAGCTCGACCGCGCGGCGGAAGAAGTCGGCGCCGAGCAACTTCGGCTCGCCGCCGCGCCGAACGGACTCCGCCACCGGCACCCGAGCCTTCCGGCGATGGTCGGGCACGACGCCGCCACGCTGGCGCAAGCAGCATCGACGGGGCTGACTTGCACATCGCGGTCAGGGGAACCGGCACTGGCCACCCACTAGGGTCACTGCATTGGTGCTGGTCAAGTGGCGCTGAGGCCGAAGGTACCCTGGCGCGAGAGCACTATGCATCTCGGAATGTCGCCGCTGGAGTTGACGCAGCTGCTGGCGGGACGGGTTCCCCGCGCGCGCCCGCGCCGGCCCTGTCGTGCCCCGAGCCTGCCCCCACCGCCTATGTCAGCTTTGTGCATGGCGATTCGATGACCTGACGGGCAGCTGAGGGTCGGGTGCCGGTGTTCGTGGCCGGCCGCCGACGGGCCGCTGGACGTCGCACACCAGAACTTCGCGGCCGGAAGACCGGTATGTACAGGTCAGCGGTCGGCCACCGCGGTCCGGTGGGCGGTGCTTGACGGCCAGTTCCTGCCGCTGGCCACGGGCAGCTTTCTGGCATCTCATCGAAAACCTCGCTTCGGCAACCACAAGGCGGTAAACCGAAGGAGTTCCCGCAGAGGAGGGCACACGCAGTTGGGCAACCGTCGGTACGCGACTTGATGCAGGACGTGCTACAAGTGGTTCGCAATACTTCCAGCACCGCAACGCCCTCGATGAGACGTCACCACATGGCACCGGGACGCGGCTCGACGGCGACGCACAGCCGGTCGCGTGCTACCAGTGCGCTTACTAACCGTCCGGGGAGCAGATTATCGAAGTGGCCATCCGCAAGATGGGGAACTCGCAGGGCGTGCTGATTCCAAAGTCCATACTTGCTCAGGTGGGCCTGGATGGCACGGCCGACCTCCAAGTGCGCGACGCGCGTGATCGAGATCCGCGCCGTCCGGTGTAATGCGCGTGAAAGCTGGGCCGACGATGCGCGGCGTCTGGCCGCACAGGGCGACGACAAGTTCGTCTGGTGATGAAGACCGGCGAGATTGGCTGGCCCAGTTCCACCCGACAGCGGGCAGCGACGAGGAGTTGCTCGACTACATCCGCGGCATCGGCCAGACCTCATACCACCCGGTGGGGTCGTGCCGCATGGGTGTCGATGACGCGTCGGTGGTCGACCCCTGGCTGCGGGTGCGCGGGCTCGAGGCCCTGCGCGTCGCCGATGCGTCGATCTTCCCGACCATGCCGTCGGCCAACACCAACGCACCCGCAATGATGGTCGGCGAACGAGCCGCCCGGTTCATGCTGGAAGCGGCCCAAGCTCGTTAGAGCCTGGACTCGCGCCCGTTCCAATCGAAACAACTCGGAGACATCGATGATTCGTCGCACCCTGGTCACCCACGCCGTCGCTGCCGCCTGCGCACTCGCGGTGTCGACGTGGAGCCTGGCGCAAAGCGCAGGCGCCGGCAGGCCGATCACCATCGTCGTGCCGCTGGCGCCCGGCGGCGATACCGACACCGTCGCGCGCCTGATCGCCGAAGGCATGGCCGGCGAGCTCAAGCAAAGCGTGGTGGTCGACAACCGCGCAGGTGCCGGCGGCCAGATCGGCATGCAGGCCGTGGCCAACGCCGCGCCGGACGGCCACACGCTGGGGCTGGCCTTCCAGGCCGCGCTCACTGTCGTGCCGCACCTGCGCCTCAAGCCGCCCTATGACCCGACGCGCGACTTCACGCCCATCGGCCGCGTGGCCACCACCTCCAACGCGCTGGTCGTGCGCGCCGACTCGCCGATCAAGACCGTGCAGGAGCTGGTCGCCAAGGCCAAGGCGGCACCGGACAAGCTGAGCTATGGGTCCTGGGGCATCGGCTCGGGCGGCCACCTGGGGGGAGAGATCGTCAACGCCGAGGCCGGCATTCGCACCCAGCACGTGCCGTACAAGGGCACGAGCGAGGTCGTGCAGGCACTGATCGGCGGCGAGGTGGACTACGCCTTCCTCGGTTATGGTCTGGCCACCGCGCAGTCCAAGGGCGGCAAGGTGCGGGTGGTGTCGGTGCTCGCGCACGAGCGCTCGCCCACCTGGCCGCAGGTGGCGACGCTCAAGGAGTCCGGATTCAGCTTCGCGCAGGAGGGCTGGTTCGGCCTGGTCGGCCCGTCGGGGCTGCCAGAGGAGACACGCAAGCGTCTCGAGTCCGCACTGCTGAAGGCTGCCGGCTCACCCGCAGTGGCCGACCGGCTCGCCAACCTCGGGATCACCGCGTCACCGAAGAACGGTGCGGAGTTCAAGGAGCTGATCCGGCGCGACTACGAGATGTGGGGCGTGTGGCTGGGCAAACTCAATCTGCCCAAGAGCTGAGCTGCGTGGCTGCTTCTGGCCTGCCTGGGTTCCGCGACCTGCCGGGTCTGATCGGCGAGCACGCGTGCGCCCGGCCCGAGGCCATCGCGTTGCGCTGCGGCGAGCATGCGCTGAGCTATGCACAGCTCGACACGCGCATGGACCAGGTGGCCGTCGCGCTGCAACGTGACGGTCTGCAAGCCACGCAGTGCATCGCGATTTGCGCAAGCGCGAGCATCGATTACCTGGCCGTGTTCTGCGGTGCGTTGCGTGCCGGCGTGGCGGTGGCGCCGCTGGCGCCCGGCAGCACCGCGTGGCAAGGCGGCCGAATGGTGATCGTGCGCTGCAACCGCGAGGTGGTGCTGTGCGCCGGCGCCATCCAGTCGCCGCAGTTGTTGGAGTTGTCGGAGGGTGGGCCAGGGTGCGCTGCGGCAGCGCTTGGGGGTGCCGGCGCTGCACGATCTGCCGGCGGTCGGCGAGAACCGTCACGACCACCTGCACACGCGCATGAACTACGAGGTGCGCGACCCAAACAAGCTGGTGCTCGACGACTTCCGCGGCGTCTCGGTTGGCACCTTTGCTCTGCGCCTACGTTCGCGCGGCCATGTGCGCATTGCCAGTCGCGACGCGGCGCAGGCACCGCTGATGGCGGCCAACTACATTGCCCACGAAGACGACCGCTTCAACACCGTGGCAGCCTTGCACATGGCACGAACGGTGATGGAACAATGCGCCCGCCATGATGGTCGGCGATCGCGCCGCGCAGTTCATGCTGGAGGCGGCGCGGGACGGCTGAGCTTGCCGCGAGAGCGCTTGATGGGCGTGGGCATTTCCCCGACTTCCATGAGCGCGGCACGAAATGCCGCGAGCATCGTCGGCAATTGCCCGTGGTGCACCAGGGTGATGAAGGCCAGCGCAGGCAACGGCACCTGCGGGCTCACCGGCAGGCGCATCAGGCGGCCGCTGGCATGCTCGGCCTCACCCTGCTCGCGGCGCATCACGCCCAGCAGGCTGCAGTCCTGCAACAGCAGTTCGGACACAGAGATCGGGGACATCAGTTCGACGCTGGGCGTCGGCAGCGGCAGCCCTGCCAGCAAGTGCGCTTCGATGAACGCGCGGCGCAGCAGCGACTCCTTCGGCGGCAGCACCCAGTGCTGGCCGGCCAGGTCGGGCCAGCCCAGTTTGCGCGCCCGCGCAAGCGCATGGGCCGGCGAGGCCATCACACACAAGGCATCGTCGGCGATCGGCTCGACGTGAATCGACTCGACTGGACCGGTTTGCAGTGCCTCCGGTGGCAAGGCGCCGACCACGCAGTCGATGTCCCCTGCGGCCAGCGCCGCGAGCATTGCGACCACCGTGCCTTCGCGCACCCGCACGACAAGCTTCGGGTCCTGCCGCCGAAGCGCGGCGATGGCGCGTGGCACGCGCGGAATCACCGACAGCGTGCCCACCCGCAGGCTGGCGCCGGCACCATCGCGCAGTTGCTCCACGTCCTGCCCCGCGTTGCGCAGTTGATTGACCCAGGCCGTGGCCTGCGCGATCAGGTACGCGCCCGCCGGCGTGGGCAGCACGCCACTGCGGCTGCGGTCGAACAGTGGCGCGGCGAAGCAGTCCTCGATCTCGTGCAGCATCTTGCTCAGCGCGGGCTGCGTCAGCGCCATGCGACGCGCCGCGCCGCGCACCGTGCGCTCCTCGCCCAGCAACGCGAGCAGTTCCAGGTGCCGCATGCGCAGCCGCCGCAGAGTGCGGCCGAAATCGAAGCTTGCCGTCATGGCCCATCGTAGCGGCACCTGCACGCGGTTATCACATGAGTCGAATTCTTGACTCCTTGTTTGCACCGCCCGCGCCCTACGATCCGACTCTTGGCCCGGCCTCGGGTCCGATCAAGGGCGGCAAGATTGCATATCGCCTCAGCCGCAGAGGCAATGGGTCGGAATCGCGTAGCCACTGGGTTCTCCAACGGCCACATCGGGCTGGGGTTTCCCGCAGCTCGCGCCTCGCGCCCTTCGCCAGCCAGAAGGACGTTCGATGATCACCACCGCGGGGCGCCCGAGTCCACAACTGGAGGAACACCTGATGGCCGCCGACAAAGACAAGCACGTTCGCTCGATCCTGCCCATCCCCGACGTCCGCAAGTCGCAGCACACGGCGTACGACGCCAAGGACCCGGAGTCCCGGTTCCCGCCGATCGAGCCGGTGCTCCCGCCCAAAGGGGCGCCGAACGTCCTCGTCATCCTGCTCGACGACGTGGGCTTCGGCTCGTCCAGCGCGTTCGGCGGCCCGTGCGAGACGCCGGTCGCCGAGAAGCTGGCGGCCAACGGGTTGAAGTTCACCCGCTTCCACACCTGCGCGCTGTGCTCGCCCACGCGGCAGGCGATGCTGACCGGCCGCAATCCCCACTCGGTCGGGATGGGCGCCATCACGGAGCTCGCCACGGCGCCGCCGGGCTACAACTCGCTGCGCCCGAACACCAAGGCGCCGCTGCCGCTCACCCTGAAGCTGAACGGGTACGCGACCGCCCAGTTCGGCAAGTGCCACGAGGTGCCGGCCTGGCAGACCTCGCCCATGGGTCCGTTCGACGCCTGGCCGGCCGGCGGCGGCGGCTTCGAGCACTTCTACGGCTTCATCGGCGGCGAGACGAGCCAGTACGAGCCGGCGCTCTACGAGGGCCTGACGCCGATCGAGCCGCCGGCCACGGCCGAAGAGGGCTACCACCTGACCGAGGACATGACCGACCGCGCCATCGGCTGGGTGAGCCAGCAGAAGGCGCTGATGCCGGACAAGCCGTTCTTTGTCTATTTCGCGCCGGGCGCCGCCCACGCCCCGCACCATGTGCCGAAGGAGTGGGCCGACAAGTACAAGGGCCGCTTCGCCCAGGGCTGGGACAAGCTGCGCGAGGAGACCTTCGCGCGGCAGAAGAAGCTGGGCGTCATCGGGCCGGACGCCGAGCTCACGCCGCGCCACGCCGAGATCCCGGCCTGGGACGACATGCCCGCGCAGCTCAAGCCGGTGCTCGAGCGCCAGATGGAGGTCTTTGCCGGGTTCCTGGAGCACACCGACCACCACATCGGCCGCCTGATCGACTCCCTCGGCGACCTCGGCGTGCTGGAGAACACGCTGGTCTATTACATCTTCGGCGACAACGGCGCCTCGGCGGAAGGCACCCACAACGGCCTTTTCAACGAGCTTGCCGCCTTCAACGGCATGGCGGCCCTCGAGACGCCGGAGTTCCTGTTGTCGAAGATCGACGAGTTCGGCTCGCCGTCCGCATTCAACCACTTCGCGGTGGGCTGGGCCTGGGCGACCAACGCGCCGTACCAGTGGACCAAGCAGGTGGCATCGCACTGGGGCGGCACGCGCAACGGCACGATCGTGCACTGGCCGAAGGGCATCGCTGAACCCGGCGGGCTGCGCCACCAGTTCACGCACGTGATCGACGTGGCGCCGACGGTCCTGGAGGCCGCCGGCCTGCCGGAGCCGACCCTCGTCAACGGCGTGCTGCAGTCGCCGATGGAAGGCACCAGCATGCTCTACAGCTTCGGCGACGCGGACGCGCCCGAGCGCCACGACCTGCAGTACTTCGAGGTCGCCGGCAACCGCGGCATCTACTACAAGGGCTGGAGTGCCGTCACCAGGCATCGGATCCCCTGGATCACCGTCGGCCAGGAGTTGGTCGCCTTCGACGACGACGTGTGGGAGCTGTACGACGGCAGCAAGGACTGGACGCAGGCCCGCAACCTGGCGAAGGAGATGCCGGAGATGCTGCACAAGCTGCAGCGGCTGTTCCTGATCGAGGCCACCAAGTACAACGTCCTGCCGCTGGACGACCGCGGCGCCGAGCGGTTCGTCCCCGAGTTGGCCGGCCGCCCGACGCTCATCAAGGGGAACTCGCAGCGGTTCTTCCCCGGCATGGGACGGCTGTCCGAGAACAGCGTGGTCAGCGTCAAGAACCACTCCTTCAGCGTCACCGCCGAGGTCGTGGTGGGCGCGGGCAAGCCGGCGAACGGCGTGATCATCGCGCAGGGTGGCCGCTTCGGCGGCTGGAGCCTGTATTCCAAGGACGGGCTCGCCAAGTTCGCTTACAACGTGCTTGGGATTCACGAGTTCGCGACCGTGGCGACCGAGCCGATCCCCGAAGGGAAGCACCAGGTGCGCATGGAGTTCGCCTACGACGGCGGTGGCCTGGGCAAGGGCGGCAAGGTCACGCTCTACTACGACGGGCGAAGCGTCGGCTCAGGCCGCGTGGACATGACGCAGGCGATGGTCTTCTCCCTGGACGAGACCACCGACATCGGTTACGAGTCGGGCACGCCGGTCACTGCGGACTACAGCGTGCACGCGAGCAAGTTCACCGGCAAGATCCACTGGGTCCAGCTCGACGTGGGAGTGGACGACAACGACCATTTCATCTCGCCGGAGGAGCGCCTGCGCATCGCCATGGCGAGGCAGTAGGCGACTCCGACCACAGCGCGCGCAATGACCGGCG
>CAVQWK010000032.1:0-35354 GCA_963717575.1 uncultured beta proteobacterium | reverse complement strand
AGCCGCCGACGTCTTCCAGCCGGATCACGCCGGTAGGGCAGACCTGCGTGCAGGCGCCGCAGCCGGCGCACCGCAGCGCCGTGCGGGCTAGATCGCCATCTCCGGCACCTGCCGCGGCACCACCAGTTCCGCCTCGGTGGCTTCGACGACCTGCTGCACCGTCACGCCCGGCGCGGTTTCCAGCAGCGTGGCGCACCCGCCGGGGAAGGCGATCACGGCCAATTCGGTGACGAGCAGGTCGATCGGCCGCGCCGAGGTCAGCGGCAGCTTGCACTGCCTGACGACCTTCGACTGGCCCTTGGCGCTGTGCTGCATGGCGATCACCACGCGCCTGGCGCCCGAGGCGAGGTCCATCGCACCGCCCATGCCAGGCACCATCTTGCCCGGGATCATCCAGTTGGCCAGGTGGCCGGTCTGGTCGACCTGCAGCCCGCCGAGCACCGTCATGTCGAGGTGCCCGCCGCGGATGAGGCCGAAGGACATCGCGCTGTCGAAGGTGCAGGCGCCCGGCAAGGCGGTGACCGGACGGCCGCCGGCGTCGGTGAGCAGGCGGTGGTGCATGCCCTCCTCCGGCACCGCACCGGTGCCGATCAAGCCGTTCTCGGACTGGAAGTAGACGTGAATGCCGGGCGGCACATAGTTGGCGACCTGGGTCGGAATGCCGATGCCGAGGTTGACGAGCATGCCGTCGCGCAGTTCGAGCGCGATGCGCCGGGCGATGATGGTCTGTGCGTCCATGGTCTCAACCCTGTGCGATGACGTAGTCGACGAGCGGGGCCGGCGTGACCACGTGGTCCGGTGCGATCAGGCCCACCGGCACGATGTTGTCGGCCTCGACGATCACGGTGTCCGCGGCCATCGCGATCACCGGGTTGAAGTTGCGCGCAGTCAGCACGTAGGCCAGATTGCCCAGGTAGTCGGCCATGAAGGCATTGACGAGTGCGAAGTCGGCGCGCAGCGCGGGCTCCACCAGGAAGTCCTTGCCGGCCACCGCGACCTTCTGCTTGCCCTCCTCGACCACCGTGCCCACGCCGGTGGCGGTGAGGATGCCGCCGAGGCCGAAGCCGCCCGCGCGGATGCGCTCGATCAGCGTGCCCTGGGGCACCAGCTCGACCTCCATCTCGCCGGCGATCATCTGCGCCTGCGTCTCGGCGTTGAGGCCGATGTGGCTGACGATGGCCTTCTTCACCAGCCGCGCGCGCACCAGCTTGCCGATGCCCACGCCGGGCATCGCGGTGTCGTTGGCGATCACGGTGAGGTCGCGCTTGCCCTGGCGCACCAGTTCGTCGATCACCTTTTCGGGCGAACCGACGGCCATGAAGCCGCCGATCATCAGGCTGGCGCCATCGGGGATCAGCGCGACAGCCCTGGCGAGTGAAATCGTCTGCATGGGGACTCCTGGCCTTGGCGCCTGGTCAGCTGCGAAATCGATGTGCGACGAGCCCGCGTTGAACATCGCGATGGCGCGCGATTTCACGCCACCGCCCTGTGAAAGTCCTCGCGCCGCACCGCCTCATGCCGAGGCGCATGGCACCGGTGGCGCTGCAGTCCGTCGACCGCACCATCGCCACACCGACGGCCGGGCGCGCCCGGGTCGGCGGGCGGGCGAGAACGCCGGCCGGCTGAGGCCTACGGCCCGCCGAGATAGATCATGCAGCGTTCGGGGTCGGCCGTCGGATTCTTCTGGCAGTGCTGGCGCAGTGCGGCAGCTTCCTGCGCGCCCTTGTCTGGCGGGGCCGTCGAACCGCACCCCGCGCAGATCATCACCACCGCGGCCAGGAATCCCCAGCGGAACGACTGAAAAGTCAGCATCAAGATCGACCTCCGTACTCGTGGAATCCCATCCCACCAGCCATCGCCATGAAGACTCCAGCGCAGGGACCCGGGCGAGAAATATTGAACATCACAAATCTGTGGTCATCGAGCGGTGAATGCGCCACAGCGTCAGAGTATGACGCCGAGCAGCCGCTTGAGCAGTTCCTCCAGCGGCATCATGGTCAGCGCCAGCGGCACGATCGGTGCCAGCGTCGCCATCGCGAGCTGGATGACCATCTCCTTCGTCACCGGTGCCGGGAGCATGGCACGCACCAAGTCGTAGCTGCCGCCCATGTCGGAGAGCGACTGGACATCGGCGCTGCCCACGAGGGCCTCGCCGGCTGGCGAGCCGCCACGCAGCCACTTGGCGTCGAATTCGCGCACATAGCGCTCGCTCAGCGTTCCATATTCGCGCAGTCCCATCCGCTTGGCCTGTGCCAATTGGGGTGCAAAGAACAGCAGCGGGAAGGCCACGAGCGCCAGCACGTAGACGACCATGACGGCGACCTCGAGCTTGAAGTCGAGCAAGCCCGCGCCGAGGTAGAAGATGCGATTGGCGAGCATGCCCGCGACCATCGCGCCATGTGCCACCGCGAGCAGGGTGAAGGCGTGGGCCGTTGCGGACAGGAACCCCAGGCCGCCGAGCCGATCCGGATGCGTCGGAATCAGGCTCAGGTCGATGCGTGCCACCTGCCAGAGAAAGCGCGCCCAGATGAAGATGCGGAAATACCAGCGCACGAGCAGGAACTGGAACAGCGGCAGGCTGACGCAGCCGTACCAGATGCCGGCCCAGGTCAACGCCGCGCCGTCGGCCGACGGTGCGGCATACCACGTGGCGGCGTCCAGCGCGAGATAGTGGCGCCAGACGACCAGGATGCCGACGCCATAGACGACGGCGATGAGCAGGACTTCGGCCAGGATCGAATTGCGCAGGCGAAATGCGGATGCGATGGCCGCATCGAAACGCGGTATGGCGATGTCGGGAACCAGGCGGCGCTCGACGAAGACCTGCACCACCGAACGCATGCGACGGTGCACCACGAGTTCGGCGGCGACCAGCAGCGGCAGCACCACCAGATAGCGGATGTGGACTTCGACGTCGAACAGGAAAGGCACCGCCGCACTGCCTCCCAGCGCATGGCCCTCGATCGCCGCGAGCAGAAGGAGGGGCAGCCAGGCCAGCAGCGAGATCACGACGATGCGCCGGCGCGCCATCGTCAAGGCATCGTCGGACAGGTGCGCGCGGCGCAGCAACTGGAACAGCGGGCCTCCCAGCACGAGCGAGAAGTCCGCCTCGTGCGGGGACGACCCCGGCCGGTCTACGGGCTGCGCCATGAAGGGGCTCATCGCTGTTCAGGCAGCACCTACGCGGGCCGTCGCCCCGCGTGAGTCGTCACGCCATGATATTGACGCCGCCATCGACATACAGGGTCTCGCCCGACAGGCGCCGCGCATACGGCGTCGCCAGATAGGCGCAGGTGAAGCCGACATCCATGATGTCGACCAGCTCGCCGATCGGCGCGCGCTGCGCGGCCTCGGTCAGCAGGAGGTCGAAATCCTTGAGCCCGGAGGCGGCGCGCGTCTTCAGCGGGCCGGGCGAGATGGCGTGCACGCGGATGCCCTGGCCACCCAGTTCGTAGGCCAGGTAGCGGCAGCAGGACTCGAGTGCCGCCTTCACCGGGCCCATGACGCTGTAGGTGGGAACGACCTTGTTCGCGCCGTGGTAGCTCATCGCCATCATCGTGCCGCCGTTCTTCATCAGCGGCGCCGCCAGTCGCGCCATGCGCACGAAAGAGTGGCACGAGACGTCCATCGCCTTGGCGAAGCCCGCGGCCGAACAATTGATCAGCCCGCCTTGCAGGTCTTCCTTCGGTGCGAAGGCGATCGAGTGCACGAGGATGTCGAGCTCGCCCCACTGCCGGGTGATGGCATCGAACACCGCTTCCAGTTCGCCTTCCCTGCCGACATCGAGCGGCAGGAACAGCGGCGCCTGCAGCTCGCGCGCCAGCGGCTCGACATGCGGCCGCGCCTTCTCGTTCAGATAGGTGATGGCCAGGTCGGCACCGAGTTCGCGGAACGCCTTCGCGCAGCCGTAGGCGATCGAACTGTCGTTGGCGATGCCGACCACCAGCGCCTTGCGGCCCTGGAGGACCGGGCGCGGAATTTCGATGGACATCTTCGTTCTCCTTGCCGGCAGACGCTCAGCCCAGCACGCGCCGGGTGTGGCGGGCGATCATCAATTCCTCGTTCGTGGGCACCACCCACGCCGCGGTCGAGCTGGCGGCCGCGCTGATGCGCGGCCCGCCCTCCCGGTTCGCCGCTTCGTCCAGCACCACGCCGAGCCAGGCCGCATCGCGGCAGACGCGCTCGCGGATCTCGGCGCTGTTCTCGCCGATGCCGCCGGTGAACACCAGCGCATCCAGCCCGCCCAGCGCAGCGGCGAGCGAACCCAGCTCGCGCCCGATGCGGTAGACGTAGAGGTCCACCGCCAGCTCGGCGCGCGGCTCGTCGCTCGCCAGCAGCGTGCGCATGTCGCTCGACACGCCCGAGACGCCGAGCAGGCCGGACTGGTTGTAGATCAGCTTCTCGATCGCGCGCGCGTCCATGCCGCGCTGGTCCATCAGGTACAGGATGACGCCCGGATCGATGGCGCCGCAGCGCGTGCCCATCGGCAGGCCGTCGACCGCGGTGAAGCCCATCGTGCTGGCCACGCTGCGGCCGGCCGACAGCGCGCACATGCTGGCGCCGTTGCCCAGGTGCAGGACCACGGTGCGCCCCTTCGCGGCCGCGGGTCGAGCTGCGGCAGCACCGACGCGATGTATTCGTACGACAGGCCGTGGAAGCCGTAGCGGCGCACCCCGGCGTCGTGCAGTTCCCGGGGCAGCGCGAACATCTGCGCCAGCTCGGGCTGCGCGCGATGGAAGGCGGTGTCGAAGCAGGCCACCTGCGGCAGCTCGGGCCGGCGCTCGAGCAGCAGCCGGATCGGCGTCAGGTTGTGCGGCTGGTGCAGCGGCGCGAGCGGAACGAACTGCGCCAGGTCGTCCAGCACCCTGCGGTCGACGCGCACCGGCTGCGCATAGGCCATGCCGCCGTGCACGACGCGGTGCCCGATGCCGGCCAGTCCGCTGGCCCTCCAGCTGCTCGCGCACGAAGGCCACGATGTGCTCCAGCGCGCCGTCGTGGCCGAGCGCGGTGCCCTCGTCCCAGGCATGGCTGGAGACCGTCTCGCCGCTGGCGCTCTTGGCAACGAAGCGCGGCGCGGTATGGATGCCTTCGGCCTGCCCGCGCACCTTCAGCGCGAGGTCGTCGCCGGCCTGCGCGAACAGCGAGAACTTGATGCTCGACGAGCCCGCGTTGAGCACCGCAATCGCATCGGCCATCACGCCACCGCCTTCTGCAGATCCTCGCGCCGCGCCTGGGCGACCAGCGCCGCCACCGCGCACGAGGCCAGCCGCGTCGTCACCGAGTCGGCGCGGCTGGTCAGGATGACCGGCACGCGCGCGCCGAGCACGATGCCGGCGGCGTCGGCGTCGGCCATGAAGCTCAGGCTCTTGGCCAGCATGTTGCCGGCCTCCAGGTCCGGAACGATCAGGATGTCGGCCTGGCCGGCCACCGGTGAGCTGATCTTCTTGATCCGCGCTGCGCCCAGGTCGATCGCATTGTCGAGCGCCAGCGGCCCGTCGAGCAGGCCGCCGGTGATCTGGCCGCGGTCGGCCATCTTGCACAGCGCGGCGGCCTCGATCGTCGACGGCACCTTCGGGTTGACCGTCTCCATCGCCGACAGGATCGCCACCTTGGGCTGCTCCATGCCCAGCGCCCGCGCCATGTCGATCGCATTCTGCGACGATGTGGACCTTGTCCTCCAGCGTCGGGAAGATGTTCACCGCGGCGTCGCTGATGATGACCACGCGGTCGATCGCGGGCACGTCCATGATGAAGCAGTGGCTGATGCGCCGGTTGGTGCGCAGGCCGGTCTCGCGCCTGACCACCGCGGCCATCAGTTCGTCGGAGTGCAGGCTGCCTTTCATCAGCATCTCGGCCCTGCCCTCACGCGCCAGGCGCACCGCGGCCTCGGCCGAGGCTTCGCTGTGCGGCGCATCGACGACTTCGAAGGCCGAGATGTCGAGTCCGAACTGCGCCGCCACCGCCTCGATGCGCGCCTTCGGCCCGACCAGGATCGGCCGGATGAGGCCCATCTGCGCCGCTTCCACGGCGCCGCGCAGCGAACTCTCGTCGCAGGGGTGCGCCACGGCGCAGGGCGCCGGCACGAGGGCCTTGCAGCGCTCGATCAGGCGTTGGTATTTCTCGTGTTTGCGTTCCGGCATTGCTCAAATCCTCATGCGGTGCCGAGCGTCCCCCGGCCAGTGCGCCCATGGTGCTCGACGCCGCCCGCGGCCGATTGACCGGAATCAACGGTGCACCAGATGCCGAGATGGGACAGGCGATGGCACCCCTTCGGGTGGCATCTTCAGCCGCGCTGCGGTCCGCCGGCCGCCGCCAGCGACTGGTAGCGTTCGATCGACCGCGCGCGCGTTGAACAGCATTCGCTCGCGGCCGAGCCGCTTGTCGAGCCCGGCATGGCGCACGACCTCGAGCACGCCGGGGTTCAAGCGCCGCCAGCCAGACGACGATGCCGCGGTCCGTCACGCGCTTTTCGCCCTCCATCAGCGCCTGCAAGGCCGAGTACTCGATGTCGGGCACGCGGCTCATGTCGAGCGCCAGCACGCGCGGCTGGTACTGCGTGACCAGCGCATTGATCTGCTCGGCCACGTTCTGCGCGTTGACGAAGAACAGCCGCCCCTCGGGCCGCACGATCAGCAGGCCCTCGAAGGTCTCGTCGTCGGGGTGCTCGGGCGACAGCGGCCGCAGCACGTCGGCGCCGCGCTTGCGGCCGATGACCGACACGCGCGGGCACGGCAGCCTGGCTCGCCAGCCCGATCATCGACACGACGATGGCCACCACGATGCCCTTGAGCGTGCCGAACACCAGCACGCCGAGGCAGGCGATCAGCGCCCAGCGGAACTCCATCGTGCGCACGCTGCGGATCGCGCGGAACTCCGCCGGCTGGATCAGCCCGACCGAGTAGACGATGACGACGGCCGCCAGCGTGGCGTTCGGCATCAGCCCCAGCAGCGGCGCCAGCAGCAGCATGGTGGCCAACGCAGCGCCCGCGGTCACCAGCGACGCCTTCTGCGATCGCCCGCCCGCCGCGCTGCACGACGGCGGTCTGCGAGGTGCCGCCGCCGGCCGGCATCGCGCCGAGCAGCGCGCCGCCCAGGTTGGCCGCCCCGGTGGCGATGAGCTCGCGGTTGGCCTTGATCGGCGGGTCGGCCGGGCGCGCAAAGGCGCGGCCGGCCGCGATCGTTTCGGTGAAGCTCATCAGCGCGATGCCCGAGCGCGCCCGGCAGCAAGTTGTTCGATCAGCGCCAGGTCGGGCAGCGTCAGCGCCGGCAGGCCCTGCGGAATCAGGCCGACGGTCGAGACGCCCAGCGCCTGCAGGCCGAAGAACCACGACCGCCGCGATGCCGCCGCCCACCGCGACCAGCGGCGCCGGCGAATGCGGCCAGCAGCCGCTCCATGCCGATCAGCACGACGAACGTGGCCACGGCCATGGCCAGCGTCAGCAGCGAGGTCTCGGGCAGGTGCTGCGCGACGCTGAGCACGTCGGCGAAGAAGCCCTGCTTGGTGATGTGGATGCCCAGCAGCTTGGGCACCTGGTCGAGCACGATGACGAGGCCGATGCCGGCCTTGAAGCCGGTGAGCACCGGCGTGGAGATGAAGTTGGCGACGAAGCCCAGGCGCAGCACGGCGGCCAGCAGCAGCATCACGCCGACCAGGGCGGCCAGCGTGGCCGTGGCCGCGAGCAGCCTGGCCGGGTCGCCGTCGGGCACCGCCAGGCCGAGCTGCGTGCCGGCCAGGATCGCCAGCGTCGTGGTCGAGCTGACGCTGAGCACCCGCGACGAGCCGAGCAGCGCGTAGATCACCATCGGCATGAAGGCGGTATACAGGCCGACGGCGACGGGCAGGCCGGCCACGCTCGCGTAGGCCATGGCCTTGGGCAGCACGACCGCCGCCGCGGTCAGGCCGGCGACGATGTCGAAGCGAAGCGCGCCCGTCGCAGACGGGCTGGCCGCGGCGCGAACGTCGGTGGCTGGCTCATGCGGGGCCTCCCGACTGCGGATCGATCATGGAAGCAGGCCGCGCACCTCCGGGCGGGTGCGCGTTCAGAAGCGTTCCTCGCACATACCGGAACGGATAGTCGACCGCCTTGTAGCGGCCGATCTTGCGCTTGGGCAGCACGACCTTCTCGGCCGGTGCCTCCTTGTACGGCACGTGCTTCAGGATGTCGCTGATGACGTTCAGTCGCACGCGCTGCTTGTCCTCCGAGCGGGCCACGAACCACGGCGCCCACGAGGTGTCGGTGGCGGCGAACATCTCGTCGCGCGCCTTCGTGTAGTCGTCCCAGCGATCGTAGGACTTCAGGTCCATCGGCGAGAGCTTCCAGGTCTTGCGGCCGTCGCCGATGCGCGACTTGAGTCGCCGCGTCTGCTCCTCGGGGCTCACCTCCAGCCAGTATTTGAGCAGGATGATCGCCGGAATCGACCATCAGCCGCTCGAACAGCGGCACCGTCTGCAGGAAACCGCGCGCCTTCTCTTCGCTGCAGAAGCCCATCACGCGCTCGACGCCGGCGCGGTTGTACCAGCTGCGGTCGAAGATCACGATCTCGCCGGCGGCCGGCAGGTGCGGCATGTAGCGCTGGCCGTACATCTGCGACTTCTCGCGCTCGGTCGGCGCCGGCAGCGCGATGACGCGGAACACGCGCGGGCTCACGCGCTCGGTGATCGCCTTGATGGTGCCGCCCTTGCCGGCGCCGTCGCGGCCCTCGAAGACGATGCAGACCTTGAGGCCCTTGTGCACGACCCACTGCTGCAGCTTCACGAGTTCGACGTGAAGCTTCTTCATCTCCCGCGCATAGGCCTTTCCGGACATCTTGCCGCCCTGGTGCATCGCTGCAGCGGGTTGCCGGCATCGGCATCGACGGCAGCCGCGTCGCACTACTCGTCCTTGCTCCTCAGGCGCGCTCTTCGCTTCGGCGATCTTCTTGGCCATCTTCATCTCCATCGTAGCCGGGTATCGACATGCACTACGCCGCGCGATTCTGCGACTCGGACAGGCGCGCCGTGTTGCAGGCATCGCCGCGCATCGCCGTGCCGCCTTGCCGCTGGATCAGGCGGTTAATGCCGTCAGCGCCCTGCGCACCGTACTGGCCGCCACGGCAGACAACCGCGTCACGAGCCCCTTGAACGACGCCAGCCCATCAGCAACGACCACGCTGCGCAACGGCACCCCCGTCGTGATCCGTGTCACCCGTCCCGAGGACCGCATCAAGTTCGTCGCCGCGTTCGGCAAGCTCGAGCCCGACTCGATCTACACGCGCTTCTTCTCGATGCGCAAGGAGCTCAGCGGCTGCCGAACTCGACCGCCTCGGCGCGACCGACTTCGTCAATTTCGTCGGCCTGGCCGCGATCGTGGGCAGCGGGGCCGACGAGACCCTGATCGGCGGCGCCAGCTATGTCGCCCTGCCGTCGGCCGACGGCGCGCGCGCCGCCGAGGTGGCGTTCACGATCGAGGAGGACTACCAGGGCCAGGGCCTGGCCAGCAAGCTGCTGGCCCTGCTGGTCGACATCGCACGCCAGCACGGCATCGCCGCGCCTCGAAGCCGAGGTGCTGGCGGGCAATGCGCCGATGATGAAGGTGTTCGAACGCAGCGGCCTGCCGCTGACGAAGACTCAGCGAAGGCGGCGTGACCCACGTCGTGATGGACCTGCGCCAGGACGGCGGCCAGCGCTAGGCGAACATCCATGCCGACCACCAGCGAAACCGACCCTGCCGTCGCGTCACTGCTCGAGGAACTGGCGAGACCGGAACGCGAGGCGCCTGCTCGACCCGATCGACCGCATCTCGGAGATCCTGTTCGGCCTGTTCATGGTGCTCACCTTCACGGGCACGCTCAGTGTGGCGACGGCCGGCCGTGAAGACGTCAAGCTGATGCTGGTGGCGGCGATCGGCTGCAATATCGCCTGGGGCTTCGTCGACGGCGTGATGTATGTGCTGCGCAACCTCGTCGCACGCGCCCGCGAAGCCACCTTGATTCGGGCCGTGCGCTACGCACGACGGCCTGAGGTCGCCCAACAGTTGATCGCCCATCAGATCGGTCCCATCGCGGCCGGGCTGGGACCGCCGGCGATGGAACAGCTGCGCCGGTGGATCGTCGACCAGCCGCCACCGCCGACCGGCCGCGTCCTCATGACCGCCGACGACCTGCGCGGTGCGCTGGGCGTCTTCCTGCTCGTCTTCCTGTCGACCTTCCCGGTCGTGCTGCCGTTCGTCTTCATGGCCGACCTCCAGCAGGCGATGCGCGTCTCTGCCGCGGTCGCCATCACGATGCTGTTCCTGTGCGGCTACGCCTGGGGCCGCTACGCCGGGCTGAAGCCTTGGGTGTCCGGGCTGGTGATGGTGGCCCTGGGCGTGGTCGTCGAGGCCATCGTCATCGCGCTCGGCGGCTGACGAAGGTGCTGCGCTTCATCGCCGCTGTCGCCCTGCTGCTGATCGGCGGCTGCGCCAGCCTGCCTGCCGAATACGAGCGCACCGAGACGCACGCGCTTCAAGATACGGCGTCGACGGCCCTGGGGCGGCTGGGTCGCGAGGCACTGCAGGCGCACGAAGGTCTGAGCGGATGCCGGCCGCTGCCGAACGGCGTCGACGCGCTGGTCGTGCGCATGCTCCTGGCTGCAGCGGCCGAACGCTCGCTGGATGTGCAGTACTACATCTGGCACGACGACCTCACCGGGCGCCTGTTCGCCGACGCCCTGCTGCGCGCCGCCGACCGCGGCGTACGGGTGCGCATCCTGGTCGACGATGTCGGCACGAAGACCAACGACGACAATCTGCTGAGCCTGGATTCACACCCGAATATCGAGATCCGCCTCTTCAACCCGGTCGCCTCGCGCACCTTCCGCGGCCTCGGCATGCTGACCGACTTCACACGCGTGAACCGGCGCATGCACAACAAGGCCTTCGTGGCGGACAACCAGCGCGCGGTGCTGGGCGGCCGCAATATCGGCGACGAATATTTCGAGGCCCACGGCGACGTCGCCTTCGGCGATCTCGACGTGCTGACGATGGGCCCCGTCGTGCCCGAGGTCTCGAAGGCCTTCGACACCTTCTGGAATGCGCCGATGTCGATTCCCATCGGCGCGCTCACCGGGCGCGTGAACTCGGCCGCGAGCCTGGACGCGCTGCGCACCCAGCTGGCCGCATTCGTCGAGGCGCAGCGCGACAGCCCGTATGTGACGCAGGCGCGGTCGCAGGGGGCGCAGGCCCTGGCCGCGGGCACCGAGGGGTTTTTCTGGGGCCGCGCGCATCTGCTCGTCGACGACCCGGCCAAGGTCACGCGGCCGCCCGAGGATACGGAAGGTCATCTGTTGCCGCAGCTCGAACGGGTGGGTGTGCAGCTGCGCAGCGAACTGCTGATCGTCTCGCCGTATTTCGTTCCCGGCGATGCCGGCGTCGCAGCGCTGGGCGCGATGGTGCGCAAGGGGGTCCGGGTCACCGTGCTGACCAATTCGCTGGCGGCGTCGGACGTCGGCGCGGTGCATGCCGGCTACAAGCGCTATCGGGAGCCGCTGCTCGAAGCCGGCGTGCGCATCTACGAGCTGAGGCCCGATGCCATCGAATACGGGCGCAGCAAGGGCAAGAACCGGCCCATCAGCGGCTCACGCGCCTCGCTGCACGCCAAGACCTTCATGCTCGACCGGCGTGCGGTCTTCATCGGCTCGCTGAACCTCGATCCGCGGTCGGTGCAGCTCAATACCGAGATCGGCGTCGTGTGCGAGAGCGAGCCGCTGGCCGCGCAGATGGCGAGCGGCATCGAGGACAAGCTGGACAAGGTGGCCTGGCGCGTCGAACGGGTCGCCGGGGCCGACGGCAAGGCGCACCTCGTCTGGATCGAGACCACCGCCGGCGGGACCGTGCAGCACACCGAGGAGCCCGAGGTCAGCGTCTGGCGCCAGCTGGGGGTGTGGTTCCTCGGCCTGCTGCCGATCGAATCGCAGCTCTGACCGTCCGTCGCGGCCGCCTTGCGCGGCATCGCCATGCTCGGCACGAAGGCGACAATCGGGGCGATGCACGAACCCATGGCCGCGCCGTTCCGCCCCTTGTGGCTTGCATCCGCGACGCTCGCGATCGCGGCCCTGGCTGGCTGCGCTTCGGCGCCATCGACCGCACCCGAGCCGCCGCCTCCTTCAGCAACGGGCGCCCGGCCGTCAGGAACCGAAACCGGAACCGATGAAGATGCGCGCCAGCGGGGTCTCGCGCGCTGGGTCGAGGACTTCCGCGCCACGGCACGCGCGGCAGGCATCACCGAGACGACGCTGCACGTCGCCTTCGACGATGTCCGCTACCTGCCGCGCGTCGCCGAGCGGGATCGTGCGCAGCCCGAGTTCACGCGCACGGTCTGGGACTACCTCGACCGGGCCGTGACGCCCCAGCGCGTCGCGCGGGGCCAGGACATGCTGGCGCAGTTTCGCGGCGAAGCCGACGCCGCGGCCGCGCGCCACGGCGTGCCGCCCAGCATACTGGTCGCCATCTGGGGCATGGAGAGCAACTACGGCACCCACACCGGCGACACCCCGACCGTCGACGCACTGGCCACGCTGGGCTTCGACGGCCGGCGCGAAGACTGGGCTCGCGGCGAGTTGCTCGCGGCCTTGAGGATCCTCCAGAACGGCGACATCGAGCGAGCGCGGATGATCGGATCCTGGGCCGGCGCCATGGGCCAGACCCAGTTCCTGCCGTCGAGCTTCCTGGCCTACGCCGTGGATGGCGATGGCGACGGCCGGCGCGACATCTGGGGCAGCGTGGCCGATGTCATGGTCTCGACCGCCAACTTCCTGGCGCGCGCGGGGTGGCAGGCGGGCCAGCCGTGGGGGCTCGAGGTGCAGTTGCCGCCGGGGTTCGATCACGGCCGTGCCGACGCCCGCGTGCGGCAGTCCACCGCGCGCTGGGCCGCCGAGGGGGTGCGGGCCATTGACGGTGCGCCGCTGCCGGACTTCGGCGACGGCTCGATCCTGGCCCCCGCGGGCGCGCGCGGTCCCGCCTTCCTGGTCGGACCGAACTTTCGCGCCATCCTGAGATACAACAACTCGACCAGCTACGCGCTGGCGGTCGGCCTTCTTGCGCAGCGCCTGAGCGACGGCCCCGGGGTGCAGGCGCCCTGGCCACGCGATCTGCAGGCGCTCACGCGCAGCCAGCTGCTCGAGCTGCAGAAGGCCCTGAACCGGCTCGGTTTCGACAGCGGCACCCCCGACGGCCTGATGGGGCCCGCCACGCGCGACGCGGTTCGCCGTTACCAGCGCAGCGTCGGCCTGCCCGCGGACGGCTATCCCGACCAGGACTTGCTGCAGCGCCTGATGGCGCCGTAGCCCTCCGCGCCCGGTAGGTCGCCTTCAGCCAAAGCGAGCGGGTTGGCCGGTCGAGGAGAGCACCGCGCGCCACAATTCGCCCTCCAGATCGAGCCGCTTGCCGCCCTGCGCGATCTCGGCGATCGGCACGTGCACGAACTGACCGTTGAGAAAGCTGATCACCAGACCGGTCTTGCCCGCCATGGCGGCGTGCACGGCGTGGCGGGCCATGCGGTCGCACAGCAGCGCATCCTCGGTGTTGGCCGGGCAGCCGCGGATCTGGTAGCTCGGATCGAAATAGCGCAGCGTCATCTCCACGCCGCGCGCCTTGAAGTGCGCCTGGAAACGGTCCCTCAGATGCAGCCCGATGTCCTGCAGCTTCAGGTTGCCCGAGGCGTCGCGCTCGCTGCCGCTGCCCAGCAGATCCTGGCCCGCGCCTTCCGCCACCACGACCACCGCGTGCGGCTTGTACTGCAGCCGCCGTTCCAGCGCGGCCAGCAGGCCGCTCTGCGCCCTCCAGCCCGAAGGGCACCTCGGGCACGAGGCAGAAGTTGACATCCTGGCTGGCCACGGTCGCCGCCGCCGCGATGAAGCCGGCATGGCGGCCCATGAGCTTGACCATGGAGACGCCGTTGTCCACGCTGCGCGCCTCGGTGTGGGCGCTCTGGATCACGCGCGCCGCCTCCGCGACCGCCGTGCCGTAGCCGAAGGTGCGCGTCACGAAGCGCACGTCGTTGTCGATGGTCTTGGGAATGCCGACCACCGCCAGCGCATGGCCGCGGGCGCGGGCTTCCTCGAACAGCGCATGGCCGCCGCGCTGGGTGCCGTCGCCGCCCACGGTGAACAGGACGTTGATGCCGCGGGCGATCAGGAAGTCGACCGCGATCTTCATGTCCACCGGCCCGCGCGAGGTGCCCAGCAGCGTGCCGCCCTCCTTGTGGATGTCCTCGACCACGCTCGTCGGTCAGTTCGACGGGCGGCTTGCCGCGGCTCGGGTCGAGCCCGCGGTAGCCGCCGCGGATGCCGAGCACGGCCGTGACGCCGTAGCTGCGCCGGAGTTCGCGCGTCACGGAGCGGATCACGTTGTTCAGGCCGGGGCACAGGCCGCCGCAGGTGACGATGGCCGCGCGGGTGCGGGCGGGATCGAAGAACAGCTTCCGGCGCGGGCCGGCCTTCTCGAACAGCACCATCTCGGCCGGCGGCTGCCCGTGCGGCCACTGCGTGTCCGAAGGCACCAGCAGATCGTCGGGCACGAAGAACGGCAGCGGCGAGTCGTGGCTCGCTTCGCCCAGGTCGGAGGGACGGAGTGGTGTCATCATCGATTCCTGCCTGGTGCCGCCCCGGGGGATGCCGCGACGGCTGCTGCACTCTGGCGCCCTCGGAGTATTTCACCTCGAACCATCATGAACACAAACCCCAACGCCCGCGTCGCCATCGTCACCGGAGGCGCCCGCGGCATCGGCCGCGCCATCGGCGAATGGTTCCTGCGCCACGACTGCAAGGTCGTCCTGCTGGACCGCGACGGTGAGACCCTCGAGCGCACGATCGCCGAGATCGGCCGGCCCGCAGATCTGCTGGGCGTGCACTGCGACGTGTCCGATCCGGCGCAGGTCGGCCGCGCCGCGGTCGAGGTGATGACCCGGTTCGGCCGCGTCGATGCGCTGGTGAACAACGCCGGCGTGGCCGTCTTCAAGCCGGTCCTGGAAACCTCGTTCGAGGACTGGCGCACGGTCATGGCGACGAACCTCGACGGCGCCTTCCTGTGCACACAGGCCTTCGGTCCGCTGATGGTGAAGAACGGCGGCGGCGCGATCGTCAATATCGCCTCGATCTCCGGCTTGCGCGCCAGCACGCTGCGCCTCGCCTACGGCACCAGCAAGGCGGCGCTGATCCACATGACGAAGCAGCACGCGGTCGAGCTCGGCAATGTCGGCGTGCGCGTCAACGTCGTCGCCCCGGGCCCGGTGGAGACCGAGATGGCCAAGCTGGTGCACAGCGTGGCCATCCGTTCCGACTACGTCGACACGATTCCGCTGGGCCGCTACGGCACCACCGAGGAGATGGCCAACGTCGTCGGCTTCCTGTGCAGCGCGGAGGCCAGTTTCGTCAACGGCCAGGTGGTGGCGGTCGACGGCGGCTTCGACGCCGCCGGTGTCGGTCTGCCGACGCTGCGGCGGCGCATGGAAGAGGCCGGGCCGACGCAGGTCTGACGAAGTGCCCAGCTGCCACCGCCGTCACCCGCCGAACCTGCCCCGGCACCTGCCGGATCCACTTCACCAGGACACGCAGCACTGGCACCCTTTTTGCCTTTCAGTTGATGACGCTCAAGGCAGCCTGCGGGGCCTTGTCGGAGCATGGAAATAGATCGTCGGGTAATGTTTGCCGCTTTGCGGCACAGGCCCAGTGCGTGAAGGACAACGAGATGCTCAAGACAACCAGCAAGACGACAAGCATTGCGCCTGCCGGCGCAAGCGCGGACACCCGGCCAGCGACGGCCGCCTGGCCAGGCATCAACCCCGCCCTGGCGCCCTGGGGTCCGCTCGGCGAGTACATGACCGACGCCGCGCAGCGCACGATCCTGTTCTGGGACGTGCTGCGCCAGCGCAGCGACCAGTACTACGCCCAGAAGGCGAAGGCCGTGCCGCATGTGCTGCGTTTCGACACCGAACTCGTGCTCGACGCCCGCACCTTCGACAAGCCCGTCAACTTCCTGCTCGTGCGCGTCAAGCCGCTGGAAGGCGTGGCCGTCGATCCGCGGAAGCGGCCCTTCGTGGTGGTCGATCCGCGTGCCGGTCACGGCCCGGGCATCGGCGGTTTCAAGGCCGACAGCGAGATCGGCGTCGCCATGCGTGCGGGCCATCCCTGCTACTTCGTCGGCTTCACGCCCGAGCCGATGCCGGGCCAGACGATCGAAGACATCATGAACGCCGAGGCGGTGTTCCTGGAACGCGTGATCGCGCTGCACCCCGAGGCGGAGGGCAGGCCCTGCGTCATCGGCAACTGCCAGGCCGGCTGGTCGGTGTTGCTGGTGGCCGCGATCCGGCCCGAGCTGTTCGGTCCGATCATCGTCCCCGGCTCGCCGCTGTCCTACTGGGCCGGCATCGAGGGCGAGAACCCGATGCGCTACACCGGCGGCCTGGCCGGCGGCAGCTGGATGACGGCGCTGACCAGCGACCTGGAGAACGGCAAGTTCGACGGCGGCCACCTGGTCGAGAATTTCGAGAACCTGAACCCCGCCAACACCCTGTGGGCCAAGAACTACGACCTGTGGTCGAAGGTGGACACCGAGGGGCCGCGCTTCATCGAGTTCGAGAAGTGGTGGGGCGGCCACGTCAACCTCAACGCCGAGGAGATCCAGTGGATCGTCGACCAGCTGTTCGTCGGCAACAAGCTCTCCAGCGGCGAGATCGTCACGAGCAAGGGCGAACGCATCGACCTGCGCAACATCCGCTCGCCGATCGTCTGCTTCTGCTCCAAGGGTGACAACATCACCCCGCCGCAACAGGCGCTGGGCTGGATCGTCGACCTCTACGGCAGCGACGAGGATGTCCAGGCCTGCGGCCAGACCATCGTCTACGCCGTGCACGAGAGCGTCGGTCATCTCGGCATCTTCGTCTCGGGCGGCATCGCCAAGAAGGAACACCAGGAATTCGCCTCCAACATCGACCTCATCGATGTCCTGCCCCCGGCCTGTACGAGGCCGTGATGACGCCGAAGACGGCCGAGGCGGCGAATCCGGACGAGATCGGCGGCGACTGGATCGTCCGCTTCGAGCCGCGCACGCTCGACGATGTGCGCGCCATCGTCAAGCCCGACCCCGAGAGCGATCGCCGCTTCGCCGCCGTGCGGCGGGTCTCCGAGATCAACCTCGGCCTCTACCGCACCCTGTTCCAGCCCTTCGTCCGGGCGTCGGTCAACGAACAGACGGCCGAGTGGATGAAGAAGCTCAACGCCGCCGAACTGCCGTTCGAGATCTTCTCGGACCGCAACCCGCTGATGCAGCAGGTCGCCCAGCTCGCCGCGCAGGTGCGCGAGCAGCGCCAGCCCGCGGCGCCCGACAACCCCTTCCTGGCGTGGCAGGCCATGGTCTCCGACGGCATCATCGCCGCCCTCGACGGCTATCGCGACCTGCGCGACAGCAGCCTGGAGAAGATCTTCCTGGCGATCTACAGCTCGCCGGTGCTGCAGGCCCTGGTCGGGCTGGGCGCCACGGACGAACCGCCGCGCGGAACGCCCGGGACTCGAGCCGGAGCGCGTCGCGCTCATCCAGCGGCGCATCGCCGAACTCAAGGCGGGCATTGCCGAGGGCGGCGCCCGCGAGGCCGCGATCCGCGCCCTGGTCTATGTCGGCCTGGCGGGGCCGGGCGTCGACGAACGCGCCTTCAACGTCCTGCGCCACATCCGCGACCAGTACCAAGGGGTGACGCTGCAGGCCTTCAAGCAGATGCTGCGCGAGCAGTATTTCTGCCTCAAGCTCGACCGCGACGCGGCGCTGGCCGCCATCCCGAAGATGCTGCAGTCCGAACCCGCGCTGCACGAGCGCATGCTGGAGATCGTGCACCGCACCGTCGGCGCCGCCGGCGAGTTGAGCGGGGAGCGGGCGAAGCGGCTGGCACAGGTCGGAGGAACTCTTCCGCGCCGGCCTGCCCGCCGCCGCGCCCCGCAAGGCCGTCGGCAAGACCGTCAGCAAGGCCGTCTGAACGGGCATCGTCCGGTCGAGCCGGAAGGTTCAGCGGCGCGCCGGCGCCGCGTACCACTGGTCCTTCGGCACGACCTTGGGCTGCTCGGGGTCGCTCACGTAGGCCGGCGTCATGATCGCGACGCCGTACTCGTTGAAGACGTCGAGGATGTTGCGGTGCAGTTCGGTGTAGATCGACGGCATCTCGCCGGGCCGGTCGCAATGGACATTCAGCTCGTAGGTGATCGCGAAGTCGCCCAGCGACTTCTGCAGGATGTACGGCGCCGGCTCCTTCAGCAGGCGCGGCGTGCGCTCGGCCGCCATCAGCAGCATGGCCTCGACCTGCCGCCAGGGCGTCTCGTAGCCGATGCCGACCGTGGTGTGCAGGATCAGGCCCCGGCTGCCGGCCAGCGTGCTGTAGTTGACGACGGCGCTGTTGAGGATGACCGAATTCGGGATCACGACCTCCTCGTTCTTCAGCGAACGCACGTGGGTCACCTGCAGCCGCACCTCGGTGACGTCGCCGACGATGTCGCCCACCTGGATGCGGTCGCCGACGCGGAAGGCGCGCCGGTAGGTCATCGAATAGCCGGCGATGATGTTGGCGATGATCGACGTCGAGCCCAGCGAGAAGACGATGCCCAGGAACAGCGAGACGCCCTTGAAAGCCTCCGAACTCGACCCCGGGATGTACGGGAAGGCCACGACCACCGCAAACGCGACCACCAGCAGGCGAACGATGCGGTAGGTCGGCCAGGACCATTCGCGGTCGAAGCCTTTCAGCTTCACCGAACCCTGCTCGATGGCGCCGAACAGCAGGCGCAGCGTCTGCAGGATGTAGCGCGTCAGCAGCACGAGTATGAGCAGGAAGACCAGGCCCGGGATCGACGCCAGCAGACCGCGGCCCATCGTGGCCAGCGGGTCGACGACCAGGTCCGAGCAGGCCGACCGCGAAGCCGCGGGTGCCGGGAAACTGCAGCAGCGCGAAGTCCAGTGCCAGGTAGGTGCCCGTCAGCGCCAGCAGCCAGAAGGCGGCGGCGACGACGCTGCGCAGCCCGCCCCACAGGCGTTCGGCGTGCAGCACCTTGAAGCCGGCGATCTTCAGGTCGTCGAGGCGCGCGCGGTAGCGGCGTTCCAGCGTCGTGTCGACGCCGCGGCGCAGTCGCCGCAGGATGTAGAGCACGATGGCCAGCGCCGCGACGGCCGCGGCCGCATACCCCGCGCTGCGGGCCAGGGCCTGCGGGCTCGCGGTCGCCGCGGTAGCGCACGATGGCCTGCGTGATCTGCTGCAGATGGACCTGCGCGAGCACCGGCCGCTCGATGCCTTCGACCCGCGAGTCGGCGTCCAGCACCGTCATCACGAGCTGGCCGCCCGGCCACGATCGTGCTGCCCAGGGGCCGCTCTTCCACCGTGATGGTGTCTGCGGCGATGCGCTCGTCGCGCGCGATCGCGACGATGCGGCCGACGATGGCCTCGGCGCGCGCCGCGGCCGGAAAGGCGTCGGAGCCCCGCACCCTGAACAGGGTCCGGCCGTCGATGACGACCGGCGCCAGGGCCACCGCCTCGGGCACGTCGTCGCCGGCGGGCGCTCCCCATCGCCGGAAAGACGGCGCGCCGCAGAACAGCACCAGCAGCACAAGAACCGCATCCCGCATGATCGCCTCGAGTGGCCCGATGCGCGCACGCTATCACATGCATGCACCGTCACGGGCCCGACGCTTGGTGACTCGATATCATCGCCACACACCGCAAGCCGACCACGGCACGGCACGGAGAGCAAACCATGACCGATGAAGACACTGGCTATCGCGAGAAGCGCTGGACCGAGCACCTCGAGCAGATCGACCTCGAGATCGCCAAGCTCGCCACGCTGTGCAAGATTCCGCTGCTCGACCCCGGCGTCATCGAACGCGTGCTGAAGAAGGACACCCTCGTCTGCGGCACGCAGAACCCTCGTGCCTTCGACAAGCTGCGATCGCTGCTGATGATGCATTATTCGGTGCGCGACAAGGCGGTGGTCGCGATGGGCGAACAGGAGACGATGAAGATCGTCGGCGACATCGTCGCGCGCCTGCGCGAGCGCATCGGCGACAAGCTGGGCGGCCCGCCGGCCTGAAGGTTATTGCTCGAGCCGCTGAGCCTCTGAATCGTGCGCATCGCTGCCGGTGCCGGCTGGCTGCTGCTCGGCCTGCTGATCGCCGCGGCCGGCGCCTGGGGCGTGCTCGCCCTGGCCGTGTCGGGTCCGCGCCCCGATGCCCTGCGCGTGGGCCTGGCGGCAGGCTGCGGCGGCGCATCGCTGGCAGCCATCGCCGCGCTGGCCCTGCGCCGCTGGCGCTGGCGCGCCCTTGCAGCGTATCTCGGGCTGTTCGCCGCCGTGCTGGTGTGGTTCTTCGGCATCGAGCCGTCGAACGAGCGCGACTGGCTGCCCGAGAATGCGGTGCTGGCGCGCGCCACGGTCGACGGCGATGTCGTCACGGTGCACGACATCCGCAATTTCAGCTACCGCACCGAGACCGACTTCACGCCCGCCTACTACGACAAGCGCTTCGATCTGAGCACGCTCGAAGGCGTGGACCTCGTGGCCACCTACTGGATGGGCCCGCACATCGCGCATATCTTTCTGAGCTTCGCCTTTGCCGGCGGCGACCATCT
This sequence comes from uncultured beta proteobacterium, assembly GCA_963717575.1. Taxonomy (GTDB): domain Bacteria; phylum Pseudomonadota; class Gammaproteobacteria; order Burkholderiales; family Burkholderiaceae_C; genus Rubrivivax. The sequence continues at coordinate 14,744 of CAVQWK010000032.1, read as the reverse complement.
CGCCATCTCGATCGAGGCACGCAAGGAAAAGGGCGAGGGCTATTCGACGGTCAAGGGCTTCTTCCGCCAGTACGAGCTCTACTATGTGGTGGCCGACGAACGCGACCTCATCGGCCTGCGCACCAACCACCGCCAGGATCCGCCCGAGCAGGTCTACGTCTACCGCCTCAAGGGCAACCCCGAAGCCGGCCGGCGACTGTTCATGGACTATATGGACAAGATCAATGCGCTGGCGAAGCGGCCCGCCTTCTACAACACGCTGACGACGAACTGCACCACCAATATCTGGCTGCACAGCCGCGTCAACCCCGAACATGTGCCCTTCAGCTGGAAGATCCTCGCCAGCGGGCATGTGCCGGAGTACCTGTACGAGCAGGGACGGCTGGCCGGCGGCGGCCTGTCCTTTGCCGAACTGCAGCGGCGCGCCTTCGTCAACGACCGCGCCCGGGCGGCCGGCGAGGCGGCCGACTTCTCGCGCCGCATCCGCGATGCCGCGCCGAGCGGACCCTAGCGGCCGACGCGGTGCGCCACCCGGGCGCACTTGGGCGTGGCTAGCCGCGATCCTGACGCTGGTGCTCGTGGCTGCAGTGGCGCTTTGGTCGGCGCGATCACTGCCGGTGCCCGACGCCAGCCTGGCCGCATCGGCGCCCGCTGCGGCCGGCGCGACGCAATCGGTCGCCTATGTCGACAACCAGCTCTGCCTGGGTTGCCACCCGGAGCAGGGCCGGCAGTGGCAGGCCTCGCACCATGCCCAGGCGATGGCCGCTGCCACGGCGGCCACCGTGCGCGGCGATTTCAACGGCGCCACTTTCAAGCACCAGGGCATCGACCTCGCACTTCTTCAGGCGGGACGACAGATTCTTCGTGCGCACCGACGGGCCGGACGGCAAGCTGGCCGACTTCGAGGTCGGCTACACCTTCGGATATGAACCGCTGCAGCAATACCTGATCTCCCTGCCGGGCGGCCGCCTGCAGCCGCTGCAGATCGCCTGGGACACGCGCGCGCGGCGCTGGTTTCACCTGCTGCCGAAGGAGCAAGCGCCGGCCGGCGACGTGCTGCACTGGACCGGCCGCTACCAGACCGCGAATACGATGTGCATCTCGTGCCACACCACCGGCTTCGAGAAGCGCTACGACGCCGCCAGCGACACCTTCGCCTCGACCTGGAAGGAGCCGAACGTCTCCTGCCAGTCGTGCCACGGCCCGGGCGAGCGGCATGTGCAGTGGGCGCGGCTGAAGGCCGATGGCCGCGACGCCGCCCACGCATTCGGGCGAGCGCCTCGGGCTGCTGGTGGACTTCAAGGCGGCCGGCGCCGCGGGTCAGGTGGAGGTCTGCGCCGCATGCCACTCTCGGCGCAGCGAACTCACGGCCGCGCCGGTGCCGGGCCAGCCGCGCCTGGACCACTACCTGCCGGCCCGCCTGGACTCCGGGCTGTACCATGCCGACGGCCAGCAGCTCGACGAGGTCTTCGTCGACGGCTCGTACCGCCAGAGCCGGATGTACGGCAAGGGCGTGGGTTGCACCGACTGTCACGACGCCCATACCGGCCAGCTCAAGCTGGCCGGCAATGCGGTGTGCACGCAGTGCCACACGACGCAGGCCAACCCCCGATTTGCCGGCGCAGCGGGCGCCTTCGACACGCCCGCGCACCACTTCCACCCGCCAGGATCGGCCGGTGCGCAATGCGCGACCTGCCACATGCCGAGCACGACCTACATGCAGATCCAGCGCCGGCCCGATCACAGCCTGCGCGTCCCGCGGCCCGATCTCACGGTGAAGATCGGCACGCCCAACGCCTGCAACCAGTGCCACGACGACAAACCCGCGCAGTGGGCCGCCGACCGCGTGGCGGCGTGGTACGGCGCCGCAGCGCCGACAGGAGCCGCACTACGGCGAGGCCTTCGCTGCCGCCCGCGCCGGGCAAGCCGGGCGCCGGCGAGGCGCTGGCCCGGCTCGTCGCCGACGCGCAGCATGCCGGCCGATCGTTCGCGCCACCGCGCTCGACGCATTGCGCAACGACCCCGCACCGGCGACAGCCGAGCGCATCGCGGCCACGCGCGACGCCGACCCCGAGGTGCGCGCCGCCGCGGCCGACAGCCTGGAAGGCCTGCCCGCCGCGCAGCGCCTCGACGCGCTGACGCCGCTGCTGAAGGACCCGCTGCGGGCGGTGCGGATCGCGGCCGCGCGCAGCCTGTCGTCGCTGCCGCGCGAGCAGATCGACGCCGCGGCGCGCCCAGCCTTCGACGCCGCGCTGGCGGAGTACGTCGCGGCGCAGAGCGTCTCGCTCGACATGCCGGGCGCGCAGCTCAATCTCGCCGTCGTCCACCAGAACATGGCGGACGCATCGATCTCGCGGAGCGGCACTACCTCGACGCGCTGCGCATCGACCCGGATTTCACGCCCGGCGCGCGCCAACCTGGCGCAGCTCTACAACGCCAGCGCACGCAACGCCGATGCCGAGCGCGTGCTGACCGAAGGGCTCCGACGCCTGCCCGAGCATCGGCGAACTGCAATATTCGCTGGGCCTGCTGCTGGCCGAGGAAAAGCGCCTGCCCGAGGCCGCCCAGGCACTGGCGAAGGCTGCCCGGCTGCTGCCGGAGCGGGCCAAGGTCCACTACAACCTCGGCCTCGCGCTGCAGCAGCTGGGACGACGCCAGGGCGCAGACAGGCGCTGCTGCAGGCGCAGCGGCTCGACCCGATGGACGCCGCGACGACGTATGCGCTGGCGGTCTTCTACGCCCAGGACGGGCAACAGACGCAGGCGCTGGCCTGGGCGGAAAAGCTGCAGGCCCTGGCGCCGACCGATCCTCAGGTGGCCCGGTTCGTGGCGTCGCTACGCGGCGCGCGTTGACGCCCGCGACCCGTCTTTTCCCGGTCAGGGTCGCGACCCGGCCGGCAGTCGCATCGCCGGTGCCCCGAAGCGACTACGCCGGATCGCTGGCGCCGCCGCCCGAGCGCGTTCGATATCACCCGCTGGCGCGCTGTCACTGCACATTCACGGTCAACTTCGGGATGCGACCCGTGAAGCGCGACTTCGCCTCGGCCCCGATCGTCTCGACCACCGGCGTGCCCAGGTCGATGCCGACGTCGGCAGTCTCGTCGGCCGAGAAGAGACCGGGCTGGGTGGCCGGGATGCGGCCCTCGGCGACCTTCTCGCCGTTGACGAACAACGTGCCCATGCCGCCCTTGGCCGGGCCGCCGCCGTCGTAGTCGAACTGGAAGCGCAGTTCGGCCTTGCCCGCGGCCAGCTTCTTCGGCGACACGATCGAGGTGCGCTGCAACCCGAGGAAGTTGTAGTCGTAGGCGGGCATGCCGTCCTTGACGTACAGCGACCAGCCTCCGAAGCGGCCGCCCTGGGCGATGACGGTGCCATTGCCGCCCTCGGCCGGCACCTCGATCTCGGCGGTGATGGTCTTCGAGCGGTTCTTCACGTTCGGAAAGACGGCCTCCATCATGCCGGTCATGCCCTCGGACAAGGTGATCGAGGTGCGACCGCGCATCAGGTCGGGGCGGCCCACCGCTGCGCCGTCGAGCCGCTCGAAGACGCGGTCATCCATCGGCAACACGTGGTATTTGCCGGCCTCCTTCAGGTACAGCTTCTGCAGTTCAGCGAGCTTCTTCGGATGCTTGGCGGCCAGGTCGTTGGCGAGGCTGAAGTCCGAGCGCACGTCGAACAGCTCCCAGGCCGAGTTGTCCTTCAGGGGCCGGCGCGGCTTGGCCTCCCAGGGCGCGCGGTGGATGGTGCGCGCGAACCAGCCTTCGTGGTAGATCCCGCGGTTGCCCGAGATCTCGAAATACTGCGTCGTGTGTCGTTCCTTGGCCTTGCCGTCGTCGAAGCTGTAGGCCAGGCTCGTGCCCTCGATCGGGATCTGCTTCACGCCGTTGACCATCTTCGGCTCGGGCAGGCGCGCCGCCTGCAGCACCGTCGGCGCAACGTCGATCACATGGCCGAACTGCGATCGAATCTCGTTCTTCGACTTGATGCCCTTGGGCCAGGAGACGACCATGCCGTTGCGCGTGCCGCCGAAGTCAGAGCCGACCTGCTTCATCCAGGCGAACGGTGCGTCGAGGGCCACCGCCCAACCCGCCGCCATGTGCGGGTAGGTCTCGGGGCCGCCCCACTTGTCGATCAGCTTGAGCATATCCTCGACCTTTTCCTGCACGCCGTTGAAATAGGTCATCTCGCTGTACATGCCGTTCTCGCCGCCTTCGCCGCTGGTGCCGTTGTCGCCGGCGATGTAGAAGACCAGCGTGTTGTCCGCCTGCCCGGCCTCCTCGAAGGCCTGCAGCATGCGGCCGATCTCGTGATCGGTGTACTCGGCGAAAGCCGCGAACACCTCGGCCTGGCGGGCGAACAGGCGCTGCTCGTCGGCCGAGAGCTTGTCCCAGTCCTTGATCGCCGGCGGCTTGGGCGCGAGCTTGGTGCCGGCGGGCACCACGCCCATCGCGATCTGGCGCGCCAGCGTCTGCTCGCGCAGCTTGTCCCAGCCCTGGTCGAACTTGCCCTTCCAGCGTTCGATCCAGGACCTGGGCACGTGGTGCGGCGCGTGCGTCGCGCCGGGAGCGAAGTAGACGAAGGCGGGCTTGTCCGGCGCCATGGCCTTCTGGTGCTTGATCCACGCCCGCGCCTTGTCCGTCATGTCGGTCATGAAGTGGTAGTTGGGGTCGTTCGGCAGTTCGAGGTGCGTGACGCCGTCGTAGAGCAGCGGTGCCCACTGGTTGGTCTCGCCGCCGAAGAAGCCGTAGAACTTGTCGAAGCCCTGCCGCGTCGGCCAGCGGTCGAACGGCCCGGCGACGCTGATCTCCCAGGACGCGGTCTCGTGCCACTTGCCGAACGCTGCCGTGCTGTAGCCGTTGTGGCGCAGCGTCTCGGCCAGCGGCGCGGCGGCGTCGGGGACCTGACCCGTCGCGCCGGGGAAGCCGGTGGCCATCTCGGTGATGAACGCCATGTTCATCGTGTGGTGGTTGCGCCCGGCCTTCAGTGCGACGCGCGTCGGCGAGCACACCGCCGTGGTATGGAAATTGTTGTAGCGCAGGCCGTTCTGAGCCAGCTTGTCCATCGTCGGCATGGCGACCGGCCCGCCGAACGTGCTGGGCACGCCGAAGCCCATATCGTCGATCAGCACGATGACGACGTTGGGCGCACCCTTGGGCGCGTTGACCTGGAAGCGCGGCGGCGGCTTGACATTGCGGGCGTCGATTTCGGTGGACACCGCTCGCTTCGGCTCGGCCACCGGCAGCACCGTGCGGTCGAGCTTGTCGGTGGCCTGCGCGACAGCTGCCCAGGGCGCCGTTGCGGCGAGCAGCAGACTGGCGGCGAGCACCAGCTGCGCGCCTCGACCTGCGGCCTGCGATGTCTTCACGAAAAGTTTCATCTTGCGATCCTGTATGCAGCGAAGCCGCGACCGGGTGCGCGACGCCGCACGATCCGACGACGCTGCCCATCTTCGGTCGGTCAAGGGCTGCACGTCGATCAAGTGCCGGGGCAGCGATCGGCCGGCCGGCACGATCGCCGTCCGGCCCGGGGCGCGCTTACTTCTTGGCCGGCGCCGCCGCCTCGACCGAGAGTGCCACTGCTTCGGTATAGACGGCCTGGATCTGGTCGCCGACCTTGACCATCTTGAACTGCTTGGGATCGGGCACCTTGAGCTCGACCGTCTGCTTCGGCCCCTTCAGCGTCAGCGTCTGCGTCTTGGCATCGACGGCGATCACATCGGCGGTGACCTCGACCTGCCGGCCGGCGATGGCCCCCGGCTTCTCGCCGGCCTTGGACCGCGCGGCGTCTTCCTTCTCGGACATGGTGCGCAGTTCCTTGCCGTCCTTCTTCAGCGTCAGCGTCAGCGACTCCAGATAGCGCACCACGACCATGTCGCCGACCTTGATCTGGTCGAAATTGCGCACCTCGGGGCCCGCCGTCACGGTATTCAGATTGCCCTTGGGGCCCTTCAGCGTCAGCTGGCGCTGCGCCTTGTCGATGGCCTCGACGCGGGCCGAGATCTTCACCGCGCTGGTGATGGTTCCCGTGCCGGGAGCCGACGCCACCGTGGCGGCAGCCTGGGCTTCGGGTTTCTGTTGGGCCGCGGCAGGCAGGCCGGCGGCGCCGAGCAACGCCGCGCCGAAGATCACGAGGGCTTGTTTCATGAAGTTCTCAGTTGGAAATGAAAGTGGCGCCGATCACGGCGCCGCCGATGGTCTGACTGCTGGCGGTCTCGAGCATTCCCCGTGACCGACAGCACATTATCGCCTCGCGATCATACGGGCGGTGACTCGTCGTACCGTCATCGGCAGGCGATGGGCTGGATGGGCGGGCGCATCAACGTCTACGGCCCCGGCAAGCTCCCGTGCTTCAATACGCCCCCCATGCGCCAATGCGCGAGGCGTGCACAGGCCACTCTCGCTGATGACTCCCGATCCAGCATCGCCTTCGATCGTCGGCATCGCACTGCGCGATATCGAGCGCCTGCGCGGCATCGCCACCGTCGCCGCGCGCCATGGCTTCGGCGCGCTGCTGACGCGCCTGCCCTTGAGCCGGCAGTTCTTCGACCGTGCGCCCGCGGCCGACGCCGAACTGCAGGCGCTGGGCGCACCGCAGCGCTTCGCCCGGTTCCTGGCCGCGCTGGGCCCCACCTTCATCAAGCTCGGCCAGATCCTGTCGACGCGGCGGGACCTGCTGCCGCCCGAGTGGACCAGCGCGCTCGAATCGCTGCAGGACGATGCGCCGCGCCTGCCCTTCGACGTCGCGCGCGCCCAGGTCGAGGCCGCGCTGGGCGCACCGCTCGAGCAGCACTTCGCGCACTTCGAGGCCGAGCCGCTGGGCACCGCATCGATCGGGCAGACGCACCGCGCCCGCACGCTGCAGGGCGACGAGGTGGTGGTCAAGGTGCAGCGGCCGGATATCGAGCGCACGATGCGCGCCGACCTGGACCTGCTCTACCTCGGCGCCCAGTTGCTGGAAGCCGGCATCGACGAGATGCGGCTGCTCGGCGTGGTGGCCATCGTCGAGGAGTTCGAGACCGGCCTGCTCGGCGAGCTCGACTTCCACCAGGAGCTTTCGCACCTGCGCGAATTCCGCCGCCATCTCGACCCGGCGCGGCGGCTGACGGTGCCGCAGCCCTATCCGGCGCTGTCGGCGCGCACCGTGCTGACGATGCAGTTCTTCGCCGGCCAGCCGATCCGCAAGCTGGCAGCCGAAGTCGGCCGCGGCACGCGCGGCGGTGGAGGAAGCGGTGCTCGCCTTCTTCCGCCAGGTGCTGGTCGACGGCGTTTTCCACGGCGACCCGCACGGCGGCAACCTGCTGGTCGGCGACGACGGCACGCTGTGCATGATCGACCTCGGGCTGGTCGGCCGCGTCGCGCCCGAACAGCGCGACGCGATGGTGCGGCTGGCCATGGCCCATTTCACCGGCGACACCGGCACCATGGCGCGCGTGATGCTGAAGATGGGCACGCCGACGCAGCGCATCAAGCTCGGCGAGTTCAAGGCCGAGATCGACCAGATCCGCACGAAGTACCTCGACGTGTCCACCCTGGGCGAGGCCGACACCGCCGGCTTCATCGGGGCCTTCTCGGCGCTGGCGGCCAGGCACCGCATCCGCCTGCCGCGCGACATGGCGGTGCTCGCCAAGGCCGCCGCCACGCTCGAAGGCATCGTGCGCACGCTGCACCCCGACATCGACCTGGTCGCCCTGGCGCGGCCGCTGCTCGAAGACATCGTGCGCCAGCGCCTGTCGCCGCAGCGGCTGCTCGGCGAGATGCTCGGCGAAGGCGGCAGCATGGCGTCGATGCTGCGCACGGTGCCGGGGCAGATCGACCAGCTGCTGCACGACTTCGAGAGCGGCCACCTGCAGCTGCGCGCGCTGACGCCCGAGCTCGACGAGCTGCCGGCGCTGGCTGCACGCGCTGGCCGGCCGCCTGTCGCTGGCCGCCTTTGCCTCGGCCGCGCTGATCGCGGCGGCGATCCTGGCGCCGCAGGCCGCCGGCTCGACGCCGATGACGGTGGTCGCCACGCTGCTGGCGCTGGCCTCCGCGCTCGGCTGGGCGGCGTTGCTGGCCTGGCACGCCCTGGGCCGCGGCAAGCCGCTGAAGCTCGCCCCGCTGCTGCGCCTGTGGCGGCGCTGAGCGTCGCGCCGCGCAGCGCCTAGGCTTCTTCCTGCAGCGTGCGCCAGCGCGCCGGCGTCGTGCCGCTCCAGCGCCTGAAGGCGCGCGTGAAGGCGCTGGCATCGGCGTAGTCCAGCATCGCGGCAATCTGGCTCACGTCCAGGGCCGAGTGCGAGAGCATCTCGCGCGCCACATCAAAGCGGCATTCGTCGACCAGGTCGCGAAAGCCGAGGCCGTAGGGTTTCAGATGGCGCGCCATCGTGGAACTGTGCATCGAGAACAGCGCGGCCATCTGGTCCGACCGCGCATGCCCGGTGAGCAGCGCCGAGCGCAGCACGCTGCGCACCTGCTCCGGGAAGTCGGCCTCGTGGCGGGCCGCGATGGCGTCCAGCTCCTTCTGCAGCACCCGCTGCAGCGCCGCGTTGGCCTGCGCCACCGGGCGCTGCAGCCAGGAGGAAGAGAAGCGCAGCGCATATTCCTCGGCGTCGAATCGCAGCGTGGTGCGGAAGAACGGTGCGAAACGGCTGCAGCTGGGCCGGCTCGCGATGGGCGAAGTGCACCTCGATCGGTGTCCAGTCGGGGCCGCACAGCTCGCGCAGGATGTTGACATACAAGGCCAGCGCACCGTCGCCCACCTGGTCGACGGCCTCGACCTCGGGCTGGTAGATCTCCCAGTTCAGCGTGGCGACATTGCCGTCCACCGCGAGCGCCGATTTGGCACCGCGCACATGCGTGTGCAGGTAGCGCACGAAGCTGCGCAGCGCCGTGTCCACGTCGGGTGAGTAGCGCACCAGCAGGCCCGCCAGGCCGAGCGATTGCAGGCCGTCGCGCTGGCCCACCAGCAGCCCGATATGTGGGCAGCCGGTGCGCGCCACGGCCAGCGCCACCAGGTGGTTGTGCACCGTCACCGACAGGCGGTTGTCCGGGTCGTCGAAGACCTTCGGATCGACGCCGGCCTCAGCCAGCAGGGTGGCGGGGTCCACCCCGAGGCCGACCAGGATGTCCGCCAGCGGCAGCAGCGTGCCGACCCGCACCGAGCCACCGTCATGGGCCCAGCCCTTGGCCGGGCGCTTCATCACTGTCGTGCGTGTATCCATTCTTGATCCAGGTCAGACGGGCCGACGGCGCCTCGCGTCGCTGCGCGGAAATGTCCAGTCGCCACCGGGAATTGTCAATCACTTCGCGCATTCGACGGATAGCCTCGGCGCCTGGATCCATTGGATGAAGTGCAGTACTCGATTTGACGAATCCCGGCGTGGGAGGGCCATACCGGGCAGGGTTTGCGACTCAAAAGGGCTTGTCCGGTGCACAGTGGATCGGGCAAGAACAGTGAAGTGACCAAGAAACGGAGCACGAAATGAAACTGAAGACAGGTATGGAATCCCTCAGCTGGATGAGCTTCAACAACACCCGCGGCCTCCCCTTCCACGGGATGGGGGCCTTTATCGGCACCGGGAAATCACAGCGAGCCCACGTCTATACGGCGGCATCGATTCCCGTCGACCCCGAAGCCTACAAGAAGATCGATGCCAAGAAACTGGCGGATGAACTCGAAGTGGACATGTGCGCGGTCAACAACGGACGCTTCTGGATGATGGACGAGATCAAGTTCCTCGTCGGCGAAACGCAGAACTTCCACGGTGTCGAGTTGCGCTGGGGCGGGGACATGACCGGGGCGGAGATGATCTCGCAGATGCAGAGCGCCTACGTGCCCTCGCTGATCCGGCGCAGCTCGGTCTGGACCTTCAAGGCGGGTAAATCCGTGTGCCTGCTGCGCGAGCCCGGCGGTGCAGTCTGGGTCCTGCAGGAATACACCAAGGCGGTCGATCCGAGCCTGACCCCTGACAACCTCGACTCGTTGGGCAAGAAATACAAGACCCTGCCGCAAGGCTGGAAGTTCGAGACCAAGATCCTCGAAAAGGATCTCGTGCTCGACACCACCAAAGCGGGCGGATGGGCGGCCATCATCCGCGACGAACTGCATGGCACCTACCAGGGCTGCGGCTACGGCGCAGATACCAGCGCCAACTACATACCGTAGGGCGGCAAAGCGTGCAGCAAGCCCGCCTTCCGGTCGAGGGCGGGCTTGACGCTGAGCGGCGACCCCGTCGCTTGAACGAGGAGATTTGAATGAACCCGATTGCCAAGGACATTCCCAAGGCCAAGGAGACCACCTTGGGCCTGTACGTGACGGCCGCCGAGGCCTACGCGATGTGGCAGGCCGACCCCGAACATGTCTGCATCATCGACGTGCGCACACCCGAGGAGCACTTCTTCGTCGGCCACCCGCCGATGGCGTGGAAGATTCCGCTGATCACGTTGAAGTACCGGTGGGATGCCGAGAAGAAGCAGTTCCCGGTCCAGCCCCATCCGGATTTCGTCTCGCGCGTGCAGTCGGTGGTCCGGCCCGGCGACACCATCCTCGCGATGTGCCGCTCGGGCGGGCGCAGCGCGATGGCCGCCAATGCGCTGGCGCAAGCCGGCTTCACGAAGGTCTACAACGTCATCGACGGCATGGAAGGTGATGCCGTCGACGACCCGCGCAGCGTCTTCGTCGGTCAGCGGCTTGAGGAACGGCTGGAAGAACTCGGGCTGCCCGTGGAGCTACAAGCCCACGCCTGAACGTTTGGTGTATCCGAGTGGCGAATAGGGCCGTGTTCTCGCATACCACCGAACCAACGAAGCAAGGAGCCATGAAATGAAACGATGGAATCCATGGAGCGTCGCAGCGGCATTTGCCCTCGGCGCATTGACGCTGTCGGCACCCCTGCGGGCGCTGGCCCAGACACCCGCCGTCGACCCGGCCGCAGTGCAGAAGCTCGAGCGCATGACCAAGTTCCTCGACGCACAGAAGCAGTTCAGCGTGCGCACGCAGAGCACGCTCGAGGATCTGCACGAATCCGGACACCGGGTCGACCACGACCTGGCGGCCAACGTCGTCGTCAAACGGCCCGACAGGCTGCGCGCGATGCGCGTCGGCGGCGCGCTGGACCAGCGCCTCTACTACGACGGCCAGACGCTGAGCCTGTACAACCCGGGCGAGAAGGTCTATGCCACCGAGAAGGCGCCGCCCACGGTCGAGAAGATGATCGACTTCGCGCGTGAGACGGTCGGCATCATGCTGCCGGCCGCCGACCTGCTGTACCGCGGTGCCTTCCCGTTGCTGATGAAGGACCTGAAGCTGGCGGCCGTGGTCGGCAAGACCACGATCGATGGCGTCAAGTGCGACCACCTGCTGTTCAGCCGCCCGGGGGTCGACTTCCAGCTCTGGATCGCCGAAGGCGACAAGCCCTGGCCGTGCAAATACACGGTCACCGAGACCGGCACGCCTGCGCTGCTGAGCATCACCACGCAACTGAGCGGCTGGAATACGTCGCCGGCCGCCGCCGATGCCGACTTCAAGTTCGTGCCGCCCAAGGGCACGCAGCAGATCCGCTTCATGTCGGTCGAGCCGCCGCGTGCGACCACCGGCAAGTGACGCCTGGAGAACCATCATGACAACACTTTTCAAGCTCGCCGCCGGTCTTGCCATCGCCATATTCACCGTCGCGGTCGTCTTCGCACCCGACGCGCAGGCCTTCCGCGGCCGCGGCGCCGCCTTCGCTGTCGGCGCCGCGGTCGGCTCGTCCGGCGACTCCGCGGCCGAGGCCAACGCCGCAGCGGCGCAGCAGCAAGCGGCCACCGCGACGCAGCAGGCCGAGGTCGAGAAGCAGAAAGCCATCACCGCGCAGAAGGAAGCCGAGGCCGAGAAGCAAAAGGCCATCGCCGCGCAGCAGACGGCCGCCGCCGGCAAGCCGCTGCCGGCCGGCACCGTCGTCACCAAGCTGCCCTCGGGTTGCACCCCCACCCCGGTGGGCGGCAAGAACTACCAGTACTGCGGCGGCACCTTCTACGAGCCCGTCTACGAAGGCAGCACGCTGAAGTACGTGACGGCGACACCGAAGTGAGCCGCACGCGTCGGCGTGACGGCGCCGACGCGATGCAGCAGCGTTGCGATCTCGCCCGACCCAGGAACGTTATGACGACGCTGCACACCACGACGTGGTCGCGACCGCCACCGGTCGGCAGCAGAACAGACCATGACCGCGAAATCCTGTTGTGCCCTGGCCGCCCGCAAGGCAGCGTGGCTGGCCCTGTTGCTGCAAGCGACCTGGCCGTCGGGCGCCTGGGCGGCGGACGTGGCTGCTGCTCCGTCCGGCGACGTGGCGGCCGTCGCAGCGCCCGCGCCGGCGTTCGATGGGACAACGCGCGAGACGCTCGGCGGCGACTGGGGCGGTTCGCGCATCTGGCTGCGGGAACGCGGCCTCGTCGTCAAGCCGCGCCTGACGCAGTTCGTGCAGGGGCTCAGTGCCGGCGACGGCGAGCATGGCTACGAATACGGCGGCAAGGCCGACCTCTTCGTCGCGGCCGATCTCGGCAAGCTGGGCTTCTGGAACGGCCTCTCGTTGACGCTGCAGGCCGACCTCAACTTCGGCCGCAACGTCAATGGGCGCGGCGGCGTGCTGATCCCGGTCAATGCCGCGCTCAACGCGCCGGGCATGGAAGGCTCCGACGCGTTCGACCTGTCGAGTGCCTACTTCCGCCAGGACTTCAGCGACGACGTTTCTCTCATCTTCGGCAAGGTCAACATGATCGAGCTGGTGTCCGTCAAACCCTTCATGGGTGGCGCGGGCATCGACTCGTTCTGGAACCAGAGCTTCGTCGCCACGCCCACCGGGACCGTGCCGCCCTATCTCTTCGGGGCGCTGATGAGCGTCTTCAAGGAACCGGCCACCTACCGGCTGTGGGTCTACGACCCGAACAGCGCGGTGAACAAGACCATCGGCGATGCCTTCGACGGCGGCGTCAGCGTGCGCGGCAGTGTCGACTTCAACGTGCAGCTGGGTGGCCTGCGCGGCCACCAGGGCTTCACCGCCTTCTACAGCACGCAGAAAGGCGCCGACCTGGAGAGCCTGGACGACGTCTTCCTGCCGACCCCGAACCCCGGCGCCGTCACCTACAAGGACAAGCGCTGGTACGTCGCCTATTCGTTCGACCAGGTTGTCCACCAACCTGCGGAGCGCCCCGGCGAAGGTTTCGGGCTGTTCGGCAACGTCGGTGTGTCCGACGGCAACCCCAACGCATTGCGCTGGTCGGCTCTCTTCGGCATCGGCGGCCGCGGCCTGGTCCCGGGCCGCAGCCGCGACAGCTGGGGCATCGGCTACTACTACGACGGCCTCGCCCAGCATCTGAAGGACGCCCTCGCGCCAGAGGTCACGCTGCGCGACGAGCATGGCCTGGAGTTCTTCTACAACTTCGCGCTCACGCCCTGGGCCGAGATCGGCGCCGACCTGCAGATCATCCGGCCCGGCCTGGGCAGCAGCACTGCCGTCGTGCCGGGCCTGCGCGCGGTGGTCCGCTTCTGAACCCGGTGACCCGCCTGACTGCCGTGGAAAGGACCCTCATGAAAGCCTCTCGCCACGGCCAACGCGCCGTTCTGGCCATCGCCTTGTGGGGCGCCTTGTCGGCCATCGCAATCGCACAGGATCAGGCCCAGGGCGACGATGTCGCGAAGGCCAACGACCCGCTCGCGAACACAAGGGCCTTCAACGTCCACGACTACTACGTCGGCAAGCTCACCGAGACCGACACCTACGCCAACCAGTTCTGGCTGCGCTACGCGATGCCCTTCTCGATCGGCGAGTCGAAGTGGCTGATGCGGGCCTCGCTGCCAGTGATGACCAATCCGGTGCTGCCCGGAACGGACCACGAGACCGGCCTCGGCGACTTCAACGCCTTTGCCGCGTACCTCATCGACGTCGGCCCGGGCATCAGCTTCGGCGTGGGGCCGCTGATCAACGTGCCGACCGCAACCGATGACGTGCTGGGCAGCGGCAAATGGTCGCTCGGCCTGGCCAACGTGGCCTTCGTCGCGACGAACCCCAAATTGCTTTACGGCTACCTGCTGACCTGGCAGGCGAGCGTCGCCGGCGACGACGACCGCGCCGACGTGAATATCGCCGCCTTCCAGCCGCTGATCATCGGGCAGCTCGGCGGCGGCACCTACTGGCGCTCGACGGGGATCATGAACTACGACTTCGAGGGCGAGGGCTACAACGTACCGCTCGGCATCGGCATCGGCCAGGTCTGGAAGTCCGGCATGACGGTCTACAACCTCTTCGTCGAGCCGCAGTGGTCGGTGGCGAGCAAGGGCGCCGGCTGGCCCGAGTGGCAGGTCTTCCTCGGCTTCAACATGCAGTTCAAGTGAGTCGTTGCCGCTCCCGGGGCGTGATGTCCAGGCGAAAGCAGCGAAACCGAAGGAGAAGCCCATGTCGCCCATGTTCGAGATGATCGACAAACTGATCGACAAGTACTTTCTTGGATCTGGCACGCGGTCGATCCGGCCGGAGAAAGAGGTCGCCAAGCTGATCGGCAACGGTGCGTTCATCCTCGATGTCCGCTTCCCGTTCGAAGCGAAGAAGGGGATCGCACCGGGTGCAACGAACATCTCGCTGCTTCAGCTCAACCGTCGCCTGGGCGAGTTGCCGCGCGACCGGACGATCGTGACCTACTGCATGACCGGCGGACGGGCCGGCAAGGCCCGCGACATCCTCGAGCGCAACGGCTTCAAGGTGGTCAACGGCGGCGGCTACGAGACGGTCCGGAA
>CAVQWK010000031.1:0-19094 GCA_963717575.1 uncultured beta proteobacterium | reverse complement strand
CCGTTCCGCGGCCTGTGGGGCGGCGCGGTGTATTTCATCGGCAACGCGATGCAGGCCATGGCCGCGTCGTGGCTGATGGTGGAGATGACCGGCTCGTCGTTCCTCGCCGCGCTGGTGCAGACGGCGGTGTTCCTGCCGATGTTCCTGCTGGCGCTGCCGGCCGGCGTGCTGGCCGACACCACCGACCGGCGCCGCCTGATCCTGGTCGCGCTGGCCGTGCAGGCCGCGACCGTGGTGCTGCTGGCGCTGCTGGTGCTGGCGCGGCTGGCGCGGGCCGGCCACGCTGCTGTTCTTCACCTTCGTGGCGGGCTGCTGCACGGCGATGTTTTCGCCGGCGTGGAACTCCACGGTCGTCGACGTCGGTGCCGCGCGACGAACTGCCGCAGGCCATCACCGCGATGAGCATCGCCTACAACGCCGCCCGCGCGCTCGGGCCGGCGCTGGCCGGCTGCGTGTTCACGCAAGCCGGCGCGGCTGGGTCGTTCGTCATCGCCGGTGGCCAGCGCGCTGGTGATGATGCGAGGCGATCCGCCGCCCCCGCCGCGGCCGCACCCGCCGATCGCGGCTGCCGGCCGAGCGGCTGTGGGGCGGCATGCTCAGCGCGCTGCGTTTCGCGCGCCACTCCGACACGGTGCTGGCGCAGCTGCTGCGCACCGTGGCCTACAGCGCCACCGGCTCGGCGCTGTGGGCCCTGCTGCCGGTGATCGGCCAGCGCCAGCTCGGGCCTGGGCGCGGCCGGCTTCGGCTTCCTGATGGCCTGCCTGGGCACCGGCGCGGTGGTCGCCGGGCTGGTGCATCGGCCGGCTGCGCACGCGGCTGGGGCTGGAGCGGCTGGTCGCGGGCGGCTGCGTCGTGTTCGCCGCGGTGATGGTGGTGGCGGCGCTGTCGCGCAGGGCGCGCTCGTCTACATCGCGCTGGTGGCCGGCGGCGCGGCCTGGATGGCGTGATGTCCACCTTCAACACCGCCACGCAGACCAGCGTGCCGCCCTGGGTGCGCGCGCGCGCCACGGCGATGCACACGCTGTGCGCGCTGGGCTCGTTCGCCATGGGTTCGGCGTTCTGGGGCGCGGCTGTCCGGACTGCCTGGGCCTGCAGCCGCCCTGTGCCCGCCGCCGCGGCGATGGCGGCCGGCCTGCTGCTGGCGCGGCCGTTTCCCGCTGCGCATGGGCGAGCTGGACGAGGTGACGCAGGCGCCGCTGTGGAGGACCTGTTGGTCAGCACGAGCCCGACCCGAGGCCGGCCCGGTGGCGGTGGAGATCGGCTACCGCATCCGGCCGGACGACGCGGAGGCCTTCCTCGACGCGGTGAGCCTGCTGCGCGCGCCGCGCCGGCGCGACGGCGCGACCTTCTGGCGCATCTACCGCGACCTGGGCGACCCGTCGCGCTACGTCGAGCGCTTCATCGTCACCTGCTGGGCCGACTACCTGCACCAGCGCGCCCGCGCCACGCTGGCCGACCAGGAGCTCGAGGCGCAGCTGCGCGGCTTCCTGCTGCCGGGCGAGACGCCGACCATGCAGCACTACATCGCCGAGCGCTGAGCGCGGCGCTGCCTGCCTGGCTGTGCAGCTTCAATAGGTGCGCGGGTCGTCGCTGTGGATCTGCAACGCTTCCAGGAAGCGCGACACCATGTTGTAGGCCGCGATCGTGGCCACGGCTTCCACGGTGCCGCGCTCGCCGAGCTGCTCGCGCACGGCGGCCAGGATCTCGGGCGCAAAGTGGATGTCGCGTGTCATGGCGTCGGTGAGTCGCAGCACGGCACGCTGGGTGGCATCGAAGCAGTCGGCGGCGCCCATGCCGCCAGTGCGTCCAGTTGCGCCTGCGTCACGCCTTCCTTCAGCGCGATGGGCTTGTGCTGGTCGGCTTCGTAGGGCGCGCCGTTGAGGAGGGCCACGCGCATGATGATCAGCTCGCGCAGCGCGCCGCCGAGCGTGAGGTGATGACGCACGGCCGTCAGGTAGGCCAGCCAGCCCTCGGCCAGCGGTGGGCTGTGCAGCAGCATCTGGTACAGGTGCAGCACGCTGCCGCGTTCGGCCACGATGCGCTCGACGAGCGGCGCCTTGTCGGGGTCGTCTAGCCGGGCGTAGGGCAGGCGGGCCATGCAGGGTGCCTCTCAGGTCGCGGGTGCTGGCGGGGCGGCGGGCTTCACGGCACGGCCCCCTGCACATTGACGTGCAGCGCATACAGCGAGTGGCTGCCGGCCATGAAGAGCCGGTTGCGGCGCGCGCCGCCGAAGCACAGGTTGGCGCAGCGCTCGGGCAGGTGGATGTGCGCCAGCGGCGTGCCGGCGGCGTCGTACACGCGCACGCCGTCCAGTGCCTCGAGGTCGGCCCCGGCCTCGCCGCTGCTGCCGAAGCCGCACCAGACGTTGCCCTGCACGTCCACCGCGATGCCGTCGTAGGCGCCGGGGCCACCGGCGTCGACGAACAGGCGCTTGTTCTGCAGCGTGGCACCGGCGACGTCGTACGCCCAGATCCTGCGGTGCGGCATGGCGCGGCTTTCCACCACGTACAGCACACGTTCGTCGGGGCTGAAGGCCAGGCCGTTGCTGCCACGCAGGTCGCCCAGCACCATCGTCAGCTCGCCGCTGCCGGGGTCGATGCGATAGACGCCGTGCGGCAACTCGGGCGTGGCGGGCTCGCCTTCCCACCAGCCCAGGATGCCGAAGGGTGGGTCGGTGAACCAGATGCTGCCGTCGCTGGCGCAGACGATGTCGTTGGGTGAGTTCAGCCGCTTGCCCTGGTAGTGGCTGGCCAGCACGGTGATGCGGCCGTCGTATTCGGTGCGGGTGACGCGCCGCGTGCCGTGCTCGCAGGCCAGCAGCCGGCCCTGCCGGTCGCGCGCCAGGCCGTTGGCGTGACAAGAGGGCTTGCGGAACTCGCTCAAGGCGCCGGAACAGTCGTCCCAGCGCAGGATGCGGTCGTTGGGGATGTCGGAGAACAGCAGGTAGCGCCCGTCGCCGAACCACACCGGCCCTTCGGCCCAGTAGAAGCCCGTCGCGAGCTGCTCCACGGACCCCGACAGCAGGCGCAACGGCAGGAAGCGTTCGTCCAGCACCTCGATGCGCGGGTCGGGCAGGCGCTGCGAGGGCGCGAACGGAAAGCTCGGTCCGATCTGCATGCTGGCTCAACCCCTACGCCCGCGGCAGCCTCGGGCTCAGGCGGGACTGTAGGGCACCGCGGTGGCCCTGCCGCGAGGCACCACCGAGGCTGTTCGCAACGACGACCTCAGACGTTTCCGCAAAGGGGTGCCCGGGCAGGTTGCAGCGCGCCTCTGAGGTGCCGAGAAGCGCAGGGCTTGCGGCCGCGCGCGCAGCGCGCATCCACGACTGTCTCGTCGCATCTGTCCGAGCGCAGTGAGCGCAGCGAACGCAGCGAGTTATGCGACGGGGCCGCGAGACCGAGCATCGCAGGGCAGTCGACGCGAAGCGGCGACCGCCTCAGCGAAGCGCTGCGGCCTGCCCGGGCACCCCTTTGCCGGGCGGACATGGGCCCGCAAAGACGACCTTGGAGATCCTCGTCGGTCCGCGAGCGGGTCGCCCACTTCCATGCCATCGAACTCAACTCGGCATCAGTCATACGGGCCCAGGTTGACGAAGACGCCGCCCTGCCAGGTCAGCGCCGGGTCCTCGGGGTCGGGCCGTGGGTCGGCCGCTTCGATGGCGGCGCGCCAGGGTTCGGAACTGTCCTGCGGCCGGTAGCCGATGTGTGCGGCGCGCGTGTTGTCCCACCAGCGCGTGGGGTTGTCGCTGGTGCCGAAGATCACCGTGTGCTCGGCGCAGGGGGCGGTGAGCGAGGCCACCACCAGGCGCTCGAGGTCGTCGTGGCTGAGCCAGCTGGCGAGCATGCGGCGGTTCAGCGGCTCGGGCGTGGCGCTGCCGATGCGCAGGCACACGGTCTGGATGCCGTAGCGCTCGAAATACATCCGCGACAGGTTCTCGCCGAAGGCCTTGCTCACGCCGTACAGCGTGTCGGGCCGCGGCGGCGCATGGCTGTCGATGACCTCGCTCTGGCGGTAGAAGCCGACGACGTGGTTGGAGCTCGCGAACACGATGCGGCGCACACCGTGGTGCCGGGCCGCCTCGTAGAGGTTGAAGACGCCGACGATGTTGGCCTGCAGGATGGGGTCGAAGGCCGCCTCCGTGGACACGCCGCCGAAGTGCACGACCGCGTCCACGCCGTCCAGCAGTGCCAGCACCGCGGTGCGGTCTTCCAGCGCGGCCGGGTGCAGCTCTTCGCCGGGCGCCGCCGCGCCGAGGTCGGCCCGATCGGAGAGGCGCAGGTGCTCGCACAGCAAGCCCAGGCGCGGCCTGAGCACGCGGCCCAGGGTGCCGGCGGCGCCGGTCAGCAGCAGGCGCCGGAAAGGTTTCAGGGTCGAGGTCATGCGCAGGGCCGTTCCTTGGCTGGAGGGGGGATCGGTGGGGTGTCCGCGTCGACCCCGGCGCCGATGGCTTCAGTCCAGCAGGTCGGCCATCAGCGCCGGCGCGATCAGGGCACCGCGGTGTTGTATCACCCGCGCCGCCAACCGGTTGCCGAAGACCGCCGACTCCAGCGCCGTGGCACCGGCCAGGCGACGGCTCATGTAGCCGGCGGCGAAGGAGTCGCCGGCCGCCGTGGTGTCCACCACCTGCGGCACCGCCACGGTGGGCGCTTGCTGCCAGTCACCGCCGGCGGCACGCACGAGGGTGGCCGCGGCGCCCCGCTTGATCACGATCTCCGGCACCGGCAAGGCCTGCGCGGCGGCCACCGCCTCGTCCAGATCGCCCAGGCCGAGCAGCGCCTGGTGGTCGTCGGCGGTCACCAGCGCCAGGCTGGCCCGTTCGAAGGCGCGCGCGTAGCAGCGCCGCGCCTCGGCCGCGTCGGGCCACAGCCGCGGCCGGTAGTTGTTGTCGAAGACGACGGCCGCGCCACGCCCGCGCAACGCCTGCATCAAGGCGAACAGGCGTTCGCGCCCGGCCGGTGGCAGGATCGCCAGGCTGATGCCGCTCAGGTACAGCGCGTCCCACTCGGCCTGCCGCTGTTCCAGCGGCGTGGGCGTCTGTTCACAGCCGGCTTCGAAGTAGGCCTTGGCCGCGCTGGTGTCGCGCCAGTAGCTGAAGCTGCGCTCGCCTCGCGCATCGACATCGATCAGGTACAGCCCCGGCAGGCGGCCCGGAATGCGGCGCACCAGGCTCAGGTCCAGCCCGTCGGCGGCCCAGCGCTGCAGCAGGCCGCTGCTCAGCGCGTCGTCGCCCAAGGCGGTGGCGTAGTGCACGCGGATGCCGGCAGCGGCGCCGCAACGGGCCAGGTAGACGGCGGTGTTGAGCGTGTCGCCGCCATAGCCCTGGTGCAGGGTGCCGAAGGCCTGGCCCTGCAACTCCAGCATGCACTCGCCGAACAGGGCGACGCGCCGCTGCGGCTCTGGGCGTCGCGTCGGCCGATGCCGTGGGGTGGCGCTGCGGCGGGGCCGCGTTCAGGGCCACAGCGCCACCGCCCACACCCACAGCACCTGCAGCAGGCAGAACATCACCGCCGCGCTGCCCAGGTCCTTGGCACGGCCGAGCAGCGGGTGGCGCTCGGCCGACACCGCGTCGGCCAGCGCTTCGATGGCCGAGTTGAGCAGTTCCACGACCCACACCAGCACCACGCTGCCGACCATCGCCAGCGCCTGCCAGCGCCCGGGCGCCAGCCACGGTGCCAGCAGCACCAGCGGGATGCCCAGTGCCAGCTCCTGGCGGAAGGCGGCCTCGTGGCGGAACGCGGCGCGCAGGCCGGCCAGCGAATAACTCATCGCGTTCAGGACGCGTTGCAGGCCGCCGCGGCTCTTGAAGGAGGACGGCGTCTCGTCTGCGGGCGGGCTTCTGGGGCTGTTTGGTTCGTCGGGCATGTGCAGGCAATCCGGTCGGCAATCAGTCGGTGGCCAGGCGCAGCTCGACGGCGAAGCCGTGCTCGACCGCGGGCAGCGTCAAGCCGCCGCCATGGGCGCGCGCCACCAGGTCGGCCAGCATCAGGCCGAGGCCGGTGCGACCTTCGTAGGCTTCGGCATCGATGGCTTGCTGCAAGTCCAGGCGGCGTGCCGCCTCCACGCCCGGCCCGTCGTCCTGCACGCGCAGCACGCCGGGCCGCGGCGTCGTCATCGTCACCGCCGTCGCGCCGTGCCTCAACGCGTTGTCCAGCAGGTTCAGCAGCGCGGCGGACAGCAGGTCGGCATCGGCATCGATGGGCGCCGGTGCGCGCACCTCGACCCTCAGGCCCTCCACCGGCAGCCGCGCCAGCAGTGCCGCCAGGTCCACGCTCCGGCGCTGCAGATCGGTGTCGCTGCGGAACAGCGCCAGCAACGCCGCCACCACGCGCTGCAACCTGCCGGCGGCGGCGCGCACGCGCTGCAGGCGGGGCTGCAGTTCCGGGGGGCTCTCACGCAGCGCCACCGCCAACTGGGCGTCGATGCCGGCCAGCGGCGTGCGCAGCGCGTGCGCGGCGTGGGCGGTGAAGGCACGCTCGTGCGCCACGCGGCGCGCCAGCCGCGCCGCCAGCGCATCGATGGCGGCGTGCACCGGCCGCAGCTCCTCGCGGTCCGCCGGGCCGAGCACCTGCCCCGGGGCCAGTTCGCCCAGCGGGTCCAGCGTGGCCAGGCGGTCCGACAGCACCTGCAGCGGCCGCAATTCGTGACGCAGGCGCGCGCGCAGCCACAACAGCGCCAGCAGACCCATCGGCAGGCTCGCCAGCGCGACCATCAGGATCACTTCGAGCTGCGCCTCGATGCGCTCGTCGCGGGTCTGCGCCACGTAGAGCATGTGCCCGCCCTGGCCCACCGGCATGCCGAAGACACGCCAGCCGGGAACGTCGGCATAAGCCGGCCGAAGGCGTGGCCTGCAGCGGCTCGGCCGGCGCCCGGCTGGAACTGCGCAACAGGCGCGCGCCGCCGTTGTGGCCCACCAGTTGCCAGGCGTAGCGCCCGCTGGCCGAGCCCCCCGACGGGGCAGCCGCGGTGCCGGTGCCCGGCGTCTCGGGGACTGCGGGTCCACTGGCCAGCAGCGGCCCCACCAGCCCCTCGGCGGCGGCCTGCAGTGTGTCGTCGAGCAGCTCGTTGACCTCTTGCCTCACCGCCAGCCAGACGGCAACGGCCAGCACCACGCCCCACAGCAGGGCCCAGAAGAGGAGCGCGTTCGTCAACCTCTGGCTGATCGACGGCAGCCGCGTCACGCGCCGCTCCCGATGCGGTAGCCGATGCCGCGCACCGTCTCGATCAACTCGCGACCGAGCTTGCGCCGCAGGCTGGAGACGTGCACCTCGAGCGCATTGCTGGCCAGTTCGGCGTCGAAGCCGAGCACCAGGCGCTCGAGATCGGACTTGGGCACGATGCGCCCGGCGCGCAGCACCAGCGCCTCCAGCACCGACCACTCGCGTCCGGTGAGTTCGACGCGCTGGCCCTCGAGGTAGGCGCAGCGCGCAGCGAGGTCGACCTCGACGTCGCCGAAATTCGCCCGCGAGGTCGCGGCCCCGGGCCCGCGGCGGCACACCGCACGCAGCCGCGCCACCAGTTCTTCAGGGGCGAAGGGCTTGATCAGGTAGTCGTCGGCACCGGCGTCCAGGCCCAGCACGCGGTCGGGCAGGCGGTCGCGCGCGGTGAGCATGAGCGCCGGCGTGACATCGCCACGCGAGCGCTGGCCGCGCAGCCAGTCCAGCCCCGAACCATCGGGCAATTGCCAATCCACCAGCCAGGCGTCGAAAGGCTCGCCTCGCCAGGCCGCGGCATCGGCGATGCGGCGGCACCAGTCCACGGTGTGGCCCTCGGCGCACAGGTAGTCGCGCAAGCCTTCGCCGAGGATGTCGTCGTCTTCGATCAGCAGCAGGCGCATGGTGGGGCGGATTCGCAGCCGCCACGGTACCACCGCGGCCGCGGCGCGAGCTTCAGGTGGGCTTCAGGCTGGGGGGGCTCAATCGGCCGATGTCATTGCAGCCCCTGCCCCTGGCCCCCCCTGTGGCCGCCGCGCCCGAGCGCTTCACGATCACCGCCACGGTGGACCAGTTGCTGCTCGTGGCCAGCCTGTTCTGGGCGCTGGCCGCCAACCGCCTGTTCCTGGGCCAGGCGCTCAAGGAGCGTGCGCTGGCCGAACCGCAGACCTGGGGCTTCGCGCTGGCCCTGATCGTGATGCTGGCCAGCCTGCACTACCTGCTGCTGGCGCCGCTGGCCAACCGCTGGACCGTCAGGCCGCTGATCGCGGTGCTGATCGTCGCCAGCGCCTTCGCGGTGCACTTCATGCAGGCCTTCGGCGTCTACCTCGATCCGTCGATGGTGCGCAACGTGCTGCGCACCGACGTCGCCGAGGCCCGCGAGCTGCTGTCGTGGTCGCTGCTGCCTCACCTGGTGGTCTACGCGGTGGCGCCGCTGCTGCTGCTGTCGCGCGTGCGCGTCGTGCGGAGCCCGTGGCCGCGCGCCTCGGTCGTGCGCGTGGCCTCTGCGCTGGCGGCCGGCGCCGTCTTCGTGGCCACGCTGGTGGCGGTATTCCAGCCGATGGCGTCACTGATGCGCAACCACAAGGAACTGCGCTACCTCGCGACACCGGCCAACATGCTGTGGTCGGTGGCCGCGGTGGGTGCGGCGCAGGCCCGCGGCGCCGCGCAGCCGCGCCAGGCCATCGGCCTGGACGCCACGCTCGCTCCGGCCGTGGCGCGGACGCGGCCGCTGGTGGTGGTGATGGTGGTCGGGGAGACGGCGCGGCGCGCGAACTGGGGGCTCAGCGGCTATGCCCGCCAGACGACGCCGGAGCTGGCGCAGCTGCCGGTGATCAATTTCGCCGACGTCACCAGTTGTGGCACCAACACCGAGGTCTCGGTGCCGTGCATGTTCGCCCCCGTGGGCCGGCGCGACTACGACGAGTCGCGCATCCGCGGCAGCGAGTCGCTGCTGCACGTGGCCGACCATGCCGGGGTCGCCGTGCACTGGCGCGACAACCAGTCGGGCTGCAAGGGCGTCTGCGAAGGACTGCCGCAGGACGAGGTGGTCTCGCTCAACCCCGCCGGCATCTGCGCCGAAGGCCATTGCCTGGACGAAGGCCTGCTGGCCGGGCTGGACGACAAGCTGGCCACGGCCGCCGCCAGCCCAAGGGCGGGCACCCAGTTGCTCGTGCTGCACATGCTGGGCAACCACGGACCGTCGTACTTCCGGCGCTACCCGCCGGCGTTCAAGCGTTTCCAGCCGGCGTGCGAGAGCGACGACCTGCGGCTGTGCAGCCCGCAGGAGATCGTCAACGCCTACGACAACGCGCTGCTCTACACCGACCACGTGCTGGCCAGCCTGGTCGCCAAGCTGCAGGCCGCCGCCGACCGCGTCGACACGGCGCTGATCTACGTCTCGGACCACGGCGAGTCGCTGGGGGAGAACAACCTCTACCTGCATGGCATGCCGTATGCCATTTCGCCCGACGTGCAGACCCAGGTGCCGATGGTGATGTGGTTGTCCGCCGGGCTGCCGCGTGCGGTCGGCCTGGACAGCGCCTGCCTGCAGCGCCGGGCCGCCGAGCCGGCCTCGCACGACCACCTGTTCCACACCGTGCTCGGCCTGCTGGGGGTGCGCACGGCGCTGTACGCGCCGGCTTGGGACCTGACCAGCGCCTGCCGCACCGCCGCGCCGTGACCTTGCGGCTGTCTGCCCGTGCGCGCACCGACCTGGCGCTGACGCTGCTGGCGTTGGCCGGCCTGCTGGCCTGGGACGCCAGCGGCTGGGATCTCACCGTGATGCGCCAGTTCGGCAACGACGCCGGCTTCGCCTGGCGCGACACCTGGTGGGCGAGCCGGGTGCTGCACGACGGCGGACGCTGGGCGGCCTGGGCGCTGCTGCTGGCGCTGGCCTGGACGGCGGCGCGCGCGCCGCGGGCCACCCCCGCTCCGGTCACTGGCCCTACCGGCGCCGAGCGCTGGCGCTGGATCGCCGCCATGTTGGTCTGCGTGCTGGCCGTGCCGGCGCTCAAGCGCTACAGCGGCACGAGCTGCCCCTGGGACCTGTCCGAGTTCGGTGGCGTCGCCGCCTACGTCTCGCACTGGGACTTCAGCGCCTCCGACGGCGGACCGGGGCACTGCTTCCCCTCGGGCCACGCCGTCGCCGCCTTCGCCTTCTTCGGCATGTACTTCATGTGGCGCGAACACGACCCGCGGCGTGCCCGCGCCTGGCTGGCGGCGGTGGGTGTCGCCGGCCTGGTCTTCGGCGGCGGGCAGCTGCTGCGCGGTGCGCACTACCCCAGCCACACGCTGTGGTCGGCCTGGCTGTGCTGGACGATCAGCGCCGCGGCCGCGCACCTGCCTCTGGCCAGGCGCTGGCGGGCACACCCGGCCTGAGCGGCGGCGGACGGCCGCACAATGCGCCTGCAGGCCAGATGCCGCAGGAGATGCCATGCCCGCAGACAACGAGACGCGCCGGAAGCACGACGGCGTGCGCGTCGGCGACCCGCGCGCCTTCCTGCGCACCCTCTACGACGCCGCCGTGCAGCGTGCCCTGCCCGCGCACAACACCGCCGCCTTCCTGCCCCCGCCGCCCGACCCGGCCCGGGGCCGCACGCTGGTGCTGGGCGCCGGCAAGGCCGGCGGCGCCATGGCGGCGGCGGTCGATGCCCTGTGGCCGTCCAACGCACCCTTGTCGGGCCTCGTGGTGACGCGCTACGACCACGTGCCGCCGGCCTACCTTGCCCGACCCGGGCGCATCGAAGTGGTGGAAGCCGCGCACCCGGTGCCCGACGCCGCCGGGCAGCGCGCCGCGCTGCGCATCGTCGAGCTCACCCACGGCCTGACGGCGGACGACCTCGTGCTGTGCCTGGTGTCCGGCGGCGGCTCGGCCCTGCTGTCGCTGCCCGCACCGGGGCTGACGCTGGCCGACAAGCAGGCCGTCAACAAGGCCCTGCTGGCCAGCGGCGCGGCCATCGACGAGATGAACTGCGTGCGCAAGCACCTCTCGGCCATCAAGGGCGGCCGGCTGGCGGCGATGTGCGCGCCGGCGCGCGTGGTCACGCTGCTCATCAGCGACGTGCCGGGCGACGCGCCCGAGGTCATCGCCAGCGGCCCCACCGTGCCCGACGCGAGCACCTGCGCCGATGCGCTGGCGATCCTGCGCCGCTACCGCATCGAGTTGCCGCCGGCCGCACGCGCCGGGCTGGAAAGCGGCGCCTTCGAGACGCCCAAGCCCGGCGACGCGGTGTTTGCCGGCCACGAGGTGCACATGATCGCCACGCCGCAGCAGAGCCTGGAGGCGGCCGCCGCGGTGGCACGCGCCGCCGGGGTGGCGGCGCACATCCTCAGCGACGAGATGGAAGGCGAAAGCCGCGAGGTCGGCAAGGTGCAGGCCGCGCTGGCGCGCGCGGTGGCGCGGCGCGGCGAGCCGTTCGCGCGGCCTTGCGTGCTCCTCTCGGGTGGCGAGACCACCGTCACCGTCAAGGCCAAGGGCGGGCGCGGCGGCCGGGCCACCGAATTCCTGCTCGGCTGTGCCATGGCGCTGCACGGCGAGCCCGGCGTGCACGTGCTGGCCGCCGACACCGACGGCATCGACGGCATCGAGGACAACGCCGGCGCCATCGTCACCCCCAGCACGCTGGCGCGCGCCCAGGCGCTGGGCTTGAAGGCAGCCGACTTCCTGGACCGCAACGACGCCTACAACTTCTTCAAGCCGCTGGGCGACCTGGTGGTGCCGGGCCCGACCTTCACCAACGTCAACGATTTCCGCGCGCTGTTCATCGCATGAACCCGCTCGATCCACACCGCATGAAACGCTGCGACCACACCGCCGCCTGGGCCGCGCTGCAAGGCCACTTCGAAGCCCACGGCCGCGACCTCGACCTGCGCGAGGCCTTCGCGCGCGACGCCGGCCGCTTCGCGGCGATGTCCTTCGAGGCGCCCGAGGTCTTTGCCGACCTGTCCAAGAACCTGCTCGACACCGCCACGCTGCGCTTCCTGGTCGACCTCGCGCGCGAATGCGGCCTGGAAGCACGGCGCGACGCCATGCTGCGCGGCGAGATCGCCAACCCGACGGAAGGCCGCGCCGTGCTGCACACGGCATTGCGCGCGCCGCGCGGCACCGGCGCCGCAGGCAGCGATGGACCCCCTGCACCGTTCAGCGACCTCGTGCATGGCGTGCTCGATGCCATGCTGGCCTACGCCGAGGCCGTGCGCGGCGACGCCGGCATCACGGACATCGTCAACATCGGCATCGGCGGCAGCGATCTCGGCCCGCAGATGGTGGTGCCGGCCTTGCAGCCCTACGGCCGGCCGGACAAGCAGCTCCACTTCGTGAGCAATGTCGACGGCCACGACATCGCGCCGCTGCTGCAGCGGCTCGACGCGAAGAAGACGCTGTTCATCGTCGCCAGCAAGACCTTCACGACACAGGAGACGATGGCCAACGCGGCGGTGGCCCGCAGCTGGTTCCTGGCGCAAGGCGGGACCGACATCGCCCGCCACTTCGCCGCCACCACCACCAACGTGGCCGCCGCGGCCGCCTTCGGCATCACCACCACCTTCGGCTTCTGGGACTGGGTCGGCGGCCGCTATTCGCTGTGGAGCGCGATCGGGCTGCCGATCGCGATCGCCGTCGGCGCGCGGGAATTCCGCGAACTCCTGGCCGGCGCCCACGCCATGGACCGCCACTTTGCCGAGGCGCCGCTGGAGAGGAACCTGCCCGTGCTGCTGGGGCTGATGGACGTCTGGTACCGCAACTTCCACGGCTTCACGAGCCGCAGCGTGGCGCCGTACCACCAGGGCCTGCGGCGCCTGCCGGCCTACCTGCAGCAACTGGAGATGGAGTCCAACGGCAAGCGGGTCGACCTCGACGGCCACGCCCTGCCCTACGGCACCAGCCCCGTCGTCTGGGGCGAGCCCGGCACCAACGGCCAGCACGCCTATTTCCAGATGCTGCACCAGGGCACGGACGTGATCCCGGTGGAGTTCATCGCCGTCAAGACGCCCTCGCACACGCTCACCGACCAGCACCACAAGCTGCTGGCCAACTGCCTGGCGCAGAGCCAGGCACTGATGCTCGGCAAGACGGCCGACGAGGCCGCGGCGGAGCCGGCGCCGACCGCGGCCGCCGGCATCGACCCTGCCGTTCTCGCCCGGCACCGCAGCTTCCCCGGCAACCGGCCCAGCACGACGCTGTTGCTCGAGGCGCTGACGCCGCGATCGCTGGGGGCGCTGATCGCGCTCTACGAGCACCGCGTCTTCACCAGCGGTGCGCTGTGGGGCATCAACTCCTTCGACCAGTGGGGTGTCGAACTGGGCAAGGCGCTGTGCAACCAGTTGCTGCCGCGCCTGGCATCGGGCGACACGCAGGGCCTGGACGCGTCCACGGCCGGCCTGCTGGCGCGCCTGAGGGCATGAAGATCGTCTTCGACTTCGCCGGCGTGCTGTTCCATTGGCAACCGGCGGCGATGCTGCAGCGCGAGATCCCGCACCTGGCCCGCGACGAGGCCAGCGCGCAGCACTGGGTGACACGGATCTTCGAGGGCTACGAGGGCGACTGGGGCGACTTCGACCGCGGCACGCTGGCCGTGCCGGTGCTGGTGGACCGCATCGCGCGCCGCACCGGCCTGGCGGCCGCGGATGCGCAACGCGTCGTGGCGGCCGTGCCGTTCGAGCTGCAACCGGTCCCGGACACCGTGGCCCTGCTGCGCCGGTTGCGCGATGCGGGGCGCGAGCTGTACTTCCTGTCCAACATGCCGGCGCCCTATGCCGACCACCTGGAGGCCCGCCACGATTTCGTCGGCTGGTTCCGCGACGGCGTGTTCTCGGCGCGCGTGCACGCCAACAAGCCGGATCCGGCCATCTTCGAGCTGGCGGCAGCACGCTTCGGCGCCGCGCCCGGCACGCTGGTCTTCATGGACGATCACGTGCCCAACGTGCAGGCCGCTCGCGCGGCGGGATGGAACGCGCTGCATTTCAACAATGCCGCGCAGGCCGAAGCCGAACTGCGGGAGCGGGGCTGGGCCTGAGGCTTCGATCGTGCCCGCGATCGGTCGCTGCCTCTACTGCTTCTGCGCGACGACCCTGCCCTCGGCGTTGATGAAGACGCGATAGCGGTTGCCGTCCTGGCAGACCGCGATGTGATCGTCGTCCTTCAGGCGCGTGGCGCTGACCACCTGGCCGCAGGGCAGGCCCAGCAGGGCGATCACGGATGTCAGGTCCTTGAGCAGCGCGGCGTCGTCGGCCGCCCGGACGGCGGCGCACCCAGCACGGCCAAGGAAAGGGCGGCGCCCATCCAGGTTGCGGTTCGAGTCTTCACTTGTGTCCTCCGTCGAACCAACTAGTCCTTCGGAAACTTGGCGGGATCCGAGAGAATGCCCCAGATGGATTCGCGTGACGACGCGATCGCGCCGGCGAGCGGCGGATCGGTGTCCTGCAACAGTGCGAGCGTCTTCAGCACCAGCATGTCGAACGCCCGCCTCAACTCGGCCAGCGAGGTCTTGAGCCGCCCCTGGTAGTAGGCCCGGAATCGGTCGAGCAAGTCATCGATCTGGTTCTTGAGCGTGAGCTTGGTGAAGACGCCGATCGCCTTCGTCTCCTTGAGCCGGGTCTCGAGCGACTTGAGATCCAGCGGCGGCGGTGCCTCGGGCTTCGTGGCGGCCGGGGTGGGCGTCGGCGCCTTCGGGGCTTGCGCGGCCGGCGCAGGCGGCACGGCAGGCACGGGCGGTGCCGCGGGCGGCGGAGGTGTGGCGCGCACCGGCGGTGCGACCGCCTTTGCCGGCGCCTTGGGTTCCGATGCAGCGGGCTTGGCAGCGCCTTGACCCGCTGCCCCGGATGCGGCGCGCCCGGCGGGCGGGACAACGGGGGCGGTCATGGCGGCGCCGCGCTCCACCGTCGCCGAGGGCGCCGGTTGGGCGATCGGCTGGGCGATCCGCGGTTGGGTCATCGGTGGTTCGGCGATCCGCGGCTCCACCACGTCGGCGGCTGCGCGATCGGCGGCTTGGCGGGCACTGGCTCGGCGGGTGGCGCTGCAGGAGCAGCCTGCGGTTCCTTCGAAACGATCACGGCGGCGGGAGCCACGGCGACCGGTGGCGCCTCGGGCTGCGGCGCGCGTTGGATGCCGGCGCATCCCGCCGTGAGCAGGATGCACAGGAGCGGGCCGAGCCGCAGGGTGGCCACCGACGGTCCGCCGAGATGAGCCGGCACCAGCGCCATGCGCATGCTGGAGCTCATCGCAGTGCGGTCAGTCGCGCCAGTCCGGCGCCGGTCGCACGGCGTCGTCGACCCAGGCCACCAGCAGCGTATAGGCCACGGCCAGGATCACCGGGCCGACGAAGATGCCCACCAGACCGAAGGACAGCAGGCCGCCGATGACGCCGGCAAAGATCAGCAGCAGCGGCAGGTCCGCGCCCATGCGGATGAGCACGGGGCGCAGGACGTTG
This sequence comes from uncultured beta proteobacterium, assembly GCA_963717575.1. Taxonomy (GTDB): domain Bacteria; phylum Pseudomonadota; class Gammaproteobacteria; order Burkholderiales; family Burkholderiaceae_C; genus Rubrivivax. Next base: position 3,736 of record CAVQWK010000031.1, on the reverse strand, counting down.
TCCAGCGTGCCGACCACCACCGACCAGATCGCAAGCACGACGCCCCAGGTCGTGTCGCCGCTCCAGAAGACCCAGATCACCGCCGGCAGCAGCACCGGAAACGGGCCGATCTGGGCGATGCACAGCATGAACATCACCGCCGCCAGCAGCCCGGCCCCCGGCACGCCCGCCGCCGCGATGCCGATGCCGCCCAGCATCGACTGCACCAATGCCGTCACGCCCACGCCCAGCGCCACGCCGCGGATGGCGCCGCCGGCCAGATCCACCGCGCCGACCGCGCGCTCGCCGCCGATGCGCCGCGCCGTCTTGCGGACCAGCGTGGCGGCGAATTCACCCGAGGAATACATCACCGCGGCAATCACCACCGTGAGCAGGAACTGGAACAGCAGCACGCCGAAGCTGCCAACCTCGCCCACGAACCAGCGCGTGGCGTCGTCGGCATAGGGCATGAGCTTGGGCACCAGGTCGCGCAGTCCGAGCGAGGAGCCCTGCGCCCAGGTCGTGGCGATGGTCTCCCCCACCAGCGGCAGCTTGACCAGCCAGGCTGGCGGCGTTTCGGGCACGTGAAACTCGCTGGCGAACTTGGCCCAGCCGGCGAGGCGATCGACGTTTTCGACGATGGTCACGATGGCCAATGCCACCGGCACCACGAACAGCAGCAGCAGGGCCAGCGTCATCACCAGCACGGCCAGCGAGCGCCGGCCCCACAGCAGGCCGCTGCAGGCGCCGCATCAGCGGCCAGCTCGCCACCACCAGCATCGTGGCCCAGATCAGCGGGCCCAGGAACGGCCGCACGATCCAGAACGTCGCGACCAGCAGCCCGCCGATGATGAGCACGCCGAAGGTGACGCGCGCCAGGTCGCCCGAGGGCGGTTGATCGGAGGTGACATCAGCGGGCCGGCTCCGTGTAGGGCGCCACGCTCGTGGCTTCGATGCGGTAGCCCGACGCCCCCATGTAGGTGTCGGTGCGCCCGGTGGCGAGCACGCCGCTGATCCACACCGTGTCCATCGAGCGCAGGCCCTTGGCCGGTGTCTTGGGCAGCACGTGGATGATCTGGTTGGCCGGCGGCGGCGGGCTGTGGATGCAGGCGCCGAAATAGGGCACGAGCAGGAACTCCTTGAGACCGGCCTTGCTGTCCTCCAGCGGCACCACGAAACCGGGGATGCGCACCTGCTGGCCGACCCACTCCGGATTCACGGGCGCGCTGTCCCAGGCCTCGCGCATCTTCTTCAGCATCAGGTTGGCGCGCGGGTCACCGTCGTCCAGCATCTGGAAGTTCAGGTCCTTGAAGTCCTTGAACGGATCCCAGCCGGCGGGCACCAGCGCCTCCCAGGTGATGGTGCGCGCCGCACCGGGCTTGGCGGCCGCAGCGGCCGGTGGCGTGGCGGGCAAGGCCGGCTTCATCAGCGGCACGCCGTCGCGCGGTTGCGCTGCCGCGGGGCCGGCCAGGCACAGCACGGCCAGCGTGAACATCAAGGTCTTGCGCATGGGTGCATTCAGGTTCGCGGGGTCAGGCCGTCGGCCAGCGAAAGTCGGTAGGCACGCCAGCCCGGCACCAGGCTGGCAAGCATACCCGCCAACAGCACGGCGCCGAACAGCGCCCACTGTTCGGCGGTCGGCGCCGAGGCCTGCAGCGTGACGCCGAAACGCTGCTGCACCCAGGGCCCGGCGGCCACCACGGCCCCGGCCGCCACGGCCGCCCCGGTCAGTGCGCCCAGCAGCGTCACCAGCGCGCCTTCGGCGGCCAGCAGCACCAGCACGTGGCGCGGCCCGGCGCCGACGGCGCGCAGCACCGCCAGCTCGCGCCGGCGCTCGTTCAGCCCCGCCAGCACCACCGCCACCAGCGATGCCAGGCTGACCAGCGCCACCAGCCCCGACATCGCCAGCAGCGCGCGCTCGCCCAGGCCGACCACCGTCCACAGTTCGTCCAGCGCCACGCCCGGCAGCACCGCCAGCAGCGGCTCGCCTTCGTAGTCGGCCACGAAGCGCTGCACGTTGAACACCGCGACCCGGTTCTTCAGGCCCACCAGCACGGCCGTCACCTGCTTCGGCTCGAGGTCGAACTTGCGCGCGTGTTCGGGGGCGATGCTCACGCCCGGCAGCGGCGCGCCGCCGGCCCAGTCGAGGTGGATGGCCTCGATGGCCTGCAGGCTGACGTGCACCGTGCGGTCCACCGGCGTGCCGGTGCGCGCCAGCACGCCCACCACGGTGAAGGGCTTGTCGGCGTGTTCGCCGCCAGCGCCGCCCCCGGGCCCGAGCCCATGCCGTGGCTGAGCGTGATGCGCTGGCCCAGCCGATAGCCCAGCCGCTGCGCGACCTCGGCGCCGATGCACGGCCTCGTACAGGCCGTCCAGCGTGCCGGCGAAGGCGCGGCCCTGCGCCAACGCCAGCGGCTGGCTGTCGCCGTAGGCAAAGCGCGTGAAATACTCGGTCGTGGTGCCCAGCACCGGGTGGCCGCGGTGCGAGTCGCCCAGCGCGATCGGCACCGTCCAGGCCACGGCGCGGTGCGCGGCCACGGCACGCACGCTGTCCATGCGGATGCCGTTGGTGGCGCCGCCGACGCGGAACACCGCGTACAGCATCAGCTGCACGGGGCCGGTGCGCGCGCCGACGATGAGGTCGGTGCCGCTGACCGATTGCGCGAAGCTGCTGCGGATGTCGCTGCGCAGCCGCTCCAGCGACAGCAGCAGCGCCGTGGCCAGCGCGATGGACAGCATCACCAGCGCCAGCGTGCCGCGGCGGTTCCAGGCGCTGCGCGCGGCGATCTGCAGCAGAGGCCAGCGCTCATGGCGCCAGCAGCCGCGCCGCCGCCGGTTCAGCGCCGGCAGCGACAGCCGTTCGTCGAAGTGCGGCGCCAAGCGCTCGTCGTGGCTGACGAACACCAGCGTGCTGCCGCCGGCGCGGCACTCGTCCAGCAGCAACGTCATGAAGTCGTCGCGCAGCGCCGCGTCGAGCGCCGAGGTGGGTTCGTCGGCGATCACGAGTTCCGGCCGGCCGATCAGCGACCGCGCCGCCGCCACGCGCTGCTGCTGGCCGACCGACAGCGCGTCGGCGCGCCGGGACCACAGCGCCGGCGGCAGCGCCACGCGCCGCAGCAGCGCCGCGCCGCGGCGGCCGGGCCGCCGGCGCAGCGCCGCGCGCGCGCGGCCGAGAACCGGCACGGCAGCAGCACGTTGTCGAGCACGCTGACGTAGGGCAGCAGGTTGAACTGCTGGAAGATCACGCCCACGTGCTCGGCGCGGCGGGCGTCGCGCGCGCCGCCGGACAGCCGCGCCCAGTCCTGGCCGAGCAGGCTGACGCGGCCCTGGCGCGCCACCAGCACGCCGGCCATCAGGCCCAGCAGCGTGCTCTTGCCGCAGCCGCTGGGGCCGTGCAGGAAGACCGCGCGGCCGCCGGCGATGTCCAGCCGGTCGATGGCCAGGCACTCGCCGGCCGTCGCCGGGCCAGGCGTAGTGCAGGTCGCGGATCTCGATCAAGGGCGGGGCTCAGCGCACCAGGGCCACGCGCGAGGCCGGGCGACCAGCGCGGCCTTCATCTGCCCCCGCGGCGTGGCCGTTGCAGCTCGAGGCGCTGCAGGCCCTTGAAGGCCGCGAACAGCCCGACCTCGACGTGACCCGCGCGGGCGCCCTTCCTGCAGTCGAAGTCGAAGCGGCCCTCCAGGTCGGCGTGGTCGCTCCGGCCCGGCACGGCGCCGGCCCCGCCGAGCTTCAGCGCCGCCGACACGAGTTCCACTTT
>CAVQWK010000030.1:0-9446 GCA_963717575.1 uncultured beta proteobacterium | reverse complement strand
ATTCATGATTCCGGCCTGTGTTTGCTTGATGGTTGGCGGTGGGCGAAGTCTCTGGCGCACCCGTCTCAGGGTGAGTTCTGCTGGATCAGTGAAGTAAACCGGAAACGCTGCGTCACCGACCCCCCCGAGATCGAGATCGAACTCATCTCTCGAGTGGGAGCCGCGCACAGTGCCGCAATGCCGACACTGATGGCGAACTTTCGACCCGAAGGCGACATTTCAAACCAACGGAAGCGGTCATCTACGGCGACAACCCTCGGAGGCCACGTCCCGCTGCTCGCAGCTCTTTGATACTCAGGACGTACTCGTTGTTGTTGACGAGCCGTCGGAGAACAAGGTCAATGAAAGCGCGTGCGCGCGCCGGCTGCGCGCTGCGGCTTCCGTAGTACACGAAGTAGCTGTACCGGTCCGGAATGTGATCGACCAGGAGCGGCACCAATTGCTTGGAACGGATGTACGGCGCCGCCGTCACCCCCGCCAGTTGGCCTATCACCCGCCCGGCCAGCACGGCGTGAAGTTCCAGGATCTCGTCGTTGGTGCAGATCGCCGGTACGACGGGCTGCTGGACTTCGTCGTCACCCACCTTGAGGCGCCAGGGAACGATCTGGCCCGTACCAGGATTCCGGAACACGCTGCAACGGTGCGACTGCAGTGCCGCGATGCTGTCCGGGGCGCCGTAGGTTTGCAGGTACTCCGCTGAGGCGCAGATCACCAACTGCACCGGGAAAAGCCGCCTGGCGATCACGCCTTCATGCGGCGACAGACCAAGGCGGAAGCCCACGTCGACACGGTCCTCCACCCAGTTGCCGACACGATCCTCGAGCTGCACGTCGGGCACGATGCCGGGGTACTGCTGACAGAACTCGTCGATCAATCGCCAGACCACGGGCTGAAACGTCGATCGCGGCCCGACGATGCGCAGCGGCCCGGCAATCTCGTCCTTGGCCTGCCGCGCGGTCTGCAGGGCTCGCCGCAGCCCGAGAAGTGACGGCTGGGCTTCTTCCAGGAACCGCCGGCCTTCGTCGGTGAGTGCCATCGATCGTGTCGTGCGATGGAAGAGCCGCACGTCCAGGTGCTGCTCCAGCTGTGCCAATGCCTGGCTGGCCGCTTGCGGGCTGATGTTCAGCGCGGCAGCGGTCTTGCGCAGGCTGCCGAGCTCTGCCGCCGTCACGAAGATGGAAATGGAGCGAAGTTCATTGATCGCCATCGGGAACCTCCCATGCCCATTGTCGGCTTTGGCTTGTCAATCCATCAAGCTTTGTCGGCCTACTCACCTGCCAATCTTCTTCCTAGACTGAGGGCCCCTGACGTGTCATCCGAGGACCTTGCCGTGAACCGACTCGCCGCCGCCGCACTGGCCCTGTCCATGCTCTCCTCCGTGGGTGCCGCCGAACCCGATCTCCACATTTCCCGCGCAGGCACGCGGCCGGTGACCCCGGCATCGGCGCAGAACTTCACCGGCGGCGCGACGGTCGAGATGCTGCGTACACCCGCTGGGCCCGACCGCACATCCGTCGGCTCCGTGACTTTCGCGCCCGGCGCGCGCACCGCATGGCATACGCATCCCCTCGGGCAGACACTGGTGGTCACCGCGGGTGTCGGCCGCGTGCAGCGATGGGGCGGCCCGGTGGAGGAGATGCGCGTGGGTGACGTGGTCCGAATTCCGCCGAACGTCAAGCACTGGCACGGTGCCGCCCCCGGCAGCGCGATGACCCACATCGCGATCACGGAAGCGCAAGACAACAAGACCGTGGACTGGCTGGAGACAGTTGTCGACGCCAAGGACAGCGCGATGCAAGCCGCTGCGGCGCCCGCACAGCCGTCGCGGGCGCAGCGCCTGATCGGCGATGTCGCGCCGAAGCTCGCCCAGCTGACCGACGAGGTACTGTTCGGCGATGTCTGGGCCCGCCCCGGGCTGTCGCCGCGTGACCGCAGCCTCGTCACGGTGAGCGCGCTGATCGCGCTGAACCGGCCCGAGCAGTTGCGCTCGCACATGGCGTTGGCGCGGACCAACGGCCTGAACAAGGACGAACTCGTCGAGGCCCTCACTCACCTGGCCTTCTACGCGGGCTGGCCGAATGCCATCACGGCAGCCGGGGTGGCGCGTGAAGTGTTCTCGACGAACCCCTGAGCCGGACGAGCGCGCTGCCCGGGGATTCAGCGAACGCGCTGAATGACTTCGGCCCAGAACCGCACCGCCTCGGCGACCCAGCCTTCGGCGCTCGTGCCGGTGCCGACACCAAAGCCGTGGCCCAGTCCTTCGTAGCGGTGGAACTCGACGCGTGTGCCCTGGCGACGCAGCGCAGCCACGCGGCGTTCCATGGTGGCCGGCGGTGCGATGCCATCCTGATCGCCGACGACGACGAAGGTCGGCGGTTCGTCCGACGTGAAGCTCGCATGGCCGGTATAGGCCATCACGACGACCGACGGCTTGGGCAATGCATCGCCACCGAACCCCGCGGCGCCGTGCGAACCGATGCTGGCGGCCATTCGCGCACCGGCGGAACTGCCCCAGACGGAATAGCCGGCGGTGGCGATGCCGAGTTCGGCGGCATGACGGAAGAGCCACGACAGTGCCGCCGCCATGTCCTCCGTGGCAGCCTGCTCGCCCAGCCCGGGGCGATACCGCAGGACGAAGGCGTTGTAGCCTTGCCGGCTGATCGCCTGCGCGTACGGGAAGCCTTCGTGGACGGACCCGACGTAGGCGAAGCCGCCCCCGGGCGCAATCAGCGCGAACGGTGCTCCGCGCCCGCCGCGGAAGAAGAAGAGGCCCGTGTTCTCCCGGGTCGGATCGGCGCGTCGCTGGGCTGGCGTGTAGAAGCGATGGAAGACCACCTGGCCGCGACCGACGTCGTCGATCATGCGGTTCAGCGCTTCGACAACGATGCGCGGCTCGACGTGACGGTGATAGGGCAGCAGCGAGCCGATCTGCCGCAAAGGCAGCGTCTCGTCATAGGGCCGATCGTCCCAGGGCAGCAGCAGGCGAGCATGGCCCGAAAAGGCCGGGTGGCGCAGCAGGGCCTGCAGCCGGTCGTCGATGCTCAGGTGCATGCCGTCATCACGGTGGTGGTTCGTCGGCACGGAAGCGTCCAGGTCCGCGGCCGCAGCAACCAAGCCGGACACGGCCGCCAGCGCGGCGCCAACCAACTTGCGGCGCGGCAGGTCGAGCATCTCACCAGACATCAAGGTTCTCCGGTGGCCATTGCCGAGTGACTCTAGACGGCCGACTCGCCAAGCGCCAGCCGGGCGCTGGTTGATGGTCTGACAAGCGCCATTTGCCAATCCGCCGCGAGCTTGGCCGCCGGCTGGCGTCCCCACTGTCATGCCCTGGCTTGTCAATCCATCAAGCGCCGCATCACTACCCGGATGCCAATCGGAGTCCTAAAGTGACCCCATCGATGCACGAAGTGGAAAGTCTCCGTCATGGACGACGTCACCTTGAACAACGGCATCCGGATGCCGATCGCCGGCTTCGGCGTCTTCCAGATCCCCGATCCCGCGGAGTGCGAGCGCAGCGTCGTCGACGCCATCGAATCGGGCTACCGCTTGATCGACACCGCGGCCTCTTACATGAACGAGGAGGCTGTCGGCAAGGGCCTGCGCCGCAGTGGCGTGGCGCGCGAAGAACTCTTCGTCACGAGCAAGCTCTGGGTGCAGGACACCGGCTACGAGCGGACCCGGCAGGCCATCGACAAGTCGCTGCGCCGTCTGCAACTGGATCATCTGGATCTCTTCCTGATCCACCAGCCATTCGGCGACGTGCACGGCTCCTGGCGCGCGATGGAAGAGGCCTACAAGGCCGGCAAGCTGCGCGCCATCGGCGTCAGCAACTTCCACCCGGACCGGCTGATGGACATGATGGTCCATCAACAAGGTGCCGCCCGCCGTCAATCAGGTGGAGGTCAACCCCTTCCACCAGCAGGCCGAGAGCGTGGCCTTCATGCGCGACAAGGCGTGCAGGCCGAGGCCTGGGCGCCGTTTGCCGAGGGGCGCAACAACCTGTTCCACCACGAGGTGCTGGTCGACATCGGCCGCAAGCACGGCAAGTCGGTCGGCCAGGTGGTGCTGCGCTGGATGGTACAGCGCGGCATCGTGGCTCTGGCCAAGTCGGTTCGCAAGGAACGCATGGTCGAGAACCTGACCATCTTCGACTTCGCCCTCGACGAGGCGGACATGGCCCGCATCGCCACTCTGGAAACGGGCCAGAGCAGCTTCTTCTCGCACCGCGACCCGGCCATGGTGAAGTGCATGAGCGAGCGGCGCGTGGACATCTGAGCCGAACCAACCCATCACATTAAAGGAGCCCGACATGACCATCCGCCCGACTCCCTTGAACGCTGACATTGACAGTCAAAGGCAGCAGCGCCGCCACCTGATGCTCACCGCCGCCACGCTGGGCGTGGCACCGTGGCTGCTGTCGGCCTGCGCCAGCGCCGCCGGCAGCGACTCCGGCCGTGCAGTGGCGGGCAGCCCGCTGAGCCGCCCGCAAGCCGCAGGCGCCCGTCGGCGAGCTGGGCCCGCTCGAGGTCTTCCCCGTCGGCCTGGGCTGCCAATGGCGACCGGGCGCCACGCCGGGCGTGGTGGTCGATTCGTACAGCAGCCGCTTTGACCGTGCAGGCTGCCGTTCGCCTCATCCGGCAGGCGGTGGACCAGGGCGTCACCCTGATCGACACCGCCGAAGCCTACGGCCCCTTCCTGTCGGAAGACATCGTCGGCGAAGCGCTGCAGGGCATCCGCGACAAGGTGGTGCTGGAAACCAAGTTCGGCTTCGACATCGATCAGGTCACGGGGCAACGCGGCCCGGTGGCCGCAACAGCCGGCCCGAGCACATCCGCCAGGTGGTCGATGCCCAGCTGCGGCGCCTGCGCACCGACCGCATCGACGTGCTGTACCAGCACCGTGTCGACCCGAACGTGCCCATCGAGGATGTTGCCGGCACGGTGAAGGAACTGATCCACGCAGGGCAAGGTGCGGCAGTTCGGCCTGTCCGAGCCCGGCCTGCAGACCGTGCGCCGCGCCCATGCGGTGCAGCCTCTGGCGGTCATCCAGAACGAATACTCGATGCTGTGGCGCGGCCCCGAAGCCCAGGTGCTGCCGCTGTGCGAAGAGCTGGGCATCGGCTTCGTCTGCTGGAGTCCGCTGGGCATGGGCTTCCTGGCCGGCGACGTGCGGGCCGACACGCGCTTCGCGATCGACGCCGGTGCCCGACTTCCGCGCCATCGTCGCCGCGCTTCGCGCCCGAGGTGCTGCCCGCCAACATGGCGCTGGCCGATCTGGTGCGCACCTGGGCGCAGCGCAAGAACGCGACGCCCGCGCAGTTGTCGCTGGCCTGGCTGCTGGCGCAAAAGCCCTGGATCGTGCCCATTCCTGGCACCACCAACGCGGCACACATGGACGAGAACCTGGGCGCCGCCTCGATCTCGTTCACCGCGCAAGAGCTGCAGCAACTCAACACGGCCGTGGCCGCCATCCAGATCCAGGGCGAACGCCTGCCACCGGCGGTGATGGCGCTGTCGGGCGTGGAGTCCGCCCCCAAGCGCTGAGGCGCTGTCGCCAGCGTGCGCCGCCGTTTCACCTGACGTGCCGGGGACCAGTACCTCGGCCATCACGGCCTGCAAGCAGCAGTACGGCAGTCCGCGGGCCGATGCGAAGCAGGTCCGGGCGGTGATGCAGCAGGCCATGACGCAACGCTGTGTTCTGCCCCACGACGCCCAGGCGGCAACACAAGCCGCGGAGGTGGCCCAAGTGGCTCGCTTGCCTTCGGGCAGACCTGCAGCAGGCATCCCTACCGCACGCGTTGGGCGCTCGGTGCCGGCGGAGTCGGCAGGCCGCTCCTGCCCAGCCCGGTGGTTGGCCGCTTTCGGGTGTCGGTGGGAATGACAGGTCTTGGCCGAACGCAGACCGTCGCCCACGCCCGAATCAGCCGGGAGACTTCAGTTTGCTGCTTCCAGCCCGCTCTCAAAGTGCGCCCGCATTAGCCGCGTCGCCTCGGCGTCGTCGCGCGCTTCGATAGCGGCCATCAGTGCGCGATGCTCGGCCAGGGAGTCGGTCAGCCGTCCCTGCTTGAACAGCGAGTGGTGGCGGTTCAACTTCATCACCTTGCGAAGATCCGCCACGATGTGCGCGCACCAGCGATTGCCGGCGATCGCCAGCAGCGCCATGTGGAACTGCTCGTTGGTGGCGAAGAAGGCATCGCGCTGGCGCACCTGCTTTTCGAGCCGGTCGTGCAATTGGCGCAGCGAGGCGATCTGCGCCGGGCTCGCGCTGCGTGCGACCTCGCCGGCAGCGTCGGACTCGAGCAACGCGAGCACCCGATAGACCTGGGTCACGTCGTCGCGTGACATCTCGGTGACGTAGGCGCCACGTCTCACCTTCATCGTCACCAGGCCTTCGACGGCCAGTACTTTGAGCGCTTCGCGCAGCGGCGTGCGGCTGATGCCGAATTCGGCCGCGAGCTTCTGTTCGTCGATCCACGAGCCGGGCTCGAGTTCGCGGCTGAAGATCTGCGCGCGCAGACGTTCGGCCACGTCCTGGTAGAGGGCGCGAGGCGACAGCGAGCGCGTGGCGGTCGGTGCTGCGGCAGGGTGCACGGGTGGTCGGGCCGACGTCAGTTTGGTGTTGGATTTGAATTCATAATTATGGATAATGCAAGCGCTGCAGTCTGCCCAGCCCATCCTGGCCCACGAGGAGATGCTCATGTCCAAACCCAGCGCCACCCTGACCGATTGGCTGCGAGCGGCGGCCAAGTCTGCGCCGGGCGGTGACGTCGCGGCGCTGGACTGGGTCACGCCCGAAGGGATCACCGTCAAGCCGCTGTACACCGCGGCCGACCTGGCGGGTCTGCCGCACACCGATACGCTGCCCGGCTTCGAGCCCTACCTGCGCGGTCCGCAGGCCACGATGTACGCGGTGCGGCCGTGGACGATCCGCCAGTACGCGGGTTTCTCGACCGCAGAGGCCAGCAACGCCTTCTACCGCCAGGCCCTGGCCGGCGGCGGGCAGGGTGTCAGCGTGGCGTTCGATCTCGCCACCCATCGCGGCTACGACAGCGACCACCCGCGCGTGACCGGCGACGTCGGCAAGGCCGGCGTGGCGATCGATTCGGTCGAGGACATGAAGATCCTGTTCGACGGCATTCCGCTGGACAAGGTCTCGGTGTCGATGACGATGAACGGCGCCGTGCTGCCGGTGCTGGCCGGCTACGTGGTGGCGGCCGAAGAGCAGGGCGTCGCCAGGACCAGCTCGCGGGGACGATCCAGAACGACATCCTCAAGGAGTTCATGGTCCGCAATACCTACATCTATCCGCCGGAGCCCTGCATGCGGATGGTGGCGGACATCATCGAGTACACGGCGCAGAAGATGCCCAGGTTCAACTCGATCATCGATCAGCGGCTACCACATGCAGGAGGCAGGTGCGAACCAGGCGCTGGAGCTGGCGTTCACGCTGGCCGATGGCAAGGAGTACGTGAAGACCGCGCTGGCCAAGGGACTGGATGTCGACGCGTTCGCCCCCCGCCTGTCGTTTTTCTGGGCCATCGGGATGAACTTCTATCTCGAGATCGCCAAGATGCGCGCCGCGCGGCTGTTCTGGACGCGCATCATGAAGGGCTTCGGCGCCCGGAACCCGAAGAGCCTGATGCTGCGCACGCATTGCCAGACCTCGGGCTGGAGCCTGACGGAGCAGGACCCGTACAACAACATCGTGCGCACGACCATCGAGGCCATGGCCGCGGTGTTCGGCGGCACGCAGAGCCTGCACACCAACAGCTTCGACGAAGCCATCGCGCTGCCGACCGAGTTCAGTGCCCGCATCGCGCGCAACACGCAACTGATCCTGCAGGAGGAGACCCACATCACGAACGTCGTCGACCCGTGGGCGGGCAGCTACCTGATGGAATAACTGACGCACCACATGGCCGACGCGGCCTGGACGACCATCGAGGAAGTCGACGCGCTGGGCGGCATGACCAAGGCCGTCGACAGCGGCTGGGCCAAGCTCAAGATCGAGGCCAGCGCGGCCGAGAAGCAGGCCCGCATCGACGCCGGCCGCGACGTGATCGTCGGCGTCAACAAGTACCGGCGCAGAACAGGACGCGATCGAGATCCGCGAGATCGACAACCACGCGGTGCGCGAGCGGCAGATCGCGCGGCTGAGCGGCCTTGCGCGCGAGGCGCGATGCGGCGAAAGTCCAGGGGGCGCTGCCGGCTCTGACCGCATGCGCCGCCGGAGCCAGGGTAATCTGCTGGCGCTGTCGATCGAGGCCGTGCGCTGCGTGCCACGGTCGGCGAAGTCAGCGATGCGCTGGAGAAGGTTTGGGGGCGCCACCGCGCCGATACACAAAAGGTGACCGGGGTGTATGCAGCCGCTATTCGATGCCGATGACTCCGCCGAAGGCTGGGACCAGCTGAAGGCCGAGATCGCCGCATTCGCCGAGCCTCATGGCCGCCGTCCGCGGGTGATGATCGCCAAGCTCGGCCAGGATGGCCACGACCGCGGCGCCAAGGTCGTGGCCACGGCGTTCGCCGACCTCGGCTTCGACGTCGACATGGGGCCGCTGTTCCAGACCCCCGAGGAATGCGCGCGCCAGGCGATCGAGAACGACGTCCACGCGGTGGGCGTCTCGACGCTGGCCGCCGGCCACAAGACCCTGGTGCCGGCGATCGTCCAGGCGCTGAAGGACCAGGGCGCCGACGACATCATCGTCTTCGTCGGCGGTGTGATTCCGCGGCAGGACTACGACTTGCTGTACGAGGCCGGCGTGAAGGGCATCTACGGCCCGGGCACGCCGATCCCGGCGAGCGCAAAAGACGTGCTCGAGCACATTCGCAAGGCGCTGGGGTGAACCAGACGGCGGCCACCGGGTTCGCGCTGGAAGGCGCGAGCGCAGGCGACTTCGAGGCCCTGCATGCGTTGCGCCTGCGCGCGATGCGCGAGAGCCTGGAGCGGCTCGGCCGCTACGACCCGCAGCACGCCCGTGAACGCCTGGCCGCCGGCTTCGCCCCGGAGCACACGCAGCACGTCGTCGTCGAGGGCCGGCGCGTCGGCTTCGTGGTTCTCAAGCCGCTGTCGCACGCGATGCGGCTGGACCACCTCTACATCGACCCGGCGCGCAGCGCCGCGGCATCGGCTCGCAGGTGATGCAGTGGGTCTGCGCGCAGGCCGACGCGGTGCAGTTCCCGCTGGAGCTGTGCGCGCTCAAGGGCAGCGAGGCCAACCGCTTCTACCTGCGCCACGGCTTGCGTCGCCACCGGCGAGGGCGACTGGGACATCGACTACGTGCGCCTGCCGCTGTGGCCCAGGCGTGCGCGCGGTGCGCTCGCTGTGGTCGGCGTTCCAGGCGCGCGACTGGGCCGCGGCGCGCGCGCCTGCTGCGCGACGACCTGCAGGCCGTCTGGTGGACCAGCGGCGAGCGCTTCGACGGCGCCGACGCCTTCATCACGGTC
>CAVQWK010000029.1:0-261266 GCA_963717575.1 uncultured beta proteobacterium | reverse complement strand
CCCTTCACCCGCTCCACCGTTTTGTCAGTGCTTGATTCACATTGCGCTGCGGACTGAATAGAGCCCCGATCGCGTTGCTGCTCGACGAGGGCAGCCCATCATGGGCGGTCTCGTTCACTTCAAGCGCCTGTCAAGCCGTGCGTACGTTGATCGGTCGAACGGCAACAACCTGGCCATCGGCTGCATCAGACGCCACCGCGGTCCACATCGGCGGCGGCCTGCTGGCCGGCAGCGCCGCAGCACCCGGGCGGCCGCCGACATGTCGTACTGACGAGGAGCCCGAACATGGCTTCACTCACCTTCTTTCGCGGCGCGCTGGCCGCCCTGGCCGGCAGCAGCCTGCTGGGCTGCGCCAGCATCAAGACCGCCCAGATGGCGTTGCCCGCCGGCCTGGCCGAGCGAGTCCACGCCGGTGGCGGGCCTGGGCGCCGGCCGCACCGGTGCCTTCAGCGTCGGCGACGAACGCGGCCGCTTCCAGCGCGGGCGCGACCGGCTGTCGCTGTTCGACGCCGTCAGCTTCGACCGCGCCGCCACGCGCTACGAACTGACCCTGGCCGACGGCGCCACCACCCAGGCGGCATGCGTGGGCAAGCAGGCCGACGGTGACGGTGAAGGTGCTCACCGGCCAACCCACGCCCTACACCGTGACCTGCGAGTGGAAGGGCGCACGCAGCGCGCAGCTGACGCTGGCGGCACCGTCGTGGATCCCCGGCACCCGGGCCGAACGCACGGGCCGCTACACCATGGCCGACGTGACACTGGAACTGCGCTCGGTGCATGAGGTGCAGGGCGGCGCCTTGTCGCTGGAAGCGCCCATCGGCTACGCCATCACGTACAACGGCCAGGCCGTGGGCGCGATAGAGATCAACGGCACGACGCCACGCCTGTGGCGCCCGGCCGTGGGTTCACCGCTGCGCGAGCCTGTGACCCTGGCGGCGCTGGCCGTCGCCCTGCTGTGGGATCCGGCCGCGGGCCTGCCCTGACGGCAGGACCGCTTCTGCCGCTCGCCCCTGTCTTCCAGTCTGATCATGACCATCACCACTCACTTTCAACGTCGTCTCACCGGCCTGGCCGCAGCGGCGCTGCTCGTCGCGTGCGGCGGCGGCGGCGGCACTGACAGCCCGCCCGTAGTTGCCCCCGGGGCCTGCTTGGCGCTGCCGGAAGAGGTCACCTGGCACCGCGATACCCTGTCCAGCGAGTGGACCGACGTGCTGGTGGACGACCGCGGCCGGCTGTGGATCGCCGGCTGGACCAACGGCACGCTCGGCCAGACCAACATCGAACCGGCGGGCGACAGCCGCGGCGTGCTCCGCGCACTGGCCGCCGACGGCAGCCTGCTATGGGATGCCGGACGCCAGTTCGACACGCGGGGCAGCGACACCATCGAGGCGCTGGCCATCAATGCGACCGGCACGGTGTATGCCGCCGGCCGCACCACCGACAGCCTGGGCGGCGCGGCCAACGCGGGGCAATTCGACAGCTTCGTCGCCTGGTCCGACAGCGCCGGTGACGCCACACCCTGGCGCCTCTTCCAGACCGGCACGCCGGCGCCGCAGCACCCACGCCGCCTGGTGGTGGACGACCGTGGTGGCGTTGTGCTGGCTGGCGAGGACGACGATTTCGTGCCCGGCAACTACGTCGAGGCGTGGGCCGACGCCTTTGCGCTACGCCTTCAGCGCCTGGACGCTGGCACGGCCAACGACCGCATGAGCCTGAGCTGGTCGTGGCAGTCGGCCAGCGCTGAACCCGACGTGGGCGGCGGCCTCGCGGTGATGCCCAGCAGCGTCGGCGGCGCCACCTACCTGACCGGGGCCAACCAGGGCGGCGTCGCCCGCGGCATGGTGCTGCGCAAGCTGGACAGCAGCGGCCGGCCGGCGTGGACCGCGCGCTACACCACCGCGCAGGTCGACCACATCGCCGTGGTGCGCGTGCTGGCCGACGACACGCTGCTGATCGGCGGCAGCGTTTTCGGATCGTTCCACGGCGGCGTGGTGGTGGGCCAGCAGGACGTGTTCGTGGCGCGTGTGCGCGCCGACGATGGCCAGTTGCTGCAGAGCTGGCAGTTTGGCTCGAGCGAGATCGACTGGCTGGTCGACCTGCAGTTGGGCGCGGCCGGCGAGATCATCGTCTTTGGGGAGACCGCAGGCCGCATCGCGCCGGACGCGACCCCGGCCGGCGAGGGCGACCTGTTCCTGATGAAACTGGCGCCCGATGGCCGTGTGCTGGCGGCGCGCCAGTGGGGCACGTCGGCGGACGAACGCGCCAACCGTGTGGCGCTGGACCGCTGCGGCAACGTGGTCGCCGTCGGCAGCTCGGGCAGCCGCACAAGACGCGACGCGCTGCTGTGGTTCTGGCGACCGTGAGGCCCGGGCACCCTCTCGGCATGACCTTGTCACACGAACCTCCCCGCGCCCGGGCCCCAGGAGATCGGTCGGGCCGAACGCGGGCCGGACTCGAACCGCGTGCGGGCAGTCAACCGGCAGCCATCAGGGCCGCCATCTTCTCCCGCGCCTGTCCCCCCAGCACCCGGATGCGTTGCAGCAGCTCGCGCTTGTCGGCCTCGTCTTCGCCCACGCTTCGGCTCAGCGACGCGTAGCGGTCCAGCCGCGAGGCCACGATCCACTTCGCGATGTTTTCGTCGCGCGTCCACTTGTGCTGGTTGGCCATGTTCGCAGCCAGCATCTCCAGCCACTTCAGGCCGGGCGCCGGCATCGGCACCACGGTGCACAGCTCGTTGCGGCGCGCTTCGTCTTCCGGCGCGGGATAGGTGGCCTCCACGTGTGCGATCAGCGCGGCCGAGAACACGGGCTGGCAGGCGCGCACCATCTGCAGCACGATGCGCTCGCCCTGGAATACCGGCTCCCCGCCCACGCCGGGGTCGATGGCGGTGGCACTGCAGTCCACGTGCACCGTGCCGGGTGTGGTGGGGATCTCGCCCTGCTCGAGCACGATGCGGTTGTGCTCGATGCGCTGCACCCGGCCCAGGCGCACCACCTGCGAGATGCGCCGGAGCTGCGCCAACTCGGCCTGCGAAACGGTGGCGCAGTAGTACTTGGTGGGCTCCACCCGGGGGTCGATGCGCAGCAACTGGCCCGCGGCCTCGAGCCGGCGGTACAGGTCGGCCATCGAACCGGCTTCGACCACGGCGTGCAACTGCGCCGCCACGGCGCCGAAACATTCCATGAAGCGGTCGGGCGCGGGCTGCACGTTGGCGCGGTCCACGAGCCAGGAGTCGCGCGGCATGATCCAGCGCACGGCCGACGGCTCCACGCCCTGCTGCAGCAGCCAGATCACGGCGTCCATCGCGGTCTTGCCGGCGCCGACGATGACCCAGCCGTCGGGCGGCTGCCTGAACTGCGGCAGCTGGTTCAGCGGCACGCAGGTCATGCCCTCGGCCACCGCATATTGCGGCGGGCGGGTCGAAGGCACCTGGGTGTTGAGGTGCGTGGAGTCGATGGTCTTGCGCCGCACCTGCACGGGCATCGTGCGGCCGTTGAGCAGCGAGCGCACGCTGCCGTCGGGCAGCAGCTCGTGCATCGGCAGCCAGCGCACACGCGCGGTGGGCAGGAACTGCTCCTGCATCACGGCATCGAAATACGCCAGCACCTCGGCGCCCGAGGCCAGTTCGTACAGGCCGCGGTTCAGGCCTACCGTGTCCTTGGCGCCGTTGCCCAGCGCACGCGAGTTCACGCCGTAGGTGGTGCTGGGCTGGTGCAGCCGCACGAAGGGATAGGCATCGTTCCAGTGGCCGCCGGGGCGGTGGTGACGGTCGACGATGAGCAGTTCGGCACTGGTCTCGGCCAGAAGCACGTCGGCGGCCGCCATGCCCATCGCCCCGGCACCCTTGATCAGGTAGTCGCAACTCAGCATGATCCCTCCAGTGACGAGAGGTTAAGCGCCGGCGGTGGAAACGCCAAGCACCACGCCCCGCTCGAGGGTTCAATGAGCCACGAACGACCAGATCATGGTGACCTGCAGATCGACTGCCCGACCGCGACGTAGTGCATGCCGTCCCACACCACCGCGTTCCCGCAGCCCGATGCCGCAGAGGTGACTGTCCAGTCGAAGCCATTCGGGGAGAACTGGCGGTTTGCGTCGCCCACCGCAAGATACTCTCTCGCGCCGGCGGTCACAGCCCGCATCGGAGGTAGCAAGACACTGGTGGAACTGTCCTGCCAATTCAAACCGTCGGTCGACGTACACACCGGAGTGTGTCCGGAAAAGCCCGGCACGGAACCCACCACCACGAAGCGGCCGTGACCCCAGGTCACGTCGCTCCATGGGAAGAGGGCAACCGCGTCACACGAACCCGAGCCGGATGTCCAGGTCTCTGCGTCGGCCGACACCCAGGCGGCCGGGTCGAGGCCCGTGCCCAGACCGACCACGACGAAGTGGCTTCCGGACCATGCGACCGAGGTCAGGTCGCGCTCGTTCGGAAACTCTGAGTCGCCGAGTTCGATCGCCTTCGGCGCGCGTTGTGTCCATGTCGTTCCATCCGGAGACGTCAGCACCAGGCCATAGAGCTTGCCGGCGGAAACGATCCGCTCCTGGCCGACCGCGATGAACTGCGTGCCTGTCCAGATGACCTTCGAGAGTTGCGAAGGCGTCGCGCATGAGCCGCCCTGGCAAGCACCGGCGCGATACGCCACCGACCACGTCGAGCCGTCGGTGGAGTTGATCACGACGGCCTCGCCGCTACTGTCCTCGCCCACCGCGACCAAGCGCACGGGCGAACCGGCGACCGAACGCAGCGTGTGGCCGACGCCGGAGGTCTGCACCGACCAACCGTTGAGATCGGCTGCGGTCATGACCGTGCCGCGCCCGCCGACAGCGACGTAGCGCCGCCCGTCCCAGGTCAGCCCATAGAGAGTGGCAGGAGGTGTCGCGGGGAGTCTGACCCATGTGTCCGGTTCCACACTCGCCACCACGTCGACAACGCCCGAGAGCGGGTTCGAGGCGCTGCCCTGAACGTCCACGAGCCGTATCGCGAACGAAATCTTGCCGACCTTGTCGACCGGCAGCGTGAACGTCGCCGCTGTCGTGCCGTTCTGGACACCGCTCAGACCGGGCAACGGCACCGTCAGGTCGGTGCCGGCGCTACTCGTGATCCGCATCGCGCTGACGTCGCCGCCCGCGTCGGCGAAGACGGCCCCAGCGTTGACGACGACGGTGGCGCTCGCGGCTTGGGTTGCTGTGGATGGAGAGTAGGTGAGCCCGGAGATCAGCGGTGCGTGAACCGGCGCCGGGCCTGCCACCACGTCGACACTGCCCGAGAGCCGGTTCGACGAAGTGCCCCTTCCGTCCACGAGCCACACGTCGAACGAGATCTTGCCGACGTTGTCGACCGGGAGCGTGAAAGTGGCCGCGCTCGTGCCGTTCTTCAACCCGCCGAGGGTAGGCATGGGCACGGTGAGATCGGTGCCCGCGCTGCTCATGACGCGCATCACGCTCACGTCCCCGCCCGTGTCGGCGAAGGTGACTGTCGCGTTGATGTCGACGGTGCCACCCGCGCCCTGGGTCGCCGTCGATGGGGAGTAGCTCAAGCCGGATATCGACGGCGCGTGATCCGGCATCGGATCCACTGCTGCCACGACGTCGACGGCACCCGAGAGCCGGTTCGAGGCGGCGCCCTGACCGTCCACGAGCCACACCTCGAAGGAAATCTTGCCGACCTTGTCGACCGGCACGGAGAAGGTCGTCGCGCTCGCGCCGGTCTGCACCCCGGTCAGGGATGGCGTCGGCACCGTCACGTCCGCACCGGCGCTGGTCGTGATCCGCATCGAGGTCACGTCGCCGCCGGTATCGGCGAAGACCACTGTCGCGTCGACGACCAGCGCGCCGCCCGCAGCCTGGAAGGCAGTCGTGGGTGAGTAACTCAGCCCGGACACCGTCGGTGCGTGAGTACTGTCCGCACTGCCGTTGTCAGCGCACGAGATCAGGGCCGCCAGCGCGGTCAATCCCAGCAGAACCCTTGCCCAATGGAAGATGGTGTTCATGAGTCATCCCCGTTCACATGGACCAAGACGTCGACCACGCGTCGCAGACCCGCTGATGCTCGCCGGCCATGCATGACACGCCAAGGCGCCGAACGGCTTGCCTGGATTTGCTTGCGCGAGGAGCGACGCAGTCGTGTTTAGTCCTGATCCCGCATGATGTCGGTGAGCGTGGTCAATTCGCGCGCATGTGGCGAGTGCGAGCCGGTCAGCCAGAGGCTGTTGCGCGGCAGGTCGCCGATCCCGCGTACCTCACCGTCCAAGGGTCATGGCCAGCTGTGCCTGGGAGCCTCGTGCGGCCCGTGCGCCTGCACCGGGAACCTCCAGAACATGGCGTGGCCCGTTTCGGTCGCAGCCGACGCCGGCCGAGGTGCCGGCCAGCGTGGCCGTTCGTCGAGTCGTGGCACCGCGGGGCGTGGCAGTTCGACCAGCGGCAGCTTGCACGCTTCATCCTGAAGCCGGCGGCGCGCCAGGGCATCCGACAAGTCCACGCACGCATGGGAATGAACGCCGATCGAGTGCGCGCGGTTCTCTTCCGCGTCCGGGGCGACGGGCGCTTGAGCCCGCGCCGCTGTCGGCAACGCGGCGCCCAGTGCAACGCACAGACCAAGCAGCAGCAGGTGGCCGTTCGTCATGGGGATGGCAGGCCCGGGCCCGCCCGTGGAGGGTGCCTCGCAGGCGCAGCCGAGCCGATCTCACGCGTCGGTGCCAGATCGCTCAGCCGGACAGCCCCTCCTCCTTGAGCCTGGCGCTGAAGAACCGCAGTGCGGTCGCGGTCTTCGCGGACTGGTCGGCGACGAACGCAATGCCGAGGCCGGCGAGGTAGGACTTGAACTCGGCGCCGGTCTGAAAGGCCTCTTTCGGCAGGCACTTGGTCGAGATCTCCAGGATGCGTGAACCGTCCGGATAGAGCCACATCTCGACCGTGATCGGACGGTCGAAGTCCTTCGGTTGGTGCTTCGCCTTGAGCAGGAACGTGGGACCCAGGATGACCAGCTTGTCCATCGTGATGCCCGCTGGAGCGTGCGCGTCGTAGAAGGCGCGCTGCTCCCTGGAGAAGATCTTGCGCAGGGGCATTGCGCCCGAGGTCACGTCGAGCACTTCGTCGCCGGAGCAGACACCCTTGAACGAAGCCGAGCACACGAACCCGCCCGGCATCACGTCCACCTCGACCTTGAAGGCCGGCGAGCGGCGCAAGTCCGGGTCGATGGTGGACGGATCCACGGGGCGCAGTTTGACGACCGTATCGGCATCACCGCCCTGGATGCGGCGCGCCCGCACCACCACGCCGGCCCGGTTCAAGGCCAGGTCGGGCGTGTCGAAGAAGAAGGCTTGCCGCGGCTGTGCCTCGACCGGGTCGAGCCCGATGCTCTTGATCGTTGCTCGATGGCCGGTGAGGGGGACCGACAGCTTCAGCTCGATGCTGTTCGCCCCCTTGCTGAGCTTGAGGACCTGGGCGACTTCCTCGTTCGACAGTGGCTTGGCCAGCGCGGGTTGAGCGGCTTGCGCCGCCTTCCGAACCGTCGCTGTCGCCGCCTTCCTCGCAGGCCTTGCAGTCGCCCTGGCCTTCGCGGTCTTCGTGGCCACCTTGGTGATCATGGTCTGCTCCATCTCGTTGTAAGAGGCGAAGAATTCGCCTTGATTTGGGATGCTGGCTGCATGCAGCACAACCCGCCCATCAGGCTCCGAAACGCTCGGCGAGCACGCCGTGGCGCAGGCCCCGGTCGCTGACGGCGAAGCTCTGCTTGCCCAGCTTCTCCATGACCGTGCGCACGATGCAGGCACCCGCCAGGATGACCTCCGCCCGCTTCGGCTGCAGGCCGACGATGGCGCGGCGGCCGTCGGCATCCAGCGAGCGGTAGAGCTCGATCTGGCGATCGACCTCGGCACGGTCGAGGACGCTGCCCTGGACGACCGCGGGGTCATAGGCGGCGAGGCGATGCTTGACCGCGGTGATATTGGTCACCGCGCCACCCATCGCGACCAGCGCATCCGGAGCCGGGCGGCCATCGATGCGCGCGAGGTCGGCCGAAATCGCCGCCATGGCCTCGCGCAGCACCTCGGGTGGAACGGCGCGATCGAGTCCGTAGCGCTCGGTGTAGCGCACGGCACCGACATCGACGCTGAAGCGCTCGTCCACGCTGGCGTCGTGCCCGAACGTGAACTGCGAACTGCCGCCGCCCGTGTCGAAGACGACGAGCGAGCCCTTGTCCAACCCCAGGCCGGCCTTGGCGGCCACGTAGGCCAGCCGGCCCTCTTCTTCGCCCGAGATCACCTCGATGTGGACGCCCGTGCGCGCCTGAATCGCTGCCACGACGTCGTTGCGGTTCGAAGCGATTCGAAGCCCGGCCGTGCCGACGGCGGCGATCGCACGCACGCCGAGCCGCCGGGCCTCGTCGACCATGCCCGCCATCGCTGCGGCCGTCCGCTCCAGCGCGGCATCGCTGATGGCGCCTTTCTGTTCCAGCCCCTCGCCGAGGCGGGTCATTTCCGCGCGGTCGACGACGGCTCGCCACTTCCCGTCGACGCCGTGCTCGCCGACGTGGAATTTGATGGAATTGGTGCCGGCGTCGATCACGGCGTAGCGCACCGGCTCGTCGTCGATCAGGGCTGCCAGGCCGCGGGGATAGCTGGTGTTCGCATAGCCGCCCAGGCCGAGTTCCCGCACCGCCCGCATCACCCCGGCCGCATCCTCCGACTCGACTGCCAGGGTGCGTGTGGGCTTGCCGTTCGCCACCACTTCGGACAGCTCGGACATGCAGCCGCCGACGGTGTAGCGCGTGCGCCGCTTGTGGACCTTCACCGCGCGCACGGGCGCGCCCGGCGCCGCGAACTGCTCGACGAACTCGTCGAGCGTGTAGCTCGAGCGGACGGCCGTCGGGATCGGCAGCTTGAGCGCCTCGAGCACTTTCACCGCCTCGGCTGCCGGCAGCGGAAAGCCGGCCTTCATGATCGGCGTCCATTGCTCCAGGCCATCGCTGTTGACTTCGCGCAGCACTTTGATGTCCATCAGCGCGTCGCGGATCTTCACGTTGGCGCCGGCGCGGGTCAGCAGGTAGATCTCGTCGCTCTCCTGGACGCCGCTCGGAGTGAGCCGAGCCAGCCGGTCCTCTGCGCCCGCGAAGCGGCGGCCGAACGAGCGCCACTCCCAGCGCGGTGAGATTTCAGTCATGGCAGATCCTTCCAACGACTTCATCGTACGCGCAGAGATCGTACAGCGACAGCATGGGTGCGGCCATCCGCGGCAGCGTGACCATCGCCGATGTCATCACGACCCGGCGCACGGTGGCGTCACGGGCCGCGCCCTTCATGCCCCTTTCACGATCATGAGATGGGAGTCCCCCTGTCGGGACGAGCGAATTCGATCTCGCGCGCTGCGCGCTCGACCTCGCCTGCAGCCGCCGCCCAGGCCGCAAGGATCGCCCGGTGGTCGGGGATGTTGGCCAGGAATCCCTCGCGCAGCGCTTCGTCGGAGATCTTCGCTGCCGTGGCCAGCAACTGGCCATGCGCGCGTTGCAGCCAGGCCTCTGCACGCGGGTCCATGGCGCGGGCCAGCACCAGGTGGCAGACCAGGTTCACGCGTTCCTGGTTGCGCGCCTGGTGTGCCACGCCCGTCGCGGCCTCCAGGTCCAGCACCCGCTGCACCTGCCGCAAGGCCTCGGGCACATCGCCCCGGGCCAGGGCGAGTCGGGCCAATCCAGCCACGTTGTCGGGCTGGTCGGGCAGTTTGCGTTGCAGCGCCAGGTCCTGGGCCCGAGAGAACGCATCGCCCGCCGCCTCCAGCCGGCCCGCGGCCAGTTCGGCTTCGCCCAGGGCCGTCAGCGTGTAGAGCTCGAAGTCCTTGATGCCGGTGGCCACCGCCGCTTCGACCGCCGAGCGCGCCAGCGTCGCGGCCTTCGCGCCGTTGCCGAGCCAACGTTCGAGGATCGACAGGTGGTAGAGCGGGAAGCACTCAGACCGGCGCTCGCCTCGCACCCGCGCCATCTGAAGCGCCTCTTCACAGCAGCGCCGGCTATGAAACAGTTCACCCAGGGCCAGCCAGCTGCCGCCCAGGTTGGCCAGGCACATCGCCTCCTGCCGCCGGTCGCCCAAATGGCGGCGCAGGGTCAGTTCCCGTTCGTTCCAATGCAGACGGGCGACCATGTCCTGCTGACGAAACGCGACCTGGCTCAAGGTGTTCGCACAGGCGGCCTCGATCTCCGGCATCTGCAGGTCGAGCGCCCGTGCCAGGCATTCCCTCAGCAGCCGGTGGCCCGCGTCCCAGTCGCCCAGGCCGCAGTGGGCCCATGCCACCATGCGCAGGCCGATCAGCTGGAGGCGGTGGTCGCCGACCCGTTCCGCGCAGGCCATGGTCTGGCGCGCGGCCGCCATCCCGCCGGAGTGATCGGCCGTCAACATCGCGTAGGTGCAGCGCTTGTCGGCGACCTTTGCACGCTTGAGGTCATCGCCCAGTTCGTCCGACAACGCGGTGAGGACATCGATGTCGGCCAGGTGGCGCGCGTGCTGGCCCCGGGTTTCGAGCACGAAGACGCGTGTCATCCGCAACCGCCATTGCAGCTCGCGATGTGCCCTGCTGGCAGGCAAGGCGTCCAGCAGGGCCAGACCGCGCTCGACATGGTCGAACACGGCCTCGGCGGCATAACGCGACACCGCGTGTTCCGCGGCGAGGGCATGCTGTTCGGCCGCCTTCGACGGGTCGCCGGCCTGCTCGAAGTGGTGGGCGCTCAGGCCGAGCACTTCGTTGGCGTGGACCCCGGTCCATCCCCCCACCAGCCAGCGCGCCAGCTTGCCGTGCAGGGCGCGGCGGGTGACGGTGGGCACGGTGCCGTAGGTCAGCTCCTGCAGGATCTGGTGTTTGAAGCCGAACTGGCGCGTGCTTTCCGCGCCCGGCGCACTGTGGCTCAGCGTCAGCTCGCGGTGCAGCAGCGCGTTCAAGGTCTGCGCAGTGGCTGCGCCCAGAGCCAGAAGGGCCGGCTCCAGGAAGACCGGCCCGATCACGCTGGCGCGTTGCAGGGTGCGACGCTCGGCGGCTGGCAGCAGTGCCAGCCGCGCTCTCAGCACACCGGCCAGGGTGTTGGGCAGCTTGGCCGACCGCAACCTGGCGAGGTCGACAGACCACCAGGAGCCGATGCGGGTGAGGATGACGCCCTGGTCGATCAACAGCCTGACCCGCTCCTCGATGCAGAAGGGATTGCCTTCCGATCCCTGAACCAGGCGGTCGAGCAGCGCGGCGGGGATGTCGGGCAGCCTGGCGAGCAGGCCCTGCGCCAGTTTTCGGCCGCAGGACGCATCGAGGGGGTCCAGGTCGACGTGGCGATGGACACCTTCGGTGCGTGTCCATGCCGGGCGCCGGTCCGCCAGGTCGGGCCGGCTGGTCGCCACGATGAGCAGCGCCACGTCAGAGTTGACCACCATCAGATGGTCGAGGAAGTCGAGCGTGTCGTCATCGGCCCAGTGCAGGTCCTCGATCTGCATCAGCACCGGCGCGCGGCCATCGGCAGCCAGTCGCCGCAACCACTGCGCCGCGGCCTGGAAGGCCAGCTGCCGGAGATGGTGCGGGTCCTTGAGGATGCCCTTGATGTGCGGGCTGTCGCGCACGTCGACGCCGATCAGGTGGCCCAGGGCGTGGGCATGGCTCGCGGCCCGGTCCGCGCCTTCGTCCTGCACGAACCAGGGTGCGATGGCCTGCTCGAGCTGGCGCTGCGCGGCTTGCGGCGTGTCGGCATCGCCGAACTGGCAGAACGTCCCGACCAGTTCGCGCAACAGGCCAAAGGGCTGGCTGCGGGTCTGCGGCTGCGCGCGAGCGCGCCAGGTGTGGAAGGCGACCGGCTGGCCGGCGGACCAGTCGTCGAAGGCCTGCATCAGCCGGCTCTTGCCCATGCCGCCGCTGGCCAGCACCGTGACCGCCTGCGCTGGAGGGCCGTCGAGCAGGCGCGCGAAAGCGGCCTGCAGGATCGCGAGTTCCGGCTCTCGCCCCACCATCGGCCGGCCCGGCGCGCCGCCAGCGGGCGTCGGGTCCCGTGCTGGCTGGGA
Organism: uncultured beta proteobacterium; assembly: GCA_963717575.1. Lineage (GTDB taxonomy): Bacteria > Pseudomonadota > Gammaproteobacteria > Burkholderiales > Burkholderiaceae_C > Rubrivivax. The sequence goes on along the minus strand of CAVQWK010000029.1, from coordinate 249,240 downwards.
CGCCTCGCGCCGCAGCAGCACGGTCTGCAGTGGCGGGTGGTGCCTGTCGGTCGGCAGCGGCACCGGCGGCTCCGCGTCAAGATGACTGCGCACCTGGGCCGCGGTGTCCAGGCTGATGCCCAGTCGACCGGGTGGCACGGCTTGCGCGATGTGCGCGGCCCGCTCGGCCGTGCTGGGTTGCGGACCCCCGTCCGGCTTACCCGCCGCCGGCGAGCCGGTGTGTGCACCGACGCCGAGCCGATGGTCCAGCCGTGGCCAGCGTTGCCGCGTGATCTCGACATGCGCAAGCGCCGCCGCCAACCAGGCCTGGCCGCAACGCAAGGCCCGTTCGGCATGGTCGGGTTGCCCCGATACGGCACCGAAGGTCGCCGACAAGGTGAAATCCGTGGCGGCCGACCACTCGCCACCATGGGTCCGCGCCAGCTGACCGGCGGTCGCTTGCCAATCGGCCAGCATCGCCTTGACGTCCGGCGTGACCACCGCGGGCAAGCTGCCGGCCTGCCAGCAGGCGCACAACTCGGTGACCTGCGTGCACAGGGTGGCTGGGGCTGGCGGGCGGGCAAGAGGGGTTCGTTCCACCGTGGGCTCCCCGCACCGATGGCGAAAATGGCATTATGGGTTCATGACCCCAGGCCCGCTGCTTGACGCCGTGACTCGACGAGCCGCCATCGTTCGCGCCGTGACGCGGCCGGGTGGGAACCGTCCATGACGGCCGCGGACCCCGGTCACGCGAGTGCCCGCCACGTCCGGGTCAAGGAATTCTTCAACGCCGTCTGCGACCTGCCGAACGCCGCCACCCAGCGCGCGGCGCTGCAGAACCTGGGCGCCGACAGCGACACGCAAGCCGAGGTGCTGCGCATGCTCGCCCCGGCCCTTGGCGCGACGCGGTTTTCCGATGCCGTGGCGCAGGCCGCCGCGCAATGGCTGGGCAGCCCCTTGCGTCCTGGCGACCGGCTGGGCGCCTGGACGCTGGTGCGTCCCCTGGGCGAAGGGGGCATGGGGCGGGTCTTCCTGGCCGAGCGCAGCGACGGCCACTACCAGCAGCAGGCGGCGATCAAGCTGTTGCTTGGATGGTCGGGTGTCCCGGCACTGGAGCGGCTGACCCGCGAGCGCCAGTTGCTGGCGCGACTGAACCACCCGCACATCGCGAAGCTGCTCGACGGCGGTACCACATCGTCGGGCCAGCCTTACCTGGTGATGGAGTACGCCGACGGCGACACCATCGATGCGTGGTGCACCAGGCAGCGCCTGCCGCTGGCGGCTCGCCTGGCGCTGTTCATGTCGGTGTGTGATGCGGTGGCGCATGCGCACCGGCACCTGGTGGTCCACTGCGACATCAAGCCGGCCAACGTGCTGGTCAATGCCGAGGGGCGGGTGATGCTGCTGGACTTTGGCATCGCCCAGCTGCAGGACGAGGGTGCGCAGGCGCCGGCCGGCATGACCGTGGGCTATGCCAGCCCCGAGCAGACGGCGGGCCAGGCGCCCGGCCTGCCGAGCGACCTCTACAGCCTGGGCCGCCTGCTCGAGACCCTGGTGCGGCCCGTGGCCGGCAGCCACCGACGAGGCGACGAATTGGCTGCCATCGTGGCACGCGCCACGGCGCGCGCGCCGGAGCAGCGCTACGACTCCGCGGGCGCCTTGCAGCGCGAGCTGCAGCGCCTGCTGGCGCACCGGCCGATCACCGCCCTTCAAAGCCGCCGCGCCTATACGTTGCGCAAGGGCCTGCGCCGCCACTGGCCCTGGGCACTGGCCGGCGTGGCGACCGTGGCACTGACGGCCGCCTTGGCCGGCCAGCTGATGCTCCAGGTGCAGCGCACGCGGGCAGCCGAGGCGCGGGCAAACGCCGCCGAGCAGCGCGCCTTGCAATGGCGTGAACCGACGCGGCGCTGAGCGCACGTTCTGTCAACATGACGCCATGTCCGGGAACCCCTCGCCGCCGCTGACCGTGCTCCTGCAGGCCTGGCGGCGCGGCGATAGCGACGCCTTCGGGCAGCTCATCCAACACGTGCAGGGCGAACTGCTGCGCATGGCGGCCTCGCGCCTGCGCGGCGTCGAGACGCCTTCGCTAGCGGTGGGCGACCTGCTGCAGGAAACCCTGGTCAAGCTGATGCAGTCGCCGCCGGACTGGCAGGACCGCGCGCACTTCTTCGGCGCCGTGTCGATGGCCATGCGCTCGGTGCTGGTGGACCATGCCCGCGCCCGCCAGACCGACAAGCGCGGCGGCGACTGGCAGCGGCTGGGCTACACCGTGTCCGAGGTGGGCGAGGAGTCGAACATCGCCGACCTGCTGACGCTCGATGCGCTGCTGCGGCAGCTGGCGCAGGTCGACCCGCGCGCGGCCGAGATCCTGCAGCTCACCTACTTCGGTGGTCTGGGGCGCGAGGACATCGCCGCCGTGCTGGGCTTGTCGATACCCACCGTCGACCGCGAACTGCGCTTCGCCCGCGCCTGGCTGACCACGCAGCTGCAGCGCGACCTGCAAGCCTGACGCCGCGCCGCCGAGGCCCGGGCAAACCCGCGCCATGCGGGAATTCCTCCCGCCGGTGATAGGAACCGCTAGCCGATCTCGTTGAGTCGGACAAGGGCGATGCAGTCTGATTGCACCGCGCCTTCCACACGCCACCGTCTCACGAAGGGGAGCACCATGACCAAGAATCGCACTCAGGGCGTACAACAGCGCGCCGAAGTTCAATCTCGACCCTCCGTGTCCATGGGTGCGAGTCGGACTCCCGGCCCAATAGGGACGGCACTCGCTGGTGCGCTGGCCCTGGCGATGGCCGGCGCCATTGCGGCGCCGGCCGCGAAGGTTCAAGGTGCGTCATCCGAAGGCGCTGCGGGTGAGGCTGCCGCCCAGGGTTACTACGTGCAGAACCGCGCCACGTTTGCCACATACTTGCCCGCAATCACCCTGGGGCAGACCGCGGCCGCGCTGGCGGAGGGTGAGCTCGAGGGGCCGCGCGCGGGGCGGCATCACCCGCTCAGTGAGGGTGATGCCTGGACCTTGCCGGGGCGGTTCGTAGCCCCGGAAGGGGGCCTGGAGTGGGTCTGGATACGACACGCCCACGCGCCTGATATGGGCGCGTGGAAGCTGCTTCGCGATTTGAGACCCTGAGAGGCGCAAGATGACCACGACCACACACGCCCTGTTCGGCCGACTCTCGGGGCCGCAGGGCCTCAGCGGCCACTCGCTGAAGCAACTCGTCACCTGGGGCGATCATTTGAAGGTCGACCAGCCGCAGATCGACGCGCAGCATGAAGCGATTTTCAGGATCGCGATGGAAGTCGCCGACACGTGGCAGAACCGCGGCGATCTGGATCGGCAGAAGGCGCTCACCGAGAAGCTCGCCAATGTTCTTGGCGGCCACTTCCGGTACGAAGAACGGCAACTGGCCGACGTCGGTTACCCGAAGCTCGATGAGCACAAGGCCGAGCACCAGGTGATGCTCGACGAACTGCAGATCATTCGCGAACGACTCGACAGGATGAACCCCGGCAGCCCGCAGATGTGGCCAGGCTTCATCGTCCACAACTACGTCCTCGGCGTGACGGTGGGGCACATCTGCCACAGCGACATGGACTACTGTGCCTATGCACGGCAAGCGGCCGAGGGAAAGGCAGGCACATGGCCTACGCCCTGATCGCGCGCCCTGGACCCTGAATATTGCAGAGGAGAGTCGATGCGCTCCGTTCTATCGCTGCTGTTGTTCGTGTCGCTCTCGGCCCTGGGGCGTCCGGCCTGTGCCGCCGAATTCGGCACCAAGGACGAAGCGGTCGCGATGGTCAAGCGGGTGCAGGCCATGTTCAAGGCCAAAGGCGCCGAGGCCACCTTCAAGGCCGTGTCGGACAAGTCGGTCACCGAGTTCCACGATCGGGATCTCTACCCGTTCATCTACGACTTCTCAGGCCTGAACGTCGCGCATGGCGCGCGGCCTGCGCTGATCGGCAAGAACCTGATCGCGCTCAAGGACCAGGACGGGAAGTTCCTCGTCCGCGACATGCGTGACATCGCGCAGACCAAGGGCAGCGGCTGGTACGACTACAAGTGGCCGAATCCGATCAACAACAAGATCGAGGACAAGGCCAGCTATGTCGAGAAGATGGGCGACTACTGGGTCGGGGTGGGCATCTACCGATAGGCGTTGAAACGAAGCGTGTCGCTCAGGTGAAGCCCTACGGCAGGTCTGCAGGATGAACCCGGCCCGCCGATGGTTCCGCCGCGGCAGCTTCGACAACCTGCCCGTCCAGGTCAAGGCCTCGCTGGCCTCGGCCCTGTTGCTCATCTGCCTGCTGGCACTGGGGGCCAACGCGTACCTCACGTCCACACGCTCTGCCGCCGGCCTGCAGGTGCTGTCGGGCGAACTCGTGCCCAAGCAACAGGCCTTCGCCGACGTCGGCGACGCGGTGGTTGCCACGCACATGAAGATCTTCCGCCTGGTGTCGTGGGCGAGCAACGGCATCAGCGACAAGCTGCTCATGCCGCTCGAAGGCGAGATCAGCGCCGAACTCGACGCCTCGTCGGAACGCATCGCCGCGCTCACCCGGCGCACGGACCTGTCCGACGACGAAGCGTCGGCCCTGCAGGAACTGCTGGTGAAGTGGCAGAACTGCCATTCGCAGGCGCGCGACACCATCGACGTGGCGCGCACCGATGCGCCGATGGCCACGATGATGATCGGCCAGACCGACGACAGCTTCGGCGCCGTCGATGCCGACCTGCGCAAGATGTCACAGGCGCTGGCCACCAAGGCGAATGCGCTGCAAGACCGGCTTTCGACGGACGCGCAGCGCAACCAGCAGGTGGTCGTCTGGGTGACCCTGCTCGGATTGCTGATCAGCGTGGTGGTGGCCGTCGTCATCGGCCGCTCGATCGTGCGGCCGATACGCTCGATCACCGACGTCATGCAGCGCCTGTCGGCCGGCGAGATCGATGTGCCCGTGGACCAGGGCAAGCGCCGCGACGAGATCGGCCAGATGGCGCAGGCCATCGACGTCTTCCGCAGGAACATCATCGACAAGCACGCCGTCGAGCGGACCCTGGCCGAATCGATCGAGGCCATCACCGAAGGCTTTTCGCTGTACGACGCCGAAGACCGGCTGGTGGTCTGCAATTCGCACTACCGCGAGATGTTTGCCTATGGCCCGGACACCGTCACGCCCGGCATGCCCTTCGAGCGCATCGTCGGCGCCGCCGTCGGACGTGTCGTCATCGACGGTGCGGGCGACGGCCAGGCCTGGCTGGCCGAGCGCATCGAGCGCCACCGCAACCCCACCGGGCCGCACGTGCAGCACCGGTCCGACGGCCGCTGGATCCGGGTGAGCGAGCGCCTCACCGCGGCGGGCGGCGTGGTCGCCACCTACACCGACATCACCGAGCTGAAGAGCCGCGAGGCGGAACTGGACCGCGCCCATGCCCAGGTCACCGCGTTGAACGAAACGCTGCGCAGCGACAACCGGCGCATGGAAGGCGAACTCGACGTGACCCGGCGCCTGCAGATGATGCTGCTGCCCACGCGCGAGGAACTGCAGCAGGTCCACGGGCTGGAGATCGCCTGCCACATGCAGGCCGCGCTCGAGGTCGGCGGCGACTACTACGACGTGCTGCAGCACGAAGGGCGGGTCAAGATCGGCATCGGCGACGTCACCGGCCATGGCCTGGAGAGCGGTGTCGTGATGCTCATGACCCAGGCCATCGTGCGTGCCCTGCTGACCAGCGGCGAGACCGATCCCGTGCGCTTCCTGTCCGTGCTGAATACCGCGCTGTACGGCAACGTGCAGCGCATGGGCAGCGACAAGAACCTCACCCTGTGCCTGCTCGATTACGCGGCCGGCGAGTTCAAGGTCAGCGGCCAGCACGAGCATGTGATCGTGCTGCGGCGCGACGGCGCCGTGGAGTTGATCGACACCATCGACCTCGGCTTCCCGATCGGGCTGGAGCATGAAATCGCCGCCTTCGTCGGCCAGACCACGGTGCGGCTGCTACCCGGCGACGGCGTCGTGCTCTACACCGACGGCGTGACCGAAGCCGAGAACCTGGCCCGCGAGCAATACGGCCTGGAACGGCTGGCCGCCGTGCTGCAGGCGCACTGGGCCGGGCCGGCCGAGGCCATCAAGCAGGCCGTGGTGGCGGACCTGAAGCGCTTCATCGGGGCCCAGAACGTGTTCGACGACATCACGCTCGTGGTGGCGAAGCAGACTTGAAAGGCGACCAGACCATGGCACAGACATTCGGCGATTTCGTCGCGCTGCTGGAAGGCGACGGTGAGTACCTGAAGATCGGCTTCCACCCGTCGTCCATCCCGTTGCAGCAGCGCTGGCGCAACAACGGCCTGTCGGCGGACTTCCTGGCCGACTACCTGAGCACCTTCTTCCCCGGCGAAGACCTCGCTTCGGCCGAACGCCAGAGCCAGATCAAGGACGCGGTGGGCTACATCGCCAACGAGCTGCTGGAGAACTGCATGAAGTACAGCCATGCCTCGAAGCAGCACCTGGTCAGCATCGAGATGTTCCTCGAGCCCGGCGCCATCACGCTGTACACCAGCAACGGCATCGCGCCGGCCCGCATCGAGCCCTTCCAGAAATTCATCCAGCGGCTGCTGACGGAAGATATCGATGCGCTGTACACCGAGCAGCTCGAACGCAATGCCGATGACGACGACGGCGGCAGTGCGTCCGGCATGGGCTTCCTGACCATGTTGAGCGACTACGGCGTGAAGATCGCCTGGAACTTTTCCACGCCCACCCAGCCCGGCGACGAAGTCGCCGTGACGACGATGGTCCGCATGCCGCTGTAGACCGGCGCGGCGCCCATGCGCCGCACTCGGTCGCACTCAAACCTACACGCAAAGACCATCCACATGGACATCACGCATCAGGACTACCAGGTGCAGTACGACGAGGCCGCCGCGACCGTGCGCTGCAGCGGGTCGTTCCGCCTGCATGGCGACGAGTACAAGCCGGTGCTGGACCTGCTGACGCAGGCGGCCGACGCCAGGCCCGCCACGCTGACGCTGGATGTGCGCGAGCTGCAGTTCCTGAACAGCTCGGGCATCAATACGCTGTCGAAATTCGTGCTCCAGGTGCGCAAGCACGGCGTCAGCCAGGTCGCTGGTGCAGGGCAGCACGCGCTACCCGTGGCAGGAGAAGTCGCTGAAGAACCTGCAACGCCTGCTGCCGGCGCTGCAGCTGGACATCGTGTGACTTCCGGCGACGCGCCCGCGCCAGGACGCGAGCCGTCGCGGGAGGAGCTTGTTGCGGCGGGAGAGGCGCTGCGCCGCCGAGTGCTCGAGCTCGAACAGGAAAAGCGCGACCTGGAGCTGATGCTCGAGACCTCGGCTGCGCACGCGGATCATGTCTCCGAGGCGCTGGAGTCGGAACGCAACGACCTGGCGACGATGCTCGAGATGACCACCGAGCATGCCGACACGGTGGAAGAGGAACTGCACGATCGCGCCACCGCGGCGCTGGAGCGCAGCGCCCGCGAACTGCGCATGATCCTGGAGGCGACGCCCGCGCCGGTCATGATCGCCCGGCTCGCCGATGGCGAGGTCGTCTATGCCAATGTGATGCTGGGCACGCTGTTCCAGACCAGCCCGCAGCAACTGGTCGGCATGAAGACCGTCGACCTGTACTTCGAGGCGACAGACCGCCAGCCTGTGATCCGCGCGCTGCAGGCCGACCGCGCGGTCGATCACCACGAGGTGCGCTTCCGGCGCCTCGATGGCTCGCTGGTCTGGGTCGACATCTCGTTGCGCCTGCTCGACTTCAACGACGAGCCGGCCATCCTGTCGGCGATGCACGACATCACCGAACGCAAGGCTGCCGAGGAGCGACTGCAGAGCCAGGTCGAGGCGCTGCGGCTGGAACTGGAGGAGACCAGCAAGGACAGCGCGCTCGCCAGGAGCACGGGCACGACCCGGTTCGAGAACCTGGATGCCGCGGTCATCGAGCGCGGTTCGACCGAGCTGATCGCCGTGCACTCGTTTCGCGGCGGCAACGGCAAGTCGAGCATCACGGCAAATGTCGCCGCGCTGCTGGCAGTGGCGGGGCAGCGGGTCGGCGTCATCGATGCCGACATCCAGTCGCCCGGTCTGCACCTGATGCTGGGACGCGAGGGCAAGACGCCGGGCCACACGCTGAATGACTATCTGCTGGGCAACTGCAAAGTCGACCAACTGGCGGTGGACGTCACGGCCCACCTGGGCCAGCCGGTGGCGGGCCGGCTGTTCCTGATACCGGCGAGCCTGAACCCGGGCACGATGGCGCAGGTGCTGAGCCAGGGCTATGACGCACAGCGCCTGACGCGCGGCTTCCACGAGCTGGGTGCAACGCTCGGCCTGGACACCTTGCTCATCGACACCCACCCCGGCCTGAATGAAGAAGCCTTGCTGACCATGCGCGCGGTGCGCATGCTGATCGTGGTGCTGCGGCCCGACACCCAGGACTTCGAGGGCACGGGCGTCACGATCCAGGTGGCGCGCCAGCTGGAAGTCCCGCGGGTCCTGCTCGTCATCAACCAGGTGCCATCGAACGGCTCGTTCCAGGCCGTCAGGGCGCGGGCGCAGAAGACCTTCGACAGCGAGGTGCTGGCCGTCATTCCGCAGTCGGCGGAATTCATGGGCTTCGACGAGGACGTGCCCTTCGTGCTGCGGCACGCGCAGCACCCGGTCAGCGTGGCGTTGCAGCAGGTGGCGCTGGCGATGCAGCACGCCAAGGCGTGAAGTCGGGCTACCGAGAGCCGCCGGCGTGAGCCCCTACGCCCGCATCGGCCACCTGCTGCACGAAGTGGTGTGGGTCTACCTGCGTCCCTACTGGAGGCTGCACGCGCTGATCGGCGCGGGCGTGGTCGTGCTTGTGCTGTTCGAGGCCTGTTTCCCGCTGACCATCCGCTTCCTCATCGACGAGGCGCTGCTGCCCCACGACCCGCGCAAGTTGATGCTTGCGCTGGGGCTGCTGGTGGGGCTCTTCGCCGCGGCGGCTGCCAGCCGCTTCGTGCTGGCGGTCGTGCGCGCCCACATTTCCAGGGAGCTGTACTGGGACCTGAGCACCGGCCTCTTCGGCTGGCTGCAGCGGCTGCCACTGGCCTATTTCGACCGCGTCGAGCCCGCGCACTTCGCGCCGCTCTTCGACACCGAACTGCTCACCTTCTCGGCGATGGCGCGCGACCTGTTCGAGAGGGGCCTGCAGTCGCTGCTGCAACTGGCCGTGATCATGGTCACCCTGTTCGTGCTGAGTTGGCCGCTGGCACTGCTGGTGTTGCTGACGCTGCCGCTGGTGGCGTGGCAGCCGCAACGCAAGCTCGGCCCGACACTGGACGGCATCGACCGCATCCGCAAGGTGGCCGAGCATGTCAACGGCCTGGTGCAGGACCAGGTGTCGACCCAGGCGCTGGTGCGCGCCTTCGGCCGCGGCGAGGAGACATCGCGGCGCTTCGCCCAGGACGTCGCCGGCCGCCGCGGCGTCCCCAACACGCTGGGCCGGATGGCCGACGTGCGTCGCACGTTGAAGATTCCGCAGTACCTGTTGCAGACCTTCAAGCTGTCGATGGACAACGTGCAGGCCGGTGCCACGTTGCTGGTCATTGGCGCCGGCGCGGGCCTGAGCTTCGCCGGATGGCTGAGTCTGGGCACCTTCTCGGCCTTCATCCTGTTCCTGCCGGTCTTGATGCGCGCCATCGGCAACCTGGCGGCCTATGTGCAGGACCTGGGCCGCGCCACGCTCAGCCTGGACCGCATCGAGGCGGTGAAGAACGCCGTGCTGCCCGAGCGCGAGGCGCAGGCGTCGATGCCTCTGGCGCAGCCGATCGAGGGCATCCGCTTCGAGCAGATCCACTTCAGCTACACGCAGGACAGCCCCTACATCCGCGACGTGAACCTGGACCTGCCCGCCGGCCGATCGGTGGCCTTCGTCGGGCGCAGTGGCGCCGGCAAGAGCACCTTGTTCAAGTTGCTGCTGGGCTTCTACGAGCCGAGCGCCGGGCGCGTGGCCATCGACGGCCACGATGTCCGCCACATCGAGCCTGCCTCGCTCGGCGCACGCATCGGCACGGTGCTGCAGCAGCCCCTGCTCGTGAACACGACGGTGCGGCGCAACATCGCCTTTGCCAAACCCGATGCCAGCGACGAGGAGATCGCCGCCGCCGCGCGGCTGGCCGGCATCCACGACTTCATCGCCGCCTTGCCCATGGGCTACGAATCGCCCGTCGGCGAAGGAGGCAAGTTCTTCTCCGAGGGGCAGCGCCAGCGCCTTTCGCTGGCCCGGGCCATCCTGCCGGACCCCGCGATCCTGCTGCTGGACGAGGTGACTTCCTCGCTCGACCCGGAGACCGAGTCGGCCATCAACGCCACGATCCGGCAGCTGGCGCGGGAGCGCACCGTGATGCTCGTGACGCATCGGCTGGCGTCAGCGGCCTTCGTCGATCACATCGTCGTCATGGACCAGGGGCAGGTCGCAGAGCAGGGCAGTCATGACGAATTGCTGGCCAGCGGGGGCCCCTACCAGCAGTTGTGGCAGATGCAGGCCGGCTTCGTGGTCAGCGGCGACGGGCACCATGCCGAGGTCAGCGGCGAGCGCCTGCGTGCGATACCGCTCTTCCGCGACGTGGACCTCGACGTGCTGCAGGCCCTGGCCGGCCGCTTCGTCTCGCGCTTCTACGAGCCGGGGCAAGGCATCTACGCACAAGGCGATGCCGGCGACAAGTTCTACATCGTCGTGCGCGGCACGGTGTCCATCTCCACGCTGGATGCGGGGCACCAGGCCATACGCCTCGCCGACCTGCAGGACGGCGACTACTTCGGTGAAGTCGAGATGGTCAACAAGGGGCGGCGCACCACCACCGTGAAGGCCCACACCCCGAGCCTGGTGCTGGCCCTGGACGCCGAGCACTTCCACGGCATGGTGGACCAGCTCGGCGCGCTCAGCAAGGTGGTGACGCAGATGGCGCTGGGGCGCAGTCTCTCGACGATCTGCAGCGTCGGCCGCCGCCGCCGCAGTCACCCGGTATGGCTGGAGCTGAGTCGACACCCGTAAGGGATCATGGCGGCGCTCGAGGATGCCGACCTGACTGTTTACCGAGATCGCACACGGAAAGCCGAGTGAGACATCCTGGGTCAACCTCCTCCGGCCGGCACGAGCCGTTGCGCGGCGCGCTCGGCTCGCCCTGCGCATGCACGCCGACCCGTCAGTGCAGGGGCTGCGCGCGCTCCCGCTCGAGCAATGACCCTGCCTGCCCGGCCGCGGTGCCCGGGTCGGCCAGTGTAGTTGGCGTAGCCGCTGCAGAAGCGCAGGCGGGACTGCGGCGCCCGACCCGAACCACGCGTGATCTTCGCTACCGTTGCCGCACGTACTCGCCCGGTGCGTCGCCGACGACGCGATATCCCTTGCGCGGGGCGCCCACTGCCGGGGGCTTGCCCTTGCCGGCGGAGTGCTCCACGAGCCAATGCTGCCATGCCGGCCACCACGAGCCGCTGTGCTGCTTCGCGGCTTCCATCCAATCCTCCGGTGCCAGGTGAGGGTCGGCAAGGCGGCGCGTGCGAATGCGGTAGTGGCGCTTGGGGTGGACGGGGCCGGCCACGATCCCTGCGTTGTGGCCGCCGGCGGTGAGCAGGAAAGTGAGGTCGTCCGAGCGGACGAGGTTGTCCACCTTGTAGACCGACTTCCAGGGCGCGACGTGATCGGCTTCGGTGCCGACCACGAACATCGGCACGCCGATGTCGGACAGCCGGATCAGCTTGCCGCCGACCGGAAAGCGGTTCGTGGCGAGTTCGTTGTCGAGGTAGAGCCGATAGAGATACTCGGAGTGCATCCGCCATGGCATGCGCGTGCCGTCGGCATTCCATGCCATCAGGTCGATCATCCGATCGCGCTGGCCTTTCAGGTACTGGTTGACGATCGGTTGCCACAGCAGATCTTGTGAACGCAGCATCGCGAATGCCCCGCCCATCTGCCGGCTCTCGAGCACACCCTTGCGGTGCATCGTGGCTTCGAGCATCGCCAACTGGCTCGGATTGATGAAGAAGGCAAGCTCCCCCGGCTCGGAGAAATCGGTCTGTGCGGCGAACATCGTGACGGAGGCCAGCCGCTCGTCCCTGTCGCGGGCCAGCGCCGCCGCGCCGATCGCGAGCAAGGTCCCGCCGATGCAGTAGCCCACGGCGTGGATCTTCTGGTCGGGCACGATGGCGGAGACGGCGTCGAGCGCGGCGCGAAACCCCTTCTCGACGTAGTCGTCCATGCCGATGTCGCGGTCCGTCTCGTCGGGGTTCTTCCACGACATCATGAACACCGTGTGGCCTTGGTCGACCAGGTACTTCACCATCGAATTGCGCGGGCTCAGGTCGAGGATGTAGTACTTCATGATCCAGGCCGGCACGATCAGGAGGGGCTCCTTGTAGGCCTCCTTCGTCGCCGGCGCATACTGGATCAACTCGATCAGCTCGTTGCGAAACACGACCTTGCCAGGGGTCACGGCGACGGTCTTGCCGACCTCGAAGTCCTCGGTGCCGGCTGCGGCGCCGCCCTTCAGCGTGCGGTCGAGGTCCTCGACCACGTGCTTGAATCCGCGCACCAGGTTCTTGCCCTGCTCCGCCTGCGTCAGCGCCAGCAACTCGGGGTTCGACGCCAGGTAATTCGAAGGCGAGGTCGCGTCGAGCAGCATCCGCACCGCAAACTCCAGGAGCTGGGTGTGGTACTCGGTGACCCCACCGACGTCACGCACGGCTTCGTTCATCAGCGCCGTGCTGTTCTGGTAGGCGCGCGCGTAGACGTTGAACGGGAACTGCGTCCAGTCCTGCGCCTCGAAGCGTCGATCGGGGCTTCCGGCAAAGTCCTCGGAAGGCGGAACGGGCGCACCGGTCAGCGCACGAAGCGCGAAGGACCATGTGTCCTGCGCGCGCTCCATCGCGTGCCGCTGCAACTCGCCCTGCTTGGCCGGCGACTGGGCGAGATGCATCGCCCAGTCCGCCCAGGCGGTGGTGAACGCCGTCGGGGCGAGCCCGGCGGTCATCTGCGCCACCTGGGCGCGGAACTCCCGATCCAGGTCTTGCGTGCTGCGGGCAGGTTTGGTCTTCTTGGTCATGGCTGCAACTCGACGCGATGCATGAACGCCTCCGGTGGTCGATCCTGTTCGAGTGCTACGCCGGCGCGTGCCAGCCGGCGTCGACCCAGAGCTCGCCGCTGACCGCCGAGTTCCCGAGCATGAAGCAGATCGCGTCGGCGATCTCGGCCGGCTGGATCAAGCGGCCCAGCTGCGTGTACGGCAGGATGTTCTTGGCGACGTAGTCGACGCCCAACGCGCGCACCATCGGCGTGTCGGTGAAGCCGGGATGGATGACACTGCAACGCACGCCGTAGAACATCGCCTCTTTCATGATCGTCGCCGCGGCGCCCTCGAGGCCGGCCTTGGTGCTCGCGTAGGAGATCTGGCCGCGGTTGCCCTGCGACGAGATCGAGCCGATGAACACCACCGATCCTTGCATGCCCTCTTCGGGCGCCCAGCGTTTCAGACCCCTGGCGGCGCGATCCTCGGCGATGCGCCCGATCATCTCCAGCGCCCAGTACACGGGGGCGATGAGGTTGACGTTGACGACGAGCTTGAACTGCTCGAGCGGGTAGATGCGGGCCTTGCCCGTCACCTTGTCGACGCGCACGGCCAGATCGTCACGCGTGATGCCCGCGGCCGGCACGCACAGCGAGACCTGCCCGAACTTGCGGCTCATCGAATCGAAGACCGAGGCGCGAAACTTGTCGTCGGTCGTGTCGCCCAGGAAGGGGATGGCGAAGGCACGCCCGGCCTCGGCATTGAGCTTCTCGGCCACGTCTTCGATGGCCTCGCTCACGTCGACGACCGCCACGCCAGCTACCCCGCGCGGCGCCATCGCGGCGGCCACCGCGCGGCCGATCCCACTACCGCCGCCGGTGATGACGGCTACCCTCTTCGAGAGATCCATGAAGCCTCCAGAACGCTATGTTGCACCACAGCATCTTACTGCCCACGGCGCATGCCGGGCGTCGCGCAGCCGCGTCCCGGATGCGCCAATTGAACCTCGTTTGCGCTGGCGCAAACACGCCGACGGGCGCGAAGCCATGCTGGCGCGTCACCCGGTGCGGCGTAGAGTTGATCTGGATCGTCGAGTTTCAGTGCCTGGGCATGGACACTCGCCAAAGGAGGAGATGACGACATGGCAGAGACCACTGGCGGCGAAGTCATTGCCCGCATGTTGCAGAACGAGGGCGTCGAGAAGGTCTTCGGCATCATCGACGGCACCTACTTCGGCTTCTATGCCTCCTTGCACCGGCTGGGCATCGAGATCGTCACGCCACGCCACGAGACCTGCGCGGCGCACATGGCCGGCACCTACGCGCAGGCTCACCGGCAAGCTCGGCGTCTGCATGGCCAGCAACGGCCCCGGCGTGGCCAACCTGCTGCCCGGGCTGGTGGTCGAGCAGGCCGACGGCAACCGCGTGCTGGCCGTCACCAGCGCCCGCCGGCCCAGCATCATGTATCCCGACCGGGGCGGCAGCTACCAGTGCTTCGACCAGAGCGGCGTGATCGGCAAGATCGCCAAGTGGAGCGCGGCGGTGTCGTCCTTCGACCGCGTGCCCGAGCTGATGCGCAAGGCGCTGCGCAAGAGCTACGAAGGGCGGCCCGGCGTGGTGCACGTCGACGTGCCGGAAACCATCATGAACGGCAAGGTGAAGGCCGAGGTCGCGCTGTGGGCGCCGCACCAGTACCGCCACACCGACCCGGTGACGCCCACGGCCGAACAGGTCGCGCGCGCCGCGCAATGGCTGATCGCCGCGCAGGCGCCGATGATCCACGCCGGCAGCGGCATCATCCACGCCGGCGCCTACGACGCCCTGCGCCGCGTCGCCGAGTTGCTGCACGCACCGGTGACCACCAGCTGGGCGGCGCGCGGCCTGTTGGACGAGACCTCGCCGCTGGCCATCACCATGCCGCACGTCAAGCTCAACCACAAGGTGCGCAACGATGCCGACGTGGTGCTGATCATCGGCACGCGCGTGGGCGAAACCGACTGGTGGGGCAAGCCGCCGTACTGGCGCCACCCCTCCGAGCAGAAGACCATCCAGGTCGACATCGACGGCGACATGCTGGGGCTGAACAAGCCCGCCGACCTGGCCATCCTGGCCGACGCCAGGCGCTTCCTCGAACTGCTCGGCGACGAGCTCGAGCGCCGGCCGCGCCGAGATCGCCCTCGAGGCGCGCCGCCAGCGCGTGGCCGGCTACGGCAAGACCATGCGCGAAGACCGCCAGGGCTGGGACAAGGCGCTGCAGGACACTGCCGTGCCCATGCACCCGGCGCACATCGCCGCCGCCTGCCGCGAGGTCTTCCCCGAGGATTCGGTGCTGGTGGCCGACGGCGGCAACGCCACCATCTGGGCCATGTTCTACCACCAGGTCACCGTGCCCAACACGGTGATCTCGACCTTCAAGTTCGGCATGCTCGGCGCCGGCACGTCGCAGGCGGTGGCGGCGGCCATAGCGCGGCCCGGCAAGCCGGTGTGCTGCATCATCGGCGACGGTGCGATGGGCTTCCATGCGCAGGAAGTCGAGACCGCCGTGCGCAACCAGGCGCAGGTGATCTACATCGTGCTGTGCGACAAGCAGTGGGGCATGGTCAAGATGAACCAGCAGTTCATGCTGCGGCCGTTCAAGACCATGCTGTTCAAGCACCTCGACCCCGACGAAACGATCAAGGCCGACCTGGGCGAGATCGAGTTCGACAAGCTCGGGCAGGCCATGGGCGCGCACGGCGAGCGGGTCTCCGATCCGGCGCAGTTGAAGCCGGCCCTGCAGCGCGCGCTCGCGTCGGGCAAGTGCGCGGTGATCCATGTCGATGTCGACCCGGTCAAGCACATGTGGGCGCCGGGGCTGATCCACTTCAAGAAGATGCACGAAGAGCCCAAGGGCTGACTCTCGCGGGGGCGGGCATGACCGAGATGGATCTCGTCCGGCTGAACTTCAATCCGCAGTCGCTGTGGGCGCTGAACGTCGTCATCGGCCTGGTGATGTTCGGCGTCGCGCTGGACCTCAAGGGGTCGGATTTCCGAGCCGTGCTGACGTCGCCGAAGCCGGTCCTGATCGGGCTGGCCGGGCAGTTCGTGCTGCTGCCGGCGTTCACCTTCCTGCTCGTGCTGGCGATCCGGCCCGCGCCCAGCATCGCACTGGGCATGATGCTGGTGGCGGCCTGTCCGGGCGGCAACATCTCCAACTTCCTCACCCACTACGCCAAGGGCAACACGGCGCTGTCGATCGCGATGACCGCCATCTCGACGGCGGTGGCGGTGGTCATGACACCGCTGAACCTGTCGCTCTGGGGCGGGCTGCATCCCGAGGCGAGCAAGATCCTCAAGGTGGTGGCGCTCGATCCGCTGGAAATGCTGCTGGCCGTGTTCCTGCTCCTCGGCCTGCCGATGGCCGCGGGCATGTGGGCCGGACACCGCTTCCCGGGCGCGGCGGCGCGGGCCCACAAGCCGGTGCAGGCGGCGTCGCTCGTCATCTTCGGCCTCTTCGTGATCGGGGCACTGGCGGCCAACTGGCGCTACTTCCTGAACTACGTCGGCTTCGTCGTCGTGGCCGTGTTCCTGCACAACGGGCTGGCCCTGGCCACGGGCTACTACGTGGCGCGCCTGGCCGGGCTGCCCGAACGCGACCGCCGCGCGGTGTCCATCGAAGTGGGCATCCAGAACTCGGCGCTCGGCCTGGTGCTCATCTTCAACTTCTTCGGCGGCCTCGGCGGCATGGCCATCGTCACCGCCTGGTGGGGCATCTGGCACATCGTTTCCGGCCTCACCGTCGCCACGCTGTGGTCGCGCCGACCGCCCGATCCGGCGCGGTCGTCGTGAGCGGGCCCGGCGTTCTCGTCACCGGCGCGGGCGGCTACCTCGGCTCGCAAGTCGTCGCGGCGCTGGCCGCTGGGGCCCTCCCCATCGGCCGCATCATCGCCGCGGATGTGCGCGAGGTGCCGCCTGAACGGCGGGCCGCCGGGGTCGAGTACGTCCAGGCCGATGTGCGCTCGCCGGCGCTCGTCGAGCTCTTCGAGCGCTGTCGGCCGCACACGGTCGTGCACCTGGCCGCCATCGTCACGCCCGGCAAGCACGGCAACCGCGAGTTCGAATATTCGGTGGACGTGCAGGGCACCGAGAACGTCCTGAAGGCCTGCCTGGCGGCAGGGGTCCGCAAGATCATCGTCAGTTCGAGCGGCGCGGCCTATGGCTACCACCCGGACAACCCGGCCTGGATCAGCGAGGACCAGCCGGTCCGCGGCAACCGGGTCTTCGCCTATGCCTGGCACAAGCGGCTGGTGGAGGAAATGCTGGCGCGCTGGCGCATCGAGCACCCCGAGTTGAAGCAGGTGGTGTTTCGCATCGGCACCATCCTCGGCGCGACGGTGCACAACCAGATCACCGATCTCTTCGAGAAGCCGCGGCCGATCGCGATCCGGGGCGCGGACAGTCCCTTCGTCTTCATCTGGGACCAGGACGTCGTGGGCTGCATCCTGCATGCCCTGGCGACCGAAGCGACGGGCATCTTCAATGTCGCCGGCGACGGCGCGCTGACGATCCACGACATCGCCGCCCGTCTGGGCAAGCGATGCCGTCGTGCTGCCGGCCTGGGTCCTGCGCGGCGCGCTGGCGGTGCTGAAGGCCTTGCGTCTCACCCAGTACGGGCCGGAGCAACTGGACTTCCTGCGCTACCGTCCGGTGCTGGCCAACAGGAAGCTCAAGGAGGACTTCGGCTATGTCCCGCGCAAGACCTCGGCGGAGGTGTTCGAGTTCTGGCGCGCGGCCCGCCAGTCCGGGCCGCCACGCGCGTCGTAGGCCGATGCAACGGCCCGCAGACCCCGGCCGACGCGACCGGCGCTGACGGTGCGCGACTTCGTCGACAAGGTCGTCGTCGTCACCGGTGCCGCCGGCGGCCTGGGTCGGGCGCTGTGCCAACGCTTCGGCCAGGGCGGCGCCAGGATCGTCGCCGCTGGATCGCGAGGCCTTGGCCCTGGAGGCGCTGCTCGCGGGCCTGCGCCAGGCGGGCATCGCTGCCATCGGCGTGGTGTGCGACGTGACGGTCGAAGACGATTGCCTGAAGGCCATGGCCGAGGCCCGGCGATCCTTCGGCGCCATCGACCTGCTGGTCAACAACGCGGGCATCACCCATCGCAGCGCCTTCTCCGGCACCGAAACGGCGGTGATCCGCCGCGTCATGGCGGTGAACTTCTTCGGCGCCCTGCATTGCACCCATGCCGCGCTGGACGATCTCATCGCCAGCCGCGGCATGGTCATCGCGATCTCGAGTGTCGCCGGCTTCGCGCCACTGATCGCCCGCACCGGCTACGCGGCGAGCAAGCACGCCCTGCACGGCTTCTACGACAGCCTGCGCACGGAGGTCGAACCGCTGGGCCTGAAGGTGATGCTGGTCTGCCCGTCGTTCATCGAGACCGGCATCGAGAAGAACGCGCTCGATGGCCATGGCGGCCCGGCGCGCCACCCGCAGTCGATCGTCGGCGTGCGCGCCAGTCCGGAGTCCATCGCCGACAAGATCTTCCACGCCGCGCGCAGCGAATGCCGCCTGCTGCTGCCCGACCGGGTGTCGCGAGCGTCATGGTGGGTCTCGCGATTGGCGCCCGGCCTCTACGCGCGGCTGATGGTGGCCAAGCTGAACAAGGAGATGCAACAGGACCGCTGAGGTCGGCGGCGCGTCGGCCTGCCGGGTCAGCGCTTGACGAACTTCAAGCGTCATGCGGTCGCTCTCGCCAATGGCGGCGTAGCGCGACCGATCCTTGTCCTTGTTGGCGTAGGTGGGCGGCAAGTGCCCAGACCCCGCCTTCATGGTCGGCGCTGTCCCTGGGGTTGGCGTTGATCTCCGAAGCCGCGGCCAGGGTGAAGCCGACGCTCTCGGCCTGCCGGACGACATAGGCCTGGTGCAGGTAGCCGCTGGCGGCCTTGGGGTCCTGCACGCGGCCGGCGGGCAGGCGGTGGTCGACGACGCCGAACACGCCGCCGGTCTTGAGGCTGTCGTGCACGCTCCTGAACACGGCGCCGGACGACGTCGTCGCCATCGGCCGCCCAGTTGTGGACATTGCGGAACGTCAGCACCATGTCGACCGTGCCGGCGGCGGCGACCTGCAGCCGGCGTGGCGGCTCGAACACGGTCAGCCGCACGCGGTCGTAGACGGCGGGCTGGGCCTGCAGCTTCTGCTGCAGGCGCTCGGCACTGCGGCGGGAGTACGCCGAGGCCGATTCGGGGTCGTCGCCGGCCAGGATGAGCTGGCCGCGGTCGCGCAGGTAGGGCGCCAGGATCTCGGTGTACCAGCCGCCGCCCGGCTTGATCTCGACCACGGTCATGTCGGGCCGGATGCCGAAGAAGCTCAGCGTCTCGTAGGGGTGGCGCCAGGCGTCGCGCGCGGCCGATGCGGGTGTGCGCTGGGCGCCGGCGAGCGCCGCCTTCAGGGCCTCGTCGGCCCGGGCCAGGCTCCAGGTGCCCAGCGCCAGCACGGCGATCGCGGTCCGTCGTTTCATGTCCTGCCCTCCGTGCTGCCGGCATCGGGCCGCAAAGGCGCGGATGCCGGCACGGCCGACCCGGCCTTCTTCTGCGACAGCTGCACGCCGTTGCGCACGGCCACGATCTCGGCCACGATGGACACCGCGATCTCGGCCGGCGTGCGCGCGCCCAGGTCCAGGCCCACGGGGCCGTGCAGGCGGCCGATCTCGGCGTCGCTCAGATCGAACAGCTTCAGCCGCTCCTTGCGCTTGGCGGTATTGCCGCGCGAGCCCAGCGCGCCCACGTAGAAGGCAGGGGACTTCAGCGCTTCCAGCAGCACCATGTCGTCGAGCTTGGGGTCGTGCGTGACGGCGATCACCGCGCAGTGGGGGTCCAGGTGCAGTTCGTGCACCACGTCGTCGGGCATGGACTTGCTGAAGGTGGTGCCAGGCACGTCCCAGGTGAGGTGGTACTCCTCGCGCGGGTCGCAGCAGATGACCTCGAAGTCCAGCGCCAGCGCCATCGGCGCCACCGCGCGGCTGAGTTGACCGGCGCCGATGATCAGCAGCCGCCAGCGCGGGCCGTAGAGCGCGCGCATCTGCCGGCCACTGAACTGGAAGGCCTCGTCGCGCGCGGCCGGTTCCACCGTCACGACGCCGGTGTCGAGGTCCAGCCGCCGCGCCACGAGCTCATGGCGTGCCGTGCGAGTCAGCACCTCGTCGATCCAGGCGGCGTCCTGCAGGGGCTCCTGCACCAGGCGCAGGTTGCCGCCACAGGGCAGGCCGAAGCGCGCCGCTTCCTCCTTGCTCACGCCGTAGGTCACCAGCGATGGCGTGCCGACGCGCTCGCCGTGGCGGACGCGGTCGATGAGGTCGTCTTCGACGCAGCCGCCGCTGACCGAGCCCACCACCAGGCCGTCGTCGCGCATCGCCAGCAGCGCGCCGGGCGGGCGCGGGGCCGAGCCCCAGGTCTCGATCACCGTCACCAGCCACACGCCGCGGCCGGCGCGGTGCCAATCGCGCGCTTGCTGCAGCACCTGCAGGTCCAGGCTGTCCATGCCGTGCTCCTATCGAAGGGCCGAGTATGCGTCGGCGGCCGCCACGGCGGCCCGGACTCGGACGCGTGGCAGGGGAAGGGTTCGTTCGCCTTTGAGTTCCATGCGGGCCTCACTGAAGCAGGGACGAGGGCCTGACGGCCGGTGCACGCAGCGCCGTCGCCAGGTCGGCCAGGCTGGCCAGGTTGTGCACGGGCAGGAAGCGATCGACGTGCGGCAGCAGCGCGCGCACGCCGGCCGCACGCGGCTCGAAGCCGTCGAAGCGCAACAGCGGGTTGAGCCACACCACCTGGTGCGCCATGCGGTGCAGTCGTGCAGCGGCCAGTCCGAGCCGGCCCCCCTCGTCGTGGTCCAGGCCGTCGCTCACCAGCAGCACGGCGGCATTCGCGCCCAGCACGCGGCGCGCCCAGCGGCGGTTGAACTCCTGCAGCGAACTGGCGATGCGGGTGCCGCCTTTCCAGTCCTGCACCTGCTCCTCGGCCAGCTTCAAGGCCACGTCGGGGTCGCGATGGCGCAGGCAGCGTGTGATGTTGGACAGGCGCGTGCCGAAGGCGAAGGTGTGCACGCGCAGGTGCCGTCGCGTCAGCCCATGCACGTAGTGCAGGAAGAGGCGGGCATAGCGGTCCATGGAGCCGGAGATGTCGAGCAACACCACGATCGGCGGCAGCTGGCGGGCGGCCTGCGTGAACACCGGCGTCAGCGTGTGCGGTTGCCGCGCCATGCGCAGCATCGTGCGGCGCAGGTCGATGCGGCCGCGGGGCGCGCTTTCGTGGCGGCGCATCAGCACCGGCAACACGGGGGGCGGCAGGCGTTCGGCCAGGGCCTTGGCGAGGGCGTACTCGTCGACCGTCATGGTGTCGAAATCGGCGCGCTGCAGGCGTTCGCGGTCGGAGGCGGCGAAGCGGGTTTCGACGGTCGGTTCGTCCTTTGCGGCCGGTGGGGGTGGCGGCGGCGCGGGCTCGCCGGGCGGGGCCAGGGCGGCGGCCAGGCGGTCGCTGCGCTGCCGGCGCTGATCGTCGCCAGCGCCGACTCTGGGCCGCAGCGCATGCATCGAAGGCTCCTGCTGCCCGGGGTCGCGGAAGAAGGCGTCGAACGCGGCGTCGAAGATCACCTGCTGCTCGTGCCGGTCCAGCATCACCGCGGCGAGCGCGGCGCGCACATCCTCGCGCTGGTCCACGCCCACGGCCTCCACCGCGGCGATCGCCGCGAGCACGCGGTCGGGCCCCACCTGCAGGCCGGTCGCGCGCAGCACGCGCGAGAAGTGGGCGATGTTCTCGGCCAGCCGCATGATCAGTGTCCGCCCGGCCCGCCGCAGGCTGCCGCTGGTCGCGTCGGGACGCGGCGAAGGCAGTGGGTGTGGGCGTCCGGCATCGGCTACTCGGCATCGAGGATCGTGCTCGCGCGCAACCCGTTCAGCAACTGCAGCACCTCGGCACCCTGGACGCGGGTGATGTCGTCCTGGTACTTGAGCAACACACCCAAGGTGTCGTTCACGATGGCCGGGTCGAGCCGGGTGGCGTTGAGCGCCGCCAGCGCGTGCGCCCAGTCGATGGTCTCGGCCACGCCCGGGCTCTTGAAGAGGTCGAGCGTGCGCAAGCGCTGCACGAATGCCACCACCTGCTGGCCCAGCCGCTCACCCGCGCCGGGTGCCTTCAGCCGCACGATCTGCAGCTCACGCTCCGCGTCCGGAAACTCCACCCAGTGATAGAGGCAGCGGCGCTTGAGCGCATCGTGGATCTCGCGGGTGCGGTTGCTGGTGATCAGCGTGATCGGCGGCGCGCTGGCGCGGATCGTGCCGAGCTCGGGGATGGTGATCTGGTTCTCGGCCAGCACCTCGAGCAGGAAGGCGTCGAAGGGTTCGTCGGCGCGGTCGAGCTCGTCGATCAGCAGCACCGGCGACGTGGCCTGCGTCAGCGCCTGCAGCAGCGGGCGCTCGATCAGCATGGCGCGCGAATACAGGCTGCGCACGAGCTGGTCGTGGTCGATCGCATGCGCGGCCTCGGCGAGGCGGATTTCCACCATCTGCCGCGCCACGTTCCACTCATACGCGGTCTGCGCGATGTCCAGCCCTTCGTAGCACTGCACGCGCAGCAGCGGTGCCTGCAGGGTGGCGGCCAGTGCCTTGGCGAGCTCGGTCTTGCCGACGCCGGGCTCGCCCTCCAGGAACAGCGGGCGCTGCAGCTTCAGGCTCAGGAACAGGGCCGTGGCCAGGCGCCGGTCGCAGATGTACTGCTGGCTGGCCAGTCGCTCCATCACGGCATCCACCGAGTCCGGGAGCAGCACGCGTATCAGGCTCATGGCAACTTCCACTTCACGAGAATTTCGGGCATCGATGACATCGGCCGGGCGCGCAGGTCGCCGTCACGCCGGGCGCCGCTCGCGCAACAGCGGCCACAGGGCCAGCATGCCCAGCAAGGGGCCCAGCCCCAGCCACGGCAGCACCTGCGCCAACGGCGCGTGCGCCGCCCAGCGCACGAAGAATTCGATGCTGGCGATCGAGATCGCGAAGCCGAGGCAGTTGGTGAAGGTGAGCACGCTGCCCACGGCATGGGCGGGTGCATTGCGCGCGGTCAGGGCCGAGAACTGCGGCGAGTCGCCGGCCACGGTGATGCCCCACACCGCGAGCCACAGCACGAAGAGCGCGTCGGGCGCGCCCAGGGCCCAGGGTGCGACGGCGCAGCACAGGCCGCTGGTGGCGAGCTGCGCGCCGGCGACGCGGGCACTGCCCACCCGCTGCGCGACCCAGCCGCCGACGCCGCAGCCCAGGGCGCCCGCGCCGACCACGCCGAATGCCGCCCACGACACGGCGGCGCCCTGCAGCCGCGTGGCCAGCACCAGGGGCGCCAGCACCCAGAGCGTGTAGAGCTCGACCATGTGGCCAAAGTAGCCGAATGCCGATGCCCGCACGCGCCGCTCCGTCCACAGGCTCGCGAGTGCGCGGACATACGACGGCGCACGCTGGGCGCCGGTGGCGCCGGCCGCACCCGCCGCGCCGGGGCGGGGCGCCGGCGGCTTAGCGATGGGCGCGTCGGGGATGGCACGTGCCACCAGCACACCGCCCGCCGCGGCGAGCAGGGCCACGCCCACCATCACGCCGCCCCAAGGCAGGCCACCCTGCGGCGCCGCGGCCAGCAATCCGCGCAGCGCATGAGGGCTGGCCGAGCCGAGTACCAGCGCGCCCACCAGCCACCCCAGCGCGCCACCCAGGCCGCCGCGGTACCACTGTGCCGCGATCTTCATGCCCACGGGGTAGATGCCGGCCAGGAAGAAGCCGGTGGCGGCGCGCCACGCATGGAGCGCGCCCAGATGGCCCGCGAAAGCCAGCGCCGCGAGCGTGCAGGCGGACGCGGCCAGTGCGCACGCAAGGAACACGTGCCGTGCGTTGAAGCGATCGGCGACGCCGCCGAGCGCGAACACCAGCGTGCCCAGGATGAAGCCCGCCTGCACGGCCGATGTGAGCGTGCCCAGCGCGCTGTCGGGCCAGCCGTAGGCCTGCTGCAGGTCCGGCATCACGGCGTTCACCGCGAACCAGGGCGAGGTGCCGGCGAACTGAGCCAGCACCAGCAGGGGCAACACGCGCCTTGGGGCGCCGTCGGACGTCATCGGACGCATTGTGTTGCAGCACGCGCGCCCCACGCGGGCTTTGCTGCATCATCGCGCGATGGCCCCCAAACCGCCCGCATTGCTGGTCATTGCCGCCGACGATGCGGTCGCGACGGCCTGCGCGGCGGCCGGCTGGGCGGTGACGCGCGCGGAGACGGCGGCCGACGCGCCGCCTCACGGCGCCGTCCTCGTGGCCGCCCCGTCGCGCCCGGCCCTTGCCGACCTGCTGCGGCAGCCCTGGCTGCCGCTGGCCGCGCTGGACAGTGCGGTCGTGGTGCTGGCGGCCGTTGCCGACGAGGGGCTCGAAGCCGATCTGCTGCGCCTGGGGGTGGAGGCCATCGTGCCGGACGGCGACCCGGTCGCGGTCCAGCGCGCCATCCGGCATGCCGTGGAGCGCAAGCGCCTCGAGCGGGCGAACCGCTCTGCCTACGCCACCGACCTGGCCACCGGCCTGCCGCACCGGGCGCAACTGGTCGAGCACATGACGCAGCTGCTGGCGCTGCGCGAACGCGAGCCCGCGCCCATGGTGCTGATCGTGTTGCGCGTGGACGGCTATGCCGCCGCCGCGGCGCGGCTGGGCGACGAGGCAGCCGATGTCCTGCGCCGCAAGGTCGCGGTGCGGCTGCGCGCTGCGTTGCGCGCCAGCGACGTGGTGGCCGCCATGGGCCCCAAGGCCTTCGGCGTGCTGCTGGGCCGCCTGGAGGCGCCCGCCGACGGTGAGCGCGTGGCCGCCAAGCTGGTGCGCTCGCTGCAGCAGCCCTTCATCGTGGCCGGCCAACCCTGCAACGTGGCCGCCGCCGTGGGCCTGGCGCTGTACCCCGAGCACGGCACGGATGCCGAAACGCTGCTGCAACACGCCGGCACGCAGGCCAGCTCGGTGGCCACGCTGGGGCGCGACGGCTTTGCCGCCCGCACCGAGCGCGGCCCAGCCGCGGCGGCCAACGACGATCGATCCTGAGCACGCGGACCCTTACCATTGCAGCGGGAGCTCCTGCCATGAACCCGTTCAACCAATTGCTGCGCGCCCACGGCGCCAAGTCGCCCATCGGCACCTGGGTGCTGTCGGCCAGTTCCATCGTCGCCGAGGCCGTGGGATCGGCCGGCTTCGACTGGGGCGTGCTCGACATGGAGCACGCACCGGTGGACCTGATGGAACTCGTGCATCTGCTGCAGGCGGTGGGCAACACGAAGATGGTGCCCGTCGTGCGCGTGCCCTGGAACGACGCCGTCACGGTCAAGCGCGTGCTCGACGCCGGCGCGCAGACGCTGATGTTCCCCATGGTGCAGAACGCCGACGAAGCACGGCGCGCCGTCGCCGCCACGCGGTATCCGCCCGAGGGCGTGCGCGGCATGGCCGGCATGGGCCGGGCTTCCCGCTTCGGCACCGCGCGCGACTATCTGCGCACCGCGAACCAGTCGATCGGTGTCGTCGTGCAGCTCGAGAGCCCCGCGGCCGTGGCCCGGCTGGAGGAAATCGCCGCCGTGCCCGGCGTGGACGCGCTGTTCGTGGGCCCGGCCGACCTGTCCGGCACCATGGGTCATGTCGGCGAACTGATGCACCCCGACGTCATGAACTTGATGACCGATGCGGCCGAGCGCGCCGAGGCCGTGGGCATCCCCATCGGCACCGTGGGTGCCACGCCCGAAGAGGTCACGCGCTACCGTGCCGCGGGCTACGACTTCGTGGCCGTCTCGTCCGACCTCGGCCTGCTGATGCGCGGCGCGCAGGCGGCGGTGCAGGCGTTGCGCAACGCCGCCGGCACGGCCCACGTGCACACCCTGGTCGAAGGCACGCGCACCGAAGGCGGGTCCTGAAGCGCCCGAGCGCGAGAGATTTCCGTCGCGAGCGTGCCGAGCTTGGGTTGAGGAGCACAGCCGTACACCCGTACGGCGAGCACCGCAGACCCGAGATCGGCAGGCGCAGCAGGAAAGCTCTCGTGCTCAGCGCTGGATGTCGCCCAGGCACAGGTATTTGATCTCGACGTAGTCGTCCATGCCCTGGTGCGCGCCTTCGCGGCCCAGGCCCGACTGCTTGACGCCGCCGAAGGGCACCTCGGCGGTGGAGATGAGGCCGGTGTTGATGCCCACCATGCCGTACTCCAGCGCCTCGCCGACGCGGAAGACGCGGCCGATGTCGCGGCTGTAGAAATAGCTGGCGAGGCCGAACTCGGTGTCGTTGGCCATGGCGATGGCCTCGGCTTCGGTCTCGAAGCGGAACACCGGCGCCACCGGGCCGAAGGTCTCTTCGCGCGCGCACAGCATCTCGCGACGTCACGCCCGCCAGCACCGTGGGCGTGTAGAAGCGCTCGCCGACGCGTGCTGCCGCCGATCACGACACGCGGCGCCCTTGGCCACGGCATCGGCGACATGGCTTTCGACCTTGGCGATGGCGGCGTCGTCGATCAGCGGGCCCTGGTTGATGCCGGGCTCGAAGCCGTTGCCGACCTTGATGCCGCCGGCCTTGGCGGCGAGCTTCTGCACGAAGGCGTCGTAGACGCCGGCCTGCACGTAGAAGCGGTTGGCGCAGACGCAGGTCTGGCCGGCGTTGCGGTACTTGCTGACCATCGCGCCTTCGACGGCGGAGTCGATGTCGGCGTCGTCGAAGACGATGAAGGGCGCGTTGCCGCCGAGTTCCAGGCTGATCTTCTTCACCGTGGGCGCGCATTGCCGCGCCAGGATGCGGCCGACCTCGGTGGAGCCGGTGAACGACAGGTGGCGCACGACGTCGCTGCTGCACAGCACCTGGCCGATCTCGATCGAGTTGGCGCTGTCGGCGCACAGCACGTTCAGCACCCCGGCCGGCATGCCGGCGCGCTGCGCCAGTTCGGCCGCGGCCAACGCCGACAGCGGCGTCTGCTCGGCCGGCTTGATGATCACCGGGCAGCCGGCGGCCAGCGCCGGCGCCACCTTGCGCGTGATCATCGCGATCGGAAAGTTCCACGGCGTGATGGCCGCGCAGACGCCGATCGGCTGCTTGATGACGAGGTAGCGCTTGTTGTTGTCGGTGGTGGGGATGGTCTCGCCGTAGACGCGCTTGGCTTCCTCGGCGAACCACTCGACGAAACTGGCGCCGTAGACCACTTCGCCGCGGGCTTCGGCCAGCGGCTTGCCCTGCTCGGCGGTCATGATGCGCGCCAGGTCGTCGGCATGCTGGTGCAGCAGCGCGAACCACTTCATCAGGATCGCGGCGCGTTCCTTGGCCGTCTTGGCCCGCCACGCAGGCCAGGCCTTGGCGGCCGCCGCGATCGCCGCGGCGGCGTCCGCCGGGCCCAGGTTGGCGACCTGGGCCAGCTCCTGCCCGGTGGCGGGGTCGGTGACCGCGAAGCGCGCGCTGCCGGCCACCCACGCGCCGGCGACGAGGCCATCGGTCTTGAGCAGGCTGGGGTCGGCCAGCGTCGAGAGGGGGGAGGTCTTCATGTCCATGGCGGTTCTCCTTCGGGCACAGACGATAGCAAGTTCCCGCGCAGCGGTGGCCGGCGCAGGCTATGCTGGGTCGATGCGCCAGGATCACCGCCGCCGTCGCCCGTGGACCTTCGCGCTGCTGCTGGCCCTGGGGGCCTGCGGTGGTGGCGGCGAGGACCCAGGCAACGCGCCGGCGCCACCACCGGCCGCCGGCCCACCGCTCGTCATCGCCAGTGGCCCCAGCCCCGTGGCGGCCGCGTGCACCGGCGGCAGCGCCAGCGGCACCTACTACGCCGATGCCGAGGTCGAGCCCTGGGTGGCCGTCGATCCGACCGACAGCCGCCGCCTGCTCGCCGCCTGGCAGCAGGACCGCTGGAGCAACGGTGCGGCACGGGCGCTGGTCAGCGCCGTCAGCAGCGACGGCGGCGCAACCTGGCAACGAACGCTGCAGCCGTTTTCGCGCTGTGGCGGTGCGGCCCCGGGCAGCGCCGGCGATCTCGAGCGCAGCACCGACCCCTGGGTCGATGTGGCGCCGGACGGCACGATGCACCTGATGGGACTGGCGCTCAGCGGCACGGCGCTGGTCGACGGCTCGGTCAGCGCGATGCTGGCCAGCCGTTCCAGCGATGGCGGCCGCAGCTGGAGCGCGCCCGTCGACCTGGTGCGCGACGGCGGCACCTTCTTCCACGACAAGAACACGCTCACGGCCGACCCGCTGGACGCGCGCTTCGTCTACGCCGTCTGGGATCGTCTGGACCGCGCGGGCCGCGGCCCGACGCTGCTGGCGCGCAGCATCGACGGCGGGCAGACCTGGGAGCCGGCCCGCGTGGCCTATGCACCGGTCACGGCGGACGGCACCGGGGTCAGCCAGACCATCGGCAATCGCATCGTCGTGCTCACGGGCGGGCCCGAGCGGGGTCTGCTGGTCAACGCCTTCACGCAGATCGACACCTCGGGCAACGGACAGACCCGCTCGCGCCTGGGCGTCCTGCGCTCGGCCGACCGCGGTGTGACCTGGTCGCCGCCGGTCTTCGTGGCCGAGATGCTGACGGTGGGTACGCGCGACGCGGCCACCGGCACCGCGGTGCGCGACGGCGGCATCATCCCGAGCATCGCCGCCGGCCCCGACGGCACGCTGTGGATCGCCTGGCAGGACGCGCGCTTCAACGCCGGCACGCACGACGCGATCGCGGTCTCGCGCTCCGGCGACGGCGGGCGCAGGTGGTCGGCGCCGGTGTCCGTCAACCGCGTGGCCGCCGCGCCCGCCTTCACGCCCGTGCTGCACGTGCGCGCGGACGGACTCGTCGGCCTGCTGCACTACGACCTGCGCGACAACACCGCCGACCGCGCGACGCTGCCGGCCAGCGCCTGGCTGCTGACGACGCGTGACGGCAGCCACTGGGTCGAGAGCCCGGTGGCCGGGCCCTTCGACCTGATGCTGGCACCCGATGCCGGCGGCCGGTTCCTCGGCGACTACCACGGGCTGGCTGCCAGCAGCGACGGCTTCATCGCCGTGCTGGGCGTCGCCGGCACCAGCCCGACCAACCGCAGCGACATCGCCGCGCAGCGCGTCGTGGTCGCGCCGGGCGCGATGGGCGCGGCCGGGACGAACGCGTACCCGGCCCGGCCAGCCTCGGCGGACCGCCTGGCCACCGGTCAGGAGCGGCGGTTGCAGGCGGCGCACCACGCCGCAGTCGTGGCCGCGATGGAGCGGCGGTTGTCCGGCTGGCAGTCACGCGTCGGTGCCCGACCGCCCGGAGACGGGCTGCGATAATTCAAGGTTCCCCAGCCCGCACAGCACCCGAAGCGCCCATGAAAGCCTCCGAGATCCGCTCCACCTTCCTGAAATTCTTCGAATCGAAGGGTCACACCGTCGTCGCCAGTTCGCCGGTGGTGCCGGGCGACGACCCGACGCTGCTGTTCACCAACGCCGGCATGAACCAGTTCAAGGACGTGTTCCTGGGCTACGACAAGCGGCCCTACAGCGCGCGCCGCCACCAGCCAGAAGTGCATCCGCGCCGGCGGCAAGCACAACGACCTCGAGAACGTGGGCTACACGGCGCGCCACCACACCTTCTTCGAGATGCTGGGCAACTTCAGCTTCGGCGACTATTTCAAGCACGACGCGCTGCTGTACGCCTGGGAACTGCTCACCGTGCACTTCAAGCTGCCGGCGGACAAGCTGTGGGCCACGGTGTACGCCGAGGACGACGAGGCCTACGACATCTGGCTGAAGGTCATCGGCCTGCCGGCCGAGCGCATCGTGCGCATCGGCGACAACAAGGGCGCGCGTTACGCGTCGGACAACTTCTGGATGATGGGCGACACCGGCCCCTGCGGCCCGTGCAGCGAGATCTTCTACGACCACGGGCCCGAAGTGGCCGGCGGCCCGCCCGGCAGCCCCGACCAGGACGGCGACCGCTACATCGAGATCTGGAACAACGTCTTCATGCAGTTCAACCGCACCGAAGACGGCGTCATGCACCCGCTGCCCAAGCCGAGCGTCGACACCGGCATGGGCCTGGAGCGGCTGGCGGCGGTGCTGCAGCATGTGCACAGCAACTACGAGATCGACATGTTCGCGCGCCTGCTGGCGGCGGCGAAGAACGCGGTGGACGCCGCCGCCGGCGCAACGCCGGACATCGGCGGCAACGCGGGCTGCGACGTGGAGTCGCCTTCGCTGAAGGTCATCGCCGACCACATCCGCGCCTGCAGCTTCACCATCACGGACGGCGTGATCCCCGGCAACGAAGGCCGCGGCTACGTGCTGCGGCGCATCGCGCGGCGCGCCATCCGCCACGGCTACAAGCTCGGCGCGCGCAAGCCCTTCTTCCACACCCTGGTGCTGCCGCTTGCGGTGGAGATGGGCGACGCCTACCCCGAACTCAAGCGCGAGGCGATGCGCGTGACCGAGGTGTTGAGGCAGGAAGAGGAACGCTTCTTCCAGACCATCGCCAACGGCATGGAGATGCTCGAGTCCGCGCTGGCCGCACTCCCGCACCCGCGTGCGGCAGCGGGCCGGGGCGAGGGCGCTTCGGCCCAGCCCGTGCTGGCCGGCGACCTGGCTTTCAAGCTGCACGACACCTTCGGCTTCCCGCTCGACCTCACCGCCGACGTCTGCCGCGAGCGCGGCGTGGCGGTCGACGAGGCCGGGTTCAACGCCGCCATGGCGCGCCAGCGCGAGCAGGCACGCGCCGCCGCCAAGTTCAAGATGGCGGCGGGCCTGGACTACGACGGCGCGGCCACCGTCTTCCATGGCTACGAGCACCTGGTGTGCGAGCACAGCAGGGTCGGCGCGATCTACATCGACGGCACGCCGGTGGCACGCGCCCGCGCCGGCGACGACGTCGTCATCGTGCTGGACCACACGCCTTTCTATGCCGAGAGCGGCGGCCAGGTCGGCGACACCGGCGAACTGCGCAACCCGCGCGCCCGCGTGCTGGTCGACGACACCGTGAAGGTGCAGGCCAGCGTGCACGGCCACCAGGGCTGCGTCGTCGAAGGCGAGGTCGAGGTCGGCGACATGTTCGTCGCCCGTGTCGACGGCGAGCGCCGCGCGAAGACGGTGCGCAACCACAGCGTCACGCACCTCATGCACAAGGCGCTGCGCGAGGTGCTGGGCGCGCACGTGCAGCAGAAGGGCTCGCTGGTGAATGCCGAGCGCACGCGCTTCGATTTCGCCCACAACGCGCCGCATGACCGACGCCGAGATCGTGCGCGTGGAGTCGCTCGTCAACGCCGAGATCCTGGCCAATGCCGAGACAAGGGCGCAAGTGATGGGCCTGGAAGATGCGCAGAAGGCCGGCGCGATGATGCTGTTCGGCGAGAAGTACGGCGACGAGGTGCGTGTGCTCGACATCGGCAGCAGCCGCGAACTGTGCGGCGGCACGCACGTGCAGCGCACCGGCGACATCGGCGTCTTCAAGATCGTTGCCGAAGGGGGCGTGGCCGCCGGCATCCGCCGCGTCGAGGCGGTGACGGGCGACAACGCACTGGCCTACGTGCAGCGCCTGGAGGCCACCGTCGGTGGGCTGGCCGGCACGCTCAAGGCCACCCCGGCCGAGGTGCCGGCGCGCGTGGCGGCCGTGCTCGAGCACGTGCGCGCGCTGGAGAAGGAAGTCACCGCGCTCAAGGGCCGGCTCGCCAGCGCGCAGGGCGACGAGTTGCTGGCACAGGCGGTGAACGTGCAGGGCAGGAGCGGTGACATCCGCGTGCTGGCCACCACGCTGCACGGCGCCGACGCCAAGGCGCTGCGCGAGACCATGGACAAGCTCAAGGACAAGCTCAAGACCGCGGCCATCGTGCTGGCGGCCGTCGAGGGCGGCAAGGTGCAGCTGGCCGCCGGCGTCACCGCCGACGTGCTGGCCAACGGCGCGGCGCGCATCAAGGCCGGCGAGCTGGTCAATTTCGTCGCGCTGCAGGTCGGCGGCAAGGGCGGCGGCAAGCCCGACCTGGCGATGGCCGGCGGCACCGATGCCGCGGCGCTGCCGGCGGCGCTGGCATCGGTGGCGGCCTGGGTGGCCGAGCGGATCTGAAGGCGTCCCGCCGCGAAGCGCGCCATGAACCTCCCTGCCGTCCAACCCCCGGGCAACACCGAAGCCCAGCTGCAGGCCTTCGAGACCACCTGCGAACGCCTGGCGGGCTTCGGTGACGAGATCAACTTCGAGTCGATCGACGGCTTCCTGACGGCGCTTGCCGCGGGGCCGTGGCTGCCCGCGGTGGAGGAGTGGCTGCCCGCGATGTGCGGCGACGCCTTCGAGCGCGCCTTCGCCGACCCCGCGGACCACGCCCAGGCCCTGCGCTCGCTGCAGGCGCGGCTGGACGTGCTGCGCCGGCAGCTCGACCCCGAAGCCCTGCTCGACCGGCCCGACGAGTTGCGCCTGGAACCGCTGATGGCGGAGTACACCGACGCCGACCGCCAGCGCCTCGTCGACGAAGGTGCCATGTCGGCCGACGACGCGTCGCTGCTGCAGACCGGCGCACTCTGGGCCCAGGGCTTTCTCGACGTGGTGGAGGCGTTCCCGGCGATCTGGGTCGAGCCCACGGACGAGGAGGCTGCCGCCGATTTCGACCTGCTCATCGACCAGATCGTGGCGCTGATACTGCCGCCCGGCGGCGACGAGGCCCGGGCCCACGCGGCACAGTTCTGGCCGGACCAGGAGCCGACGCGCGACGACCTGCTGGCCGAAGCCTGTTGGGCGGTGCAGGACCTGCGCCTGTACTGGGTCGACCACGCCCCCCGGCCCGCCACGCGGCGCGTCGAGCCCACGCCCGGCCGCAACGACCCCTGCCCCTGCGGCAGCGGCAAGAAGTACAAGAAGTGCCACGGTTCGTCGCTC
The DNA here is from genome assembly GCA_963717575.1 of uncultured beta proteobacterium. Lineage (GTDB taxonomy): Bacteria > Pseudomonadota > Gammaproteobacteria > Burkholderiales > Burkholderiaceae_C > Rubrivivax. Next base: position 216,353 of record CAVQWK010000029.1, on the reverse strand, counting down.
GCCGTAGCCGCGCAGCGCGTGGCGCCCGCCTGCTAGAGTCGCGCGCCATGTCGTCCCCCGCCGCCCTGCAAGGCAAACACATCGTGCTCGGCCTGTCGGGCGGCATCGCCTGCTACAAGGCCGCCGAGCTGGCGCGCGAACTGGTCAAGGCCGGCGCCACCGTGCAGGTGGTGATGACCGAGGCGGCGGCGCAGTTCATCACCGCCGTGACGATGCAGGCGCTCAGCGGCCGGCCCGTCTTCACGCAGCCAGTGGGACGCGCGCCAGCCCAACAACATGGCGCACATCGACCTCTCGCGCGAGGCCGACGCGATGCTGGTGGCGCCGGCCAGCGCCGATTTCATCGCCCAGCTGGCGCAGGGCCGCGCCGGCGAACTGCTGAGCCTGCTGTGCCTGGCGCGGCCGCTGCGAACGCTGCCCGCTGCTGGTGGCGCCGGCCATGAACCGCGAGATGTGGGCGCACCCGGCGACGCAGCGCAACGTGGCGCAGATCGTCGCCGACGGCGCCACCGTGCTCGGGCCCGGCGGCCGGCGACCAGGCCTGCGGCGAGGTCGGCGACGGCCGCATGCTCGAGGCCGCCGAACTGCGCGACGAGCTGATCGCCTTCTTCCAGCCCAAGCTGCTGGCCGGCCGCTCGGTGCTGGTCACCGCCGGGCCCACCTTCGAGGCCATCGACCCGGTGCGCGGCATCACCAACCACTCCAGCGGCAAGATGGGTTTTGCGATCGCGCGCGCCGCCGCCGAGGCCGGCGCGCGCGGTCACGCTGGTGGCCGGCCCGGTGCACCTGCCCACGCCGCGCGGCGTGCGCCGCATCGACGTGCAGCAGCGCGCATGCAGATGCTCGACGCCGTGCTGCCCGAGGCGCCGCGGCACGACGTCTTCGTCGCCACCGCCGCCGTGGCCGACTGGCGCCCCGCGGCCTGCGCCGAGCACAAGATCAAGAAGGACGGCAGCGGCCGCGCGCCGACGCTGGAGCTTGACCGAGAACCCCGACATCCTGGCCACCGTGGCGCGCCTGCCCGCGGCCGCAGCGCCCCTGGTGCGTGGGCTTCGCCGCCGAGAGCCACGACCTGGTGCGCCACGCGCGCGAGAAGCTGGCGCGCAAGGGCGTGCCGCTGATCGTGGCCAACCTCGGGCCCGGCCACCTTCGGCCGCGACGACAACACGCTGCTGCTGGTCGACGCCGCAGGGCGAACGCGAACTGCCCCGCGCCGACAAGCTGACGCTGGCGCGCGCAGCTCGTGCGCGAGATCGCGGCGCGGCTGCCGCCGGCATCGCCGGCGCCATCGCCATGACGGTCATCGACGTCAAGGTGCTCGACGCGCGCATGGCCGAGCTGCTGCCGGCCTACGCCACGCCGGGCAGCGCCGGCCTGGACCTGCGCGCCTGCCTGGACGCGCCGCTGGTGCTGGCAGCCCGGCCAGGCCGCGCTGATCCCCACCGGCCTGGCCATCCACATCGGCGACCCCGGCCTGGCGGCGATGCTGCTGCCGCGCTCGGGCCTGGGCCACAAGCACGGCATCGTGCTGGGCAACCTGGTCGGCCTGATCGACAGCGACTACCAGGGCCCGCTGATGGTCAGCTGCTGGAACCGCGGCGCGCGCCGCCTTCACGGTGCAGCCGCTGGAGCGCATCGCGCAGATGGTCATCGTGCCGGTGGTGCAGGCGGCGTTCCGGCGCGTCGACGACTTCGAGTCGTCGGCCCGCGGCGCGGGCGGCTTCGGCTCCACCGGCCGCGCCTGAGCGCGACGGCAGCGCGTCAGTGCAGCGGCGCCGGCCCGCCGGCGACGTGCCGCTGCCCAGCACGGTGATCGGCGCGCCGCCGACGCTGCGCGCCTCGATTTCCTCGCGGCTGGCGTCGCGCACGTCCTGCACCTTGATCGTCAGCCGCAGCGCCATGCCGGCCAGCGGGTGGTTGCCGTCCAGCACCACGTGCGACGGGTAGACCTCGGTGACGACGTAGATCGCGTCGGCCGGCATGTCGGGCGTGGCGCTGCCGGGCGGCAGGCCCTCGAAGGTCATGCCGGTCTCCAGCTGTCTCGGGGAACAGCTTGCGGTCCTCGAAGCACACCAGTTCGGGCCGGTAGTCGCCGAAGGCGTGCTCGGGCTCGAGCTGCAGCTGCACCTCGTCGCCGGCCTCGTGCCCGGCCAGCGCTTCCTCGACCTTGCGCCAGCAGGTCGTCGCCGCCGACGAAGAACTCGACCGGCTGCGTCAGTTCGTCGATCGGCCGGTTCTGGGCATCGTCGAGTTTCCAGGTCAGGCGTGACGACGCAGGGGGCGGTGATCTGCATGCGGGAATGATCGCACAGGGCCGCGCCGGCACGCGCGGCTGCACGCGCTTCGGCCAGAATCGCGGCATGGACGTGAACGCACCGCTGGCCCTGCTCGGCGGCCTGTCGCCGGCGGCCTTCATGCGGCGGCACTGGCAGAAGAAGCCGCTGCTCGTGCGCCAGGCCTGGCCCGGCGTGGCGCCGCCGCTGCCGCGGCGCGAGCTGTTCGCGCTGGCCGCGCAGCGACGACGTCGAGTCGCGCCTCGTCGTGCAGCGCGACCGGCCGCTGGCGCGTGCGCCCGGGGCCGCTGCCGCGGCGCGCGCTGCCGCCGGTGTCGCGGCCCGGGCTGGACGCTGCTCGTGCAGGGGCTGGACCTGCACGTGGCCGCGGCGCGCGAGATGCTGGAGCGCTTCCGCTTCGTGCCCGACGCGCGGCTGGACGACCTCATGATGTCCTGGGCCAGCCACGGCGGCGGCGTCGGCCCGCACATCGATTCCTACGACGTCTTCCTGCTGCAGGTGCAGGGCCGGCGGCGCTGGCGCGTCGGCCGCGTGGCCGACGCGTCGCTGCGTCGAGGGCGAGCCGCTGAAGCTGCTGCGCCACTTCGAGCCCGAGCAGGACTGGCTGCTCGAGCCCGGCGACATGCTCTACCTGCCGCCGCGCTGGGGCCACGACGGCGTGGCCGAGGGCGGCGACTGCATGACCTGCTCGATCGGCTTTCGCGCGCCGGCCGCGCGGCGAACTGGCGCGTGAACTGCTGCAGCGCCTGGCCGACGAGGACGACGACGGCGAGGGCCGCGCTCTACCGCGACCCGCGGCAGGCGCGCCACGGCCGCGCCGGGCGCCGTTCCCGCAGGCCTTGCTGGCCTTCGCGCAGGCGGCGCTGGCGCGCCGCGCTGGCCGACCCGCAGGCGCTGGCGCGCGCGCTGGGCGAGTTGCTCAGCGAGCCCAAGCCGCGGGTCTGGTTCGAACGCCGCCGGTCGGGCCCGGCGCGCCGGCGGCGTGCGGCTGGATGCGCGCAGCCGCATGCTCTACGACGCGCGCCACGTCTACCTCAACGGCGAGGCCTTCGCCGCCGGCGGCCGCGATGCGCGGCTGATGCGGCAACTGGCCGACCGCGCGCCGGCTCTCGGCGGCCGACTGCGCGCGCTGAGCGCCGCGCGCGCGCGCGCTGCTGGCCGAGTGGGTGGACAGCGGGCTGGCTGCACGGAGACGCGACATGAACCAGCAAGGCAGACCGGCGACGCGGCCCCGGTCATCGACAGCCGCGCAGCGTGGCAGGCGGCGCTGCGCTGGGGCTTGGACGCCGCCATGGCGCGCGGCGCCCGGCGCATCACCTGCGTCGACGCCGGCTTCGAGAACTGGCCGCTCGACGACCCGGCCCTGCTGCAGCGCCTGACGGCCTGGCTGCGCCTGCCGCAGCGCCGGCTGGTGCTGCTGGCGCGCCAGTACGACGAGGTGCCGCGGCGCTTTCCGCGCTTCACCGCCTGGCGGCGCGACTTCGCCGCACGCCATCGAAGCCTGGCAGGCCGCCCGAGAACTGTGCGGCAGGGCCTGCCGAGCCTGCTGGTCGACGACGGCGCCGGTCAGCGTGCAACTCATCGACGACGTCCACTGGCGCGGCCGCGCGAGCGTCGATCAGCGCGCCGCGACGCTGCTGGCGCGAGCAAATTGACGTGGTTTTGCAACGATCGGAGCCGGCTTTTGCCGTGAACACGCTCGGCCTCTAGGGATTTCCCTCGTGCGGGCTATACTGCGAGGCTAGACACAAAAGTTGCAATGATTGTTCTGTGTCTGCCTGAGATGGGTCTCTGAGCGTTGGCGGAGAGTTCCCCAGAACAAGCTCCCTGACCGACCCACACACTCCTGAGGACACATCATGAACAAGTCGCTCGTTCTCGCTTCCCTGGTTGCCGCCCTTGCCCTGGCCGCTTGCGGCAAGAAGGAAGACGCGCCGGCTCCCGCGCCCGCCCCGGCCGCCGCCCCCGCCCCGGCTCCCGTGGCCGACGCCGCCTCCGCCGCTGCCTCGGCTGTTGCCGGTGCCGCTGACGCCGCTGCTTCGTCCGCCGCCGCCACCGGCGCCGCGTAAGCCGCCGTCGGCTGCCGCCGCCGCCGTCAAGAAGTGATCGGCGCGCGCCGCAAGGCGCGCTGCAGCATCGAAAAAGCCGCCCTCGGGCGGCTTTTTCGCTGGTCGTGCGCCCGCACGGGCGCCGCGTCGCTCAGCGCAGCTCCTTGACCAGCAGCGCCGACGATGCGCTGGCCGTTCTCGCCGACGTCGGGTCCGCCGGCCGAGGTCTAGCACCGACACCGTGGTCTTGCCGTCGGCGCCCTTGACCGCCACGCGGTAACGCACCGGCGCCTGCGGGGTGCTGGTGTTGCCGAACATGCGCGCCCAGAAGCCCGGCTCTTCCTGGCCGGCGTACTTGGGGTCGACGTAGCGCACGTAGTACAGGCCCGCGGCACGGTCGCGGTCTTCCACCGTGAAGCCGCTGCGGTCCAGCGCCAGGCCGACCTGGCGCCAGGCGCGGTCGAAGGTCTCGTCCATCTCCAGCGCCGCGATGCCGGGCGTGGTGATCACTCGCGCGCGCGCCGGCGCGGCCGGGGCGGCGGTGCGGGCGGCAGCGGCGCCGACCGCTGCGGCGGCGAGGCGTCGTCGCCGGCGCCGCGGCCGTGCGCACCTGCGTCGTCCGCCGGCGCCCAGCGCCACCATCAGCCGGCGCCAGCATTTCGGCTTCGAGCTCGGGGTCGTTGGGTCGCGCGGTGCCACTTCGTGGTTTCGCTGCCGCTCGTCGGTGTAGACCTCTTGCGCGCCGCGGTGCGAGATGTAGATCTCGCTGCCGTTGGCGCGTGCGCTCGACGCGGGTGCGGAAGCGGTCGCGCTCGCCGGTGTCGTAGAGGCCGCGCAGGAAGCCGCCGATGGAGTTGCGCACGGCATCCCTGCGGCAGCTTGGCGCGGTTCTCGTTCCAGTTCGTCTCCATGATGCCGGCCGGCGCGTCCTCGACCTCGAGCGTGAAGCCGTTCTCCTCCCAGAAGGCACGCAGCTGCGGCCACAGCTGCTCGGGCGTCTTCGGCACCACGAGCCAGCGCAGCTGCCCCTGGCGTTCGATGCGCACGTCGCCGCTGGGCTGCACGGCGCACCGTCGGCGTCGCCGCGGCGGGCGCCGCGGCCGCCCTCGCCGCGGCCGGGCGGCCGCCGGTGCCGCGCGCCGACGCGCTGACCACGCCGCCCTGCGGCTGGTAGCGCGATTCGCGCGCCAGTTGGCGTCAGGTCGGGCGGCACGTCGAGCGGCTTGGTCTTGGCCGCTGCGGTGCCGTAGTCGACCTTCGTCGCCCGAGAACAAGCCTTCGGTCGAGGTCGTGCAGGCGGCCAGCAGTGCAGGCCAGCGCCGCCAGCGCCAGGGTGCGCGGCCGGAAGGGGATGACGGCGTCGAAAGGTTTCACGTTCGAGGTCTCCGCCACGGCCGCTGTGCAGCCGTGCAAGTGGGCCGGGGAGGGCAGGGGATGGGGTGACTCAAGCCAGCAGGCCGCTGTCGCGCAGCGCCTGGCCGACCTGGGCCTGGCCGCCGGCGGTGAGCGGCAGGATGGGCAGGCGCACGTGCGGGCCGCACCGCCCCAGCTGCGCCAGCGCCCACTTGGTGGGCGCGGGGCTGGGCTCGCAGAACAGCTGCTTGTGCAGCGGCAGCAGGCGCAGGTGCAGCGCGGTGGCGCGCTTGACGTCGCCTTCGATGGCGGCCATGCACAGCTCGTGCATCAGCCGCGGCGCCACGTTGGCGGTGACGCTGACGTTGCCGTGGCCGCCGAGCAGCATCAGCGCGACGGCGGTGCCGTCGTCGCCGGAGTAGATCGAGAAACCCGCGCGGCGCCTGCTTGATGAGCCAGCAGGCGCGCTCGATGTTGCCGGTGGCTTCCTTGATGCCCACGATGCCGGGCACCTGGGCCAGGCGCAGCGCGGTCTCGGGCAGCATGTCGGCCACCGTGCGGCCGGGCACGTTGTACAGCACCACCGGCAGGTCCACCGCCTCGGCCATGGCCTTGAAGTGCTGGTAGATGCCTTCCTGCGACGGCTTGTTGTAGTAGGGCACGACCTGCAGCGTGCAGTCGGCGCCCACCTGCTTGGCGAAGCGCGTCAGCTCGATGGCCTCGCGCGTGGCGTTGCCGCCGGCGCCGGCCATGATGGGCACGCGCCCCGCGGCATGCTCGACCGCGACGCGGATGATCTCGCAATGCTCTTCCACCGACACGGTGGGCGACTCGCCCGTGGTGCCGACGACGCCGATGCAGTCGGTGCCTTCGGCGATGTGCCAGTCGATCAGGCGGCGCAGCGCCGGGTAGTCGACGCTGCCGTCCTCGAGCATGGGCGTGACGAGCGCGACGATGCTGCCAACGATGGGTTTCATTCTGTGCGGGTCCAGGGCAATCGGCGGATTTTAGCTGCCGCCACCTTGCAGCCCGTAGCGCGGCGGCTCGGCGGCGCCGGGCGCCTCGTTCACGGCGGCGATGCGCTGCACGTAGCGCGCCGGCGCGGCGTCGAATCCGTCTTCGAACGCCACCACGCGCAGACCCGCGCAGGCCTGCAGCAGTTCCCCGCTCTGCAGCAGGAATTCGGGCCGCGACGGCTTGCCGATCAGTCTGCTGGCCGTGGGCAAAGGTCTCGTACAGGAGCACGCCGCCTTCGGCGAGCGACGCGCGCAGCGCCGGCCACAGCGGCCGCCACAGGTAGTTGGTGACGACGACGGCGTCGAAGCGCCGGCCGGGCAGGGGCCAGGGCGCCGCCTTCGAGGTCGGCGACCACGATCTCGGCCACGGCGCGCAGCGGGGCCACGGCGTCGTCGTTGCGGTCGACGCCGGTGACCGCAAAGCCCTGCGCCGCCAGCCAGCGCACGTGGCGGCCGCTGCCGCAGGCCACGTCGAGCACCGCGCCGCCGGGCGCGGATCAGCCCGGCAAAGCGGCTGCACCCAGGCCGAAGGCGCGGCATCGAGGTGCGCTAGAAGCATGACCAGACGCGGTTGGCGATGTCCACCGCCAGGTGCGGGTTCAGGTAGGCCGCGAACACGGCCGCCAGCGCCAGCAGCGCCGCGCCCCAGGCGCCCACGCGGACCCAGCGCGTCTTCATCACACCGGCTGCGGCACGGGCCGCGCGATGGCGGCTTCGCGCACCGGCAGGTTGATGAGCGCGGCGAACACGCCCAGCGCGACGGCGATCCACCACACGACGTCGTAGCTGCCGGTGGTGTCGTACAGCTTGCCGCCCAGCCACACGCCCATGAAGCGAGCCGATCTGGTGGCTCAGGAAGACGAAGCCGCCGAGCATGCACATGTACTGCACGCCGAAGATCTGCGCCACGATGGCGTTGGTGGGCGGCACCGTGCTCAGCCACAGCAGCCCCATCACGGCCGAGAAGATGTAGACGCTCCACGGCGTGAGCGGCGCCCACAGGAAGATCACGATGGCCACCGAGCGCAGCAGGTAGATGGCGGCCAGGATGTGCCGCTTGGCCAGCCGCTGCCCCAGGCTGCCCGCGGCGTAGGTGCCGAAGACGTTGAACAGGCCGATCAGCGCCAGCGCCATGGTCGCCACGCCGGGGCTCAGGCCCTGGTCCTTGAGGTAGCTCGGCATGTGCACGCCGATGAACACGACCTGGAAGCCGCAGACGAAATAGCCCGCCATCAGGAGCCGGAAGCTCGGGTAGCGCGAAGGCCTCGCGCAGCGCCGCGCCCACGCTCTGCCTGTGCGCCGGCGTGCGCCGCCGCCGGCGGTTCCTTCAGGCCGAAGGCCAGCGGCATGATGGCCAGCGCCGCGCAGCCCAGCACGAAGAGCGCGTTCTGCCAGCCCCAGGTGCCGATGAGCCAGTTCTCCACCGGCACCATCAGGAACTGGCCGAAGGAGCCGGCGGCCGCCGCCACGCCCATCGCCCACGAGCGCTTCTCGGGCGCCACGTTGCGCGCGATGACGCCGTAGATCACGGCGTAGGTGGTGCCCGACTGCGCCATGCCCAGCAGCAGCCCGGCGCTGCCGGTGAAGGCCAGGCCCGAGGTGGCCAGCGCCATCAGCACCAGGCCGGCGGCGTAGAGCACGCTGCCGGCCAGCAGCACGCGGAAAGCGCCGTAGCGGTCGGCCAGCATGCCGGCCACCGGCCCGGCCAGGCCCCAGGCCAGGTTCTGGATCGCCAGCGCGAAGGCGAAGGTCTCGCGCGTCCAGCCGCGGTCCATCGTGATCGGCTGCAGCCACAGGCCGAAGCCGTGGCGGATGCCCATGCTCAGCGTGACGATGGCGGCGCCGCACAGCAGGACCTGGGTCATGGACAGGCGGGGCGGCGTCGGGGCGGAGGTCATGACCGCGATTTTCCCGGAAATCGCCGCCCACCGTGGGCGATAGGAACCTGGGGCGTTGACCGAATGCATTATTGTAGCTACATTAAACAATGCGCATCGAGTTCGATCCAGCCAAGAATGCGAGCAACCTCGGGAAGCATGGCCTGTCGCTCGCGCTGGCCGTCGAGCTCGATTGGGATGCCGCCCTGGTCTGGATCGACGACCGCCATGCCTATGGCGAGTTGCGCATGATCGCCCTGGCGCCGAAGACCAGCATCCTCTACTGCGTTGCCTTCGTCGACCGCGGCAACATGCGGCGGATCATCAGTCTTCGGCGGGCCAACCGACGCGAGGTCAAGCACTATGTCGAAAGCAGCGAAGAAGACGCCGATTGAGATGCCGACTGCCGCCGAGGATCGGAAGATCACCTCCGCCGCAATGGCCGACCCCGATGCGCAACCTCTGACGAGTGCGCAACTGAAGGCCATGGTGCCTTGCGCACGGTGCGCGGCCGACCGAAGTCGGAAAACAGGAAGCTTCTCGTCTCGGTACGCTACAGCCCGGAGGTTCTGGCGTTTTTCAGGTCGACGGGTGAAGGCTGGCAGGCACGCATGGACAGCGTGTTGCGCCAGTACGTGCAGAAGCACTCGCGCTCCTCCTGAACGACGGCGGCGTCGTTCGACCGGCGATGCCGTCGAGCCGACACTGCGGCTGAAGCAGCGCATGTTCGTCGGCGCGCTGCGGCTGCCGGGCGACGAGACCGATGAAGTCGCCGCACAGCAGGAGGAGCGAAGGCTTGGGCCTTACGCGGCCTCGAGCAGGAACTCGACTTTGACTGCCTCGTACGGAAACTCGATCTGCCCCGACTCCGTTCGGTCCAGTACGCCTGCGAGCAGCAGGGCTGTCACGTCGGAGTGCACGGCCTTGACGTCTCGCCCGACCCGACGCGCGGCCTCCCGAATTGAAACGGGGCCAGCGCCGCACAAGGCCTTGAGGAGTTCCCATCGCTTGGCGGTCAGTACACGCCACAGCAATTCCGGTGTGGCGAAGCTGATGCGAGCGCGTTTCTGCGGCTTCCCGGACTTTGCGGCGGCGAGTGCTTCAGCCATTGCCTTTTCGGTTGAGCAGACGTCAAGGGTGACGGTCTTCATGCAGGTACCTCCGAATGTCGCCCTCAAAGTCTGCGAACAAAGTGTCCAAGGTCGAGAACCGATACCGCGCCTCGGAGCCGCGCCAGTGCCGATGATCACCCTTGCCGCGTGATCGCGGACTTGGTGTCCCGCCGGGTACCGGAGATCGACATCGGCGGGCTGGCGATGGCGCGCTACCGCTGAGACTTCGCAGCATTGTGTTGCGTGTCCGCGACTCGGGCCAATGAATATGTAACAGACCGCTGACGGCGGTGCGGATCGGCACAACCCTCATTTGTGGCTCAGTTTTCGGTCGGCGCCAACAGTCTTGGCTTTGAGCATCTTGACAACAGTCGACATGATGGGTGGTCCTGGTCAAAGTTGGCTAAGCGTAGCTCGACCGTTCCGAAGGGATGAGGGCGAATGCGCTGGCGAAGCGGATGGGGGTGACGGAAGGCTCCAAGGCAGGCAAACTTGTTGCCGATATTAATGCGAGACGTTAATATTCGTCGATGGCCATCAGGACCTTCAAGTGCAAGGACACCCAGGGGCTATTTGAAGGACGGCGCGTCCGGCGCTGGATGCACATCGAGCGCCCGGCCTTGCGCAAGCTTGCACAGCTTGACTGGTCGGAGACGCTCGATGATCTGCGAGTACCGCCCGGGAATCACCTCGAGTCCTTGAAGAGCGATCGAAAGGGCCAGCACAGCATCCGCATCAACGACCAGTGGCGGCTGTGCTTCGTCTGGACACCGGAAGGGCCGAAGGATGTCGAGATCGTTGACTACCACTGAACGAGGATGAACATGCGAACCGTCGCCCCCGTCTCCCCGGGCGAGATGCTCGAAGAAGAGTTCCTGAAGCCCCTGGGACTGACGAAATACCGTCTGGCCAAGGACATCGGCGTACCGCCGCAGCGCATCGGCGACATCGTCGCCGGCAAGCGTGCAGTCACCGCGGACACGGACCTCCGCCTTTGCCGCTATTTCGGGCTCAGCGACGGCTGGTGGCTGCGTGGCCAGGCCAGCTACGACACCGCGGTCGCGAAGGAATCGATGCGGGAGGAGCTTTCCAGAATTCAGCGCTGCTCGCTTCTGGCCACGGAGTAGGGGGGAGCGACTGCGTTTGGCAAGGCTTTCTGCTGGCGCAGGTCATATTGGCACGGGGGGTGTCCGGTGCGACAACGTGCGGGGCAAGGGTGATCATCGGCACCACCGTGGCAGGGAAGAAGCCTACGCTTTCGTCACCCTTGATCGACTGGATGTCGGAGAAGTCCAGATCGAGGGTGCTCGCCACCCCTTCCTACAATCTCGCGCTATGCCCACCAAGCAAGCCACCTACGCCGAAGCCTCGATCCGCGTCCTCAAGGGCCTGGAGCCCGTCAAGCAGCGGCCGGGCATGTACACGCGCACCGACAACCCGCTGCACGTGGTGCAGGAGGTGATCGACAACGCCGCCGACGAGGCCCTGGCGGGTGTCTGCAAGCGCATCGACGTCACCCTGCACGCCGACGGCTCGGTGAGCGTGGAGGACGACGGCCGCGGCATCCCCTTCGGCCTGCACCCGGAAGAAGGCGTGCCGGTGGTCGAGATCGTCTTCACCCGGCTGCACGCCGGCGGCAAGTTCGACAAGGGGGCCAGCGGCGCCTACAGCTTTTCCGGCGGCCTGCACGGCGTGGGGGTCAGCGTGACGAATGCGCTGGCGAAGCGGCTGGAAGTGACGGTCTGGCGCGACGGGCAGCAGGCCTCGCTGGCGTTTTCGGGCGGCGAAGTTGTCGATCCTTGACGCTGCTCAAGGTCGGTGATCGCCGGCACGGCACCCGGGTGCGGGTTTGGCCCGATGTCAAATATTTCGACAGTGCCGAGTTGCCGCGCGCCGATCTCGTGCACCTGCTGCGCAGCAAGGCCGTGCTGATGCCCGGCGTGACCGTGACGCTGACGGTGGAAAAGGCCGGCGGCAAGGACGCCGAGACCACCCGCTGGCTCTACCAGGGCGGCCTGCGCGACTACCTGATGCAGGGCCTGCCCGCCGAGCCGCTGATCCCGCTCTTCGAAGGCGCCCAGCACGCCAGCGCGCAGGAAACCGAGAATTTCGCCGAAGGCGAGGGCGCGAGCTGGTGCGTGGCCTTCACCGACGAGGGCAACACGCTGCGCGAAAGCTACGTCAACCTGATCCCCACGGTGGCCGGCGGCACGCACGAGTCGGGGCTGAAGGACGGCCTGTTCGGCGCCATCAAGGGTTTCATCGACCTGCACAGCCTGCTGCCCAAGGGCGTGAAGCTGATGCCCGACGACGTGTTCTCGCGCGCCAGCTTCGTGCTCTCGGCCAAGGTGCTGGACCCGCAGTTCCAGGGCCAGATCAAGGAGCGGCTGAATTCGCGCGACGCGCTGCGGCTGGTGTCGGGCTATGTGCGCCCGGCGCTGGAGCTGTGGCTGAACCAGCATGTCGAATACGGCAGGAAGCTGGCCGAACTGGTGATCCGCCAGGCGCAGACGCGCCAGCGCGCCAGCCAGAAGGTCGAGAAGCGCAAGGGCTCCGGCGTGGCCGTGCTGCCCGGCAAGCTGACCGACTGCGAAAGCCGCGACCTGGCCTGGAACGAGGTCTTCCTGGTCGAAGGCGACTCCGCCGGCGGCAGCGCCAAGATGGGCCGCAACAAGGAAACCCAGGCCGTGCTGCCCTTGCGCGGCAAGGTGCTCAACACCTGGGAGGTCGAGCGCGACCGCCTGTTCGCCAATACCGAGATCCACGACATCGCCGTGGCCGTGGGCGTGGACCCGCACGGCCCCACCGACGAACCCGACTTCAGCGGCCTGCGCTACGGCAAGGTCTGCATCCTGAGCGACGCCGACGTCGACGGCTCGCACATCCAGGTGCTGCTGCTGACGCTCTTCTTCCGCCACTTCCCCAAGCTCATCGAGCGCGGGCACGTCTATATCGCGCGGCCGCCGCTGTTCCGCATCGACGCGCCGGCGCGCGGCAAGCGGCCGCAGGCCAAGATCTACGCGCTGGACGCGGGCGAGCTGGACGCCGCGCTCGACAAGCTGCGCAAGGAAGGCGCGCGCGAAGGCTCGTGGGCCATCAGCCGCTTCAAGGGCCTGGGCGAGATGAACGCCGAGCAGCTGTGGGAAACCACGCTCAACCCCGAAACGCGGCGCCTGCTGCCGGTGAGTTGGCTGGCAAGTGGCCAGGGGGCCGGGGGCTTCGACGCCACCGCGGCGCTGCTGACCAAGCTCATGGGCAAGGGCGAAGCGGCGTCGCGGCGCGAGCTGATGGAACTGCACGGCGACGCGGTCGAGATCGATGTCTGAGTCCGCCGCGCCCCTGCCGCCCGGGCCGCCCCTGCATCTGCGGCCGACCATGCTGTCGGACCTGGATTTCGTCGGCACGGTCGAGGCGGACAGCCACAACCTGCCTTTCATCTCGCCCTGGGAGCGCACGCAGCACGAAGGCGCGCTGCGCTTCCCGGACTTCCGGCACTTCATCGTCGAAGCCGGCGCCCACGGCTCGCGCGACGGTTTCGTCATCCTGCAGGGCTGCCGCAACCCGCACCGCAGCGTCGAGCTCAAGCGCCTGGTGCTGCAGACCAAGGGCCTGGGCCTGGGCCGGCGCTGCGTGCGCCTGCTCAAGGCGATGGCCTTCCGCGACCTGCATGCGCACCGCTTCTGGCTCGACGTGAAGTCGCTCAACACGCGCGCGCTGGCGCTGTATGCCAGCGAGGGCTTCGTCGAGGAAGGCCGGCTGCGCGAGAGCGTGCGCATCACCGGCGACGCCGCCGACGGCTACGACAGCCTGGTGGTGATGAGCATGCTCGACCGCGAATACCAGGCGCGGCGGGCGCTGGGGCTGGAAGAGGCGGCCTGACGCAATGGCTGCAGCGGCCATCGTTGGATATACAATTTCAACGTGTATATCCAAGCGATCGGAGGCCACGTGCAAGTTTCCAAGTGGGGCAACAGCCTGGCCATCCGGCTGCCGGCGGCGGTGGTGGAGGTGCTGGGGCTGAAGGAAGGTGACGATGTCGAGGTGACGGTCGCTGGCGAGCACCAGCTCGAGGTCGGCCGCGCCCCCGACGATGAGCGCCCTGCGGTAAGATCTCCATTGACCAACATTGGTCAATTTGGAGCGCAGCGTGCAGGTCAATATCTATGAAGCCAAGACCCGGCTGTCGGAGCTGGTGGAGCAGGCGCACGCCGGCGCCACGGTGATCATCGCCAAGGCGGGCACGCCCATGGCCAAGCTGGTGCCGCTGGATGCCGAGCCCAAGCGCAAGATCATTTTCGGTCTGCTGAAGGGTCAGATCGAGATCGCCGACGATTTCGACGCCCCGATGTCCGAAGAAGAACTGGCCTTGTGGGAAGGCCCGATCGAACCGTGAGGCTGCTGCTGGACACGCACATCGTGTTGTGGGTGATGCAGGGCTCCGCGCAGCTCGGTCCTGCAGGCGCGCCGGCTCATCGACGGCGCCGACCAGGTCTATGTCAGCAGCGTGTCGATCTGGGAGGCCTCCATCAAGGCCGGCCTGGGCAAGCTGAAGGTCGACATGGACCTGCTGGACAGGCGGCTGCGGGAAACGGCCATGCTGCAACTGCCGATGACCTGGGACCATGCTGCGGCCTTGCGCGGGTTGCCGCGCCTGCACGGCGACCCGTTCGACCGCATGCTGGTGGCGCAGGCCATCAGCGAACCGATGCACCTGCTGACCCACGACGCCACGCTGGCGCGCTATTCGCCGCTGGTCACCGTCGTCTGACGCGGCCCGACTTCCTCTTTCGCGCGGCGGCTGCCGCGGCGCGCATCCCGCACCCCATGAACGACCTCTTCGATCCCCCGCCGGCCGACCCCGCCGACACCCTGCCGCTGGCCGACTACGCCCAGCGGGCCTACCTCGAATACGCGCTCAGCGTCGTCAAGGGCCGCGCGCTGCCCGACGTCTGCGACGGCAACAAGCCGGTGCAGCGGCGCATCCTGTATTCGATGTTCCGCATGGGCCTGGCCTACAGCGGCGCCGGCGGCGCCAAGCCGGTGAAGAGCGCGCGCGTGGTCGGCGACGTGCTCGGCCGCTACCACCCGCACGGCGACACCGCCGCCTACGACGCGCTGGTGCGCATGGCGCAGGGCTTCAGCCAGCGCTACCCGCTGGTCGACGGCCAGGGCAATTTCGGCAGCCGCGACGGCGACGGCGCCGCGGCCATGCGCTACACCGAAGCGCGGCTGGCGCCGATCGCGCGCCTGATGCTCGACGAGATCGACGAAGGCACGGTCGACTTCCAGCCCAACTACGACGGCAGCACCGAAGAACCGAAGCAGTTGCCGGCGCGGCTGCCCTTCGTGCTGCTCAACGGCGCCAGCGGCATCGCCGTGGGCCTGGCCACCGAGATCCCCAGCCACAACCTGCGCGAGGTGGCGGCGGCCACGGTGGCGCTGCTGAAGCACGACACGAAGCATGGCGAACTGAGCGACGACGAACTGTTCGCCCTGCTGCCGGCGCCCGACTTCCCCGGCGGCGGCCAGATCATCAGCGCCGCGGCCGACATCCGCGAGGCCTACCGCACCGGCCGCGGCAGCCTGAAGGTGCGCGCGCGCTGGGTCATCGAGGACCTGGCGCGCGGCCAGTGGCAGCTGGTGGTGAACGAGCTGCCGCCGGGCACCAGCACGCAGAAGGTGCTGGAAGAGATCGAGGAGCTGACCAACCCCAAGGTCAAGGCCGGCAAGAAGGCGCTGAGCCAGGACCAGGTGCAGCTCAAGGCCGCCGTGCTGGCGGTGCTGGATGCGGTGCGCGACGAATCGAACAAGGACGCGCCGGTGCGCCTGGTGATCGAGCCCAAGAGCCGCACCGTGGAGCAGGCCGAGCTGATCCACACGCTGCTGGCGCACACCAGCCTGGAGAGCAGCACCCCCGTCAACCTGACGATGGTCGGGCGCGACGGCCGGCCGACGCCGAAGAGCCTGCGCCAGATGCTGGCCGAGTGGATCGAGTTCCGCCTCGCCACCGTGCAGCGGCGCACGCAGCACCGGCTGGACAAGGTGCTCGACCGCATCCACGTGCTCGAGGGCCGGCAGCTGGTGCTGCTGAATATCGACGAGGTGATCCGCATCATCCGCAACGCCGACGAGCCCAAGGCGGCGCTGATCGAGCGCTTCAGGCTCAGCGACCGCCAGGCCGAGGACATCCTGGAGATCCGGCTGCGCCAGCTCGCGCGGCTGGAGGCCATCCGCATCGAGCAGGAACTGAAGGAGCAGCGTGACCAGCAGGGCAAGCTCGAAGAGATCCTGGGCAGCCCGGCGGCGCTGAAGCGCGTCGTCGTGCGTGAGATCGAGGCCGATGCCAAAGCCCATGGCGACGCCCGCCGCACGCTGGTGCAGGAAGAGAAGAAGGTGCTGGCCGAGGTCAAGGTGGTCGACGAGCCGGTGACGGTGGTCGTCAGCGCCAAGGGCTGGGTGCGCGCGCTCAAGGGCCACGAGGTCGACGCCGCGACGCTGGCCTTCAAGCCGGGCGATGCGCTCTACGGCACCTTCGCCTGCCGCTCGGTGGACACGCTGCTCGTCTTCGGCACGCCCGCCAAGGGCAGCGGCCGGGTCTACAGCGTGGCCGTCGTCGGTGCTGCCCGGCGGCCGCGGCGACGGCGTGCCGATCACGACGCTGATCGACCTCGAACCCGGCACCCAGGTGGCGCATTGCTTTGCCGGCGCCGCCTCGACCCGGCTGCTGCTGGCCAACAGCGGCGGCTTCGGCCTGCTGGCCCAGGCCGGCGACATGGTGGGCCGCAACCGCGGCGGCAAGAGTTTCCTGACGCTCGACGACGGCTGCCGCCTGCTGCCGCCGGTGGTCGCGGCGCCGGCGCACACCCAGGTGGCGTGCCTGGCGCAGGACGGCCGGCTGCTGGTGTTCCCGCTCGACGAACTCAAGCTGCAGGCCAACGGCGGCAAGGGGCTGACGCTGATGGACGTCGACGCCAAGACGCCGCTGGTCGCCGTGGCCACGCTGGCCGACCGCTTGTGGGTGGCCGGCACCGGGCGCGGCGCCAAGCCGCGGCAGGAAGAGCTCAAGGGCGCCGCGCTGGCCCAGTACGTCGGGCGCCGGGCCCGCAAGGGACGCAAGGTGGACGCGCTTCGTCAAGGCGTTGCAGCTTTCTGCGGCATAGCTGGCACCACTGGCCGCAGGGTGCTGCAAGCCCGGGGGTGCGCCGGCCGACGACGAGGGTAGACTGCCGCGCACATCGAAAGGGCCCACCGGCACGCGGCTTCGCGTGCCGAGCCGGCGCCCCGCCTGGAGACAACGCGTGCGGCCCACCGATCTGAACGACCCGTCCTACTTTCACAAGGTCGTCGACTGCCAATGGGCGTGCCCCGCGCACACCCCCGTCCCCGAATACATCCGGCTGATCGCGCAGGGTCGCTACGACGACGCCTACATGGTCAACTGGTACAGCAACGTCTTCCCCGGCATCCTGGGGCGCACCTGCGACCGGCCGTGCGAGCCGGCGTGCCGGCGCGGCCGCGTCGAGGAAAAGAATACGGAGAAGCCGGAGCCGGTGGCGATCTGCCGCCTGAAACGCGTGGCGGCCGACCTGAAGGGCGGCGAGGTGCGCGCGATGATCCCGCGGCCGGCGGCACCCACCGGCAAGAAGGTGGCCTGCGTCGGCGCCGGGCCGGCCTCGTTGACGGTGGCGCGCGACCTCGCCGTGCAGGGCCACCACGTCACGGTGTTCGACGGCGAGGCCAAGGCGGGCGGCTTCATGTGGAGCCAGATCCCGCGCTTCCGGCTGCCCGAGCGCGTCATCAACGAAGAGGTCGGCCACATCCTCGGCCTGG
The DNA here is from genome assembly GCA_963717575.1 of uncultured beta proteobacterium. Classification (GTDB taxonomy): domain Bacteria; phylum Pseudomonadota; class Gammaproteobacteria; order Burkholderiales; family Burkholderiaceae_C; genus Rubrivivax. The sequence continues at coordinate 198,823 of CAVQWK010000029.1, read as the reverse complement.
GCGTCGAATTCCGCGGCGGCCAGCGCATCGAGTCGATGCGCTCGCTGCTGGCCGAACCCTGGGACGCCGTCTTCGTGGGTTGCGGCGCACCGCGCGGGCGCGACCTGGACCTGCCGGGCCGCTGGGAGGCGGCCGACGCCATCCACGTCGGCATCGACTGGCTGGCGTCGGTGTCCTTCGGCCATGTCACGGCGGTCCAGAAGCGCGTCATCGTGCTCGGCGGCGGCAACACGGCCATGGACTGCTGCCGTTCGGCGCGCCGGCTGGGGGCCGACGACGTGAAGGTCATCGTGCGCTCGGGCTTCGACGAGATGAAGGCCTCGCCGTGGGAGAAGGAAGACGCCCAGCACGAGGGCATCCCGATCATCAACTGCCACGTGCCCAAGGCCTACCTGCACGAAGGCGGGCGGCTGGTCGGCATGCGCTTCGAGATCGTGCAGCCGGTGTTCGACGACAAGGGTCGGCGCCGCCTGGTGCCCACGGGCGAGCCCGAGGTGGTGTTCGAGTGCGACGAAGTGCTGGTGGCGGTGGGGCAGGAGAACGCCTTCCCCTGGATCGAGCGCGACTGCGGCGTCGAATTCGACGCCGCGGGCATGCCGGTGCTCGACGCCGTGACGCTGCAGTCCAGCCTGCCGCACGTCTTCTTCGGCGGCGACGCCGCCTTCGGCCCCAAGAACATCATCACCGCGGTGGCGCACGGCCACGAGGCCGCGGTGTCGATCGACCGCCTGCTGCACGGCGAGGACGTGCAGCAGCGCCCGCCGCCGCACGTGAACCTGCTGTCGCAGAAGATGGGCATCCACGAGTGGAGCTACCACAACGCGCCTTCCGACGACACGCGCTACAAGGTGCCGTGGGCCGCGGCCGAGAAGGCGCTGGCCAGCATCCAGGTCGAGGTCGAACTGGGCTTCGACGCCGCCACCGCCTTCAAGGAGGCCGAGCGCTGCCTGAATTGCGACGTGCAGACGGTGTTTGCCGACAAGCTGTGCATCGAGTGCGACGCCTGCGTCGACATCTGCCCGATGGACTGCATCACCTTCACCGACAACGGCGAAGAGGCGGACCTGCGCACGCGGCTGAAGGCGCCCGCCACCGACCCCGAGCAGGCCCTGTACGTGAGCGGGCCGCTGAAGACGCACCGGGTGATGGTCAAGGACGAAGACGTCTGCCTGCACTGCGGCCTGTGCGCCGAGCGCTGCCCCACCGGGGCGTGGGACATGCAGAAGTTCCTCTTCAACACCACCAAGGCGGGCCCGGCCTGCCGCGACAGCATGCCGCGGCAGCGCCGCGTGGGAGCCGGGGCATGAAGCGCATCGAATCCGTCAACGACTTCGTCGTCAAATTCGCCAACGTCAACGGCTCGGGCTCGGCGTCGGCCAACGAGCTGTTCGCCAAGGCCATCCTGCGCCTGGGCGTGGCGGTGAGCCCGCGCAACATCTTCCCCAGCAATATCCAGGGCCTGCCGACCTGGTACGAGGTGCGCGTCAGCGAGCGCGGCTGGCTCGGCCGCCGCGGCGGCATCGACATGATGGTGGCGATGAACCCGCAGACCTGGGACCAGGACGTGGCCGAGATCGAATCCGGCGGCTACCTGTTCTACGACAGCACGCGGCCGCTGCCGCCGTCGGCCTTCCGCGACGACATCACGGTGATCGGCATGCCGGTCACCGCGATCTGCAACGCCACCTACGAAGACCCGCGCCAGCGCACGCTGTTCAAGAACATCATGGTGCTGGGCGCGCTGGCGGTGCTGATGGAGGTGGACACCGCGGTCATCGAGGGCCTGTTCACCGAGCAGTACCGCGGCAAGGAGCGGCTGCTCGAATCGAACGTGCGCGCGCTGCACGCCGGTGCCAGCTTCGCGCGCGAGCACCTCAAGCCGCCGATCGGCCTGCGCGTGCGCCGCGCCGACACGGTGGGCGAACGCATCTTCGTCGACGGCAACACCGCCGCGGCGCTGGGCTGCGTGTATGGCGGCGCCACGGTCTGCGCCTGGTACCCGATCACGCCGTCGTCGTCGGTGGCCGAGGCCTTCCAGAGCTACTGCAAGAAGCTGCGCCACGACCCGGTCACCGGCGAGGCGCGTTACGCCATCGTGCAGGCCGAGGACGAGATCGCCTCCATCGGCATGGTGGTGGGCGCGGGCTGGAACGGCGCCCGCGCCTTCACCGCGACCTCCGGGCCGGGCGTGTCGCTGATGACGGAATTCATCGGCCTGGCCTACTTTGCCGAGATCCCGGTGACCATCATCAACGTGCAGCGCGGCGGGCCTTCCACCGGCATGCCCACGCGCACGCAGCAGGCCGACCTGCTGAGCACCGCCTACGCCTCGCACGGCGACACCAAGCACGTGATGCTGCTGCCGCAGGACCCGGCCGAATGCTTCGAATTCGCGGCCGCGGCGCTGGACCTGGCCGACCGCCTGCAGACGCCGGTGTTCGTGATGACCGACCTCGACATCGGCATGAACCAGCGCCTGAGCGCACCCTTCCACTGGGACGACGCGCGCCGCTACGACCGCGGCAAGGTGATGAGCGCCGAGGAACTGGAAGCCGGCCGCGACTTCGGCCGCTACAAGGACGTCGACGGCGACGGCATCCCCTGGCGCACGCTGCCCGGCACGCACCCGAGCCTGGGCGCCTATTTCACGCGCGGCACGACGCGCGACCCCTACGCGCGCTACTCCGAGGCCGGGCCCGACTACCTGTACAACGTGCAGCGCCTGCTGAAGAAATTCGCCACCGCGGCGGCGCTGGTGCCGGCGCCCGAAGTGCGCGCGGCGGCCAAGCGCTCGCGCCTGGGGGTGCTGTATTTCGGCTCCACCGCGCCGGCCATGGACGAGGCGCTGGAGGCGCTGGCGCAGGCGGACATCCACCTCGACGCGATGCGGCTGCGCGCCTATCCCTTCGCGCCCAGCGTGGCGGCGTTCATCGAGGCGCACGCCCACGTCTTCGTCGTCGAGCAGAACCGCGATGCGCAGATGCGCACGCTGCTCATCAACGAGCTCGAACTGGACCCCGCCGCGCTGACGCCGGTGCTGCACTACGACGGCACGCCGATCACGGCGCGCTTCATCGCCCAGGCGATCACGCGCCAGGTGCACGTGCTGGCCGTGACGCCGCGCAAGGAGAGAGTCCGTTGACTTTTATCGCCAAACCCCGGCTGCACCACCCGACGCTGACGAAGAACGCCGTCGGCTACACGCGGCGCGACTACGAAGGCAAGGTCAGCACGCTGTGCGCCGGCTGCGGGCACGACTCGGTGTCGGCGGCCATCGTGCAGGCCTGCTGGGAGCTCGACATCGAGCCGCACCGCGTCGCCAAGCTCAGCGGCATCGGCTGCAGCAGCAAGACGCCCGACTACTTCCTGGGTGCCAGCCACGGCTTCAACACCGTGCACGGCCGCATGCCCAGCGTGCTGACCGGCGCCAACCTGGCCAACCGCGACCTGCTCTACCTGGGCATCAGCGGCGACGGCGATTCGGCGTCGATCGGCCTCGGCCAGTTCGCGCATTCGGTGCGGCGCGGCGTGCGCATGGTCTACATCGTCGAGAACAACGGCGTCTACGGCCTCACCAAGGGCCAGTTCTCGGCCACCGCCGACCGCGGCAGCAAGAGCAAGAAGGGCGTCGTCAACGCCGACTCGCCGGTCGACCTGGTGGGCCTGGCGCTGCAGCTCGGCGCCACCTACGTCGCGCGCGGCTTCTCGGGCGACAAGGCGCAGCTGGTGCCGCTGATCAAGGGCGCCATGCGACACGGCGGCGCCGCCTTCATCGACGTCATCAGCCCCTGCGTCGCCTTCAACAACCACGCCGGCAGCACGCGCAGCTACGACCAGGTGCGCGAGCACAACGAGGCCGTCAACCGCATCGATTTCATCGACCTCGCGCCCGCGATCACCGCCGAGCCGGCCGCCGGCGAAGTGCTCGAGCTGCCGCAGCCCGACGGCAGCCTGATGCGGCTGCGCAAGCTGCATGCCGCTTACGACCCCACCGACCGCATCGCCGCGCTGACCCAGATGCTCGCCATGCAGGGGGCGGGCGAGATCGCCACCGGCTTGCTGTACGTGGAGCCGCAGGCGGCCGACCTGCATGCCGCGCTGCACACGGTGCCGTTGCCGCTGAACCGGCTCGGCGAAGCCGAACTGTGCCCGGGTGCGGGCACGTTGGCGAGCATCAACGCCGGTCTGCGCTGATCGCGCGGGGCCGGCGCGCCTGCCGGCGGATGCCGTTCAGCCGCGGCGTCGCCGCAGCAGCACCACCGCGAGTGCGCCGAGCACGACGAACAGCGTCAGGCTGTAGAACTCGTAGGGCACGCCCAGCAGCTTCGCGGCCGCATCGGCGCAACTGGCATAGGCGGCAAAGACCTGCGGGCCACAGCGCGTCGACGCCGACGCCGCTGACGATGCGGTCGGCCAGCGTCAGGTTGCACGACACGCTGGCCGCCGCGACGAAGTGCTGCCACAAGGCCGCCGACACGCCGCCCAAGGCCAGCAGGGCCATCAGCGCGGCCGCCGAGCGCGGCTGAGGATGACCAGCCTCAGTTGCAGCCCGACCAGGCCGAGCAGCGCCACCGCGGCGATGGTCACGAAGATCAGCCGCTGCAGCACGCACCAGGCGCAGGGCTGCATCTGGAAGACATGCTGGGTCACCAAGCGCCGTGCCCACCGCGGCCAGCGGCACGACGATGCCGGCGGTGTGCAGGCGGGCGCTGCTGGCGATGGCTCTCATTCCAGTTCGGCGATCAGTTCGATCTCGACGCAGGCGCCCATCGGCAACTGCGCCACGCCGAAGGCGCTGCGCGCGTGGGCACCGATCTCGGGGCCGAAGACTTCCACCATCAGTTCGCTGCAGCCGTTGGTCACCAGGTGGTGTTCGGTGTAGGTGGGGGCGCTGTTGACCAGGCTCAGCACCTTGACGATGCGCTCGACGCGCGCCAGGTCGCCGGCGGCGGCCTGCAGCGTGCCCAGCAGGTCGACGGCGACGGCGCGCGCGGCGGCGCGGCCTTCCTCGGTGGCCATGGTCAGGCCGAGCTGGCCGACCCAGGGCTTGCCGTCCTTCTTCGCGATGTGGCCGGAGATGAAGACGAGCTTGCCGCTGCGCACGAAAGGCACGTAGGCGGCGGCCGGCACGGCCACCGGCGGCAGCGCGATGCCCAGGGCTTGCAGGCGGTCCTTGACGGTCATGACGGGGGGTCCTCGAAAGCTCGGGCGGCATCCTACACTGCGGCCATGGGAGTACAGGTCGGGCCCGCGACGCTCGGGCTGCTGCTGGCGCTCGGCCTGGCTCGGCTGGCACGGCGTGGCAGTTGCAGCAGGCCGCGCTGTGGGGAGCAGCGCCGCTGGCCGCGCTGGCTGCTGGCCGCGACCGCCGCCGTGGCGGCGGCCTGGCGCCGGCGCCGCACCTGGGCCGGCGCGCTGGTGCTGGCGCTGGCCGCGGCCGCGCTGGCCTTCGCCGCCACCAGCGGCCGCGCCGCCTGGCGCCTGGCCGACGCGCTTGCCGCCGGCGCTGGAAGGCCAGGACCTGGTGGTGACCGGCGTCGTCCCGGCGCTGCCGCGGCCGAGCCTGATCGGCACCCGCTTCGTCTTCGACGTCGAATCGGCGCAGCGGCTGGGCGCGCCGGTGACGGTGCCGCGGCGCCTGTCGCTGGGCTGGTACCGCGGCGTCGACGACGGCGCGCTGCTCGCCGGCCCGGCGGCCGACCTGCGCGCCGGCCAGCGCTGGCGCTTCACGGTGCGGCTGCGGCAGCCGCACGGCGCGCTCAACCCGCACGGCTTCGACCTCGAGCTGTGGCTGTTCGAGCAGGGCCTGCGCGCCGGCGGCACGGTGCGCTCGGTGCCCGGCGCGGTGGCCGAGAAGCTGGCCGAGCGCGCCGGCCACCCGGTCGAGCGCCTGCGCCAGGACCTGCGCGACGCCATCTACCGCCACGTGCCCGACGCCGCGGCGGCCGGCGTGCTGGCGGCGCTGGCGGTGGGCGACCAGGCCGCCATCGAGCGCGACGACTGGGACCTGTTCCGCATCACCGGCGTGGCGCACCTGATGTGCGATCTCCGGCCTGCACGTGACGATGTTCGCCTGGCTCGTCGGCGGCCTCGTCGCGCGGCTGTGGCGGCTGTGGCCGCGCGGCATGCTGGCCTGTCCCGGCGCCGCTGGCGGCGCGCTGGGCCGGGCTGGCCGGCGCGGCGGCGCTATGCGCTGCTGGCCGGCTGGGGCGTGCCGGCGCAGCGCACGGTGGGCATGATCGCCGTCGTCGTGCTGCTGCGCAGCCTGCGGCCTGCGCTGGCCGCTGCCGGCTGGTGCTGCTGGCGGCCGCGCTGGCGGTGGCGCTGGTCGACCCCTGGGCGCTGCTGCAGCCGGGGTTCTGGCTGTCCTTCGTGGCGGTGGGCCTGCTGGTGGCTTCGGAGCCGGCGCATGCGTCCGCGCCCCGCGGCGCCGCCGGGCACGCCTGGCGCGATCGTCTCTGGCGTGCCGTGCGCGGCGGCCTGCGCACGCAGGTCGTGGCCACGGTCGGCCTGGCGCCGCTGACGATGCTCTTCTTCCAGCAGGTGTCGCTGGTGGGCTTCGTGGCCAACCTGGTGGCGATCCCGCTGGTCACGCTGCTGATCACGCCGCTGGCGCTGCTGGGCGTGCTGCTGCCGCCGCTGTGGGGCCTGGCCGGCGCGCTGGTGCAGGGCTTGACGGCCGTGCTGCAGGTGCTGGCCGTCGTGGCCGCTGGCGGTGTGGACGGCCGCGGCCGCGCCGCCCTGGGCGGTGGCGGCCGGCCTGCTGGCCGGTGCGCTCGCGGTGCTGCCGCTGCCCTGGCGGCTGCGCGCGCTGGCGCGTGCCGCTGATGCTGCCGCTGCTGTGGCCGCCGGTCGAGCGGCCCGCCGAGGGCCAGTTCGAGCTGGTCGCGGCCGACATCGGCCAGGGCACCGCGGTGCTGGTGCGCACGCGGCAGCACCTGCTGCTCTACGACGCCGGCCCGCGCTATTCGCCCGAGGCCGACGCCGCCGGCCGCGTGCTGCTGCCGCTGCTGCGCGCGCGCGGCGAGCGCCGCATCGACCTGCTGATGCTCAGCCACCGCGACACCGACCACGTGGGCGGCGCCGCGTCGCTGCTGGCCGCGGTGCCGGTGACGGCGATGTCCAGTTCGCTGGCCGCCGACCACCCGCTGCTGGCGCGCGGCCTGCCGCACCGGCGCTGCGACGCCGGCCAGGCCTGGGTCTGGGACGGCGTGCGCTTCGAGGTGCTGCACCCGCTGCGCGGCCGACCACGAGCGGCGGCGACAGGCCCAACGCCCTGAGCTGCGTGCTGCGCGTGCAGGGCGCCGGCGGCAGCGCGCTGCTCACCGGCGACATCGAAGCCGCGCAGGAGGCCGCGCTGGTGCAGCGCGACGGCCAGCGGCTGCGCGCCGACATGCTGCTGGTGCCGCACCACGGCAGCCGCACGTCGTCGACGCCGCCATTCGTCGACGCCGTGCAGCCGCGCGTGGCGGTGGTGCAGGCGGCCTACCGCAGCCGCTTCGGCCACCCGGCGCCGGCCGTGCAGGCGCGCTATCGCGAGCGCGGCATCCCGTTCGTGCGCAGCGACACCTGCGGCGCCTGGACGCTGCCGGCCGCCGGCGCGCCGCGCTGCGAGCGCCAGACGGCGCGGCGTTACTGGCATCATCCAGGGCCGGCGGCAGCGCAGCCATCCGTGATCGAGCCGGTCCGCTCGACCCGAGCCCGATCCAGGCCCGCCCGACGCCCGCCACGCACCGTGGCCCGCCACTTGCAAGGGCCACCGGGTTGCCTGGCCTGCCCGGTCCGGCCCCATCTGCCCAGGAGGCTTTTCGCCGTGTCCATCCATGTCGCGCTGAACCACGTCACGCACTACCGCTACGACCGCCGCGTCGGCGCTGTCGCCGCAGGTCGTGCGCCTGCGGCCGGCGCCGCACTGCCGCACGCCCATCCTCAGCTATTCGCTGCGCATCGAGCCGGCGCGAGCACTTCATCAACTGGCAGCAGGACCCGTTCGCCAACCACCTGGCGCGGCTGGTGTTCCCCGAGCAGACGCACCGAGTTCAAGGTCACCGTCGACCTGGTGGCCGAGATGTCGGTCTACAACCCGTTCGACTTCTTCCTCGAGCCCGAGGCCGAGACCTTCCCGTTCGCGCTACGCGCCCGAGACTCGCGCACGACCTGGCGCCCTACCTGGCCAAGGGCGACGCTGACGCCGCGCTTCAAGGCCTTCGTCGACAGCATCTCGCGCGAAGCCGCTGCGCACGATCGACTTCCTGGTCGGCCTCAACCAGCGCCTGCAGCGCGAGATCCGCTACCTGATCCGCATGGAGCCCGGCGTGCAGACGCCCGAGGTCACGCTGACCACCGGCAGCCGGCTCGTGCCGCGACACCGGCTGGCTGCTGGTGCAGGCTGCTGCGCCACCTGGGGCTGGCGGCGCGCTTCGTCTCCGGCTACCTGATCCAGCTCAAGCCCGACGTGAAGTCGCTCGACGGCCCCTCGGGCGCCGAGGTCGACTTCACCGACCTGCACGCCTGGTGCGAGGTCTACCTGCCCGGCGCCGGCTGGATCGGCCTGGACCCCACCTCCGGGCTGATGGCCGGCGAGGGCCACATCCCGGTGGCCTGCACGCCCGAGCCGTCCACCGCGGCGCCGGTCAGCGGCGCGGTCGACGAGTGCGAGGTCACGTTCTCGCACCACATGGCAGGTCACGCGCATCTACGAGTCGCCGCGCGTCACGCTGCCCTACACCGACGACCAGTGGCAGGACATCGTGGCGCTCGGCCATGCGGTGGACGGCCAGCTCGCGCGCCAGGACGTGCGCCTGACGATGGGCGGCGAGCCCACCTTCGTCTCGGTCGACGACCGCGACGGCGCCGAGTGGAACACCGACGCGCTGGGCCCCACCAAGCGCGGCTTCGCCACCGAACTCGTGCACCGGCTGCTGGACAAATACGGGCAGGGCGGCTTCCTGCACTTCGGCCAGGGCAAGTGGTACCCGGGCGAGCAGCTGCCGCGCTGGGCGCTGTCGATCTGCTGGCGCGCCGACGGCCAGCCCTGCTGGCACGACCCGTCGCTCTTCGCCGACGAGCGCGACATCCACCGCTACACCACCGCCGACGCGCAGGCCTTCATCGGCGCGCTCACGCAGCGCCTGGGCCTGGACCCGAAATACGTGCACCCGGGCTACGAGGACACCTTCTACTACCTCTGGCGCGAGCGCCGGCTGCCGGTGAACGTGGACCCCTTCGACTCGCGGCTGGACGACGAGATGGAGCGCCAGCGCCTGCGCCGCATCTACCAGCAGGGGCTGGACAGCGTCGTCGGCTACGTGCTGCCGCTGCGCAAGGAGTGGGTCACGGGCACGGCCGGGCCGGCCTGGATCACCGGCGCCTGGTTCGTGCGCGACGACCGGCTGTACCTGTTCCCCGGCGATTCGCCGATGGGCTACCGGCTGCCGCTGGATTCGCTGCCCTGGGCCAAGGCCGAGGACCAGCAGCCGCTGATCGCGCAGGACCCGTTTGCCGCGCGCTCGCCGCTTGCCCAGCGCGGCGCAGTTGCGCTCGCAGACGCGCGGCTACGACGCGCACCGTGCCGGCCAGGGCTTTGCCGAGGGCGGCGCGGTGGCGCTGCAGGGCCAGGCCGCGCCGGAAGAGGGCGTCCTGGGGCGGCAGCGGGCCGGGCGTCGGGCCGTGGCCGGCCGGCGGCCTCGGTGCCGCAGCCCTCCCGGTCGCCCGGTCGCGCACCGCAGGACCCGGACGCCTTGCCGCGACGCCACGAATCCGCCGGCTGGATCACGCGCACCGCGCTGTGCGTGGAAGTGCGCGACCCGCAGCGCGCCAACGGCCCCAAGGCCGAGGCGCGAGCATGGCGGCAAGAGCGGCGTCATGTATGTCTTCATGCCGCCGCTGCAGCACCTGGAGGACTACCTGGAACTGGTGGCCGCGGTCGAGGCCACGGCGCGTCGAGCAGGGCGTGAAGATCGTGCTCGAAGGCTACCCGCCGCCGCGCGACCCGCGCCTGAAGACGCTGGCCGTGACGCCCGACCCCGGCGTCATCGAAGTCAACATCCACCCGGCCAAGGACTGGGCCGAACTGCTCGACCACACCGAATTCCTCTACGACGCGGCGCACCGCACGCGGCTGTCCACCGAGAAATTCATGCTCGACGGCCGCCACACCGGCACCGGCGGCGGCAACCACTTCGTGCTCGGCGGCGCCACGCCGGCCGACAGCCCCTTCCTGCGCCGGCCCGACCTGCTGGCCAGCCTGCTCACCTACTGGCACAACCACCCCTCGCTGAGCTACCTGTTCAGCGGCCTGTTCATCGGCCCCACCAGCCAGGCGCCGCGCATCGACGAGGCGCGCAACGACCAGGTCTACGAGGTCGAGATCGCGCTGCAGGAACTGGAGCGCCAGCTGCAGCCCAGGGCGGCCAGGTGCGCGCCGTGGGTGGTCGACCGCTCGCTGCGCAACCTGCTGATCGACGTCACCGGCAACACGCACCGCAGCGAGTTCTGCATCGACAAGCTCTATTCGCCCGACGGCCCCACCGGCCGCCTGGGCCTGCTGGAGCTGCGCGCCTTCGAGATGCCGCCGCACGCGCGCATGAGCCTGGCGCAGCAGCTGCTGCTGCGCGCGCTGGTGGCCTGGTTCTGGCGCGAGCCCTACACGCGGCCGCGGCAGCACGCGGCTGACGCGCTGGGACACCGGGCTGCACGACCGCTTCCTGCTGCCGACCTTCGTGCAGATGGACTTCGACGACGTGATGGCCGAGCTGCGCGCCGCCGGCTTCGCCTTCGACAGCGCCTGGTTCGCGCCGCACTTCGAATTCCGCTTCCCGCTCATCGGCGAAGTGGCCACGCTGGGCATCGGCATGACGCTGCGCACGGCGCTGGAGCCCTGGCACGTGATGGGCGAGGAGGGCGCGCCGGGCGGCACCGTGCGCTACGTCGATTCGTCGCTGGAGCGGCTGGAGCTCAAGCTCACGGGCCTCAACGACAACCGCCACGTCATCACCGTCAACGGCCGCGCCGTGCCGCTGCAGCCCACCGGCCGCGTCGGCGAATTCGTCTGCGGCGTGCGCTACCGCGCCTGGGCGCCGCCGTCGGCGCTGCACCCGACGATTGCCGTCGCACGCGCCGCTGACCTTCGACATCGTCGACCGCTGGCTGCAGCGCTCCATCGGCGGCTGCCGCTACCACGTGGCGCACCCGGGCGGGCGCAGCTACGACGACTTCCCCGTCAACGCCTACACCGCCGAGAGCCGCCGCCTGGCGCGCTTCTTCCGCTTCGGCCACACGCCGGGCACGATGGAGGTGGCGCCCGCGGCGCCGAGCCGCGAGTTCCCGTTCACGATCGACCTGCGCCGCCCCTGACGCGCTGACGCCACGTGCCCACGCAGAGCCCGCTGCCCTTCGACCCCGCCGTCGCGCCCGAGTGCGCGGCGGCGCACACGCTGGCCGGCCGCGCGCTGCCGGCCGAGCCCGGCGTGTGGGACGAACTGCGCGACGCCGCCGGCGCGCTGCGCCCGGCCTGGCAGCGCTTTGCCCAGGCGCTGCCGCCGCCGGCCGGCCGGGGTCGAGCGCGGCCGAGGACCTGGACCGCCGCGTCGGCCAGGTGGCGCAGCGCATCCGGCTCGACGGCGTCACGCACAACGTCTTCAGCGACGCCGGGCGTGGCCAGCCGGCCGTGGTCGCTGGAGCTGCTGCCGCTGCTCATCGAGCCGGCCGAGTGGGCGGCCATCGAAGCCGGCGTCACGCAGCGCGCCGAACTGCTGGAGCGCATGCTGGCCGACCTCTACGGCCCGCAGCGCCTGCTGCACGAAGGGCCTGCTGCCGCCGGCGCTGCTGCTGCGCCACCCGGGCTGGCTGCGGCCGATGATCGGCGTGCAGCCGCCGGGCGGGCTGCGCCTGTTCATCGCCGCCTTCGACATCGCGCGCGGACCCGACGGCCGCTGGTGGCTGGTGGCGCAGCGCACGCAGGGGCCGTCGGGCCTGGGCTACGTGATGCACAACCGGCTCGTCATCTCGCGCCAGTTCCCCGAGGCCTTCCGCGACCTGCAGGTGCAGCACATCGCCAGCTCCTACCGGCGGCTGCTCGACACGCTGGAGCAGACGGCGCGCGCGGTGGCCGGCGGCGCCGCGCCGCGCATCGTGCTGCTCACGCCCGGGCCCTACAGCGAGACCTATTTCGAGCACGCCTACCTGGCGCGCTACCTCGGCCTGCCGCTGGTCGAAGGCGGCGACCTCACGGTGCGCGGCGAGCGCCTGTTCCTGAAGACGGTCGAAGGCCTGGAGCCGGTGCACGGCGTGCTGCGCCGGCTCGACGACGACTGGTGCGACCCGCTCGAACTGCGCCCCGACTCGGCGCTGGGCGTGCCCGGCCTGCTGCAGGCGGCGCGTGCCGGCACCGTGGTGATGGCCAATGCGCTGGGCAGCGCCTTCCTGGAGACGCCGGCGGTGCAGGGCTTCCTGCCCGGCATCGCGCGCCGGCTGACCGGCGAGAACCTGCGCCTGCCGTCGCTGCCCACCTGGTGGTGCGGCGAGGCGGCGGCCTGGCAGGACGTGGCGCCCGACCTGCCGGACATGATCGTGCGCAGCACCTTCCCGCGCGGCGGCCGCACCTCGCAGGTCCACGAGGCGGCAGACGCCGCCATCGCAGCCGACCCCGACGCCTGGACGGTGCAGGGCCGCCTGCGCTTCTCGCGCGCACCGATCTGGGGCTCCGGCGTGGTGACGCCGCGCCCGGCGATGGTGCGTGTCTACGCCATCGCCGACGGCGGCGGCCGCTGGCACGTGCTGCCGGGCGGCATGACGCGCGTGGCGCGGCGCGAAGACGGCAGCGTGTCGATGCAGCGCGGCGGCACCAGCCTCGACACCTGGGTGCTGACCGACGGCGCCGTGGACACCTTCTCGATGCTGCCGCAGCGGCTGCAGGTGGACGACATCCTGGCGCGGCGCCAGCCGGTGTCCAGCCGCACCGGCGAGAACCTGTTCTGGCTCGGCCGCTACACCGAGCGCACCGAGCAGCTGGTGCGGCTGGCGCGCGCCACGCTGCTGCTGATCGGCGCCGACGGCGATGCGCCGCCGCCGGTGCATGCAGGCCCTGTCGGCGCTGGCGGTGCGCAGCGGGCTGGCGCCGGTGGGCGTGCCGACGCTGGCGCAGTCGCAGCACCTGTTCGAGCGCGCGCTGCTGGCCGGGCCTGGCCGACGCCGAGCACGCCAGGGGCGCCGCCAGCATCGCCTACAACCTGGCGGCGCTGGAGCGCGCGTCGATGGCCTTGCGCGAGCGCCTGTCGGCCGAGCAGTGGGGGCTGATGCGCTCGCATGGGCGAGGGCTTCGCGCTGGCGCTGGAGACCGCCGCCGGGCGAACTGCCGGCCCTGGCGCAGGTGCTGCCGGCGCTGGACCGGCTGGCGCTGCAACTGGCCGCCGTGACCGGCGCGCAGACCGACCGCATGACGCGCGACCACGGCTGGCGGCTGCTCACCGTGGGCCGGCTGCTGGAGCGGCTGATCGGCCTGGCCACCGGCCTGCGGCGCCTTCCTGCAGGCCAAGGCGCTGGGCAGCGCGGCCGGCATCGAACTGCTGCTGGAGCTGTTCGACAGCGTCATCACCTTCCGCGCCCGCTACCAGCGCCACGAGGACCTGCTGGCGCTGGCCGACCTGCTGGTGCTGGACAGCGCCAACCCGCGCGCCTTCGCCGGCGTGCTGCGCCGGCTGCGCACCGAACTGGCCAAGCTGCCGGGCGACGAGGCCACGCGGCGCTCGCTGCTGGCGATGCTGCCGGCCGAAGGCGCCGGGCTCACGCTGGAGGCGCTGCGCGGCGCCGACGACGCCGCCATCGCCGGCCAGCTGCAGGGCCTGTCGGCAGGGCTGGCCGACAGCCGCGGCGGCGCTGGCCGACCGCGTCGGCCAGCACTACTTCACGCTCGCCCACGGCACCGATCAGCGGCTGTGACCATGGTGCTGGAGATCGTCCACGAGACGCGCTACGACTACGCCGCGCCGGTGTCGCTGGCGCACCACCTGGCGCACCTGCAGCCGCTGGACGACGCGCACCAGCAGGTGCTGTCCTTCGACCTCGACATCGAGCCCGCGCCGGCGCAGCGCCGCGACAGCCGCGACGCGCTGGGCAATGCGCAGCGCCACTTCAGCCTGATGCTGCCGCACGACCGGCTGCGCGTGCGCGCCAGCAGCCGCGTGCGCGTGCAGCCGCGCTTCGCCGGCCTGCAGCCCGGCGCGTTCGCCGGCCTGGGACGCGGTGGCCGAAAGCCTGCGCTACGTGGCGCGCGCGCCGTTCCGGCCCGAGGTCGAATTTGCCATGCCTTCGCCCTACGTGCCGCGGCTGGAGGTGCTGCGCGACTATGCCGCGCCCAGCCTGCCGCCGGGGCGGCCGCTGGCCGAGGCGGCGCTGGAGCTGATGCACCGCATCCACGCCGACTTCGCCTACGACAGCGACAGCACCGAGATCGACACGCCGCTGGCACAGGTGGTGGAGCACCGGCGCGGCGTGTGCCAGGACTTCGCCCACCTGATGGCCGGTGCGCTGCGCATGTGGGGCCTGCCGGCGCGTTACGTCAGCGGCTACCTGCTGACCCAGGCCCCCGAGGGCGGCGCGGCCATGCTGGGTGCCGACGCCTCGCACGCCTGGGTGCAGGTCTGGTGCCCGGGCACGCCGGGCGTGCCGGCGGACGGCGGCGGTGCCGGCTGGCTGGACCTGGACCCCACCAACGACCTCGTGCCCGGCACCGGCCACGTGCGGCTGGCGGTGGGGCGCGACTACGGCGACGTGACGCCGCTGCGCGGCGTCATCCGCGGCGGCGGCGGCAGCCACACGCTGAGCGTGGCGGTGCGCACGCGGGTCGCTGAACCGGGCCCGCGAGTTGCTAGTGTGAATTCACAGGAAAGCTGAAACACCATGAAGGCGCCCTTCGACGAGATGCACACCGCCACCAGGGCGGTGCGCGAGCAATACCGCGTCTACGAACGCTGGCTCGAACGCCAGCCGCCGGAGACCATGCGGTCGCGGCGCGACGAGGCGGAGATGATCTTCCGCCGCGTCGGCATCACCTTTGCCGTCTACGGCGCCAAGGACGAAGACGGCGCCGGCACCGAGCGGCTGATCCCCTTCGACCTCATCCCGCGCGTCATCCCCGGCCACGAGTGGGCGGCCATGGAAGCCGGGCTGCGCCAGCGCGTGACGGCGCTCAACCGCTTCATCCACGACGTCTACCACGGCCAGGAGATCCTCAAGGCCGGCATCGTGCCCGCCGAGCAGGTGCTGAACAACGCCCAGTTCCGCCCCGAGATGATGGGCGTAGCCGTGCCGGGCAACGTCTATTCGCACATCGCCGGCATCGACATCGTGCGCGCCGGCAACGCCGACGGCAGCGGCAGCTACTACGTGCTGGAAGACAACCTGCGCGTGCCCAGCGGCGTGAGCTACATGCTGGAGAACCGCAAGATGATGATGCGGCTGTTCCCCGAGCTGTTCAGCATGCACCGCGTGGCGCCGGTGGCGCACTACCCCGACCTGCTGCTGGAGACGCTGCGCGCGGTGGCGCCGGCCGGCGTCAACGAGCCCACGGTGGTGGTGCTGACGCCCGGGCATGTACAACAGCGCCTACTTCGAGCACGCCTTCCTGGCCCAGCAGATGGGCGTGGAACTGGTCGAGGGCCAGGACCTCGTTCGTCAAGGACGGCTTCGTCTACATGCGCACGACGCAGGGCCCCAAGCGCGTGGACGTGATCTACCGCCGCGTCGACGACGACTTCCTCGACCCCAAGGCCTTCCGCCCCGACAGCACGCTGGGCTGCGCCGGGCTGCTGGACGTCGTACCGCGCCGGCAACATCACGCTGAGCAACGCCATCGGCACCGGCATCGCCGACGACAAGAGCATCTATCCCTACGTGCCGAAGATGGTCGAGTTCTACCTCGGCGAGAAGCCGATCCTGCACAACGTGCCCACCTACCTGTGCCGCGACGCCGAGGACCTGGAGTACGTGCTGGCGCACATGGCCGAGCTGGTGGTCAAGGAAGTGCACGGCGCCGGCGGCTACGGCATGCTGGTCGGCCCGGCGGCGACCAAGGCCGAGATCGACGACTTCCGCGCCGTGCGTCAAGGCCAACCCGGCCAACTACATCGCGCAGCCGACGCTGCAGCCTGTCCACCTGCCCGACCTTCGTCGAGAGCGGCATCGCGCCGCGCCACATCGACCTGCGGCCCTTCGTGCTGTCGGGCAAGGAGGTGCAGATGGTGCCCGGCGGCCTGACGCGCGTGGCGCTGAAGGAAGGCTCGCTGGTCGTCAACTCGTCGCAGGGCGGCGGCACCAAGGACACCTGGGTGCTGGAAGACTGAATGGGAGAACGATGATGCTGTCGAGAACCGCCGACCACCTGTTCTGGATGGCGCGCTACATGGAGCGGGCCGAGAACACCGCGCGCATGCTGGACGTCAACTACCAGACCTCGCTGCTGCCGCAGTCGGCCGACATGTCCGAGCAGGGCTGGCGCGGGCTGCTGTCGATCAGCGAGCTGACCGGCGCCTATTCGCAGCAGTACCAGCGACGTCACCGCCGCGCGACGTCATGGACTTCATGGTGCGCGACGAGAACAACCCGTCGAGCATCGTGGCCTGCCTGCGCGCCGCGCGCGAGAACGCGCGCGCCGTGCGCGGCGCGCTCACCACCGAGGTCTGGGAGACGCAGAACCAGACCTGGCTCGAATTCAACCGCCTGCTGCGCGAAGGCGCCTTCGACCGCGACCCCGGCGCCTTCTTCGAGTGGGTCAAGTTCCGCTCGCACCTGTCGCGCGGCGTCACCGTGGGCACCATGCTGCAGGACGAGGCGCTGCACTTCCTGCGCATCGGCACCTTCCTGGAGCGCGCCGACAACACCGCGCGGCTGCTCGACGTCAAGTTCCACGCCCTGGCCGGCGAGTATTTCGGCGCCGGCCACGTCAAGGAAAGCCAGGAGGTGGACTTCTACCACTGGAGCGCGATCCTGCGCTCGGTGTCCGGCTTCGAGGTCTACCGCAAGGTCTACCGCAACGTCATCCGCCCCGAGCGCGTGGCCGAACTGCTGATCCTGCGCCCCGACATGCCGCGCTCGCTGGCCGCGTGCATGAACGAGGTCGTGCTCAACCTGGAGCTGGTGGCCAACCAGGGCAGCGGCGAAACGCTGCGCCGCGCCGGGCGCCTGCGCTCCGACCTGCAGTACGGCCGCATCGACGAGATCCTGGCCACCGGCCTGCACGCCTACCTGACGCAGTTCCTCGACCGCGTCGGCGACCTGGGCGTGGGCATCAGCCGCGACTTCCTGGTGCCGATGGCGGCCTGAGGGCGGCCTGGGGCCGGCGGGTGGCCGGCCTGGCGGTCGCGTCGTGCCGGTCGCGATGGTGCCCCTATCATCGCCCGCGTGCGCCAACTCCTGCTGCTGCTGCTCATGACCCTGCCGGCCGCCGCTGCCACGGCCCAGACCCTCAGCCCCGCCGGTGGCGGCCCAGGTGCCCTACACGGTGAAGAGCCCGCACGGCGACCGCGTCGACGAATACCACTGGCTGCGCGACGACGATCCCAAGTCCAAGCGGCCCGAGATCCTGCGCTACCTCGAGGCCGAGAACGCCTACACGGCCGCCATGATGGCGCCGCTGCAGTCGCTGCAGGAGCAGCTCGTCGCCGAGATGCGGTCGCGCATCCAGGAAGACGACAGCACGCCGCCGGTCTACGACCGCGGTTGGTGGTACTGGCGCGAATTCAAGGCCGGCGGCGAATACCCGGTGCTGATGCGTCAGCGCGGCAGCCCCGAACAGCCCGACGCGCGCGCGCCGCGCCAGGTGCTGCTGGACCAGGCCGGCGCTGGCCGCGGGCAAGGCCTACTTCCACGTCGGCTCCACGGCGGTCAGCCCCGACGGCGAGATCCTGGCCTGGACCGAAGACACCGGCGGCCGCCGCATCCACACGCTGCGCTTTCGCAACCTGCGCACCGGGCAGACCTTCGCCGACGCGATCCCCGGCGTGCTGGAAGACCTGGCCTGGGCCAGCGACAGCCGCACGCTGTTCTACGTGCGTCAGGATCCCGGTGACGCTGCAGAGCGGCCCGGTCTGGCGGCACACGCTCGGCACCGACGCGACGCGCCGACGTGAAGGTGTTCGAGGAGGCCGACAAGACGCTGTTCGTATCGGTCGAGCAACAGCGCCTCGCGCAAGTACGTGGTGATCTCGGTGACCGGTTTCGACACCGCCGAGACGCTGGCGGTGCCGGCCGATGCACCGCGCAGTGCCGTTGCGCGTGGTGCTGGCGCGGCGCGAGAAGGTGCGCCACACGGCCGACCACCTGAAGGGCCGCTGGGTCATCCGCACCAACGAGGGGCGCCCAATTTCAAGCTCGTCAGCGCGCTCCGACCGCGCACCCGACGACCGCGCGGGCTGGCGCACGCTGGTGCCGGGCCGCGACCAGGCCACGCTGGAAGACTTCACGCTGCTCGAACGCGGCATCGCGGTGCAGGAGCGCGTCGACGCCGACAGCCGCGTGCGCCTGCTGGCGGGCGGCCGCTGGCTGCCGGTGGCCGCCGTGCCGGCCAGCACGGTGACGCTGGGCGACAACCGCGACCCACGCGCCGCGCACCTGCGCTACAGCGTGACGTCCATGGTGCAGCCGCGGCCACCTGGGACCTGCATCTGGCCAGCGGCCAGCGCGTGCTGCGCAAGGTGCGCCCGGTGCCCGGCTACGACGCCGCCCTCTACGCCACCGACCGCGTCTGGGCGCCGGCGCGCGACGGCAAGCGCATCCCGGTCACGGTGTCGTGGCGGCGCGACCGTGCACGCACCGACGGCACCGCGCCGCTGCTGGTGATCGGTTACGGTGCCTACGGCAGCTCCTACGACCCGGAGTTCTCGTCCAACCGACCGAGCCTGCTGGACCGCGGCTTCGTCGTCGCCATCGCCCACGTGCGCGGCGGCGCCGAGCTCGGGCGAGGGCTGGTACGACGACGGCCGCCTGATGAACAAGAAGAACACCTTCAACGATTTCATCGATGCCACCGACGCGCTGCTTCGTGCCGGCTGGGGCGCTGCCGACAAGGTCTTCGCCAGCGGCGGCTCGGCCGGCGGGCTGCTGATGGGCGTGGTCGCCAACGAGGCCGGCGTCGCGCTACCGCGGCATCGTGCTCGACGTGCCGTTCGTCGATGCGGTGACGACCATGCTCGACGAGACCATCCCGCTGACCGCCAACGAATGGACGCAGTGGGGCGACCCGCGGCAGAAGTCGGCCCACGACTACATGCTGTCGTATTCGCCCTACGACAACATCCGCGCCCAGGCCTTACCCGGCCATGCTGGTCATGACCGGGCTGTGGGACTCGCAGGTGCAGTATTTCGAGCCGGTGAAGTACGTGGCACGGCTGCGTGCGAAGAAGACCGACGCCAACCCGCTGCTGCTGCACGTCAACCTGGACGCCGGCCATGGCGGGGCCTCGGGGCGCTTCGAGGTGCTGGCCGAGATCGCGCGCGAATATGCGTTCCTCATCGACCAGGCGGGGCGTGGCCGCAGAAGCGTTGATGTGCTCCCTCTCCGACGCGTGGGAGAGGGGCGGCAGGCTCAGCGCGCCGCGCGCGCGCGGCCACGGCGCGGCCGAGTTCGATCACGGCCAGCGCGTAGTAGCTCGACTGGTTGTAGCGCGTGATGGCGTAGAAGTTCTGCGTGCCGGCGACGTAGCTGGGCGCGCGATCGCCGTTCTGCAGTTCCACCAACGCCAGCGGGCCGGCATGGGCGCGTCCGGCGTCGGCCAGTTCCGCGCCCCGCTCGGCAAATTGCGCCGCGCTGAAGGTGGGCAGGATGTCGGGGCCCAGCAGCAGCGCGCGGTCGGCAGCGTCCACCGGCACCGCCACCGCGTAGTGCGTCGGCATGCCCGGCTGCCAGCCGGCGGCCGCAGGTAATGGGCCACGCTGCCCACGGCATCGGCGGCGCTGGCCTGCAGGTCGATGTGGCCGTCGCCGTCGTGGTCCACGGCCCAGCGGTTGACGCTGCCGGGCATGAACTGCGGCAGACCCATGGCGCCGGCATACGAGCCCTTGCACGGCCTGCGGATCGAAGCCTTCACGCGCGCACAGCACGAAGAACTCCTCCAGTTCGCCACGGAAATAGGCGCTGCGGTCGCTGCCGGCCGGCCGGGAAGTCGAAGGCCAGCGTGGCCAGTGCATCGATGATGCGGTAGCCGCCGGTGATGCGGCCGTAGAAGGTCTCCACGCCGATGATGCCGACCACGACCTCGGCCGGCACGCCATAGCGCTGCTCGGCGCGCTCGCAGCCAGGCCTCGTTGGCCCGCCAGAAGGCCACGCCGGCCTCGATGCGCCGCGGCTCGATGAAGCGGCGCGGTAGGCCGCCCAGTTCTTGGCGGTGCCGGCCGGCGGTGGCATGACGAGCTTCTGCACCGCGGCGACGCGGCGCGCCTGGGCGAGTTGCGACGCCAGCCATTCCTGCGGGCAGGCCACGCCGTTCGGCGACCTCGGCGGCGAAGAGGCGGGCATCGCCGCGGGCGCGCATAGCGACGCGCCGCGGCCGGGCGGCCGTGCCGCCTTCTTGGGCGCCCTGGCGCGGTGCCGCATCGGCCGGCAGCGCCAGCGCGCGCCCAGCGACGATCAGGCCGGCCAGCCGGCAGCGGATTAACAAGGCCATGCGCCGATTATCGGCAGCGTCTACCGGCACAGCGCGCGCGCACGCGGCGCTGAAACGCTGCCACCACGATCGCAGCGCGACGCGGCCTTCGGCGTAGCGTTCGCGGTCCAGGCGTCCAGCAGGGCGGCGACGGCCTCGGCCGCGCGCGCCCAGCGCGGCGCGCACGCTGCTCGGCGCGCGTGCGCGGGGCGTGGTGCGGCAGCACCGTCACGCCCAACGCCGCCAGCCGCTGCTGCACGCGACGCTGCAGGCGTTGCCAGGGGTCCTGGCGGCGGCGGTCCCACCAGGCCCAACCGGCGCCGGCCAGCGCCGCACTGCACAGCAGGCCGATCAGCAGCGTGGCCAGGTCCTGCCAGCTGGGCGCCTGGAAGCCCAGTTCGCGCAGCAGGTCGAACTGCTGGCCGCGCGAGTAGTTCAGCACCCACTGGTTCCAGCGGTTGTTGACCGACTCCCAGGCATTGCGCAGCCGCAGCGCGAGCGCGGGGTCGATGGTGTCGATGGCACCGGCCACCAGACCCGGCGGCGGCCGCAGGCTGAAGCTGCGCTGCACGCGATCGGGCGCCACCGCGGCGGTGGGGTCGATGCGCACCCAGCCGGTGCCTTGCCTCCCAGTACTCGGCCCAGGCGTGGGCGTGGCGCTGGCGCACGATCCACCAGCCGTCCTGCGGTTCGGGGTCGGCGCCCTGGTAGCCGGTGACCACGCGCGCCGGCACGTCGAGAGCGCGCATCGCCACCACGAAGGCGGTCGCGATAGTGCTCGCAGAAGCCCAGCTTGCGGTCGAACCAGAACTCGTCGATGGCGTCGCGGCCGTATTCGCCCGGCTCCAGCGTGTAGGTGTAGCCGCCGCTGGCCGATGTGCTGCTGCAGCGCCCGCGCCAGCGTGCGCGCATCGGCGCTTGCGTACTCGGGCTGCGCGCGCAGCGCCGCCGCCCACTGCAGCATGCGCGGGTTGTAGCCGGGCGGCAGTTGCACCAGGTCGCGCAGGCCGAGCACGGCGGTGCGCGGGCCGTGGCGGTGGTCCAGCCAGGCCGAGGCCTGGAGCGCACACGCTCGTTCACCGGACGGTCGACCTGCCATTGGCCATCGGGGCGCAACGTCAGCAGCCAGCCCTCCACGCGCGGGGCGGCACCTTCGGCGTCCGGGGTCATCTCCAGCAGCGGCAGCAGCGGCAGCCGGCTGGCTTCCACGTCATCTCGTAGCGCAGCGGCTCGCCCTGCAGCTGCAGCTCCAGGCGCGGCCGCAGTGCCGCCGGGAAGGTCGGCGCCAGGCGCGTCCACTCGCGGCCATCGAAGTTGGACAGCACCGGGCCGCGCCAGTACATCTGCGCCGGCGACGGCACGGCGCCGGGGAAGCGCACGCGAAAGGCGATGCTGTCGTCCTCGGCCAGCGAGGCCACGCCGCCCATGCGCAGGCTGCCCGACAGCCCGGTGCGCCCGGCAGCGTCCTGCGGCAGGCCCCACAGCGGGCCGATGCGAGGGAACAGCACGAACAGCACCACCATCAGCGGCAGGCCCAGCGCCGCCGCGCGCGCCGCCACCAGGGCGGCACGCGACAGCGGCGGCCGGCCCACCGGCATGTGCGCCAGCACCAGCGCCGTCAGCAGGCCCCACACCGCCACCAGCAGCCACAGTCCGGTGCCCAGCGACTGCGAATACAGGAAGTGCGTGAGCACGAGGAAGAAGCCCAGGAACAGCACCACGAGTGCGTCGCGCCGCGCCCGCAGCTCCAGCGTCTTCAGCGACATCAGCACGACGAGCAGGGTGATGCCCGCCTCCTTGCCCAGCAGCGTGCGCTCGACCCACAGCGTGAGGCCGGCGGCCAGCACCAGCAGCCCGGTGACGACCCAGCGGCCGGGCAGGGCGCCGGCGATTGAATGCGAGCCGCGCGCGCCACGCCAGCAATGCCAGCGCCATCACGCCGCACCAGGGAGGCAGGTGCAGCAGGTGCGGCGCGATGGTCCAGCCGATGACGACCAGGTGGAACAGCGTGTCGCGCGTGTCGCGCGGCAGGTGGGTCAGGCGCTGGCGCAGGTCGCGCTCTCACTCGCCACAGCGCCAGCAGGTCCAGCGCGGCACGGCGGTGGGCGTCGCCCTGGCCCGGTGGCAGCGTGCAGCCGGGCAGGCGCAGGCCGCAGTCCAGGCCTTCACGCTCGGCCGGCCAGCACCCAGGCGGCCAGGCGCGACAGGCGCAGTTCGGTGTCGGCGCCGTGGGCGTCGGCCCAGTCCAGCCACAGTTCGCGGTTGGCGGTGCCGGTGGTTTCGCGGCTGACCAGTTCACCGCTGCGCGCCACCTTCTTCCACGCCACCTGGCGCATGCTGTCGCCGCGCCGCCACGGGCGCACGCCGTCGAGTTCACTGCCGGCGCTGCGCGGGCTGGCGCGTTCGCCGCCCGCAGCCGCGGCGGCGCCGGGCAGGGGCGGCGACGGCTGCTCGGGCCGCGGCCAGGCGAGCACGCGTGCCGCCGGGCGCCACACCGTCCAGGCACGGAAAAGGCCGAACGGGAACACCGTCTCCACGACCAGCGCCGGCACCGCATGCCAGCCGCGCCGTGCCGGCATCAGGCTCAGGTGGGCGTTGGCCTGGCCGCCGGCCGGGGCGTCGCACCAGGCAATGGCGCGGCCTGGGCCCAGGCGGTCCTCGAAGCGCACCGCCAGGCCGTGGCGTTCGTGGCCGGGGCTGGTGATGACCACCTCCAGCAAGGCCGGATCGCCGGCGAATACCGCGGCCACCGGCCGCAGGTGCAGGGTGAGGCCGCGCAGGTTGCCGTGTGTGACGTGCATCGACACCAGCCCGGCGCCGGCGAGCAGAAAGGTCAGCGCATAGCCCAGGTTGAGCTGGTAGTTGATGGCCGCCAGCAGCATCACCACCAGGGTGGCCGCAAAGGCGAAGCCGGCCCGGGTGGGCAGGATGTAGATGTTGCGCTGACCGAGCTGCCAGGTGTCGGTGAGCGGCAGTCGCGACAGCCACCACTGGCGCAAGCGCTGGCGTGGCGACCCGACGCGTGTCCAGCCGGCAGGCTTGGGCAGCGAGGTTTCGGCCACGGTCAGGGGATCGGCGTGGCCTCGACCATGGCGCGCACCTGCTCGATGGGCCCGCGGCCGGCGCCGGGCACCGGCTGCAGGCGGTGCGCAATGGCTTGCGGCAGGATCGCCTGCACGTCGTCGGGCGCCACGTAATCGCGGCCGGCCATCAGCGCCCGCGCCCGCGATACGCGCAGCACGGCGATGCCGGCGCGCGGCGACAGGCCCTGCACGAACCAGGCACCCGAGCGCGTGGCCGCGATCAACGCCTGCAGGTAGTCCAGCAGCGGCTCGGCGGCGCGCACCCGGAGCACCTCCTGTTGTGCCGCTTCCAGCTCTGCCGGACGCAGCAGAGGCTGCAGCCGCATCGCGGCGGCACGGCGGTCGCCGCCGGCAAGCAGTTCGCGCTCGGCGGCGCGGTCCGGGTAGCCCAGCGTGATGCGCAGCAGGAAGCGGTCGAGCTGGCTTTCGGGCAGCGGATAGGTGCCGAGCTGGTCGCTCGGGTTCTGGGTGGCGATGACGAAGAACGGTCGCGGCAGCGGGCGTGTCTCGTTTTCCACCGACACCTGCTGCTCTTCCATGGCCTCGAGCAGCGCACTCTGCGTCTTGGGGCCGGCGCGGTTGATCTCGTCGGCGAGCAGCACCTGGGCGAAGACGGGCCCCTGATGAAAGACAAAGGCCTCCTTGCTGCGCTCGAAGACACTGACGCCGATGAGGTCGCTGGGCATCAGGTCGGCCGTGAACTGCACGCGGCGAAAATCCAGCCCGAGCGAGATGGCCAGCGCGTGCGCCAGAGTCGTCTTGCCGACGCCCGGGACGTCTTCGATGAGCAGGTGGCCGGCGGCCAGCAGGCAGGCCACGCTGTCTTCGATCTGCGGCCGCTTGCCCACCACGATCGTGCTAATCTGATCAACCAGTCCGGAGAGCTGGCGCGCAAGGCTCAAGTCCATGCGCGGCACCATAACCCAAAAGATCGAATCGATTGCCCAGATGAGCACCGTGTTCTACAGCCATCCCGACTGCCGCATGCACGACATGGGCCCCGGCCATCCGGAGTGCCCGCAACGGCTGGACGCCATCGCCGACCACCTGCTGGCCACCGGGCTGGACATTGCGCTCGACTTCCGCGATGCCCCCGAGGCCACGGTGGAGCAGATCGAGCGCGCCCACACCGCGCACTACGTGACCGAGTTGCAGGACCGATTGCAGCGCCTGCGCGTCGAAGGCGCCACGCACGCGTTCGATCCCGACACCGTCGCGGGCCCCTACACGCTGCAGGCCGCGCTTCGCGCTGCCGGCGCCGCGGTGGCGGCCACCGACGACGTGCTCGCCGGTCGCGCCAGTGCCGCCTTCTGTGCCGTGCGGCCACCCGGCCACCACGCCACGCGCGACGAGACCATGGGCTTCTGCTTCTTCAACAACGTGGCCATCGCCGCGCGCCACGCGCTCGACATGCACGGCTTGAAGCGGGTCGCGATCGTCGACTTCGATGTCCACCACGGCAACGGCACCGAAGACATCGTCGCCGGCGACGAGCGGGTGCTGATGTGCAGCTTCTTCCAGCACCCCCTGTACCCTTACAGCGGTGCCGTGCCCAAGGGCACGAACATGGTCAACGTGCCGGTGGCGCCGTACACCCGCGGCCCGGCCGTGCGCGACACCATCGACGCCATGTGGATGCCGGCGCTGGAGGCATTCGCGCCGCAGATGGTCTTCATCTCGGCCGGCTTCGACGCGCACCGTGAGGACGACCTCGGCCAGATGGGCCTGGTCGAGGCCGACTACGAGTGGATCACCCGCCGCCTGGTCGACCTGGCGCGCCGCCATGCCCAGGGCCGCATCGTGTCGTGCCTGGAAGGTGGCTACCACCTGGGGGCGCTGGCGCGCAGCGTGGCCGCCCATCTGCGCGTGCTCGCAGACCTGGGCTGAGCGGGGCCGGAAATCTTGGTCCGCATTCAGCCGGACGCCGATCTCGGCGCCCTCGTCGCCGCCCTGCTGCAGGCCCAGCGCATTGACCGAACTGGCGGTGCTGGCAGGCTGCATGCTGCTGGCCTGGGCGGCGGTGCGCGTGCTGCGCGGCGCCGAGCCGAAGCCCGGCTCCATCTGGTTCGGCGACGGCATCGTCGACGGCGTGCTGTTCCCGCTGCTGGCGCTGCTGTTCGCGGTGCTGGCGCGCTGGTTCATGCTGACCCTGTTGCCCGACCGTCTGCCGATCGCGGTCTTCAAGCTCGTGGTGCCGATCCTGATCTCGCTGGCAGCGATCCGGCTCACGGTGCGCGTGCTGCACGCCACCTTTCCGCACTCCGGCCTGATGCGCGTGTTCGAGCGCAGCGTGTCGTGGATCGCCTGGATTGCGGTCGTGCTGTGGATCACGGGCCTGCTGCCGCAGATCCTGCAGGAGCTCGACGAAGTCAGCTGGAGGATCGGCGGCACGAGTGTCTCGGTGCTCAACCTCATCGAAGGCACGGTCAGCGCCGTGCTGGTGCTGATGCTCGCGCTGTGGGTGTCGTCGGCGGCCGAAGCCAGGCTGCTGGCCGGCGCCACGGACAACCTGTCCATCCGCAAGATGGCGGCCAACGCGCTGCGCGCGGTGCTGCTGTTCGTGGGCCTGATGTTCGCGTTGTCGGCGGCCGGCATCGACCTCACCGCCCTGGGCGTGCTGGGTGGCGCGCTGGGCGTGGGCATCGGCTTCGGGTTGCAGAAGCTGGCGGCCAACTATGTCAGCGGCTTCGTCATCCTGGCCGAGCGCAGCATGCGCATCGGCGACCTGGTCAAGGTCGACAACTTCGAAGGCCGCATCACCGACATCAGCACGCGCTACACGGTGATCCGCGCGCTGAACGGCCGCGAGTCGATCGTGCCCAACGAGATGATGATCACGCAGCGCATCGAGAACGCCTCGCTGGCCGACACCAAGGTGTCCGTCACCACCGACGTGCAGGTGGCCTACGGCACCGACCTCGACGCTTTGATGCCGCGCATCCTGGCCACGGTGGCTCGCGTGCCGCGCGTGCTGGCCGACCCCGCTCCGGCGGTGCTGCTGACCGCCTTTGCCGCCGACGGGCTCAACCTGCGGGTGGCATTCTGGATCGGTGATCCGCAGAATGGCCAGCTCGGCCCGGCCTCCGAGGTCAACCTCGCGCTGCTGCGCCTGTTCGACGAGATGGGCGTCGAGATTCCCTACCCGCAGCGCGTGGTGCGACACGTGGGGGGGGGTGACGAGCGGTCAAGCGTTCTCCTGTAACCACGAAGGCGTTCTCGAAGTCGCCTACCGCCGCGCGCCGCGCCGCCCGACACCGCCAGGGCTCGGTGCCGGCGGCCGCAGACCCGGGATCGAGCCGCAGCGCGGCCTGCACGATCAGGTGCGCCGACACCGGCGCCGTGATGAACAGGAACAGCGTGATCAGCAGTTCGTGCAGGCTGGGCTCGCCCTGGAGCGCGAAGGCCAGCGCCGAGGCGATGAGCACGCAGCCCACGCCCAGCGTGGTGGCCTTGCTCGGGCCGTGCAGGCGCTTGAGGATGTCGCTGAGCTTGGCCAGAGCCCACGAGCCGACGAGTGCGAAGCCCGCGCCGCCGACCAGCAGCGCAGCGATGACGATCTCGGCCCACAGAGGGCAGGTCCGCCGAGCGCATGGCCCGGCCGCCCGAAGGGCGAATTCCGGAGTGCGCAGCACGAAGGTACCAGTGAGCACTTGGGGCGGCCCGGCGTGCTCATTCGACGATGTCCCCGCGCATGACGAACTTGGACAGCACGACGGTGCCGACGAAGCCGAGCAGCCCGATCAGCATCGCGACCTCGAAATAGACCTTGGTGCCCAGCCAGAGCCCCAAGACGACGAGCAGTGCCAGCGCGTTGATGTACAGCGTGTCCAGCGCCAGGATGCGGTCGGGCAGGCCGGGGCCGCGGAACAGTCGCCAGGCATTGAGCGCCAGCGCCAGCGCGAAGGCCGCCATCACCCAGGGCAGCAGGAAGGGCAGGATCATTCGAAGATCTCCTTCAAGGGCGCCTCGTAGCGCGCCTGGATGCCGGCCACCAGCGCCGCTGCGGCGTCGTCGTCGGGGCAGTGCAGGGCGTGCACCAGCAGGTGGCGCCGATCGGCGCTGATCTCGCTGGACAGCGTGCCCGGCGTGAGCGTCACGATGCCGGCCAGCGCCACGATGCCGTGTGGGTCGCGGATCGACAGCGGCACCCACACGAAGGTCGCGTGCAGGCTTGCTTCGGGGCCCAGGACACGGCGCGCGACCTCGACGTTGGAGACGACGATGTCCAGCAGCACCCGGCCGGTGAGATGCAGCAGGGCGCTCCAGCGTCGCAGGTGCGGCGGGTCCGGGCTGAAGCGGTTCGTCCACCAAGGCAGCGCCACGGCCAGCGTTGCGGCCAGCAGCAGGTGGCCGGGCGAGACCGACCCGTTCAGCATCAGCCAGGCCAGGAACAGCAACGCGCTGAGCACGGGCGACGGCAGCAGGCGCCGCCCAAGGAGACGCATGGCCGCGCCGAGTCTCCCTGCGCCCTGCTGGCGGGCCGGGCGTGGCGAGGCAGTGACCCTGGGCGCGCCGGGCAGCCGCTTCACTTGGCGTCCCCCCGCTCACGCATTTCCCGGCGCACGTCCCAGGCTGCGGGCACCGGCTGCGCTGCCATCACGGCATCGATGTAGCCCTGGCGCTGCAGCAACTGCCGTGCCGTGGCGCCGGCGTAGGCCGAGATCGGGCCGGCCGCGCCGGCCACCGTCAACACCGCGCCCAGCAGCACGGCGACGGCCGCCGCATGCGCCGGCGACGTGTCTGCCGCCGGCACCCCGCCTTGTTCGGACTTCCAGAAGAGGGTGCTGCCGGCCCGCGCCAGCGCCACCATCACCGCCAGGCTGGAGGCCAGCACGCCAGCCACGATCCAGGGCCCGAGGGCCGAGGTTCCCGCGGCCTGCAGCAACAGCGCCTTGCCCATGAAGCCGGCCAGCGGCGGCACCCCGGCCACGGCCACGGCGGCGATGAAGAAGGCCGAACCCAGCGCGGCCCAGCGGCCACCCAGCGGCCGAGGCTGCAGCAAGTCGCTGCCGCCGCGCGCGGCGGCGATGCGGTCGGCTAGCAGGAACCACAACGCCGCCGCCAGCGTGCTGTTGACGAGGTAGAACAAGCCCGCCGCCAGCGTGCCCACGGTGCCCAGGCCCGCGGCCAGCAGCAAGGTGCCTGCCGAAGCCACGACGAGATAGGCCACCAGGCCACGCAGGCGCGTCGCCGCCAGCGCGCCCACGGCCGCCAGCGCCAGCGTGGCCAGCGCCAGCGTCGACAGAAACGATCCTGCAAGCTCGGCGCCGAAGATCAGCGTCGTCACGCGCAGCACCGCGTAGACGCCGACCTTGGTCATGATCGCGAACAGCGCCCCCACCGGTGCGCTGGCCGCGGCATAGGTGTCCGGCAGCCAGAAGTACAGAGGCAGCAGCGCGGCCTTGACGGCAAACACCGTCAGCAGCAGCAACGCGCCGGCCTGGGCCAGGCGCATGTCGTCGCGGGGCAGCGTCGTCAGCTTGACGGCCAGGTCCGCCATGTTCAGCGTGCCGGCCACGCCGTAGAGCAGGCCCAGCGCGATCAGGAACAGCGACGAGCCGGCAAGGTTGAAGGTCACGTAGTGCACGGCGGCCTGCAAGCGCTGCCGCTGCCCGGCGCCGCGGCCGTGCAGCAGCAACCCGTAGCTGGCGGCCAGCAGCACCTCGAAGAACACGAACAGGTTGAACAGGTCGGCGGTGAGGAAGGCGCCGTTCAGGCCCATCAGCTGGAACTGAAACAGGGCGTGGAAGTGCCGCCCGCGCGCCGCGTCGCCGCCCAGCGCGTAGACCAGCGCCCCGCAGGCCACCAGCGCTGCGAGCAGCACCATCAGCGCACCCAGCCGGTCCAGCGCCAATGCGATGCCGAAAGGTGCGGGCCAGTTGCCCACCAGGTAGGCCTGGACGCCGCCGCTGCTGGCCCGCCCGAGCAGCAGGAGCGCCAGCACTGCCAGCGCCAGCGTGGCCGCCATCGACACCCGCGGCGCCCAGGTTCGCAACGCTGCCGAGCGTGCAGACTCCAGCAGTGTCAGCAGCGCGCCGGCGGCCAGCGGCAGCACCACCGGCAACACGGGGCCGTGCGTGGCCAGCACCGCATCCCACAGCGTGCCTGTGGCCGCGCCTGTCACCGGGGCTCCTTCGCGTCGACATGGTCGGAACCGGTCTCGGCGCGCGCGCGCAGCGCGATGGCCAGCAGCAGCGCCGTCATCGCGAAGGCAATGACGATGGCAGTCAGCACCAGCGCCTGTGGCAGCGGATCGGTCACGGTGGCCAGCGTGGCGGCGCTGCCGGGGGTGAGGATGGGTTCGGCGCCGACCCGCGGCCGGCCGGTGGCGAACAGGAACAGGTTCACCGCATAGGACAGCAGCGTCAGGCCGAGGATGGCGTCGAAGGTGCGCGCGCGCAGCAGCAGCCAGACGCCGCAGCCGGTGAGCGTGCCGATGGCCAGCGTCAGCAGCAACAGCATCAGCGCGACCCCCCTGCGCTGCGCGACAAGCGCGCGATCGACTGCAGCATGACCAGGGTGCCGCCCACCACCACCAGGTAGACGCCGAGGTCGAAGGCGGCGGCGCTGGCCAGCGGCACACCGCCCACGCCGGGCAGCCAGGGGTAGTCGTAGGTGCTGGTGAGGAAGGGCGAGCCGAACAGCCAGCTCGCCACGCCGGTGGCGCCGGCAATCAGCAGGCCCCAGCCGATCCAGCCCCGGAAGTCCCCGACGAGACGCGGCGCCGTCCCTTCGCGGCCCTGCGCCACGTGCTGAAGCAGCAGCGCGATCGCCAGCACGAGCCCGGCGATGAAGCCGCCCCCGGGCTGGTTGTGCCCGCGCAGCAGCAGGTAGATCGAGATCAGCACCGCAAACGGCAGCACCAGCGGCGAGGCCCGCTGCAACATCAACAGGTGCCTGTCGCGATCAACCACCGCGGGTACGCCCCGGGTTGGATCGAAGTCCCACAACAGCGCATGCATCACCAGCGCCGCGATGCCGAAGACGGTGATCTCGCCCAGGGTGTCGAAGGCGCGGAAGTCGACGATGATCACGTTGACCGCATTGGTGCCCCCGCCCAGCGGCAGCGCGTTGGCCAGGAAGAAGTCCGACATCGACGCCGGTGGGCGCGACAGCAGCAGCCAGGTCAGCGCGGCCAGGCCCAGGCCCGCGGCCCCCGCCAGCACCGCGTGCAGCCACCGCTTCCCATGCTTCGGCTCGCCGGGGCTGGTCGCCGGCAGCCAGCGCAACGCCAACATCAGCAGCACCACGGTGGCCACCTCCACCAGCAGTTGCGTCAGCGCCAGGTCGGGGGCAGAGAACCAGACAAAGGCCAGGCACACCGCCAGCCCGACGGCGCCCATCAGCACCACGGCCAGCAGGCGTTGCCGGTAGGCCAGCGTGGTGCCGACGGTGGCGGCGATGCCGATCAGCGCCACCACCACGACGCCGAAGGGCGCGTCGTCCAGCAGGATGGGCGCCATGGGCGTGGCGGGCCCGGCACCGAAGAAGGGCCAGGCACCCGCGAGCGCCGCCATCGCCACCAGCAGCGACAGGTAGCGCTGGAGGCTGCCGGTCTCCAGGGCACCGGTCAGCCCGCGCGCTGCATGCAGAGCGCCGGACTGCAGGGCCATGAAGATGTCGCGCCCACCGCTCCTCACCCAGCCCGGCAGCCGCACCACGCGGTGCAGGTTGATGAAGCGCTGCAGTCCGAAATACAGGAGCATGCCGCCGCCCACCGCCACCCCGCTCATCGCCAGCGGCAGCGTCACGCCGTGCCACAGCGCCAGCGTGTAGGGAGGCAGCGCCCCTCCCGGCGCGCCGAACACGGCCGCCTGCGCCGCCACGGCCAGCACGCGCCCCACCACGGGCGCCGGCGCCAGGCCCACCGCCAGGCACAGCAGCACCAGCAGCAGCACCGGCAAGCGCATGAAGAAGGGTGCTTCGTGCGGTGTCCTGGGCAGGTTCACCGGCTCG
The DNA here is from genome assembly GCA_963717575.1 of uncultured beta proteobacterium. Classification (GTDB taxonomy): domain Bacteria; phylum Pseudomonadota; class Gammaproteobacteria; order Burkholderiales; family Burkholderiaceae_C; genus Rubrivivax. The sequence goes on along the minus strand of CAVQWK010000029.1, from coordinate 167,148 downwards.
CCGTTGAAGAACACGTCGTGCACGAAGCGCAGGCTGTAGGCGACGCTGAGGACGCCTGCCAGCGTGGCGCCGGCAGGCAACACCCACGACATGAGGCCGTGCGCTTCCTTGGCCACGGTCTCGGCGAAGAACATCTCCTTGCTCAGGAAGCCGTTGAGCAGCGGCACGCCGGCCATGGCTGCCGCCGCGGTCATGCCCAGGGTGGCCGTGAACGGCATGTACTTGAGCAGACCGTTGATCCGCCGCATGTCGCGCGTGCCGCATTCGTGGTCGATGATGCCGGCGCTCATGAACAGCCCCGCCTTGAAGATGGCGTGGTTGATGATGTGGAACACGCCGGCCACCACGGCCAGCGGCTCGTCCAGGCCGAACAGCAACGTGATCAAGCCCAGGTGGCTGATGGTGCTGTAGGCCAGGAGGCCCTTGAGGTCGTGCTGGAATATCGCCGCGTAGGCGCCGACCAGCAGCGTGGCCAGCCCGACCAGCGTCACGATCCAGAACCACGGTTCGCTGTGGCCCAGCGCCGGATACAGGCGCGCCAGCAGGAAAACGCCGGCCTTGACCATGGTCGCCGAGTGCAGGTAGGCCGACACCGGCGTCGGCGCGGCCATGGCGTGCGGCAGCCAGAAGTGGAAGGGAAACTGCGCGCTCTTGGTGAAGGCGCCCAGCAGCACCAGCACCAGCGCCGTCTCGTACAGCGGGTGGGCTCGGATCACGTCGCCGGCGGCCAGCACCACGTCGAGCCGGGTGCTGCCGGCGATGTGTCCGATGAGCAGCACGCCGGCCAGCAGGCACAGCCCGCCGGCACCGGTGATGGTGAGGGCCATGCGCGCGCCCTCGCGGGCATCGGCGCGCCCGTGCCAGTAGCCGATGAGCAGGAACGAGCTCAGGCTGGTGAGTTCCCAGAAGAGCACCAGCAGGATCAGGTTGTCCGCCAGCACCACGCCCAGCATGGCGCCCATGAACAGCAGCAGGAACGTGAAGAAGCGCGGGGCCGGATCGGCGGGATCCAGGTACCACGCGGCGTACAGCACCACCAGCGCCCCGATACCGGTGATGAGCAGCGCGAACAGCCAGGCCAGGCCGTCCAGGCGCAGGCCGAAGTCCAGGCCGAGCGCCGGCAGCCAGGGCACGCCGAATCGCTGCACTTCGCCGCCGAGGACTGCCGGCCCTGCGGACAGCACCAGCGCCATGGCCAGCAGCGCCGTGGCCCCGGCGGTCCACGCCGCCGTTCGCCGCGCCCGCATCGGCAGGCTGGCAATGACGACGGCGCCGAGCCAGGGCAGGGCAGCCAGCAGCAACAACGGGTTCATGGGCGGCGCCGACTCTAACGGCAATTTCGCTGCCCGGCGGGGGCTCGGGGCTTGCGTCGCCGGGCCGCCTTCAGGGGGCCAGCCGCTCGCGCACCCAGCCCGCTCCTTCCAGCCGGTAGCGAAGCCGGTCGTGCAATCGGCTCTTGCGGCCCTGCCAGAATTCCCAGCGGTCGGGCAGCAGGCGGTAACCGCCCCAGTGCGGCGGCCGCGGCGGGTTCAGCGCATGCAGCGCCGCCACCTTGGCCGCAGACGCCACCAGCACCGCCCGTGACTTGATGACCTCGCTCTGCGGCGAAGCCCAGGCGCCGAGCCGGGAATCGAGCGGGCGCGTCGCGTAGTAGGCGTCGGACTCGGCGGCCGTGGTTCTCTCGACCGCGCCCTCGATGCGAACCACGCGCTCGAGTTCGACCCAGTGGAACTGCAGCGCCGCGCAGGGCTGGTGCGCGAGCTCGCGTCCCTTGCGGCTGGCGTAGTTGGTGTACCAGACCACGCCGCGGGCGTCGTAACCCTTGATGAGCACGACGCGTGTGGACGGCCGGCCGTCAACCCCCACGGTCGCCAGGGTCATGGCATTGGGCTCGGGCAACTGCGCGTTCAGGGCCTGCTCGAACCAGCGCCGGAACTGCTCCATCGGGTCGGCCGCCGAGGCGTTCTCGTCGAGCTCGTCGCGTTCATAGCTCTTGCGCAGGCTGGCGATGTCCATGCCGGCAGTATAGGAAGGGGCAGGACGAGGCCGTTGCCGCAACGCAAATCCGTATCAAGAAGCAAGCAGACCCGGTGCATCCCTTAAGTGGAAGACCGTAAGTGAACGTCCCACTTTCGATGGGCGGACCGGGCGCTCATTCTCGGATGCAAGGAGGGTGTGTCGGGCAGCAGCCTGTCACCCGAAAAAAAACGATGAGATTCCGTCCCACCATCGTCATCCCGGCGGCGGGCCTGGGTCGCCGCTTCGCCGGCCCGCTGCACAAGCTGCAGCAGCCCTTCAACGGCGGCACCGTGCTCGGCAGCACCGTACGCCACGCCATCGAAACGCAATTGTCCGTGGTGGTCGTCACCACGGCGGCACTCGCGGACCTGGTCTCACGCCAGCTCGCCACGCGCGACATCGTCGTGCTCGACGATGCCGAGGCTGCCAACGGCATGGGTCACTCCATATCTGCCGGCGTGGCCGAGCGCTCCGGCGCGCCAGGCTGGCTCGTGCTGCCCGGCGACATGCCGCTGGTGCGCCCGGGCAGCATTTTGGCGGTGGCCAGCGCGCTGGAGCAGTACCCCGTGGCCTATGCTCAGCATCGGGGCCGCCGCGGTCATCCGGTGGGATTCGGCGCCGAGTTGTACTCCGAGCTGATCCTGCTGCGTGGCGACGATGGGGCACGGCGCGTGATGGCGCGGTATCCGGCCCACGGCGTCGAACTCGATGACCCCGGCGTGTTGCTGGACATCGATACCGAGTCCGACCTCGAGGCGTTGCGTCGCGCCGGCGGTCCCCCGCAGCCCGCGGACCCCTGACCCAGGCCGCCGAGGCCGCGCGCGCCAGCGTTGGCAGCGGGGTGCGCTACAGTGCCCGCAATGCGACGGCCGCGGGCCTGCGCGGGAGATGAGCCATGGTCATGATCGTCATCGGGTTGTTGCTGCTGGTCGCCAAGCTGGCCGACTTCGGCCCCACCGCGGGCTGGTCGTGGTGGGCCGTGGCGGTGCCCTTCGGGGCGGCCGTGCTGTGGTGGCAGTTTGCCGACTCCACGGGCCTCACGCAGCGCCGGGAGATGCAGAAGATGGACGAGCGCAAGGCGAAGCGCCGCGACCGCGCATTGGAGGCGCTGGGCCTGGGCACCCGCGCCACCGGCACAGGTCAAGCGGGCGCCCGAGGAAGCCCGCGGCCGCCGGGCCGATGCGCCGCCCCCGCCACCGGCACGCGAGCCCGATCCGCCGCGGCGCGACCCGCGCCCGTAGTCCTGCTTCAGTCCAGGTCGAGCACCGCGCCCCGGCTGGCGCTGGCGGCGTTGCGCGCGAACTTGGCCAGCACGCCGCGGGTGTAGCGCGGCGCCGGCTGCTGCCAGCCGGCGCGGCGGCGCGCGATCTCGGCTTCGTCCACCTCCAGCTGCAGCAGCAGCCGGTGGGCGTCGATGGTGATGGTGTCGCCTTCGTGCACCAGCGCGATCAGGCCGCCGGCGTAGGCCTCGGGCGCCACGTGGCCGACCACCATGCCCCAGGTGCCGCCGCGAGAAGCGGCCGTCGGTGATCAGGCCCACCGCTCTCGCCCAGCCCCTGGCCGATGAGCGCGCCCGTGGGCGCCAGCATCTCGGGCATGCCGGGGCCGCCCTTGGGGCCCAGGTAGCGCAGCACCATCACGTCGCCGGCCTTGATCTGGCCGGCCATGATGGCCGCCAGCGCGCTCTGCTCGTCGTCGAACACGCGCGCCGGGCCGGTGATCACCGGGTTCTTCAGGCCGGTGATCTTGGCCACGCAGCCTTCGGGGCTGAGGTTGCCCTTGAGGATGGCCAGGTGGCCCTCGGCGTACATCGGGTTGGCGATCGGGCGGATCACGTCCTGGTCGGTGCGCAGCGGCGGCACGTCGGCCAGGTTCTCGGCCACCGTCTTGCCGGTGATCGTCATGCAGTCGCCGTGCAGCAGGCCGGCGTCGAGCAGCACCTTCATCACCGCCGGGATGCCGCCGGCGCGGTGCAGGTCGATCGCCAGGTACTTGCCGCTGGGCTTCAGGTCGCACAGCACCGGCACCTTGCGGCGCACGCGCTCGAAGTCGTCGATCGTCCAGTCGACGCTCGGCCGCATGCGCGATGGCCAGGAAGTGCAGCACCGCGTTGGTCGAGCCGCCGGTGGCCATGATCACCGCCACCGCGTTCTCGATCGCTCTTGCGGGTGACGATGTCGCGCGGCTTGAGGTCGGCCTTGACGGCTTCGACCAGCGCGCGCGCCGCCTGCCTGCGTGTGGTCGACGATCGGGTCCTCGACGTTGGCCATCGTCGACGGCGAAGGGCAGGCTCATGCCCAGCGCCTCGAAGGCCGAGCTCATGGTGTTGGCGGTGTACATGCCGCCGCAGGAGCCGCTGCCGGGGATGGCGCGGCGCTCGATCTGGCAGAAGTCTTCCTCGCTCATCTTGCCGGCGCTGAACTGGCCCACGGCCTCGAAGACGCTGACGATGTTGAGGTCCTGGCCCTTGTAGTGGCCGGGCAGGATGGTGCCGCCGTAGACGTAGATGGCCGGCACGTTGGCGCGCAGCATGCCCATCATGCCGCCGGGCATGTTCTTGTCGCAGCCGCCGATGACGAGCACGCCGTCCATCCACTGGCCGCCGACGCAGGTCTCCACGCAGTCGGCGATGACCTCGCGCGAGACCAGGCTGTACTTCATGCCCTCGGTGCCCATCGCCATGCCGTCGCTGATGGTGGGCGTGCCGAAGACCTGCGGGTTGGCGCCGGCGTCCTTCAGCGCCGTCGACGGCCGCGTCGGCCAGCTTCTGCAGGCCCGAGTTGCACGGCGTGATGGTGCTGTGGCCGTTGGCCACGCCGATCATCGGCTTGCCGAAGTCGCGTTTCCTTGTAGCCCATGGCGTAGTACATGGAGCGGTTGGGCGCGCGGGCGACGCCCTCGGTGATGTTCCTGGAACGGCGGTTGAAGCTCATGCGGGGTCTCCGGGTCGGTGGTGTCTGGGGCTTGACCGGAAGTGTATCGAGCCGCCGCGCCGCGGCCATGGACAATCGCGCGGCTGACGAGAGGAGCCCCATCGATGCTCGTGCATCCCCAGTTCGACCCCGTGGCGCTGGCCCTCGGGCCGGTGCAGATCCACTGGTACGGCCTGACCTACCTGGCCGCCTTCGGCCTGTTCCTGTTCCTGGCCGCGCGGCGCGTGCGGCTGCCGCATTTCGCCGCCGCCGGCTGGACCCGGCGCGACGTCGAGGACATGCTGTTCCTCGGCGTGCTGGGCGTGGTCGTCGGCGGGCGCCTCGGCTATGCGCTCTTCTACAAGCCGGGCGCAGTACCTGGCCAATCCGGCCGAGATCCTGATGGTGTGGAAGGGCGGCATGTCCTTCCACGGCGGGCTGCTGGGCGTGATCGCGGCCATGGCCTGGTTCGCGCGCTCGCGCCGGCGCGCCTTTCCTGCAGGTGATGGACGTGGTGGCGCCCTGCGTGCCCACCGGGCTGGCGGCCGGGCGCATCGGCAACTTCATCAACGGCGAGCTGTGGGGCCGCGCCGCCGACCCCTCGCTGCCCTGGGCGATGGTCTTCCCGCAGAGCGGCAGCAACGTGCCGCGCCATCCGTCGCAGCTGTACCAGTTCGCGCTGGAAGGCCTGCTGCTGTTCGCGCTGCTGTGGTGGTACGGCCAGCGCGAGCGCGCGCGCGGCCAGGTGGCGGCGGCCTTCGTGTTCGGCTACGGCGTGCTGCGCTTCGTGGCCGAGTACTTCCGCGAACCCGACAGCTTCCTCGGCCTGCTGGCGCTGGGCATGAGCATGGGCCAGTGGCTGTGCCTGCCGATGATCGCCGCCGGCGCGCTGCTGTGGTGGTGGTTCGGCCGCGACGGCGGCGCCGCTACGATAGCGGCCATGCGACAAGTCTTCCTGGACACCGAAACGACCGGCCTGGACGCCGCCAACGGCGACCGCATCATCGAGATCGGCTGCATCGAGATGGTCGACCGGCGCCACTACCGGCCGCCGCCTGCACCACTACGTCAACCCGCAGCGCGTCCAGCCACCCCGACGCGGTGCGCGTGCACGGCATCACCGACGACTTCCTGGCCGACAAGCCGCTGTTCGCGGCCGTGGCCGACGAACTGCTGGCCTTCGTGGCCGGCGCCGAGGTCGTGATCCACAACGCCGGCTTCGACCTCGGCTTCATCGACGCCGAACTCGATCGCCTGGGCCTGCCGCCGCTTCGCCGAGCACGCCGAGCGCGATCACCGACAGCCTGACGCTGGCGCGCGAGCTGTTCCCCGGCAAGAGCAACAGCCTGGACGCGCTGTGCAAGCGGCTGGAGGTCGACAACTCGCAGCGCGAACTGCACGGCGCGCTGCTCGACGCCGGCCTGCTGGCCGAGGTCTACCTGCGCATGACGCGCGGGCAGAAGTCGCTGGTCATCGACGCCGCCGACGACACGGCGCGGGCAGCGGGCCGACGCGTCGATCGACCTGCGGCGCTTCGAGCTGCCGGTGCTGCACGCCAGCGACGACGAAGCCGCCGCCCACGAGGCCGTGCTGGCCGAGATCGACAAGGCCAGCAAGGGCAAGACCGTGTGGCGGCGGCCGGCCGCCGCCTGAAGGCGTGGCATAATTTGCGGCTTTCCGGAACGCGGTGTCCTGCGCGCCAGGCGGCACGATTCCGGGCGGTTAGCTCAGCGGTAGAGCACTGCCTTCACACGGCAGGGGTCGCAGGTTCGAACCCTGCACCGCCCACCAGAAAAATCCAAAGAAATCAAATATTTAGCGGCGCCTCAGGGGGCCGCTTCTTGTTTGGGCGTCCTGGCTGTGCCCCAGGTGGCCTCCGGCATGCCCGGTGCCGTCGCGGCCACGATGCCAGGCGAGAGCTCCATGCTCGACCGAGTGTGCACAGCGTGCTGGGCATCGTCGGAAAGCTGGTGTCGGCATGTCGACGCCACCTCCTGCGTCCAGCCGTTCACCGCACCATGGCCGAACCGGCTCGGGAGCGAACTGCTTCTGCAACTGATCTTGCGCGGGCGCAATGTTCGCCGTTCGCGTCGGCGCATCCTTCGGTCCATGCTGGATGGAGAGAGCAAGCGCGTCTGTGCCTATCCCGTAGGCGGCGGCCACGCCGGCTTGGCCAGTGCGCTCTATCTGCTGCGCGATGGTCAGGTTCCGGCAGGGAACACCTGCCTCCTGGAGGAGTGGATGCCTGGAGGCAGCCTGGTGTCCCTGAACGATGTGCTCGACCATCCGCAGACCCGGCTTGCAGCCGGTTGACCCCGTGCCCGGAACTCAACTCGAGAAGGCCTCGCCATGAAAAAGAAAGTAGCACCCGACATGCTGGCCCTGCAGCGCCTGTACCACTGGGAAAAGACGGCGCCCGACCGCATCGCACTGACCCAGCCGATGGGTGGCGGCGTGGTCAAGGACTACACCTGGGCCCAGGTGGCCGACCAGGTGAGACGCATGGCCGCCCACCTAAGTCCCAGGGCTGGGAGCCGGGCTCCAAGGTGGCCATCCTGTCCAAGAACTGCGCCTGGTGGCTGATGAGCGACCTGGCGATCTGGATGGCCGGCCACGTTTCGGTGCCGCTGTACCCCACGCTGGCGGCCGACACCGTCAGGCAGATCCTGACCCACAGCGAGGCGCAGGCTGCTTCATCGGCAAGCTCGACGGCTGGGAGGGCATGAAGCCCGGCGTGCCGGCCGGCCTGCCGTGCATCAGCTACCCGCTGTCGCCGCCGGACGCGATCAAGAGCTACGAGGGCTGGGACGCGATCTGCGCGCGCACGCGCCGCTGCAGGGCACACCGGTGCGCCCCGCCGACGACCTGGCGACGCTCATCTACACCTCGGGCACCACCGGCAGGCCCAAGGGCGTGATGCACGACTTCGGCAATTTCGCCTGGGCGCTGGACTACGGCATCAAGCGCATTCCGATGTCGGCGCGACGACCGCATGCTGTCGTACCTGCCGCTGGCGCACGTCGTCGAGCGCACGCTGGTCGAGCACGGCTGGCTGCGCACCGGCATGCGGATCTACTTCGCCGAGATCGCTCGACACCTTCACCGCCGACGTGCAACGCGCGCGCCCGACGATCTTCTTCTCGGTGCCGCGGCTGTGGGTCAAGTTCCAGCACGGCGTGCACCACAAGATGCCGCCGCGAAGCTCGACCGCCTGCTGTCGATCCCGATCATCGGTGGCCTGGTGCGGCGCAAGATCCTCAAGGCGCTGGGGCTCGACCAGTGCCGCCTCGCCGCCGGCGGCGCGGCGCCGATGCCGCTGGCCCTGCTCGCCTGGTACCGCAAGCTCGGCCTGCCGGTCAACGAGGGCTACGGCATGACGGAGAACCTGGCGCTGTCGCACCTGACGCTGCCGGGGCGCAACCAGGAAGGCACGGTGGGCCCGGCCTACGACGGCGTCGAGGCGCGCATCGACGCACAGACCGGCGAGATCCAGATGCGCAGCTCGGCGATGATGCTCGGCTACTACAAGGAGCCGGAACTGACGCGCGAGGCCTTCACCGCCGACGGCTGGCTGCGCACCGGCGACAAGGGGCAGATCGACGCCGAAGGCAAGCTGAAGATCACCGGCCGCGTGAAGGACCTGTTCAAGACCAGCAAGGGCAAGTATGTCGCGCCGGCGCCGATCGAGGACAAGCTGGTCATGCACGACGTGGTGGAAGCCTGCGTCGTGACCGGCGCCAACATGGGGCAGCCCCTGGGCATCGTGATGCTCAACGCCGAGGCCATGGCCCGCGTCGGCGACCCTGCGACACGGGCCGAGATCGAGACCTCCCTGGCCGAGCACTTGAACGGCATCAATGCCACATTGGACCCGCACGAGCAACTGCAGTGCATCGTCGTGGCAACGACCACCTGGACGGTCGACAACGACCTCATCACCCCCACCTTCAAGGTCAAGCGCAACCGCATCGAGGATCTGTATGCGGCCAACTACGAGCGCTGGGAGGCGTCGGGCAAGAAGGTGGTCTGGCAGACGGCATGAGCCGGGAGGGCGGGCCAGTCGACTCCCAGGGCGCTGTGAAGCGCCGCCCTGCCTCCGAGGCGCCGACCTTCAGACCCAGCAACTCGCGCTGGCCCTGGGTGTTGACGCCTGCAGCCACTTCGACGGCTGCGCTGCCGCAAGGGGCCAGCGCGGGACCGCGTCGCAGGCGCGCCACGCTCGCGTACGTCGACGACATCGGAGGCGCTGTCCACAGTGAACTTGTCCGTTCTCCTCGTCCGGCGGGTGGACAATCCGGTCCAGGATGCGGAGAAGGAGCAGGCAAACATGAAGATCCGAATTGGCGGTTGGACCTGGGTGCTTGGGTCGGCCGCGTCGATCGCGGCATTGGTCGTCGGGATCGCCCTTGTGGGCGCCGCCGGCATCGCGGGGTGGGAGTACAGCAACAGCAATGCGTTCTGCGCAACGATGTGCCACTCCGTCCACCCCGAGGAGATCGCCGCTCACCAGTTGGGCGCCCATGCACGCGTCAACTGCGTCGAGTGCCACATGGGCCGCAATTCGACCTTGCACCTGATGGCCCTCAAGCCCACGCACGCCAAGGAGCTGTGGGGCATGATCGCCGGCTACGAGCGCCCGATCACCTCCGGCACCCTGCGGCCCTCGCGCGAGGCCTGCGAGAGTTGCCACTACCCGACCGTCGAACACAACGACAGCGTCGCGGTGAGGGTGCACTACGCGACCGACGCCGAGAGCAGCGAGTCGCGCACGAAGATCGTGCTGCACACCGGCATGGACGCGATCCGGCAGGGCTACACCAGGGGCATCCACTGGCACGTCCAGAACGAGGTGCGCTTCGTTTCGCCGGACCCGCAGCGCCGGGAGATCCCGTGGGTCGAGGTGACGAAGCCCGACGGCACCAAGGTCACCTATACCGATGCGGAAGCCAAGATCACCGCCGAGCAGGTGGCGGCGCTGCAGCCGCGGGCGATGGCCTGCTACGACTGCCACAACGCCGTGGGCCACCCGTTCCCCAACCCCGCGACGGTGGTCGACGAGGCCATCCGCACCGGCAAGATCGACCGCACGCTGCCGTACACCAAGGCGCGTGCCGTCGCCCTCATCGATGCGCTCGGCGAGATCACCGGCGAGCCCAAGGAGCGCGAGGCGAAACTCGACAAGCTGATCGCCGATGCCACCGCCAAGGCCGCCGTGCCGTCCGACCTGAAGCCGGCGGAACAGAAGTTCAACCAGGCCATGCGTGAGATCCTGCTGGCCGCCTCGTTCCGGGAAACGGGTTTCTCCTGGAAGACGTTCCCCAACCACACGGGGCACTCCGACACGCCCGGATGCTTCCGCTGCCACGACGGCAAGCATTACAACGACAAGGGCGAGGCCATCCGACTTCAATGCACGCTCTGTCATGCGCTGCCCGAGGTCACCCGCGAGAATGCAAAGGGAAGCGTCGCTTCCCTGCTGCCCGAGAAGATCGGCGAGAAGCAGCCCGCGAGCCATCAGCGCCCCAACTTCATGCACACACACTCGGAGGATGTCGGGCCGGAGTGCGAGGCCTGCCACGGAACGCCGCTGAAGCGGGGCAAGCAGGGCGGAAACTTCTGCTCCAACCCCGCCTGTCACGGCCGCACTTGGCCGGGCATCAACCTGACGGCTGAACCGCCGACGAAGGCGGCTGTGGAGGCGACCAAGAAGGGGTGAGGGACCCGACTCACTCGCCCAGGTAGCGCTCCACCAGACGGGTCCAGTATTCGGCCCCGACGGTCAGGATGCCGTCGTTGAAGTCGTACCTCGGGTTGTGCAGCATCGCGCCGCCCTCGCCGTTGCCCAGTCGCAGGAAGCAGCCCGGCTTGCGTCTCCAGGTAGTAGGCGAAGTCCTCGCTGCCCGTCACCGGAGGGAAGGGCGCGATCACCCGCTCGGGGCCGACCAGTTCCTCCGCCACCTGGCGGGCGAAGTCGGTCTCGGCCTCGCTGTTGACCACCACCGGGTAGCCGCGTTCGTAGTCGATGGCGACCTCGCCGCCGTAGCCTTCCACGTGGGCGGTGACGAGGGCACGGATGCGCTGTTCCAGCTGGTTGCGCACCTCTGGGTCGAAGGAGCGGATGCTGAGCGCCATGGTGGCTGCGTCCGGGATCACGTTGGCCGCCGAGCCGGCATGCAGTGCGCCGATGGTGACGATGGCCGTCTGCCGCGGATCGATGTTGCGTGAGACCACGCTCTGCAAGGCCATCACCAGGCTGCCGGCGATCAGCACCGGGTCCACGGTCTGGTGCGGCCGTGCCGCGTGACCGCCGCGTCCGTGGATGGTGATGCGCGCCGTGTCGGAGGCCGACATGAAGGGACCGCTGCCGAAGCCGAAGGTGCCTGCCGGGTAGCCCGGCGTGTTGTGCAGGCCGAAGATGGCGTCGCAGGGAAAGCGCTCGAACAGCCCGTCCTCGATCATGCGCTGCGCGCCGCTGCCCTTGCCGGCCTCCTCGGCCGGCTGGAACACGAGGTGCACCGTGCCGGAGAAGTTGCGCGTCCGCGCCAACTGCTGGGCCGCCCCGAGCAGCATGGTGGTGTGGCCGTCGTGCCCGCAGGCGTGCATCACGCCGGCGTAGCGGCTGGCGTAGGCCTTGCCGGTGGCCTCCTCGATGGGAAGCGCGTCCATGTCGGCCCGCAGCGCGATGCTTCGCGCCGGCGTGCCCACGCGCATCGTGCCCACCACCCCGTGGCCGCCGACGCCGCGCGTGACCTGCCATCCCCATTCCTCGAGGTGCCTGGCCACCAGCGCCGCGGTATCGACCTCCTGGAAGGACAACTCGGGGTGCTGGTGGATGTGCTGTCGCGTGGCGGCCAGGAAGGCGGCCGACCCGGAGAGGTCGCCGAGTTGGCAGAAGCAGCGCAGACGGGCTTTCATGGGGGCGTTCTCCGCGGGTTTCCGGCGAGGGCCTAGGATCAGGGATTCTGCCTGCGGACCCGGGACGACGGAAACATCTCCGTGGGTGACCCGGCCAGGCAGCCCATCCCAAGGGAGGTCCACCGTGGTCTTGCTCGAGTTCTCGATGAGCCCCACCGGGCAGGGTGAGAGCGTCAGCGCGCATGTGGCGCGCATCCTCGACGTCATCGACCGCAGCGGCATTCCCTACCAGCTGACTCCGATGGGCACGATCCTCGAGGGCGAGTGGGACGAGGTGATGGCCGTCGTCACGGCATGCTTCGAGACGCTGAAGGCCGATTGCCCGCGCGTCGGCGTCCACATCAAGATCGACTACCGTGCCGGCCCCGCAGGACGTCTGCACAGCAAGACGGCACGGGTCGAGCAACACCTGGGACGCAAGCTGAGCACGTAGCCTCGCCTTGTGGCGAGGCCAGGCTGCGCCCCTTCGACAGACCGCCGTGCGGCGGGCGTGACGCGAAGGGGTCGGGTTGGCGATGGCATACGATTTCCGCATGAATCCTCGAAACATCCCTGCGCCGCCGTCTCGGAATTTCGGTCGCCCCCAGGAGGGCTGGCGACTGCGCCTCTACACGGTGATCTTTGAAGCCGATACGCGGGCGGGGCGCCTGTTCGACCTGGTGCTCATCGGGCTCATCGTGGCCAGCCTGGTCGTGGTGGTTCTCGACAGCATCGCATCCGTGGCTGAGCGCCATGCCGTTCTTTTCAGCTGGCTGGAGTGGGGCTTCACGTTGGTGTTCACCGCGGAATACATTGCACGATTGCTCTGCGTGCGCCACCCCGGGCGCTACGCCCGCAGCTTCTACGGCGTCGTCGACCTGCTGGCCGTGCTGCCGACGTATCTCGCAGTACTCGTGCCGGGCCTGCACGCCCTGATCGATGTTCGCGTGCTGCGCCTGCTGCGCCTGTTCCGGATTCTGAAGATGGCCGCCTACGTGGCGGAGTTCGGCGCCCTGGGCCGCGCCATCGTGGCTGCGCGACGCAAGATCCTCGTCTTCCTGACGTTCGTGGTGATGGTCATGGTCGTGATGGGCACGCTGATGTATGTCGTGGAAGGACCGGAGAACGGCTTCACCAGCATTCCCGTGAGCGTCTACTGGGCCATCACGACGATGACCACCGTGGGCTTCGGCGACATCACACCCAAGACCGACCTGGGGCGCCTGATCGCGTCGATGATGATGTTGTTGGGGTGGGGCACCCTGGCCGTGCCCACGGGCATCGTCAGCGCCGAGTTCACGGCGCAGCGGGTGTTCGGCGAACCGACCACCCGCACCTGCCATGAATGCCTGAGCGAAGGCCACCTGCCCAGCGCGCAGTTCTGCCGGGATTGCGGCGCGCGCCTGCCGCCCTGGCAGCACGACGCCGAAGAAGAGAGCGACGCCCGCTGAGCCGGCCGCCGCCCGATCGCGCCGGCCGCGTCAGCGCCCGATTCGCCGCAGGTAGCGAAGGCCCGGCTCACGATCGATCCGGCTCCATTCCGTCAGCGTTCGCGTCGCCATCTGGTCGCCAGACGACATGAAGTGCCTCGCCCCTTCAGAACACGTAGGCGACGCCCAGCACACCCGACACCCAGTTCGCCTGGCGCGTCAAAGGACTGTCCCTGGCATCGCCCTGCAGGCTGGCGGCAGATATCGCCGCGGTGACCGACGTGCGACGGTCGTAGAGGTAGGTCAATGCCAGGTTGGCGCGAATGTCGCGGATCCCCGCGCCCGGGCTGTAGGCCGCGTACCCGCTCGCCACCGACTGGGCCGGCGTGACGCCGAAGAAGGATTGCAGGTGCTCGGCATTGGCCAGCGTGAACGCCGCGCCCAGACCAAGGCGCCACTGCGGTGCCAGCGCGGTGGAATAGCCGGTGCCGAGATCGACCACCAGGCCCTTGCCGCCGTCGCCCGAGCCGTAGCGCAGCGACGAACTCGCGAAGACGCCCGCCTCCGTGGCGTAGTTGAAGAAAGCGCCGCCCTCGGCCTTCACATCGACATCGCCCATCCCCCGCAGGGCGTTCGCGCGGCTCTCCTTGCGTCCCAGGTCGACCGTGACGCGCAGACCGTACTGCATCAGTGGCGAACTGGAGAAGTTGAACCCGATGCCGTTCGTCACGCCGGCGAACCAGCCGTTCGTCCATTGATAGTCGAACACGGGCACCACCAGGGTGCGGCGCTCGTCCGAACCCTTGTACTCGGTGCCGGCCACGATCGCCATGCCGACGACGCCGAGGTCAGTGCCGGGTGCCGCGCCGTACAGGCGAACGGCGTCAAAGGCCTGGGCAAAGGCGGCGGGGGCCGAGAGAGCAAGACACGCGGCAATTGCAGCCGACTCGAGCGGACCCGTCGTTCTTGGCATGGAGCATCCTGTCGTTGGCGGAGATCGGCATTGTGGCGGCAGAAGCATCGAAGGGTCTTGCCGTGGCCAGCGCCGCCGGCCCCTGCACCGGACAGTCCCAAGAACTCGCCTCTCCCTGCCCCTGCGCGTCGGCGTTGACCGAGATCAAGCGTCGGCCCGACGCAGCGAGCGCTTGAGCCGATTGCCGCCCGGGTGCCTGGGCAACGCCTCGGCGTGCGCCACCCTCCTGGGGGCCTCACTTCGCCGCGCCACCCCTGCGCAGCAGCGCCCACAACAGGATCGCGCCGAAAGTCGCGGTGCCGATGCCACCGAGCGTGAAGCCGCCGAATTTCAGCGTGTAGTCGCCCGTGCCCAGCACGAGCGTGATGGCGGTGACCACGAGGTTGCGGTTGTCGGCGAAGTCGACCTTGTTGTCGACCCAGATCTTGGCGCCTGCGACCGCGATGAGGCCGAAGACGACGATCGACACGCCGCCCATCACCGCCAGCGGGATGGCCTGGATCAGGGCGCCGAACTTGGGGCTGAAGCCGAGCAGGATGGCGATCAGCGCCGCGATGACGAAGGTCGCCGTCGAGTAGATCTTGGTCGCGGCCATGACGCCGATGTTCTCGGCGTAGGTGGTCACGCCCGTGCCGCCGCTGGCGCCCGAGACCATGGTGGCGACGCCGTCGCCCACGAAGGCCCGGCCCATGAGCGTGTCGAGGTTGCGGCCGGTCATCGCGCTCACGGCCTTGACGTGGCCGAGGTTCTCGGCGACCAGGATGACGGCCACCGGGGCGATGAGCAGCATGGCGTTGGCGTCGAATACCGGCGAGGCGAAGCGGGGCGCGCCGAACCAGGCGGCGCTGACGATGCCCGAGAGGTCGATGGGCTTGCCCAGGCCCATGCCGTTGGTCAGGATCGCGTAGACGATGCCCGCGACGATGAGGCCCACCAGGATGAGCAGCCGCTGCGTCATGCCGCGCGTGAACACCGCCACGCCCGCCACGCAGACGAAGGTGACGCCCTGCATCCAGGCGTCGAAGGCCGTCGGCGCCATGTTCTTGATCGGGATGCCGGCGAGGTTCAAGCCGATCACGGCGACCACGGCGCCCGTCACCACGGGCGGCATCAGGGTCTCGATCCAGCGCGTGCCGGTGGCCATCACGACGAGGCCGATGACCGTGTAGAGCGCGCCGCAGGCGATGATGCCGCCGAGGGCCACGCCGAGGTTGGCGTTGGCACCCTGGCCGGCGTAGCCGGTCGCGGCGATGACGACGCCGATGAAGGCGAAGCTCGATCCCAGGTAGCTGGGCACCTTGCCGCCCACCATGAGGAAGAAGATGAGCGTGCCGACACCGCTCATCAGGATGGCCAGGTTGGGATCGAAGCCCATCAGGATGGGTGCCAGCACGGTGGCGCCGAACATGGCGATCACGTGCTGGACGCCCATGGCGGCGGTCTGCGGCCAGGGCAGGCGTTCGTCGGGCGCGACGACGGCGCCGGGGGCGGGACGCACTTCGCGCCAACTGAACATCGAGCTCATCGGGTGGGTTCCTCGTGGTGATCCGGCGGGAGGGCCGGGCTGCGTCAGTCTAAGTTGGGCCTTGGGTCCGGTCCGCGAGAGGTGAGTCGCGGCAGCCCACGCGCCGCCATCAGGGCAGCGCGCGCCCGCTCAGCTTGTCGAGCAACTCGATCAGCATCGCGTGTTCGGCACCACTCAGGTTGTCCAGCAGTTCGCGTTCCATCGGCTCCGCCGCCGCAGCGGCGTCCCGCGCGAGCCTGCGGCCCTTTTCGGTGAGCACGACGTTCTGCGATCTGCCGTCCAGCGGGTTGCGCTCGCGCTGGATCAGGCCACGGTCCTGCAGGCGGTCCAGCAGCAGCGTCAGGTTGGGCGCCGTGACGGCCAGCGCACGGGCCAGCCGCTTGGGCGCGATCGCTTCGTTGGCCTGCACGAGCATCAGCAGCGAGAACTCCACCTTGCGCAGGTCGAAGGGCTTGCCGATGAAGCGCTCGAAGGCATCGTAGGTGGTGACGGCCGCGCGCGCGATGTGAAAGCCGACGATGCCCGCCAGCGGGCCGAAGGAAAGTCGCGGCGGGCGCGAATCGAGGGCTCGTCCATCGACGGCGGCCGGACGGCGAACACTCATGCACTCACCGACGTCAAGGCCGCCTCGCGGCGGCCCCGAGATAGGTCTCGATCACGCGTGGGTCGTCGGCCAGCAGCCTGGCGGGGCCCTGGAGCACCAGGTCTCCGGTTTCCAGCACATAGCCGTGGTCGGCGACTTCCAGCGCGGCGCGCGCGTTCTGCTCCACCAGCAGGATGGTCACGCCGCTGTCGCGCAGTTGCCGGATGGTGGCGAAGATGTCGCGCACGATCAACGGCGCCAGTCCGAGGCTGGGTTCGTCCAGCATCAGCAGCTTGGGTTGTCCCATCAGCGCGCGGCCGACGGCGAGCATCTGGCGCTCGCCGCCCGACAAGGTGCCGGCGGCCTGCGCGCAACGCTCCTTCAGGCGCGGGAACAGCGTGTAGACACGCTCCATGCCGTCGCGCCACGAGCGCACGCGCTGTCGCATCGGGCGCCAGCCGCCGAGCAGCAGGTTGTCCTCCACGCTCATGGTGCCGAACAACTCTCGCTTCTCGGGCACCAGCGCCAGGCCGGCCATGACGCGTTCCTCCAGCGTCAGGCGCGCCACGTCCTCGCCGCCGAAGCGCACCTGGCCGCGCGTGATCGGCAGCACGCCCATCAGCGCCCCCAGGAGCGTCGACTTGCCGGCGCCGTTGGGGCCGATCACCGTGATCACGCTGCCCTGCGGCGCGGCCAGGCCGATGCCGCGCAGCACCTCGGCCGCGCCGTAGCCGGCGTGCAAACCGGTCACTTCGAGCAGCGGGGTGGTCATATGGCCCCCAAGACGCCTGCGGCGTCGGCCCCCCATGGGGGGGCGCGAGCGTGTTTGGGGCGGCCCTGCACACGCTCATCTCAATGTTCCGTCCCGAGGTAGGCCGCGCGGACCGCAGGGCTGGCCTGCACTTCGGCCGGCGTCCCCTCCATCAGCTTGGTGCCGAATTCCATGACCACGATGCGGTCGGTGATGTTCATCACGAAGTCCATGTCGTGCTCGACCAGCAGGATGGACAGGCCCTCGGCCTTGAGCTGGCGCAGCACGTCGCCCAGCGCCTGCTTCTCCTTGTGGCGCAGGCCGGCCGCCGGCTCGTCGAGCAGCAGCAGCGCCGGGTCGGTGGCCAGGGCGCGCGCGATCTCGACCAGCCGCTGCGGCCCGAGCGCCAGGTTGCCGGCCAGCTCGTTGCCGTGCTGCACCATGCCGATGCGCGCCAGCTGCTTCTCGGCCTCGGCGAACAGGCGTCGCTCCTCGTCGCGGTCCAGGCGCAGCATCGCTCGCAGCGTGCCGGAGCGCGAGCGCAGGTAGCCGCCGAGCGCCACGTTCTCGAGCACCGTCATGTCGGGCACCAGCTTCACGTGCTGGAAGGTGCGCGAAACGCCGCGTCGCGCGATCTGGCGCGCCGGCAGGCCGTGCACGGGCTGGCCGCGCCACCGCACCGCACCGCTCGTCAGCGGCAGCACGCCGGTGATCAGGTTGAAGGTGGTCGACTTGCCGGCGCCGTTGGGACCGATCAGGCCGACGATGTCGCCGGCGCGGATCGAGAAGCCGACGTCGTTCACCGCCACCAGGCCGCCGAAGGCCTTGCGCACCGCGTCCACCTCCAGCAGCAGCTCGCCGTGCGCGGGCTTGTCGCGCGCGGGCAGCGGCGGCGCGCCGTCCCAGTCGCGCACGCGCGGCGCGGCCGGCAGCCAGCGGCCGACGAAGGTCCACAGGCCGTCGGGCGCGAACTTCAGCACCAGGATCAGCACGATGCCGAAGACGATGACCTCGAAGTTGCCGCTGGTGCCGATCAGCCGCGGCAGCAGCACCTGCAGTTCGTCCTCCACCAGGCGCACCACCGCCGAGCCGAGGAAAGCGCCCCAGACGTTGCCGATGCCGCCCAGCACGGCCATGAACAGGTACTCGATGCCCTTGTTGATGCCGAAGGGCGACGGGCTCACGCTGCGCTGGAAATGCGCGAACAGCCAGCCCGAGATCGAGGCCAGCAGCGCGGCGATCAGGAACGCGACCAGCTTGTAGCGGAAGGTCGAGATGCCCATCGCCTCGGCCATCGTCGAACCCTGCTTGAGCGAACGGATCGCGCGCCCGGGGCGCGAGTCGAGCAGGTGCGTCACCGCCAGCGCCGCCGCGAGCGCGATCGCCCAGATCAGCACGTGCAGCGCGCGCCCGCTGCCGAGGTCGATGCCGAAGACCTTCAGCGTCGGGATGCCGAGCAGGCCGTCGTACTTGCCCAGCCACTCCATGTTGGCCATGGTGTAGTTGAGCGCCAGGCCCCAGGCGATCGTGGCCAGCGGCAAGTAGTGGCCCGACATGCGCAGCGTGATCGCGCCCACCAGCAGCGCGGCGGCGGCCGCGAGCAGCAGCCCGAGACACAGGGTCAGCCAGGGCGAGACGCTCGAGTTGATGGCCAGGTAGGCAGCTGTGTAGGCGCCCACGCCGACGAAGGCCGCCTGGCCGAACGAGGTCAGCCCGGCGATGCCGGTGAGCAGCACCAGGCCCAGCGCCACCAGCGCGTAGAGGCCGATGTAGTTGCTCTGCGTGATCCAGAAGTCGGGCACCGGCAGCGCCGGCAGCGCGAGCATCAGCAGGGCGAAGGCGGGGAACGCCCAGCGGCGCAGCGAGGGACTCATCGCGGGCTCAATGCTCTTCGCCGTGCGGATCGCGCAGCGAGCGCCACAGCAGCACCGGCAGGATCGAGCCGAACACGATCACTTCCTTGAACGCGCTGGCCCAGAAGGAGCCGAAGCTCTCGAGCAGCCCGACGCCGAGCGCCCCCACCAGCGCCAGCGGGTAGCTCGCCAGGCCGGCGAACACCGCGGCCACGAAGCCCTTCAGGCCGATCAGGAAGCCGCTGTCGTAGAACACCGTCGTCGTGGGCCCGATCAGCAGGCCCGACAGCGCGCCGATGAAGGCCGCCATCGTGAACGACACGCGCCCGGCATCGACGCTCGAGATGCCCATCAGGCGCGCGCCGAGCCGGTTCACGGCGGTGGCACGCAGGGCCTTGCCGTGCAGCGTGCGTTCGAAGAACAGCCAGAGCATGACGATCAGCGCCAGCGCGGCGGCGAAGATGATCAGCGTCTGCCCGTTGATCGCCAGCGGCCCGACGCTGAAGCGCTGGTCCCAGAAGCTCGGATTGCGGAAGCCCTCGGCGCCGAAGAAGAACAGGCCCAGGCCGACGAGCGCGAAATGCACCCCCACCGAGACGATCAGCAGCACCAGCACGCTGGCATCGGCCAGCGACTCGTAGGCCAGGCGGTAGATCAGGGTGCCGAAGGGCGTGACCAGCGCCATCGTCAGCATCGCTTGCGCCAGCAGTGGCCAGCCGCGCGGCGCCGCCCAGATCGCTAGCAGCGAGATCGCCACCGGATACGCTGCGGTGCGCAGCACGCGCAGCGTGACGCGCGCCGCGCCGTGGTGCTCGCGCAGGCCCCGCCACAGGTCACCCGCCACCGCGACGGCGGTGAGCGCGAGCAGGAACCACACCGTGCCCGGCACCTTTCCGGTCTGCAGCAGCGCGAGCGTGAGCGCGCCGAAGGCGACGAACTCGCCCTGCGGGATGAAGATCACCCGGGTCACGGCGAACACCAGCACCGTGGCCAGCGCCAGCAGCGCGTAGACCGCGCCGTTGGTCAGGCCATCCAGCGCGAGGATGCTGGCGATCGTGAGGTCCATGGAGGGATGCCGTGCGGGGTTAGCGGATCCCCAGGCCGATCCGGGTCGCCCGGTCGGCCTGGGCTCCCCCTCGGGGGGGCGACGCCGTACCCGGCGTCTTGGGGGTCGTCACTTCTCGACCACGAACTTGCCGTCGACGACCTTCAGCAGCACCCCGGTCTCGTTGGTGTAGCCCCAGTGGTCGGCGGCAGTCCAGTTCATCACGCCATGGGAGAAGATCGTGCGGCCCATGCCCTCGACGGCATCGCGCAGCGCGGCCCGGAACTCGGGCGTGCCGGGCTTGGCCTTCTTCAGCGCCACCGGCAGGATCTTCTCGAGCACGATCTTGGCGTCGTAGGCATGGCCGGCGAACTGGCTGCGCGAGCCCGTGCCGTAGGCCTTCTCGTAGTTCGTCACGAAATCGACCGCGACCTGCTTGGACGGATGGCTGTCGGGCAATTGCTCGGCCACCACGGCCGGGCCGGAGACGACGATCGCTCCCTCGACGTCCTTGCCGCCGATGCGCACCAGGTCGGGCGTCGCGGCGGCGTGCGTCTGGTAGACCTTGCCCTTGTAGCCGCGCTCGATGATCGCCTTGTGCGGCATCGCGGCGCCGGAGCCCGAGGCCACGACCAGCATCGCGTCGGGGTTGGCCGAGACCAGCTTCAGCGCCTGCGGCGTGGCGCTGGTGTCGCTGCGCGCGAAGCGCTCGGCCGCGATGACCTTGATGCCGGCCTTCTCGGCCTGGGCGGTGATCTCCTTCAGCCAGGACTCGCCGTAGGCGTCGGTGTAGCCCAGGAAGCCCAGCGTCTTCACGCCCGACTTCTTCATGTGCTCGACGATCGGGTGGGCCATCACCGTGAAGCCCTGCGGCAGCCGGAACACCCAGCGCTCCTGGTCCGGCGGCACGCCGACCGGCGCGATCGAGATCTGGGTCGTCTTCGCTTCGGCCGCCACCGGCGCGATGGCCGCCGAGACCGTCGTGATCGAGCCGCCGAACACCATGTCGACCTTGTCGTCGGTCACGAAGCGGCGCACGTTGCCGACGCCCTTGCCGGGGTCGGACGCGTCGTCGAGGATGATCAGGTTGACCTTCTCGCCGGCGATCTCCTTGGGCCAGAGCTTGAACTGGTTGCCCACCGGGATGCCCAGGCCCGAGGCCGGCCCGGTGAGCGAGAGCGTGACGCCGATATTGACGTCGGCCAGCGCCGGGGCGGCCGACAGCAGGGCGGCGGCAGCGGCCACCAGGGTCTTCTTGATCGCGTTCATGGGTTTGTCTCCTGTGGAACGGTTGGGGTGGAAGAGCGGAGTGTCGCCGAGGGCAGGGCATCGAGGTGGCGAGCGAGTCCGATCCGAGGTCTTCATCGCAGGGCGCCTGCCTTGTCGGGAAGTATGACGAAAGGGTCCGACTCGCGGCCTTCGTAGAGCGCCTCGACCAGCGCGTCGCGGTGCGCCAGCACCGCGCGCTGGTTGATCGAGCCCTTGTCGGTGACCTCGCCCTTGTCGATCGAAGGCGCCTCGGCCAGCACGTGCATGCGCGCCACGCGGCTGGCGCTGCCGGTGGACTCGCGCCAGAGCCGGTCGGCCAGCGCCTGGAAGAAGGCGCGCACCTGCGGGTGGTGCAGCACCTCGGGCAGCGGCGTGTCGGCGGGCAGGCCGGCCAGGCGCCGGCACTCTTCGGCACGCGGCAGGAGCAGGGCACCGACGTCGTCGCGATTCAGGCCGGTGATGACGGCGTCCTGCACGCAGGGGTCGCCGGCGAGCACGATCCTGGCGCGCAGCGGCCCTACACTGACGAAGGTGCCGGTGGAAAGCTTGAAGTCCTCCGCCGTGCGGCCGTCGAACAACAGGCCGCGCTGCGGGTGGGCGGGATCGATCCAGCGCACGGCGTCGCCGGTGCGGTAGTAGCCCTCTTCGTCGAAGGCGTCCTTCGTCTGCTCGGGTGCGCGCCAGTAGCCCGGCATCACGTTCGGGCCGCGGAAGCGGATCTCGGTCTTGTCCGCCGTGGTGGCGTCCTGCACCAGCTTGACCTCGACGCCGGGCACCGGCAGGCCGATGTGGCCCGAGGCCACGTCCGTGCCGACGGCGAAGGTGCAGGCGGGCGCGGTCTCGGTCATGCCCAGGCCGGTGATGACGCGCACGCGCTCGCCCACCGCCGCCTCGGCATGCGCGTGCAGCTTGTCCCACACGGCCTGGCTCAAGGCCGCGCCGGCGAACATCAAGGCCTTGCAGCGCCTGAAGAGGCTGTCGCGCAGCTGCGTGTCGCGGTCCATCGCACTGGCGATCTCCTCCAGGCCCTTGGGGACGTTGAAGTAGATCGTCGGCGAGATCTCGCGCAGGTTGCGCAGCGTCTCGGCGATGCCTGCCGGCGTGGGCTTGCCGTCGTCGATGTACAGCGTGCCGCCGTTGTAGAGCGTGATGCCGACGTTGTGGCTGCCGCCGAAGACATGGTTCCACGGCAGCCAGTCCAGCAGCACCGGCGGCTCGTCGGCAAGGAATCCCAGGCATTGGCGCAACATCTGCTGGTTGCTGCACAGCATGCGGTGGGTCGTGATCACGCCCTTGGGCTGCTTGGTCGAGCCCGAGGTGAACAGGAACTTGGCGATGGTGTCGGGGCCGACCCTCGCATGTGCCGTTTCGAGGCTGGGGCCGGGCCGGGTGGCGAGCAGGCTGTCGAAGCTGCGCACGCTGCGACCCTCGATGGCGCCCTCGGTCATGACGATGTCGACATCGGGGTCGACGGTGGCGGCGATCGCCTTGGCGTAGGCGGGGCCGCTCGCGAACACCAGGCCGGGGGTCACGGTCGCCAGGATGTGCCTGAGCTTGCCGTAGTCCTGCGACACCAGTGAATACGCCGTCGACACCGGCACCCAGGGCACGCCCGCCCACAGCGCGCCGAGCGCCAGCGTCAGGTGCTCGAGATCGTTCTCCGACAGGATCGCCACCGGCCGCTCCGGCGAGAGCCCCAGGTCCACCAGCGACTGCCCGACCGCCTGCGCACGCTGCAGCATCTGGGCGTAGGTGATGTGATGCCAGGGCGCGCCCGTGGCGCCGTCCTTGACGCGGCGGGCGACGAAGCTGCGGTCCGGCGCCTCGTGGGCCCATTGCTCCAGGCAGTCCGTCAGCCGTTCGGGGAACCAGCGCAGTGCCTCCGTCGAACGGACGACCGTGCTGCCGTCGGCCCGGGGCTCGACCACGGCCTCGACGCAGCCGCCCACCTGGGCGTCTCGATAACGCACGCCGCTCATCCCTGCTTCACCACCTTGCCGGCACGCCCTTCGAGGAAGGCGCGCAGCCGCGACTGGGCCTCCGGCGTGCTCTCGGCCACCGCGGCCATCAGCGACTCGGTGAACAGGCCTTCGCTCTGCGACTGATCGGCGATGCGGGGCAGCGCGTGCATCACCGCAAAGTTCGACATCGGCGCATTGGAGGCGATGCGCCCGGCCAGCGCCAGCGCCTTGGCCAGGCTCTCGCCTTCGGCCACCAGGTACTGCGCGAGACCGACGGCCAGGCCTTCGTCGGCGTCGAGCACGCGCCCGGTCATCATCAGGTCGGTCATGCGCGCCACGCCCATCAGCCGCGGGATGCGGGCCGAGCCGCCGCCGCCGACGAAGATGCCGCGCTGGCCTTCGGGCAGGCCGTAGTAGGTGGTGGCGTCGGCGACGCGGATGTGGCACGCCGAGGCCAGTTCCAGCCCACCGCCGACGACGGCGCCGTGCAGCGCCGCCACCACGGGCACCTGCCCGAACTGGATCGCGTCGAAGGCCGCATGCCACATGCGCGAATGCAGCACGCCGCTGCCGATGTCGCGTTCGACCAGTTCGGAAAGGTCCAGGCCGGAGCAGAAGTGGGCGCCATCGCCGCTGATGACGGCTGCGCGCACGCCGTCGGGCAGGTTGATGAAGGCGGTGTGCAATTGCTGGATCAGCGGGTCGCTGAGCGCATTGCGCTTGGCCGGGCGGTTCAGGCGCACGTGCAGCACCGGGCCGGCGACCGTGACCTGCAGCAGCTGCAGCGAAGCGAGCACGCCGCTGGCGGGAGTGAAGTCGGTGGTCATGAGGGAGTCATGGCGGAGGCGGTCGGTACATTAGTTCATCATGTGAATTACATGACTGGGACAAACCCGAACATGCAGCACCGAGCGCAGTGGAAGAATTGCCCGATCTCATGTCTGACCTCCTGTCAATCTAGTTCAAACAATGAACTTTAGGAGGCAGGCTCAGCGACACACCGCAGGCCCAGGGTGAAGACCCGGTTTCGCATGCCCACAGGACCCAGGACGCCATGAAGACCGAAGACCTGATCGCCATCGACATCCACACGCACGCCGAGGTGTCGTGCCGGAATCCCTTCGACAGTTACGGCGAGGAATACGACCGCGCGGCGGACAAGTATTTCGGCTCCGACCGCCGGCCCACCATCGAGGAGACGGTGGCGTACTACCGCGAGCGCAAGATCGGCCTGGTGATGTTCACGGTGGATAGCGAGGCCCAGCTCGGCCGGCGCCGCATCCCCAACGAGGAGATCTGCGAGGCAGCGCAGAAGAACAGCGACATGATGATCGCCTTCGCATCGATCGATCCGCACAAGGGCAGGATGGGCGCGCGCGAGGCCCGCCGCCTGATCGACGAGCATGGCGTGAAGGGGTTCAAGTTCCACCCGACCGTGCAGGGCTTCCTGCCTTACGACCGCATGGCCTGGCCGCTGTACGAGGTGATCGCCGAATACAAATTGCCTGCCATCTTCCACAGCGGCCATTCGGGCATCGGCTCGGGCATGCGCTGCGGCGGTGGCCTGCGGCTGCAGAACAGCAACCCGATGCTGCTGGAGGATGTGGCGATCGACTTTCCCGACATCCAGATCGTCGTCGCGCACCCGAGCTGGCCCTGGCAGGACGAGGCGCTGAGCCTGGCGTTGCACAAGCCCAACGTCTGGATCGACCTCTCGGGCTGGAGCCCGAAGTACTTCCCCGCGCAGCTGGTCCAGTACGCGAACACCTTGCTGAAGGACCGCGTGCTCTTCGGCAGCGACTACCCTCTCATCACGCCCGAGCGCTGGATGAAGGACTTCGACGAGGCCGGCTTCAAGGACAAGGTCAAGCCGTTGATCCTGAAGGAGAACGCGAAGCGCCTGCTCGGCCTGGCCGCTTGAGCGCGCGGCAGGCCACCGCCGTGGCGGCCGCTGATGCATGATCGATTCCGCGAGTGCTGACGGCCCGCCTGCGCTCGCCACCTGCCGATCCAACCTGACACCAGCCCCGGAGTCCCTGCCCATGTCCCTCAACGTGGAGCGTCACGGCGCCATCGCCGTCATCGCCCTGAACAACTCGCCCTCATGAACACGCCCGAATCGCGTGCGCTGCGCCACGTCTTCGCCGCCGAGCGCGCCTGCAGCAAGATCCCCGACGTGCCGGCGGATACGCCCTTGCGCCCGATCCGGCGCGTCGGCGTCATCGGCGCCGGCACCATGGGCGGCGGCATCACGATGAACTTCGTCAACGCCGGCATCCCGGTGGTGCTGCTCGAGGCCCAGCCCGAGGCATTGGAGCGCGGCCTGGCCACCATCCGCAGGAACTACGAAGGCTCGGTCAAGAAGGGCAAGCTCAGTACCGAGCAACTCGATCAGCGCATGGCGCTGATCACGCCGACGCTCGACTACGGCGCCTTCGGCGACGCCGACCTGATCGTCGAGGCGGTGTTCGAGGACATGGGCGTCAAGGAGCAGGTCTTCCGCACGCTGGACAAGGTCACCAAGCCCGGCGCCATCCTGGCCACCAACACCTCGTACCTGAACATCGACAAGATCGCGGCCTTCACCGGCCGGCCGCAGGACGTCGTCGGCCTGCACTTCTTCAGCCCGGCCAACGTGATGCGGCTGCTCGAGGTGGTGCGCGGCCGCGCCACCGCGCCCGACGTGCTCGCCACCAGCATGGCGATGGCCAGCACCATCAAGAAGATCGCCGTCGTCGCGGGCGTTTGCGACGGCTTCATCGGCAACCGCATGCTGGCGCGCTACGGCGCGGCGGCGATGGGGCTGATCCACGCCGGCGCCTCGCCGCAGCAGGTGGACCAAGCCCTGCAGGCCTATGGCCTGGCGATGGGTCCCTGCCGCATGGGCGACCTGGCGGGCCTGGACATCGGCTGGGCCACGCGCAAGCGCCGCGCGGCCGAGGCCGGCATCACGCCGCAGCCGATCGTGGCCGACCTGCTGTGCGAAGCCGGGCGCTTCGGCCAGAAGACGGGAGCCGGTTGGTATCGCTACGAAGCTGGGCGGCGTGAGCCGATCCCCGATCCGGTGGTGGAAGCGATGATCGCCGACTACCGCACCCGTCACGGCATCACGCCGCGCAGTTTCGGCGACGAGGAGATCGTGCAGCGTTGCCTGTATGCGTTGGTCAACGAAGGCGCACGCATCCTGGAAGAGGGCATCGCGGCCCGCGCCAGCGACATCGACATCGTGTATCTCAACGGCTACGGGCACCCGGCGCAGCGCGGCGGCCCCATGCACTGGGCCGAAGGCGTGGGTCTGGCCAACGTCGTGCGCTCGCTGCGCCGTTTCGCTGCCGAGCCCGGGGCCGACCCCTCCTGGCAGCCGGCGCCGCTGCTGGTGCAGCGGGCGGAGGCCGGGGCGGGCTGGGGCTGAGCCCAACCGTCGCGTCGTCTCAGTGCGCGATGCAGACCTTGCCGAATTGCGTGCCGCTCTGCAGGTGGCCCAGGGCCTGCTTGAACTCGTCGAAGGCATAGACGCGGTCGACGACGGGCTTCAGCCGATGCTGGTCGATGGCACGGAGCATGGTCTCGAAGCCGTCTCGGTGACCGACGGTCACGCCTTGCAGGCGCACCTGACGGGTGACGATCAAGCCCAGCGAAGTGGCCATCGCGCCGCCCGACAGGACGCCGATCATGGCCAGGGTGCCACCGGGTCGGATGCAGCGCAGCGACTGCGGCAAGGTCTTCTCCCCGCCCAGTTCGACGATCAGGTCGTAGCCCTTCCCGGCGGTGATGTCGCGGGTGGCCTTGGCCCACTCGGGGGTCGTGCGGTAGTTCACCCCAGCGTCGGCACCGAGTTGCCTGACGCGCTCGATGCGGTCGTCGGCGGAGGAAATCACCGTGACATGGGCGCCGAGCATCTTTGCGAAGGCGACGGCGAACAGCGCCACACCCCCGCACCCCTGCACCAGGACGCGGTCCCCCGGCCGCGTGTTCGAGTAGGTCACCAGCGCGCTCCATGCGGTGAGCGCCGCACAGGGCAGGGTGGCCGCCTCGATGTCGCTCAGGTGCGGCGGCACCTTGGACACCCCCTCCTCCGACAGGCACATGTATTCGGCCATCGTGCCGTCGACGGGGCCTCCAAGCGACTGCGTCAGCCGCTCCAGGTCCGGCTCGCCACTGATCCAGCGCTGGAAGTAGGTCGGGCAGACACGGTCTCCCACCGCCACCCGCCGCACGCCGGGGCCGACCTCGGTGACCACGCCGACGCCATCGGACAACGGGATCAGCGGCAGACTGCCGGTGTGGCTGCCGTACCCGCGATTGGGAACCAGGAGATCCCGGTAGTTCAGGGAAGAGGCCTTCATCTTCAGCACCACCTGCCCCGGGCCGGCCACAGGCTCGGGCCGGGTGGACAGCCGCAGGTGGTCCATGCCCCATTCGCCTTCGATCTGGAATACACGCATTGATGCCTCGTCTGGATGGGTTGGTTATCGGTCTCGATGGCGGGTTCGCTCGGTGCCCGGGCGGGCCTTCCGCGCCCACGGCACGCATCGGGGACGCGATGGAGCGCTTCAGGCGGCCGCCGTGCCTTGCAGTGCCAGGCGGCGCCGCGCCTCGGGGTAGATCATCAACTCCTCGAGCGCGATGTGCTCGTGGTACAGCGCCGTGAACTCGGGCAGCGCGGCGCGCCAGGAAGTCGGCGTGGTCGCTGCAGTAGCCCTGCGCCACCGCCTGCAGGTGGGGCTCCAGTTCCAGCCAGTCCTCCTCGAGCCAGTTGTGGTCTTGCTGCAGGCGTCGCACCTGCGCCAGCAACTCGGCAGGAGCGCCTGCGAGCAGGCTCGGGAACACGATAGGTCTCTTCGGCCTCGTGATGGCTGCGGGCGGCGCCGTTGAAGAAGCGGCAGGCTCGCGACGCCAGTTCGGCTGCCGGGCCTCCTCGAACCGGGCCGGGCCAGCATGCGCACCAGGCCCTCCAGTTCGTCCAGCACCTGCAGGATCTGGCGATGCGTCTCGTCCAGCGCACTCCAACGACGGCAAGCGGCGGCGCGGCGGGACGGGGCGGGCGTGCAGGGCGGATTCTGGCGCTGGACATGATCGACTCGTGCTCTCCGTGACCGCATTCTTCGGCGACCCGGCCCCCGCCCCGGCTTGTGCGAGATCAAGCGGACACCAGATTGCCGCCTCGGCGCTCCGGCGCTCGAGGCCGCGATCGCCCTTGTCACAGCGCTTTGCAGGGGCCGCAGGCGGCTGCCTTGAGGCACACTCGGCGGCCATGGGACCTCTTCACGGACTGCGGGTGATCGAACTCGCGAGCATCGGCCCCGGGCCGATGTGCTGCATGCTGCTGGCCGACCTGGGCGCCGATGTCGTGCGCATCGACCGCCTCGAACCCAGCGGCCTGGGCCTGGCCATGGACCCGCGCCACGACGTCAACGCGCGCGGCCGGCGCTCGGTGGCGCTGGACCTCAAGTCCGACGGCCGGCCGCGATGCGGTGCTGCGGCTGGTCGACGGCGCCGACGTGCTGGTCGAAGGCTTGCGCCCGGGCGTGGCCGAGAAGCTCGGCCTCGGCCCGGCCGATTGCCAGGCGCGCAACCCGCGGCTGGTCTACGGCCGCATGACCGGTTTCGGCCAGACCGGGCCGCTGGCCGCGGCGGCCGGGCACGACCTCAACTACATCGCGCTCAGCGGCGTGCTGCACGCCATCGGCCCGGCGGGCGGCAAGCCGCTGCCGCCGCTGAACCTGGTCGGCGACTACGGCGGCGGCGCGCTGTACCTGGCCTTCGGCGTGCTGGCGGCGCTGTTCGAGCGCCAGCGCTCGGGGCGCGGGCAGGTGGTCGACGCGGCCATGGTCGACGGCGCGGCGTCGCTGGCGTCGATCTTCTACGGCCTGCAGGCCGCCGGCGGCTGGAGCGAGCCGCGCGGCGCCAACCTGCTGGACGGCGGCGCGCCGTTCTACGACACCTACGAGACCGCCGACGGCCGCCACGTCAGCCTGGCGCCGCTGGAGCCCAAGTTCTTCGCCCGCCTGGCCGCGCGCGCTCGGGCTGGAGGACGCGCTTCGTGCAGCGCCAGTACGACCGCCGCCTGTGGCCCGAGATGCGCGCGGCCATCGCCGCCGCGGTGCGCCGGCACACGCGCGACGAGTGGTGCGCGCGGCTCGAAGGCAGCGACGCCTGTTTCGCGCCCGTGCTGTCGCTTCGACGAGGCGCCCGCGCACGCCCATGCCCGCGCCCGCGAGGCCTTCGTCACCGTCGACGGCGTCGTGCAGCCGGCGCCGGCGCCGCGCTTCGACCGCACGCCGGCCGGCGCAGCCGCGGCCGCGCGCCGACGGTCGGCGAGCACACCGACGAGGTGCTGCGCGAGGCCGGATTCAGCGCCGCCGAGATCGCCGCGCTGCGTGGCCGCGGGGGCGGCGCGATGAGCGCGCGGCTACGCCGCTGCCGCGCCGATGCGCGCCTGGCCGCGTCGCTGCTGCTGCTGCGCGACGCCGCCGACGGCGCGCCCGGCCTGGAGGTGCTGATGCTGCGCCGCGCCGAGCGCGATGGCGACATGCGCAGCGGCGCCGCCGTCTTCCCCGGCGGCGTGCTCGACGCGCGCGACCGCGATGCGCATGTCCACTGCATCGGCGCCGACGACGCCGAGCGTGAGCGCGCAGGCTCGGCCTGGCCGAAGGCGGGCTCGACTACCTGGTGGCCGCGCGTGCGCGAGTCCTTCGAGGAGGTCGGCCTGCTGCTGGCGCAGGGCGGCGAGCGGCGGCTTCGACCTCGCCGCACTCGAGCCCTGGCGCGACCGGCTGCAGACCGGCGAGGTCGTCGATGGCCGACTTCTGCCGCGCCGAGGGCCTGCGCCTGGACCTGCGCGAGCTCGTCTACTTCAGCCACTGGCTCACGCCGCCCGGGCGCCGCGGCGCTTCGACACGCGCTTCTTCGTCGCGCCGGCGCCGGCGGGCCAGGTGGCCGAGGCCGACCTGGGCGAGGCGGTGGAGCTGATGTGGCTGACGCCGCAGGCGGCGCTCGAGCCGCAGCGCGGCCTGAAGCTGCTGCCGGTGACGCAGCGCACGCTGCAGGACCTGGCGCGCTTCGACAGCGCCGCCGCGGCGCTGGCCGAGGCGCGCGCGCGCACGGACATCCGCTTGACGATGCCGCGCCTGGCGACGTCGACCGCGGGGCCGGCGCATCGTGCTGCCCGACGAGCTGCCGTATGCCGAGATCGGCCGCCTCGACCCCGACGGGCCGCGGCGACGTGTCGTGCGAACTGCTGCCCGGCCGCGCGGTGCGGCTGTCGCCGCGCATCGCTGCGCGTCACCGCACCCAACCCCGGGCCGATGACCGGGCCCGGCACCAACAGCTACCTGGTGGGCGAGGGCGGCCGTCCTGGACCGTCATCGACCCCGGCCCGGTCAGCGAGCCGCACCTGCAGGCGCTGCTGGCGGCTGCGGCCGACGCCGGCGGCCGCATCGAGCGCATCCTCGTCACCCACACCCACCGCGACCATTCGCCGGGCGCCGTGGCGCTGGCCGCGGCCACCGGCGCGCCGGTGCTGGGGCCGCGTCGCGCGCGCACCCGCAGTGGCAGGACGCGAGCTTCGCGCCGACCGCGAGGTCGCAGCACGGCGAGCGGCTGCCGCTGGGCCCGGCACCACGCTGCGCGTCATCCACACGCCCGGGCCACGCGTCCAACCACCTGTGCTACCTGCTCGAGGAGGAGCAGACGCTGTTCACCGGCGACCACGTGATGCAGGGCTCCACCGTCGTCATCAACCCGCCCGACGGCGACATGGCGGCCTACCTGCGGCGCTGCGAGCGCTGCTCGACGAAGACCTGCGACTGGCTGGCGCCCGGCCACGGCTTCCTGGTCGCCGAGCCGCACGCGGTGCTGCGCGGCCTGATCGCGCACCGGCTGGGGCGCGAAGCCAAGGTGGCTGCCGCGCTGCAGGCGCTGGGCGCCGTGCGCCATCGACGCCCTGCTGCCGCGCGTCTACGACGACGTGCCGGCGGCGCTGCACCCGGTGGCGCGGCGTTCGCTGCTGGCGCACCTGCTCAAGCTGCAGGCCGACGGCGCGCGTGCGCGCGCGACGGACGCAGCGTCTGGCGTGCACCGGGGCCTGAGCCGGCTGAGCGCGCGCGGCGCCTGCCAGCGCCCGTCCACCAGCACCTGGTGCGGCCTGAACTGCGCCTTGTAGGCCATCTTCGGGCTGTCGGCGATCCAGTAGCCCAGGTAGACGTGCGGCAGCTTGCAGCAGCCGCGTCTGCTCGATCTGCCACAGCACGCTGTAGGTGCCGTAGCTGGCGCCGGGCTCGGGCTCGTAGAAGGTGTAGACGGCCGAGATGCCGTCGCTGAGCACGTCGAGGATGGACACCATCTTCAGCACCCCGGGCTCGTCGCCGCTGGCCCGGCTCGCGGAACTCGACCAGGCGCGAATTGACGCGGCTCTGCAGCAGGAACTGCGTGTACTGGTCGACGCTGTCGTGGTCCATGCCGCCGCCGCTGTGGCGGCCGGCCTGGTAGCGCAGGTAGAGCTGGTAGTGCTCGGGCACGAAGCACAGGCGCAGCACGCGCGCCTTGCAGGTGGCCGTGGGCGCGCGCGGCGCGGCGCTGGCTGCGCGTGGGCTTGAACCCGGCCACCGGCACGCGCAGCGGCACGCAGGCGCGGCAGCCGTCGCAATAGGGGCGGTAGGTGAACATGCCGCTGCGGCGGAAGCCGTTGGCGACCAGGCCCGAATAGGCGTCGGCGTGGATCAGGTGGCTGGGCGTGGCCACCTGCGAGCGCGCCTGCCGGCCGGGCAGGTAGCTGCAGGGGTAGGGCGCCGTTGCATAGAACTGCAACGAACGCAGCGGCAATTCCTTGGGGTGCGTCACGCGGCCTCGGTCGGTGTCGGCTGCCCGATGGCCGTTCACGAGTGCGAGCCAGCTCCCAGGCCGATTCATCATAGGACCAATCGCGCGGCGGCGTGCGCGTCCAGGGTGCGCGCCAGGTGGGCCTCGAAGGCGCTCGCGCGGCATCTCGCGCGCGCCCAGCGACGCCAGGTGGCGCGGTGTTCTGCTGGCAGTCGATGAGCGGGATGCCGCGCGCGCGGCAGGCGGCCACCAGCGCCGCCAGCGCGATCTTCGAGGCGTCGGTGCGGTGCGCGAACATCGACTCGCCGAAGCACATGCGGCCGATGGCCACGAAGTACAGGCCGCCGACCAGTTCACCGTCGACCCAGGTCTCGGCGCTGTGCACGCGCGCCGGCCTCGTGCCAGGCGACGTAGGCCTCCAGCACCGCAGGGCACGATCCAGGTGCCGTCCTGCCCGGCGCGCGGCGTGTGCGCGCAGGCCTCGATGACGCGGCGGAAGGCGCTGTCGAAGCGCACCTCGCAGCCGGCGGTGCGCAGGAAGCGGCGCAGCGTCTTGCGCAGGCTGTGCGAGAGGCGGAACTCGGCCACCGGCAGCACCATGCGCGGATCGGGGCTCCACCAGAGCACCGGCTGGCCGGGGCCGTACCAGGGGAAGATGCCCTTGCGGTAGGCCTCCTCCAGCCGCTGCCGGCGTGACGCGGCCGCCGGCGGCCACCAGGCCCGGCGCGTCGCTGTCGGGGCCCAGCGCCAGGCGGGCCGGTGGCAGCGGGGCGGTGTCGTCGATCCAGGTCAGCATGCAGGGCAGGGGTGGCAAGGGGCGGCGCGGTCTGCCGCTCAGGCGGGCCCGAGCTGCAGCCAGAGGAAGGCTGTATTCCAGCGCCATCATCTGCGCGCGCTGCGCATTGTCGGCCGCGCCGCCGTGGCCGCCTTCGATGTTCTCCCAGTACAGCAGCGTCGTGCCCCTGCTCGCGCATCAGCGCCGCCATCTTGCGCGCATGGCCGGGGTGCACGCGGTCGTCGCGCGTGCTGGTGGTGAACAGCACCCGCGGCAGCCGCACGCCCGCGGCGGCGCAGGCACGTTCTGGTAGGGGCTGTAATTCGCGATGACGGCCCAGTCGTCGGGCTGGTCGGGGTCGCCGTACTCGGCCATCCACGAGGCGCCGGCCAGCAGCCGGTGGTAGCGCCGCATGTCCAGCAGCGGCACCTGGCAGACGACGGCGTTGAAGAGCTCGGGCCGCTGCAGCATCACCGCGCCCACCAGCAGGCCGCCGTTGCTGCCGCCCTGGATGCCCAGCCGCGCCGGCCGCGTGACCCGGCGCAGCGATCAGGTCCTCGGCCACGGCGGCGAAGTCGTCGTAGCTCTTCTGCTTGCCGGCCTTCACCGCGGCCTGGTGCCAGCCGGGGCCGAATTCGCCGCCGCCGCGGATATTGGCCAGCACGAAGACGCCGCCGCGGCTGCGTCCAGACGCGGCCGATGGCGCCGGAGTAGAACGGCAGCTGCGCCACCTCGAAGCCGCCGTAGCCGTACAGCAGCGTCGGGTTGTCGCCGTCGGCCTTGGCGCCCCGCGGGCCAGACCACGAAGTAGGGCACGCGCGTGCCGTCGCGCGATGGTGGCGAAGCGCTGCTCGACGCGCATGCCGGCGGCGTCGAAGAAGGCCGGGCGCGACTTGAGCCACTCGCGCTCGTCGCTGCCGCTGCGGCCGAGTTGCAGCGAGTCGGGGCTCAGGAAATCGGCGGCGTTGAGCAGGTAGGCCTCGGCCAGCGGGTCGTCCCGCCAGCAGCGGGTCGTGCAGCGCGCTGGCGCTCAGCGTGCCGGGGTAGGGCGCCCGCACGTCGCGGCGCTGCCAGGCGCCGTCGCGGCCAGGACCACTCCTCGATGCGGCTGGCCACGTTGTCCAGCACCGTCAGCAGCAGCGTGCTGCGCGTGGCGGTGGTGCCCGACGAGCGACCGCGTCGGCGTGGGCGTGAACAGCGCCTGCAGCTTGCGCTCGCCCGCCAGGTAGGCCGCGGCGTCGGCCGACGAGCAGCGAGCCGCGCGCAAAGGTCTGCTCGCCGACGCGCCAGTCGCTGCGCAGTTCGATCAGCACGCGCTCGCGCCAGAAGCTCAGCTGCGCGTCGTCGGGCTTGTCGATGCGCCACGGCCTGGTCGCCCAGCAGCAGGAACTGCTTGCTGTTGTAGAAGTCGACGCACGCGGCCCAGGCTGACGCGCTCGAAGCCCGGGCGTGTGGTCCACCGACGCGTAGGCCAGCACGTCGCTCGGCTCGGCCTCGAACACGGTCACCGCGTCGGCCAGCGGCTGGCCGCGCCGCCAGCGCTTGATGACGCGCGGGTAGCCGGAGTCGGTCAGCGAGCCGGGGCCGAAGTCGGTGCCCACGAAGACGGTGTCGGCGTCGAGCCAGTCGACGCTGCTCTTGGCCTCGGGCAGCGTGAAGCCGCCTGTCGACGAAGGCCTTGGTCGACGGTGTCGAACTCGCGCACGACGCGGGCGTCGGCGCCGCCGCGCGACAGCGACACCAGGCAGCGCCGGTAGTCGGGGCCCAGGCAGGTGGCGCCGGCCCAGACCCAGTTCTCGCCTTCGGCCCGGCCCAGGGCGTCGATGTCGATCACCGTTTCCCAGGCCGGTGCGGGCTTGCGGTATTCGGCCAGCGTCGTGCGCCGCCACAGGCCGCGCGGGTGGGCGGCGTCGCGCCACAGGTTGTAGAGCCAGTCGCCGCGGCGCGAGACGTAGGGAATCTGCTCGCGCGAGTCGAGCACCTCGCGGATGCTGCTGCGCATGGCCTCGAAGCCGGGCTGCGCCTGCAGCAGCGCTTCGCTCTCGGCATTGCGTTCGCGCACCCAGGCCAGGGCGCGCTCGCCCTGCACGTCCTCCAGCCAGAGGTAGGGGTCGGTCGTCGGTTCGACGTCGTGTCGGTGGGTCCATCAGCAGGCAGCTGCGGGGTGAACCTCGACGCTGCGTGCTGGCGTCGCCGACCCAGACCTGGCCTTCCTGCACCGTCACCTGCAGCTTCATCGATCGCGCGGCCAGCCGGGCCAGGGCCTGGCTCTGCTCGGCCGGCAGTTGCCACACCGCCAGGTTGCGACAGCCGCGCCAGCTTGGGCTGCACGCCGGCCCACCAGATCGACGCCGCATGGCTGTAGATGTACAGCGTGACGCGCGCGGCGCGGCCGCAGGCCTTGATGAGGCGGCGTTCGTCGGGCTGGCCGACCTCGATCCAGTGCAGCAGTTCGCCCGACAGGCTCTTGTGCCAGAGGTCGGGCTCGTCGGCGTCGGCCATGCCGCGCGCCACCTGCAGCGCGCCCTGGTGGTCGTCGGCCGGCACCTGCAGCGCGAAGGCCAGCAGGCGCACCATCAGGCGCTCGTCGGTCTCGGACGGTTGGCGGGCCAGCGTCAGCGCGTGGTCGGCGTAGATGCCGCGGTCCATGTCGGCGATCTGCAGGCTGGCCTTGTAGACAGTGGCCTTGATCGCCATCAGCCGGCCCCGGCAGGCAGCGGGGTGCCCCGGCCCGGCACCGCCGTGGCGAGGGCCTCCACGGCCTCGGGGTGGGCGGGCAGGAGCGGGGTCAAGGGCATCAAGTGCAATCCGGCAAAGCGTCGAACTTTGCCACACCCCGGGGCGGCCCGCGGACGTGGCGGCCTCGGCCGGCACCTGCGCAGGCCCCTCTTGTGCCGGGGTTGGGGCGTTGTCTGCCGGCCGGGTTGCAGCAAGGGTGGCATCATTCCAGCCCCTGCCGGCGCGGCCGGCCTCCCGTTCAAGGACAACGATGAAGGTCAAGCTCCTCGTGCAAGCCGGCCTGTGGCTGCTTGCTTCTTCCGTGACCATGGCGCAGACACCGGCCAAGCCGGTGGCCAAGCCCGACGCCGGCAAGCCGGCCGCCGCCCAGACCGCTGCGCCTGCGCCAGCCGACGGCAAGACGCTGTCCCTGGGCGGCGGCAGCGGCGGCGGACCCTGCTCACCCGCGAGGAACTGCGGGCCTGCCTGAAGCAACAGCCGGAGCTTCGCGGCCGGCGGAGCACGCTCGACGAGCAGCGGGCGCAACTGGACAAGGAGAAGGAGGCCGTCGCCGCGGACCAGCAGGCGCTGGTCGGCGAGCGCGGCACCCATCGATGCCTACAAGGCGCAGGCCGACGAATTGAGCGGCCGCGTGAAGGCCTTCAGCGCCCGTGTCGTTGCCTGGCAACAGCGGGTCGATGCGTTCAACAGTGTCAATCCCACCGGCATGCAGGGCGAGCGCCAGCGCGAGGCGCTCAACAAGGAGCGGCTGGAGATCGAGAAGCAGCGCGCGGAGCTGGAGGCCGAACGGACCCGCATGACCACCGGCAGTGCCGAGGCCGTGCGCGCCTACAACGCCAAGGCCGGTGCGTTGGACGCCAGGGTCGGCGACTGGAACCAGCGCAATGCGCGCTGGAACGAGATGTCCACCGCCCTCGAAACCGATCGCCAGACCTGGGCCGCCTCCTGCGCCGACCGGCGCTACCGCGAGGAAGACGAGAACGCCATCAAGGCCGGCAAGTGAGGGCCCGGAGATGACCGATGCCGGCGACAACCCGCTGCTGCAGCCCTGGTCCGCCCCCCACGGCCTGCCCCCGTTCGAGCGACTCCGCGCCGAGCATTTCGAGCCCGCGCTGCGCGAGGGCATGCGCCGCCACCGCGAGGAGCTGTCGGCCATCGCGGCGCAGGCCGGCGGCGCCGGCTTTCGACAACACGGTGGCCGCGTTCGACCGCTGCGGGCAGGCTGCTGGCGCGCGTGGCGGCGGTGTTCTACAACCTCACGTCGTCGGCCACCAGCCCCGAACTGCAGGCGGTGCAGCGCGCGATGGCCGCCCCGATGGCGGCGCACCACAGCGCCGTCTACATGGATGCCGCGCTCTTCGCACGCATCGACGCGCTGCACGAGCAGCGCGGCGCGACTCGGCCTCACGCGCCGAACAGCGGCGCCTGCTGGAGCGCATCCACCTCGACTTCGTGCGTGCCGGCGCCCGCCTCGAGCCGGCGCGCCAGGCGCGTTACGCGCAGGTGATGGAAGAGCTGGCGCAGCTGACGACGCAGTTCGCGCAGAACGTGCTGCACGACGAATCGACCTGGCAGCTGGTCGCTGCACGACGAGGCTGAACTCGCCGGCCTGCCCGACTTCGTGCGCGCCGCGGCGCGCCAGGCGGCGGCCGACCGCGGCGTGGACGGCCACGTGATCACGCTGTCGCGCTCGCTCGTGGTGCCCTTCCTGAGCTTCTCGCAGCGGCGCGACCTGCGCGAGCAGGCCTGGCGCGCCTGGGTCGGCCGCGGCGAGAACCCCGGCGAGCACGACAACCGCGAGGTTGCACGCGACATCCTGCGCCTGCGCAACGAGCAGGCGCGGCTGCACGGCCGCACCTGCTATGCCGACCACGCCCTGGCCGACACCATGGCCGGCACGCGCAGCGCCGTGCAGGGCCTGCTGGGCGAGGTCTGGCCGCGCGCGCTGGCGGCGGTCGAGCGCGAGCGCGAGGCGCTGCTCGAGGCCATGCGCAGCGCAGGCCAGCCGGGCGAGATCGAACCCTGGGACTGGCGCTTCTGGGCCGAGCAGGTGCGCCGTGATCGCTATGCCATCGACGACGCCGAGGTCAAGCCGTACTTCCGGCTCGAGAACATGGTCGCCGCCGCTTTCGACTGCGCGCAGCGCCTGTTCGGCCTGCGCTTCACGCCGCGCGCCGACCTGCCCGTGTACCACCCCGACGTCAAGGCCTACGAGGTGCGCGACGGCGGCCGGCACGGTGGTCGGCATCTTCCTGCAGGACAACTTCGCGCGCCCCGGCAAGCGCAGCGGCGCCTGGATGAGTTCGCTGCGTTGGCAGAGCCGCAACGGCAGCGCGCAGCTGCCGGTGATCCTGAACAACAACAACTTCGCCAAGGGCGCCGACGGGCGAGCCCACGCTGCTGTCGCCTGGACGACGCGCGCACCCTGTTCCACGAGTTCGGCCACGGCCTGCACGGGTTGCTGTCGGACGTGACCTACGAGCGGCTGTCGGGCACGCAGGTGCTGCGCGACTTCGTCGAGCTGCCGTCGCAGATCTTCGAGCACTGGATCACCGAGCCCGAGGTGCTGCAGCGCCACGCCCGCCACTGGCGCACCGGCGAGCCGATTCCGCCGTCGCTGGTGGAACGGCTGCACGCCGCGCGCCGATTCAACCAGGGCTACGAGACGGTGCGCTACACCGCCAGCGCCCTCGTCGACATGGCCGTGCATTCGCTGGAGGCGGCCGAGCCGCCGGCCGACCTGTGCGCCTTCGAGGCCGAGTTGCTGCGCGGGCACGGTCTGCCGCACGGCGTCGGGCTGAATCACCGGCTGGTGCACTTCCAGCACCTGTTCGCAGGCAGCAGCTACGCCGCCGGCTATTACGTCTACCTGTGGGCCGAGGTGCTGGACGCCGACGGCTACGACGCCTTCGTCGAGGCCGGCAGTCCCTTCGACGCCGATGTGGCCGGCAAGCTCAGGCGCCACATCTACGCCAGCGGCAACAGTGTCGAGCCCGGCGCCGCCTTTGCCGCCTTCCGCGGCCGAGCGCCGACGGTGCAGCCGCTGCTGAAGAAGCGCGGGCTGGTCGAGGCTTAGTCCCCCGAGGCACGCGACGCCGATCCTTTCAACGACAACGAGAGCGCACACATGACCGAGTTATGGCAAGCCCTGCGCGACGGCCACGTCTCCACCGCCACGCTGACCACCGTGCTGCTGAAGATGGGCCTGCGCAATGTCTGGCTGCGCGGCCCGGCGCCCTTGCACGCCGACGTGCAGCGCGTCGTCGGCCCGGCCTTCACGCTGCGCTTCGTGCCTGCGCGCGAGGACATGGCGACGACTGCCGCCTGGGCATCGCCGCGCTCCACGCGCGCCGCCATCGAGGACATGCCGGCCGGCTGCGTGGCCGTGGTCGACGCGATGGGCGTGCGCGACGCCGGCATCTTCGGCGACATCCTGTGCGCCCGCATGGCGCGTGCGCCAGGTGGCCGCGCTGGTGACCGACGGCGCGGTGCGCGACCTGCAAGGCGTGCTCGACACCGGCCTGCCCACCTGGGCCGGCGGCGCCGCGGCGCCGCCTTCGGTGGCCGGGCTCGTCTTCGTCGGCTGGCAGGAGCCGGTGGGCTGCGGCGGCGTGGCCGTGTTCCCGGGCGACACCATCGTCGCCGACCGCGATGGCGCGGTGGTCATCCCGCAGGCCCTGCTGGCCGAAGTGGTGCCGCAGGCGCGTGGAGCAGGAGCGCTTCGAAGCCTGGGTGGTCGACGAGGTCAAGATGGGGCGGCCGTTGCCGGGCTGTACCCGCCCGACGAGGCCACGAAGGCCCGCTACTCGGCCAGCAAGCGCAGCGCCTGAGCGCCGGCGAGGCGACGCGCACGCACGCCGACGCACGGTCGGCAGTCGACCTTGCGCTGGGTCAATATCCAGCCGCGCGCAGAATGCTAGGGTTTACCCTAACGATCGCGATTGGCGCGGTCGGGCGCGGTCGGGTGCGCTGTTTTGGACAGGGTGACCGGCCGTGCATAGGCTGCACGGTCGCAGCCCTGCCCAAGAAGGTCCATCATGTCCACCCTCAGCTTCCGGCGCAGCGCCTGCCCAGGCTCCCGCCGCCAAGGCATCCGGCACCGGCATTGCCGTGGCGAGCCCTGCTCCCCGTCGTCGTCACGCTCGGCGCTGGCGCTGATGCCGGCGCCCGAAGGCCTGCCACAGCACGCCTGGTATTTCTTCGCCATCTTCGCCGGCGTCATCGTCGGACTGATGGTCGAGCCGCTGCCGGGCGGCGCCATCGGCCTCATCGGCGTCACGCTGGTGACCGTGCTGGCGCCCTGGGTGCTGTTCTCGCCGGCCGAAATGGCCAAGGCCGGCTTCAAGCCGAAACGGCCTCGCTGACCTGGGCGCTGTCCGGCTTCGCCAACAGCACCGTGTGGCTGATCTTCGGCGCCTTCATGTTCGCCCTGGGCTACGAGAAGACGGGGCTGGGCCGCCGCATCGCGCTGGTGCTCGTCAAGTCCATGGGCAAGCGCACGCTGACGCTGGGCTACGCGGTGACGATCGCCGACCTGCTGCTGGCGCCTTTCACGCCGTCGAACACGGCGCGCAGCGGCGGCACCATCTACCCGGTGATCCGCAACCTGCCGGCGCTGTACGACTCCAAGCCCAACGACCCGTCGGCGCGGCGCATGGGCTCGTACCTGATGTGGGTGGCCATTGCCGCCACCTGCGTCACGAGTTCGATGTTCCTCACCGCGCTGGCGCCCAACCTGCTGGCGCTGGAACTGGTGAAGAAGACCGCCAACGTCGACATCTCCTGGGCGCAGTGGTTCCTGGCCTTCGCGCCGGTCGGCGTCTGCCTGCTGGTGCTGATCCCGCTGCTGGCCTACTGGATCTACCCGCCGGGCGTGAAGAGCGGCGAGGAGGTGCCGCGCTGGGCCGCCGCCGAACTGCAGAAGATGGGCGGCATCACGCGGCCGTGAACTGACGCTGGCGGCGCTGGTGCTGCTGGCGCTGGCGCTGTGGATCTTCGGTGGCGAGCTCATCAACGCCACCACGGTGGCGCTGGTGGTGATCTGCCTGATGCTGGTCACCGGCGTCATGAGCTGGGACGACGTCACCGCCAACAAGGCGGCCTGGAATACGCTGGCCTGGTTCGCCACCCTGGTGGCGCTGGCCGGTGGCCTGAGCAAGGTCGGTTTCGTGAAGTGGTTTGCCGACGGCGTGGCCTCGAGCATGGTCGGCATCCACGCCCTTCACGGCGATGATCGTGCTGGTGCTGGTCTTCTATCTCACGCACTACCTGTTTGCCAGCGTCACGGCGCACGTCACGGCGCTGCTGCCGGTGATGCTGGCGGTGGGCACCACGATCCCGGGGCTGGACATGGCGCAGTTCGCGCTGCTGCTGTGCCTGACGCTGGGCATCATGGGCATGCTCACCCCTTACGCCACCGGGCCGAGCCCGGTCTACTACGGCTCGGGCTACCTGCCGGCCAAGGACTACTGGATCCTGGGTGGTGTCTTCGGCCTCGCTCTTCATCGTCGGCCTTCCTGCTGGTCGGGCTGCCCTGGATGGCGATGATCCGATAGGCACGCAGGCGGCGGCGGCCTGCGCGCATTGAGTGCCGGCCGCCGCCGTTTCCGCCGGCCGTTGGCCGCAACCACAATGCGCCGCGGCGACAGGGGTCGCCGGCCGGGAGGTCAGGCATGGCGCAGGCGGGGCAACAGCGGGGTGTGGCTGCAGGCCGCGGTGCACGGGGCGGTGATCGGCATCGAGGTGCAGCCGGGGCAGGCCGTGGCCGCCGGGCAGACGCTGCTCGTGCAGGAAGCCATGAAGATGGAGGTGCCGCTGGTGGCGCCCGGCGGCAGGCCGTGTGCGCGCCGTGGCCTGCGCGGTGGGCGACGTGGTGCCCGAAGGGGCCGACCTTGATCGAATTCGAGGCCGGCGGGGCCGGCGCCGCCGCACCGCCGCCGCCGGCGCGCGCCCGACCCGGCCGTGCCGCGCGCCAGCCTGCAGGCCGTGCTGGCGCGCCAGGCGCTGACGCAGGACGCCGCGCGGCCCGAGGCCGTGGCACGCCGGCACGCCGCCGGCCGACGCATGGCGCGCGAGAACATCGCCGAGCTGCTGGACCCCGGCAGCTTCATCGAATACGGCGCGCTGGCCGTGGCCGCGCAGCGCAGCCGCCGCAGCCTGGACGACCTGCAGCGCGCCACGCCGGCCGACGGCCTGGTCACCGGCACCGGCACCGTGGCCGGCCGCCCGGTGGCGGTGATGGCCTACGACTACACCGTGCTCGCCGGCACGCAGGGCGTCTTCAACCACGCCAAGAGCGACCGCCTGCTGGCCCTGGCCGCGCGCCACCGCTGGCCGCTGGTGCTGTGGGCCGAAGGCGGCGGCGGCCGGCCGGGCGACGTCGACTGGCTCGGCGTGGCCGGACTCGACTGCACCACCTTCCGCAGCCTCGCGGCGCTGTCGGGCCAGGTGCCGCTGATCGGCATCGTCGCCGGGCGCTGCTTCGCCGGCAATGCGGCGCTGCTCGGCTGCTGCGACGTGATCATCGCCACCGAAGGCAGCAGCCTGGGCATGGGCGGGCCGGCGATGATCGAAGGCGGCGGCCTCGGCCGCGTCGATGCCGACGCCGTGGGCCCGGTGGCGGTGCTGGCGCCGGCCGGCGTGATCGACCTGCGCGTGGCCGACGAGGCCGCGGCGGCGCGGCGGCGCGGCAGTTGCTGGCCTGTCTGGGCGGCGTCATGCCGGCCGCCGCCGCAGCGGCCGGCGGCGACGCACTCGGCCTGCGCCACGCGCTGCCGGAGAACCGCAACGCGCTGTACGACCCGCGCCGCATCGTCGAGACGGTGATGGACGCCGGCAGCGTGATCGAGCTGCGGCGCGAATTCGGCACCGGCGTCGTCACCGCCATCGCCCGCCTGGAAGGCCGCGCCGTCGCGGTGGCGGCGAGCCAGCCGCACCACCTGGGCGGCGCGCTCGACGCGCCGGCCTGCGACAAGCTCGCTCGCTTCATGCAACTGGCCGACGCGCACGGCCTGCCGCTGGTGACCTTCGTCGACACGCCCGGGCTTCATGGTCGGCCCCGACAGCGAGAAGACGGCGATGGTGCGCCACGCCGCGCGCCTGTTCGTCAACGCCGCGGCGCTGCGCGTGCCGGTGGCCAGCGTGGTGCTGCGCCGCGGCTACGGCCTGGGCGCGATGGCGCTCACCGCCGGCCACTTCCACGCCCCGGTGGCCACCTGCGCCTGGCCCAGCGGCGAGTTCGGCGCCATGGGGCTGGAAGGCGCGGTGCGGCTGGGCTTCCGCAAGGAACTGGAGGCCGCACCGGAGGCCGAGCGCGAAGCCCTGTTCCAGCGCCTGCTGGCCGAGGCCGTGGCGCGCGGCCAGGCGCTGAACATGGCCAGCCACCTGGAGATCGACGACGTCATCGACCCCGCCGAGACGCGCCCCTGGCTGGCGCGCGTGCTGGCCAGCGCCAGCGCCGCGCCGCTGCCGCCGCGGCGCGGCTTCATCGACGCGTGGTGATGGCAGGGCAGGCCTCGCCGAGGCGCTGCCGCGCGGCCGTTTGCGGGCGGTCACATCGGCTTGAAGCGCCAAGCGTAGGCCTGGCTCACGGCCAGCTTCTCGGCGTGGTTCTTCAGGTGCAGCGTGATGCGCCCGAACTCGTCGCGCTGGGCGCGCGCGATCGCCGCGGCGCGCACGATGACGCCGCGGTGCACCTGCCAGAACTCCTCGGGGTCCAGGCCCTCGGCGATCTCCTTCAGCGGCTTGCGCACATGCGCCTCGTCGCGCGCGGTGACGACGCGCGTGTACTTCTCGTCGCTCTGGAAGAACAGGATCTCGTCGATGCCGAACATCTTGATCGTGTCGCCGACGCTGGCGCTGACCCAGCGCAGTGGCGCGCGCCCGCCGCCGGCCGCTGGCGCTGCTGCAGCTGCGCGGCCAGGCGGTCGACCAGGCCGTCGAGCGTCGGGCGCGCGTGCCGGCGGCCTGCAGCCGCTCGCGCAGCCGCGCCACGGTCTGCGCCAGGCGGTCGGCGGCGATGGGCTTGAGCAGGTAGTCCACCGCGCCGGCGTCGAAGGCGGCGATGGCGTGGCTGTCGTAGGCGGTGGTGAAGACGGTGTGGCAGCGGCCGCTGGCGGCGCGCGCCACGTCCAGGCCGCTCAGGCCCGGCATGCGGATGTCGAGGAAGGCGATGTCGGGCGCGCTGTTCGTCGATGGCCTCCACCGCCGCCGGGCCGTGTTCGCATTCGGCCACCACCCGCAGCTCGGGCCAGGCGGCGGCGAGCATGCGGCGCAATTCGGCGCGGGGCAGGTCTTCGTCGTCGGCGATCAGGGCGGTGGGCATGCAGCGCTCACTCCATGCGGCAGGGTCAGGGTGGCGGCCACGCCGCCTTCGGGGCGGGCCTTCAGCGTCGAGCGCGGCGCGGTCGCCATGCATCTGCTGCAGCCGTTCGCGGATGTTGGTCAGCCCCAGGCCGCCGCCGCTGCCGGCGGCGCCGAAGCCGGCGCCGTCGTCGGCCACCGTGATCTCCAGCCGGCCGTCGGCCGCGCGCCGCGGCGCTGCACTTCGATGTGCACCGGCCCGATCTTCGGCTCGACGCCGTGCTTGACGGCGTTCTCGGCCAGCGAGATCAGCATCAGCGGCGGGCAGGGCGCGGCCAGCAGCTCGGGCGCGCACGTCGATGCGTCCACGACAGCCGCGGCATGCGCGCCGCCATCAGCCCCAGGTAGGCGCGCACGATGTCCAGCTGGCCGGCCAGCGTGGCGGCGCTGCCGCCGTCGCTGCGCAGGCGCGGGATGGCGGCGCGCAGGTAGTCCACCAGGCGGTCGATCATCTCGCTGGCGCGCGCGCGGGTCGGTGGCGATGGCGCTGCGCACGCCGGCCAGGGTGTTGAACAGGAAGTGCGGCTCCACCTGCGCCGCCAGCACCGACAGCCGCAGCTCGGCCTCGCGCCGGCGCGCCTGCGCCTCGGCCAGCGCGCGCTCGCGCGCCAGCGCCTGCAGGCCGCGCTGCTCGCGCCGCCAGCCCAACAGCGCCAGCCCGCCGGCCAGCCAGAAGCCGACCGCCGCGCGCGCCGGCGACGTTGACGGCGCGTCACGACCGGGCTGTCGTTGCGTGCAGCCGGCGGCATCGGCGCGGGCGTGCTGGCCGGCCGCGCTGTCCGGCGTCGCGACCGTCACGCCGAGCGTCATCGCGACGCGGCGGCGCTTGCCCTGCTCGTCGACGTCGCCGGTGCAGCTCGGCGACCATCTGCTTCACGGGTTCGGCCAGCAGC
Organism: uncultured beta proteobacterium; assembly: GCA_963717575.1. Taxonomy (GTDB): domain Bacteria; phylum Pseudomonadota; class Gammaproteobacteria; order Burkholderiales; family Burkholderiaceae_C; genus Rubrivivax. The sequence goes on along the minus strand of CAVQWK010000029.1, from coordinate 122,345 downwards.
CAGTTCGAAGGCGCACCGAGGCCAGCACCGCCAGCGGCCACCGCCGCCAGCAGCGCCCAGCCCTCGCGGCGCGGCGGCCAGCGCCGGCGCCGCACCTGCCAGCCCAGCCAGGGGCCGAGCAGCAGCGGCATCAGCGATCTCGATCGTCAGCGGCCAGCAGGCCGCCCAGGGCCGGTCCGTCGGCGCCTCGGTGAACAGCGGGCAGGCGACAGCAGCAGCAGCACCGGCGATCAGCACCGCCGCCATCAGGCGCCAGCGGCCGCGCACCCAGGCGGCGCTGAAGACCGGGTAGCGCCGGTAGCGCGTGCAGCCAGCCGCGGGCGCGGCCGGTCAGTTCGGCGGGCAGCGGCTGGTCCAGCGGCTGCGGCGGTCAGCGGTCGGTGGCGGGAGGCATCGGGCCGCAGCTTAGCGGCCGCGGCGTGCCGGGCGCGCCGCGCCGCGACGAACACCGGCGCTGCCGGCGACGAAGCCGCCGCCGGCCGAGCGACCGGCGCCGCGCTGGGCTATCCTGCGCGTCCCCGACGGAGACACCGCATGTTCGACACCGCCATCGCCGGCAGCCTGCCCAAACCCGCCTGGCTGGCCGAGACCCAGAAACTCTGGCCGCAGTGGAAGGCCGAGGGCGCCGAGCTGGCGCAGGCCAAGCTCGACGCCACGCTGCTGTGGATCAAGGCCCAGGAAGACGCCGGCCTGAGCGTCATCGGCGACGGCGAGCAGAGCCGCCAGCACTTCGTGCACGGCTTCCTGGAGCAGGTCGAGGGCATCGACTTCGAGCACAAGGTCGAGATGGGCATCCGCAACGACCGCTACAAGGCGATGGTGCCGCAGGTGGTGGCGCCGCTGAAGCTGAAGGGCCGCGTGCACGCAGGCCGAGGCGCGCTTCCTGCGCGCCCACACCACGCGCAAGATCAAGTTCACGCTGCCCGGGCCGATGACCATCGTCGACACCGTGGCCGACCGCTTCTACGGCGACCGCGGCAAGCTGGCCTTCGCCTTCGCCGAACTGCTGAACCAGGAAGCGCTGGCGCTGCAGGCCGACGGCGTGGACGTGATCCAGTTCGACGAGCCGGCCTTCAACGTCTACATGGCCGACGCCGCCGACGTGGGGCGTGCAGGCGCTGGAGCGCGCGGCGCAGGGCCTGACGCTGCACGACGGCGCGTGCACATCTGCTACGGCTACGGCATCCAGGCCAACATCGACTGGAAGACAGACGCTGGGCGAGGAGTGGCGCCAGTACGAGCAGGTCTTCCCGGCGCTGGCGGCGAGCTCGCATCGACCAGGTCAGCCTGGAGTGCATCCACTCGCACGTGCCGCCCGAACTGATGGCGCTGCTGAAGGGCAAGGACGTGATGGTGGGCGTGATCGACGTCGCCAGCGACCAGGTCGAGACGCCCGAGGAAGTGGCCGACACCATCGGCCGCGCGCTGCAGTTCGTGCCGCGCGAGCGGCTCATCGCCTGCACCAACTGCGGCCTGGCGCCGATGAGCCGCGCCGTGGCCGAGGCCAAGCTGGCGGCCCTGGCGCAGGGCGCGGCGCTGGCGTCGCGGCGCCTGGGCGGGGGATGAATCAGGACCGAATCCGGCCTGATCTCAGGCGGTCACTTCCGCCGCCACGGCCTTCTTGGCACGGGCCGACCGCGGCGCCTTGGCCCGCGGCGCTTGCACGCTCTTGGCGACCTTGGCAACGCGCCTGGTGGCGGTCTTGACCGTCGCCTTGGCCTTGCGCGTCACCGGCGCGAGCTTGCGCTTGGGGGCGGCCTTGCGAACCGCCTTCTTCGCCGGCCGGGCACCAGCCGCTTCGGCCAATGCGGTGGCACCCTTGGCGACGCGACCCGACACCACCAGTGCGAACTTGGCGCCCGGCATCGTCAGGCGGGCAGCGGCCTGCAGGCCGTCGAAAACGACCTCGTTCTCGATGCCGGCCGCGAACTTGGCGACCTTGGTCACTTGCGCGGCGGCGGTGCTCGAACTCAACTCGATCACCTTTTCGGCGCGTTCGGCGACGCGGTCGATGCCCTTGACGACGACCTCGGCGACGTTGCCGCGAACTTCGTTCATGTGTTCGGCGGTACGGGGCGCCAGCCTTGCGCTGGGCGGGTAGACGCTCCTCCTCAGCGCGCCGTTCACCACGCGCACGAAGCGGTGGCCGCCGAGGCGATATGCGACGACCGCCTGGGTCGCCGCGGTGCGGTAGTTTTCGATACTTTCGAGCGTGAGGCGGCTGAGTGTCTGGCTTGTCATGGTGTGTTGCTCCGGCTGTTGCGATGAGTGTTCATCGGACAAGAGCAATGTTGACCAGTGGCCGTAGAGGGCGATACCCAAAACCGGCCTGTTTCCCTAGAGTGCACACTCCAGTGACGAGCCTGGCGGGGGAAACCGCCACACGCGAGAGCCGCAGGGGTTCCTGCCCAAGTTGGACCTGGGTCAAGGTCGCGGTCGACGCCGTCGGCGATGATCGCGCCCAAACTGTCTGGAGCACCCTTGATGAAATCCGTTGCCGTCCTTGCCTCCCTGCTCGTCGGGGCCTTCCTCTGCGCCGCTCAGGCGGCGCCGCCCTCGCCACCGTCGAGTCTGACGGGCGAAGTTCTCGAAACGCGCAAGGTCGACAGCTACACCTATCTCCTGCTGAAGACCTCCACGGGCGAGATCTGGGCCGCAGTGCCGAGCGCCGCGGTCAGCAAGGGCGCCCGGGTCACGATCGCGCGACCGATGATGATGGAGAACTTCGAGAGCAAGACGCTCAACAAGACGTTCGACAAGATCGCCTTCGGCGTGCTGGAGGGCCCCGGTGCGAAGACGCCGTCGCCGTCGCCGCACGGCACCATGCCGGCCGCCAAAGCCGCGGACGGCGCGGTCAAGGTCGACAAGGTGGCCAAGGCCAGCGGGCCCAATGCGAAGACCGTGGCCGAAGTGGTCGGCGGCAAGGCCGCCCTCAAGGACAAGGCGGTCGTCGTGCGCGGCCAGGTGGTGAAAGTCAATACCGGCATCCTCGGCAAGAACTGGGTGCATCTTCGCGACGGCTCGGGGTCGGCGGCGGACGGCAGCAACGACATCCTCGTGACCACGCAGGACACGACCGCCGTGGGCGACATCGTCAGCGCCAACGGCACCGTGCGCACCGACGTGAACCTGGGTTCCGGCTACACCTACGCCGTGATCATCGAAGGCGCCGCGCTGCGCAAATAGCGGCGGTGCCGGTGGGTGGCGAGCCGGCCCCACCGTCGACGGGGCGCCGCCTCGACCACACGCTCGCCAAAGGCGCGTGCAGAGGCACGCGCGCAACCTTCCTGGCTGAGGATGAGTGGGGGAAATCAGGCCGCCGCTTGCCGGCGCATGTCGATGCTGGCCGGGCCGGCGCCGAGCGCGAAGACGAACAACAGGCCGCCGGTGACGGCGAGGTTCTTCATGAACATCAGTTGCTGCACGAAGGCCTGGTCCGCCGGCGCGGCCCAGAAGTTGTGGAACAGCACGGTGGCGACGATCGTGAACAGCGCCAGCGCGAGCGCCGCGATGCGGGCCTGGAAGCCGACCGCCAGCGCGATGCCGGCGACCAGCTCGAGCAGGCCGGCACCGACCGCGAGCACGGTGGGCAGCGGCAGGCCGGCGCTGGCGATGTAGCCGGCCGTGCCTTCGAGGCCGGCGAGCTTGGAAACGCCGGCCATGACGAACATCAGCGCCAGCAGGATGCGGGCGATCAGGGCCACGGGAGCGGGGGTGGACATGGTGGAGTTCCTTTGAATGGGGGGTGGGGTGGAAGAAGGGATCAGGGGGCGAGGTCGAAGACCAGCACCTCGGCGTCGTCGCCCGCCTTCGAGCACGAGCTTCGGTTCGCCGTCCAGGCGCGCGGCGTCGCCGGCGTGCAGCGCGTGATCGTTGACGCGCAGGCTGCCGCGCACCAGGTGCACGTAGGTGATGCGCCCCGGGTCGATGGGCTGCTCCAGGCGCTCGGCGCCGTCGAACAGCCCGGCGCGGATCGAGGCGTCGGCGTGGATCGTCACCGAGCCGTCGCGGCCGTCGGGCGACGCCACCAGCGCCAGCCGCCCGCGCTTGGCCGCGGCGTCGAAGTGCTTCTGCTCGTAGCCGGGTTCGATGCCGGCCTGCCGCGGCAGGATCCAGATCTGCAGGAAGTGCGTGGTCTGGTCGGCGGCGTGGTTGAACTCGCTGTGCCGCACGCCGGTGCCGGCGCTCATGCGCTGCACGTCGCCGGGGCGGATGACGCCGGCATGTCGCGCCGCCCTCGCTGCCGTTGCCCATGCTGTCCTTGTGCGCCAGCGCGCCGTCGAGCACGTAGCTGACGATCTCCATGTCGCGGTGGCCGTGGGTGCCGAAGCCGGTGCCGGGGGCGATGCGGTCTTCGTTGATGACGCGCAGGTTGCCCACGCCCATGTGCGCCGGGTCGTAGTAGTCGGCGAACGAGAAGCTGTGGAAGCTCTTGAGCCAGCCGTGGTCGGCATAGCCGCGGTCGGCGGATTTGCGCAGGGTGATCATGAGGCGTCTCCTTTCGATGGCCTCACTGTAGGTCGTGCCCGCTGCCACGGCGGGTGACGCCCCTTGAAGGGCCCGTTCAAATAAGATGAAGCCCATGCCCGACCGCCTGCACGCCCTGACCCCCGACGCCCTGGTGATGATGGACACCATCGCCCGCACCGGCAGCTTTGCCGCCGCGGCGCGTGAACTCGGCAAGGTGCCGTCGGCGCTGACCTACAGCGTGCGCCAGCTCGAAGAGGCGCTGGACGTGCTGCTGTTCGACCGCAGTTCGCGCCAGGCCCAGCTCACCGCCGCCGGCACCGAGCTGCTGCACGAGGGCCGCCGCCTGCTGCAGGAGATGGCGGCGGTCGTCCAACCGCGTGCAACGCGTGGCCAGGGGCTGGGAGACGCAGCTGTCGATCAGCGTCGAGGACATCCTCTCGGTGCCGACGATGTTCGAGCTGGTCGAGGCCTTCTGCGGCCTGTGCGACGGCCGCGGCGGCACGAGCGCAAGCGGTGCGGCCGACGGCAGCGACGGCGTCGCGCCCCGGCACGCGGCTGCGGCTGCGCAGCGACGTGCTGGCCGGCACCTGGGAGGCGCTGGTGTCGGGCCAGGTCGACCTGGCCATCGGCGTCATGGGCGACCTGCCCAACCCCGGCGGCATCGAGCTGCGGCCGCTGGGCGAGATGACCTTCGTCTTCTGCGTCGCGCCGCACCATGCCGCTGGCCGCGGTGGACGAGCCGCTGGACGACGCGCAGCTGGTGCGCCAGCGCGCCGTCGCCGTGGCCGACACGGCGCAGCGCCTGACGCCGATGACGGTGAACCTGCTGCCGGGGCAGGACGTGCTGACGGTGCCCAGCATGCGCGCCAAGCTCGAGGCGCTGCTGCGCGGCCTGGGCTGCGGCTACGTGCCCGAGCCGCTGGCGCGGCCGCACCTGGAGGCCGGCCACCTGGTGCGCAAGGCCACGACGCAGGGCGACCGCGTCGCGCCGCCTGTACTACGCCTGGCGCGCCGAGCACGGCCGGCAGAGCCTGGGCCGCGCGCTGCAGTGGTGGCTGGCAGCAGCTGGAAAGCCCGACCACGCGGCGCGCCCTCTCGAGCGCCACGCCGGCCCGCTGGACTGAGCAGGCGCCGTCGCCGCATGCCCGACGCCGGCGCTGCCACCGCGTGTCGGCCGCTATGTCGGCCGCTTCGCGCCGTCGCCCACCGGGCCGCTGCACGCCGGCTCGCTGGTGGCGGCGCTGGCCAGCTGGCTGGACGCGCGCGCCCACGGCGGGCGCTGGCTGGTGCGCATCGAGGACGTCGACACGCCCGCGCTGCCCGCCGGGCACCGACGCGCTGATCCTGGGCCAGCTCGCCGCCTGCGGCCTGCAGCCCGACGAGCCGCCCTGGTGGCAGTCGGCGCGCGGCGCCGGCCTACCAGGCGGCGCTGCAGCGGCTGCTGGACGCCGGCCTGGCCTACCCCTGCGCCTGCACGCGCCGCGACATCGACGCCGCCTGGGCCGCGCGCGGCGTCGCGCACCAGCGCCACGCCGAGCGCATCTACCCCGGCACCTGCCGCGCGGGCCTGCACGGCAGGCCGGCGCGCGCCTGGCGCTTCCGCGCCGAAGGCGTGGTGCGCTGGCACGACCGCCGCCTGGGCCCGCAGCAGCAGGACGTGGGCCGCGAGGTCGGCGACTTCGTGCTCAAGCGCGCCGACGGCCTGTGGGCCTACCAGCTGGCGGTGGTGGTGGACGACGCCGCGCAGGGCATCACGCATGTCGTGCGCGGCGAGGACCTGGCCGACAACACGGCGCGCCAGATCCTGCTGCAGCGCGCGCTGCGGCCTGCCCACGCCGCACTACCTGCACACGCCGCTGGTGCTGGCCGCCGACGGCCACAAGCTGAGCAAGCAGAACGGCGCCAGGCGCTGGACCTGGCCGACCCGCTGGCGGCGCTGCGCGCCGCCGGTGCGGTGCTGGGCCTCGCCGGCGTCGGCCGGTGCGACCGCGTCGCCGACTGGCTGGCCGCCGCGGTGCCGGCCTGGACTGGCATCATCCGCGGCTTTGCCAACAGGAGCCCTGATGCCCACCACCCCTTCCGGCCTGCAGTACGAAGACACCGTGCCCGGCACCGGCGACGACGCCACCGCCGGCCGCCGCGTGCGCGTGCACTACACCGGCTGGCTGCACGACCCCACGCGCCGCCAATCAGCGCGGCAAGAAATTCGACAGCAGCAAGGACCGCGGCCAGCCCTTCGCCTTCGGGCTGGGCGGCGGCGAGGTCATCCGCGGCTGGGACGAAGGCGTGCAGGGCATGAAGGTCGGCGGCACGCGCGTGCTGACCATCCCGCCCGAGCTCGGCTACGGCGCGCGCGGCGCCGGCGGCGTGATCCCGCCGAACGCGACGCTGGTGTTCGAGGTGGAGTTGCTGGGGGTCTGAGCGCAGGGCCGCGGGCGGCTCAGGCGGCTTGCGGCTCTCGCGGCCGCACGCGCCGCTCGATGTCCTTCAGCGTCGTCAGTGTCTTCAGGTCGTAGCTCGCCTGCAGCGCCAGCCAGGACCCGGCGTCGCCGCCGAAGTAGCGCGCCAGGCGTGCGGCCGTGTCGGCCGTGATGCCGCGGCGCTCCTTCACGATCTCGTGGATGCGCGTGGCGGGCACGGCCAGCGCCAGGGCGAGGGCATTGACGCTCAGGCCGAGCGGCACGAGATAGTCCTCGCGCAGCACCTCGCCCGGGTGGATAGCGCGCATGCGATTGACGGGTCGGGTCATGGTCGGGCCTTTCAGTGGTAGTCGACGATCTCGACTTCGGTTGGGCCGGCCGCCGTCCACACGAAACAAAATCGCCACTGGTCGTTGATGCGAATGCTGTGCTGCCCGGCGCGGTCGCCTTTGAGCGCTTCCAGGCGGTTGCCCGGCGGCGCGCGCAGGAAGTCCAGCGTCAATGCCGCGTCCAACTGCGCCAGCTTGCGTTCGGCCACCGGCTGGATGTTCCGCAGGCGCCTGGGACACTTGCCTTCGAAGAGGGCCTGCGTGTCACGGCAGCGGAACGACTGGATCATCAGCGCAGGGTATTACGGTACACGTAATACGTCAAGCGGCACTGGTGTGGTGCGGCACTGCTGTGGTGTCGGCACTGGTGTCGGCGGCATTGACGTCATTGGCGACCGGATCGACGCGGCCCGCGACGCAACCTGCGCGGGCTTGGATTGACCTTGCGGGTCCGCGCGTCGCGGCAGGCGGTGCCCGGCGGGGGCTCATGCTGGGGCGGTCGGCGCTGCGCGCCGACTCCACTGCGATGCTCGGTCCGGGGTCGCGCCGCAGAACTCACTCCGTTCGCTGCGCTCACTGCGTTCAAACAGCCGCGGCGAGTCAGTTGACGAAGCGCGCTGCGCACGCCGACCCCGGCCCTGCGCTTCTCGTCGCCCCAGAAATCGCCCCCACCGGGCACCGCCTGCCGCGAGTCACCGGCATTGGTGTTCGCAACGACACCGTGTCCGCATTGCTGCGCCCATGAATGCACGCCAAGCGGCCAGCCAACGCCGCCTATGGCCGCAAGCGCGCCGAGCAGGGGCGTAACATGCCGACCATGCAAGTCACCACAGGTACCGTCGTCGGCGGCAAGGTTGTCGTGGAAGGCGCGGCCCTCGCCGAGGGGGCCGTCGTTGCCGTCTTGTCGGCCCTGCCTGACGAATCCTTCGCGCTTACGGTGCAGGAGGAGGACGAACTGCTGGCCGCGATGGCGGAAATCGAACGCGGGGAGTTCGTCTCGGCGCAGGAACTGCTCGAGAGCCTGTCCAAGCACGGCTGAGCATGGCGCTGCGCGTCAAGATCTCGGCGCGGGCCGCGGCGCAGATCCTCGAGGCCACTCAGTGGTGGGCCGAGAACCGGCCCGCAGCACCCGGTGCGGTGCGCAAGGACATCGGCGAGGCGCTGGCCCTGCTCGCCTTGCAGCCGGGTATCGGTGCCGCATACCAGGGAGCGAGGGTGAAGGACGTTCGCCGCCTGCTGGTCGGCCGCATACGCTACTTCATCTACTACCGCGCCACCGCTGATGCGCTGGAGGTGCTGGCGGTATGGCACGTGAGCCGCGGCAGACAGCCCGCCTTGTAGCGGCAGTTCACATCAAGCCCCTTGCCAGCGTGGCGGCTCGCCTGCGGCGCGGCGCGCGCGGCCCAGGGCTTCGAGGGTTTCCAGGATCACCGGCAGGCGGTCGCGCCAGCGGCCGCGGGCGGTGAAGCGGGCTTCAAGGTCGGCTGGCGCTAGCGGACGGCCGGCGCTGGCGAGCACCTCGGCCACGGCCTTGATCTGCTCGGGCAGGCCGGTGGGCCAGGGGCGTTTAGGCACCGGCGCGGCGACTGCGGCTGCTGTGGGTTCGGCGGCGTCTTCTTCCGCTTCTTCGGCTGCAGGCGTGGTGGACGCGTCCAGCGCCGTTTGCGTTTGGCGGCCGCGGGTCTGGAAGTCGGGGCGCAGCCAGCGCACGTGGCCGGCTGCTTCCTCGGCGGCGCGACGGGCGTTCAGCGCCACCAGGCGCTGCAGCAGTTCGTCGACCGCGGCGGCGCGCGCCTCGGCGTGGCCGTGGTCGGCCAGCGCCTTGCCGAGGTCGGACCAGCCGTAGGCAGCGAGCACGGCGGCGTCGAGTTCGTCGTGCAGGCTCTTCAGCACCGACACCAGGCCGTGTTCGTGGATCAGCTTGTCCTTGGCCGTCAGCGGCTCGCCGTGGCGCAGCTTCTCCAGCACGTTGTAGATGCCGGTGAGCGTGAGGTCGGGGTGGGCGGCCTGCTGCGTCTTGCGGTGGGCGTCGAGTTGTTCGGCGAGGGTGCGGATGCGGGCCGTGAGCTCGGGGGTGAGGCCGGTGTCGTCGCTGGGGAAGGGGAACGGTTCGAAGCAGGTGGACTTGCTGTACACAGGGTCGTTGCCTACACCCAGGCGCCCGCCAGCGGCAATCGCCCATGCGACATTCACCGAGCTAGACAGCACGCCCAGGTGCAGCGCGTCGCCGGACGCGATGGCGATGAGCTTGTCGTCGGGCAGGATCGAAACGTCGAGCCACTGGAAGACGCGGTGCTTGGCGACCTGGCCTGTTGCGATGTACCGCTGCAGGCCCCCAGATCGCCGCGCGCAGACTGCCGTGTTGGCTCGCGCGAATAGCCACCAGCGCTCGCGGCGCGCAGCGTTCTGGTTCAGAGTCCCGCTCCGGCTTCACTCGTTCGAGCAGGCGCTGGAACACGGCAGGGTAAGCGCCGGCGCACGTCATCCGAGCTCAGCCCGTGCAGGTCGATGACCAGCATCCCGCGCGGCCGGTCGGTGAGGTCGCGGCCGTTGCGGTACTCACGGATGTGGTGCTCAAGGCCCGGCACGGTGCCCAGCCCGAGTCGCGCCGCCTCGTCTCGCGTCACGAGGAAGCCCGCGCCGTGAGGTATCACGCCCCGGTTAGCACAGGCCCGCGTTGGCGAGCAGCGGCTTCGCGCGTCGCCACCGCAGCGCCGACCTTGAGGTCCGCGTGCACCAGACCCTTGCGCTCTTCGAAGCGGACCGCGAACTCGCCATGTCCGCTGGGGGTCTCTTCGGTGGACATGAGTAATCGACCCGGCTCCTCATCAGCGGCGCCTACCGTCATGGCAATGCGCACATTCGCGTCACCCGAACCGTCCGCCCAGGATGGTCCGGGATGGCGAAGGCGATGTGCAAGGGCGGCTTGGCGGCCTGCTGCGCCGCGATCACGCGCCGGTTGAAGATCATCGTCAGGCTGTTGGTCGTGATGAGCCCGAAGCGCCGCGCCTGACCCGCCCGAACTGCTCCGCGGCGTGGTGCCACCAGTACATCACGAAGTCGGCGCTCTCGGGCACCTCTGGCCAGGCGCCGCGCAGCGCCTCGGCATAGCCGTCGCCCAGCGCACTCGCGCATCCGCTTGTTGCCGATGAACGGCGGATTCCCCACGATGAAATCCGCCTGCGGCCACTCGCGCCGGCCGCGGGTTCAGGTACCGCCACTGCGGCACCAGCGCCGCCTCGTCGGGCACCTGCTCGCCGGTCACCGGGTGCACCTTGAACGTCCTGCCGTCCCAGCGCGTCACCAGCGCGCCGGCTCGCGTCGCGCATCGGCTCCTGGCCGTCGTAGGCCAGCACCGCGTCGCGGTGTTCGATATTCGCGTAGTCGTGGATCACCGGCTCGGCCACGCTGGCGTTGCCGAAGGTGCGGATGTGCCACTGCAGGTAGCCGATCCACAGCACCAGTTCGGCCAGCGCGGCGGCGCGGTCGTTGATCTCGATGCCGCGCAACTGCTGCAGCGTCACCGTCTCGCCTTCGAAGCCCGAGCTGGCCCTGCGTCTGGCCCAGCGCTTCCAGCTGGTTCAGCACCTCGCCTTCCAGGCGCTTCAGGTGTTCCAGCGTGACGTAGAGGAAGTTGCCGCTGCCGCAGGCCGGGTCCAGCACGCGCACGGTGCACAGCGCGTGGTGGAAGCGCCTGATCTCGGCGCGCGCCTCGGCGAGTTTCTTCTCGCGCTCCCTGCCTTCCAGCGCATTGGCCTCGGTGGCCAGCAGCAGCGCGGCGGCCTGGGCGTCGGCCCAGTCGGCGCGCAGCGGCTCCACCACGGTGGGCAGCACCAGCCGTTCGACGTAGGCGCGCGGCGTGTAGTGGGCGCCCAGCGCGTGGCGCTCGGCGGGGTCCAGCGCACGTTCCAGCAGGGTGCCGAAGATGGCCGGCTCCACCTCGCGCCAGTTGGCGGTGGCGGCGTCGAGCAGGCCGTCGATCTGCTGCGCGGTCAGCGGCAGCACGTAGTCGTCCTGGCCCCAGCCCTTGAACAGCTTGCCGTTGAAGCGCAGCACTGTCTTGCGCCAGCGCGGGGCTGAAGCCGCCGCGGTCCATGTCGGTCCACAGCACGCGCAGCATCTGGCGCAGCGTGGCCGGGTCGTCGCGCAGTGGCGCAGCAGCGCGACGAAGGCGCCGCCGCCGGCCTCGGCCTGCGGCAGCAGGCCCACGTCTTCGGCAAACATGCTGAACAGGCAGCGCGTCAGGAAGGCGGCCACCGGCTTCGGGCGCGTGGCCGGCGGCTTCCAGCGCGCGCGCCACCGTGGCCAGCTTCACCGCCACCTCGCGCGTGACCTTGGCGCTGGCGCGCGCCGGGTCCAGCGCCATCGGGTCCAGCCACAGCGTGCGCAGGCGCTCGGCGCACGGCGGGGTCGTGCAGGTCGGTGAGCAGGATGCGGTGGCTGCGCGGGTCGGGGAAGGGCGTGTAGGTGGCGCCGCTGCGCGTGAATTCGGCGTACAGCTCGATGACGTGGCCCACGTCCACCACCAACAGGAAGGGCGGCCGGCCTTCGGCGGCCGGCAGCGCGCGGGCGTAGCCCTCGGCCTGGGCGCGGGCGCGCATCAGCGCGTCGTCGAAGCCCTTGGTATGGGCGCCGGCCTTGACCTTCTTGGCTTCCAGCACGAAGGCGCCGCGCCGGTAGCAGTCGATGAAGCCGCTGCTGGCGCTGCCGTCGCCGTGGGCGAAGGTGATGCGGCGCTCGAAGACGTAGGCGTTGTCGCGCGTGTCGTCGCGCGCCGGCTCGGGCGGCGGCACGTCGAGCAGCGCGCACAGCTCGGCGATGAACAGCTGGTAGTTGGCGCGCTCGGAGCCGGTGGCGCCTTGCCACTGTTCGACGAAGGCGGCAACGGGCTCGGGCGGGGGCATCGGCGCATGATATTCGGCGGGGGCCGCACTCCGGCTGCGCGGGCGCGCCAACGAAAAAGGCCGCCCGGTTGCCCGGGCGGCCTGGTTCGAGCGCGCAGCCTCTCGGCCGCGCCAGCTCAACGCGGCCGCGCGCCGGGCTTGCTGAAGGTCTTGCCCGCCGGCTTGAACGCCGGCCGCCCGCTCGGGCGCGGGCCGAAGGACTTGCCGGCCGGGCGCTGGCCCATCGGCGCTGCACCGGCTTGGGCTCCACGCGCTTGGGCTCCAGGCCGACGATGGTGGTCGGCGCGATGCGCTGCGTGGTGTAGCGCTGGATGCGGTGGATCATGCCGCTGTCGCGGCGCTCGGCCAGCGTCACCGCCAGGCCCGGCGCGCCCGGCGCGGCCGGTGCGGCCGATGCGGTGCACGTAGTCCTCTTCCTTCATCGGCAGGCCGAAATTGATGACGTGGCTGATGGTCGGCACGTCGAGGCCGCGCGCGGCGACGTCGGTGGCCACGAGCACGCGCAGGTGCTTGCTGCGCATGCCCTGCAGCACGCGGTTGCGCCGGCCCTGCGGCATGCCGCCGTGCAGCGCGGCCACGCTGTGGCCCATCTCGCCCAGGCGGTCGGCCAGCCAGTCGGCGTCGCGCTGCGTGCTGGTGAAGACCAGCGCCTGCTCGACGCTGCGCTCGGTGAGGATGTGGTCGAGCAGGGCGTTCTTGTGCTGGAAGTCGTCGGCCCAGTGCAGGCGCTGCTCGATGTCGGCATGCGCCTCGGTCTGCGAGCTGACCTCGATGCGCTGCGGCGTGCGCAGCAGATCCTCGGCCAGGCGGCCGACGTGGCCGCCGAAGGTGGCGCTGTACATCACCGTCTGGCGCGCCTTGGGCGTGGCCTTGGCGATGTGGTGGATGGGGTCGATGAAGCCCATGTCGAGCATGCGGTCGGCTTCGTCGAGCACCAGCATCTCGACATTGCCGAGCACGGCCTTGCCGGATTCGAGGTGGTCGATCAGGCGGCCGGGGGTGGCGATCAGGATGTCCAGCGGGCCGCGCAGCTGCTTGAGCTGCAGGCCGTAGGGCACGCCGCCGACGACGGTGCACACGCTCAGGCCGGGCACGAAGCGGCCGTAGTCCATGGCCGCCTTGGCGACCTGCATGGCCAGTTCACGCGTCGGCGTCAGCACCAGGATGCGCGGGCCGGCGACGGTGCCGCGCGGCGGGCGGGGCAGGGCGCGCGAGGCCAGCACGCGCATCAGCGCCGGCAGCACGAAGCTGGCCGTCTTGCCGCTGCCGGTGTTGCTGCTGACCATCAGGTCCTGCCCGGCCATGCGCCGGCGGGATGGCGCGCGTCTGCACGTCGGTGGGCGCCGTGTAGCCGGCGGTCGTCACGGCACGGACCAGGGCCTCGTGCAGGTTCAGGGAATCGAAACTCATCGTCGTCTTTCGCTCATGCAGCCGGCAAAAGCCGGCCGGCGGCGCCCTTCTTGGGCCCCGCAGGGTCAGGTCGCAGCAATACGGGAGGGCCTGTGCAGCAGAAACGCTGCAGGCTCATCGGATCATGGCGACGGCATCGCCGCCGACCCGAGGAATGCTGCCCCGGGCTCGAGGACAGAGCGCGCGAAGCGACGAAGGTCAGAGGGGATGAACGGAAGGCTTCAGTTGCAAGCCAGCCTGTGATTCTATGTCATTTCGGGTTTTCACGCAGGCGCCGCGATCGGCGCGGTCGCGCGGTGCTGCTGCGGGCGCGGTGGATGCGGTGCTGCAGCGCGCCCCACACCGGCTGTCAGCCGCCCGGGCAGGTCGGGCAGCGCGCCGAGTTCGGTGCGGCTCTCGCGCGGGCGAATGGAAGTCGCTGCCGCGCGAGGCCAGCAGGCCGAATTCGAGCGCGGTGTCGGCGTAGCGGACCTGCTCGGCGGCGCTGTGGCTGCCGGTCATCACTTCCATGCCGAGGCCGCCGTGGGCGATGAACTCGGTGATCAGCGCATATTCCTCGGTCGGCGTGAAGCGGTAGCGCGCCGGGTGCGCGATGACGGCCACGCCGCCGGCCTCGCGTGATCCAGCGCACGGCATGGCCCAGGCGCGGCCCACTGGTGCGGCACGTAGCCGGGGTTGCCGGCGGTGAGGTAGCGGCGGAAGACCGAATGCGTGTCCGGGCAGACGCCGCTGTCGACCAGGAAGCGCGCGAAGTGCGTGCGCGAGACGAGTTCGGGGTTGCCGACGTAGCGCAGCGCGCCTTCGAAGGCGCCTGCGATGCCCACCTCGCGCCAGCCCGGCGGCCATCTCGCGCGCGCGCTCGCGGCGGCCGCTGCGCGTGGCGGCCAGGCCGGCGCTGCAGCGCCGCGTCGTCGGCGTCGAACCCCAGGCCGACGATGTGCACCGTCTCGCCGGCGAAGCTGACCGAGATCTCGGTGCCGGTGAGGTAGTCCATGCCCAGCGCCAGCGCGGCGTCGCGCGCGCGCTGCTGGCCGCCGACCTCGTCGTGGTCGGTCAGCGACCACAGCTCGACGCCCTGGGCGTGCGCGCGTTCGGCCAGCGCTTCGGGCGACAGCGTGCCGTCGGAGACATCGCTGTGGCAGTGCAGGTCGGCGTTGATCAGGTGCATGCCGCGATTGTCCGCGCAGCGCGTGCCGGTCGCAGGGTGCCGGCCGGGTCGCATCAGCGATCCAGCCGCAGCGTGCGCGCGCAGCGCCGCGCCAGCGTCTCGTCGTGGGTCACGACGACGAAGGCGGTGCCGTGTTCGCGCGCCAGTGCCAGCATCAGCTCGAACACGGTGTCGGCGGTGCTGCGGTCGAGGTTGCCGGTGGGTTCGTCGGCCAGCACGCAGGCCGGCTGCGTGACGAGCGCGCGCGCGATGGCCACGCGCTGGCGCTCGCCGCCCGACAGCTGCGCCGGGTGGTGCGCCGTGCGCTCGGCCAGGCCGACGCGCGCCAGCATCGCGCGCGCCTGCTCGCGCGCCTGCGCCACCGGCAGGCGGCGGATGCGCAGCGGCATCGCCACGTTGTCCAGCGCGCTGAACTCGGGCAGCAGGTGGTGGAACTGGTAGACGAAGCCCAGGTGCCGGTTGCGCCAGGCGCCCTGTTCGGCGGCGCTCAGGCGTGGTCAGGTCGCGGCCCATCAGTTCGACGCGGCCGCTGGTCGGCGGCTCCAGCCCGCCCAGCAGGTGCAGCAGCGTGCTCTTGCCCGAGCCCGAGGCGCCGACGACGGCCAGCGTGTCGCCGCGCCGCACCTCCAGGCTCACGCCGCGCAGCACGGTCACGTCCAGCGCGTTCTCGCCGCGGCCTTCGACGAAGCGCTTGTGCAGGTCGACGCCGCGCAGCACGGCAGGCCGTCCGCGCCTCGCTTCGCATCGCGTCGTCGCGTTCGTCGGTCGCGGCCTGGCCAGGTTCACTCATAGCGCAGCGCCTCGGCCGGGTTGACGCGGCTGGCGCGCCAGCTCGGGTACAGCGTGGCGGCAAAGGCCAGCAGCAGCGAGATCACGGCGATCGGCACGATGTCGCTGGCCAGCGGCTCGCTGGGCATGCGGCTGATGAGGTAGATGCTGCCGGGCAGGAAGGCCACGCCCAGGGCGCGCTCGATGGCCGGCACGATGACGTCGATGTTCAGCGCCACCACCAGCCCCAGCGCGACGCCGGCCAGGGTGCCCATGATGCCGGCCGCCGCGCCCTGCACGATGAAGATGCCCATGATCGAGCGCGGGCTGGCGCCCAGCGTGCGCAGGATGGCGATGTCGGCGCGCTTGTCGGTGACCGTCATCACCAGCGTGCTGACCAGGTTGAAGGCGGCCACGGCGACGATCAGCGTCAGGATGATGAACATCAGCCGCTTCTCGATCTGCACGGCGTCGAACCAGTTGCGGTTGGTGCGCGTCCAGTCGCGCACCATGACGTCCGGCCCCAGGCTGCGCTGCAGCTCGGCGGCGGCGGCGCGCGCGGCGTGCACGTCGGCCAGGCGCAGCTGCACGCCGGTGGGGCCTTCGACGCGGAACAGCCGCGCCGCGTCCTCGATGTGGATCAGCGCCAGCGCGCTGTCGTATTCGTAGTGCCCGGCCTCGAACACGCCGGCCAGCGTGAACTGCTTGAGGCGCGGCACCACGCCCGCCGGCGTGACCTGGCCGCCGGGCGCGACGATGGTGACCTTGTCGCCCACGCGCGCGCCCACCAGCCGCGCCAGCTCGACGCCGAGCACGATGTTCCACTCGCCGGCGCGCAGGTGGGCCAGCAGCGGCTGCTGCGTGCGGGCCAGGTCGGTGACCTGCGCCTCTTCGAGCGGGTCGATGCCGCGCACGACGGCGCCGCGCAACTCGTCGCCGCGGCCGACCAGCGCCTGCGCCGGCCACGAAGGGCGCGGCGCCGACGACGCGCGCGATCGCGCCGCGCTGCGGCGGCGGTGGCGCGCCAGTCGGGCAGGGCGCCACCGCCGGCGTCGAAGACCTCGATGTGCGCGATGACGCTGAGCATGCGGTCGCGCACCTCCTTCTGGAAGCCGTTCATCACGCTCAGCACGATGATCAGCGCCGCCACGCCGAGCGCGATGCCCAGCATCGAGACGCCGCTGATGAAGGAGATGAAGCCGTTGCGCCGGCCGGCGCGGCCCGCCCGCGTGTAGCGCCAGCCGATGTGCCACTCGTAGGGCAGGTTCATGGCAGGCATGCTAACGGAGGCCGCCGGGGCGGGCCGGGCACGGCCGCGGGCCCGCGCGGCGGCCTCGATAATCGCGCGCATGCACCTGCTGATCCCGTTCGCGGCGCCGCTGTCCGAGGCAGGCCGCCAGGCCCTGGCCACGCTGGCGCTGCCGCGCCTGCAGGCCCTGCTGGGCCGGATGACGGAGGTGGAGCGCGACGAGGCCGACGAGTGGTGCCTGTCGCCGCCGCACGAACGTGCGCTGGCCCGCGCCTTGGGCTGGCAGGGCGGCAGCGGCCTGCTGCCCTGGGCGGCGCAGGCAGGCGGCGCCGGACGGCATCGACGTCGGCGAACTGGCCTGGGGCCAGCTCACACCCGTGCACTGGCACCTGGGCACCGACCAGGTCAGCCTGCTCGACCCGGCGCAGCTGATGCTGGACGAGGCCACCTCGCGCGCGCTGTTCGACGCCGTGCTGCCGCTGTTCACCGGCGAGGGCTTCTGCGATGCGCTGGGGCGCCCCGCTGCGCTGGTATGTGGCGCACGAGAGCCTGGCGGCGCTGCCCTGCGCGTCGCTGGACCGCGTCATCGGCCGCAACGTCGACGGCTGGCTGGGCAGCGACCCGGCGGCGCGGCGCATCCGCCGCCTGCAAAGCGAGGTGCAGATGGTGCTGCACACGCACCCGCTGAACGCCGAGCGCGAAGTCGCGCGGCCTGCTGCCGGTGAATTCGTTCTGGCTCAGCGGCTGCGGCGTTGCGCAGGCCGCCGCGGCCGAGCCGCCGCGCGTCGACGAACGCCTGCGCAGCCCGGCGCTGAACGACGACTGGGCGGCCTGGGCCAAGGCCTGGGAGACGCTGGACGAAGGCCCGCTGGCCGAAGCGCTGGCGCTGGCGCAGCAGGGCGCGCGCGGTGCGGCTGACGCTGTGCGGCGAACGCAGCGGCGTCGCGCTTCGAGGCCTCGCCGCGGCGCTGGGCGCGGCGCCTGCGCTCGCTGTGGTCGGCGCCGTCGCCGCAACGGGTGCTGGAGCCGCTGTGATCCTGCAGACCCGCGACGTGCCGCCGCGCGTGAGCTTCGCGCTCGAACAGGCCGGCGTGCACCCGCTGCTGGCGCGCCTGCTGGCCGCCCGCGGCGTGCGCCAGCCCGACGAACTGGACGACAGCCTGGGCCGCCTGCTGCCGCCGGAGACGCTCAAGGGCAACGCCGACGCCGGCCGGCTGCTGGCCGACGCCATCGAGCAGCGCCAGCGCATCTGCATCGTCGCCGACTACGACTGCGACGGCGCCACCGCCTGTGCCGTGGCGCTGCGCGGCCTGGCGTTGCTGGGGGCCGAGCCGGCCACGCTGGGCTACGTGGTGCCCGACCGCGCGGTGCACGGCTACGGGCTGACGCCGGCCATCGTCGACCTGGCGCTGGCGCAACAGGCCGGACAGCGGCCCGATGTGCTGGTGACGGTGGACAACGGCATCGCCAGCCATGCCGGCGTGGCGCACGCGCGTGCGCTGGGCCTGCGCGTGCTCGTCACCGACCACCACCTGCCGGCGGTGGACGCGGGCGGGGTCGTCGCTGCCCGATGCCGACGTCATCGTCAACCCCAACCAGCCCGGCTGCGCCTTCGAGAGCAAGGCCATCGCGGGCGTCGGCGTCATGTTCTACGTGCTGCTGGCGACGCGTGCCGAACTGCGCGCGCGCGGTCACTGGTCCACTGGCAGCCAGCCGCGCCTGGACGCCCTGCTGGACCTGGTGGCGCTGGGCACGGTGGCCGACGTCGTGAAGCTCGACGCCAACAACCGCCGCCTCGTCGCCCAGGGACTCAAGCGCGTGCGCAGCGGCCGCCTGCAGCCGGGGCTGGCGGCGCTGTTCCACGCCGCGGGGCGCGACCCGTCGCGCGCCGCCGGCTTCGACTTCGGCTTTGCGCTGGGCCCGCGCATCAACGCCGCCGGCCGGCTGGCCGACATGACGCTGGGCATCGAGTGCCTGCTCACCGACGACCCGGCACGCGCTGCGGCGCTGGCGGCGCAACTGGACGCCATCAACCGCGAACGGCGCGAGGTCGAGGCCGGCATGCGCGAACTGGCCGAGGCCACGGTGCAGCGGCTGAGCCTGGCTGACACGCCACCGGCGCTGACGCTGTTCGACGAGTCGTTCCACGAGGGCGTGGTCGGCATCGTCGCCGGCCGCGTGAAGGACCGCCTGCACCGGCCGACCTTCGTCTTCGCGCGCGGCGCCGACGGGCGGCTCAAGGGCTCGGGCCGGTCGATCCCGGGCTTCCACCTGCGCGACGCGCTGGACCTCGTGGCCAAGCGCCAGCCCGGGCTGCTGCTGCGCTTCGGCGGCCATGCCATGGCGGCGGGATGCACGCTGGGCGAGGGCGCGCCGGGCGGCGTCGACGCCTTCGGCGCCGCGTTCAGGCAGGTGGCCGCCGAATGGCTGGACCCGGCCACGCTGACGCGCACGCTGCGCACGGACGGCCCGCTGGCGCTGGAGTGGTTCAACCCGCAGACCGCCGCCCTGCTGGACGCCCAGGTCTGGGGCCAGGGCTTCGAGGCGCCGCTGTTCTGCGACGAGGTGCAGGTGCTGCAGCAGCGGCTGGTGGGCGAGAAGCACCTGAAGCTGCGCCTGCGCCACCAGGGCACCGAGCGCGACGCGATCTGGTTCGGCCGCAGCGAGCCGCTGCCGGCCACGGCGCGGCTGGCCTTTCGGCTGGGCCTGGACGAATGGAACGGCCGCCAGCGGGTGCAGATGGTGGTCGAGGCGGAGGAGGAGGAGGGCTGAGCACCGTGCGCAGGATGTCCGCCGCAGCCATGACCCCAATGCGTGCAGGTTGGGCGCAACCCCGGCACTATGCCGCGCCATGAAGTCCTGGTTTCGCCTTCGTCGTCTGGTCTTGCTTGCGTCCCTCTTGGTCGCCGGTGGGGCCCAGGCACTGGACCTCAAGCCCGTCACCGTGGCCAGAGGCCTGGAGCACCCCTGGGCGCTGGCCTTCCTGCCCGACGGCCGCCTGCTGGTCACCGAACGTGTCGGCCGGCTGCGCGTCGTCGACGGCGGCGGCCGTCTCTCGGCGCCGCTGGCCGGGCTGCCGGCCATTTCGGTCGTGGGCCAGTGCGGCCTGCTCGACGTCGTGGTGGACCCGCGTTTCGCCGACAACCAGCGCATCTTTTTCACCTTCGCCGAACCGGCGGCCAGCGGTGGCGGCAACAGCACCGCGGTGGCCAGCGCGCGGCTGGTCGGCGATGCGCTGACGGACGTGCGCACTATCTTCAGCCAGAGACCCAAGTTGCGCAGCCAGCAGCATTGCGGCTCGCGCATCGTCATGGCTCGCGACGGGCGTCTGTGGGTCGGTCTGGGCGATCGATTCAGTGCCAAGGAGGAGGCGCAGAACCCGGTCAATCACATCGGCAAGGTGATCCGCATCGACGCCGACGGCAAGGTGCCGGCCGACAACCCGTTCATCGGTCGAGCCGGTGCGGCGCCCGAACTGTGGAGTCTGGGCCATCGCAATATCCAGGGGGCCGCGCTGCACCCCGTGACCGGCGAGCTGTGGGCCAGCGAGCACGGCCCGCAGGGCGGCGACGAACTCAACATCGTCACCGGCGGCCGCAACCATGGCTGGCCGCTGGTGACCCAGGGCCGCAACTACGGCATCGGCACGCGCATCGGCGAAGAAGGACCCAAGCCGGGCTACGAAGAGCCGATCCGCACCTGGCTGCCCACTTCGGTGGCCCCCAGCGGCATGGCCTTCCTCACCAGCGATCGCTATCCTGGCTGGCAGGGCAGTCTGCTCATGGGCACGCTGCGGGGCCAGGCACTGCTGCGCCTGACACTCGACGGCGACCGTGTCATTGGCGAAGAACGCTTGCTCGACACGTTGGGAGAACGCATCCGCGACGTGCGCCAGGGTCCGGACGGCTGGATCTACGTGCTGACCGACAGCGCCGACGGGCGCGTGATCCGCCTCGAGCGCTGATCGACATGCGTCGCGCCGGCGGCGGGACATCGCGCCATACTCCGAGGTCCGAAGACCGGCGACCCGACAGGAGCCCCCATGCCCGCACCTTTGCGCGACGTGCCCCAGGAAGGCATCGAGCTGATCAAGAGTTTCGAAGGCATCCCCGACGGCGACCCCAGCACCGTCAGACTCGACCCTTACCTTGATCCGGCGGGCATCTGGACCATCGGCTGGGGACACGCCATCACCCATCAGGGTACCGTGCTGAGCGGGCCGCAGAACAAGGGCATCGCGCGCGCGCTCTACCCCGGCGGCATCACGCTGGAGCAGGCCGAGATGCTGCTGCGGGGCGAACTCGTCAATTTTGCGCGCGACGTGTTGCGGCTGGCCAAGGTGCCGCTGGACGACGGCCAGTTCGCGGCGCTGGTGAGTTTTGCCTTCAACTGCGGCTCGGGCAACCTCGGCACCTCGACGCTGCTGCGCAAGCTCAACAGCGGCGACTACGCGGGCGCGGCCGACCAGTTCCTGGTCTGGAACAAGGCGCGCAAGAACGGTGCGCTGGTCGAAGTGCCCCGCCTGACCTGGCGCCGCCGCGCCGAACGTGCGCTGTTCCTGGGCAGGACTGGCGCGCCGTGTCCGATACGCGCACCGGGGGTGCCCCAGCGGCCGCACGCACGATGGCGCCGGAACGGCCCGAGCCGCCGCCCAACCAGCAGGTCGAGGCGCCGCCGGCGGCGCCCAAGGCGAAGAAGGTGCGCGCCGCCGCGAAGGCGCCGGCCCCACCCGCCGCCATGCCTGCCCCTGCCGCTACCCCTGCGGCGGCAACGGCTGCCGCCGTGAAGAAGCCGGCAGCAACACCCGCCGCTGTGAAGAAGCCGGCAGCAACGCCTGCCGCTGTGAAGAAGCCGGCAGCAACGCCTGCCGCCGTGAAAAAGCCACCGGCGACGAAGGCGGCTAAGCCACCCGCCCGAACCACCACACCGAAAGCCCCGCCGAAAGCACCGCGAGCAGCGCCCCCAGCGCCGCGAACAAAGCGCTGATCTCGGTTTCCTTGCGCTCCACCACCATGCGCGAGCTCAGGCTCTCGTAGACCTTCTTCAGGTCCTCGGCGGTGCCGGCGTAGAAGTACTCGCCGTGCGTGAGCACGGAGACGTTCTTCAGCGTCTCCTCGTCGAGCCGCACGCGCATGCTCCAGCCCTCGAAGCCGATGATCTCGCCGGCCGTGGTGCCGATGCCCACGGTGTAGACGCGGATGCCGCGCTCGGCCGCCATCTTGGCCGCGTCCAGCGGGTCGGGGCCGGTGGTGCGCTGGCCGTCGGTGAGCATGATCACGGCCGCCGAGGTGTACGAGCCCGGCGCTACCGGCGTGAAGGGCTTTTCCTGCTTCTCTTTCTTGCTGCCGATGGGCTGCCCGGGGAAGTTGCGCTGGCCGGTGACGTGCTGGATCTCGATGCCGTCGTCGGGGAACAGCGTGGCCAGCGACAGGATGATGCCGCTGCCGGTGGCCGTGCCGCGCTGCAGCTGGAAGCGGTCGATCGCGGCCAGGATGTCGTCGCGGCTGGTGGTGGGCGCCTGCACCACCGCGGCGGTGCCGGCGAAGGACACCACGCCCACCTTCACCTCGCGCGGCAGGTTGTTGACGAAGGTCTTGGCCGCTTCCTGCGACGCCACCAGCCGGTTGGGCTTGACGTCTTCGGCGCGCATGCTGCCCGAGACGTCCATCGCCAGGATGATGGTGCGCTCCGCCAGCGGCAGCGTGATCGTCGCCGTCGGCCGCGCCATCGCCACCAGCAGTGCCGTCATGGCCAGCAGCATCAGCAGCGGCGGCACATGGCGGCGCCAGCCCGGCCCCTGGCCCAGCGCCAGCTTGGCCACATTGACGCTGGCCACGCGCACCGTGCTCTTGCGCTTGCGCGCCAGCAGCCACAGGTACAGCGCCACCAGCAGCGGCAGCAGCAGCAAGAGCCAGAGCATCGTCGGCCAGATGAAGCTCATGGACGGGCTCCTGCCGGCTGGGCGCGCTGCATGGATGCGGGGAAGCGCATCGGTGTCTTCAGTCGGGCGCGGTGGCGGCGCAGGTCGGCAAAGCGCAGTAGCGCGTCGAGCAGGTCGTCGTCGGTGGCGAGTTCGATCATGTCGGCACCGCTGCGCGCGAGGCTGTCGATCAGCGCCGCCTCCTGCTCCTGGGCGATGGCTTCGTAGCGGGCGCGGAAGGCCGGGTCGGCGGCGTCGACGAACAGCTGTTCGCCGGTCTCGGCATCTTCGATCGTCACCAGGCCGACGTCGGGCAGGGCCATCTCCATCGGGTCGAACAGGCGCACGGCCACCACGTCGTGGCGACGGCTCAGCCGCGCCAGCGCGGTCTCCCAGCCCGGCTGGCTGATGAAGTCACTGACGACGAAGACCAGCGAGCGGCGCTTGATGGCGCTTTCGGCGGTGAGCAGCAGGTCGGCCAGCGCGGTGCCGGCGCTGCCGCACCGGCGCGCGCGGGCGCGGCTGGCGCATGCGCTGCAGCAGTTCCAGCACGTGCAGGCGCGACGCGCGCGGCGGCAGCAGCGTGTCGACCTGCGTGCCGTAGAGCAGCGCGCCGACGCGGTTGCCGTGGCGCGTCATGACACGCGCCAGCGCGGCCACGAAGCCGGCCGAGACGGCCAGCTTGGTGACGTCGGCCGAGCCGAAGTCGACGCTGCCCGACAGGTCCAGCAGGAACCAGGCGGTGAGGTCGCGGTCTTCGAGGAACTGCCGCACATAAGGCTGCTGCAGGCGTGCGGTGACGTTCCAGTCGATGTGGCGCACGTCGTCGTGGTGCTGGTATTCGCGCAGGTCGGCCAGGTCGACGCCGCCGCCGCGCCACAGCGTTCGCCAGTCGCCCTGCAGCAGGCCGTCCAGCCGCCGCAGCACCGTCCACTCCAGGCGCTGCAGGCAGGTGCTCGGTGGACGCGGCGGCGATCTCAGCCATGGGCCGCGCCGCCGGTACCTTGAGGCGTGCGCCAACGGCTTGTCGGGGGCCGGGATCTTGGCCAGCACGCGCTGCACCATGGCGTCGGCGGTGATGTTCTCGGCCAGCGCCTCGTAGCTGAGCACGACGCGGTGGCGCATGACGTCGGGCACGAGGTCGACCATGTCCTCGGGCAGCACGTAGCGCCGGCCGCGCAGCATGGCCAGCGCCTTGGCGCCTTCGATCATGCCGATGGTGGCGCGCGGGCTGGCGCCGTAGGTGATGTACTTGGCCGAGTTCGGGCAGGCCGTGCTTTGCGGGCCGCCGCGTCGCGCCGACCAGCTTCACCGCGTACTGCATCAGCGCCGGGTCGCAGAAGACCTCGCGGCACTCGCGCTGCAGCGCGGCGAGCTGGAAGGTGTCGGCCACCGCGTTGACGTCCACCGCCGGGCCGGTGACGCGCTCGGCGATGACGAACTCCTCTTCCTCGGTCGGGTAGTCGACCAGCACCTTCATCATGAAGCGGTCGACCTGCGCCTCGGGCAGCGGGTAGGTGCCTTCGGTCTCGATCGGGTTCTGCGTCGCCATGACGACGAAGGGGTCGGGCACCTTGTGCGTCTCGCCGGCGATCGTGACCTGGCGCTCCTGCATCACCTCGAGCAGCGCGCTCTGCACCTTGGCCGGCGCGCGGTTGATCTCGTCGGCCAGCAGCAGGTTGGCGAACACCGGGCCCAGCGAGGTGCCGAACTCGCCCGTCTTCTGGTTGTAGATGCGCGTGCCCACCAGGTCGGAGGGCACCAGGTCGGGCGTGAACTGGATGCGCTTGAAGCTGCCGCGCACGGTGCGCGCCAGGGTCTTGACGGTGAGCGTCTTGGCCAGCCCGGGCACGCCTTCGACCAGCAGGTGGCCCTGGGCCAGCAGCGCCACCAGCACGCGTTCCAGGAAACGGTCCTGGCCGACGACGACACGCTTGGTCTCGTAGAGGATGCGCTCCATCAGCGTGGCGGTGGATTCGGCCTTGTCTTGCATGAGGTGGGTGCCTTTCGACGGTAGGGAGGGTATGCCTGCCAGGAGCATCAGAACGGCGGCATGCCGGCCGCGGTGGCGGCGTTCTCGATCGGCACGGCAAAGCCGATGCCGATGAAGGTGCGCTGCTCCGAGGGGTTGAGGATGGCGGTGACGACGCCGACCACGTGGCCGTCCATGGTCACCAGCGGGCCGCCGGAATTGCCCGGGTTGGCCGCGGCGTCGAACTGGATCAGGTTGGTCAGCGTCTTCTCGCCCTCGGCGGAGCGGAACTCGCGCTTCAGGCCCGAGACCACGCCGTAGCTGGCCGAAGGGCCGATGCCGAAGGGGTGGCCCACCGCCAGGACGTGGTCGCCGGGCCGCAGGTCGGCGGTGGAGCGCATGGTGGCGGCCTCCAGGTCGTCGGGCAGGCTGGCGGCTCGCAGCACGGCGAGGTCGTTCTCGGGCTGCGCGCCGACCATCGTCGCCTCGCTCTCGTGGCCGTTGGCGAAGCGCACGCGGACCTTCTTGGCGCCCGACACCACGTGCAGATTGGTCAGGATGGTGCCGTTGTCGATGATCACGACGCCGGTGCCCAGGCTGCGTTCCATGGCGCGCTGTTCGGCGCTTGTCCTCGCCGTCGTCGCTCTCGTCCATCAGGCCGACCACGCGCACCACCGACGGCAGGATGGCCTCGTAGGCCTTGGCGGCAGCGGAGGGCAGCGGCTCCTTCTCCAGCGACTGGCGCACCGCGGCGTCGATGTCGTCCTGCGTGATTGCGCGCGGGTCAGGCCGCAGGCGCTGCGCCGTGACCAGGACCAGCGCCGCCAGCAGCGCGCCGGCCAGCGCCCACAGCGGCGCCGGATGGCGGCCGAAGAAGCTGCGCCAGCGCGTCGACGCCGCCGCCGGCGCGCGGCGCGCGGCACCTGCGGCTCGGCGCGCCGCCGCAGCCGCGGGCGCAGCGGCGGCGCCGGCTGGCGGCGCGGCGAGCGGCTGTGGAGCGGGAGCCTTGTTCATGGGTGCGCCATCGATGGGAAACGACAGTATCACGTTGCGCGCGGTGCCGCAGCGGCGGGCCCGGAACCTGCGCCATCATCGGGTCATGTGGATCGACACGCACTGCCACCTCGACGCCCCGGAGTTCGACGCCGACCGTGCCGACGTGGTGCAGCGCGCGCGCGCCGCCGGTGTCGCGCGGCTGGTGCTGCCTGCCGTGCAGGCGGCCGACTTCGAGCGCCGTGCGCGAGCTGGCGCAGGCCTTCGGCGCCGCCTATGCCCTGGGCATCCACCCGCTTGTACGTCGACCGCGCCGACGACGCCGACCTCGACCGGCTGCGTGACGCGCTGCAGGCGCACCGCGCCGACCCGCGCCTGGTCGCGGTGGGCGAGATCGGCCTCGACCACTTCGTGCCCGGCCTCGACCGCCAGCGCCAGCAGCGCTTCTACCTGGCGCAGCTGAAGCTCGCGCGCGACGCCGGCCTGCCGGTGATCCTGCACGTGCGCCGCTCGGCCGACGCGCTGCTGCACGGCCTGCGGCGCATCGGCGCTGCCGGGCGGCATCGCGCACGCCTTCAACGGCAGCGATGTGCAGGCGCGGCAGTTCGTCGAGCGCGGTTTCCGCCTCGGCTTCGGCGGCGCCATGACCTTCGAGCGCGCGCTGCAGATCCGCGCCCTGGCGGCCGGCCTGCCCGAGACGGCGCTGGTGCTGGAGACCGACGCCCCCGACATCCCGCCGCAGTGGCTCTACCGCACCGCCGCCGAGCGCGCCGCGCGGCGCCGGCGAGCCGCAACGAGCCGGCCGAGCTGCCGCGCATCGCCGCCGTGCTGGCGGCGCTGCGCGGCTGGTCGGTCGAGGACACGGCGCGCATCACCGCGGCCAACGCGCGGCGTCGCGCTGCCGCGGCTGGCAGCGGTGCCGTGGCCTGGCCATGACTGAGCGACGCGCGCGTGGCAGCGAGGGCTTGGCAAGCGGGGGTGAGCGACTCCATGGCCTGCCGCCGGTGATCGCCCGCAACTCGCGGCTGGTGATCCTGGGCAGCTTCCCCGGCGTCGCCTCGCTGCAGGCGCAGCAGTACTACGGCCACCCGCGCAACCACTTCTGGCCGCTGCTGTCGGCGATCTGGGGCGTTGACCTGGCGGCGCTGCCCTACCGCCAGCGCCTGGCCGAACTGCGCCGGCGCGGCCTCGGGCTGTGGGACGTGTATGCCAGCTGCCGCCGCGAGGGCAGCCTGGACCAGGCGATCGAGGACGCCGAACTGAACGACCTGGCCAGCCTGCGCCGGCGCGCGCCGGGCCTGCGGCTGGTGGCCCACAACGGCGGCGAGTCGGCGCGCGCGATGCGCCACATCCGCGCGCTCGGCCTGCCGGTGCAGCGCCTGCCGTCCAGCAGCCCGGCCAACGCCAGCTGGTCCTTCGAGCGCAAGCTCGACGCCTGGCGCGCGGCCTTCCAGGCCGCCGGGCTCTGACCATGGCCCGCCGCGCCGCGACCCTGCCGCCGGTGACAGTGTCCGAATTCGACGGCGTGCGCTACCTGCACCTGGGCTCGATCTGGGTGCAGGGTGCCATGCGCATCCGCAAGCCGCAGCACGTGGTGCTGGACTACGTGCAGCGCATGCTGGCCAGCCTGCTGTGGCTGCCGACCGAGAGCCTGGGCCAGGGCCACGCCGTGCAGTTGGGCCTGGGCGCCGGCGCCCTCACGCGCTTCACGGCCCGCCAGTTGCGCATGGCCACCACGGTGGTCGAGATCAACCCCGACGTGATCACCGTCAACGGCACCTGGTTCCAGCCTGCCCGCCCGAGGCCGAGGTGGTGCGCGGCGACGCCGCCGACTGGCTCGCGCAGGCCGAGCCGGGCAGCGTGCGCCTGCTGCACGTGGACCTGTACGACCAGGATGCCGCCGCACCGGTGCTCGACGACGAGGCCTTCTACGGCGCCTGCCGCGCGGTGCTGGAAGACGGCGGTGTGATGAGCGTCAACCTGTTCGGCCGCCACGCCAGCTTCGCACGACAGCATCGCCCGCATCGCCGCGGCCTTCG
This sequence comes from uncultured beta proteobacterium, assembly GCA_963717575.1. Classification (GTDB taxonomy): domain Bacteria; phylum Pseudomonadota; class Gammaproteobacteria; order Burkholderiales; family Burkholderiaceae_C; genus Rubrivivax. Next base: position 94,703 of record CAVQWK010000029.1, on the reverse strand, counting down.
GCGCCGACCAGGTGTGGAGCCTGCGGCCCACGCGCGAGGGCAACACGGTGGTGGTGGCGGGGCGCGGCGTGGTGGTGCCCGGGCGCGAGGTGCTGACGGCGCGCGCGGCGGCGATCGAGGCGCGCTTCGGTGCCCTGGGCCTGCCGGCGCGCAAGTGGCTGCGCATGGTGCGGCCCTACGTGGCGCAACTGATTCCCCTTACGTGGAAACCACGGCGAGGGCGGCAAGGGATATCCCTAGAATCGGCGAGGAGCCGCAGCGCGGAGGAGACAGGCTTGAAGATCAAGAGCCAGAAGGACTTCTGGTCCGGCCTCATGTTCATGGGCGTCGGCATCGGCTTTGCATGGGGGGCGCTCGGCTACAGCTTCGGCAGCTCGGCGCGGCCCGGGCCGGCCTACTTTCCCGTTCGGCCTCGGCGTCCTGATGGCCATGCTGGGCGGCATCGTGCTGTTCAAGGCGCTGACCATCGAGACCGAGGGCGGCGACCCCATCGGCCCCTGGGCCTGGAAGCCGCTGCTGGTGATCGTCGGCGCGGTCGCGCTGCTTCGGCTGCGTCCTGCCCAAGCTGGGCATGGCGGTCGCGCTGCCGCTGCTGGTCGTTCATCTCCGCGCTGGCCGGCGACGAGTTCCACTGGAGGGACGCGATCATCAACGCCGCCGTGCTGACGTTCGGCTCGCTGGCTGATCTTCATCAAGGGACTGGGCCTGACCATTCCGCTGTGGCCCGCCTTCGCTCGGCCGCTGAAGGAGCCGCACGATGGACCTGCTGCACAACCTCGCGCTCGGCTTCGGCGTCGCCTTCACGCTGCAGAACCTGCTGTACGCCTTCGGCGGTGCGCTGCTGGGCACGCTGATCGGCGTGCTGCCGGGCCTCGGGCCGGTGGCCACGATCGCGATGCTGCTGCCCAGCATCTATGCGCTCGACGCCACGCCGGCGCTGATCATGCTGGCCGGCATCTACTACGGTGCGCAGTACGGCGGCTCCACCACCGCGATCCTGATCAACGTGCCGGGCGAGTCGGCTCGGTGGTCACCGCGATCGACGGCTACCAGATGGCGCGCAAGGGCCGCGCCGGCGCCGCGCTCGCTGCCGCGGGCCTGGGGTCGTTCTTCGCCGGCTGCGTCGCCACGCTGATCGTCGCCGCCTTCGCGCCGCCGCTGACCGAACTGGCCTTCAAGTTCGGTCCGGCGGAGTATTTCTCGCTGATGGTGCTGGGGCTGATCGGCGCGGTGGTGCTGGCCTCGGGCTCGCTGGTCAAGGCGATCTCGATGATCATCCTCGGCCTGCTGCTCGGGCAGATCAACACCGACGTCATCTCGGGCGTGCCGCGCTACAGTTTCGACATCCCCGAGCTCACCGACGGCATCGGCTTCGTCGCCATCGCGATGGGCGTGTTCGGCTTCGGCGAGATCATCGCCAACCTCGGGCGACCGGCCGAGCACCGCGAAGTCTTCACCAAGGACGTCAAGGGCCTGTGGCCGACGAAGGACGACTTCCATGCGCGCCTGGCCGGCGGTGATGCGCGGCACGGCGCTCGGCTCGGTGCTCGGCGTGCTGCCGGGCGGCGGTGCGCTGCTGGCCTCGTTCGCGGCCTACACGCTGGAGAAGAAGATCGCCCGGCAAGCCCGGCGAGGTGCCCTTCGGCCAGGGCAACATCCGCGGCGTCGCCGGCCCGGAGAGCGCCAACAATGCCGGCGCGCAGACGTCGTTCATCCCGATGCTGACGCTGGGCATCCCGCCCAACGCCGTGATGGCGCTGATGGTGGGGGCGATGACGATCAAGGGCATCCAGCCCGGCCCGCAGGTGATGACCAGCAACCCGCGAGCTGTTCTGGGGCCTGATCGCCATCGATGTGGGTCGGCAACGCGATGCTGATCGTCCTGAACCTGCCGCTGATCGGCATCTGGATCAAGCTGCTGACCGTGCCCTACCGCTTCCTGTTCCCGGCCATCATGGCGTTCTGCTGCATCGGCCTGTACACGCTGAACAACAACGCCTTCGACGTCTGCATGGGCGCGATCTTCGCCGTGGTCGGCTACCTCTTCTACAAGCTCGGCTGCGAGCCGGCGCCGCTGCTGCTGGGCTTCATCCTCGGGCCGATGATGGAAGAGAACCTGCGCCGCGCGCTGCTGCTGTCGCGCGGCGACTGGAGCACCTTCATGACGCGGCCGCTGTCGGCCGGCCTGCTGATCGCCGCGGCGCTGATGATCGTCGTGGTCATGCTGCCGGCGATCAAGAACAAGCGCGAGGAGGCCTTCCAGGCCGACTGAGGCCCGCGCGCCCGCTTGCCGGGCAGGTTCGACGCAGCGTCCGATGGACGCTGCCGAGAACCCAGGAGGTCACGCCGTGTGCCTGGTGTCCTCGCGCTGACCGGCTCGACGCCCACGCGAAGCCGCCATGGCGCTGCCCGCTGCCTTCACGCCCCTCCGCGGCACGCGTCTTCCGCGGCCTCTGGTTCGCCTGGCTGGCGGCCAACCTGACGATGTGGATGAACGACGTCGCGGCCGCCTGGCTGATGACGTCGCTGACCACGAGCCCGGTGATGGTGGCGCTGGTGCAGACCGCCAGTCACGCTGCCGGTGTTCCTGCTCGGCCTGCCCAGCGGCGCGCTGGCCGACATCGTCGACCGCCGCCGCTACTTCGCCGCCACGCAGTTGTGGGTGTCGCGTGAACGCGCTGCTGCTGGCCGGGCTCTCGCTGGCCGGGCTGCTCACCGCGCCGCTGCTGCTGCTGCTGACCTTCTCCAACGGCATCGGCCTGGCGCTGCGCTGGCCGGTCTTCGCGGCCATCGTGCCGCAGACGGTGACGCGCGAACTGCTGCCGCAGGCACTGGCGCTCAACGGCATCGCGATGAACCTGTCGCGCGTCGTCGGGCCGGTGCTGGCGGGGCTGCTCATCGCCACCGTCAGCCCGGCGGCGGTGTTCGTGCTCAACGCGCTGCTGGCGGGCGTGGCCTTCACGCTGATCCTGCGCTGGCGTGGCGAGCCGGTGCGGCCAGCGCGCTGCCCGGGCGAGCGCTTCGTGGGCGCCATGCGCGCCGGGCTGAACTACGCCTGGCAGTCGCCGCGGCTGAAGGTCGTGCTGCTGCGCATCTTCCTGTTCTTCCTGCAGTCCACCGCGCTGGTGGCGCTTGCTGCCGCTGGTGGCGCGCAGCTGCACGGCGGCGGGCCCGGCACCTTCACGGTGATGCTGTCCTGCCTGGGCGCGGGGGCCATCATCGCGGCGCTTGTACTTTCCGCGCTGGCGCGCCCGCTACAGCCGCGACCAGTTCGTCACCATCGGCACGCTGGTGCATGCGGCGCTGTCGACGCTGATCGTCGCCGTGCCCGAGATCTGGGTCGCGCTGCCGGCGATGGTGCTTCATCGGCATGGCCTGGATCTCGGTGGCCAATTCGCTCGTCATCGCGGCGCAGACGGCGCTGCCCGACTGGGTGCGCGCGCGCGGCATGTCGATCTACCAGATGGCGCTGATGGGCGGCGCGGCGGCCGGCTCGCTGGTGTGGGGGCAGGTGGCGGGCCTGGCCAGCGTGCGCGGCGGCGGTGGTGGCGGCGGCGCTGTTCGGCGTGGTGGTGGTGCTGGCGACACGGCGGCTGAGCGTGGAAGGCGGCGGCGAGATCGACTTCTCCCCCGTCGCCGTGGGCAACGCTGCCGCCGGTGGCGATCGACATCGCACCCGACGAAGGGCCGGTGATGGTGACGGTCGAATACCGTCATCGACCCCGCCCGCGCCGCCGACTTTCGCCGAGGTCATGCAGCGCACGCGGCGCGCGCGGCTGCGCCAGGGTGCGCTGTCCTGGGGCCTGTTCCGCGATACGGCGCAGCCCGGGCGCTACGTCGAGTACTTCGTCGACGAGAACTGGCTCGAGCACCAGCGCCGGCTCGAGCGCTTCAGCGCCTTCGACGCCGAGCTGCGCGAGCGCCGGCTGGCCTTCCACCTCGGTGCCGAGCCGCCGCTGACGCGGCGCTACGTGGCCGACAGGCCGCCGGCCGACTGCGCCCCGAGTCGCGTGACACGGCCGCCAGTGGCTGCGGCGATACTTGCAGCCTCGCCTGATTCCCTGCCGAGAAGCAGCACCTTGACACACCCCTTCGACTGGACCGCCGGCTACGCCAGCCAGCGCTCGCCCGTGTTCGCGCGCAACGTCGTCTCCACCTCGCACCCGCTGGCGGCGCAGGCCGGGCTGCGCATGCTGCAGAACGGCGGCAACGCGGTCGACGCGATCATCGCCACGGCGGCGGTGATGACCATCGTCGAGCCCTGCAGCAACGGCCTGGGTTCGGACGCCTTCTGCATCCTGTGGGACGGCACGCAGCTGCACGGCCTGAACGCCTCGGGCAGCGCGCCGGCGGCCTGGACGCCCGGGTATTTCAGCGCCAAGTACGGCGCCGACGCGCGCACGCCGCCCAAGCGCGGCTGGGACTCGGTCACCGTGCCGGGCGCGGTGGCGGGCTGGGTGGCGCTGCACGAGCGCTTCGGCAAGCTGCCCTTCGCCGACCTGCTGGCGCCGGCCATCGAGATCGGCCGAGCGCGGCTACGCGGTGCCGGTGATCATCCAGCAGAAGTGGCGCAATGCGGCGTCGCTGCCCGAGATCACCTCGCAGCCCGGGTTTGCCGAAGCCTTCCTGCCGCACGGCCGCGCAGCCGCAGGTGGGCGAGCGCTTCACCTTCGGCGCAGCGGCGCGCACGCTGCGGCTGATCGCCGACACCCAGGGCGAGGCCTTCTACCGCGGCGAGATCGCCGCCGCCGCCGAGGCCCATGCGCGCGCGCATGGCGGCGCCATGACGGCGGCCGACTTCGCGGCCTACCAGCCGGAGTGGGTGGCGCCCATCGGCCGCGACTACCGCGGCTACCGGCTGCACGAGATCCCGCCCAACGGGCAGGGCATCGCGGCGCTCATCGCGCTGGGCATCCTCGAGCACTTCGACCTCGCGTCGCTGCCGGTCGACGGCGTCGCCTCGCAGCACCTGCAGATCGAGGCCATGAAGCTGGCCTTCGCCGATGTCTACAGCTACGTGGCCGAGCCGCGCGCGATGCGCCTGACGCCGGCGCAGATGCTCGACGACGGCTACCTGGCCAGCCGCGCGCGGCTGATCGACCCGAAGCGCGCGCAGGACTTCGGCCCCGGCCACGCGCCGCAGGGCGGCACGATCTACCTGACCGCGGCCGACGAGAGCGGCATGATGGTCAGCTTCATCCAGAGCAACTACATGGGCTTCGGCTCGGGCGTCGTGGTGCCGGGCTACGGCCTGAGCCTGCAGAACCGCGGCCACGGCTTCACGCTGGACCCGGCCAGCGACAACCTGGTCGGCCCGGGCAAGCGGCCCTTCCACACCATCATCCCGGCCTTCCTGACCAAGGACGGCCAGCCGGTGATGAGCTTCGGCGTGATGGGCGGCGACATGCAGCCGCAGGGCCACCTGCAGACGCTGGTGCGCATGCTCGACTACCGCCAGCACCCGCAGGCCGCCTGCGACGCGCCGCGCTGGCGCTGGTCCGGCGGCATCGTGAACGCCGAGCAGGGCTTCGACCCCGCCACCGCGCAGGGCCTGCGCGACCTGGGCCACCGCGTCGAGCCCTTTGCCGACAGCTACCAGGACTACGGCGCCGGCCAGTTCATCTGGCGCCTGGGCGACCCGGCGGTGGAAGGCTACGCCGCCGCCAGCGACCCGCGGCGCGACGGGCAGGCCGTGGGCTTTTGAACGCGCCGCCCGGTCGCGCCTGGGCCCGGGCCTGGCGCTGGCCGCCGCGGGCTCGGTGGCCTTCTCGGCCAAGGCCATCATCGTCAAGCTGGCCTACCGGCACGACGTCGATGCGGTGACGCTGATCATGTACCGCATGCTGTTCGCGCTGCCGCTGTTCGTGGCGCTGGCCTGGTGGGCCGGGCGCGGCAAGCCGCCGCTGGCGCGGCGCGACCTGGCGGTGGTGGCCGGGCTGGGTTTCTGCGGCTACTACCTGGCGAGCTTCCTCGACTTCGCCGGCCTGCAGTACATCACCGCCAGCCTGGAGCGGCTGATCCTGTACCTGAACCCGACGCTCGTGCTGCTGCTGGGCTGGCTGCTGTTCCGCCAGCGCGTGACGGCGCGGCAGGTGCTGGCGCTGGCGGTCAGCTACGCCGGCGTGCTGCTGGTCTTCGGCCACGAGCTGCAGCTGGCCGGCGCCGACAGCGCGCTGGGCGCGGCGCTGGTCTTCGGCAGCGCGCTCAGCTATGCCGTCTACCTGGTCTACAGCGGCGAGGAGGTGCGAGCGCCTGGGCGCGCTGCGGCTCACCGGCTGGGCCACCTCGGTGGCCTCGCGTGCTGTGCATCGCGCAGTTCCTGCTGCTGCGCCCGCTGTCGGCGGCGCTGGTGGCGCCCGAGGTGATCTGGCTGTCGCTGCTGAACGCCACGCTGTGCACCTTCGCGCCGGTGCTGATGGTGATGATGGCCATCGAGCGCATCGGCGCCACGCTGACCGCGCAGACCGGCATGATCGGGCCGCTGTCGACCATCGTGATGGGCGTGCTGATCCTGGGCGAACCGTTGAACGCGTGGATCGCCGCCGGCACGGTGCTGGTGCTGCTGGGCGTGTGGCTGCTGGCCCGCGCACGTTGAACAACACCAAGGAGAAGGAGGACATGGATCTCGGCATTCAAGGCAAGTGGGCGCTGGTGTGCGCCGCGAGCAAGGGGCTGGGCAAGGGCTGCGCGCAGGCGCTGGCGGGCGAGGGCGTGAACGTGGTCATCACCGCGCGCGGCGCCGAGGCGCTGCAGGCCACCGCGGCCGAACTGCGCGCGCTCAACCCGGCGGTGCAGGTGCGCGCGGTGGCCGGCGACATCACCACCGCCGACGGCCGCGCCGCGGCGCTGGCGGCCTGCCCGCAGGTCGACATCCTGGTCAACAACGCCGGCGGCCCGCCGCCGGGCGACTTCCGCGACTGGGACCGCGAGGCCTGGATCAAGGCGCTGGACGCCAACATGCTCACGCCGATCGAGCTGATCAAGGCCACGGTCGACGCCATGGCCGAGCGCGGCTTCGGCCGCATCGTCAACATCACCTCGGGCGCGGTGAAGGCGCCGATCGACATCCTGGGCCTGTCCAACGGCGCGCGCACGCGGCCTCACCGGCTTCGTCGCCGGCCTGGCGCGGCAGCCGCGCCTGGCCTCGCGCAACGTCACCATCAACAACCTGCTGCCCGGCCCCTTCGACACCGACCGCCTGCGCGCCACCATGGTCGGCGCGGCGCAGAAGAGCGGCCAGCCGCTGGAGGAGGTGATGGACGGCGCGCCGCAAGCTCAACCCGACGCAGCGCTTCGGCACCGCCGGCCGAGTTCGGCGCCGCCTGCGCCTTCCTGTGCAGCGTGCACGCCGGCTACATCACCGGCCAGAACCTGCTGATCGACGGCGGGGCCTACCCGGGCACGTTCTGAGCCTGCCGCGAGCCGGCGTCGCCGGCGGCGCTCATAGGCCGCATCGGCGCGCCGCAGTTCCAGCACTGCTCGAACGGACCGTCGACGGCCTCGCCGCAGGCCGCGCACACCCAGTGCACGTGCGGCAGGTGGCGCAGTTCGTGCAGCAGCTCGGTGGCGCGCGCGTGGTCGTCGTTGTCCAGCACCCAGACCTCGGGCAGGGCCTGGTCGGGCGGGATCTCGCCGGCGATGCTGCCGGTGTAGTAGCGCTGCACGCTGACGGCGATGCCGGCCTGCCGCAGCAGGTCGGCCCACAGCGTGGCGATGGCGACGTTGGGGGCTTGCACGAGGCGCTTCATGGCGCGCCCGATCGTGCCACGCCGTGCGACGCCATGCCGCAAGCGCCGTGGTGTGCAGCACGGCGTGGCGTGTCGTAACCTCGCCGGTCACAAGGAGACCCCATGCCCCACGCGATCCAGATCACCGCCTACGGCGGCCCCGAACAGATGCAGCTCGTCGACCTGCCGGTGGGCGACCCCGGCCCGGGCGAGATCCGCATCCGCCACCAGGCCTGCGGCCTGAACTTCATCGACGTCTACCAGCGCACCGGCCTGTACGCCAACCCGCTGCCGCTGACGCTGGGCATGGAAGGCGCCGGCATCGTCGAGGCCGTGGGCGAGGGCGTCACGCACCTGCGGGCGGGCGACCGCGCGGCCTACGCCAGCAACCCGCCGGGCAGCTACAGCCAGGTGCGCGTGATGCCGGCCAAGACGGTGTGCCGGCTGCCCGACGGCATCGCCTTCGACACCGCGCGCCGGCATGATGCTCAAGGGCCTGACGGCGCAGTACCTGCTGAAGAAGACGCTGCCGGTGCGAGGGCCTGCAGCCCGGCGACCACGTGCTGTTCCATGCCGCGGCCGGCGGCGTCGGCCTGATCGCCTGCCAGTGGGCCAGGGCGCTGGGCCTGCAGCTCATCGGCACCGCCGGCGGCGCGGCCAAGTGCGCGCTGGCGCTGGAGCACGGCGCGGCGCATGTCATCGACTACACGCAGCGAGGACTTCGTGGCGCGCGTCAAGGACATCACCGGCGGCAAGGGCGTCAAGGTGGTCTACGACTCGATCGGCAAGGACACCTTCGAGGGCAGCCTGAACTGCCTGCGCCCGTTCGGCCTGCTGGCCAGCTTCGGCAACGCCTCGGGCCCGGTGCCGCCGTTCGCGCTCGGCAGCGCTGGCGGCCCAAGGGCTCGCTGTACGTGACGCGGCAGACGCTGTTCACCCACATCGCCACCCGCGAGGCCACGCAGGCCATGGCCGACGACCTGTTCGCCGTGGTGGGCAGCGGCGCAGGTGAAGATCCGCATCGACCAGCGCTACCCGCTGGCCGACGTCGGCGCAGGCGCACCGCGACCTGGAAGCGCGCAAGACCACCGGCTCGACCGTGCTGCTGCCGTGAAGGCAAGAGCCGCTGCGGCAGCAGCGGCTCCGTCCTCGGTCCGCCTGGCCTATGGCTGGCCGAACTTGTAGTCGGTCTTGGCCTTGGCGCGCAGTTCTTCCTGGAACTTCTGCATCTTGGCCTGCTCCATGCGCTGCTTGAGCTGCGGCTTGACCTCGTCGAAGGCCGGGAAGGCGGCCTCGCGGGTGTCTTCCAGCCGGATGATGTGCCAGCCGAACTGGCTCTTCACCGGCGCGTCGGTCATCTGGCCCTTCTTCAGCTTGGCCATCGCGCCGCCGAATTCGGGCACGTAGGACTCGGCCTTGGCGAAGTCGAGGTCGCCGCCGTTGGCGCCGGAGCCCGGGTCCTTGGAGTGCTTCTTGGCCAGGTCCTCGAACCTGGCGCCGCCCTTGATCTGGGCGATCAGGCCCTTGGCTTCGTCCTCGCTCTCGACCAGGATGTGGCGGGCGCGGTACTCGGTGCCGCTGGCCTGGGCCTTGAACTTGTCGTACTCGGCCTTGGCCTCGGCATCGGTGACGGGGTTCTTCTTGCGATAGTCCTCGAACAGCTCGCGGATCAGCACGCTCTGGCGCGCCAGTTCCATGCGCGCCTTGTAGTCGGGGCTGGCGGCGATGCCGCGCTTCTCGGCTTCCTGCACGAAGATCTCGCGCAGCACGACCTGGTCGCGGGCCTGCGCCTGCATCTCGGGGGCGATCTGCTGGCCGGCGCGCGCGGCTTCCTGCAGCAGCATGTCCACGCGCGCCTTGGGCACGGCCTTGCCGTTGACGATGGCAATATTCTGGGCTGCGGCGCCCAGCGGCAACACCAGGGCGGCAACGGCAAGGGTCAGGGCCGCGCGCGCGGCAGGATTCATCGGCTTCATCGGTGGGGAGCTTTCAGGAGTGGTGCCGCACCCGGGTGGATGCAGGGGGGTGAACCCCGCTTCGAGTGCGGTGGCAGCGGCTTGGGTTCAGTCGGCGTCGGGCGCCTCGGCCACGATGGCCAACGCATGCACGCCCTGGCCGGCCAGCGGACCGAGGGAATCATACACAAGGCGGTGCCGCGCCACCCGGGACAGGCCGGCGAAGCGCGGGCTGGTGATGCGCACCGTGAAATGCCGGCCCTCGCGCGCGCCGGCGTGGCCGGCGTGCAGGTGGCTGTCGTCCGACACCTCGAGCCGCAGCGGTGCCAGCGCGGCGCGCAGGCGGGTCTCGATCTCCTCGGCGGTCATTCCGCCTCCGGCTGGAAGGCGATCGCGGCCGAGTTGATGCAGAAGCGCTCGCCGGTGGGCTCGGGGCCGTCCTCGAAGACATGGCCCGAGGTGGCTGCCGCAGTGGTTGCAGCGCACCTCCACGCGAACCATGCCATGGCTGGCGTCGACGACGCGCTCGACGACCTCGCTGTTGATCGGCTGCCAGTAGCTCGGCCAGCCGCAGCCGGCGTCGAACTTGGTGCCGGACTCGAACAGCGGGGTGCCGCAGCCCACGCAGAGGTAGCGGCCGGCGTCGAAGTGGTCCCAGTACTTGCCGGTGAACGCGCGCTCGGTGGCGGCGTGGCGCGCCACCTCATACTGCATGGGGTCGAGTTCGGCGCGCCATTCGGCGTCGGTCTTGCGCACCGGGTAGCGGGGGTCGTCGTGGTCGTGTGGCTTCATGATGGGCAGGAGGCTTCCAGGTGCTGCGGCCCGGCGTTTGCCGCCGTGAGGGGCCGGCGCCCGGGTGCTTCGATGCGCCCATTGTCCGACGGCCTGCGGCAGCCCGGCGGCCCTGGGGTCATCGCAGTGTCGCGCCGGGGACATTGCTTCGGGGTAGTCCCCAGAGCGCGATGCCCCTCAGTTCAGCTAACCTTGAAAGGTTCAGGTTTTCCTCAGGAGACAACGATGACTTTCCGCAGAACCGTCCTCAGCGTCGCGCTGGGCAGTGCATTGGCGCTTGGCAGCAGCGTGGCCCTGGCGCAGAAGGGCGAGACCGTCAAGATCGCCTGGATCGACCCGCTGTCGGGCCTGCCGCGGCCACGTCGGCCAGAACCAGCTCAAGGGCTTCCAGTTCCTCGCCGAGAAGTTCAGCAAGAGCAACCCGGCGGGCGTGAAGTTCGAGATCATCTCGTTCGACAACAAGCTCAGCCCGCAGGAAAGCCTGAACGCGCTGAAGGCCGCGATCGACCAGGGCATCCGCTACGTCGCCCAGGGCAACGGCTCGGGCGCCGGCCGCGCGCGATCATCGACTGCCTCAACAAGCACAACGAGCGCAACCCCGGCAAGGAAGTGATGTTCCTCAACTACGCCGCGGTCGACCCCGACCTGACCAACAGCAAGTGCAGCTTCTGGCACTTCCGCTTCGACGCCGACACCTCGATGAAGATGGAGGCGCTGACCACCTTCATGAAGGACCAGAAGGACGTCAAGAAGGTCTACCTGATCAACCAGAACTACTCGCACGGCCACCAGGTCGCCAAGTACGCCAAGGAAACCTGGCGCGCAAGCGGCCCGACGTGCAGATCGTCGGCGAAGACCTGCACCCGCTGGCGCAGGTGCGCGACTTCGCGCCCTACATCGCCAAGATCAAGGCCTCGGGCGCCGACACGGTGGTCACCGGCAACTGGGGCTCCGACCTGTCGCTGCTCATCAAGGCCGCCAACGACGCGGGCCTGAACGCCAAGTTCTACACCTACTACGCCGGCGTCACCGGCACGCCCACGGCGATGGGCGCCAATGGCGGCCGGGCAAGCGTCTACCAGGTCGGCGTCATGCCACTACGACATCGCCGGCCGGCCGCAAGGTGATGGACGAGTTCAAGGCGAAGTTCAACGACGACTTCTACACGGCGCCGATCTACCACGCCTATGCGACTGCTGGCGGCGGCCATGGCCAAGGCCAAGTGCACCGCATCCGGTGAAGGTGGCCGCCGCGATGGAGGGCCTGAAGTTCAAGAGCTTCAGCGGGCCGAGTCGACATGCGCAAGACCGACCACCAGCTGCAGCAGACCGCTGTACATCACGCAGTGGCAGAAGGCCGACGCCGAAGCCATATCACTACAGCGTCGAGAACACCGGCTACAACTTCAGGACCGTCAAGACCTACGAGCCCTATGTGTCGAGCACGCCCACCTCGTGCCAGATGAAGCGTCCCGCCGGGCTCTGACCGCCGCCGCCTTCGGCCGGGCCCGCGGGAGCCGAGCTCCGCAGGGCCCTTTCTTTACGGCACTGAACAGCGGCGTGGACCAGTTCCTCATCAACGTCCTCAACGGCATCAGCTCCGGGCTGCTGCTGTTCATGCTCAGCTCGGGCCTGACGCTGATCTTCAGCATGATGGGCGTGCTGAATTTCGCGCACGCCAGCTTCTACATGCTCGGCGCCTACTTCGCCTACTCGCTCACGCGGCTGGTCGGCTTCTGGCCGGCGCTGGTGCTGGCGCCGCTGCTGGTGGCGGCGCTCGGCGCGCTGTTCGAGCGCTACGGCCTGCGCCGCGTGCACAAGTTCGGCCACGTGCCCGAACTGCTGATCACCTTCGGCCTGTCGTACGTGATCCTCGAACTGGTGCAGCTGATCTGGGGCCGCACGTCGGTGGACTTCGAGCCGCCCGAGCTGCTGCAGGGCCCGGTGTTCACGCTGGTGCAGTCGTCGCCCGACGGCCTGGGCCTGGTCCTGGGGCGCGGCGCCCGCCGACCGCTGTGCAGTCGACGGCCGACGTGCGTGATGCACTGTTCGCCCTTCCCGGCCACGCGCGGCTTCATGATGCTGGTGGCGCTGGTGATGCTGGTGGCGCTGTGGCTGCTGCTCACGCGCACGCGCATCGGCCTGGTGATCCAGGCGGCGCTCACGCACCCCGAGATGGTCGAGGCGCTGGGCCACAACGTGCCGCGCGTCTTCATGCTGGTCTTCGGCGCGGCGCGGCGCTGGCCGGCGCTGGCCGGCGTGATCGGCGGCAGCACCTTCGTCACCGAGCCCCGATGGCGGCCACCGTCGGCTCGATCATCTTCGTCGTCGTGGTGGTCGGCGGCATGGGCTCGCTGGCCGGCGCCTTTGTCGCGTCGCTGCTGATCGGCCTGATGCAGACCTTGCCGTGACGGTGGACAAGTCGCTGGTCGCACCTGCGCCGGCAATCTGGGCTGGGCGGTCGCGCCCGGCGACCTGGCCTACCCGCTGATGAAGATCACGCTCGCGCAGGTGGCGCCGATCCTGCCCTACCTGCTGCTGGTGCTGATCCTGATCTTCAGGCCCAAGGGCCTGCTGGGCACGCGGGAAGGACTGACAGTCGTGCGATGCCAAGCGCAGCTGGCCAGTCGACGATCCGCCCGCACTACCACTTCAAGCCCTGGAACGTCGGGCGCTGGGTGCTCTGGGGCCTGTTCGCCTCGGTGCTGCTGGTGTCGCGCCGCTGATGGACTTCAGCAGCCTGGCGCTGACCATGCTGTCGCAGATGGGCATCGCGATCATCGCCTGCCTGTCCTACAACATGCTGCTGGGGCAGGGCGGCATGCTCAGCTTCGGCCATGCGGTCTACACCGGCCTCGGCTGCGTTCCTGGCCATCCACGCGCTGAACGTGCGTCGGCCGCCGGCAAGCTGGCCGATGCCGGTCAGCCTGATCCCGCTGGTCGGCGGGCTGGCCGGGCTGGTCTTCGCCGTGCTGCTCGGCTACGTGACGACCAAGAAGGCGGGCACCACCTTCGCGATGATCACGCTGGGCATCGGCGAACTGGTGTGCGTCGATGTCGCTGATGATGCCCGAGTTCTTCGGCGGCGAGGGCGGCATCTCGGGCAACCGCGTGGTCGGCAAGCCGGTGCTGGGCATCACCTTCGGCCCGCAGATCCAGGTCTACTACCTGATCGCGGTCTACACGCTTCGTCTGCACGGCGGCGCATGTTCGCGCTTCACGCGCACGCCGCTGGGCCGCATGCTCAACGCCGTGCGCGACAACCCCGAGCGCGTCGAGTTCATCGGCTACAGCACGCAGCGCGTGCGCTACATCGCGTTCATCGATCGCCGGCTTCTTCGCCGGCATCGCCGGCGGCCTGGCGGCGCTGAACTTCGAGATCGTCACCGCCGAGGTGGTGGGCGCCGGCGCGCTCGGGCGCCTACCTGCTGTTCACCTTCCTGGGCGGCGCCACGTTCTTCTTCGGCCCCATCATCGGCGCGGTGCTGATGGTGCTGGCGCTCGTGCTGCTGTCGGAGTTGACCAAGGCCTGGCTGCTCTACCTCGGCCTGGTCTTCCTGTTCATGGTGATGTACGCGCCCGGCGGCATCGCCAGCCTGATCATGATGAACCTGCGCGTGGCGGCCTTCGGCAAGCTGCGGCCGCTGTGGGCGGCCTACCTGGCGCTGGCGGCACCGGCGGCCGCTGATGCTGGTCGGCGCGGCGGCGATGATCGAGATGGTCTACCACCTGCAGCTCAACGCGGCGCTGGGCCCGCAGCTGCAGTTCCTGGGCGTCACGCTCGAACGCGCAAGCGCCTGGACAGCTGGTTCGGCGCGCTGCTTCGTGCTGGCCGTCGGCGTGGCGCTGTTCGAGCTGACGCGGCGCCAGCTTCGCGCACGCAGTGGGGCGAGATGCAGGAGCGAGATCGAGAAGCGAAATCAAGCGGCGGGAGGCGCTATGAGTGCAGCCGCGTCCGAGCTTCGCCCTCGAACTGAGGACCTGCGCAAGAGCTTCGGCAAGACCGAGATCATCCGCGGCGCCAACCTGGCGGTGCAGCCGGGCGAGCGCGTGGCCATCATCGGCCCCAACGGCGCCGGCAAGTCGCACGCTGTTCAACCTGATCAGCGGCCGCTTCGGCGCCAGCACGCGGCGAGATCCTGCTCAACGGCCAGCGCATCGACGGCCTCAAGCCCTACGAGATCAACCGCCTGGGCCTGGCGCGCAGCTTCCAGGTCAGCAACCTGTTCACCCGCCTGTCGGTGTTCGAGAACCTGCGCTGCGCCGTGCTCTGGAGCCTGGGCTACAGGTACGCGTTCTGGAAGTTCCTGGCCGACCTGCACGACGCCAACGACCGCGCCGAAGAGGTGCTGGAGATGATCAAGCTCGACAAGCGGCGCGACGTGCTGGCCATGAACCTCACCTACGCCGAGCAGCGCGCGCTGGAGATCGGCATCACCATCGCCGGCGGCGCCGGCGTGATCCTGCTCGACGAGCCCACGGCCGGCATGAGCCGAGCGAGACGGCGCGCTTCGTCGAGCCTGATCCGCGAAGTCACGGTCGGCAAGACGCTGCTGACGGTGGAGCACGACATGGGCGTGGTGTTCGGCCTGGCCGACAAGATCGCGGTGCTGGTCTACGGCGAGGTCATCGCCTTCGACACGCCCGAGGCGGTGCGCGCCAACCCGCGCGTGCAGGAGGCCTACCTGGGCTCGGTGCTGGCCGATCAGCAGCGCAGGCGGCGCAGGGCGCGCAGCGGCACTGACGCATGCTGAACGCTCGAGAACCTGCACGCCTTCTACGGCAAGAGCCATGTGCTGCACGGCGTGCACTTCGACGTGCGGCGCGGGCGAGATCGTGGCGCTGCTGGGGCGCAACGGCTCGGGCCGCTCCACCACCGTCAAGGCCATCATGGGCCTGGTCGACGGCACCGGCTCGGTGCAGTTGGAACGAGCCGAGATCCTGGGCCGCAAGGCCTTCGAGATCGCCCACCCGGGCATCGGCTACGTGCCCGAGAACCGCGACATCTTCCCCACGCTCACCGTGCACCAGAACCTGATGCTCGGCGCAGAAGCGCGGCAAGCCAAGGCCGGCCGCTGGACGCTTCGACGACATGTACGGCATGTTCCCGCGCCTGAAGGAGCGCCAGCACACCGAGGCCGGCGTGCTGTCCGGCGGCGAGCAGCAGATGCTCACGCTGTGCCGCACGCTGATGGGCGACCCCGACCTGATCATGATCGACGAGCCCACCGAGGGCCTGGCGCCCAAGATCGTCGAGCTGGTGGCCGAGTACCTGCGCGAGCTCAAGCGCGCGCGGCATCTCGGTGCTGCTGGTCGAGCAGAAGCTCACCATCGCGCTGGAGGTTTCCGACCGCTGCCTGGTGATGGGCCACGGCCAGCATCGTGTTCGAGGGCACGCCGGCCGACCTGCGCGCCAATGCCTACATCCGCAAGGAGTGGCTGGAGGTCTGAGCCCGCAGGCTTGTCGCTTCGCGCCGTCGCCACCAAGGGCTCGGACCGCCTTGGCAGCTGCCCGGCAGCGGACCGACGTTGCGTCTTGTCCGTCAGCGCATGACCCGATCCGGCGTGCCGTCCTAGAATCGAACGACCGTTCTATTTCCATCCGAGGAGTCGCCATGAGCGCCAGCTACGAAGTCCGCGGCGACGTCGCCGTGATCACGCTGGACAACCCGCCCGTCAACGGCCTGGGCTACGACACGCGGCGTCGGTTCAGCGCCGGCCTGGAGCGGCCGCTGGCCGACGCGGCGGTCAAGGCCATCGTCATCACCGGCGCCGGCAAGGCGTTCTCGGGCGGCGCCGACATCAAGGAGTTCGGCTCGCCCAAGGCCGTGGCCGAGCCCAACCTGCTGTCGCTGATCCTGGCAGCTCGAAGCATGCCGCAAGCCGGTGGTGGCGGCCATGCACAGCGTCGTGCATGGGCGGCGGGCTGGAACTGGCGCTGGGCTGCCACTACCGCGTCGCCGCGCCGGGCACCAACGTGGCGCTGCCCGAGGTCAAGATCGGCCTGCATCCCCGGCGCCGGCGGCACGCAGCGCCTGCCGCGCGTGCTGGGCGTCGAGACCGCGCTGAACATGATCGTCAGCGGCGAGCCGGTGAAGAGCGAACTGCTCGCGGCGATGCCCGGGCCAGAAGCTGTTCGACCGCGATCATCGCCGACGACCTGATCGACGGCGCGCTGCCGCTTCGCCGGCGAAATGGCGCTGGCGCACGCCGGTGGCCAGCCGCTGCCGCTGGTGCGCGACCTGCCAGGCCACGCACCCGAATGCCGACGCCTACTTCCAGTTCGCGCGCAACATGGTCAAGGGCATGGCGAAGAACTTCCCGGCGCCGGTCAAGTGCGTGGACGCGGTGGAAGCGTCGGTCGAGACGCAAGTTCGACGACGGCATGGCGTACGAGCGCGAGCTCTTCACCGCGCTGATGTTCACGCCCGAGTGCAAGGCGCTGCGCCACGCCTTCTTCGGCCGAGCGCGCCGCCAGCAAGATTCCCGACGTGCCCGAGGACACGCCGCAGCGCGCCGATCAAGAAGGTCGCCGTCATCGGCGCCGGCACCATGGGCGGCGGCATCAGCATGAACTTCCTCAACGCCGGCATCCCGGTGACGATGCTGGAGATGAAGCAGGAAGCGCTGGACCGCGGCGTCGCCACCATCCGCAAGAACTACGACAACCAGGTCAAGAAGGGCAAGCTCAAGCAGGACAAGTACGACGCAGCGCATGGCGCTGCTGAGCACGACGCTGAACTACGCCGACATGCCGGACGCCGACATGGTGATCGAGGCCGTGTTCGAGGAGATGGGCGTCAAGGAGAAGGTGTTCAAGGCGCTCGACGAGGTGATGAAGCCCGGCGCCATCCTGGCCACCAACACCTAGCACGCTGGACGTCAACAAGATCGCCGTCGTTCACCAAGCGGCCGCAGGACGTGATCGGCACGCACTTCTTCAGCCCGGCCAACGTGATGAAGCTGCTGGAGGTGGTGCGCGGCGCGAAGACCGGCCAAGGACGTGCTGGCCACCGTGATGGCGCTGGCCAAGAAGATCCAGCAAGACCGCGGTGGTCTCGGGCGTGTGCGACGGCTTCATCGGCAACCGCATGATCGAGCAGTACAGCCGCCAGGCCGGCTTCCTGCTGGAGGAAGGCTGCACGCCGGCGCAGGTGGACAAGGCGGTCGAGAAATTCGGCTTTGCGATGGGCCCGTTCCGCATGGGCGACCTGGCCGGCAACGACATCGGCTGGGCGATCCGCAAGCGCCGCTATGTCGAGAAGCCGAACATGCGCTACAGCAAGACCGCCGACCTGCTGTGCGAGATGGGCCGCTACGGCCAGAAGACGGGCGCCGGCTGGTACGACTACCAGGCCGGCAAGCGCGACGCCATCCCGTCGCCGGCTGGTGGTGGAGATGATCGAGAAGCACCGCGCAGGAACTCGGCATCACGCCGCGCAAGATCAGCGACGACGAGATCGTGCACCGCCTCGTCTACTCGCTCGTCAACGAAGGCGCCAAGATCCTGGAGGAAGGCATCGCCAGCAAGGCCAGCGACATCGACATGGTCTACCTCACCGGCTACGGCTTCCCGCTGCACCGCGGCGGGCCGATGTGCTACGCCGACCAGCAGGGCCTGTTCAACGTCGTGCAGGCGATGAAGCGCTTCGCCGCGCAACCCGCACGACGACGCCTCGTTCTGGCAGCCCGCGCCGCTGCTGGCGAAGCTGGCCGCCGAAGGCAAGTCCTTCACCTGAACCGTTCACCCGAGCTCGAAGGGAAAACCACCATGACCCATGCCGTCATCGTCTCCACCGCACGCACGCCGCTGGCCAAGAGCTGGAAGGGCGCCTTCAACATGACCCACGGCGCCACGCTCGGCGGCCACGCCGTCAAGGCCGCCGTCGAGCGCGCCGGCATCGACCCCGGCGCCGTCGAGGACGTGCTGATGGGCTGCGCCAACCCCGAAGGCGCCACCGGCATGAACATCGCGCGCCAGATCGCGCTGCGCGCCGGCCTGCCCGATCACGGTCAGCGGCATCACCGTCAACCGCTTCTGCTCCAGCGGCCTGCAGACCATCGCGATGGCCGCGCAGCGCATCATCGCCGGCGAGGGCGACGTCTTCGTGGCCGGCGGCGTGGAGAGCATCTCCTGCGTGCAGCAGGAGATGAACCAGCACATGCTGCTCGACCCGGCGCTGCAGCAGATGAAGCCCGAGATCTACTGGACCATGCTGCAGACCGCCGAGAACGTGGCCAAGCGCTACGGCATCGCCAAGGAGCGCATGGACCACTACGGCGCCGGCAGCCAGCAGAAGGCCTGCGCGGCGCAGGAGAGCGGCCTGTTCAACGACGAGATCGTGCCCGTCACCGTGACCGCCGGCGTGGCCGACGCGGTGCTGGGCCTGCGCAGCAAGGAAGTGACGCGTGAGCGCCGACGAGGGCCTGCGCCCGGGCACCACCTACGAGGGCATCCAGGGCATCCGCTCGGCGATGCCCGGCGGCGTGGTCACCGCCGGCAACGCCAGCCAGTTCAGCGACGGCGCCGGCGCCTGCGTGGTGGTCAGCGAGGCCGTATGCCGAGCAGAAGGGCCTGAAGCCGCTGGGCCGCTTCCTCGGCTTCGCGGTGGCCGGCTGCGAGCCCGACGAGATGGGCATCGGCCCGGTCTTCGCCGTGCCCAAGGTGCTGAAGCGGCTGGGCCTGAAGGTCGACGACATCGACCTGTGGGAACTGAACGAGGCCTTCGCGGTGCAGGTGCTGTACTGCGCCGACAGGCTGGGCATCCCGATGGACCGCCTCAACGTCAACGGCGGCGCCATCGCGGTCGGCCACCCCTACGGCGTGAGCGGCCAGCGCCTCACCGGCCATGCGCTGATCGAAGGCAAGCGCCGCGGCGCCAAGCGCGTGTGCGTGACCATGTGCATCGGCGGCGGCATGGGCGCGGCGGGCGTCTTCGAGGTGCTCTGAACGCGCGCTGCGTGCGGCCGACCTCGACGCCGTCGGCGCTCGACCTGCGCGCGACGTCGGCGCGTTCGGACCAGCAGCGGTGCAGCGCTGCGCACCCTCGCGATGCAGGCGCCGACCATGGCCATCGTGGCCGCAGACTGAGACGCCCATGCGCCGACCCTCGACTTCCTGCTCCACGACTGGCTCGGCGTCGCCTCGCTGCTGCAGCGCCCGCGCTTCGCCGACCACTCGCGCGAGACCTTCGCCTCGGTGCTCGACACCTGCGAGCGCATCGCGCGCGAGAAGTTCGCGCCCTTCAACCGCCTGGCCGACACGCAGGAGCCGCACTTCGACGGCGAGCGCGTGCACCTGCCCGCAGGCCACGCACGCGGCGATGGCGGCCTATGTCGAGTCCGGCATGCTGGCCGCGGCGCAGGACTACGACGTCGGCGGCATGCAGCTGCCCTGCGTCATCGAGATGGCGGCCAACGCCTTCTTCAGCAAGGCCAGCGTGGCCATGGGCGGCTACGCCATGCTGACCAGCGGCAACGCCAACCTGCTGATGGCGCACGGCACGCCGCTGCAGCGCGAGGTCTTCGCCAGGAACGAGTTCGCCGGCCGCTGGTTCGGCACCATGTGCCTGAGCGAGCCGCAGGCCGGCTCGTCGCTGTCCGACGTGGCCACGCGCGCCGTGCCCGACGGCGACGACTTCGAGGCCGACCCGCTGGGCCCGCGCTACCGGCTGCGCGGCAACAAGATGTGGATCAGCGCCGGCGAGCACGAGCTCACCGAGAACATCATCCACCTGGTGCTGGCCAAGATCCCGGGCGCCGACGGCAAGCCGGTGGCCGGCACGCGCGGCATCTCGCTGTTCATCGTGCCCAAGAAGCTGGTGGACGCAGACGGGCGAGCTCACCGGCGAGCGCAACGACGTCGCGCTGGCCGGCCTGAACCACAAGCTCGGCTACCGCGGCACCACCAACACGCTGCTCAACTTCGGCGAGGGCCGTCCCGGTGCGTGCCCGCGTGCGGCGGCTGACGGCCGCGGTGCCGGCGCCATCGGCTACCTCGTCGGCCAGCCCGGCGAGGGCCTGCGCTGCATGTTCCACATGATGAACGAGGCGCGCATCGGCGTCGGCCTGGGCGCGGTGATGCTGGGCTACGCCGGCTACGAGGCGAGCCTGGACTACGCGCGGCAGCGCACGCAGGGCCGGCCGATGACCGGCGGCGGCAAGGACGCGACGCAGCCGCCGGTGCCCATCATCCGAGCACGCCGACGTGAGGCGCATGCTGCTGGCGCAGAAGAGCTATGTCGAAGGCGGGCTGGCGCTGGAGCTGTACTGCGCGCGCCTGGTCGACGAGCTGCACACCGGCGAGCGCCGATGCCGCGCGCGAGGCCGGCACGCTGCTGGAGGTGCTGACGCCCGATCGCCAAGAGCTGGCCCAGCGAGTGGTGCCTGGAGGCCAACTGCCTGGCGATCCAGGTGCTCGGCGGCTACGGCTACACGCGCGACTTCACGGTCGAGCAGTACTGGCGCGACAACCGCCTGAACATGATCCACGAGGGCACGCACGGCATCCAGGCGCTGGACCTGCTGGGCCGCAAGGTGGTGATGGACGGCGGCGCCGGCCTGCAAGCTGCTGGCCGCGCGCATCGGCGCCACGATCGAGCGCGCCGGCCACGTCGAGGGCCTGGCCGGTGCCGGCCGGCGAACTGGCCGCGGCGCTGCAGAAGCTGGGCGCCGCCACCCAGGCCGCCTGGGCCACCGGCGTGCCCGAAGAGGCGCTGGCCAACGCCACGCCCTACCTGCAGGCCTTCGGCCACGTCGTGCTGGCCTGGCTGTGGCTGGACGTGGCGCTGGCGCGTGCGGCGCGCCGGCCAGCGCCGCGGGCGCCTTCGGCCAAGGCAAGCTGGCGGCCATGCGCTACTTCTTCGCCTACGAACTGCCGCAGCATCGACGCCTGGCTCGGCGTCGTCGCGCGCCGCGAGGCGCTGGCGCGCGAGATGCAGGACGAGTGGTTCTGACCATGAGCAACGCGGCACTCGAGAAGCTGGTCTGGGTGCTGATCTACAGCGGCCTGCTGCTGCTCTGCCTCGGCGTCTTCCTGATGCGCGGCGACACCGTCGCTCGGCTGGGTGGTGCGTGGTCGTCGGCGCGCTCGACGCGGCCGCCGGCGCCGTGCTGATCTGGGTGCGCTCGCGCCGCCAAGCGCTGAGTCGCCGCCGTCACACCGTCCGACCTCGCCCACTCACCGAGGACCCGACCATGAGCACACCCGTCCAGCAACTCTTCGACCTCACCGGCCAGGTCGCCCTGGTCACCGGCGGCTCGCGCGGCCTCGGCCTGCAGATCGCCGAGGCGCTGGGCGAAGCCGGCGCCAAGATCATGCTCACCTCGCGCAAGGCGGCCGACCTGGAGGAGGCCGCCGCGCACCTGCAGGCGCGCGGCATCGACGCGCGCTGGATCGCCGCCGACGCCAGCGACCCGGCGCAGATCCAGCAAGGTCGTCGACGAGACGATGCAGCGCCTGGGCCGCATCGACATCCTCGTCAACAACGCCGGCGCCACCTGGGGCGCGCCGGCCGAGGACTACCCGCTGGAGGCCTGGGACAAGGTGATGAACCTGAACATCCGCAGCCTGTTCCTGTTCGCGCAGGCGGTGGGCAAGGCCAGCATGATCCCGCGACCAGCGAGGCCGCATCATCAACGTCGCCTCGATCGCCGGCCTGGGCGGCATCGATGGACGTGAAGTTCATCGCCTACGGCACGAGCAAGGGCGCGGTGGTCAACTTCACGCGCACGCTGGCGGCGGAGTGGGGCCGCCACGGCATCACCGTCAACGCGCTGGCGCCGGGCTTCTTCCCGAGCAAGATGACGCAGGGCGTGCTGGCGCACCTTCGGCGCCGAGAAGCTGGCCGCGGCAGCGCCGCTGAAGCGCCTGGGCGACGACGACGACCTGAAGGGCGCCGCGCTGCTGTTCGCCAGCGCCGCCGGCAAGCACATCACCGGGCAGATCCTGGCCGTGGACGGCGGCGTGTCTGCGGTGCACGGCGGGTGAGCACGGCGCCGCGCTGCCTTTCCCGCGGCGCATCCCTTCGTCGAGCATCTCGGCTTCGAGCTCTGGGGCTTCGGCGGCGGCGAGGCCGAGCTGCGGCTGGACCTGGCCGAGGCCCACCTCAACTCCTGGGACGTGGCGCACGGCGGCGTGCTGATGACGCTGCTCGACGTGGCCATGGCGCACGCCGCGCGCAGCGTCGCATCCAGCCGACGCGCGCCGAGCCAGGGGCCGGGCGTGGCCACCATCGAGATGAAGACCAGCTTCATGCGCCCGGCCGAGGGCCGCCTGCGCGCCGCCGGCAAGCTGCTGCACCGCACCGCCACGCTGGCCTTCTGCGAAGGCAGCGTGTTCGACGAAGCCGGCCGCCTGTGCGCCCACGCCACCGCCACCTTCAAGTACCTGCGCGCGCTGCCTGCCGCGGGCCGCCATGCCAGGGCGCCTGCAAGGCGACACCGGCATCTGCCGATGGCAAGGAGACACCATGATCAACCGCCGCATCGTGCTGGCCTCGCGCCCGCCTGCCGAGGCCACGCTCGACAACTTCCGCCTCGAGGCCGTCGAACTGCCCGCGCTCGAGGACGGCCAGGTGCTGGTGCGCCACCACTAGCTGAGCCTGGACCCCTACATGCGCATGCGCATGAACGACGCCAAGAGCTACGCGGCGCCGCAGCCGCTCGGCGCGCCGATGATCGGCGGCACCGTGGGCGAGGTCGTCGAATCGCGCCACGAGCGTTTCCAGCCGGCGACAAGGTGGTCGGCTGCCGGCGGCTGGCAGCAGTACTCGGTGGTCGACGCACGGCAGCCCGGCGCGCTGCGCAAGGTCGACGCGTCGCTGATCCCGCTGTCGGCCTACCTCGGCGCGGTGGGCATGCCCGGCGTCACGGCCTGGGTGGGGCTGAACGCAGATCATCCAGCCCAAGGCCGGCGAGACGGTGGTGGTGAGCGCCGCCAGCGGCGCGGTCGGCAGTGCGGTGGGCCAGCTGGCCAAGGCGCGCGGCTGCCGCGCGGTGGGCATTGCCGGCGGCGCCGACAAGTGCGGCTACGTGCGCGACGAGCTCGGCTTCGACGCCTGCATCGACTACAAGGCGCACCGCGACTTCGACTCGCTGGCCGCGGCGCTGGATGAAGCGGCGCCGAAGGGCGTCGACGGCAATTTCGAGAACGTCGGCGGCATGATCCTCGACGTCGTGATGTCGCGCATGAACGCCTTCGGCCGCATCGCGCTGTGCGGCATGATCTCCGGCTACGACGGCCAGCCGATCCCGATGGCACGGCCGGCGCTGCTGCTCACGCAGCGTCTCAAGCTGCAGGGCTTCATCGTCAGCGAGCACATGGCGCTGTGGCCCGAGGCGCTGAAGGAACTGGGCGGCCTGGTGGCCAGCGGCCAGCTCAAGTACCGCGAGACCGTCGCGGTGGGCATCGAGAACGCGCCGGAGGCCTTCCTCGGCCTGCTCAAGGGCAGCAACTTCGGCAAGCAGCTGGTGAAGCTGATTTGAACTGGACCTGGTCCCGCTTCGACGGCCTGGGTGTCGACAACCTCTACGACGCCCTGGCGCTGCGCTGCCGTGTCTTCGTGCTGGAGCAGGGCCCCTACCTCGACCCGGACGGCATCGACCGCCACGCCTGGCACCTGCTGGGGCGCGACGAGCGGGGTGTGCTGGAGGCCTACCTGCGCCTCGTCGATCCCGGCGTCAAGTACACCGAGCCGTCGATGGGGCGCGTCATCACTTCGCCCGAGGCGCGCGGCACCGGCCTGGGCCGGCAACTGGTGGCCGAGGGCGTGGCACGCTGCCTGGCCCTGTGGCCGGGGCAGGGCATGCGCATCAGCGCGCAAGCGCACCTGGAGCGCTTCTACGGCGAGTGGGGCTTCGAACGTGTCGGCGAGCCCTATCTCGAAGACGACATTCCGCACCTGGAGATGATTCGGCCCGCCAACCTCGCGGCGGTCTGAGGAGGCCGTGATGCAGACCACCCACGAAGTCACCAACCAGAGCACGCCCTACACCGGCGTCAACCTGTTCCGCGTCAACCGGCCCTTGCGCGACGCCTTGCGCGTGCACGCACCGGGCCTCGACACCGCGGCGCTCGATGCACTGGGCGCCGAGGCCGGCGCGGCCGCGATGCAGGCCCATGCCCGCCGGGCCCATGCCCACCCGCCGGTGCTCCACACGCACGACCGCCACGGCCGCCGCATCGACGAGGTCGAGTTCCACCCCAGCTATCACGCGCTGCTGGGCAGCGCGTTGCGCCATGGCCTGCACGGCACACCCTGGTCGCGCGGGTCGGGCGGCCACATCGAACGTGCCGCCGCCTTCATGCTCTTCACCGAGGCCGAGCCTTCGGTGCTGTGTCCGGTGTCGATGACCTACGCCGTGACGCCGGCGCTGCGTGCCAACCCGGCGCTGCAGGCGGCCTGGGGCCCCAAGCTCGCGAGCACGGCCTACGACGAGCGCTTCGTGCCCTTCGATCAGAAGACCGCGGTCACCATGGGCATGGGCATGACCGAGAAGCAGGGCGGCTCCGACGTGCGCAGCAACACCACGCGCGCCACGCCCGATGGCGAGGACGCATGGGGCCGGCGCTACCGCGTCACCGGCCACAAGTGGTTCTTCTCGGCGCCGATGTGCGACGCGTTCCTGGTGCTGGCCCAGACCGCCAGCGGCCTGAGTTGCCTGTTCATGCCGCGCTGGCTGCCCGACGGCAGCTGCAACGCCATTGCCGTGCAGCGGCTCAAGCACAAGCTGGGCAACCAGGCCAACGCCAGCGCCGAGGTTGAATTCCAGCGCGCTTCGGCATGGCTGGTGGGCGAGGAAGGCCGCGGCATCCCGCAGATCCTGGCCATGGGCGCGCTGACCCGGCTCGACTGCGCCCTGGGCAGTGCCGGGCTGATGCGCCAGGCGCTGTCGCTGGCGCTGCACCACACGACGCAACGCCACGCCTTCGGCCGGCCGCTGATCGCGCAGCCGCTGATGCAGAACGTGCTGGCCGACCTGGCGCTGGAAAGCGAGGCCGCCACGGCGCTGGCGCTGCGCGTGGCGGTGGCGGTGGATCGCGACGAGCACGGCGCCGACGGCCACGGGGCCGGCAAGTCGAGTGACGACCACGAGGCCCGCAAGTTGAATGACGGCCACGAGGCCGTCATGCGCCGCCTTCTCACGCCGGTGGCCAAGTTCTGGATCTGCAAGCGGGGCAGCCACTTCGCGCAGGAGGCCATGGAGTGCCTGGGCGGCAACGGCTACGTCGAAGCGGCGGGCGAGGGCGTGATGGCGCGCATCTACCGCGAGATGCCGGTGAACTCGATCTGGGAGGGCGCGGGCAACATCATGGCCATCGACCTGTTGCGCGCGTTGCGCGGCGCCGATGTGCTGCCGGCGCTGGAGCGCGAGCTGGGGCCCACGCGTGGCGCCCACCCGGCCTTCGATCGCGCCGCGGCGGTGGTCCTCGACACCGTCGACCACGGTGTGCACGAGGCGCAGGCGCGCATCCTGGCGCGCGACCTCGCCCTGGTGCTGCAGGCGGCTTTGCTGCACCGGCAGGCACCGGCCGTGGTGTTCGACGCCTTCTGTGCCTCGCGCCTGGCCGCCACGCCCGATGTCTTCGGCCTGCTGCCGGCGGGCACCGATCTCGAAGCCCTCGTCGAGCGGGCGCTGCCCGTGGAGGCTGCTTGAACACGCCGCCCGTCCGGCACCTTGCACGTTCACTTTCCGCGCGCCGGGGTCCAGACCCACAGGAGAAATCATGAGCTACTTTCAGGGCGGCATCGCCGTCATCACCGGCGCCGCTTCCGGGTTTGGCCTCGAGGCCAGCCGCATCGCGGCGCGCATGGGCATGAAGATCGTGATGGCCGACGTGCAGGCCGATGCGCTGGAACTGTCGCGCCACGAGATTGAAGGCCTGGGGGCCGAGGTGCTGCCGGTACGCACCGATGTGTCCAAGGCCGACGCCGTGGACGCCCTGGCCCAGGCGACGCTCAAGCGCTTCGGCGCGCCGCACTTCGTCTTCAACAATGCCGGCGTGGGCGCGGGTGGGCTGGTCTGGGAGCACAGCGCCAAGGACTGGGAATGGGTCTTCGGCGTCAACGTGATGGGCGTGGCGCACGGCGTGCGTGCCTTCACGCCGCTGATGCTGGCCGCGGCCGATGCCGACCCCGCCTACCGTGGCCACATCGTCAATACCGCCAGCATGGCGGGCCTGCTGAATCCGCCCAACATGGGTCTGTACAACGCCAGCAAGCACGCCGTGGTGTCGCTGAGCGAATCGCTCTACCAGGATCTGTCGCTGGTCAGCGACCGCGTGCACGCACACGTGCTGTGCCCGTATTTCGTGCCCACCGGCATCACGCGCAGCGAGCGCAACCGCCCGCACGACATGCACGACCCGGCGGCCGGCCCGACGCGCAGCCAGCTCATCGCAGCAGGCGATGAGCGACCAGGCGGTGAGCAAGGGCCAGCGTCACCGCGGCGCAGGTGGCGCAGTTCGTCTTCGACGCCTGGCCGAGAACCGCTTCTACATCTACAGCCACCCCAAGGCGCTGGCCGCGGTGCAGACGCGGCTGGAAGACATCATGACGCCGCGCAATCCCAGCGATCCGTTCAAGGACAAGCCCGAGATCGGCGAGCAGTTGCGCCACGCGCTGCGCGGTGCATAGCGAGTCGCCGCAGCGCCTTGCCTGAGACTCCGGTCGTCGCCGTCATCGGCGCCGGTCCGGCCGGGCTGATGGCGGCCGAGACGCTGGCTGCCGGCGGCTGTCGCGTCGAGGTCTTCGACGCCATGCCGTCGGTTGGCCGCAAGTTCCTGCTCGCCGGCGTCGGCGGCCTGAACCTGACGCATGGCGAGCCCTTCGAGGCCTTCGTCAGCCGCTACGGCGGCGCGCTCGGCCGTGCTGGCGCCGCTGCTGCGCGACTTCGGCGCCGAGGCCGTGCGGGGCTGGGCGGCGGGCCTGGGCATCGCCACCTTCGTCGGCAGCTCGGGTCGCGTGTTCCCCACCGACATGAAGGCCGCGCCGCTGCTGCGCGCCTGGCTGCACCGGCTGCGCGGGCAGGGCGTGCGGCTGCACATGCGGCACCGCTGGCTGGGCTGGGACGAGGCCGGCGCGCTTGCGCTTCGACACGCCGCAGGGCTCGCTGACCGTGTCGCCCAGCGCCACCGTGCTGGCGCTGGGCGGCGCGAGCTGGCCGCGCCTGGGCTCGGACGGCGCCTGGTGGCCCTGGCTGCAGGCGCGCGGTGTCGACCTGGCGCCGCTGCAGCCGTCCAACTGCGGTTTCGACGTCGGCTGGAGCGAGCACTTCAGCAGCCGCCACGCCGGCGAGCCGCTGAAGTCGGTGGCCATCGCCTTCGACGGCTGGCGCCAGGTGGGCGAGTTCGTCGTCACCGCCGGCGGCGTCGAAGGCAGCCTCGTCTATGCCGCGTCGGCAGCCTTGCGCGACCGCATCGCGCGCGACGGCGAGGCAACCTTCGAACTCGACCTGCTGCCCGCGCGCAGCCTGGCCTGGGTGGCGCGTGAACTGGCCCACCCGCGCGGGCCGCGCTCCCTGTCCACGCACCTGAAGACGCGGTTGAGCCTGTCGGGCGTGAAGGCCGGCCTGCTGTGGGAGCTGGTGCCCAAGGACGTGCAGGCGCAGCCCGAGCGCTTCGCGGCGCTGATCAAGGCGCTGCCGATCCGCGTGACCGCGCCGCGGCCCGTCGCCGAGGCCATCAGCACGGCCGGCGGCGTGCGCTTCGAGGCGCTGGACGAGGGCCTGATGCTGCAAGGCGCTGCCCGGCGTCTTCTGCGCCGGCGAGATGCTCGACTGGGAGGCGCCCACCGGCGGCTACCTGCTCACCGCCTGCTTCGCCACCGGCCGCGCCGCGGGCCTGGGCGCGCAGCGCTGGCTGGCCGCGGGTGCATGGCACACTCCGCGGCCTTCGTGACCACCGCCCCTCGCGGCGCCCCGTTCCTTGAACAAGATCGTTCTGCAGATTGCCGCCGAGCTGAAGGTTCGGCCGGCCCAGGTGCTGAGCGCCGTCGAACTGCTCGATGCCGGCTCCACCGTCCCCTTCATTGCCCGCTACCGCAAGGAAGCCACCGAGGGCCTCGACGACATCCAGTTGCGTGAACTCGAAGCACGGCTGGCCTACCTGCGCGAGCTCGAAGACCGCCGCGCCGCGGTGCTCAAGAGCATCGAGGAGCAGGGCAAGCTGACGCCCGCGCTGCGCGCGGCCATCGAGTCGGCGCCCACCAAGCAGGAACTGGAAGACCTCTACCTGCCCTACAAGCCCCGGCGCCGTACCAAGGGCATGATCGCCCGCGAAGCCGGGCTCGAGCCGCTGGCCGACAAGCTCTTTGCCGACCCGCGGCTCGAGCCGCCGGCCGAGGCCGCCGGGTTCATCGCAGGCCTACCCGGGCGGCCCGGGTGCCCTGGCCGAAGCCGGGTTTGCCGACGCCCAGGCCGTGCTCGACGGCGTGCGCGACCTGCTGTCCGAACGCTGGGCCGAGGACGCCGCGCTGGTCGGCAAGCTGCGCGAGTGGCTGTGGGCCGAGGCGCGGCTGCAGAGCAAGCTCGTCGACGGCAAGGACGGCCAGCACGCGGATGCCGCCAAGTTCCGCGACTACTTCGACTACGCCGAACCCATCCGCACCGTGCCCAGCCACCGCGCGCTGGCGGTGTTCCGCGGCCGCACGCAGGAGTGGCTGGACGCCAAGCTGGTGCTCGACGAGGAAATCGTGCCCGGCAAGCCCGGGCCTGGCCGAGGGACGCATCGCCCGCCACCTGGGCTGGAGCCACGCCCAGCGCCCCGGTGACGAACTCATCCGCAAGACCGTCGCCTGGACCTGGAAGGTCAAGCTCAGCCTGAGCCTGGAGCGCGACCTCTTCGGCCGCCTGCGCGAAGAGGCCGAGGCTGTGGCGATCAAGGTCTTCGCCGACAACCTGCGCGACCTGCTGCTGGCCGCGCCTGCCGGCAAGCG
The DNA here is from genome assembly GCA_963717575.1 of uncultured beta proteobacterium. Taxonomy (GTDB): domain Bacteria; phylum Pseudomonadota; class Gammaproteobacteria; order Burkholderiales; family Burkholderiaceae_C; genus Rubrivivax. Next base: position 65,295 of record CAVQWK010000029.1, on the reverse strand, counting down.
CGTCGTGATGGGCCTGGATCCCGGCATCCGCACCGGCGTCAAGGTGGCCGTGGTCAGCGACACCGGCCGCGTGCTCGACACCGCGACCGTCTACCCGCACGAGCCGCGCTGCGACTGGGAGGGATCGCTGCACGCCCTGGGTCGACTCGTGGCCACCCATGGCGTGAACCTCATCGCCATCGGCAACGGCACCGCCAGCCGCGAGACCGACAAGCTCGCGGCCGACCTCATCGAGCGCGTGCAGATGATGGGCGCCCCCAGGACGCCTTCAGCATCGGCCCCCCAAGGGGGCGCGCAGCCTGCCAGTGGCAGCCCGGCGCTGGCCGCGGCGCCCGACGTCAGGCTGGACAAGGTCGTGGTCAGCGAGGCCGGCGCCTCGGTCTATTCGGCGAGCGAATTCGCGAGCAAGGAACTGCCCGAACTCGACGTCAGCCTGCGCGGCGCGGTGAGCATCGCGCGGCGGCTGCAGGACCCGCTGGCGGAGCTGGTGAAGATCGACCCCAAGAGCATCGGCGTCGGCCAGTACCAGCACGACGTCAACCAGAGCGGCCTGGCGCGCAGCCTGGATGCGGTGGTGGAAGACTGTGTCAACGCGGTGGGCGTCGACCTGAACACTGCGTCTGCGCCGCTGCTGTCGCGTGTCTCGGGGCTGAGCCCGGCGGTGGCGGCGAGCATCGTGCGCTGGCGCGATGCCCATGGCGCCTTCCGCAGCCGCCGGCAGCTGCTGGACGTGGCCGGCCTGGGCCCCAAGACCTTCGAGCAGGCGGCGGGTTTCCTGCGCATCCGCGACGGCGACGACCCGCTGGACATGACCGGCGTGCACCCCGAGACCTACCCGATGGTGCAGAAGCTGCTGGCCGCCACCGGCCGGCCGGTGGCCGAACTGATGGGCCGCGCCGAGGTGCTGCGCACGCTGCAGGCCGAGGCCTTCGCCGACGAGCGTTTCGGCGTCATCACCGTCAAGGACATCCTCGCCGAACTCGAAAAGCCCGGCCGCGACCCGCGCCCCGACTTCAAGGTGGCGCGCTTCAACGACAGCGTCACCGACCTGAAGGACCTGCAGCCCGGCATGGTGCTGGAAGGCACGGTCAGCAACGTGGCGCAGTTCGGCGCCTTCGTCGACCTCGGCGTGCACCAGGACGGCCTCGTGCACGTCAGCCAGATGAGCCACAAGTTCGTCAACGACGCGCGCGAAGTCGTCAAGACGGGCGCCGTGGTCAAGGTGCGCGTGCTCGAGGTCGACCTGGCGCGCAAGCGCATCTCGCTGACGATGAAGCTCGACGCGCCCCTGCCCGCAGCGCGCGAAGGCGGCGGCGACAACCGCTACCGCGCCGGCGGCGCGGCAGGAGCGCAGCCGCGCACCCGAGGCCGCCGGCGCGGGCGCCAGCGCCATGGCGGCGGCCTTTGCGCGCCTGCAGGGTCGTCGCTGACGCGGTCGCCGGGAAGCAGATCGATGCGCGCGCTGCAGGTCCTGGCCGGCCCGCGTGCGCTGGCGCATCTGCGCGAGCGGGGCCTGTCGCCGGCCGACGTGCGCGTCATCCCCGGCGCCGCCGGCGGGCCCAAGGGGCTGGTCGCTGATTCCCGCTCGACCGCTACCTCTTCGGCCACTGGCTGCGCGACGCCACCCAGACCCTGCATCTGGTGGGCGCGTCCATCGGCGCCTGGCGCATGGCCTGCGCCTGCCTGCCCGACGCCGACGCGGCGCTGGCCGAACTGGCCGAGGACTACGTCACCCAGCACTACCCGCACGCGCCCGGTCACATGCCGACGCGCGCAGGCGGTGAGCACGGCATTCGGCGACAAGCTGCAGCAGCGACTGGCGCCGCACGCCGCCGACATCCTCGGCCACCCGCAGCGGCGCCTGCATGTCTTCACCAGCCGCGGCCGCCACCTGCTGCACCGGCCCGGGCGGCTGCGCGCGGCCGCGGGCTACCTGGGTGCGTTTGCGGCAAACGCGGCCAGCCGGCGTGCCCTGGGCGGCTGGCTCGAGCGCGTGGTGTTCAGCGATGCGCGCGATCGCCTGCCGTTCCCGCTGGACGACTTCCGTTCGCAGCAAGCGGTGCTGACGCCGCGCAACCTCACCCGGGCCGTGCTGGCGAGCTGCTCGATCCCCTTCGTGCTGGAGCCCGTGCAGGACCCGCCGGGGGCACCGCCCGGCACCTACTGGGACGGCGGCCTCACCGACTACCACCTGCACCTGGACTACGCCGCACTCGGCGAAGGCCTCGTGCTCTACCCGCACTTCCACGACCGCGTCGTCCCGGGTTGGCTGGACAAGCCGTGGCGACGCCGCCATCGCGCGACCGCGCGCCTGGACAACGTCGTCGTGCTGGCGCCGCGTGCCGACTGGCTGAGCACGCTGCCGCTCGGCAAGCTGCCCGACCGCAGCGACTTCAAGACCTATGGCGACGACGAAGCCCGCCGCCAGCGCGACTGGCGCCGGGCCCTCGCCGAGAGCCAACGCCTGGCCGACGAGTTTGCCGAAGTGGTGTCATCGTCGCGGTCGGTCGAGGCGCTGCCGCTGGTCTGATGCGAGGCCTGGGCTAGAATTCGCGCTGGTTCAACCAGCAAGGGCGAGAAAGGCATCCTGGTTATGACACCGCGGACTACGACCTTTTCTGCCGAGGCCACGGCCCCGGCGTAACCGGCTGCGCTGTCGTTCCACCTCTCCCCCTGACCAAAGCGCGGCCACTCCCCGCGCTTTGTCGTTTCTGGACATCAACAACATGCTGAACATCACGCTGCCGGACGGCTCCCGGCGAGAGTTTCCCGGCCCCGTGTCGGTGGCCGAGGTTGCCGCTTCCATCGGCGCCGGCCTGGCCAAGGCGGCCATCGCCGGCCGCGTCGACGGCAAGCTCGTCGACACGAGCCACGCCATCGAGGGCGACGCGCAACTGGCCATCGTCACCGACAAGCGACGCCGACGGCCTGGAGATCATCCGCCACAGCACGGCGCACCTGCTGGCCTACGCGGTGAAGGAGTTGTTCCCCGAGGCGCAGGTGACGATCGGCCCGGTGATCGAAAACGGCTTCTACTACGACTTCGCCTACAAGCGCCCGTTCACGCCCGAGGACCTGGCCGCCATCGAAAAGCGCATGGCCGAGCTCGCCGCCAAGGACGAGCCGGTGCAGCGCCGGGTGTTGCCGCGCGACGAGGCGGTGGCCCATTTCAAGAGCCTGGGCGAGCACTACAAGGCCGAGATCATCGCCAGCATCCCGGCCGACCAGGACGTGTCGCTGTACCGCGAGGGCGGCTTCGAGGACCTGTGCCGCGGCCCCCACGTGCCGCGCACCGGCAAGCTGCGTCACTTCAAGCTCATGAAGGTGGCCGGTGCCTACTGGCGCGGCGACCAGGCCAACGAGCAGCTGCAGCGCATCTACGGCACGGCCTGGGCGAGCAAGGACGAGCTCCAGAAGTACCTGACGATGCTGGAGGAAGCCGAGAAGCGCGACCACCGCAGGCTCGGCCGCGAACTCGACCTCTTCCACCTGGACGAGCACTCGCCCGGCACGGTGTTCTGGCACCCCAAGGGCTGGACGGTGTGGCAGCAGGTCGAGCAGTACATGCGCGCCGTCTACCGCGACAACGGCTACCAGGAGGTGAAGGGCCCGCAGATCCTCGACCAGGGCCTGTGGGAGAAGACGGGCCACTGGGACAAGTACCGCGAGAACATGTTCACGACGGAGTCGGAGAAGCGCCACTACGCGCTGAAGCCGATGAACTGCCCCGGCCACATCCTGATCTTCAAGCAGGGCATCAAGAGCTACCGCGACCTGCCGCTGCGCTACGGCGAGTTCGGCCAATGCCACCGCAACGAGCCCACGGGCGGCCTGCACGGCATCATGCGCGTGCGCGCCTTCACGCAGGACGACGGCCACATCTTCTGCACCGAGGACATGATCCTCGACGAGTGCGTGGCCTACACGGCGCTGCTGCAGAAGGTCTACGCCGACTTCGGCTTCAAGGACATCGTCTACAAGATCGCGACGCGGCCCGACGCGCGCATCGGCAGCGACGAAATCTGGGACAAGGCCGAGCACGCGCTGATCGAGAGCCTGAAGCTCAGTGGCTGCGACTACGTCGTCTCGCCGGGCGAGGGCGCCTTCTACGGCCCGAAGATCGAGTACACGCTGAAGGACGCCATCGGCCGCCCCTGGCAGTGCGGCACGATGCAGGTCGACTTCAGCATGGCCGAGCGGCTGGATGCGGTCTACGTGGCCGAGTCCGGCGAGCGGCACGCACCCGGTGATGCTGCACCGGGCCATCGTCGGCAGCCTCGAGCGTTTCATCGGCATCCTGATCGAGCAGCACGCCGGCGCGCTGCCGGCCTGGCTGGCGCCGGTGCAGGTCGTCGTGGCCTCGATCACCGACGCGCAGGCCGAATATGCCGCCAGCGTGGCGAAATCGCTGCAAAAACAAGGAGTTAGAGTCTCCGTTGATTTGCGCAACGAGAAAATCAACTATAAAATCCGCGAGCACTCGATGCAGAAGGTCCCGTTCATCCTGGTCGTAGGCGACAAGGAGAAGGCAAACGGGGCCGTTGCCGTGCGCGCCCGGGGCAACCTGGACCTCGGTGTGATGCCCCTGGCAGACTTCCAGCAGAAGCTGCTCGGCGACATTGCCCTGAAGACCTGAGACCCCGCACCGCACCCCTTTCATAGTCGGCGGCCCGCCTTGCCTTCGGGTTGCTTCAGGAGTTGACACATCGCTACCTTCATGGACCGTCGCACGCCGAACGCGGAGCGCAAGCACAGGTTGAACCGGGAAATCATGGCGCCGCAGGTGCGCTTGAACGGGGTGGAGAACGAGCCGCTGGGCATCGTTTCCACGATGGAGGCCTTGCGCATGGCCGGCGAGCTGGACGTCGATCTGGTCGAGATCGCAGCCACGGCGGACCCGCCGGTGTGTCGGTTGATGGACTACGGCAAGTTCAAGTACCAGGAGCAGAAGAAAGCCGCCGAAGCCAAGAGCAAGCAGAAGGTCATCGAGGTCAAGGAAGTCAAGTTCCGCCCCGGCACCGACGAAGGCGACTACGCGATCAAGATGCGCAACCTGCGCCGCTTCATCGCCGAAGACGGCGACAAGGGCAAGGTCACGCTGCGTTACCGGGGCCGCGAGATCACGCACCAGGACATCGGCATGCGCATGCTGGAGCGCATCCGCGACGAGTTGTCCGACGTGGCGATGGTCGAGCACATGCCCAAGCTGGAAGGGCGCCAGATGATCATGGTGCTGGCACCGAAGAAGAAGTAGGAAACAAGGATTCAGCGGCACGGTCTGGTCACCGTGCCGGTGAGAAGGCCCCGAGCATCGTCGATGCCAGGGCCACAAGAAGCCGCTGCAGGCCAACAAGCACCGGGAGCCGTTCCCGGACGCCTGCAGGGGTCACTTAAAAGGAGCAGTCATGCCCAAGATGAAGACCAAGAGCGGCGCCAAGAAGCGGTTCCGCGTCCGTCCGGGGGGTACCGTCAAGCGCGGTCAGGCGTACAAGCGCCACATCCTCACCAAGAAGAGCACGACCCGCAAGCGCCACCTGCGCGGCGCGGCCAACGTGCACGAGACCGACATGGGGGGCATCGCCAAGATGTTGCCCTTCGCCGGCCTCTGATCTTCCACTGACGGACAAGGAGAACACACATGCCTCGCGTCAAACGTGGTGTAACGGCACACGCCCGCCACAAGAAGATCCTCGCCCTGGCCAAGGGCTTCCGCGGCCGCCGCAAGAACGTCTTCCGCATCGCCAAGCAGGCGGTGATGAAGGCCGGCCAGTACGCCTACCGCGACCGCCGCACCCGCAAGCGGGTCTTCCGCCAGCTCTGGATCGCGCGCATCAACGCCGCGGCCCGCGCCGGCGGCATCACGTACAGCAAGTTCATGGCCGGCCTCAAGAAGGCCAATATCGACATCGACCGCAAGGTGTTGTCGGACATGGCCATTCACGACCCGGCTGCCTTCAGCAGCATCGTCGACAAGGTGAAGGCTCAACTGGCTTGACGCCCGCTGCCGTGCACGGGCACGGCAGCCGTCACAGCAGACGAAGGCCGTCACCTGGGGACGGCCTTCTCGCTTCTGAACCTTGCGCGCAATCCCTCCGCCACCACGAGCATGAACGACCTCGACCAACTGGTACTCGCGGCGCAAGCCGACTTCGATGCCGCGCCGACGCCGGCCGAACTGGAAAACGCCAAGGCGCGCTACCTGGGCAAGAGCGGCCGCGTCACCGAACTGCTGAAGGCGCTGGGCGCGCTGCCGGTGGAGCAGAAGAAGACCCGCGGCGCCGAGATCAACCAGGCCAAGTCGGGCATCGAAGCGGCCTTGCAGGTGCGGCGCGATGCGCTCGCCGCGGCCGAGCTGGAGCAGCAGTTGCATGCCGAGGCGCTGGACGTCACGCTGCCCGGCCGCCGCCGCGGCACCGGTGGCCTGCACCCGGTGAGCCGCACCATCGAGCGCATCGAGGCGATCTTTGGCTCCATGGGTTTCGACGTCGCCGAGGGGCCCGAGATCGAGACCGACTGGATGAGTTTCACGGCGCTCAACAACCCCGAGAACCACCCGGCGCGGTCGATGCAGGACACCTTCTACGTCGACATGAAGGACAGCGAGGGCCGCTGGCTCAACCTGCGCCCGCACACCAGCCCGATGCAGGTGCGGTATGCCCGCGCGCATGCCGCAAAGTACGCCGGCGTCGACCCGATGCCGGAGATCCGCGTCATCGCGCCCGGGCGCACCTACCGTGTCGACAGCGACGCCACGCACTCGCCCATGTTCCACCAGTGCGAAGGCCTGTGGATCGGCGAGAACGTCAGCTTCAAGGACCTCAAGGTCGTGTTCAGCGACTTCGTGCACCAGTTCTTCGAGACCGACGACTTCGACGTGCGCTTCCGCCCGAGCTTCTTTCCCTTCACCGAGCCCAGCGCCGAGATCGACATCGCCTTCAGGAGCGGGCCGCTGGCCGGCAAGTGGCTCGAGGTGGCCGGCTCGGGGCAGGTGCACCCGAACGTGGTGCGCAGCTACGGCCTCGACCCCGAGCGCCACATCGGCTTCGCCTTCGGCATCGGGCCCGACCGCCTGGCCATGCTGCGTTACGGCATCGACGACCTGCGCCTCATGTTCGACGGCGACCTGCGCTTCCTGACCCAGTTCAACTGACCGCCGACCGACCGTTCCCAACCAAAGCACTGCGCCATGCAATTCCCCGAGTCCTGGTTGCGCGAGTTCTGCAACCCGCCGCTGAATACCCGGCAACTGGCCGACCTGTTGACGATGTCGGGCCTGGAGGTCGAAGAGCTGCGCCCGGTGGCACCACCGTTTTCCGGCGTCGTCGTGGCCGAGATCCTGGAGGCCGTGCCGCATCCGCAGGCCGATCGGCTGCGTGTCTGCCAGGTGAACGTCGGCACGGGCGAGCCGCTGCAGATCGTGTGCGGCGCGCCCAATGCGCGCGCCGGGCTGAAGGCGCCGCTGGCCATCGTCGGCGCCGAGCTGCCCGGCGGTGACGACGGCAAGCCGTTCCGGATCGGCGTCGGCAAGCTGCGCGGCGTGGAGAGCCGCGGCATGCTGTGCAGCGCGCGCGAACTGAAGATCGCCGACGACCACGGCGGCCTGCTGGAACTGGCCGCCGACGCACCGGTGGGCACCGACATCCGCGACTGGCTGCAGCTCGACGACACCGTCTTCACGCTCAAGCTCACGCCCAACCTGGCGCATGCGCTCAGCGTCTTCGGCATCGCACGTGAAGTCTCGGCGCTGACCGGTGCGCCACTGACGACGCCCGGCATCGTGCCGGTGACGCCGGCGCATGACCAGCGGTTGCCGGTGCAGGTGCAGTCGCCCGACCTGTGCGGCCGTTTCTCGGGTCGCGTCGTGCGGGGCGTGAACACCAAGGCCCGCACGCCCGGCTGGATGGTCGAACGCCTGGCCCGCTGCGGCCAGCGCAGCGTGACGGCGCTGGTCGACATCTCCAACTACGTGATGTTCGAATACGGCCGACCGTCGCACATCTTCGACCTCGACAAGATCCACGACCGGCTCGTCGTGCGCTGGGGCCAGCCCGGCGAGACGCTGAAGCTGCTCAACGGCAACACGATCGAGGTCGATGCGAACGTGGGCGTGATCGCCGACGCGCAAGGTGTCGAGTCGCTGGCCGGCATCATGGGCGGTGACGCCACCGCGGTGTCCGACGAGACGAAGAACGTCTATGTGGAAGCGGCCTTCTGGTGGCCTGAAGCGGTGCAGGGCCGGTCGCGTCGCTACAACTTCAACACCGATGCCGGCCACCGCTTCGAGCGCGGTGTCGACCCGGCGTTGACCGTGGAGCACATCGAGCGCATCACGCAGCTCATCATCGACATCTGCGGCGGCGAGGCCGGCCCGCTGGACGACCAGGTGCTGCGCCTGCCCGAGGCCCGGCCGGTGACGGTGCGCGTGGCGCGTGCGGCCAAGATCATCGGCATGCCGATCACACAAGCGCAGTGCGCCGAAGTGTTCCGCCGGCTGGGGCTGCAGTTCAGCGAAGAAGCCGGCTCGCTGACCGTGCTGCCGCCGAGTTGGCGCTTCGACCTGAAGATCGAGGAAGACCTGATCGAAGAGCTGATCCGTGTCATCGGCTACGACAAGCTGCCGGCGACGCCGCCGGTGGCGCCGGTGACGGCGCGGGTGCGTCCCGAGGCGCGCCGCAGCGCCAACACCGTTCGCCGTACCCTGGCCGGACTCGACTTCCAGGAGACGATCAGCTTCAGCTTCGTCGAAGAGCGCTGGGAGCACGAGTTGGCCGGCAACCCCGATCCGATCAAGGTGCTCAACCCCATCGCCGCGCCGTTGGCCGTGATGCGATCCAGCCTGCTGGGCAGCCTGATCCAGGTGCTGCGCGTCAACGTGGCTCGCAAGGCCAGCCGCGTGCGGGTGTTCGAGATCGGCCGCGTCTTCAAGCGCGACGCCAGCGTGTCCGACGGCGAGCAAACGGTCGCCGGCTTGCGCCAGCCCCTGCGCGTCGCCGGCCTGGCGAGCGGCCCGGCCGACAGCCAGCAGTGGGGCCGCAAGGAGCAGGGCGTCGACTTCTATGACGCCAAGGGTGACGTCGAGGCATTGCTGGCGCCGCGCCGGCCGGTGTTCGTGGCCGATGTGCACCCTGCGATGCACCCCGGGCGCTGTGCCCGAGTCGAACTCGACGGCCGTTGCATCGGGCATGTCGGCGAACTGCACCCACGGTGGCGGCAAGCCTACGAGTTGCCGACGGCGCCGGTGCTGTTCGAACTGGACCTGGACCCGGTGCTCGACTCCCCCGTGCCGGTCTTTGCACCCGTGCCGCGGCAGCAGCCGGCATGGCGCGACGTGGCGCTGGTGCTACGCGACGAGATCAGCCACGATGCGCTGATGGCACGGCTGCGCGATGATCCGGAGGGCCTGATCCGTTCAGCGACCCTGTTCGACCTCTACAAGCCGACCATCCCCGTGGCGGGCATCGGGAAGGGTGAACGGAGTCTGGCGGTGCGGCTCGAATTGCTCGATTTCGACGCCACGCTGACCGACGACCGCATCGAAGCCGCGGTGGCCGCAGCCGTGGCGCGCGCACAGTCAGCCGTCGGCGCCCGCCTGCGCGCTTGATGGAGAAGGACCCGCCATGACCGGCATCAAGGAAGGCGTCATCCTGCCGACGCTGGACACACCCACGCTGACCAAGGCCGAACTGGCCGAACTGCTGTTCGACCGGCTGGGTCTGAACAAGCGTGAATCCAAGGACATGGTCGAGGCCTTCTTCGAGATCGTGCATACCAGCCTGGTGGCAGGGACGGACGTCAAGCTCTCGGGCTTCGGCAATTTCAATATCCGGCGCAAGGCGCCGCGGCCGGGGCGCAACCCGCGCACCGGCGAGGCGATCCCGATCAAGGCACGCAACGTCGTCACTTTTCACGCCAGTCACAAGTTGAAAGCAATCGTGCAAGGCGACACGCCACCCGCGGAGGAGTTCGAGTAGAGTCTAGCTTTGCACACGGATCCCATTGATTTCAATGGAGAAAGCGCTACCCGCCATCCCCGCCAAACGTTACTTCACCATCGGTGAAGTGAGCGAGTTGTGCGGGGTGAAGCCGTACGTGCTGCGCTACTGGGAGCAGGAGTTCACCCAACTCAAGCCCATGAAGCGCCGTGGCAACCGGCGCTATTACCAGCACCACGAGGTGCTGCTCATCCGGCGAATCCGCGAGCTGCTGTACGACCAGGGCTTCACGATCAGCGGTGCACGCAACCGCTTGTCGGATGCGTCGATGGCGGCCCGCCATGCCGAGGCCGGCGAGGACAACGGATCCGAAGAGGTCGTCGCGGCGGCCGCCGAGGAGGCTGCTGCCGACCCGATGCCGGCTCCCGCAGCGCCGGCTGCGCTGGAGCCCGGGCCGTTGCGCGCCGAGCTGATCTCGATCCGCGATCTGCTGACCGTCTGATCGAGGGCATAAGGGCACGAGGGCGTCACTGGCCGACGTATACTCCAAGGCTTCGTCGGGGCGTAGCGCAGCCTGGTAGCGCACTTGCATGGGGTGCAAGGGGTCGCGAGTTCGAATCCCGCCGCCCCGACCAAAGAAATCAACGGGTTAGCTCTCACAAGGGGCTAGCCCGTTTTGATTTGCGGGCTTGAAGCGCGTGCTGGTTGCCGTTCGGTTGCCGTTTCTCCGCGACAACGCTGCAGCCCACGATCTTGAAGAGAAGAGGTGGCCGCCTGGCATGTCCATCAATCGTCATATTGACGCAGCACGCAGGCGGCCGACACCGCTCAGCCCGCCACGCTGACCCGCACCTCCTCCCGCGCCTTCCCGCGGTACCGCTCCAGGTCCACGCCCTTGAGCTCGACCACCTTCTTGTAGTCGACGCTGCCGGCCTTCCAGAAGCGCGTCACCGTGATGCCGGCACCCATCTCCTTCGGGTGGGTCGCCAAGGCCACCAGCGCCTCCCTGGTGGCCTACAGGCGTGTCGTGGCTACCTCGACCTCCCGCTTTGCGCCCGTGAACGCCATGGCCGCCAGGGTCCAGGCCTCATCTTCCCGCTGCCGCGCATCGGCCTCGCTCAGCGGCGGCGGCACGTCAGTCTCCAGGAGCACGGCAAACCCGTCCCAGGCGGCACGGATAACTTCCACCGCAGCAGGATCGTGCTCGACGACGTGCAGCAGCCCGCGCTGCCCGTCGAAGACCCACAGGTGCGCCTGGCCGGCACCGCTGACCATCAGCTGGTGTTGGATCTGCGCCAGGTAGTACCCGGGCACCTCGCCACCCTCGACCGACTGCCAAAGTGACGAGCCCTGCCTGCGGTAGGGCACCTTGATCTCGACGATCAGGTCCCCGGCCAGCGTCATGCACCAGTGCAAGGCCATCCATGGGCTACAGTGAGTCGCCATGCCAGGCTTGGCATGGCGACGCGCATCGCAAGGCTGGCCCGGCCCAAGGGGGTCCCGCCTGGCGCCAACCATTGGGGGAGGCCGCTGACCAGGATGTCGAGTGATAACCGCCTTGACGAACCGATGTCCTGGCGACTCGGCACCGGTCTGCTGGTATTGCTGGCCATCTGCCTGGTGCCGGCCGTGGCAGGCGCCGCGCTCTACCTGAACCATCTGCGTGACATGGCCTTGCGCGACGCCTATCGCGCGGCCGATCTGGTGGCTATCGGCACCAGCGAGCGCCTACGCTGGCTGCTGCAGGACGCCGAGGCGATGTTGGCGTCGGTGGCCGCCAGGCCGAAGGTGCGCAAGGTTGACCCGACCGACTGCGACCCAATCCTCGCGGAGTTCCGCGTCATCAGCCCCGCCTTCAAGACGCTGGCCCTGCGGCTGACCGATGGGCGCTCGCTGTGTTCGGAGTTGCGGCAGCCGCCTTCGCAGCAGAGTGTGGCGGCCTCGCCCTGGTTCCAGGCGGCGATCCGCCAGCCCGGCTTCCATGCGTCGGATGGGCACGTGGGTGCCGTGCGGCAGGAGTGGACCGTGCGGCTGACCCACCCGGTGAAGGACGCGTCAGGCCAGACTGTGGCGCTGCTGATCACGCCGCTCGACCTGCAGCAGCTGCAGGAACGCCTGTTCGCGCAGCTGCCGGCCAGCACTGTGGCTGCCGTCGTCGACGCGGCGAACCGGGTGCTGGTGCGATCGACACGGCAGGACGAACGTGCCGGCAAGCCGGTGGTCGAGGCGGTGGCCCAGGTCATCGACGCACTGCGCCAGGACGCGCGCCATGCCGGCGTGCAGGCGCCGGTGTCGCGACAGTTTGCCGAGATCGGCGCCGACGGCGTGCGGCGGCTGTACGTGGCCCGCACGGTTCCGATGAGCGACTGGGTGGTGGTCTCCGGGGTGCCCGAAGACGAGACGCTGCAGGGCTACTACGCCACCCGCAATCGCAGCCTGACCGTCATCCTGGCGGTCCTGCTCGTCGCCAGCCTGGCGGCCTGGCGCGTCAGCCGCGGCATCCGGCAGCCGATCCAGGGGCTTGCCGCAGCGGCGCTATCGGCGGCGCGGGGCGACCTGGTGCCGCGCGCGCCGGAGACCGGCCCGACCGAGATCCGCGATGTCGCGCGTGAATTCAACAGCATGGTCGTCGCGACCGCCGAAGCCCGCGAGCGCCTGCGCGCCAGCGAGCGCGAGTACCGGACCCTGCTGCAGAACCTGCCGGTCGCCGTGGTGTCGCACGCCCCCGACGGGTCGGTGGAACTGTTCAACGACCGCGCCTCTGAACTGCTGCGCATGACGCCGGAGCAGATGAAGGGCACTGCGGCCGACTCGCCGGTCTGGCACTTCGTCGATGCCCACGGCGAGCGGGTGCAGCCGCTCGACTACCCCGTGGCGCGGGTGCTGCGCACGCGCCTGCCGCTGTCGCCGCAGACCTACGGCATCGTGGGCGCCGATGCCGCGGCTGCGCACACCTGGGTGCTGGTCACCGGCTATCCGCAGCTCGACGGCGCGGGCCGCCTGTTGCACGCCGTGGTGGCCTTCGTCGACATCAGCGCGCAGCACGATGCTGAGCAACTGCGACTGGCCAAGGAGTCCGCCGAGGCGGCGAGCCAGGCGAAGTCGGACTTCCTATCGCGGCTGAGCCATGAGCTGCGAACCCCCTTGAATGCGATCATCGGCTTCACGCAGCTGATCCAGATGGACCCGCAGCTGCAGGCTAACCGCAGGGCGCAACTGGGCCATGTGCTGGGCGCCGGGGAGCACCTGTTGTCGCTGATCGAGCAGATCCTGGACATTAGCAGCATCGAATCGGGCCAGCAGAAGGTGGCCACGCAAGCGGTGCCGTTGGCTCGCGTTGCTCGAAGACCTGCGTCGAGATCTGCCGCCCGCTGGCGCAGGCTAGGGCGTGTGGAGGTGGAACTCGCCGGCCCGGTGCCGGGCGGGGCGGACCAGGCCTCCGTGTACGTGCAGACCGACCCGACGCGCCTGCGCCAGGTGGTGATGAACCTGCTGTCCAATGCGATCAAGTACAACCGGCCGCAGGGCAGCGTGCGCCTCACGGTCCGGTTGGATGCGGCTGGCGGCGAAGGCCCCGACGTGCACGTCGACATCATCGACTCCGGCATCGGCCTGGCTCCGACCCAGCTAGAGCGGCTATTCGAGCCCTTCAACCGCGTCGGCGCCGAACGGACCGACGTCGAGGGTCACGGGCTCGGGCTGGCGCATTCGCGTGCGCTGGCGCGTTCGATGGGCGGCGATATCACCGTCGACCAGCCAGCCCGGCAAGGGCTCGTGCTTCACGTTGCATCTGCACCGGACGGGCAACTCGAATTCCGGTCAGTGACCTTCTGGTGTGCTCTGGTCGGCTCAACGGAGCCTGCAGTCTTCAGGCGCTTACCCCACGGCTGCCGTCGAGATGACCGGCTGCGCCAGGTCGGCAACCGGTCTCCAACGGCAGCACCGGTTTCACCCGGACCAGAGCCCGCTCGTTCTTGATTATGGCCGGCTGCATGCCGCGCTCGTGCGGCCAGCGCCCCGCCGGGTGAGCAGTTGACCGTGCCTGGACACCCTTACGGACGCGCCAGCATGGCCGTGGCGGCCCTGTCGCCGGCGTGGTGGCGGGTGGCCCGGCGGTGGAGGATGGTGGAGGCTGAAAACACAACTTCCCCATATGAGGAAGCGGTAGAGAAAGTTGTGCTTCCAGTCTCCACCCACCTCCACCTGGCAGGCGGCGGCTCGAGGAGCTGGAGCGGACCGTCGAGAGCGGTCGGACCGTCAGCCAGTACCGCCGTGGTGGTGTTGCGCATCGGCCCGCAGTGCGTAGCTGCCCAGGCTCACCCCCTGAGCCACCGCACCGGCATCCTGCTGGTCATGCACTTCACCCCGCACACCGCCACCCCACGACCCTGCTGGCACTGCACGCACTTCGTGGCGCTGGTCTACCAGCGAAGCGCCGCCAGGTGTACCCGTGGTGGTATCCGGGCCATGCCAGCCCACGGCTGCGCGTTCTGGCAGCGCGAGTTCGGTGCCGACGACGAGGCCGGGCCGCCGGTCAGTGTGGATGTGGCACAGGCCGCTTGCCGTGGCGCTGGACCAGCCGATGGCGGTGGTCGCCTGGGCGCCGTGAGGGGCGGCAGGATCGTCTTCGCGACGCTGCCGGCGGTCAGCTTTGCAGCTATCGCCGCCGGCCATGGCCGGTCCCCGACCTCACGCTGACGGCCAGTTCCTGACGCTCAGGATCGCGGAGCGACGGGCGGCCTCGGAGTGGGAGCGGCAGTTCGCCGCCGAGCCCTTCGAAGCTACTTGTTGTGGTCTGTGTGGCACATCAAGCACTCCATGTGCCCCTGCTGGTTCCACTTCTTCACCTTCTTGTCCGGCGTGTCCGGTCCGTGGCAACGGACGCAGTGCTCGATCTCCTTTGAGGGCTTCCACACCGGCGGCACCCACTTGCCCTCGAAAAATTCGTTGAGGGCGCGCGCTACCGTGTAGGCGACCTCGCCGGCCACCTTGGCGCAGCGCTCGATCTTGGCGTCCGACTTGATCGTCGCGCCGGCCTCCAGGGTCCACTTCGACACCGAGGTGTGGCACAGCGGGGACATCGCCTTCACCTTGATCTGCTTTGGCATCGGCGAGAGGTCGTCGAACCGTTCCGGCGGAAACTGCTGCTCCGCGTACCACCAGAAGAGCCGGTCGATGATCTGGTTGTTCTGCTGTTCGTCGCGCTTGTCGCTGTAGGTGACCATGTTGATGATGGTCGAAGCCCCAGCCAACGCGCCGCAGAGCGTGCCGTGACCGCCAAAGCCAGCCGCCGCGTGGGCCATCATCATGTCGGGCATCGTTGTCCAGGGTGGCCCGACCTTCTCCTTCAGCAAGCTGAGGAGACTGAGGTACGAGGCGGTGCCGCAACCGCCCCTCTCCTTGTAGAAGCGATACGCGCGCCGTCCAGCCTCGAGCGGATCCAGCGTGACCCATTTCCACGGCAGCGGAGGCACTGCGGACGCCTCGGCCGATACGGCCGACTCCGCGACTCCGGCCCCGATGCCTCCCGCCGCAAGAAGAAGTGCCGACTGCGTAAGCAAGTCTCTACGCGCGACCGTTCCAACCCCTGTCTGCTCGAAGCTCATTCTGACCTCCTGGATGAACGCCCCGGGGTCTGTTGCCACACTTGCCGTCCAGGGCCTCAACCCCTGTTCAAGTACGACGAACACATGGACCAACCCCGCTGGGCGTGCTGGTTGGCGTCAGTGGATCAGCAACTGCCGAGCATGGCGTTGAGTGTGCTCAACGTGCCTTCGACGGCAGGCGCTGCGTGCAGCAGACATTGCCGAGGCTGGCGACGTCATAGCTGGCGGTTCATCTCAGGGTGGGAAGGAAGTGATCACCCGCCCCGTTGCGCCGGTGCCTTCATGCCCGGGACCGCGGCGGCAGCAACTACAGGCGGAAGGCCGCTGACTGCCTATACCTGCCGTTCGATGCCTGGCCGCAGCGAGCCACATCGCGGCCCTGAGCGCTCCCATCACCCCAGGCAGACTGCATCGCACATCGACCCCGCCCGGAGTACCCCGTGATCAAGCCCCTCGCGGTCGCCCTCTCCCTGTTCCTGGCCACTGCGGCGATGGCCGAGGGCCCGACCTGCAACGCCGCTGCCGCCGAGAAGAAGCTGGCCGGCGCCGCCAAGACCTCGTTCTTGACGAAGTGCGAGAAGGACGCCACGGCGGCGTGCCAGGCCGCCTCGAAGGAGAAGAAGGATGATGCTGTGGCAACCGAATCGGCAGCAGGATTCCGAGTTCAGCCGCAGGCGACATTGCCATGGATACCAAGTGTCCGTCGCTGTCGCCCGAGTCGGGCGCCCCGCAGGCGCCGATGCTCGTGCCCGCGGCTGCGACCACCGGCACGACGTTGACGCATGCGATCATTCCTGACGCAGCAATCGGCTGTGGCCTGGGCGCGGTGAAGGAAGCGACGACATGCAGACGCTCGACGAGATGCTCAGCCTGAACCTCCTGACGCCCGAGCAGCACTTCGAGATCGGCGCCCATATCGCCAGGGCGAGGACGCCGGAGCTGATCATGCAGATGCCGCCGCACCTGTGGCGCGCGCTGGAGTTGGCAAGCGTGCTGATGAACGTCGACGCCGATCTGACGCGGCCGGCAGAGTTCGAGGTGTGAAGCCCTGCTTGCCGAAGTCTGGATGGCGATCCTGGCCAGGCTCCCGCGGCAGCGACCGCACCGCGCCGGCCAGCAGCAGACTTCGCCCGGCGCCGAGCACGCGCATCCGGCCGAATGCGGTCCGCGTGCTGAAGCAAGCGCCGGCCCGAGGCGACTCAGCTTGTCCTCATGTGCCGCGGCTGGCAAGCTCGCCGTAACATGACCCTGACAGAAGCCACTTCGCTCGGCCTCCCGGCGTTCATCCAAGGCATGGCCCTGAGCCTCGGGCTCATCGTGGCCATCGGCGCGCAGAACGCGTTCGTGCTGCGCCAGGGCTTGCGCCGCGAGCATGTGGGGAGCGTGGTGCTGTTCTGCGCGGTGGCCGACGCCGTCCTCATCGCCGCGGGTGTCCTGGGCATGGCCCAGGCGCTGGGACAGAGCCCCGGCCTGGCACGTGCCCTGGCGTTGGCTGGCGCCATCTTCCTGGCGGCATATGGATGGCAGGCACTGCGCCGTGCGCGGCACTCGCACGCATTGAAGGCGGCCGAGGGCGGCGAGGGCCTGCGACGGGGCGCCGCGGTGGCGCAGGCGGCGGCGTTCACATTGCTCAATCCCCATGTCTACCTGGATACGGTACTGCTGGTGGGCAGCATCGGCGCGCAGCAACCTGCGGCGCTGCGAGGCTGGTTCATCGCCGGTGCCGCCAGCGCCAGCCTGTCGTGGTTTGCGCTTCTCGGCTTCGGGGCCCGGTGGCTGGCACCCTGGTTTGGCCGGCCACGGGCGTGGCAGGTGCTGGACGGCCTGATCGGTGTGACCATGTTCGCGCTCTCGGGTCTGCTGGTGCGACACGCCCTCGTCGGACCCTGAAAGTCGACGCTGCCGCAGTGACGTCCGAGACGCGCGGCCCAGTTCATGACCGGCGAGTGCAGGCGGCGGCCGGTGGCTCGCCGGCGCCGCCGGTGTCGATCGAGCGCGACGTCTGCGGTCCGAGATATCGTCGAAGGCTTGCGTCCTCGAATCACATCGGCCGATCGGAGCCCTCGCTTGAAACCCCTGCGCTTGCTGCTGCTTGCCGCCCTGGCGACATCCACGGCCCACGCCGGCCTGCCGCTGTCGACCGAAGACGCCGAAGTGCTGGCGCCGCGCGACTGCGAGTTCGAGGCCGGGGCGCTGTCGCTGCACGAGCCAGCGATCAGCTCGCTGGAGCAAGTGCTGAGCCTGTCCTGCGGCGTGGGCGCCAACACCCAGCTCGGCCTGGCCACCGGCCGCCTGAAGGCAGGGGACGAGCGCAGCCAGCAGCTGGCATTCGGCGGCAAGTTCTCGTTCTGGCAGGGCGACGACGGCGCAGGCGCAGCGTTCGCGGCGGCCCTCCTCTGGGAACGTCATGACGGCGGCTGGCGCCAATCGTTGCTGGACCTGAACGCCATCTACAGCAGACGCGTCGCCGACGGCCTGACCACCCACCTCAACCTGGGCCACCGCCGGGACCGCACAGATGGGCGGCAGTCGACGACCTGGGGCGCGGCGCTGGAGCATGAGGGCTGCGCGCTCGGCACACTGACCTTGGCGCCGATGGCCGAGCTCTTCGGCAACGACCGCCATGCGCCGTGGTGGAGCGCCGGGCTGCGCCTGACGCTGCTGCCCGACGAGCTGTCGGTGGCCCTGTCCTACGGTCGGCAGATGGACTCCGAGCGTGCCCGTCTGGCCACCGCGAGCCTGAAGCTGGCGTTCTGACGGGCGCGCCACACGCGCACTCGCTTCAGTGCGGCGAGCGCCAGAAGTCGCGGTGCAGCGCCGCGATCTCGTCTTCGACCTCGGCAAACGGCCCGAACACCTGCACCGCCTTCTGCCCGCGCGCGAAGACGTCGCGGCACGGCAGGTCCAGCGTCGGGTTCTCCGGGTGTGCGCCGGTCAGCTCGCGCAGGCGGCGCTCGCTCATGCCGTAGACGAGGCGGCCGATGTGTGCCCAGTACTGCGTGCCGGCGCACATCGCGCAGGGTTCGACGGTGGTCACCAGCGTGCAGTCCCACAGGGTGGGGCGGTCCAGGCGGTGCGCGGCGTTGCGCGCGAGCACGGCCTCGGCGTGGTTGACGCTGTCGACGTTGCCCTGCTCCAGCAGCAGCGTCTCGCCGTCGGGCCCGATCAGCAGCGCGCCGAAGGGGTGATGGCCAGCGCTCATCGAGGCGCGCGCCACCTCGTTGGCGACGCGCAGGTGGCGAAGCATCTGTTCGTGGTTCACGGTGCCCCTCGTGCAGCTTGGATTGCTCGTCTTGCAGCGCGGCGCCGGTGATCACGCCACGCTCGACGTGGAAGACCCGGAGGATGCAGGCTCAACGACGCGGCACCGGACCGGGTCACGACAGGAATCGCTGTGCCAGGTGGACGTACACGGGAATGCCGATCAGGATGTTCAAGGGAAACGTCAGGCCGAGCGACATGCCGAAGTAGAGCGACGGGTTGGCTTCGGGGATGGCGTGTCGGACGACGGCAGGCACCGCGATGTAGGACGCGCTTGCCGCCAGGACCATCAGCAGTGCGCCGTTGCCCGGCGACACGCCCAACACCATCGCCAGTGCCAATGCCATGCCCGCGTGAACCACCGGTCCGCCGATGGCGTAGGCGAACAGCCAGGGCGACTGGCCCTTGATCCCGCCGATGTTGCGCGCGGCCAGCAGGCCCATGTCGAGCAGGAAGAACGCCAGCATGCCCTTGAACAGGTCGACCGCAAAGGGCTGCATCGCCGCTTCACCCGCCTCGCCGGTCACGATGCCGACAGCCATCGCTCCGAGCAGCAGCAACTGTGCACCGTCGGTCAGCGACTCGTGGAGGATCCTGCTCATCGGCGTGCTCGCCGCGACACCGCCCCGATCGGCAGCCGACAAGCTGTGGCCGGCATCGCCCGTCGCTTCGGCCTGCCGCGTTCGGACCATGTTTGCCAATACCACCGCCATGACGATGGCGGGCGATTCCATCAGCGCCATCGCCGCCGCCATGTGCCCGCCATAGGCCAAGCCGATGTTGTCGAGATGCTGCACGGCCGTGATGAAGGTCACCGCGCTGACCGAGCCGTAGGTGGCCGCGATCGCGGCCGCGTCGAAGCCATTCAGGAACCGGCGCAGGACCGCATACCCCAGCGCCGGAACGATGAACGCGAGTGCAAGCGCGCTTCCCAGGCTGATCGCCACATCGGGGGTGAGCCCGGATTCAGCCAGCGCGAAGCCACCTTTGAGTCCCAGCGCCATCAACAGGTACAGCGACAGGAAGCGCGATACCTGCGGCGGAATCTCGAGATTGGACTTCAGGCGCCCTGCGAGCAAGCCAAACACGAAGAAGAGAATGGCCGGGTCGAGGAAGCTCTGCATGTGCTGCGCCAATGCCCTGTGAGTTCATTACCGGGATGCGCGCCCCTCCGCAGAACCCGCTGCCGCGAATTCTGCCGTAGACGCCCTCACCGAGGCGTTTCGGTGACCATCGATGGGATGGTCTTCCTGGAGTCGCGACGGCGCAGCACGGTGATCAGTCCGCTGAGCACAAGGCCGAGGACGACGAGGAAGACGCTCCCGATGCCCCAGACCACCCAGACCGCAACCGAGAGTCCGCCCGCCAACGCGGGTGCCCATCCCAGCACGGCTTCGATCGCCGGCGTGAGAGCCGACAGCATCGAAGAGACCGCGAGAGCGAGCTCGGGTGGCATCCAGGGCGCAAGCCAGTCCGGCACGCGCAGGCCCAGGGCCGCCCCCGAACCTCCCGCCAGGACGCCCGCGTTCGAGGCCGCCCATGTGGTGATCGAATGGAACGCCCAAGCCGCGAGCGACCAGAGCGCGAGAAGGCTGAACACCAGAAACCAACTGAGTGTGTAGAACATGATCGTTTCCTAACTGTCGAGCTGCAGCAGACGGTAGTCTTCAGCGGTTCGAGATTCGAAAGAACAAGCCCCCGTAGGAATGAGACTCCTGTCTTTCCGAAGTGAGATCGGCATCCTCAACTACCGCCATCGGAAGTCCACGCCGTCCGGTCACGCCGCCTGCGGGGCGGCGGCCAAGAGACTGCCTGCCTCGGCGTCCTCACCCAGGCCCCAATGGCGGCGGGCAGCCGCCAGGACCAGGGTTTCGCCGTCGGCAAGGTGCTGGTCGGCGCGGGCGGCCGCGACCGCCAGCCGCAACACCTTGCGCTGAAGCACCGGCTCGTCCACCTCGGCCATCAGCGAGGCCAAGGCGCCGTCGTCCACGGAGCCCAGCATCGAACCGCTGCCGTGGCCACCCATCAGCAGGTCTTCGCACAGCGTCTGGACGATGCGCGGCAAGCCGTCGGCCGCCAGTCCCAGTTCGCGCGGTGCCTCGAGTCGGTTCAGCGCATCGAACTCCGAGCGGCAGACGTGGCCGTCGGCGATGAGCACGAGTGCCACGATGCGGGCGGCGGCTTCGGGGCTGTTGCGGGGGTAGGAGCGCATGGCGGTGTTCCTTCGTGAGTCGGTGGGGGTCGGGGTGTTGCTCGCCGCGTGCGGCAGCGGCAGGGGAGACGGCGGTGGGAAAGCACCGTCACCGTCAGGCTTCGAGGAAGTTTGAGCACACCCGAATGTGGACTCGATGCGTTTGCGGAAAAAGCAGAACTTCCGTGAGTCGAGACTTCGGAAAACTCGAACCGCATGACATGCGGCCACGACCATGGCGGCGGCTCTCCTCGCGCGGTGATCGACCCGTTTGGCGCAGGTCGTCTCGGCGTCGTCGGCGCTGCCGCAAACGGCCCACCCGACCGGCAACCCGTGCCGATTCGCGAAAAAGTGCCACGGCGGGTGGGATTGCCGGCGCGTACCATGAACGCCCCGCCTCCTGCCGCCCGAATGACGATGCCCACTCGACTGTCGATCAACAGAAACGTCGCCGGCCGGGTGGCGGCTCTTTCCACCATGCTGATGTTCGCCGGCTGCGGGGCCGAGGTTGCAGGCGGTGCGGCGGCTGTCGGGGCCATGCAGGCCAAACAGGCCAGGCAGGCCCAGGTGCAGCAGGCTCAGGTGGTGGATGCGCTCAAGGCGGCGCAGGACGCTGGCGTCGCACGGGCTGCAAGCGCGGCCGACTGATGTCCCCAGCGGCCGGCCGCATCTTTCCCGCCGACTTCTGGCAGGGGGAGGGCAGCATCCTTACCGGCCGTGACCCATCCATGGCGCACCGGCCCTTTCGACCAGATCGACGCTGAATTCGGTCAGGCTCCGGATGTGCGCGCCCGCCAGGGCCAGCATCTCGGCCGACAGGGGGTAGCCCGGGCTGGGTGCCGCGATGATGCCCATTCCCGCAGCGTGCAGTGCGCGGACGCCGTTGCCCGAGTCCTCGACGCCGACCGCGTGTTGGGGCTGCACGCCGAGGCGCTCCAGCACGCGCAGGTAGACATCGGGCGCCGGCTTGCCGTGCTCGACTTCGTCGCCATACAGCGTCACGGTCAGGATCTGGTCGAGCCCCATGGCACGCAGCACATGCTCGCCCAACTCGCGCGGCGAGCCGCTGGCCAGCGCCACCCGGTAATGCGTGGCGGCGATGCGCACGGCCTGCACGGCGCCTTCGCGCTGCGGCAAGTGGGCCGCGTACCTGGCCTGCATGCGGGCGATGATCTCGTGCGCCACGCCGGCTTCGTCCATGCCCAGGCTGGCTCGCAGATCCAGCCGATCCACCATGACGCGAGCCCAGGCGGCCGTATTGCAGCCCATGGTGGCGGTCTGGTCGGCAGCGCTCCAGACTTTGCCGATGCCGGCGGCAAACTCTTCGCGGACCTCGCGCCAGATGTCCTCGGACTCCACCAGCACGCCGTCCATGTCGAATACGACGGCTTGAACGGGGGTCACCGCGGTCGCTCCGGGCCGTGTCCCTCGGAAGTCGCCCTTGGAGCGGCCCCGCCGGGCAGGGGAAGTCCGGCGATGCGGTAGAAGGCCGGCAGGTCCGAGAGGTCCTCGAACACGGCGGCGGCGCCCTCGAAGCGATGGCCGCGCGTGTAGGCGTTGACCGTGATGTAGGTGCGGATGCCGGCGGCCAGGCTGGCGCGCAGGCCGTTGTCGGAGTCTTCCAGCGCGATGCACTCGGCAGCCGGCACGCCCAGTTGCTGCAGCACCCACACGTACACATCCGGCGCGGGCTTCTTGTGGGGCACCATGTCGCCGCAGCCCACGGCGCCGAACAGGTCCGCCCACCGCGGGCCCAGGTTCACCTCGAGCAACGCCGCCACGTTGTCGGGCGCGGTGGTGGTGGCGATGGCCAGCATGATGCCGGCGCCGTGCGCCTCTTCGATCAGCGTCTTGATGCCCGGCCGCAGCGGAATCTGGCCGCTGCGCACCATCGCGATGTAGTGCTGGGTCTTGAGTGCGTACAGTTGCCTCACGAAGCCGTCGAAGTCGGCCGGCTTGGCAAACCCCGGCAGAAAGTCGCGCAGGTAGTAGCGGATGCGCTCCTTGCCACCCGTCACTGCCAGCAATTGGTCGTACAGCGGCACGTCCCAGTGCCAGCCGAGGCCACTCTGCTCGAAGGTCTTGTTGAAGGCGATGCGGTGTCCGTCTTCGGTATCGGCCAGGGTGCCGTCCACGTCAAAGATGATGGCCTTGATGGTCATGCGGGATGTCTCCTGTGGGCTGGGTGCGCATTGTCCGCCGCCGGGGCGGCGATCCCCGAGCGGGCGACCGCAGGCGCAGCAGGCTCGAGGTCTTTGATCTGCATCAAAAAGACCAATCCCGATCGACCTTGCAGATCATTTTGATATTGCATCCTGCCACATCGGGTCATATTATCCCCAGAGTTCTGATCATTTTGATCGTTTGAACTGTGCGGGAACAGGAGCGGGCAATGGCGAAAGTGGACGAAGTCACCAAGGAATCGTGGGTGCTGAGCACCTTCCCGCAGTGGGGCACGTGGCTCAACGAAGAGATCGAGCGCGAGGTCGTGAAGCCCGGCACCTTTGCGATGTGGTGGCTGGCCTGCACCGGCATCTGGGTCAAGACCGAGGGCAACACGAACATCTGCATCGACCTGTGGTGCGGCACCGGCAAGCGCAGCATGAAGAACCCGCTGATGGACCCGCACCATCAGATGGCGCGCATGACCGGTTGCGTCAAGCTGCAGCGCAACCTGCGTGTATCGCCCTTCGTCATCGACCCCTTCGCGTATCCGCCAGATCGACGCCGTGCTGTCCACGCACACGCACAACGACCACATCGACATCAACGTCGCCGCTGCCGTGCTGAAGAACTGCCCGGCCACGGTGCCCTTCATCGGCCCGCAGTCCAGCACCGACGTGTGGCTGAAGTGGGGCGTGCCGCGCGAGCGCATCACCACCGTGCGGCCCGGTGATGTGGTGAAGGTGGGCGACGTGGAGATCGTGGTGCTCGAAGCCTTCGACCGCACCATGGCGCTGACGATTCCAGCCGGCCAGACGGCCAAGGGCAAGATGCCACCGGACATGGACGACGTGGCGGTGAACTACCTGCGTCAAGACGCCCGGCGGCAGCCTCTATCACAGTGGCGATTCGCACTACGCCAATGGATACGCCAAGCACGGCAACGAGCACGTGGTGGACGTGGCCTTGGGCAGCTTTGGCGAAAACCCGCGCGGCGTGACCGACAAGATGACGTCGTCGGACATCCTGCGCATGGCCGAGGCGCTGAACACCAAGGTGGTGATCGCCTACCACCACGACATCTGGTCCAACTTCATGGCCGACCCGGCCGAGATCACGATGCTGTGGAACATGAAGAAGGACCGCCTGAAATACGGGTTCAAGCCCTACATCTGGCAGGTGGGCGGCAAGTTCGTCTACCCCGACAACAAGGACGACATGGAATACCACTACGACCGTGGCTTCGATGACGTCTTCACCAAGGAGACGGACCTCCCGTTTCCGTCGTTCTTGTAGCGCAGGCACCGGGCGGGCGGTGACACGCCGGCCCGGCTTCCCCTCTCCGAGCGGCCCGGCCGGCCGCCAGCCGAATCAGCGAACGAGACATCGCGATGAGATCACAGGAGATCGGCCTGCAGCTCAGGGGCGTGGGCAAGGCGTTTGGCACGGTGCGTGTGGTGCAGGACCTGGACCTGGACGTCTACCAGGGCGAGTTCGTGGTGCTGCTGGGCGAATCGGGTTGCGGCAAGTCGACCACGCTGCGCATGATCGCGGGCCTGGACGACGTGAGCGAGGGCCGCATCTTCATCAACGGCAAGGACGTCACCGACACCGCCCCCATGGCGCGCGACATCGCCATGGTGTTCCAGAGCTACGCCCTGTACCCGCACATGGACGTGGCCCACAACATGAGCTTCGCGCTGGAGCTCGCGGGCGTGGGGGCGACCGAGATCACGCGCCGCGTGAACGAAGCGGCCGCGGTGCTGAACATCACGCACCTGCTGCAGCGCAAGCCCAAGGAGCTGTCGGGCGGGCAGCGGCAGCGTGTGGCCATCGGCCGCTGCATCGTGCGCGAGCCGTCGGTCTTCCTCTTCGACGAGCCGCTGTCCAACCTCGACGCCAAGCTGCGCGCCCACATGCGCACCGAGCTGGCCCTGCTGCACGAGCGGCTGGGCAAGACCACGATCTACGTCACGCACGACCAGGTCGAGGCCATGACGCTGGCGTCGCGCATCGTGATCTTCGACAAGGGCCGCATCCAGCAGGTGGGCGCCCCGTCGGAAGTGTTCAACCAGCCGGCCAACCTGTTCGTGGCCGCCTTCATCGGCATGCCCAGCATGAACCTGCTCGAAGGGCAGGTGCAGGTGCAGGGCGAGCAGGCCCGCCTGCTGGGCCCGGGCTTTGCCTTCCCGCTGCCCGATGCGCGGCTGCAGGGCCAGAGCCTGATCGCCGGCGTGCGGCCGCAGACCCTGCGGCTGGCCGGCGGGCAGCCCATGCTGCAGCTGCAGGTGGACGTGGTGGAGTACCTGGGGATGGAATCGCTGCTGGTGGGCAAGCTCGTGGGTGCGGGTGACGGCCGGGTGACGGCGGTCGTGCCCGGCCAGCGCGCTGACCTGATGCGCCAGACGGTGGGCCTGGACATGGATCCGCAGGCCTTGCATGTGTTCGACAAGGCCAGCGGGCAACGGATTCGCGTGTGATGTGGCAAAACCTGAGGAGCCAATGATGAAGAGAAGAACATTTGTCCAAACGGCGGGCGGCAGCGCCCTGGGTCTGCTGGGTGCGGGTCTGCCGCTGCTGGGCCACGCGCAGGACCGCTACGCCAAGTACAAGGGGCAGACGGTGGTGATGAGCATCCCGTCGCACCCGCACTACGACGCCATGCTCAAGGTGCTTCCGGAGTTCACCCGGCAGACCGGCATCAAGGTCGAGACCGACCGGCTGGCGATGGCGCGCATGAAGGACAAGCAGTTGCTCGAGATGGCCAAGCCGTCCGGCGACTACGACCTCGTGTGCTACGTCGTGATGTGGAAGAGCGAGTACGTCAAGAAGAACCTGATCCGCGAAATCGAGCCGATTTGAAAAACGCGGCGCTGGCCGACCCCGAGTACGACTTCAAGGATCTGATCAAGCCCTACGTCGAAAACATCGGCCTGGTCGGCGGACCGAGGGGCTACCTGCCGGGTCCGGGCGCCAAGCTCTACGGCCTGCCCTACGGCGCGGAGACCTCCATCCTGGCCTACCGGCGGGACCTGTTCGAAAAGCACGGCCTGAAGCCGCCCACCACCTATGTGGAGTTCGAGAAGCTGCTGCCGGTGGTGCGGGAGAAGACCGGCATCGGCGCGCTGACCTCGCGTGGCCAGGCTGGCCACCAGTGCGTGCACGCCTGGCTGCTGCACCTGAACCCGATGGGCGGCGGCATATTCGACGACAAGTGGAAGCCCCACTTCAACGATGACACCGGCGTCAAGGCCATGAAGTTCCTGAAGCTCGTCTCGGACACCGGCCCTATCGGCATTCCCGGCTTCGGTCAGGGCGAGATGATCACGTCGTTCCTGCAGGGACAGGCCGCGATGTATCTTGACTCGACACTGATCTTCGGCCAGGTGAACAACCCGGCCGGTATCGAAGATCGGCGGGCCAGGTGAGCTACGTGCTGCACCCTAAGGGTTCGATCAACGCATCGCAGTCGGGCGGTTTGGGTCTGGCGATTCCAAAGAACGCCAAGAACCCCGACGCCGCGTTCCTGCTGCTGCAATGGCTGACCTCCAAAGCACAGGACCAGGCTGTAGCCAAGGTCGGCGGTGTCCCCTCCCGCATGTCGACCATCACCGACCGCGAGATGGTGCGCCAGTACCCCGAGTACATCACGCTGCGCCAGCAGATCGAGTACATCGATCTCGACTGGCGGCCCATCATTGCCGAGTGGGACGAGATCAACATCCAGGCCCTGGGCGTGGCGGTCTCCGAGGCCCTCACGGGCAAGAAGTCGGCCGAAGACGCGCTCAACGGCATGGTGCCCAAGGTCACCGACATCATGAAGCGCGGGGGCTACCTCAAGGCCTAGCGACCGGCAAGCCTGCGCCCGCGGCGCAAGCGCCGCACCTCCTCGAGAACGTCATGCGCACGCCTCCTGGGTTCCCGTGGTCTACCTCGGCCCCGCCGTGGCGGTGATGGCCGTGGCCTGCATGGTCCCCTTGCTTGTCGGCGCTGCAGCTGGGCTTCTACGACTGGAGCATGGGCACGCCCTGGGCCGAGGCGCAGCTGGGTCGGCACCGAAGCCTTCGTCGCCGCCTTCCGCGACCCGGCCGTGTGGCGCTCGCTCGTCACCACGCTGATGTTCGCCTGCGTGTGCGTGGTGGCCGAGATGCTGCTGGGCATCGCCTTGGCCCTGGCGCTCGAAGGCGACTGCGCGCGCATGGCCTTCTTCCGCACGCTGTTCATCCTGCCGATGATGATCGCGCCGATCGCGGTCGGGCTGACCTGGCGCTACCTGTTCGACGCGCAGTTCGGGCTGCTCAACGCGCTGATCGGCGTGTTCGGCGCCGCGCCGGTGGGCTGGCTGGCGCAGGAGACACACGGCGTTCATCGCGATCATCATCGCCGACATCTGGCAGTGGACGCCGTTCGTCTTCATCATGATGATCGCCGGGCCTGGCCAACGTCGACATCGCGGTGCTCGAGGCCGCGCGCATCGACGGCGCCAGCTGGTGGCAGACCACCTGGCGGGTCAAGCTGCCGATGGTGATGCACGTCATCGCGATCACGCTGCTGATGCGCCTGATCGACGCCTTCCGCGTGCTGGAGGTGATCTACATCCTGACCTTCGGCGGCCCGGGCGACAGCACCGAGATCCTGTCGCTGCACATCTACAAGACCGCCTTCGTCGGCCAGCGCCTGGGCAGCGCGGCGGCGATCTCGGTGCTGCTGCTGGTGGTGGTGGCGGGACTGTCGTGGGCCGCGCTCAGGCTGTCCAACCCGCTGAAGGACGAGCGAGCGATGAAGCGCCGCCAGCCGGCCCTCGTGGCCACGCATTACGCGGCGCTGATCCTGCTGGCCATCGTCTGCGTGACGCCGATCGTGGTGATGTTCGCGACCTCGCTGAAGTTCCAGACGCAGATCTTCAATGCCGGCATCGAGTTCATCTTCATCGCCCACGCTGGAGAACTACCGCGAAGTGCTGGGCGAGGGCAGCTTCGCGCGCTACCTGTCAACAGCCTGGTCGTGGGCATCGTCTCCACCGCATCACGCTGGTGCTGGGCTGCATGGCGCCTATGGACTGGCGCGCTTTCGCTTCCGCGGCCGCATCGGCCATCGCCTATGCGACGCTGCTGCTGCGCACCGTGCCGCTGGCGGTGCTCGCCGTCCCGGTGTTCATGCTGTGGAGCCGGGCCGGGCTGATCAACTCCCTGCCGGGCCTGATCCTGCTGTACGTGGCGGTCAACCTGCCGTTCACGATCTGGCTGCTCTATGGCTTCGTGCTGCAGGTGCCGCCCGAACTCGAAGAGGCCGCAGCCATCGACGGCTGCGGGCCGATCCGCGTCTTCTACAAGGTCGTGCTGCCGCTGATCAAGCCGGGCCTGGCGGCGGCGGCGATCTTCACCTTCCGCATCGCCTGGAACGAATTCATCCTCGCCCTCGTGCTGACCGACCGCTCCACGCGCACGCTGCCCGTCGCCGCCTCGCTGTACATCACCGACATCGGCGTCGACTGGGGCAAGATCATGGCCCTGGGCAGCCTGATCGCGATCCCGCCGCTGATCTTCACCTTCGTCGCGGCGCGGCAGATCATCACCGGCCTGACGGCAGGTGCCGTCAAGGGATGAGACTGACGTGGATTCGGCCGGAGGCGAGCGCATGAAGGGCGTGGTGTGGTCGACATCGGCACCACCAGCCTGCGCGCCATCCTCTACGACGAGGACGGCTGCGCACTGCACGTCGCCCAGCGCCAGAACGCTCCGAGCTACCTGGAGCCAAGGCCGTGTCGAGCAGGACGCCGGACTCCTGGCACAAGCATCTGGCGAGCGTGCTCGCCAGTTGCCGGCAAGCCGGCTGCCGGCCTGGGCGTCGAGCCGGTCTGCATCTCGGTCACCGCGCAGCGCTCGTCGGTGATTCCCGTGGATGCCGCCGGCCGTGCCGCTGCACCCGGCGATCATGTGGCAGGACACGCGCAGCGCCGGCCTGGCGCAGGACCATGCGCGACAGCCACGACGCCGTGGTCTATCGCAAGACCGGGCTGCAGATCTCGCCGGTCTTCTCGGCCGTCAAGATGACCTGGCTGCGGCAGCCACCGTCCCGACGTCTGGGCGCCACGCACAAGCTGCTGGGGGTGCAGGACTGGGCGCTGTTCCTGCTGACGGGCCGCTTCGTGACCGATCACAGCCTGGCCAGCCGCACCAACCTGCTCGACCTGCAGACGCGACACTGGGATGCCGGGCTGCTGGCGCTGTTCGGCGTGCCGCCGGCGCATGCTGTGCGACCTGGTCGCCCCCGGCGCGGTCGTGGGCGGGCTGACCCCGGCCGATGGCCGCGCAGACGGGCCTGCCGGCCGGTCTGCCGGTGGTGTCGCGCCGGCGGCGACCAGCAATGCGCGGCGCTCGGCCTGGGCCTGTTGGCGCCGCGGCATGCGGTGGTCCAACACCGGCACCGGCTCCTACATCATCGGCCATGCCGATGTGCCGGCGCTCGACGAGCAGATGCGCGTGTCGTGCAACGTCTCGGCCGTGCCGGGCGCCTACATCGTCGAGGCCGCGATGCTGACTTCGGGCGCGGTGCACCGCTGGTTCAGGAGCTCGCTGCGGCCTGGACGCCGACGACCCTGCCGCCATGGCGCAACTGGACCGTCGAGGCCGCAGCAGGCGCCTGCGGGCTGCAACGGCCTGCTGCTGCTGCCGCACTTCAAGGGTGCCGGTCTCGCCGCACTGGGACCCGCGGCGCGCGCGGCCGTCTGCAACCTGAGCCTGAGCACGACGCGCGGCGAATGGCTGCGCGCGATCCTGGAGGGCATCGCCATCGAGCTGAAGGAAGGCCTCGACGCGGTGGAGCAGCTCTGCGGCCCGGTGGCCATCGGTCATGTCTCGGGCGGCATGACGCGCTCGGCGCTGTTCAACCAGATCCAGTGCGACGTGCTGGAGCGGCCGCTGCTGCGCTTCGGCGGCAACGAAGCCACGTCGCACGGCGCCTGGATCGCCGGCGCCGTGGCCACCGGCCTGGCCGCCAGCCACGCCGCGGCCTTTGCGCGCCTGTCCGCAGCGCGAGCCGCCCGGCCGCTTGCGAACCCGACCCGGCCGCCGGCGACGTGTACCGCAGCCAGCGGCGCGCTGCGCGCGCCGTCTACGACGCGCTGGCGGCGCCCGACGCTCCGGGCAACTCTTCGAATGACGACAAGCAGGCGGCGGACATGAAGGAAGTCGCGCAAGCGCTCGGTGATGGCGGTGTCGAACTACCGGCACAAGAAGATCCTGGAGATGGTCTACCAGCGCAAGTCCGTCTCGGCCGAGGAGCTGGCGGCCGAGTTCGGCGTCTCCAAGATCACGATCCGGCGCGACCTCGACACGCTGGCGCTGGACAAGCTGCTCCAACGCACGCGGGGCGGCGCGATCTCGCATCTCCGACCTCGGCTTCGAGGAGATCTTCGAGACCAAGGACCACACGGCCAAGAAGGAGAAGACGCTCATCGGCAAGTACATGGCCTCGCTCGTCTCCGAGAACGAGACCGTGTTCCTGAATGCCGGCTCGACGACGCTCGAGGTCGTTCGCCACCTGAAGGGCAAGAAGGTGCGGGTCGTCACCAACAACGCGGCCTGCCTGCTGCTCGACCTGGACCCCAACATCGAGCTGATCCTGCTCGGCGGCGACTACCGGCCGCAGTCGCGCTCGCTGGTCGGCAGCGTCACGATCGCCAGCCTGCAGAGCATCTTCTCGAGCCTCACGGTGCTGGGCATCAACGGCGTGAGCATCAAGCGCGGCTGCACGACCGCCGTGCAGCTCGAGACCAGCGTCAACAAGGCCATGATCGAGAACTCCAGCGACAAGGTCGTGGTGGTCGCCGACCACAGCAAGATGAACTGCGTCTCCAGCTTCCTGACCTGCCCGCTGAGCCGCGTGGATCTGCTGGTGACGGACTGGATGACGCCGGTGGCCTTCTGCGAGGAGCTGAAGGCGTCCGGCCTGACGGTGCTACCGCGTGCCGGAGGAATAGGGGCCGTCAGGGCGGCGCCGGTGCCGCGCGCCGTCCGGCGTCTGCCCGTAGTAGG
Source organism: uncultured beta proteobacterium (assembly GCA_963717575.1). Classification (GTDB taxonomy): domain Bacteria; phylum Pseudomonadota; class Gammaproteobacteria; order Burkholderiales; family Burkholderiaceae_C; genus Rubrivivax. Next base: position 34,106 of record CAVQWK010000029.1, on the reverse strand, counting down.
CGCCCGGGCCGTGCTTGCGGAGAGAAGTGCTTTTCCAGCAGGTGCGTGCGGCATGGCGGGCAGCCCGGGTTCAGCTGCAGCGTCAGGAACGCCATCCGCGCCGTGAGCTCCAGCACGGCGGCGTTGTGCACCGCCGCCTCGGCGTCGGGCCCCCAGACGAAGGGGCCGTGGTTGGCCACCAGCACGGCCGGCATCTGCAGCGGGTCGATGGCGCCCTTCGCTGGAAGCGCAGCGACGATGGCCAGGCCGGTCTCGCGCTCGTAGTCGCCGCGTGTCTGCGCTCGCCGAGCACGGCCGGTGCACGGGATGGCGCCACAGAAGTAGTCGGCATGCGTCGTACCCAATGCCGGAATCTCGCGGCAGGCCTGCGCCCAGGCCGTCGCCCAGTTGGAATGCGTGTGGACGACGCCGCCGATGGCCGGGAAGCTGCGGTACAGCTCCAGGTGCGTGGCCAGGTCCGACGACGGCTCTGCGCGTGCCTTCGCAGCACGCGGCCGTCGGGATCCACCACCACCATGTCGTCGGCGGTCATCGACTCGTAGGGCAGCCGCTGGGCTTGATCACGATGGCGCCGCTGGCGGCGTCGCGCGCGCTGACGTTGCCCCAGGTGAAGGACACCAGCCCCAGCCGCGGCAGCTCCAGGTTGGCGTGCAGCACCTGCTGCTTCAGGTCTTGCAGATTCATGTGTAGCCTCCCATGCGCGCAGACGCTCGCCGACCCATTCGCGGGCGCGGCGGATCTCCAGCAGCGGGTCGGCGGCCTTCTCGGTCCACATCTCGACCAGGAAGGGCCCGGCGTAGCCCAGTCCGTGCAGGGTCCTGAAGCAGCCGACGAAATCGACGCTGCCTTCGCCGAAGGGCACATCGCGGAAGGCGCCGGCAAAGCCCGGGCCCACGGGCCTGGATTCCTTCACGTGCACGCCCACGATGTGGTCGATGCCCGCGGTCAGCTCGGCCGCCACGTCGTTGCCCCAGGCGGTGAGGTTGCCCAGATCGGGGTAGACGCAGAACCAGGGCGAGGGCAGCTGCTTCTTCAGGGCGAGGTACTTGCGTGATGGAGTTCAGGAAGGGGGTGTCCATGATCTCCAGCGCCAGCATCACCTGGTGTCGGGCCGCCACCTCCAGCGCACGCTGCATGCCTTCGACATAGCGGGCGCGTGAATCGGCCGTGGTCGGCTCGTAGTACACGTCGTAGCCGGCGAGCTGGATCACGCGGATGCCGGTGTCGCCGGCAAAGACGATGGCCTTGTGCATGAATTCGGCGGCCTGGGCGCGTACCGCCGCATCGGCGCTGCCGAAGGGGATCTTGCGGTGGCCCGACAGGCACATCGAAGGCACCGGCACGCCGGCCTCGCGCGAGGCCTTGAAGAAGGCCAGCCGCTCGGCCAGCGTCCAGTCCAGCCGCGCCATGCGCTCGGGGGTCTCGTCGACCGAGATCTCCAGGAAGTCGTAGCCGGCGTCACGCGCCGCGCGGAAGCGCTCGGGCCAGCCCAGTTCCTTGGGCAAGGCCTTCTCGTAGATGCCTATGGGGTTCTTCATCGCCTTTCCTCCGTGTGCTGCAGCGGCTCAGGTCACGATGTACAGCGCGGCTTCGGCCTTCTCGCGGTTGGCGCTGACGATGATGTCGCGCCCGGGTTCGTGCATCACGTGCACGTTGCTCGGGCCCACGCCTTCTTCGATGACCTCCGCCTGCAGCAGCCCGGGCGCGTTCTGCAGCGCATGCACATAGAAGAGCTGCTGCCTGCCGCGCCGGCAGCCGCCCACGAACACCGGCTTGCCGGCCAGCGTGGTGCCGACGACCACGTGATAGAACTCGCTGACTTCGGGATGTTCATACACCTTCCGGTAAGCGCCGCCGACCCGCTTGTAGACCCGGAAGTGCGAGCCGTGGAAGGGCTCGATGGTGGCGAACTCGAGTTCGCCATCACCGTCGATGTCGATGGCGGCGATGTCGCTGATCGGCCAGTCCATGAACTGCCGAACGGTCCAGGCTGCCCCCGGCTGCTGCGGCGGCGTGACCTCGAAGGCACCCTCCCGGCAGGTCACCAGGCTGCTCACCCGGCCGTCGCGTTCGAGCCGGCTGTAGCCGTGGTTCTGGGTCAGTCCGTCCTTCAGCACGGACACCTGCAAGGGGCCCGGACCCCGGTACTCGCCCACGAAGATCTTGCCGGGGCTGGACCAGTCTTCTCGCGACTCCTTGGTGGTGGCCAGCGTGCAGCCGATGAAGTACAGGCGCCCATCCACCGGCAGCAGGTCGAAGCGGTGGATATAGGGCAAGTGCAGGACGTCGGTGACCTGGTAGCTGCCATCGGCCGCGGACTTGACGTGCACCAGCTTGGCCTCTTCCCACTGGAACATCTTGAAGAACTTCTGCACGGCCAGGAATTCACCGTTGGTGCCGGGGATGGGCACCATCGACATGGTGCCGCCCGGCCCGTCCCACACGGTGTGAGGCTGGTCGTAGTCCGGCCCGGCCCAGGCCAGGCAGGGGCCCTCGCCCTCGGTGGCCAACAGGATGCGGGTCTGGCCATCCGACCTCGATATGGGTGGCCGAGTAGCACCGGTTCATGTTCGTGAGGAAGCGCTTTTCGATGTGCATGACCCATCCGACAAGATCAAGATGATCAAATTATCGCCCTTGTTCGTGCCACAAACATCAAAATGATGCAATACATGAGCCAAGTGCAACGGTATTGATCGTTGACGGCGCTCGACCCGGCTCGCCTCGCGTGGGCGGCCCCGGGAAGACGGTGCGCCCCCAAGCGGGTATCGTGGCGCATGACTTCCAAAGGAGACCCCCCATGAAGATCGCTTTCTTCGGCACCGGCCTGATGGGCTCGGGCTTCGTACGCCGCCTGCGCGCCAATGGCCACGAGGTGAACGTGTGGAACCGCAGCGCCGCCAAAGCGCGCAAGCTCGAGGCCGATGGTGCACGTGCATTCGATGACCCGGCCGCGGCGCTGGTGGGCACCGAGCGTCTTCACCTGTCCTTGTCCGACGACGCCTCGGTGGACGCCGTGCTCGAGCCGCTGGCGGCCGCGATCCCAGCCGGCACCTGGATCGTCGACCACACGACCACCGCCGTACGGCCCACCGGCGAGCGCGTGGCGCGCTGGGAGGCGCGCGGCCGCACCTTCGTGCATGCGCCGGTCTTCATGGGCCCGGCCAACGCGGCCGAGGGCACCGGCCTGATGCTGGTCTCGGGCGCGCAGGCGCGTCACGACGCCCTGCTGCCCGAGCTCAAGAGGATGACCGGCCAGGTCGTCTACCTGGGCGAGGATCCGTCGCGCGCAGCGGCGTTCAAGCTGTTCGGCAACATGACCTTGATCGGCATCCTCGGCGTGCTCGCCGACGTCAACCGGTTGGCGCATGCGCTGGGCATCCCCACCGCCGAGGCCTTCTCGCTGTTCAAGCACTTCAACCCGGGCCAGACCCTGCCCGCGCGGGCGGCGCGCATCGAATCGGCCGACGTCGCCGCACCGTCCTTCGAACTCGCGATGGCGCGCAAGGACCTGCGGCTGATGATGGAAGAGGCCGCCCGTGGCGGCACGGAGCTGTTCGTCACGCCGGCCATCGCTGCGATGTTCGACGCCGCGATCGCGCGCGGAGAGGGCGCGCTCGATATGGTTGTGGCCGCGCGCGTAGCGCGCTGAGACGGCTCACGGGGCTGTTTGTCCCGCGTGGTCTGGAGGCGCCCATCGGCCCGGTCATGAAGCCCGGCAGCGGGTTGCCATCGAACGTCAGATCTGGACCCGTGTCCCGAGCTCCACGACCGCGTTGTTGGGCAGCCTGAAATACTCGACGACGCTTCCCGCATTGCGGCTCATCGCGGCGAACAGCTTTTCGCGCCACTGCGCCATGCCCGCGCCGGGGGTTGGCACGATGGTCTCGCGGCTCAGGAAGTAGCTGGTCTCGAAGAGCGGGATCGCCAGGCCCTGCGCCTTGCAGAGCTCGAGCGCCGTCGGCACGTCCGGCGTGTCCATGAAGCCGAAGTTCAGCGCCACGCGCCAGAAGCCGTTCCCCAGTGCCTCGACCCGGGTGCGCTCCTCGACGCCCACCCAGGGCACCTCGCGAAAGCGAACCGTGACGACGACGTTGCGCTCGTGCAGCACCTGGTTGTGCTTCAGGTTGTGCAGCAGGGCCTGCGGTACCGTGGTCGGGTCGGCCACGGCGTAGACCGCGACGCGGGACGCACGGTTGACCTCCTGCGACCCCAGGCCCTCGATGAACGGCTGCAGCTCAACGCCGTCGCGGCGGATCGTGTCCAGCGCCAGCTCTCGGCCACGAAACCAGGTGCTCATGGCGACGAACAGCAGCAAGCCGAGGGCCAGCGGAAACCAGCCGCCGTCGACGAATTTGACCGCGCAGCCGGCCACCAGCAAGGTGTCGAAGGCGAGGAAGAAGGCCGTCGCGCCGGCTGCCGCCGCGCCCGACAGTCCCCAGCCGACCCGCACGACGAAGTAGGCCAGCACGGTCGTGATCATCATCGTCAGGCTCACGGCGATCCCGTACGCCCCCGCCAGCGCCGACGAACTGCCGAAGTGGAGCACGGCCGCCATGACGCTGGCCAGCAAGGCCCAATTGACCGCCGGCAGGTAGATCTGCCCGGCTGCATGCGCCGAGGTGTGGCTGATGCTCATGCGCGGCAGGAAGCCCAGCTGGATCGCCTGGCGCGTCATCGAATAGGCACCCGAGATCACCGCCTGCGACGCGATGATGGCCGCCAGCGTGGCCAGCGCCACCGCAGGCCAGACCAGCGCAGGAGGAAACATCCGGTAGAACGGGTTCTCGATCGCGCCCGGGTCGGCCATCAGCAGCGCGCCCTGGCCCATGTAGTTCAAGGCCAGCGAGGGCAACACCAGGCCGGTCCACGCGATCTGGATCGGGCGACGCCCGAAGTGCCCCATGTCGGCGTAAAGCGCCTCGGCACCCGTCAGCGCCAGCACGATAGCGCCCACGGCGGCGAACACGTGCCAGCCGCGAGCCGCCAGGAACTGCAGTGCCTGCAGCGGATTCAGCGCAGCCAGGATGGCCGGCTGCGCGGCGATGTGCATCACGCCGCTGACGGCCAGCGTCGCGAACCACAGCGTGATGATGGGGCCGAACACGCGTCCGACAGCCGCGGTGCCGAAACGCTGCACCACGAACAACGCCAGCAGACACGGCCAGCGACGCCGGCACCACGTAGGCCTTGAGCGCGGGCGTCGCGACCTCCAACCCTTCCATCGCCCCGAGCACGGAAATCGCCGGGGTGATCACGCTGTCGCCATAGAACAGCGTCGCGCCGAAGACGCCGAGCAACAGCAAAGCCCGCCGCAGCGCGGGCTTGCCGGCGACCGCTTGCGTGGCGAGCGCCGTCAGCGCCAGGCCACCGCCCTCGCCGCGGTTGTCGGCGCGCAGGATCAGGATCACGTACTTGAGCGTCACGACGAGCATCAGCGCCCAGAGGATGCAGGACACGGCGCCGACGAGGTGGGCCGCGTCCAGCGGCACGCCCGTCGCCGGTGCGAACACCTCCTTGACGGTGTACAGCGGACTGGTGCCGATGTCGCCGTAGACGACGCCGATCGCGCCGAGCGTCAGGGCTGGCCATCCTTGGCGCGGTCCGTCGGCCGCAGGGGCCGTCGATGGCTCGGTCGCCGCCGAGGCGGAGGGTCGTGGGCTCGTCATGCGCAAGGCCTTGCAGTGGCTGGAGCCCCGAGCCTGCCCGCAAGCGCATCAGGAACGCATAAGCGTCCCGCGTCGTCTCACTCGTCGGGCTCGACCAGGCGGTAGCCGACACCAGGCTCGGTCAGCAGCAGCGTGGGCTCGGCCGGATCGGCCTCGAGCTTGGCGCGCAGCTGGCCCATGTACAGGCGCAGGTAATGCGTGTGCTCGACGAACTCCGCGCCCCAGACATCGGCAAGCAACTGGCGGTGCGTGACCACCTGCCCGGCACTGCGCACCAGCCGAGCGAGCAGCCTGAACTCGGTGGGCGTCAGGTGCACCGCCTGCTCGTCGCGAATCACGAGCCGACGGGCCAGTTCGACCTTCAGGCCGGCATGCCGGTAACGTGTCTGCGCCGCCTGCACCGTGGTGCCGCGGTGGCGCAGCGCGACGCGCATCCGGGCCAGCAACTCGCCGATGCTGAACGGCTTGACGAGGTAGTCGTCCGCCCCGGCGTCGAGCAGGCGGATCTTCTGGCCTTCGGCGTGGCGCGCCGAGATCACCAGCACCGGAATCGAGTGCCTGTGCCGCAGCGCGGCGAGCAGGGCTTCGCCATCGCCATCCGGCAGGCCAAGGTCGAGAATCACCAGCTCGATGCCTGGCTCGCCCGCGGCACCTGCCGGGCCGGCCGCATGCATCACCAGCGCCAACCCTTCCGACAGGCTCGCCGCCGTCAGCACCTCGTGGCCTTCGACGATCAGCGCGTCGCGCAGCGTCTTGCGCAGTTCGCGGTCGTCCTCGACCAGCAGCACGCGCAACGTCATGCCTCGGGCACCTCTTCGGTCGGCTGCTGCGGCGCCTGCCGGATCGGCAGCACGCACTCGAAGCTGCAGCCGCCGTGCCCGCGCGGCCGCAGCCGCAGCTCGCCGCCGTGCGCGCGCGCGATGGCGCGGCAGACGGCAAGGCCGACACCCGCACCCGGTCGGACGGCGAGCTGGTCGCCCGCTGCCGACGTGCCGCCCGGCATCGACTCGGCGCCGCGGTGGAACACCTCGAAGACGCGCTCCGCCAGGCCGGCGCAATGCCGGGACCGCGGTCGCGTACCGCCAGCACCACCTGCTCGGACTGCCGGCGGACCAGGATCTCGACCGGCGACTCCTGCGGGCTGTACTTCAGCGCGTTGTCGACCAGGTTGTCGAGCAGCTGCGACATCAACATCGCATCGCACCAAAGCAATGGCAGGTCGGGTTCCAGCCGCGCTCGCACGCGGCGCGTCGGATCGCGCCGCCGCGCATGTCGCAGCGCCGTGCCGACGATCTCTTCGGCCGACTCCCAGTCGCAACGCAGCGTCACCCCCGGCGCGTCGAGACGCGCGAGCTGCAGCGTGTTGTCGGTCAAGCGACTGAGCTGGGCAGCCTCGTCGACGATGGTGCGCGCCAGGCGCAGCCGCTGTTCGGCGGACAGGCGCTCGGCCTGCTCTTCCAGCGACGATGCCGCGCCCATGATCGTGGCCAGAGGGGTGCGGTAGTCGTGCGAGATCGCGGCGAGCAGCGCGTTGCGGACGCCCTGAACCTGCGCCTGTTCCCGTATGCGCTGTTCCTCACGTCCAGCCAGCGCGCGCTGCAGCGCCAGGCCCAGCTGGTCACACAGGGCCTGTGCGTGGTCGCGCAGGTGCGGGTCGGCACGTTCGATGCCGTGACCGCGGAGCACCGCGGCACCGAGGCTGGCGCCGCGTCCCCGCAGCGGCAGGTACCAGTCCGACAGATCCTGGAAACGTCCGGTGCCGGGCCCGAGTGGTTGCCCCTGGCGCAGACAGTGCCACAGCCCGGCGAGTTGATCGGCGTCGGCCTCGCCGACCCGCAGCGCGGCCGCGTCGTCGTTGCCAGGCGGCGTGCCGTCCTTGAGCACCAGCACGGCAACCGGGCCACCGGAGATCCCGGTGAGCGCGGCGTGCAGGGCACCCACATGGGCCAGCGGATCGATCGCATCGCGCAGCGTGTCGCCCCAGGTCCGCAACTGCTCGGCCTGCATCGCGTGCCGCTCGGCCCGGCGCGACTGCCGTCGCTGTGCGGCCATCAGCGCGGCGATGATCGAGTTCACCAAGAGCATCGCACCCAGCAGGAGGGCATGCTGGCGCAGATCGATGGCGAAGGTTCCGCGCGGTGGAACGAACGTCCAGTTGAACGCCATCACGGCGACGGTGTTCGACGCCAACGAAGCCGAGACCGGCAGCCACAGCGACGCGACGGCCGAACTCAGCACCAGCAGCATGGCCAGGTTGGCGAGGTCGACCCGGCCGTCCATGAGCATCAGGCCGGCCCAGCCCATGGCCCACGCCACGACGGCCGGCCACGAGCCGGCAAGAGTCGTGCTGCGCATGCGCAAGGCGTCGGTGTGACCCATGCCGATCAGATTAGCGGTGCTGGCATCAGCAAAGCATAAGTATTCCTTGGGGCGACGCCGTCGCCGTGTCTCGGCATCGGTCGCCAGCGCGCCGGGCAGCAGCGCCCGCTTCAACAGGGGTCCGAAACGTCTTCAGGTCCCGACCGGCGAAGACGATCCGACGGATGCGCACCTGCGGGCTCCCGCCTCAACCACCGGTGAATCTCGGGGCGCGCTTTTCGATGAAGGCGGCCACACCATCGCGGTGGTCGGCGGTGTCGGCGCTGCGACGTTGCGTGAATCCCTCGCGGTCGAGCAGCGACTGGTAGCTCTCGATCGACGCCGCGTGCACGTTCTCCTTCATGTAGCGGTAGGCCACCCGCGGGCCTTGCGCGATGCGGGTGGCCAGCTGCATCGCCGCCGGCATCAGCTCGGCGGCCGGCAGCACGCGGTTCAGCAGGCCCAGGTCCAGAGCCTGCTGCGCCGTCAGCACATCCGACAGGAACAGCAGCTCCTTGGCCCTGGCCTCCCCGAGAGTGCGAACCAGCGGCCAGGTGATGCCGAAGTCGCCACTGAACCCGACCTTGGCGAAGGCGGTGGTGAACCTGGCGATCGTCGGCCGCCAGGCGCAGGTCGCAGGCCAGCGCCAACCCCATGCCGGCGCCGGCACAAGGGCCGTTGATCGCTGCGATGCTGACCTTGGGCATCGAGTGCAACAGGCCGGCGAAGCGATGGATCGCGCGCTGCCGGTCGACTTGCTGCTCGAGCGTCAGGCCGCTGTTCGGCCCGCTGCCCATCGCGGTGACGTCGCCGCCGGCGCAGAAACCTCGCCCAGCGCCCGTGAGCACGATGCAGCCGACGCCCGGATCGCCGGCGCAGCGTTCGAGCGCAGCGATCGCGGTATCGATCATCGACTGCGACAGCGCATTCAGCCGCTCGGGACGGTTCATGGTCAGCGTGGCCACGCCGTCGCGGATGTCGACCAGCAGGTCGGCCTCGTTTGGATTCATCGTCGACTCCGGTTGGGTGGCGTGGTTCGTTCACCGGGCAGTCCGCTCGGCGCCGCGCGGTCGGAGGATACGGGCATCCGGGTCGGGGCAGGGGACCAATCGGGTCCGGCACCCCAGCGTGCCATGCCGGCCCTGGCCAGGTTTGCGATGGGCCTCGCGCGCCAGGGTGTCGCCTTCAAGGCGGCCTTGCTCGAAGAGCGCATGCCGGCGGCGGCGCGCCTGTCAGCCTGAGCGGAGCGCACCTGCCGCGGCCAGCAGCATCGCGACCAGCATCACCCACGCCTGCGGCGAGTCCATCGTGGCCAACGTCGCGGCGCTGAGCGCGCACCACGACATCGGCACGAACCAGAGAACGCGCAGCAACAGACGCGCGCCCGGCGTCTGAGCGTCCAGCAGCAGCAGGACGCCCAGGGTACCGATCGCCGTCGGATCCGGGGCCAGCCCGAACACCTCGGCCTGGGTCCACGGTCGGCCAATGGCCGGCGCCAGCAACGGGTGGCCGAGCAGCCCCCACAGGACGAGCACGATGCCCACGCCTTGGCGCGCGGCGCGCTTCTCGCCGAGCACGTGGCCGCTCATTGCCAGCGACAACAGCGCGACGCCCTGCAGCGCGAAAGCGACCGCGAAGCCGCTCGCGGCCCAGTTGATCGGCGCGTAGCGCAGTTGCAGGAAGAACCAGGCCACGATCCACCAGCTCACCGCGAGGAACAGCGCGGCGCCGCGCAGCGCGAGAGCCCCGCGTTGGCCCGCACGGCGGCGGGCCCCTGCGAGCCAGGCCAGCGGCACACCGACGAACAACAGTTGCGCAGGCCACCACGCTTCGTTCAGGGATTCGAACAGCCGCCAGTAGATGCGTGGCGAAAACATCAGGAAGTCGGACGGCCGATATGTCGACCATTCCGCCCACCACGCGCTCACGGACTCACCCTGCGCATCACAGCGCGGCAACGTCGCGCGCCATGCGCTCGCGCAGCGCCGCGTCGGGCATGCGGCCGCGCGCGGCGGCCATGTTCTGGCGCAAGTGCGCGAGCTGGCTCGTTGCAGGAATCGCGCAGGTCACGGCAGGGTGCGCGACGATGAACTTCAGCGCGACCTGTGCCCAGGCTTCGCTGTCGACCTCCGCGGCCCAAGCCGGCAGGCGGTGGCGTGCGAGCTGCCGCAGCAGCGCACCCTCGCGGAAGGGCCGGTTGACGATGACGGCGATGCCGCGCTCCTGCGCCAGCGGCAGGATGCGCTGCTCGACCTCGCGGTCGAGCAGGTTGTAGGTGACCTGAACGAAGTCGATCGGCTGCGTGCGCATCACCTGCTCGATTTCGGCATGCCGTCGTCCTTCCGAGGTGGTGATGCCGACATAGCGCAGTCGGCCGGCCGCCTTCATCTCGAACAGCCGCGGCAGGTGCCCCTGCCATGCGACCAGGTTGTGGACCTGCATCAGGTCGAAGCGCTGCACGCCCCAGTGGGCGCGTGATGCCTCCATCTGCGCCGCGCCGCGCCCGATGTCGCCGACCCATACCTTCTCCGCCGAAAACAACGTTGCCGGACGGCCGATCTGCGCCAGCGCGTGGCCGATGGTGGCCTGCGACGAGCCGTACATCGGCGACGAATCGATCATCCGGCCGCCATCGGCAAAGAACGCGCGGACCACGTCCGTGCAGGCGTCGCGCGCGGCAGCGTCGTTGCCGACATTGAACGTGATCCAGCTGCCGAGCCCGATCACGGGCATTGCCTCGCCGGTGGAGGGAATGCGCCGCATGAGCGGTGCACCGGCGGCGCGCGCAGTGGCCACCAGTCCGCTTCCGGACCACGCAACCGGACCCAACGCGGCAGCGGCGGCGGCGAGGCCGAGCCAGCGGCGACGCGTACGGTGATGAACGAGAGGGCTGCGATGGTCGGATGAACTCATGGCGACGGCGCGGTCGTCTGGGAACAAGGCCTTGAAGGGCATCGAGACGGCGTTTTGACGGCCACGGGCAGGGTGCAAGCCGCGCCCATGTTCGTCAGCGCGCGGGCGGGGGGCGCAGGCCGGCAGATGCGTCCACGCAGAACGCCGCCACCTGTGCGAGCGCGCGTGAGACGGCGGCGTTCGCCGCGGCCACACCTCCCGCGGCGTCGTCGGAGGGCGCGTCTTCGACGACCTCGATGTAACGCGTTGCCAGCACGCGCCGGGCGGGGATGGCGACGAGCTGGGCGCGCAGCGTGAGCTCGACGCGGCTCGGCTTCACCAGAAAGCTCTGCCGCAGATGCACGATCTCCGTTTCCAGCTGAAGGTCGGCTGGCAGGCCGGTCGGCCCTTGAACGACGGCGCGGAAGCTGCCCGTGTCCTCGAGCGTGCGTGTCAGCAGCTGGCCGAGCATGCGCGCGGGCGTGTCGGCCCACCGGTGCGTGGCGTAGTGGTCGAGCGCATGGGTCTTCTGCACATACGCCATCGCTGTCGAATCGAAGCCCGGCGCAGCGCGAGGCGGGCTCACCGAGAGCACGAGGTCGCGCTTTGCCAGCGCCTCGATGGTGGGCCTGGCGTCGAGCAGGTGCCGGACCGTCTCGTCGACCGGGGCCGGTGGCCAAAGGCTGCAGCCCGTGGCGAGCAGCGCCAGCGTCGCCACGAGGGATGAGTGAAACGCGCGGCGCACCGGGTCCGGCGGGTTCCCGCACGGGGCCACCGTCGGTCGCGGATCGGAGGGGCGGGTGGAACGGATTTCAGGCATCGTCGATCACTCCCCGGGTCCGCGCCTTGCCTGCCGCGGTCCCTGCAGCAGCACGCCAGGTTGACGCTCGACGTCCTCGACGACGCGGCGCATCGTCGCCGTCAATCCGCGCAGCTCGGCGACCATGTCGCGGACTTCGGGCAGCGTGACCCCCGTGAACTGCATGATGTCTGCGCGCGAGCCTTCGAGCGTGCTTCGGGCGCTGTCGACCGTTTCGCGCGTGCTGGTGGCGGCGTCGACGACTTCGCCAGCCATGCGCTCGAGCGAGTCGGCCGTGCGCTCGAAGCGCTGGACAAGCTGCGGCAGCTCGGCTGTGACTCGCTCCGCATTGCGCAACGTGCGCGCCGCATTGCCGAGCGGCGCGTCGATGGCGGACGAGCGCTCGGCAAGCGTGCGCGTCAGGACGGCCAGGTTGGCGAGCGTGGCGCCCACCGCGCGGCGGTTGGGTTCGTCGAGCAGCGCGTTCAGATTCTCGGTCATGCGCGCCGAGGCTCGCCAGCAGCACGGGCGTCGCGGTCTCGATGTGCTCGAACAGCGATGGCGCCGACGCGATCACCGGGTAGGGCTCGCCCGGGCGTGCGCGCAACGCCGGCGAGTCCCTGTGGCCGGCGGACAGCTCGATGAACGCGATGCCGGTCAGACCCTGTGTCCGCAACGTGGCCACCGTGTCCTCCTTGACCGGCGTGCCTCGCTCGACATCGAGCACCAGCCGGACCTGCTCGACGTTGCCCGGCGCAAGCATGATCGTGCGCACGCGCCCGACGTCGACGCCGCGATAGCGGACCGGAGCGTTCAGGTTGAGGCCGGACACCGACTCGGTCATGTAGGCCTCGTAGGTGTCGTAGGCCTTGCGGTAGTACTTGCCGCTGGACAGCCAGAGCGCGCCCCCGATCATCGCAAGGGTCAGCACGATGACGAAGGCGCCGACGGCGGCGAATTTCACTTTCGATTCCATGCCTGCTCCAGCGCGGCGCGACCGCGCGGCCCGTGAAAATACTGCCTGACGAGCGGATCGTCGGATCGCGACAACTCGGCCATCGTGCCGACGCCCACGATGCTGCCCTTGCCCAGCACGGCGACGCGATCCGCCACGCGCCACATGAGGTCGAGGTCGTGCGTCACCATCATGATCGTGAGGCCCAGACCTTCGCGCAGACCGCGCACGAGCTCGTCGATGCCGCTCGCGGACAGCGGGTCGAGGCCCGCGGTCGGCTCGTCGAGAAACAGCAGTTCGGGGTCGAGTGCCAGTGCACGGGCGAGCGCAGCGCGCTTGCGCATGCCCCCGGAGAGTTCGCTCGGGTACTTGTGGCCGGCGTCGGCGGGCAGGCCGGTGAGCGCGATCTTGACGGCGGCCACTTCGCGGATCAGGTGCGGCGGCAGGTCCGTGTGCTCCGAGAGCACCATGCCGACGTTCTCGGCGACCGTCAGCCCGGAGAACAGCGCCCCACGCTCGAACATCACGCCCCAGCGGCGGCGCAACGGCAATGCCGTCTCGTCCGACATGCCGACGACCTCGTGGCCGAAGACACGGATGGATCCGGACACCGGCTGCTGCAGCAGGATGATCTCGCGCAGCAGCGTGGACTTGCCGGATCCGCTGCCGCCGACGAGCGCAAAGATCTCCCCGGCGTTCACGCTGAGATCGACGTTCTCGTGCACGACGGCGGCGCCGAACTGCGTGCAGATGCCGCGAACGTCGATCACGACGTCCTGGCCCGGGGAGTTCGCTGCGGCCTGCATCAGAGGTCGAGCCAGAGGAAGACGATGGAGAACAGCGCGTCGGCGAGGATCACGAGAAAGATCGACTGCACGACGCTGAGCGTCGTCTGCGCACCGACGCTGTCCGCGCTACCGCCGACCTGGAACCCGCGATAGCAGCCGACCAGCGCGATGATCATCGCGAACACCGGCGCCTTCACCAGGCCCGTCCAGTACGAAGACGGCTGGACGGCCTCGTCGAGGCGGTCGATGAACACGCCGAAGTCGACGTCGAGCTTGATGCTGGCCATCACCATGCCGCCGAACACGCCCGTGACGTCGGTGTAGACGGTGAGCAGCGGCATGACGATGACCAGCGCGATGACCTTCGGCAGCACGAGCAACTCCTGCGCGCCGACGCCGATCGTGCGCAGGGCGTCGATTTCCTCGGTGACCTTCATCGTGCCGATCTGCGCCGCGTAGGCGGACCCGGAACGCCCCGCGATGATGATCGCCGTCAGCAGCGGCGACAGCTCGCGCAGCATCGCCAGCGCGACCAGGTCCACGACGAAGATGTTGGCGCCGAAGCGCTGCAGCTGATCGGCACCCTGGTAGGCGATCACGATGCCCATCAGGAACGACAGCAGGCCGGTGATCCACAGCGCATCGACGCCCGCGGTCTGCACGTTGTGCAGGATCGGCCGCCAGCGCAGGCGGCGCGGATGCCGCAGAGCACCCCGCAGTGCGAGCGCACTCTCGCCGACGAACGCCAGGTAGCCCTGGGTGCCGGCGACGACCGACCGCGCACGTCGTTCGATGCGCGCGAGCCAGGGCGGCGGATGGGCGGCGGGCGCTTCCAGCGGGATCTCGCGGGCCGCGAGCAACTGCAGCAGCTGCGGCGAATTCCGTTCGCAAGCCCTGCAGGCGGACGACGCAGCCGCGCGCTGCGCACTGGCGAACCGTTCGGTGCAGGAGCCAGGCGCCGGACGTATCGAGCACGGTGATGCCGGACCCGTCGACGATGATCTCGCCGCTGTGCGGCCAGTCGACTTCGGCCAGGCGCTGGTCCAGATCCGCGATCGTGTGAGTCGACCAGCTGCCGCAGCAACGCAGTTCGCTCGCCGCCGTGTCGGGCGAGGGGGCCAGGAAAGTCAACTGCGCGCTCGAAGCGGGGGGCATTGCAGCATCCAGACGCCAGCGGCGCCGACCGCGCGTCGATCCACGCACTTGCGCCACTCGAGAGCCATCCTATGTCATCGGCACCCCGCCGGTTTGATCACGGCCAACCAAACGCAGGATAGCCGGCGCCACGCAACGCCATCGCGGGCTGCCGAAGATCGCGTACGCTCGGCATCAAGAGGGGCACTTCTGCTTGGGACTCAGGGGACATCACTGTCTTGGGGCCACGGTGAAGCCGAAGACGACTCGATTTCAAGGACACTTGCGGTTGGCAACCGCCGAGACGCCCGGGCAGGCCGAAGGGAGCACCATGCACATCGAACGCTTCATGCAAGGTTACAAGGCGGCTTGGGAGCGCCGGGATGACGCCATGTTCGCCGCGCTGTTCACGGCCGATGGCGTATACCGCAACACACCGTTCGCCGTGCAGCGCGGCCATACCGAACTCGCCGCTTACTGGTGCCGCGTGAAGCTCCAGGAGGATGTTCAGCTCGGCTACGAGGTACTGGCGTCCACCGCGAGCGGCGGCATCGCTCACTGGCACGTCACCTACCAGGTGGCTTCCGAGGAGCTGTTCCGGATCTGGGCTGGGTCCACCGGAACCAACCTGATCGCGCGAAACCCAGGGGATCCTCTGCCCCGGATGGTCCTCGACGGCGTCCTTCAGGCCGAGTTTGCCGGCGACCTCTGCAAGGAGTGCCGCCTTTGGTGGCACAGCATGCCGCTGGCGTCCTGAATCGAGGCGATCCTGGAATCCTGCACGGCCGGCGCTCCGCATCGACGCCGGACTGGGCTCAGAATCGGCGCCATGATTTCCATGCAAGGTGTCAGCTCGGCACTCATTGCGCGCAACGAATCATGGGTCCGGAAGCAAGCCGGTTCGATGATGCGGCGGCTGCCGTCCAATGTGGAAAAAGCCGACCTGATCCAGGTCGGCCTGATCGCCGTGGCGCAGGCTGCCCTGGCCTTCAAGTGGCCGGGTGACACCGACAGCGAAGAGGCCAGGGAGGCGTTCGTCCGCTACGCCAGGATGCGGGTGCGGGGAGCCATGCTCGACGAGTTGCGCCAGATGGATCACCTGGAGCGCTCGCAACGGCGCAGGCTGAAGGTCGTGCAGATCGCACGTGAGCGCTGGCGCTCGCGTCACGGCCGCGATCCCACCCTCGGTGAACTGCACGGGGTCTGTGGCGTCGCGGTCGACGAAATCGCTCTGCTCGACCAGGCGGCGCAGCTGGTGCAGACGGAGAGCCTCATTGACGACGGCGAGCCGCAGGATCGCGCGGGGCCGCCGTCTTCGGCGACATCGGCAGACGAGGTCGAGGCCCGCGTCGACACCGCGATCGTGCTGCGCCGGCTGGAGAAGTTCTTCGCCACGCTGCCCGAGCGCGAACGCCAGGTGATCGATGCCTACCTCGGGATCGGCATGACGCCCACCGAGCTTGCCGATGTCCTTCAGGTGAGCCCGTCCAGGGTGTCGCAGCTCTACAAGGCGGCATGCCGTCGCATCGCGGTTCACTTCGGCAACGAGGAGCAACGCGCCGTCGGCCGTGCGGTGGACGCCAGTGCCGAGAGCTTCGACGAACTGGTCTCGCAGCGCGAGCTCGAGCTTGCCCGGTCTGCGCCGGCAGGGCCGTGGAGTTATTGGATGGAAACAGCGCTCACGGCCCCTGACGAGCATTTCGACGCACCCGGGGGGTCGCAGGCCCCGTCCGGCGACGGCCGTCTGCGCCCGGACTGAGCGTCCGGGCCAGGGCAAGGGGCGCGGCGAAGCCCTGTCGGCGCTGGAGTTCTGGACGCGCGCCCGTCGGCACGCCGGACCTGCCGAATCGCGGCTCGCGCCGTCAAATGGCCCCTTCGTCGCAGGTGAGCTGCCCGACGCGGCCGTCCCGGGTACGCTATCGACTTTGATGCACACCCAACAGGCCACCACGGCCGGGCCCCCGTTCGACCATGCGCCACACCCTCATCGTGATCCTCGCCACGGCCGCTCTGGCCGCCTGCGGCAAACCCGACAAGAGCGCGCGCACCACCGACATCCGGCGCGCCGGTCAAGGCGTCTGCGGTGCTGCTGCTGTCGCCCGAGGACCTGCTCACGGTGAGTGCCAGCGACGCAGGCCGGCGGCCCGGTCATCACCGGTTCGCTGCAGCCCGAACGACGCGCCGACCTGCGCGCCGAGGTCTCGGCGGTGGTGCTGCAGGTGCTGAAGGACAACGGCGAGCCGGTGCGCGCCGGCGACCTGCTCGTGCGCCTGGACGACACCGCCATCCGCGACAGCCTGACCTCGGCCGACGAGGCCGTGCGCGCGCGTCGTCGCAGGCCTTCGATCAGGCCGAGCGCCAGGTGCAGCGGCTGAAGACGCTGCAGGCACAGGGCATGACCTCGATGCAGGCGCTGGAGGACGCCGAGGTGCGGCGCAACAACGCGCAGAGCGATCTCGTGGCGGCGCGGGCGCGCGCGGTGTCGGCGCGGCAGCAACTGCGGCGCACCGAGGTGCGGGCGCCCTTCGCCGGCGTGGTCAGCGAACGCAAGGTCTCGGCTGGCGACACGGCGCAGGTGGGCAAGGAACTGGTGAAGGTCATCGACCCGGGCAGCCTGCGCTTCGAGGGCCTGGTCTCGGCCGACCGCATGCACGAGTTGCAAGCCGGGCAGGCGGTGACTTCCGCGTCAACGGCTTCCCCGAGGTCGAATTCGCGGGCCGCGTGCGGCGCATCGACGCCACGGCCAACGCCACGACGCGCCAGGTCGAGGTCATCGTGGACTTCGCCGACCGCGCGCGCCGCGCCGCGCGTGGCAGGGCTGTTTGCCGAAGGCCGCATCGAGGCCGGCACCGTCGCAGGTGCTGACGGTGCCCGAGGGCGCGCTGCAGCGCGCCGGCGAAGCGGCCCATGTCTGGCGCGTCGACGGCAAGGCGATCGCCAGGGTCGGCGTCAAGCTCGGCGAGCGCGACCCGCGCAGCGGCGAGTACCCGGTGCTGTGCGGGCCTGGCGCGCCGGCGACCGCATCCTGCGCAGCCCCGGCAGCACGCTGGTCGACGGCCAGACGCGTCGAATTCGCCGGCGCGGCGCCGCCGCGGCCGCGTCCGCCGCGTCTGCCGCCGGTGCGGCGGCGCTCAGCGCCGCGAGGTGAGCCGCCATGTTCCTTTCCGACTTCAGCGTCAAGCGGCCGGTGGCGATGGTCGTCATCATCATCGGGCTGATGGCCCTGGGCCTGCTGGCGCTGTCCAAGCTGCGCGTCAACCAGATCCCCGACGTCGAGCAGCCGGTGCTGGTGGTGAACATCGCCTACCCCGGCGCGTCGCCCGACACCGCGGAGCGCGAGGTCGTCAACCGCATCGAGAAGGCGCTGCAGGGCATCGCCGGCGTCGACGAGGTGCGCGCCACGGCCAGCGAGGGCAACGCGCGGCTGGTGCTGATCTTCAACTTCGACAAGAACATGGTCGAGGCCGCCGACGAGGTGCGCAACGCCATCGGCTCGGTGCGCCACAAGCTGCCGATCGAGATCCGCGAGCCGGTGCTGCAGCGCGTGGACCCGGCGGCGCAGCCGATCATGCAGCTGGCGCTGTCGTCCACGACGCAGTCGCACGCCGAGATCTCGCGCCTGGCCGAGGACCAGCTGGCCGACCGCTTCCGCGGCATCCCCGGCGTGGCGGTGGTCAACGTCAACGGCGCGCTGCGGCGCGAGCTGTCGGTGCTGCTGCACGCCGAGAAGCTGCGCGAATACGAGGTCTCGGTGACCGAGGTGGTGGCCGCGCTGCGCGCGCAGAACGCCACCGCGCCGGTGGGCAAGGTGCGCGGCACGCTGGAGGACCAGAGCATCCGCCTGGTCGGGCGCATCGAGTCGCCGGCCGAGTTCGAGCAGATCGTCATCAAGCGCCGCGGCAACGAAGCTCGTGCGCCTGGGCCAGGTGGCCACGGTGCAGGACGGCTTCGCCGAGCTGAGCGGCTTCTCGGTGCGCAACGGCCACCCCAACGTGGGCCTGTCGGTCACGCGCACGCGCGAGGCGAGCACGGTCTCGCGTGGCCGACGAGGTGCGCAAGCTCGTCGCCGAGATCGGCACGACGCTGCCGGCCGGCACCAGGCTCGAGGTCACCCAGGACGGCGGCCGCGACGCGCAGGACAGCCTCGACAACGTGATCCACGCGCTGGTCTTCGGCGCCGGGCTCACGGTCTTCGTGGTCTACCTGTTCCTGAACTCCTGGCGTTCGACGCTGATCACCGCGCTGTCGCTGCCGACCTCGGTGATGGCGGCCTTCATCGCCGTGTGGCTGTGCGGGCTTCACGCTCAACTTCATGAGCCTGCTCGGGCTGTCGCTGGCCATCGGCGTGCTGATCGACGACGCCATCGTGGTGCGCGAGAACATCGTGCGCCACATGGAGCGCGGCGAAGACCGCCGCACCGCGGCGCTCAAGGGCACGGCCGAGATCGGCCTGGCCGTGGCCGCCACCACGTTCTCCATCGTGGCGGTGTTCGTGCCGGTGGCCTTCATGCCCGGCGTCGGCGGGCGAGTGGTTCCGGCCCTTCGGCGCTGACCGTCGTGGCCTCGGTGCTGGTGAGCCTGTTCATCAGCTTCACGCTCGACCCCATGCTGTCGGCCTACTGGGGCGACCCGCCCGGGGCACCACCAGCAGCCGCGACGCGGCATCAGCCGCCTGCTGCAGCGCTTCAACGACTGGTTCGACCACCAGAGCGACCGCTACGGCCGCGTCATCGCCTGGGCGCTGCACCACCGGCGCTGGATGGCGATCTTCGCGCTGGCCAGCCTGGTGGCGGCGGTGGCGCTGCAGGCACGCTTCGGCGGCTCGAGCTTCCTGCCGGCTGCCGACTCCGGCACCCTGGCCGATCGAGGTGCGCACGCCCGCCAGCAGCAGCCTGGAGTATGCGCGCCTGAAGGTGGAGGCCGCGGCGACGCTGGCGCGCACGCTGCCCGAGACGGTGGCCACCAACAGCAACGTCAACCCGGGCGGCGGCCGCATCTATGTCGACATCGGCAAGAGCACGCAGCGCAAGCGCTCGGCGATCGAGATCGCGGCCGACCTGCGCAAGCTCACGGCGCGGCTGGTGGGTGCCGAGTACGTGGTGCTCGACGACCTCAACAACGGCGCGCAGAAGCCGGTGCAGATCCGCTTCACCGGCGCCGATTCGCGCCAGCTGCTGGAGATCACCAACGGCTTCATGGACAAGCTGCGCCAGGTGCCCGGCGCGGTGGACGTCGGCCTGTCCGAGCAGGACCCGCAGGTCGAGATGAAGATCGAGCTCGACCGCGGCCTGGCCAATACGCTGGGCATCTCGGTCAACGACGCGGCGCAGGCGCTGCGCGTGGCTTTCGCCGGCGTCGAGGTGGGCGACTGGGTGGATCCGACCGGCGAGACGCGCGACGTGGCGGTGCGCCTGCACCCCGACGACCGCGTCGACGCCGGCAACATCGAGCGCCTGCCGATCGCCGTCAGCGGCAGCAACCGCATGGTGCCGCTGGAGCAGATCGCCACCGTCACCATGGGCAAGGGGCCGTCGCAGATCCAGCACTTCGACGGCAAGCGCACGATCATCGGTGGCGGCCAACGCGCAGGGCCGCTCGCCGGGCGAGGTCACGGCCGACGCGCTGAAGATCGCGCGCGCCATCGACTTCCCGCCCGGCTACGGGCTGGAACTGGCCGGCGCCTCGCGCGACCAGCAGGAGGTGTTCCGCGAGATGGGCATCGCGCTGGTCATGGGCGTGGCGCTGATGTACCTGATCCTGGTCATGCAGTTCGGCTCGTTCACGGCGCCGCTGGCGGTGATGCTGTCGCTGCCGCTGTCGCTGATCGGCGTCGTGCTGGCGCTGCTGCTCACCGGCGGCACGCTCAACCTGATGAGCTTCATCGGCGTCATCATGCTGATGGGGCTGGTGGCCAAGAACGCCATCCTGCTGCTCGACGCGGCGCGCGTGCTGGAAGCGCGAAGGCATGGACCGCGAGGAGGCGCTGATGGCCGCGGGCCGCAAGCGCCTGCGGCCGATCCTGATGACGACCTTCGCGCTGATCGCCGGCATGATGCCGGTGGCCATCGGCGTGGGCGAGGGCGGCGAGTTCTACCGCCCGATGGCCGTGGCCATCATCGGCGGCGTCATCACCTCGACGCTGCTGACGCTGCTGGTGATTCCCAGCTTCTACGACAGCATCGAGACCGCGCGTGACCGCGCGGTGGCCAAGTTCAAGGCGCGGGAGCAGCGCTGGAACACCGCGCTGGCCTTCGTGCTCACGCTGCTGGAGGCGCTGGCGGCGCTGCTGCTGCTGCGCCTGCTGTGGCGCGGGCTGAAGGCCGTGCTGGGGCGGCTGCGGCGCGTGGGCGGCGCGCCGTGGCCGGGCGCCCGGTGTGATTGCGATGGGCCAGCCGCGGGCCGTCCGTTGGCCGGTGCCGGTTCTATCTAGAATGGCAGGCACTCCCACGCTGCAAGGAACGCCCGCATGCCCTACCCGACGCCAGGCCCCGGCCGCCGCGACCGATGCCGATGCCGCGGCGCCGGTGCGGATCCTCAAGAAATACCCCAACCGCCGCCTCTACGACACCCAGACCAGCAGCTACATCACGCTGGCCGACGTCAAGCAGATGGTGCTGGCCGGCGAAGACTTCGAGGTGCGCGACGCCAAGACCGCCGAAGACCTGACGCGCAGCATCCTGCTGCAGATCATCCTGGAAGAGGAGTCGGGCGGCGTGCCGATGTTCAGTACGCAGACGCTGGCGCAGATCATCCGCTTCTACGGCCACGCCATGCAGGGCATGATGGGCACGATGATCGAGAAGAACATGCAGGCCTTCGTCGAACTGCAGAACCAGTTCCTGAACCAGAGCAAGGGCCTGTACGACCCCAAGCACCTCAACCCCGAGGTCTGGACGCAGTTTCTCAGCGGCCAGGCCCCCACGCTGCAGAGCCTGATGACGGGTTACGTCGAGCAAAGCCGCGAGATGTTCGAGAAGCTGCAGCGCGCCGGCACGCTGTTCCCGGGCATGCCGGGCTTCCCGCCGGCCAAGAAGTAGGCGCCGGCGGGCATCGGGCGCGATGCCCGAGAATCGCGCCATGACCGCTTCCGTATCCGACAACGCCGCCGCGGCCGCTGCCGCGGCCAAGGCGCCCACCGTCGCTTTCGTCTCGCTCGGCTGCCCGAAGGCGCTGACCGATTCCGAGCTCATCCTGACCCAGTTGCGCGCCGAAGGCTACGAGACGAGCAAGAAGTACGAAGGCGCAGACCTCGTCGTCGTCAACACCTGCGGCTTCATCGACGACGCGGTGAAGGAGAGCCTGGACACCATCGGCGAGGCCCTGTCGCTCAACGGCCGCGTCATCGTCACCGGTTGCCTGGGCGCCAAGTCGGGCGAGGGTGGCGGCAACCTGGTGCAGCAGGTGCACCCCAAGGTGCTGGCCGTGACGGGCCCCCACGCCACGCAGGAGGTGATGGATGCGGTGCACCGGCACGTGCCGCGGCCGCACGACCCGTTCACGGACCTGGTGCCGGCCACCGGGGTCAAGCTCACGCCGCGGCATTACGCCTACCTCAAGATCAGCGAGGGCTGCAACCACCGGTGCACCTTCTGCATCATCCCCAGCATGCGCGGCGACCTGGTGTCGCGGCCGGTGGGCGACGTGCTCGGCGATGCGCGAGCCTTGTTCGAGGCGGGCGTGAAGGAACTGCTGGTCATCAGCCAGGACACCAGCGCCTATGGTGTCGACGTGAAATACCGCACCGGCTTCTTCGACGGCCAGCCGGTGAAGACGCGGCTGCTGGACCTGTGCACGCGGCTGGCCGACCTGGCGGAGCCGCATCGGCGCCTGGGTGCGGCTGCACTATGTCTACCCCTACCCGCATGTCGACGACATCCTGCCGCTGATGGCCGCAGGCCGCGTGCTGCCCTACCTGGACGTGCCCTTCCAGCACGCGCACCCCGACGTGCTCAAGCGCATGAAGCGCCCGGCCAGCGGCGAGCGCAACCTGGAGCGGCTGGCGCGCTGGCGCGAGATCTGCCCCGAACTCGTCGTGCGCTCGACCTTCATCGCCGGCTTCCCGGGCGAGACCGAGGCCGAGTTCCAGACGCTGCTGGACTTCATGCGCGAGGCGGAGATCGACCGCGCCGGCTGCTTTGCCTACTCGCCGGTGCAGGGTGCGGCTGCCAACGAACTGCCGGGCATGCTGCCGCAGGAAGTGCGAGAGGCGCGCCGCGCGCGCTTCATGGCGGTGGCCGAGCAGGTGTCGGTGACCAAGTTGCAGCGCCGCGTGGGTGCGACGATGCAGGTGCTGGTGGACCACGCGCCCGCGCTCGGCCGCAAGGGCGGCGTCGGCCGCAGCTACGCCGACGCGCCCGAAATCGACGGCCAGGTGCGCCTGCTGCCGCCGGACAAGGCATCGAAGACGCTGAGGGTGGGCGAGTTCACGCGCGCCCGCATCGTGGCCGCCGAGGGCCACGACCTCGTTGCCGTTCCGATCTGAACCCCGCAGGATTCCCCATGTCGCGCGACCTGAGCACCGAGCTGATCCACCACCCCTACTGCCCGCCGGCCGGCTTCGAAGCGCCCCAGCCGGCGATCCACAAGGCGTCGACGGTGATCTTTCCCGACGTGGCCTCGATGCGCGCGCGCGACTGGCGCCACAAGCACGGCTACACCTACGGCCTGCACGGTACGCCCACGACCTTCGTGCTGGAAGAACGCATCGCGGCGCTCGAAGGCGGACGGCACTGCGTGCTCGTGCCCAGTGGCCTGGCCGCCATCGCCCTCGTCAACCAGGCTTTTCTGGCGCAGGGTGACGAGGTGCTGCTGCCCGACAACGTCTACGGCCCCAGCCGTGAACTGGCGCGCACCGAACTGGCGCGCTGGGGCATCACGCACCGGCTGTACGACCCGCTCGACGCGCCTGCGCTCGCCGCCATGATCGGCCCGCGCACCAAGCTCGTCTGGCTGGAAGCGGCGGGCTCGGTGACGATGGAGTTCCCCGACCTGGCGGGCCTGGTCGAAGCCGCCCGGAGCCGTGGCGTGACGACGGCGCTGGACAATACCTGGGGCGCCGGCATCGCGTTCCGAGGCTTCGATCTCGGCATCGACATCGTCATGCAGGCGCTGACCAAGTACCCCAGCGGCGGCGGCGACGTGCTGATGGGCTCGGTGACCACGCGCGACGCGGCCCTGCACGAACGCATCAAGCTCACGCACATGCACCTGGGGCTGGGCGTGGCGGGCAACGACGCCGAACTGGTGCTGCGCTCGCTGGCCTCGCTGCCGTTGCGTTACCACGCACAGGATGCGGCCGGCCGTTCGCTGGCCGGCTGGCTGGCGCGGCGCCCGGAAGTGCGGCAGGTGCTGCACCCGGCGCTGGAAGGCGCACCCGGCCATGCCCATTGGCGTGCCACCTGCAGCGCGGCGGCGGGGCTGTTCTCGGTGTTGCTGGACGAGCGCTTCGCGCCGTCGCAGGTCGACGCCTTCGTCGATGCGCTGCAGCTGTTTCGCATCGGCTATTCCTGGGCCGGGCCGGTGAGCCTGGTGGTGCCCTACGACGTGGCCGCGATGCGGGCCGGCACGGCGCGCGGCAGCGCACAGCTGCGTGGGCACCTGGTGCGCTTCTCGCTGGGCCTGGAGGCCGTGGCCGACCTGCAGGCCGATATCGAGCAGGCCCTGCGGGCGGCTTTCGGCACGACCGGCTGACGCATGCCGCGGCCGGCTACTCCCACTCGATCGTCGCCGGCGGCTTGCTGCTCACGTCGTAGACCACGCGGTTGATGCCGCGCACCTCGTTGATGATGCGGCTGCTGACCTTCTTCAGCAGCGCATAGGGCAGCTCGGCCCAGTCGGCGGTCATGAAGTCGCTGGTCTGCACGGCGCGCAGCGCCACCACGTAGTCGTAGGTGCGGCCGTCGCCCATCACGCCCACGCTCTTCACCGGCAGGAAGACGGCGAAGGCCTGGCTGGTCTTGTCGTACCAGCTCCGGCCGTCGGCCGGGTCGATGGTGGCGCGCAGTTCGTCGATGAAGATGGCGTCGGCACGGCGCAGCAGGTCGGCGTATTCGGGCTTGACCTCGCCCAGGATGCGCACGCCCAGCCCCGGCCCGGGGAAGGGGTGGCGGTAGACCATCTCGTGCGGCAGGCCCAGCGCCACGCCGAGTTCGCGCACCTCGTCCTTGAACAGGTCGCGCAGCGGCTCCAGCAGCTTCAGCCCCAGCGTCTCGGGCAGGCCGCCGACGTTGTGGTGGCTCTTGATCGTGGTCGCCTTCTTCGTCTTGGCGCCGCCGGACTCGATCACGTCGGGGTAGATCGTGCCCTGCGCCAGCCACTTCGCGTTCGCCAGGCTTCTTCGCCTCGCGCTGGAAGACCTCGACGAACTCGCGGCCGATGATCTTGCGCTTGGCCTCGGGGTCGGTCACGCCGGCCAGCGCGCCCAGGAATTCGGCGCTGGCGTCGACGTGCACGCACCTTGGCGTGCAGGCGGCCGACGAACATCTCCATCACCAGCTGCGCCTCGTTCAGCCGCAGCAGGCCGTGGTCGACGAAGACGCAGGTCAGCTGCTCGCCGATGGCGCGGTGGATCAGCGCCGCGGCGACGCTGGAATCGACGCCGCCCGACAGGCCCAGGATCACCTCTTCGCTGCCGACCTGCGCGCGGATGGCGGCCACCGCCTCCGCGACGTGGTCGCGCATCACCCAGTCGGGCCGCGCGCCGCAGATGCCCAGCACGAAGCGCTCGAGCAGCGCCCGGCCCTGCACCGTGTGCGTGACCTCGGGGTGGAACTGCACGCCGTAGTAGCCGCGTGCCTCGTCGGCCATGCCGGCGATCGGGCAGCTCGGCGTGCTGGCCATCAGCTTGAAGCCGGGCGGCAGCGCGGTGACCTTGTCGCCGTGGCTCATCCACACCTTGAGCATGCCGTGGCCTTCGGGCGTGGCGAAGTCCTCGATGCCGTCGAGCAGCCGGGTGTGGCCGTGCGCCCGCACCTCGGCATAGCCGAACTCGCGGTGCGCTGCTGGCCTCGACCTGGCCGCCCTGCTGCACCGCCATCGTGAACATGCCGTAGCAGATGCCCAGCACCGGCACGCCCAGCGTCCCACACCGCTTGCGGCGCGCGCAGGTCGTGTTCTTCGTAGGTGCTGGCGTGGCTGCCCGACAGGATGATGCCCTTGGGCGCGAATTCGCGGATGAACGCGTCGCCGACGTCGTTGGGGTGGATCTCGCAGTAGACGTGCGCCTCGCGCACGCGGCGGGCGATGAGCTGCGTGACCTGCGAGCCGAAGTCGAGGATGAGGATCTTGTCGTGCATGGCGGGACGCCGAGGTCAGGGTGCCGCGGCCGCGGCGGCAGGCGTGCCGCGCCGGCGCAGGAAGTGGCGAATGGCCACGAAGGCCGCCAGGCCCGCAGCACGGCGCAGAAGAAGAAGGGCAGGCCGAGCCAGACGTCGCCCGGCGGACGGCCGGACACCGTGGTCAGCAGCGTCGCGCGCGATGATCGGCGCGAGCACGCCCGTGAGGCTGTTCAGCGAGGCCACGGCGCCCATCGTCTGGCCCTGGTCGCGCTCGTCGGCCGCATTGGAGATCAGGCTCTGCAGCGACGCCACGGTGGTGAAGCCGAACAGGTTGCAGACCACGATGACGATCATCATCCAGCCCTCGGTCGCCAGCCCCCAGGCCAGGTAGCAGAAGGTCGACGACAGCAGCCCCAGCGCGGCCAGCCGCCGCGCCGAGAAACGCTTCAGCAGCTGCTTCATCAGCCCGCCCTGCACGATGGCGGCCATGACGCCGACGGTGAACAGCGACCAGCCGTTCTCCTTGGGCCCCCAGCCGAACTTGAAGGTGGTGTAGAGCACCCAGCTCATGTGCATGGTGAACTGCGCCAGCCCGGCCAGGCCCACCACCCACACCAGCGGCCCGACGCCGCGCAGCGCCGTCAGGCCCTTCAGCGCCGACACCGGGTTGGCCTTCTTCCAGTCGAACGCCTGCCGTCTTTCCGGCGGCAGCGACTCCGGCAGCACGAAGGTGCCGTACACCGTATTCAGCACCGCCAGGCCGCCGGCGACGTAGAACGGCAGGTGCAGGTCGATGGCGCCCAGCATGCCGCCCATCACCGGGCCGAGCGTGTAGCCGATGCCGAACATGGCGCCCAGCAGGCCGAAGCGGCGCGCGCGCTCGGCCGGCGGCGTCACGTCGGCCACGTAGGCCTGCGCCACCGCGGCGTTGGCCTGCATCGCGCCGCCGAGCAGGCGCGCCGCGATCAGCATCCACAGCGCCGTGGCCATGCGCGGTGGCGAAGAAGTTGAGCGCCAGCCCGCAGAAGCCCAGCAGCAGCACCGGCCGGCGGCCGTAGCGGTCGGACAGGCGTCCGAGCACCGGCGCCGAGAAGAAGGTGGCCACCGCGAACGACAGCGTCACCGCGCCGTACCAGAAGGCCTGGTCGGCCGGGCTGGCGGTGAAGGTGCCCACGAGCGCCGGCAGCACCGGGATGATGAGCCCGACCGAGATCATGTCGATCAGCACCGCCACCATGATGAAGCCCATGGCGGCCGGGCGCGGGCCGGCGCCGGGAACGGCAGGGCGCGTCACGGGCGCTCATTCCATGCGGTAGTTGGGCGCTTCCTTCGTGATCTGCACGTCGTGGACGTGGCTCTCACGGATGCCGGCGGCGGTGATCTCGACGAACTCGGCGCGCTCGTGCATCTCGTCGATGCTGGCGCAGCCGCAGTAGTGCATGGACGCGCGCAGGCCGCCGGCCATCTGGAACACGATGGCGACCATCGATCCCTTGTACGGCACCTGCCCCTCGATGCCCTCGGGCACCAGCTTGGCGGTGTTGGGGTTGTGGGCGTTGTCTTCCTGGAAGTAGCGGTCGGCGCTGCCCTGCTGCATGGCGCCCAGCGAGCCCATGCCGCGGTAGCTCTTGTAGGTGCGGCCCTGGTAGAGGATGGTCTCGCCCGGCGCTTCTTCGGTGCCGGCGAACATGCTGCCCATCATCACGCTGCCGGCGCCGGCGGCGATGGCCTTGGCGATGTCGCCCGACCAGCGGATGCCGCCGTCGGCGATCAGCGGCACGCCGCTGCCGCGCAGCGCCTTGGCGACGTTGTCGATGGCGGTGATCTGCGGCACGCCGATGCCGGTGACGATGCGCGTGGTGCAGATCGAGCCCGGCCCGATGCCCACCTTCACGGCGTCGGCACCGGCCTCCACCAGCGCCAGCGCGGCCTCGCCGGTGGCGATGTTGCCGCCGATGACGTCGACCTGCGGGTAGTGCCGCTTGACCCAGCGCACGCGCTCGATCACGCCCTGGCTGTGGCCGTGCGCGGTGTCGACCACCAGCACGTCGACGCCGGCCTTGACGAGCAGCTCGACGCGCTCCTCGGTGCCTTCGCCCACGCCCACCGCGGCGCCCACGCGCAGCTTGCCGTGGGCGTCGCGCGCGGCGTTGGGGAAGTCGGTCTGCTTGGTGATGTCCTTCACCGTCATCAGGCCGCGCAGCTCGAAGGCGTCGTTGACGACCAGCACGCGCTCGAGCTTGTGCCGGTGCATCAGCGCCTTGCCCTCTTCGAGCGTGGCGCTCTCGCTCACCCACACCAGGCGCTCGCGCGGCGTCATGATCTCGCGCACCGGGGCGTCCAGGCGGGTCTCGAAACGCAGGTCGCGGTTGGTGACGATGCCCACCACGGTCTTGCCTGTCGAGCACCGGGAAGCCCGACACGCCGTGCTGCTTGGACAGCGCCATCACCTGGCGCACCGTCACCTCGGGGGTGATCGTGATGGGGTCGCGCAGCAGGCCCGATTCGTAGCGCTTGACGCGCGCCACCTCCGCCGCCTGCTGCTGCGGCGTGAAGTTCTTGTGCACGATGCCGATGCCGCCCTCCTGGGCGATGGCGATGGCCAGCCGCGCCTCGGTCACGGTGTCCATGGCGGCCGACACCAGCGGCAGGTTGAGCGTGATGTTGCGGGACAGACGGGTCGCGAGGCTGGTGTCGCGCGGCAACACCTGTGAATACGCCGGCACCAACAACACGTCGTCGAAGGTGAGCGCTTTGCCGAGTAGGCGCATGCAAGGGCTCCAGACGCAAAAGACGATTATAGGAAGGCCCCCAGTCCGGCCTCGACCGTGACGGGCTTCACGGCCTGCCGTGGTGGGGGCGGGCATACACTGGCAGCATGCATCAGCCGCCCGCAACGCCGCCGCGCCGCCTGCCCGCTCAGCTGCGGCCACACGCTGTCCTTGGTGATCCTCGCCGTGGCGCTGG
Source organism: uncultured beta proteobacterium (assembly GCA_963717575.1). Taxonomy (GTDB): domain Bacteria; phylum Pseudomonadota; class Gammaproteobacteria; order Burkholderiales; family Burkholderiaceae_C; genus Rubrivivax. The sequence continues at coordinate 5,268 of CAVQWK010000029.1, read as the reverse complement.
GAGCGTGGTCGCCGGCCCATGCGCAGTGGAAGTGGCGCGACAAGGCCGGCCAGATCAACGTCAGCGACCGCCCGCCGCCCAAGGACGTCCCCGAGAAGGACATCCTTGCACGCCCCGTGCCCGACCAGCGCGCGCCCGGCAGAGCCGGCGGCGCCGGCCGTCCGCGGCCTCGGCGCCCGCAAGGCCGGAAGTCCGCGTGCCGGTGGACCGCGAACTCGAAGCCCGCAAGCGTGCCGCCGAACAGGAGCAGGCGGCAAGGCTGAAGGCCGAGGAAGACAAGGTGGCCGCCACGCGAGCCGAGAACTGCCGCCGCGCGCGCGGCCACGTCGCGGCACTGGAGGGCGGCCAGCGCATCGGCCGCATCAACGAGAAGGGCGAGCACGAGGTGCTCGACGACAAGGGCCGTGCCGAGGAGCTGCGCCGCGCGCGCGAGATCATCGCCTCCGACTGCCGCTGAGCAGCGGCGTCGGCCGCTTCAGGCGCCGGCGAGGCGCTCCTTGTGGCCGCTGGTAGCGCTGGCGGCGCGCCTCCTTGGGGTCGACCGTCGAGCGGCCGGTAGATCTCGACGCGGTCGCGGTCGCGCAGCAGGGCGCTCCGCGTCGCGCACCCGGCACCACACGCCCACGCGCAGGCCGTCGGGCGCCAGGCCATGGCGTCGCACGCAGGCCGCTGGCGCGCAGCGCGTCGGCCACCGTGCGCCGGCCGGGCAGCGTCAGCGCCACCAGGTCGGTCGACGCCCGGGCGCGGGCAGTAGACGACCTCGACGCGCAGGTCGGCGGTCGCTTCAGCGGGCGCCATAGACGTCCTCGGCGCGCCGGACGAAGGAATCGACGAAGGTGTTGGCCACCTTGTCGAACACCGGGCTCACGACCACCTCCAGCGCCTTGCTGGCGAAGGCGTAGCGCAGGTCGAACTCGATCTTGCAGGCCTGCTCCTCGCTGCCGGGCGGCCGAGCGGGCGGAAGAGCCAGGTGCCGTCGAGCAGCGAGAACGGCCCGTCGACCAGCTGCACCGTCACCGACTTGCCCGGCACGTGCTGGTTGCGCGTGGTGAAGGCGTGGCGCACGCCCATGTAGGCCAGCCCCAGGCGGGCGGTGATGCCGTCGTCGTGGCGTTCCAGCACCTCGGCCTTGTCGCACCAGGGCAGGAAGGTCGGGTAGTCCTGGATGGCGGTCACCAGCTCGTACATCTCGCCCGGCGAGTACCACAGCAGGACCGACTTGCGCACGTGCTTCATACAATGACCGGATTGTAGAAGCGGGCTGCGACCCCACTTGCAGCCACGCCATGGCCACATCGCCGAGAACCGCCGCGCCCGCTACGAGTACAGCATCGAAGAACAGTTCGAGGCCGGCATGGTGCTGGACGGCTGGGAGGTCAAGGCCATCCGCGCCGGCCAGGTGCAGCTGACCGACGGCTATGTGCTGATCCGCGACGGCGAGCTGTTACCTGATCGGCTGCCGCATCAACGCGCTGCGCACCGCGTCCACGCACGTCACGCCCGAGGCCGACCGCACCAAGAAGCTGCTGGTGCACAAGGCCGAGATCCGGCGCCTGATCGGCAAGGTCGAGCAGAAGGGCTTCACCCTGGTGCCGCTGAACCTGCACTACAAGGGCGGCCGCGTGAAGGCCGAGATCGCGCTGGCCAAGGGCAAGGCCCAGCACGACAAGCGCAACACCGAGAAGCAGCGCGACTGGGAGCGCGAGAAGGGCCGGCTGATGCGGCACAAGGTGTCGGGCGTCGAAGGCCTGACGCCCTGCCGGCCGCGGATCAGGGCAGTGCGCCGAGTCCCGCCGCCAGCGCCTGCTCCAGGTCGGCCTGCAGGTCGGCCACCGCCTCCAGCCCGATCGAGAAGCGCACCAGGTGCCCACGCAGGTGATCGCGCTCGCGCACGGCCTCGGAACGCATCGCAGCCAGGTCGTAGGGCACGACCAGGCTCATCGGCCCGGCCCAGGAATAGCCGATGCGGAACAGCCGCAGCGCATCGACGAAGCGGTCGACCTGCGCGCTGCTGAAGCGCTCGTCGAACATCACCGAGAACAGCCCCGCCGCCGCCGTGCACGTGGCGCGCCAGTGCGTCGTGGCCCGGCGAGCCCTCCAGCGCCGGGTGCAGCACGCGGCGCACCTCGGGCCGTGCAGCCAGCCAGGCGGCCAGTTGCGCGGCCGGCGGCGTCCTGCGCGTGGTAGCGCAGCGCCATGGTCGGCAGCGAGCGCAGCACCAGTTCGGCGTCGTTGGCCGCCACGCCCAGGCCCAGGCGCATGTGGGTGAGCTTGATGCGTTCGTGCAGCGCCTCGTCGCGCGTGGTCACCGAGCCCATCAGCACGTCGCCGCCGCCGCTGGGGAACTTGGTCAGCGCCTGCATCACGATGTCGATGCCGAGCGTCGAAGCCGCTGAAGGCGATGCCGGCGCCCCAGGTGTTGTCCAGCGCCGTCGTCACGCCGTGGCTGCGCGCCGCGGCCACCAGGCCGGCCAGGTCGGGGAACTCCATCGTCACCGACCCGGCGGCTTCCAGCCACACCAGCCGCGTGCGCGGGCCGATCATCGCCGCCAGCGCCGGCCGCGTCCATCGGGTCGTAGAGCCGGTGCGTGATGCCCCAGCGCGCCAGCTCGGTGCGCGCCAGTTCGCGGCTCGGGCCGTAGACGTTGTCCGGCAGCAGCACCTCGTCGCCCTGCTCCAGCAGGGCCAGGTTGACCAGCGCGATCGCCGCCAGCCCGCTGGGCACCAGCACGCAGTGCCGGCCGCCTTCCAGCGTGGCGATGCGCTCTTCCAGCGTGAAGGTGGTGGGCGTGCCGTGCAGGCCGTAGGTGTAGCCCTGCTTGTTGCGCCAGTCGCGCGCGCGCATGCGCGGCGACGTTGGGGAAGATCACCGTCGAGGCCTTGTGACGCCGGGCTGCGGCGCCTCGAAGCCCGCCGGCGGGCGGTAGGGGTGGTGGATCAGGTCGGTGCTCAGGTCGCGCGGCATGGCGGTCTCGCGCGGGTTCAGATCGGCAGGGCGACGAGGTCGTGGCCTTCGGCGGCCACGATGCGGGCGCGCGTGAACTCGCCCACCTTCAGCGTCTTGCGACGCCTTCTCGGGCGGCAGCAGGCGCACGGTGCCGTCGATCTCGGGCGCGTCGGCGTAGCTGCGGCCGACGCCGCCCTTGCGGCCCAGCGCCGGCGCGCTGGTCCACCAGCACCTGCATCGTGGCGCCCACGCGCCGCTGCAGCTTGGCGACCGACACCTGCTTCGGCCACCGCCATGAAGCGCGCGCGGCGCTCCTCGCGCACTTCCTGCGGCAGCTGGCCGGGCAGCTCGTTGGCCGCGGCGCCCTCCACCGGCGAATAGGCGAAGCAGCCGGCGCGGTCGATCTGCGGCCTCGCGCATGAAGTCCAGCAGGTCTCGAACTCGGCCTCGGTCTCGCCGGGAAAGCCGGCGATGAAGGTCGAGCGCACGACGAGTTCGGGGCAGATCTCGCGCCAGCGCGCCAGGCGCTCCAGGTTGCGCTCGCCGCTGGCCGGGCGCTTCATGCGCCTCAGCACGTCGGGGTGGGCGTGCTGGAACGGCACGTCCAGGTAGGGCAGCACGCGGCCGTGCGGCCATCAGCGGCAGCACCTCGTCGACGTGCGGGTACGGGTAGACGTAGTGCAGCCGCACCCAGGCGCCGAAGGGCTCGGCCAGGTCGGCCAGCGCGTCGCACAGCTCGAGCATGCGGGTCTTCACCGGCTGGCCGTCCAAGAAGCCGGTGCGGTACTTGACGTCGACGCCGTAGGCGCTGGTGTCCTGGCTGATCGACCAGCAGTTCCTTCACGCCGGACTCGAACAGCGCGCGCGCCTCGCCCAGCACGTCGCCGACCGGCCGCGACACCAGGTCGCCGCGCATGCTCGGGATGATGCAGAAGGTGCAGCGGTGGTTGCAGCCCTCGCTGATCTTGAGGTAGGCGTAGTGGCGCGGCGTGAGCTTGATCGCCCGGTCGGCCGGCACCAGGTCGACGAACGGGTCGTGCGGCTTGCGGCACGTGCGCGGTGCACGGCGTCCATCACCTCCTGCGTGGCGTGCGGGCCGGTCACGGCCAGCACCTTGGGGTGCACCTGCCGCACCAGGTTGCCGCCGCCGTCGCCCGCCTTCGCGCCCAGGCAGCCGGTGACGATGACGCGGCCGTTCTGCGGCCAGCGCCTCGCCGATGGTGTCCAGGCTCTCCTTGACCGCGTCGTCGATGAAGCCGCAGGTGTTGACGATCACCAGGTCGGCGCCGGCGAAGGTCTTGCTGGTCGCGTAGCCCTCGGCGCTGAGCTGCGTGAGGATCAGCTCGGAGTCGGTCAGCGCCTTGGGGCAGCCGAGCGAGACGAAGCCGACGGTGGGCGGCTTGCCAGCGGCCGGGGCCGCGGTGGCGTGTCAGTGACGGCGATGCGGTCATGCCGCGATTCTCGGGCATCGCGCCCAGCCGGCCGCGCGGCGCTACTTCTTCGCCGGCGGGAAGCCCGGCATGCCCGGGAACAGCGCGCCTGCCGGCTGCTCCTGCAGCTTCTCGAACATCGTCGCGGCTCTGCTCGAGGTAGCCGCCCATCAGGCTCTGCATCAGCGGCGCCTGGCCGCTGAGGAACTGGGTCCAGACCTCGGGCGTCAAGTGCTTCGGGTCGTACAGGCCCTTGCTCTGCTCGGCGAAGCGGTTCTGCAGTTCGACGAAGGCCTGCAGGTTCTTCTCGAGCTCGCGCCCATCATGCCCTGCATGGCGTGGCCGTAGAAGCGGATGATCTGCGCCAGCATCTGCGTGCTGAACATCGGCACGCCGCCGGATTCCTCTTCCAGGATGATCTGCAGCAGGATGCTGCGCGTCAGGTCCTCGCCGGTCTTGGCGTCGCGCACCTCGAAGTCCTCGCCGGCGAGCACCATCTGCTTGACGTCGGCCAGCGTGATGTAGCTGCTGGTCTGGTGTCGTAGAGGCGGCGGTTGGGGTACTTCTTGAGGATCCGCACGCCGCCGACGGCTTCGGTGGCGGCGTCCGAGGCCTGGCGTCGGGAGGGCATCCGGGGCGGTCCTTGGGGCGGGAGGAGTTGCCCGATTCTAGGAGTCGCGGCGCCGTTGCCGCCCCGGGGTTGCCCCGGGGTTCAGGCCGGCCGCCCGGCGACGGGCGCGCCGCCCCGCAGGCGAACCGCCAGGGCCTTGAGGCCGCGCCACAGCAGTCGCAGCAGCAGCAGCGCCGCCACCGCCTCGAGCAGCGTCAGCACGAACGCAACGGCGGCGTTCCAGCGCTGCTCGCGGCGGGCAAACTTGGCCAGCGCGTGGT
>CAVQWK010000028.1:0-84036 GCA_963717575.1 uncultured beta proteobacterium | reverse complement strand
GCGCGACCTGCCTACAGTTCACGGGCATATCGAGCGCAGGACCGGTATGCCCCGATACGTCGAGACGAAGGTCAACAGCAGGTCACGCTGCTACCAGGCGCCCGGACCACTTCATAACGAGGAGACCGGCTTCGCGTCGTTGACCCGGTTCGTCGATGAGTCCGACCTCGCCGGCATTGGTTTCGAGGGATGATGCCGGCCTCGACGGCCGTCCCAGCTACCACCCTGGCGTGCTGCTGAAGATCTACATCTACGGCTACCTCAATCGCGTGCAGAGCAGCCGGCGCCTGGAGCGCGAGTGCCAGCGCAACGTCGAGCTGATGTGGTTGACGGGCCGTCGGCCCCCGACTTCAAGACCATCGCCGACTTCGTCGGACAAGGCCGCGGCATCCGCCAGCTCAGCCAGTTCGTGGCGATCTGCCGCAAGCTCGAGTTGCTTGTGGATGGCGTCGTGGCTGTGGACGGCAGCAAGTTCAAGGCGGTCAACGACCGCGACCGCAACTTCACGCCACACAAGCTGGAGCAGCGGATGAAGCAGATCCAGGAGAGCATCGACCGCTACCTGGAAGCCTTGGATACGGCGGACCGGACGCAACCGGCCGATCTGCCCGCCAAGACAGAGCGCCTGCAGGACAAGCTGAGCAAGCTGCGGCGCCAGATGAACGATCTTCGAGAGGTGGAGCGGCAACTGCAGCAGCAGCCGATCGGCAACTCTCACAGACCGACCCTGACGCGCGCTCCATGGCCACCAGCGGCCTGGGCACCGGGATCGTGGGCTACAACGTGCAGATCGCCACGGACACCACACACCACTTCATCGTCGCGCACGAGGTGCTCAACGTCGGCCACGACCGCGCGGCCCTGGCCTCCATGGCCAGCAAGGCGCAGGAAGGACTCGGGCGCAAAGGCATCGGCGTGATCGCCGACCGGGGCTACTACAAGGCCAGAGTCCTCGAGGCCGAGAAGGCCGGCGTGCAGACCTACATCCCCAAGCCCATGACCTCTGGCGCCAAGGCCGAAGGACGCTTCAGCAAGGCTGACTTCGTCTACGACGCCAAGGCCGACGAATATCGATGCCCTGCGGGCCAGACGCTGCGTAGAGGAGCCGACCAGGTCGATGGCGAGGGCATGGTCCTGCACAGCTACGCCGCTACGGCTGCAGCGACTGTCCGATGAAGGCCCAGTGCACGCCGGCCAGCTTCCGACGGGTCCGGCGTTGGGAGCACGAAGACGTCCTCGACGTCATGCAGCAGCGGCTGGACCGAAATCCCAATGCGATGAAGATCCGAAGGCGGACGGTCGAGCACGTCTTCGGAACACTGAAGTACTGGATGGGCTCGACGCACTTCCTGATGAAAACATTGAAGCATGTGCCGACGGAAGTCAGCCTGCACGTGCTGGCATACAACCTCAAGCGCCTGATGAGCCTGTTGGGTATTACCGAAGCGATGAAGGCGATGAGATTCGCGAGGGCATGAGCCCTTTTATATGCCCATTCAAGGCGCAAACCCGCAATGGATCCACCGAAACGGGCATAACGCTGCGGCGGGGCTACTGTGTGGTCTAAGCGGCCCTGAACTGGCCCAGGCACCGCAGACCCGCCACCTGGCCTTCATCAGGCGTTCTCACACGGGTGCGCCGGGAGACCGGCAAGGAGTAGGTGGTGCAAGTCCACAGCGATGAAGGTGTAGCGAACCACGTTGGCCCCGAGTCATGCGCAGGCATCGCGAGGTGTCGGCGAAGCGTTGACAGGGGTACGTGCAGGCCAGCCATTGAGCCGCGAAAGAAATTCTGATCCGGGTGCCGACGCCGTCCGTGTCGCGGAAGGCAACACGCACGAGCGCGTTATCGCAAGCGCCCGGACGACCCGGCGTGGTCGTAGACCCTGGCATGCACGCACGCTCCTTGCACGGGAACCGGGAGATCTCGGGTCTGACCAGCCGCAGTACCGGGCGGCCCGCATCGGGAAGGCGAGGAGCCGAAGCCGATGATGAACGGGCCGGAGAAGTCAGACCCCGCCATACGTAGCGATGAAGCCTGCGAACAATGCCGGGAAACCGGCGGCGGAGTGGGTGGAGCAAAGGGCGGGGACCAAGGGGAACGCGGGCCAACCGCGCACGCGACGGACTCAGAGCCGCGATAGCGTGTCCCAGGGGCTGGACCGTGTACGGCAAGCCGCAAGGCAAAGGAAGAAGGAGAAGTTCACGGCGCTGCTGCACCACGTCAACGTCGATCTGCTGCGGGATGCGTTCCTGGCGCTCAAGCGCCGTGCCGCACCTGGCGTGGATGGTGTGACGTGGCAGGACTACGAGGCGGGTCTGGAGGGCCCCTTCAGGACCTGCACGCACCGGGTCCATCGCGGCACGTACCGGGCGCTGCCCGTGCGGCGACGGTTCATTCCGAAGCCGGACGGCGACAGCGCCCGCTGGGTATTGCCGCGCTGGAAGACAAGATCGTCCAGCGTGCAGTCGTCACCGTGCTCAATGCGATCTACGAGGAAGACTTCCTCGGCTTCTCGTACGGGTTCCGGCCCGGGCGAGCCAGCATGACGCGTTGGACGCCTTGGCGTGGCGATCAAGGGCACGCCGGTGAACTGGATTCTCGACGCCGATATCAAGGGCTTCTTCGACGCGGTGGGCCACGCGTGGCTGCTGCGCTTCGTGAGGCATCGTGTCGGCGACGAGCGCATCATCCGGCTTGTGCGCAAGTGGCTCAAGGCCGGGGTCCTGGAAGAAGGGCACTGGAGCGCCAGTGAGAAGGGGACGCCACAAGGGGCGGTGATCATCGCCGCTGCTGGCCAACGTCTACCTGCACTACGTCTTCGACCTGTGGGCGCAGCAATGGCGACGGCGCGAAGCCAAGGGCAACTGATCGTCGTGCGGTACGCCGACGACTCGTCGTGGGCTTCGAGCACGAAGCCGATGCGCGGCGCTTCTGGGACGCGATGCGAACGAGGTTCGAGCAGTTCGCGCTCGAGCTGCACGGGGAAAAGACCCGGCTGTTGGAGTTCGGCCGCCATGCGGCGCGCCGGCGAAGCGCGACGGGCAAGGCAAACCGCAGACGTTCAACTTCCTGGGGTTCACGTTCATCTGTGGTCGGTCGCGGCGCGGAGCATTCCTGCTCCGGCGCCACACCCGACGCGACCGCATGCGTGCGAAGCTCCGGAAATCAAGGACGAGATGCGGCGACGCACGCACCACGCCATCCCCGAACAAGGTCGATGGCTGCGGTCGGTGGTTGCCGGTTACTTCGCGTACCACGCGGTGCCGACCAATGCCCGGGCAATCGGGCATATCGGCACCATGTCCGGACCTGTGGCGACGCTCGCTGAAGCGGCGCAGTCAGAAGGACCGTATGACCTGGGCGCGAATGACCGGCTCGCAGACGAGTGGCTGCCACCACCCCGTGTGCTTCACCCTTGGCCCGAAGAGCGGATGGCCGTCAGATACCCAAGGTAGGAGCCGTATGCCTTAATTGGGCACGTACGGATCTGTGCGGGGGGTGCCGGGTAACCGGCATCCCTACCGCGATCCTCGGTCGACCGCGGGCGCGCCACCGAACAGCAGGCGTCGCAGGGCCCGGCCGGTTGCGCGCTGTGCACGCACGCGCACAATTGCGGCTCCGGGTACCGTCGGGGGCTCAAGTCCATGCCGGATGGGCCGAAACTCCGGTCTCTGGCTATGGTTCGGTCTGCGCCGTGCAGGAAGAATCCAGCCCTGATTGCGGACCCGGTCCTCAGGAGATCATGATGCGTGCGCCCGACGACACCCCGATGGCCACCCGCGCGACGGGTCGGGGTGCGCTGCGCCCGCCACCCCGCGGGGGTCGGCCCCTGCTGGGTCGCGCAGCTTCCGGCGCGGCCGCGCCGCGCCACCTCTGGCCATGAGCGTCGAATTCACTGACGGCGGCACGGCGCCGGTCACGCTGGATGGGGCGGCGCTGGCCCGTCTGCGCGAACTCGACCCCGACGGTCGTCACGATGTGGTGCACCGGGTGTTGGCAGCCTACGAGACGTCGTTGGACCGCTTGCTTGCGCAATTGCGCATCGACACCGAGGCTGCGGATGCGAGCGTGGTCGCCGGGATCGCGCACACGCTCAAGTCCTCGTCGGCCAGTGTCGGGGCCCTGGCGTTGGCGGCCGCCTGCAGCGATATCGAGCGCCGGCTGCGCGCCGGCGCCGACGGCGACCTGCCGGCCGACGTGCAGCGCCTGCTGGCCGAGGGCGAAGCCGCCCTGCGCGCGGTTGGCGCCATGCTGCGGTCTTGATGCCCGCCCGCCCATGACAGCTCCGTATCCCGACGCCGACGCCAACCTGCCGGTCAAGCCCGAGGTGCTGCTCGTCGATGACGACGAGGTCAACCTGCTGCTGACCGAATCGGCGCTGCGCGAACGTGGGTTCGAGCTGGTCTGTGCGTCCAGCGGCGAGCAGGCGCTGGCCTTGCTGCATGACCGGACGCCCGACATCGTCATGCTCGACGCCCTGATGCCGGGGCTGGACGGCTTCGACACCTGCCGTGCCTTGCGGCGACTGCCGGGCCACGAGAACGTTCCGGTGCTGATGCTGACGGGCCTGGACGACGATGCCTCCATCTCCCGCGCCTACCAGGCCGGCGCCACCGACTTCTTCGTCAAGTCCACGCAGTGGAGCCTGCTCGCCGGGCGCGTGCACTACATGCTGCGCGCATCGCGCACCCGCATCGAGCTCGAGCGCAGCAAGTCCAAGCTGGCACGCGCCCAGGACCTGGCGCGCATGGGCAGTTTCGACTGGTGGCGCGCGGAGCATGGCAAGCCCGGCGGCCTGCTGATGTCGCCCGAGGCCTTGCGCGTGTTCGGCTGCGGGCCGGACGAGCCGGTGACCCTGCGCACGCTGCTGCGGATGGTGCCGCCTGACGACCGTCGCAGTTTCCTGCGCCAGTTGCACGAGGCGCTGCGCCACGCCTCGGTGGTCGCCAGCGACGTCACCATCGTGCTGCTCGACGGCCGCCAGCGCATCATCCACGTCGAGGCCGAACCCGAGTTCAACGAACACGGGCACGGTGCGGGCTACACGGGCATCGTGCAGGACGTGACCGAGCGTCGCATTGCCGAAGACAAGATCCGCCAACTGGCCAACTTCGACGCGCTCACCGGCCTGCCCAATCGGCGCCAGCTCATCTGGCGCGCGGAGCGTGCGCTGGAGCAGGCGCGCCGACTGGGCCACCAGTTCGCTCTGCTGCTGATCGACCTCGACCGCTTCAAGATCATCAACGACACCCTGGGCCACGGCGCCGGGGACGAGGCGCTGGTGGAAGTGGGCCGTCGCCTGCGCGTCTGCGTGCGCCACAGCGAACAGGTCATGGAGGGCGCGCTCGAGACCGCTGGCGTTCGCTCGCACCGATCGCTGGAGGCCGTCGGCCGGCTGGGCGGCGACGAGTTCGTCGCGTTGCTGCCGGAAGTGGCGAGCGAGGACGACGCCGAGCGTGTCGCCGAGCGCGTGCTCGATGCGCTGCGCGAGCCGATCTTCGTCGGCGGCCAGGAGTGCTTCGTCACCGCCAGCGTGGGTGTCGCGCTCTATCCGCGCGACGGGGCGTCGGTGGTCGACCTGCTGCGGAATTCCGACGTCGCGATGTACTCCGTCAAGTTGCAGGGCAAGAACTCGTCGGCCATCTACAGCCCGCAGCTGGCCGGCCGCGGGCGCGAGAAGCTGGAGCTCGAAACGGCTCTGCACAAGGCGATCGAGCGCGACGAACTGGTGCTGCACTACCAGCCCAAGATCGACGTGCGTGCCGCGCGCATGGTCGGCGCCGAGGCGCTGATGCGCTGGCAGCGCGGCGGCAAACTGGTGCCGCCGGCCGAATTCATTCCCCTGGCCGAGGACACCGGGCTCATCGTGCCGCTGTCGGAGTGGGTGGTGCGCGAGGCCGCCCGGCAGGCCCGCGTCTGGCAGCAGGCGTTCGGTTTTGCCGAGTCGATCGCCGTCAACCTGCCGAGCCGGATTTTCGAACGCAGTGATCTCGTCGAGCACATCCACCAGTGCGTCACGGCGGTGAGCGTGCCGCACCGCATGATCCAGCTCGAGATCACCGAAGACAACCTGATGAAGGAGCTGCAAAACGTGATCCCGTCGCTGCACAGGCTCAACGAGATCGGGGTCGAAATCTCGATCGACGACTTCGGTACGGGCTACTCGTCGCTGGCCTACCTGACCACGCTGCCGATCTCCGAGCTCAAGATCGACCGCAGCTTCGTGCGCGACCTCGGCATCACGCCGCAGAGCTCGGCCGTGGTCACCGCCATCATCGCCCTGGCACGTTCGTTGGGTTTGCGCGTGATCGCCGAGGGCGTGGAAACGCTGCGCCAGATGGAAGTGCTGCACCGGCTTGGATGCGGCCTGATGCAGGGGTTTCTCTTCAGCCGTGCCATGCCGCCCGAGGCCGTGCAGCACTGGCTCGAGAATACCGTGCTGCCGCGCAAGGCGACCTGGATCGGGCCGGCCATCGGCAGCGATCCCGGCGTGGACGGCGCGCGCGCTGCCGGCGGGCGGGCCCTGCGGTGATGGAAGCGATCCGCCCCCTCCCGTTGCCGGCCGACCTCGCCCGCGGCGCCCTGCGCCGCCTGGCGCAGACGCACCTGGAGCCGACCCCCGAAAACTATGCCCGCGCGTATGCGGAAGAGGCCGGCCACCCGGTCCAGGTGCCGGATGCGCGCGCCCAGGCCGGCGCCTGGGTGGCGCTGGTCGAGCGGCTGGCCAGAAACCTCGAGCGCGGCGGCCGGCAGTGGACCGCGGCGCGACGCAAGGAGAGCCTGCGCCGCGTCCTCGACAGCAGCCGCAGCGACGCGCCGCGTCTGCTGCACCGACTGCAGATGCTGATGGCGGCATGGGAGGACGACCAGCCCTCGGACCCCGCGGACACAGGCACCGAGGACCCGCCGCTGGAGGGTGCCGCGGCTGCCGCCGGCGCCGCGGCCGCCTGGATGCCGCTGATTGCCGCCTTCGACAGCACCTTGCGTGCCGTCCTGCCGGCCGACGAGCCCCGCGCAGCCGAGTTGGCGGCGCAGTTCTCCGCCTTCGTCACCACCCTGGCCGCCGAGGGCCCCAGCCTGGCAAGACTGGCCGAACTGGAGGGTCTGGGCCAACGGGCGCGGCGGCTGTTCGCACACCGGCACGAGCTGGTGGCGCAACTGGGCGCGCTGTGCCTCGAGCTCGCGCAGGGCCTGACCGAACTGGCCGAGGACGACAGCTGGGCGCGCGGTCAGTGCGCCACCGTGCAGGCGAGGTTGGCCGAGGGCCTGAGCGCGCGCGGTGTACGCGCCGCGAGCGTGCTGCTGGCAGAGACCCGCGAGCGACAGCATCGGGTTCGTCTGGAAAGGCAGGCCGCGCGCGACGGGCTCAAGCAGCTGATCCACTCCATGCTGGTCGAGGTCACCGCGCTCGGCGAGCAGACCGGCCGCCTGCAGGTGGCCACCGAGCAGCATGTCGGCGCCATCGAGTCCGCCGACACGCTCGAGAATCTGACCGGTGTCGTCCAGGCGATGCTCGCCGACAGCCGTGCCATGCAGACCGCCGTGAGCCGATCGCAGGAGAGGCTGCAGGTCGACAGTGCGCGCGCCAGCAGCCTGGAGCAGCGCGTGCAGGAGCTGGAGGCCGAATCGCGCCGGCTGTCGGAGGAGGTATCCACCGACGTGCTGACACAGGTGGCCAACCGCCGCGGCCTCATGAAGGCCTTCGAGATCGAGATGGCACGCTGCCAGCGTGAGGGCGGCACCTTGGCCGTGGGCTTGATCGACATCGACAACTTCAAGAAGCTCAACGACAGCCTGGGCCACACGGCAGGTGATCGCGCCCTGAAGTCGCTGGCGGCGTCGGTGCGCGACCGCCTGCGACCGGGTGACCATCTGGCGCGTTTTGGCGGCGAGGAGTTCGTGGTGCTGCTGCCGCGCACCGAGGCGCCGGAAGCGCAACAGGTGATGACGCGGCTGCAGCGCAGCCTGACCGAGGCCTTGTTCCTGTACGAGGGCCGCGAGGTCTTCGTCACATTCTCTGCCGGAGTCACTGCCTGGCGGGCGGGCGAGGCGCTGGAACCGGCGCTTGAACGCGCTGACGAGGCACTTTACGAGGCCAAGCGCACTGGCAAGAACCGCACCTGCATGGCGTGAGCGGCGCTGTGCGCCGCTTGCCGGCATGCCGGCAGGCGGTGCACGTTCAACGGCTTGTTACGAATTGATCCTCAATGCGGCGCTCCGTTGGCCGAACCTAGCACGTAGGGCTGGGCATTCCAGCCGGCAACCGGCCACCAAGGACCATGAGCTCTCTCCTCCGAATCTTCGATCCGCTGCGTCAGGCGGCAAACGCGTTCTTCCGGCATGAGCTCACCCTGCGTCGCGACGAGCATGGCCTGCGGCTGGCTCTCGAGGTGAAGGCGTCGAGCGGCGCCGGACCGGCCCCGCCGAACGCCAAGGAGCAGGTCGCGCAGAAGGAAGCGGCGCAGCTGGCCCTGATACAGGAGCAGCTGAGCGCGCTGCTGTCGGAACTGCCCGAGACGAGGCGCACGTTGCGCGCGCTGGTGGCGGTCGAGCAGGCGCTGGCCAGGAAGGGGTTGCGTGCCTTGCGCAAGCTGCCGCTGGACGTGATGCGGCGCGCGCTCGCGCAGTTCGAAGGATTGGTCACGAACTGGTCGCCGGTGGGCCTGGCCAACCTGCGCTCCAAGATGGCCGTGGCCATCATCGAACGCGAGCACATGGACCCCGATGCCGAGGCCGACGCCTATCGCACCGCAGCCGTGCTCGATACCGACCCGGATGAGTTGCCGCTCGACGGATCGCAGAGTTCGTCGGACGACGATGCCCTGGCCGCCGCCTACGCTGCATTGGGTGAGGCCGGGCCATCGGCGGTCGAGATGCAGCCCGAGCTGGGCTCGCCGTCGGCCCGGGCGGTCGCCCAAGCCCTGCCGTCGCCGGCCGTCGACAAGGAACCCATCAAGCTGCGTGAGTTTCAAGCCTGAACGCGAGCCGCGGGCTTTCACAACATCTTCAGCATCTCTCCCAGCAGGCGGTCGCGCAGGTCGTGGATCTCGGTGATGCCCGCCTGGGCAGACACGTGGTGACCGCGATGCTTGAGCGCGACCAGCGCGTGGGCTCTGTGGTGCATTTCCTGATGCAGCCGGTCGATGGTGTCGACGCTCCAGTGGTCGCCATGACGCCCTTTCGTGCCGTGCTGGCCGAGCCACAGGCCGAAGCGACACTGGTGCGGATCCAGCGGCGGCGGAGCGTCACGATTGCCCCGCAGGTGCGAGGTGACTTCGGAGACCCAGGCCCGGTGTTCCACCAGGGCAAAGAGAGCGGGAAGGTCATCTCGGCTCACCGGCGCCTGGTTCAGCCAGCCGGGGTCGGGTCGCCATGTCGCCACCCAGTGGGGAATGGCGTCCGGCGGCATGGGCCGCGCGATGCCGTAGCCCTGGGCCAGTTCGCAGCCGAGTTGCAGCAGCATCCGACCGTGTTCCAGGGTCTCCACCCCCTCGGCAATGACGTCCTTGCCAAAGGCGGCGGCCAGGCCGATCACGCCCTCCAGGATGGCCAGGTCATCCGGGTCGTCGAGCATGTCGCGCACGAAGCTCTGGTCGATCTTGAGCTGGGTCGACCGGCAGGCGTTTCAGGTAGGTCAGCGAGGAATAGCCGGTGCCAAAGTCGTCCAGGGCAAATCCGACGCCCAAGCGCGCGGCAGGCCAGCGATGACCCTGGACACCCTGGACCAGGTCTTCCAGCGCGCTGGTCTCCAGCACCTCCAGTTCCAGATCGCCGGGCCGACGCCGGATGTCGCGGCCAGCAGGCCGCGCAGCGCTCTGCACGAAGCCGGCTGCTGCAATCTGGCGGGCGCCGACATTGACGCTGACCGGGCAGCCTCAGCCCGGCCGCCTGCCAGGCCTCCATCTGCGCCAGGGCCGTGTCGATCACCCATTCGCCGACTTCGACGGCCAGCGGATGATCCTCGATCACCGGCAGGAAGGCCGCAGGCAGCAGCAGGCCCTTGTCCGGGTGCTGCCAGCGGATCAGCGCCTCGGCGCCGATGCACCGTCCCCGTGCGCATGTTCACCTTGGGCTGGTAATGCAGCACGAATTCGCCCTTCGCTGAGGGCGCGGCGGATGCGCTCCAGGCTTTCGTGATGGATCGCGGACGCTGCTGTCCTGCTCGGCATCGAAGACGTGGTAGCGGTTCTTGCCGGCCAGCTTGGCCTGGTACATGGCCTGGTCGGCCTGGCGCAGCAGTTGCTCCGCATCGATGTCGCTCGGCCTGCGGGTAGAAGGTGACGCCGAGGCTGGCCGAGACCTGCAGCTCGACGCCATCGATCGACACCGGCTGCGCGGCGGCGGCGAGCAGGCGGGTCAGCAACGGCACGCTGGCGGCGTCGTTCTCGGCCAGGTCGATCAGCACGGCGACGAACTCGTCGCCGCCGAGGCGGGCGAGGGTGTCGCCTCTCGCGCAGGGCCTGCTTCATGCGGTCCGGCGAGCGCGATCAGCAACTGGTCGCCGGCTTCATGCCCGTGCGTGTCGTTGATCGCCTTGAAGCCGTCCAGATCGAGGATAGGCCACGCGCCAGCTGCTCGCTCGCGCCGCTGGGCATTGCGCCATGGCCTGGTGCAGGCGGTCGGCCAGCAGCACGCGGTTGGGCAGCCTGGTCAGGGCGTCGTAGTGGGCGATGTGCTCGAGCTGCTGTTCGTGCTCCTTGATGCTGCGGTGATGTCGGAGAACAGCGCCACGTACTGGCGGGTGTTGCCCTGCGCATCGCGCACGGCGCTGATGGTGAGCATCTGGGCATACATCTCGCCGTTCTTGCGCCGGTTCCAGATTTCGCCGTACCAGTGGCCCTCTTCGGTCAACTGCCGCCACATGGCGGCGTAGAACGCCTTGTCCTGCCTGCCGGAACTGAGCAGGCGCGGGTCTTGCCCAGGATCTCCTCGCGGCTGTAGCCGGTGATGCCGGTGAAGGCCTCTTGACCTCGATGACTCGGCGTCCAGCGTCGTGATCATGATGCCTTCGCGGGCATGGGTGAAGACACTGGCGGCCAGTTGGAGGCGCTCTTGCACCCCCTCTTCGGGTTCCGACGTGAAGGGCGTTCGCTGGCGAGGCACAGGGTGGCAGGGTGGATGACGGGGCCGGCAACGTCGGGATCCCCTCGATACCGTCTGACGCTGGCCAGCAAGTACCGGTCCCGCTCCAGGTCGGCCAAGCACGTCTCGGTACGCGATGCCTGGTCGATGCGAAGAGCTTATCCGAATGCCGCGGCGATTCGGTCGGCCGCGGGAGGGCGACATTGACGGGTATCAACAACGGGCTCGCGACGCCGTCCCGGCCGTGCCGGACCGAAAGAGGCCGGCATCGCGGCCGTGGCCGGCCCCGGTCACTCGATCGTCTGCCGACAGCGCAGCGCGTTCGCGAGCGCGTGCAGGGCGGCGTGACTCACTGGAGTACCTTCGTGCTGCGCACTCCAGTATTCGTCCTTCGGGCGGCCGGGCGGGTTCACTGGACTACCCTCCGCGCTACGCGCTCCGGGATGAGCGCTTTGGAGCGGCCATGCGCGCTCATGCCGGGGCGGCAAGGGGGACTTCGGCGGCGCGGTCGTCGGCCCCCGACTCGGCGCTCGAACGCCAGCGGCGCAGCAGCAACGCATTGCCGACCACGCTGACGCTGCTCAGCGCCATGGCCGCACCGGCGAACACCGGGCTCAGGTAGCCCAGCGCCGCCAGCGGAATGCCGATCACGTTGTAGGCAAAGGCCCAGAACAGGCCGCGCCGGATGGTGTCGTAGGTGCGCCGCGAGACGTCGAGCGCATCGGCCACCAGCCGCGGGTCACCGCGCATGAGCGTGATGCCGGCGGTCTGCATGGCCACGTCGGTGCCGGTGGACATGGCGATGCCGACGTCGGCGGCGGCCAGTGCCGGTGCGTCGTTGATGCCGTCGCCGACCATCGCCACCACCTCGCCGGCCTGGCGCAGTTCGTGCACCAGGGTGGCCTTGTCGCCGGGCAGGACTTCGGCGCGCACGTCCTGTATGCCGAGCTCCCGGGCCACGGCCTCGGCACTGCCCCGGTTGTCGCCGGTGAGCATCACCGTGCGCACGCCCAGCGCGTGCAGGCGCGCCACCGCGGCGCGCGCCGAGGCCTTGACCGAGTCGCCGAAGGCCAGCAGACCCAGCAATTCGGCTGCATCGCCGTTGCGGCGCATCAGCCAGGACACGGTGCGGCCCTGCGCCTCGAGTGCCTCGGCCTCGGCCGCCAGCGCCGCCGCATCCGGACCCAGTTCGCGCAGCAGCCGACTGCTGCCCAGCACCAGCACCTGGCCCGACACGGTGGCTTCCAGGCCACGGCCGGGCAGGGCGCGGGCATCGAGGGCCTGCGGCAGCACCAGCGCCTCGGCGCGCGCCTTGTCCATCACCGCGCGCGCCAACGGGTGTTCGCTGGACTGCTGCAACGCGGCCGCGAGGCGCAGTACGTCGTCCCGGGTCTGGCCGGCGGCGGCGTGGATGGCCACCAGCGCGGGCCGGCCCTCGGTGAGCGTGCCGGTCTTGTCGAAAGCGACCCGGGTCACCGCGTGCGCCACCTCCAGTGCCTCGGCGTCCTTGATCAGGATGCCGTGCCGGGCCGCCACGCCGGTGCCGACCATGATGGCGGTCGGCGTCGCCAGGCCCAGGGCGCAGGGGCAGGCGATGACCAGCACCGCCACGGCGTTGATCAGGGCCAGCTCCCCGTTGCCGGTGGCCACGACCCAGCCCAGCAGCGTCAATGCGGCGATGCCCAGCACCGCGGGTACGAAGACCGCGCTGACACGGTCGACGAGGCGCTGGATGGGTGCCTTGCCGGCCTGCGCCGACTCGACCATGCGGATGATGCGGGCCAGCGTCGTCTCGGCGCCGATGGCCAGCGTGAGCACGGTCAATGCGCCTTCGGCATTGACGGCGCCGCCGGTGACGCGGTCGCCCGCGGTCTTGGCCACCGGCATGCTCTCGCCGGTGATCAGCGACTCGTCGACATGGCTGCGGCCGGCCGTGATCCTGCCGTCCACCGCGATGCGCTCGCCGGGGCGAACGGCCACGAGATCGCCGACCTTGACCTGCTCCACCGGCAACTCGAGCTCGGCGCCGTCGCGAACGACACGCGCGGTGGCCGGGCGCAGCGCGTTCAGGGCACGGATGGCGTCGGTGGTCTGGCGCTTGGCCCGGCCTTCGAGCCACTTGCCCAGCAGCACCAGCGTGATGACGGCCGCCGAGGCTTCGAAGTACAGGTGCGGCATGCCGTGGCCGGCATGCCTGAACAGCAGGTAGATCGACATGCCATAGGCGGCCGTCGTGCCCAGCGCCACCAGCAGGTCCATGTTGCCCGCGCCGGCGCGCAGCGCCTTCCAGCCGGCGCGGTAGAAGCGCCAGCCCAGGCCGAACTGCACCGGCGTCGCCAGCGCCAGCTGGACCCAGCCGCCGGGCATCCACTCGACGCCGAAAGGTTGCAGCAGCATGGGCGCCACCAGCGGCAGGGTGAGCACCGCGCTCAGCAGCACCGGCCACCAGGCGGGCAGGCGAGGGCGCGCCGGGGGCGCCGCGTCGGCCAGGCCACGGGCGGCATAGCCGGCCTTTTCGGCCGCCGCCAGCAAGTCGGCCACCGGCACGGTGGACAGCATGGACACGGTGGCGCGCTCGGTGGCCAGGTTCACCGTGGCCGAGGTGACGCCCGGCACCTTCAGCAGGGCCTTCTCGACCCGGGCCACGCAGGAGGCGCAGGTCATGCCTTCGACCTGCAGCGTGGCCTCGTCCATCACGACCTCGTAGCCGGCCTTGGCGACGGCGGCCGCCAGCGTTTCGGCGCGGACCGCCGGGCCCGCCTGCACGGTCGCCTGCTCCGTGGCCAGGTTGACACTGGCCTGCACCACGCCGGGCACGGCCTCGAGCGCCTTCTCGACGCGTTGCACGCAGGACGCGCAGGTCATGCCCGCAACCTGGAGCTGCAGGGTCCGGGCTGGGCCCCCGGGCGGGACTGGGCTGTTCATCGAGGCTCCGCGCAGTACCATGCAGGGTAAGGGCGAGAGTATGCCTCTCGACCCGATCCATGTACCCAGTCAGGAGAACCCCATGATCGCCTTCGAAGTCCAGGACATGACCTGCGGTCATTGCGTCAGCGCCGTCACCAAGGCAGTCAAGGGCGTGGACCCCGCGGCGCAGGTGCAGATCGATCTGGCCACGCACCGGGTGGAGATCGAGGCAAGTGCCGCCGATGCGGCGGCCTACAGCCACGCCATCACCGAAGCCGGCTTCACGCCGGCGCCGGCCGTGGCCTGATCGACCCCCGCGGCTTACCCCCCTCAAGACCCAGCGGGTCGGCGCCACCGCCCGCGCTCACTGAAGGAATCTCGATGAACACGACCAGCACTTCGACCGCGACCACCGTGCCAGGCGCCTCCTACGGCTTCTACTGCGCGTTGCATGGACTGGGCTTCGATGAAGCCGTGGCGCGGGTGACCGATGCCCTCAAGACCGAAGGTTTCGGCGTACTGACCGACATCGACGTGCAGGCCACGATGAAGGCCAAGCTCGGCGTCGACGTGCCCGCCTACCGCATCCTCGGTGCCTGCAACCCGCCGCTGGCGCATCGCGTGCTGACGGCCCAGCCCGACATCGGGCTGCTGTTGCCGTGCAACGTCGTCGTGCGAGCGGCGGCCGATGGCGGCCAGATCGTGGGCTTCATGGACCCGATCGCGGTGATGCAGATGACCGACGACCCCGCCGTGACCGCCGTCGCCACCGAGGTCCGCGCTCGCCTGGATCGCGTGCGCTCGGTGCTCTTGTCCGGCGCCGGCCAGGCGTCACGCTAGCGCCTGTCTGCCTGGGTCGCATGCCTGACATCATGAGCACGCCGGGCCGCCCCAAGGGCGAATCTCGGAGCGCGAAGCACGAAGGGTCACCAGTGAGCACGCGCCATCCCCATCAGGGCGAACCCCACCTGCTGCACTCGCTGACCGAATGGCGGGCGCTGTTCGAGATGGCGTGCCTGCCCTACAGCATGCCCTGCCTGATGACGGCGCCGCGCGGCGACGGCCACCCGGTGTTGCTGTTGCCCGGCTTCATGGCCGACGAGGCGACGCTGTTCGCATTGAAGTTCTTCCTGCGCAACCGCGGCTACGACGTGCAGACCTGGGGCTTCGGGCGCAATGTCGGCTTCCAGACCCGCCATGCCCAGGCGCTGGAGCAGAAGATCCGCTGGCTGCACCACAAGAGCGGTCGCCGCGTCAGCCTGGTCGGCTGGAGCCTGGGTGGCGTGTTCGCGCTCTACGGCGCGCACCAGGCGCCGGAGTGCGTGCGCAGCGTCATCACGCTGGGCAGCCCGGTCAGCGTCGACCCGGAGGGCAGCAAGTCGCCGCCGTTCGTGAAGGCCTTGTACCGGCTGATCGCGCACCCGATGGGGCCCGACGCCCACGTCATGCAGCCGCGGGCCAAGAAGCTGCGCGAGCGCAAGGAACTGCTGGTGCCGGTGAGCTGCCTGTACTCGGTGGGCGACGGCGTCGTGCCGCCGCAGGAAGCCACGATCCACGGCAACCCGGCGCTGCACGAGAACATCCGCGTCGCCGGCAGCCACACCGGGCTCGGCTTCAACGCCATCGTGCTGGCCATCGTGGCGGAGCGCCTGGCCCAGCCCGAGGGTCAGTGGCAGCCGTTCAAGCCATCGGGGCTGTGGGGGAACGCCTACCGCTGGCTGACCCACGAGACCGCCGCGGCCTAGGCGCGGCGGCGGGCGCGGCCTTCGACGCCGCTGCGGCAGGCGCTGCTGCCGGCCGCCGTGCAGCGCGGGCCCGCGCCGGTGGGGCCTGCGCGGCGGCCAGCAGTTCCTGGAAGCTGTCGCGCACGCACTGCGCGAAGACTTCGGGATCCGGCATCAGTTCGCGACAGGAGGTCGGCGAGATGATGATGCGATCGTCGTAGCTGGTGACCGCGAAGACCAGGCCCATGCCGTCGGCGATGGGCATGATGGCCGAGAAGTACGTCATGCGGGCGCCGCACAGATAGAGCGGCACCGTCGGCCCGGGCACGTTGGTGATGGTGCAGTGGGCCAGCGGCGAGCGCCGGCCGATCCCCGCCGTGGCGCGGCCCAGCAGCTTGGCCGTCAAGGCCAGCGTGGCCGCCGGCACGTGGCTGCCGACCTCGGTGAGCTCACGGGCACCCACCGCACGCGACAGGTGCTCCGAAGACGCCGTCTGCTCGTGGATCATCGCCAGCCGCTGTCGCGGATCGGCGGTGTCGGTGCCCAGCGTGACACGCATCCAGGTCAGCTCCGGGACGGCCGCAGCACCGCCGCCTTGCGGGCGCACGTAGAACGGCGCCATCGCGGCCAGGCTGGGTTGCGGCAGTTCGCCGTAGAGGTCCAGGTAGCGGCGCAGCCCGCCACCGCACACCGCGAGCACGGCGTCGTTGACGGTGGCACCGTCCACCAGGTTGCGGATGGTCTTGAATTCGTCGAGCATGAAGCGGCGGGTCTCGAAGACGCGGTGCGGCGAGACCACCGCTGTTGAAGCGCGTGGGGGGCAGCTTGTGCGGCCGCAGCAGCAGGTCGCCGGCCAGCGTCAGCGCCGCCGGCGCGGCACGCCGCACGGCCCGCCCGAGCGGGCCCGCCAGGCGCGCCGCGGCGCCCACGGTATGAGCGACACCGCGCGCGACCATCGGCACGAGGCCGGGCGGCCGCTCGGCGAACCAGGGCGCCGGCGGCGGGGTGGCCTCCGGCGTGGCGCTCAGATCGTGCAGCAGCATCGTGATCTGGTTGCCGTTCTCGACGTCGATCGCCGCGTGGTGCATCTTCGTCAGCAGCGCGAAACTGCCGACCGGCAGGTCGAGAAAGCCGTCGAGCCCCTCGATGACGTAGATTTCCCACAGCGGGCGGTTCAGGTCCAGCGGCCGGGCATGGATGCGCGAGGCCTGGATGCAGAACTGGCGCCAGTCGCCGGGCTTGGGCAGCGCGAGGTGGCGCACGTGGTATTCGAGGTCGAACTGCTCGTCGTCGACCCAGTACGGGTAGTCCAGGCCCAGGGGTACGCGGCGCAGCTTCTGGCGCAGGATCGGCAGCTGGTCCAGGCGGCTCTCGATGTGCGCCAGGATGGTCTTGAAGCGGACGGTGCCGCCCGGCGCCGTCGACTGGTTGTAGATGTGGATGAGGGTGACGTTGGCGTTCGAATGCGTCGTGTCCGAGTACAGGAACGTGGCGTCGTGCGCGCTGAGTTGTGGCATGCGGGGTCGCTGGGCCGATGGGATGCGGCGATGGTAGCCCCCGCTGGCCGAGCCGCGGCGTGCCGCAGGCCGCACGATGATCGCGCTGGTTGAGGCGGCTCAAGCCCGGCGCGGCCGCCACACGCACGATGGCACCGATGATGCCCGTCCCCGACCGTTCAAGCCCCCATGGCCGCCGCCGCACTGGTCGAGTCCCTGCGCCGGCAACTCGGGGCCCGGCTGGTCGAAACACATATCTCGTGGGTGCTGCTCGACGGCACATTCGCCTGGAAGATCAAGAAGCCGGTGCGGCTGCCGTTCCTGGACTTCAGCGACCTGGCGCACGCGCGGGCACCTGTGCTTGGAGGAGTTGCGCCTGAACCGGCGCCTGGCCCCGTCGATCTACCTCGACGTGGTGGCCATCCGCGGCACGCCGGGCGCGCCGCGGCTCGACGGCGAGGGGCCGGCGATCGAGTATGCGCTGCGCATGCGGCAGTTCGCGCCGGGCGCCTTGCTCAGCGAGCGGCTGGCGGCGGGGACGCTGCAGGCCGGACAGCTGGACCGGCTGGCGCAGCGCCTGGCAGCCTTTCACGCTGCCGCCGAGGCGGCAGCGCCGGGCACGCCCTACGGCACGCCGGGCGCGATCGAAGGCGATGCGCGGCGCCTGGTCGAAGGGCTGGCGCAGCACGGCCTGGCGGCGTCGCACTGCGCCCGCCTGCAGGACTGGCTGCAGGCGCAGGCCGCCGCGCCTGCGCGCCCTGTGGCAGAGCCGGCGCGACGGCGGCCGCGTGCGCGAGGGCCATGGCGACCTGCACCTGGCCAATGCCGTGGTGCTGGACGACGACGTCACCGCCTTCGACTGCCTCGAGTTCGACCCGGCGCTGCGCTGGATCGACGTGCTTCAGCGACATCGCCTTCCTGGTGATGGACCTGCTGGCCCACGGGCGCGGCGACCTGGCCTTCCGCTTTCTCAACGCCTACCTCGACGAGAGCGGCGACCATGCCGGCGTGCCGGTGCTGCGCTGGTACCTGGTCTACCGCGCAGCTGGTGCGGGCCCTGGTGGCACGCATCCGCATCGGGCAGGGCGGCGCGGCCGGTGGCCCCGACCACCTCGCGCTGGCGCTGCGGCTGGCCGGTCGACGGCGATGCGCGGCTGCTCGTCATGCACGGCGTGTCCGGCTCGGGCAAGAGCCACGTCGGGCAGCGGCTGCTCGAACAGGCGCAGGCGATCCGGCTGCGCTCCGACGTCGAGCGCAAGCGGCTGTTCGGCCTGCGCGCGCTGGATGCCTCGGCGCGCCACGTGCCGGGCGGCATCTACGGCGCCGATGCCACGCGGCGGACCTATGCACGCCTGCGCGAACTCGCGGCGGTGGCGCTGGCGGCCGGCCACCGCGTCATCGTCGATGCGGCCTTCCTGAGCCGTGCGGAGCGCGATGACTTCCGCCGCCTGGCGCAGGAGCAGCGCGTGCCGTTCACGGTGCTCCACTGCCAGGCGCCGGTCGACGTGTTGCGTGACCGCGTGCGCGCCCGAGGTGAGCGCGGCGACGATGCCTCGGAAGCCGACGTCTCGGTGCTGGAGCGGCAACTGGCCTGGATCGAGCCGCTCGCGCCGGACGAGCAGGCCGCGGCGATCACGCTCGACACCACGACGCCGCTGGACATCGAGGCCCTGGCCGCACGCTGGCTGGCTGCGCGCTGAGCCGGTCTCCCCGGGCGGGACCCGGGGCAAGCGCGTTGACACCGGTCAAGACGCCACCGACCGGCACTGCTACAGTCGCCGCGTGATTCGAGTTCGTCGTCATCGCCGGATACTTGCCGCCTTCGTGGCGGCGGTGGTGTTGTATGCACAACTGGCGGCAGCGGCGTATTCGTGCCCGGGGCTCGCGGTGCCGACTGCGGTCGACGCGCTGGCCGAGGCCGTGCCCGACTGCGCCGCCCACCCGCATGGCGTGATGGACCCGGATCAACCGCAGCTGTGCAAGGCCCACTGCGACCCGGGCGAGCAGTCGCCCAATCCCAGCGCAGGCGGCAGCCTCGTGTCGGGCGCGGTGCCGATGCCGGTGCTGCTGTGGGTGCTGCCCGATCCCGCGTCCGCCGCGGGGATCGAGGCCCCGGCCTACGCGCCGGCCAACGGGCCGCCGCGCGGCGCGCCGCCGCTGTACCTTTCCCTGCTCGTCCTCAGGAACTAGCGCCGGGTCGATGGCATCACGCGCCCTGGCGGCGCGTGGTCTCTCATCTGCTCCCGTCACCGCTGACCTGAGGATCCACCATGAACGAACCCCTTGCGGGCATGCGCGCAGCGCATGCGTCGGGCGGCGCCGCCAGCCGTGCCGCGCGGTCTGAGGCGCGCGCTGACCGGCGCCGCTGCGGCACTGGCCTTCGCGGCCCTGCCGGTCGCTGCCGCCGGCCTGAGCTTCACGGAAGCCGTCGAACTGGCCCGCCAGGAGTCGCCTGCCCTGCGCGCGCTCCAGGCCGGCGTGGCCGGCTCCACCCTGGCGCAGCCGGCGGCCGCCTCGCTTGCCCGACCCGCGCCTCCTGGTCGGCGTGGACAACCTGCCGGTCAACGGCCCCGACCGCTACTCGCTGACCCGCGACCCGGGGACCATGCAGCGCATCGGCGTGATGCAGGAAGTGCCCAACCGCGCCAAGCGGG
The DNA here is from genome assembly GCA_963717575.1 of uncultured beta proteobacterium. Lineage (GTDB taxonomy): Bacteria > Pseudomonadota > Gammaproteobacteria > Burkholderiales > Burkholderiaceae_C > Rubrivivax. The sequence continues at coordinate 64,170 of CAVQWK010000028.1, read as the reverse complement.
ATGCACGTTCGCAGCTGGCGCAGGCGCGCACCGAGCGCGACCGGCTGCAACTCGCCGCTGCCGACCTGCTGGTGCGGCGCGAAGCGATGCGAGCCTGGGTGGCGGTGTATTACGCCCAGCAGCGCCTGGCCTGGCTGGACCGCTTGCAGCAGGAAAATGCGCTGCTGCAGCAGACGCTGCCGCCGCGGATTGCCGCCGGGCAGGCGACCGCCGCCGATCTGACGATGGCGCGCCAGGAGGCCTTGGCCATCGCCGACCGGCACGATGAACTGGCGCGTGACCGGGCCAAGGCACGCGCCGCGCTGCGGCGCCTGGTCGGCGTTCGCGCCGACGAGCCGTTGCGGGGCGAACCCCCGGCCTTGGCGGTCGACGCCGATGCGGTGCGCGCCGGCCTGCACCGCCACACCGAACTCGCCCCGTACGAGGCCATGCTGGCCATGAGCCAGGCCGAGATCGGCGAGAGCCAGGCCGAGACGCGCGGCGACTGGGCCTGGGAGGTCGTCTACAGCCGCCGGCCGAACTACGACGACATGGTGTCGTTCCAGTTCAGCTTCGACCTGCCCGTGCGGCAGAGCGAACGCCAGGCGCCGCAGATCGCCGCCCGACGCAAGGACATCGAGCGCATCGAGGCGGAGCGCGAGGACACGGCACGCCGGCATGCCGAAGAGATCGAGATGCAGCTGGCCGAACTCCGTGCCCTCGACGCCCAGGCCGACCGCCTGCAGCGCAACGGCCTGCCCCTGGCCGACGAGCGTGTGGCGCTGACGCTGGCCAGCTACCAGGCCGGCCGCAGCGAACTGGCCGCCGTGCTGGCGGCGCGCAGCAGCCTGCTCGAGCTGCGCCTGCGGGCGTTGGCGCTCGATGCCGAACGCACCGACCTGCGCGTGCGCCTGAACACCCTGATTGCGGAGCAGACACCATGAGCAAGACCAACACGATCGCCGCGGCGGCCGCCGCTGCTGGCCCTGGGCGGGGCCGGTGGCTGGGGCCTGTCGTACTGGGCCGGCAGCCACGCCACCGCCCCCGCCGCGGCGGCCAGCGCCCCGGCGGCGCAACGGCAGGTGCTGTACTGGTACGACCCCATGGTGCCGACGCAGCGCTTCGACAAGCCCGGCAAGTCGCCCTTCATGGACATGCAACTGGTGCCGCGCTACGCCGACGAAGACGCCTCCAAGGCCGGTGCCGCCGGGGTCAGCGTCTCGCCGCAGGCGATGCAGGCGCTGGGCCTGCGCCTGGCCACGGCCGAGCGGCGTGCCATCGGCAGCGCCATCGAGACGGTGGCCACGGTGAAACTCAACGAGCGCGACGTGAGCATCGTGCAGGCGCGCGCCGCCGGCTTCGTCGAACGCGTCATGGCCGCGCGCCGGGCGACGTGATCGCGGCCGGCGCGCCGCTGGCCGACCTCTTCCACCCGGAGTGGCTGGCCGCGCAGCAGGAGTACCTGGCGGTGCGTGCCACCGGCGACGCCACGCTGGCGGCGGCGACGCGGCAACGCCTGGTCCTGCTGGGTATGCCGCCGGCGCTGGTGGAACGTGTCGTGGCCGGCGGACAGCCGGTGGCCGTCACCACCGTCACGGCGCCGACGGGCGGGCTGATCAGCGAGCTGATGGTCCGCACCGGCATGACGGTGGACGCCGGCATGACGCTGGCGCGCATCAATGGCCTGGGCACGGTGTGGCTGGAGGCGGCCTTGCCCGAGGTGCAGGCGGCCGGCATCGCGACGGGGCAGGCTGCCACGGTGCGGCTGGCGGCGCTGCCGGACCAGGTCTTGCGCGGCAAGGTGGCCGCCGTGCTGCCCGAGGTGAATGCCGAGACCCGCACGTTGCGCGTGCGCATCGAGCTGCCCAACCCGGGGCAGCGGCTGCGCCCCGGCATGTTTGCGCAGGTCAGCTTGCAGGGGGCCGCGGCTGCCGCGGCGGTGGTGCTGCCGGCCGAGGCCGTCATCCGCACCGGCAAGCGCGCGCTGGTCTATCTGCAGGAGGCGCCGGGCCGCTACCGGCCGGTGGAGGTGGAGCTGGGGCCCGAGGCCGACGGCTGGGTGGTCATCCGCCGCGGCATCGCCGCCGGGCAGCAGGTGGTGGCGTCGGGGCAGTTCCTGATCGACTCCGAAGCCAGCATGCAGGGCGTGATGGCGCGGGCGGACTTGCCGGCCGCCGTGCCGGGCACGGCGCCGGCCGCGGCAGCGGCCGAGTACACGGCCAGCGGCGTCGTGGTCGAGATGGACAAGGACGGCATCACGCTCGACCACGGTCCGGTGCCGGCGCTCAAGTGGCCGGCCATGACCATGCCCTTCCAGTGGGCGCAGCCCGCGCTGGCGCAGGGACTGAAGGTCGGCCAACGGGTGGAGTTCAGCTTCCGGCAGCAGGGTGACGAACACATCGTCACGCGCATCCAGCCCGCGGCCGCCCGGCCGGCGGCGACGGCAGCCCGCGGCCGCCCAGCCCGCCCCCGGCGCCGTCGACCACAGCGCCCACACCGGGGGCAAGCCGTGATCGCGGGGCTGATCCGCTGGTCGGTGGCCAACCGCTTCCTGGTGCTGCTGGCCACGGTCTTCCTCACTGCGGCGGGCCTGTGGGGCCTGCGCACGACGCCGGTGGACGCGCTGCCGGATCTCTCGGACGTGCAGGTCATCATCCGCACCAGCTACCCCGGCCAGGCGCCACAGATCGTCGAGAACCAGGTCACCTATCCGCTGGCCACCACCATGCTGTCGGTGCCGGGGGCGAAGACGGTGCGCGGCTACTCGTTCTTCGGCGACAGCTTCGTCTACGTGCTGTTCGACGACGGCACCGACCTGTACTGGGCGCGCTCGCGCGTGCTCGAGTACCTGAACCAGGTGCAGGGCCGGCTGCCGGCGGCGGCCAAGCCCGCGCTCGGGCCCGATGCCACGGGCGTGGGCTGGATCTTCCAGTACGCGCTGGTCGACCGCAGCGGACGCAACGACCTGTCGCAACTGCGCGCCCTGCAGGACTGGTTCCTGAAATACGAGCTGAAGGCGCTGCCCAACGTGGCCGAGGTGGCCACCGTGGGCGGCATGGTGCGCCAGTACCAGGTGGTGCTGGACCCGCTCGAAGCTGGCCGGCTACGGCATCACGCAGGCGATGGTGCGCGACGCGCTGATGGCCGGCAACCAGGAGACCGGCGGCGGCCTGCTCGAGATGGCCGAAGCCGAGTACATGGTGCGCGCCAGCGGCTACCTGAAGACGCTGGACGACTTCCGCGCCATCCCGCTGGCGGCGCGCGGCGGCATCCCGGTGAAGCTGGGCGACGTGGCCACGGTGCAGGTCGGCCCGGAGATGCGCCGCGGCATCGCCGAACTCGACGGCGAGGGCGAAGTCACCGGCGGCATCGTCGATCCTGCGCTCGGGCAAGAACGCGCAGGAGACCATCGCCGCCGTGAAGCGCGGCTGGCCGAGTTGCAGAAGAGCCTGCCACCCGGCGTGGAGGTCGTCACCACCTACGACCGCAGCGCGCTGATCGATCGCGCCATCGCCAACCTGAGCGCGAAGCTGGTCGAGGAATTCATCGTCGTGGCGCTGGTCTGCGCGGTCTTCCTGTGGCACCTGCGCGTCGGCGCTGGTGGCCATCGTGGCGCTGCCGCTGGGCATCATGGCGGCCTTCCTCGTCATGCGCTGGCAGGGCATCAACGCCAACATCATGTCGCTGGGCGGCATCGCGATCGCGATCGGTGCCATGGTCGACGGCGCGGTGGTGATGATCGAGAACGCGCACAGGAAGATCGAGGCCTGGCAGCACGCGCAGCCAGGCGAGAGCTGGCGGGCGACGAGCGCTGGAAGGTGATCACCGACGCCGCGGTGGAGGTGGGGCCGGCGCTGTTCTTCTCGCTGCTCATCATCACGCTGTCGTTCATGCCGGTGTTCACGCTCGAGGCGCAGGAAGGGCGGCTGTTCGGGCCGCTGGCCTACACCAAGACCTACGCGATGGCGGCGGCGGCCGGCATCTCGGTGACGCTGGTGCCGGTGCTGATGGGGTCTGGATCCGCGGCCGCATCCCCGACGAGATGAGCAACCCGATCACGCGCGGCATGATCGCCGCTGTATCGGCCGGCGCTCGAGTGGGTACTGCGCTGGCCCAAGGCCACGGTCGCCATCGCGATCGTGCTGATGGTCAGCACCGCATGGCCGCTCGTCCAGGCTGGGCGGCGAGTTCCTGCCGCGGCTCGACGAAGGCGACCTGCTGTACATGCCCTCGGCGCTGCCGGGACTTTCGGCGCAGAAGGCGACCGAACTGCTGCAGATCACCAACCGCATGATCAAGACCGTGCCCGAGGTCGACACGTCTTCGGCAAGGCCGGTCGCGCCGAGACAGCCACCGACCCCGCGCCGCTGGAGATGTTCGAGACCACGATCCAGTTCAAGCCGCAGGACCAGTGGCGGCCCGGCATGACGGCCGACAAGCTGGTGGAGGAACTCGACCGCGCGGTGCAGGTGCCGGGGTTGGCCAACGTATGGGTGCCGCCGATCCGCAACCGCATCGACATGCTTGCCACCGGCATCAAGAGCCCCATCGGCGTCAAGGTCACGGGGGCCGACCTGGCCGCCATCGACCGCATCGCGCTGGCGGTGGAGCACGTGGCCAAGGGCGTGCCGGGGTGTCGTCGGCGCTGGCCGAACGACTGACCGGCGGGCGCTACCTGGACGTGGTGATCGACCGCGCCGCCGCCGCCCGCTACGGCCTGAATATCGCCGACGTGCAGGCCGTGGTCGCCGGCGCCATCGGCGGCGAGAACGTGGCCGAGACGGTCGAGGGCCTGGCACGCTTCCCGATCAACGTGCGCTACCCGCGCGAGTGGCGCGACACGCCCGAGCGGCTGGCCACGCTGCCGATCTATCACGCCGGCGGGCCAGCAGATCACGCTGGGCACGGTGGCGCAAGGTGGCGGTCAGCGACGGCCCGCCGATGCTCAAGAGCGAGAACGCGCGCCCCTCGGGCTGGGTCTACGTGGACGTTCGCGGGCGCGACCTGTCGGCGGTGGCCAACGATTTGCGCGACGCCGTGGCGCAGCAGCGTGACGCTGGAGCCGGGCATGAGCATCGCGTACTCCGGGCAGTTCGAATATCTGGAGCGCGCCAATGCGCGGCTGAAGATCGTGGTGCCGGCCACGCTGCTGGTCATCTTCGTGCTGCTCTACATGACCTTCCAGCGCTTTGACGAGGCGCTGCTGATCATGGGCACGCTGCCGCTGGCGCTGACCGGCGGCGTGTGGTTCCTGTGGGCGCTGGGATACAACCTGTCGATCGCCACCGGCGTGGGTTTCATCGCGCTGGCCGGCGTGGCAGCCGAGTTCGGCGTCATCATGCTGCATTACCTGAAGCAGGCGCTGGCGGACCGCATGGCCCAGGGCCTGGCGCCGACGCTGGCCGTCGTGCACGACGCGATCCGCGAAGGCGCGGTGCTGCGCGTGCGCCCCAAGGCCATGACGGTGGCCACGCTGCTGGCCGGCCTGCTGCCCATCGTCTGGGCCAGTGGCACCGGTTCCGAGGTCATGAGCCGCATCGCCGCGCCCATGCTCGGCGGCATGGTGACGGCGCCGCTGCTGTCGCTGTTCGTGGTGCCCGCGGCCTATGCGCTGATGCGGTCGCGGTCGGGCTGAACACCGGCCGGCGCGCGCTGCCGCAGGCGTGGCACGGCAGGACCTTGGCCTGCATCAAGGTCCGTGCCGCCGGCGCGGGCAAGATTCGGGTTGGGCACGGGGAGGGGCGCCATGGGGATGTCTCCCGGCCATGCATCGCCGGCATCGGTCTTGTTTGACGTGCTGTCCGCCACCCGGGCATCGGCCGAGGAAATCGCCGAGTTGCAGCGGGAGCGCCTGACAGCACTGCTGGCTGCTGCGCAAGGCACGCCGCGCTATCGCCGTTTGCTGCGCGGAAGAGAGTTGCAGACGCTGCCGCTGGCGGCGTTGCCGGTGATGGACAAGGCACGGCTGATGCGGCACTTTGCCGACTCCGTCACCGACCCGGGCATCACGCTCGTCGCCTTGCGCGAGTTCTGTGCCGATCCGCGGCGCATCGGCCAGCCGTGCCTCGGCCGCTGCTGGGTCTGGGAGAGTTCCGGCAGCAGCGGGCAGCCGGGACTGTTCGTGCAGGACGAAGCGGCGATGGCCGTCTACGACGCATTGGAGGCCACGCGCCGCCATTCGCCACGGCCGTGGGCGCGCTTCTTCGACCCGCTGGGCCTGGCCGAGCGCTTCGCCTTCGTCGGCGCCATCGACGGCCACTTCGCCAGCATCGTCTCGGTGCGGCGACTGATGGCGGCCCAACCGTGGCTGGCGTCGAACTGCCGCTGCTTCTCGATCCTGCAGCCCACGTCGTCGCTGGTGGCGCAACTCGACGAGTACCAGCCGACGATCGTCGCCACCTACCCGACGGCCGCCGTGCTGCTGGCCAGCGAGGCGGCGAGGGGGCGCCTGCACCTGCGGCCCGAGGAAGTCTGGACCGGCGGCGAGACGCTGTCGACGGTCATGCGCGCGCATGTCGAACAGGCCCTCGGCGCCAAGGTTCGCAACAGCTACGGCGCGTCGGAGTTCCTGCCCATCGCCTGGGAGTGCAGCCAAGGTCGGCTGCACGTCAATGCCGACTGGGTGATCCTGGAGGCGGTCGACGCGCAGCACCGGCCGGTGCCTGCCGGGAGGCTGTCCCACACCACGCTGCTGACCAACCTGGCCAACCACCTGCAGCCGCTGATCCGCTTCGACATCGGCGACCGCATCTTGCTTGGCACCGACCGCTGCCGCTGCGGCTCGTCGCTGCCGGTGATCGAGGTGCAGGGGCGAAACGACGACATGCTCGTGGTGCCGGGGCGCGACGGCTGGCCCGTCACGCTGCTGCCGCTGGCCTTGAGCACGTTGCTGGAAGAAGAAGCCGGCGTGTTCAATTTCCAGCTGCGGCAGACCGGCGACCGCGACCTGCAGCTGCTGCTGGGCCCGGACGCGCCGCAAACGACCGTGGCGCGTGAGCGCTACCGCCGCCTGCTGGCCGAATTTGCCGCCGCCCAGGGTGCGGTGGGCCTGCGCATCGCCACACAGGTGGCCGGCGCGCTGCCCCTGGGGCGCAGCGGCAAGCTCAAGCGCATCGTGGCGTCGCCCGGCGTGCGGGCGGGCTTCAGGGCTTGACGGTCAACAGCCAGCTCAGCACGTCGGCCTTCTCGGCCGCCGTGCACTCGCGGCCCACCACGTCCTTGCAGTTCATGCGGAAGTTCAGCTCGACGGCGGTGCGGTCGGTGAAGCGCGCGGGGTTGGCGGCCGGGGCCAGCGGAGCGATCTTCTTTTCCGTCAGGGCGTGCTTGCCGGTCTTCTGCGGTGCCGCACCATGGCAGGAGGCGCAACTCAGGCCCAATTCGCGGCCGAAGTTGGTGTTGAACATCTTCTCGCCGCGCTCGGGCGACGCCGGGGCGCCGGCCTGGGCGGTGTAGGCGGCCAGCAGCTTCTGGGGCGTCGTGTCCGGGGCGGCCCAGGCGGGCAGGGCCATGGCCAGAGCCAAGGGCCAGCATCGCAGCAGGGGGGAAAGTCTCATGTCAACTCCTTGTCGGCGATGGTGACTGGAAACCGGCCCCCGCAGCAAGGTGGCTACAGGAAGGGCTGGGCGCGTTCGAGCAACTCGGCCAGCCCCGGCTCGTTGGGGTTGCGTGGCTTGCCCGGGTGGATGATCGCGACCTGGCACGATTCGGCCGCTTCGACCATCTGGCGGTAGGTGCCGGCCGTGATGTCCTTGATATAGGCCTGCTTGTTGTCGTTGTAGGCAAACATGCGGTCGTTGATGAGCTGGCACTCGTTGCAACTCGGGCAGCGAGAGGTCTCGATCCAGGCCTCGTCCGATGGCGGGCGCTCGGCCGGCGCTTCGGCCTCGGCAGGGGCAGGGGCAGCGCTCGACGCCGGTGCAGCGGCCACCGGTGCGGCCGCGGCAGCCGGTTGCGCTGCGCGCTCGGCGCGTTCCCGCGCCAGCAAGCGCTCGGCATGCGAGTCGTGGATGCCGGCGTGCTCCTGCAGCCGATGCCACAGCAGCAGGCAACGCTTCGTCGCCTGCATCATCTTGGCGTCCACCAGCACGCGGTGCAGGCGTGCCTTGTCGTCCACCGCCAGCAGATAGGGCACGCGCCTGGAACTCTCGTCTTCCGGCAACGCCAGCCAGTCGGCCACCGGCAGCATTCCCGCATGCCACCGCTCGCGCGGCACCGCGGCAAAGTGCGCTGCGTGCCGGCGGTCGCACAACGCAAAGTCGGCGTAGGTGAAGCGGGTGGGCTCCACGATGCGCTGCATCGCCTCGTCGGCGTACTCGAAGGGCTCGGCGGGCCAATCGTCTTCGGGGGCGCGATTGCCCTCCAGCGAAAAGCGCTCGGCCCAGTTGCTGCCGGCCGCCGCGTCGTAGGTGAATGTCGGGAAGGCCCGGGACTCCAAGGCCGCCGCGGCACTGAGGTAGGGCGGCAACCCGGCGGCAGGCGCGGGCGAGCCGGCGAACACCGTGAACAGGGCCGGACCGCGGCAGGCCAGGCCGCGCGCGATGCGCTCGCGCTGCGCATACAGCGCCGAACTGGCGCATTGCATGACGAACATGCCGCCCAGCCCCATGGCGGTGGTCGCCAGCCGCGCACTGCGCACGCCGAAGGCAAAGTGACCGGCACCGATCGAGGCCTCTTCCAGCAGGTCCGACACCTGCACCAGCACCTTCACCGGCATGGCCGAGGACAGCATGTCCAGCAGCGCCGCATTCTCGGGTGCGTCATTGCGCTCGGGCGGAATGCAGACCAGGTAGTCGGGCAGCAGCGCCAGGTCCTCGGCCGTCAACGAGTGTTCGTCGTAGTGCTCGAACACCGGGTCGTGCTCGCTCTCGACATAACGGCCCGCCACTTCGAGCTCGGCCATGGCAATGGCCTTGACGAGTTCGGCCGCCGCCGGCAAGCGGCTGCGGAACGCCTCCATCGCGGCGGCGCAGTTGTCGAAGGCAAAGCCGGTGGGCAGCGGATCGGCCACGCCGCTGTGCAGGGCAGGGTAGAAGGTCTGGCCCGAGAGCTTCGACAGTGCCCAATCGATGCGCTTGCGGCGCGCCGGCGGCAGTTCGTCCTTCGGGGCGCCGCGGGCCACCAGGCGTGACATGGCGTCGAAGTCGAACACATCACCATGCGCACCGCCCACGGCGGCACGCAAGGCCTGCGGCTGCCGGCCGGCCTGCGACTGGGCCCAGGCGGCGCGCCGGATGTCCGAGAGCTGGCGCATCAGCGCGTTGGTCATGGCGTGGAACTCGCGCCCCTTGCGCCACTGCGCGTGGCGCCAGGCCTGCGCCATCAGCCGCGCGGGCAGTTGGGCATCGCAGCCGGCCACGACGCCGTCGATCTTCAACGACGTGGCGGCCAGTGCCAGCACCGGCCCCGCCGTGGTGTCCTTGCGCGCCTCGGCCTCGGCGCCCAGCCGCGCAGCGGCGTCGGCCCACAGTTCAGACAATTCGCCCTGCGCGCCGGCGGCCACCGCGGCGCGGATCTCGCGCTCCAGGCGCAGCAGATGCCGGCGCAGGCGTTCGCCCTCGATGCCGCGCGGTGCCAGTTCGAGTGCGAGCCGGCTCACCACCGTGGACAGCGCGACGGCGAAGCCATCGTGGCCGGGCGTTTCGAGCAGCACCACGGGGTAGTCGTGGCGCAGGCGGTTCAGGTCGCCATAGGCGGCCAGCAACGCCGGGCGCAGCGTGCCGATGTCGATCGCTGAGAAGCCCTCGCCCGAGCGGCTGCCCGTCAGGTGGAAAAGCCCTTGGTCTGGGAATTGGGTGGCCATGTCCATCACTGTTGTCTTGGTCGGATCGTCGGGGGGCGTGCGGTCAGTCGGCGCGCGCCGGCGCCATGTCCTGTTCGGGCCAGATCGTGTACTTGTCGAGCTCTGCATCCAGCCCGGCGCGCGTGAGCTCGGGCGAGCGCGGCGCGCCGGCGTGGCGCAGGTCCTCGTAGCAGGGCACGGCAGGGTTGTGGTACAGGATGCCGACCGGTATCGGGTCTTCGCAGGAAGCGATCTCGCGTGCCGTGTCGATGTCCAGCGGATCGTGCTCGCGCTGGTTGCGGTAGACGCGGCTGACCTCGGCACCGGGCTGCAAGCCGTTGGCGTGCGTCAGCAGCAGGGTCTTGCCCGGGTCGTGCAGCCAGGGTTCGAACATCTTGGGCAGGAACTCGGGGCAGCGCTGGATGACGCGCACGAACGAGAAGCCGCGGTGCTTGAAGGCCTTCTGGATGATGTCGTAGAGCTGCTCGGGCATCCAGTCCACGCCCTGCGCGATGAAGGAGGCGTTGGCCACGCCCAGCGACACCAGCAGCGGATTCAGCGGCTCCAGCACCGCGCCGCGCGGCGTGGTGTTGCTCTTGAAGCCCATCGGCGACGTTGGCGAGGCCTGCTTCTTGGTCAAGCCGTAGACGTGGTTGTCGTGCAGGATGACCGTGAGGTTCATGTTGTAGCGGATGGCGTGGATCCAGTGCGCCGCGCCGATGCTGCAGCAGTCACCGTCGCCGGTGTTCACGAACACGTTCAGGTCCGGTCGCGCCATCTTCACGCCTTCGGCGATCGGGAACGCCCGGCCGTGGATGCCGTGGAAGCCATAGGTCTTCATGTAGTGCGGGAAGCGGCTCGAGCAGCCGATGCCCGACACGAAGACCGTGCGCTCGGGCGCCAGGTCCTCGTCGCGGCACAGTCGCTGCACGGCGGCCAGGATGGCGTTGTCGCCGCAGCCGCCGCACCAGCGCGGCACGCCGCCCTGGTAGTCCTCCAGCGCGTGGTGCTCTTCGTGGATGCGGATGATGCTTTGGTTGAGTGCGGATCCCATGTCTTGTCTCCTTCAGCCTTTGCTCTTCTTCATCCGGGCCAGGGCGACGTCGACGACGCTGCCGGGCTTGATCGGCTGGCCGCGCGCTTCGCTCCAGCAGTCCACGTCCACCAGGAAGCGTGAACGCAGCATCATCGCCAGCGCCGAATAGCGGCGGTTGTCCTCGTCGATCAACTCGTCCTTCAGGCTGTCGGACCAGTTGCCTTCGATCGTCATCACCTGCTTGAAGCGGTGCAGGATCTCGCGGATGCCCGAAGGCAGCGGCTGGATGAAGCGCAGGTGCAGCGACGAGACGGCCAGTCCCTTGGCGCGCAGCCGGTCGACGGCTTCCTCGATGGCGCCCTGGTTGCCACCCCAACCCACGAGCAGCAGGTCGCCTTCGGCAGCGCCGTACACCGGCGGCGCCTTCAGCGTCTTCTGCAGGGCGGCGAGCTTGAGGCTGCGTGCACGCAGGCCCTCCTCGTTGATCGCCGGGTCGTAGGCGACCTTGCTCAGGCGGTCGTGGGCCAGGCCGGTGACGGTGTGCATGCCGCCGGGCTGCCCGGGGATGAAGCGCCGCGCGATGCCGGTGACCGGGTCCCAGTCGTAGGGCTTGGCGCCTTCGGGTATCGGCGTCTGGTCGATCGGCGGCGCCAGCCAGTCCTCGGTGAACTTGGGTCGCGGGAAGGGCTGCTGGGCGGTCGCCAGGCTGGCATCGGACAGCACGACGACGACCGTGTTGAAGGTCTCGGCGATCTTGCGCGCCGTGATCATCGAGTAGAAACAGTCCTCGATGCCACTCACGGCCATCACCACCTTGGGGGTGTCGCCGTGGCTGCCATAGACGGCGGTGAGCAGGTCGCCCTGTTCCACCTTGGTCGGCTGCCCGGTGCTCGGGCCGCCGCGCTGCACGTTGACGACGACGAGCGGGATCTCGGCCATCACCGCCAGCCCGATCCCTTCCTGCTTGAGCGCATAGCCCGGGCCCGAGGTGATGGTCACCGCGCAGCGGCCGGCATAGGAAGCGCCGATGGCAAAGGCGCACGCGGCAATCTCGTCCTCGGCCTGGTGGACGAGGCCACCGACGCGTTCGAAACACTCGCTCAGGTAGTGCGAAGCCGACGTCGCCGGCGTGATGGGGTACATGGCGCAGATGTCCATGCCCGAGGCCAGCACGCCCAGGGCGATGGCGGTGTTGCCGCTGACCACGACCTGCGGCTCCGCAACGGCCTTGGCCGGGATGCGGTACTTGAAGTCCAGCGTGCGCTCGGCCCAGTCGAAGCCGGCTTCCATCAGGCGCACGTTCGACGCGATGACCTTGGCGTCCTTCTTGCCGAAGATCTGCGCGATCTGCGCCCGCGCCAGTTCGAGATCGAAGCTGTAGATGCTGCACAGCGTGCCGAGCACGAACATGTTCTTGCCGCGCCTGGGGTCGGACATCAGCGCCCGGCACTCGCGCTCCAGCGGCATCTCCACGATGCGGTAGCCGCTCTCGCCCAGCTTCTTCACGGTCTCCAGGTAGGAGGCGACGATCTTCGGGTCCTTGTGCTCGCGCCAGATGCTCTCGAGCATGATGGTGGCGCCGGGCTTGAGCTCGCCGGCCTGCACGCGACCGAGCAGCACCTGCTCGTTGAAGGCCATCACGAGGTCGGTCTGGTCGCCGCCGTTGGTGATGCGGCCGGATCCCATGCGGATGCGGATGCCGCTGGCGCCGGCCACGCTGCGCGCCGGGGGCTGGATCTCGGCGGGGATGATCTCCACCGTCCAGATGCCGTTGCCGCTGCGCGCCGCGATCGCGGCCAGGCTCTGGCCGCAGCGCTGGGCGCCCTCGCCGGAATCGCTGATGACTTCGACGATGTGCTCGGGCAGGTCCAGCGCCGGTTTGGTGCTGGCCAGGGTCTCAGGCCGGTCGAGCAGGGCGGTTTCGTTCATGTACTTTCCTCTTGGGGATCTGTCTGTTTGGGGCGCTGGATTCAGGCCACGCGCACGCGCGCATGACCATGCTCGGCGCGATGGATGCCGAACAGCGTGTCGGTCGCCTCGCCGCCGTAGACGGCGTCGCTGTCGCGCAGGCCCAGCCAGGCCTTCATCGCGCGGGCGGCCCTGCGGCCGGCGCCCATGGCCTGGATCACGGTGGCGGCGCCGGTGACGATGTCGCCGCCGGCCCACACGCCGACGATCGAGGTGGCCAAGCTGTCGTCGGCGGCGATGTAGCCCCACTTGTTGAGGGTCAGCTTGCAGGTCTGGCCCAGGATCGGGTTGGCATTGGTGCCGATGGCGAACACCACCATGTCGCACTCGAACTCGAATTCGCTGCCGGGCACGGGCACCGGCCGCCGGCGCCCCGAGGCATCGGGCTCGGCCAGTTCCATGCGCACGCAGCGCAACGCGCGCACCCCGCCTTGTTCGTCGGCAAGGATCTCGATCGGGCTCGTCAGCCAGTTGAAGTCCACCCCCTCCTGTTCGGCGTGGTGGATCTCCTCGGCGCGCGCCGGTGCCTCGGTCTTGCTGCGACGGTAGATGCAGTGCACGCTTTCCGCACCCAGCCGCAGCGAAACGCGCAGCGCATCCATCGCGGTATTGCCCGCGCCGATGACGGCGACGTGCTTGCCGGGTTGCAGCGGCGTGTCGAAGTTGGGGAAGTCCCGTGCGCGCAGCAGGTTGCAGCGCGTCAGCAGTTCATTGGCCGACAGCACGCCGTTGAGCGACTCGCCCGGGATGCCCATGAAGCTGGGGTAGCCGGCACCGGTGCCGATGAACGCGGCGTTGAAGCCCATCTCGGTGATCATCTGCTCGATGGTGAACAGCCGCCCCACCAGCGTGTTGCACTCGAAGCGAACGCCGAGCTGTTCCACCTTGCGGATCTCGGCGTCGACAAAGTCGTTGGGCAGGCGGAAATCGGGGATGCCGTACTTGAGCACGCCGCCGGGCTGGTGGAAGGCCTCGTAGACCACCACCTCGCAGCCCGCCTTGGCCATGTCGGCGGCGCAGGCCAGGCCGGCCGGTCCGGCGCCGACGATGCCCACGCGCAGGCCGTTGGGTTCGATGTAGGGCACGTTGGCCCAGCCTTCGCGGATGGCGGTGTCGCCGATGAAGCGCTCGAGCCGGCCGATGGCCACGGGTTCCAGCGTCTCGCCCACCGTGCACACGCCTTCGCACTGGTTTTCCTGCGGGCACACACGGCCGCACACCGAAGGCAGCAGGTTGGTGTCGGTGATGATGTCGTAAGCGCCGTGGTAGTGCTTCTCGGTGATCTTCTTGATGAAGCCGGGGATGTCGATGCCCACCGGGCAACCGCGCACGCAGGGCTCGTCGGCGCATTGCAGGCAGCGCTCGGCCTCGACCAGCGCGTCCTCGAGCCGGTAGCCCAGCGCGACCTCCTCGAAATTGCGTGCGCGGACCTGCGGATCCTGCTCGGGCATCGGCGTGCGCGCCTGCGGGATGCTGCGGATGGTCTTCTTCTTGGGCTTGGTGGCCATCGTGCAGCTCCTACAGGTCGGCGGCGGGGCGGGTTTCCACCACGGGCGGCGGCACGGCCGAGGACTCGGCGGCAGTGCGGATGCGACAGCCGTCCTTCCAGGTCTGCAGGGCCTCGCCCTCGGCACGCTTGTAGCGCACCAGGCGCGCCGTGAGGTCCTCGAAATCCACCAGGTGGCCGTCGAAGTCGGGGCCGTCGACGCAGGCGAACTTGACTTGCTCGCCGATCTTGACGCGGCAGCCGCCGCACATCCCGGTGCCGTCGACCATGACCGGGTTCAGGCTCACGACGGTGCGGATGCCATGCGGCCGCGTCACTTCGGCGCAACCCTTCATCATCACCGGCGGGCCGATGGCCACCACTTCCTCGATGTCCTTGTGCTGCGCGATGGCCTGTTCGAGGCCGGCGGTGACGCGGCCGTGCAGGCCCGCCGAGCCGTCGTCGGTGCAGACGATCAGCTCGTCGCAGACGGCGGCGAATTTGTCGCGCCAGAACATCAGGTCCTTGTTGCGGAAGCCGATGACGCCGATGACGTAAGCGCCGCTCTCCTTCCACGCCCGCGCCTGCGGGTACACCGGCGCCACGCCCAGGCCGCCGCCGACGCAGACGACCTTGCGCGCCTTGCCGATGTGGCTGGGTACGCCCATCGGGCCGACCAGCGCGTACAGGGTGCTGCCGACCTGGCAGTCGCGCTGCATTTCCTGGGTCGTCTTGCCGACGGCCTGGATCACCAGGGTGACGGTGCCCTTCTTGGCGTCGAAGTCGGCCAGCGTCAACGGGATGCGTTCACCGTGCTCGTGCGACATCACGATGACGAACTGCCCCGGCCGCGCGGCCTTGGCCATCATCGGATGCTCGATCTCGAGCAGGTACGTGACGTCTGAAAAATCCTGCCGCGCGACGATCGCGTGGCGGCTGCCTTGAGTTTCGGTGTTCATGGTTCCCCGCAAGCCTGTTGTCCAGTGCGGAGCGCACGCTACGCCGATGGCGCCGGGGGGGCTTGACTTGTCTCAAGGAGCGTACAGGCAGCCCCTCACGGCCTGCCGCCCATACCACGCCGAGTATCTTGGACGCGCAATGCCCGACCGTCGGTTTGACTTGGCTCAAGTCAACGCCAAATCCATTCATCTGACCCTTGCGCCAAGCCCTGCATCGTTGGAGCATCGCCGGCAGAAGGACAAGATGGCCGGGAAAAGGTTCCGTGAGGATGCCGAAATCTCGTACCGGTGACCTCTGGGGCACGCAAGTTCTTCTTTGAGTGGTGTCGGTTTCAACGATCTAAGGGGTAAAAATGGCAAGAAGATACGTGCAGTCGTGGCGGGGCCTGTTGGGCTCTTGCCTAGTCGTGCTGCTGGCCTTGTCGGGCTGCGGCGGTGATGACGGCGACCCCGGTCCGGCCGGTCCAACCGGCGCCACCGGGCCTGCCGGCCCCGCAGGTCCCGCCGGGCCTCCCGGCGCCGCTGCCGGCGGTACGGTGAACGTTGGCAGCAACACGGCGACGAACGAATCCGCCATCGCCGCCGGTGCCGAAGCCTGGGCCAAGCTCGAGGCAGAGGTCACGGTCACGAAGGTTGCGATCGCCGGCGCGCCGGTGGTGGACTTCACGGTCAAGGATGTCTTCGGAAAGCCGGTGGTCGGCCTGGCCAACACGGCCAAGAGTGCCACGGCCACCGTAGCCAGCTACCCGAACCTTGCGTTCGCGATTGCCAAACTGGTGCCCGGCGCCAACGGCAGCCCGAGCAAGTGGGTGAGCTACATGATTACCACGGTGCCAACGACCACGGCTGCGGCCGCGGCCACCCGGCCCAGCACCGACAACACCGGCACGCTGGTGGACAACGGGGACGGGACCTACCGGTACACCTTCTATCGCGACATCACCAAGATCAAGAGCCAGGTCGACGGATGGACCTTCACGGGTAACAACCGGAAGGAAGATCTGGGCGACCTGACCTATGACCCGAGCCTGCCACACCGCGTCGCCATTCAGTTGAGCGGCGCAGCCCCCGCCACCGGCAGCAACACGCCCAACGCCGTAACGGTCAGAGCAGCGGTGAACCTGGAGAACCCGGTCAACGCCAGCTACGACTTCACGCCGGCGACCGGGGTGGCCATTCCTGACGCCAATCTGACGCGGGAACTGGTCTCCATCGAGAGCTGCAACTCCTGCCACGACAAACTCGCCTTCCACGGCGGTGGCCGGGTCGACACGAAGTACTGCGTGGCCTGCCACACCGAGCAGCGTGCCTACGGCCAGGCCAAGGTCACGTCCACGGCGGGCAAGTTCCCGGCGCTGACCGAGACCGCAACCCGGAATGCGACGACGGGCATCACGAGCTTCAGCTACGCGCCTGAAACTCGCATCGCCGACGGCGAAGTGGTCGGCGACTTCACGATCATGATCCACAAGATCCACCAGGGCCATACGCTCGTCAAGGAAAACTACAACTACGCCAACGTGGCCTTCAACAACAAGGCCTTCTCGATGCTCGACAACGGGCAGAGGATGTGCGCCGCTTGCCACGACAGCAGCCTGGCCGTCAACGCCACCAAGGCGTGGGACAACCCGAGCCGCAAGGCCTGCGGCGCCTGCCACGACGGCATCGACTGGGCCACCGGTGGTGGCTCGACGCTCGGCGACAAGGCTGCGGCCTCCCTGCCGGGATCCGTGATGGCGACCTCCGGACACATCGGCCGGGCGCAGGCAGACGATTCACGTTGCGTCCTGTGTCATACCCCGGACCTCAATAGGGTCGATCACCGCACCGAGAACATCACGAAGCACAACCCGGCCATCACCAACGGTCTGGCGTCGTTCACGTATGACATCAAGACGGCGACGGTGAATGCCGCCAACGACGTGGTCATCGAATTCGGCATCAAGCAGCGCATCGCTCCGTCGACCACCGACAGCCTGGTGACCTTCGTGGCACCTGCCGCAAGCGTCGCCAACCCGCTGGCAGGCTTCACGGGTGGCCCGAGCTTCCTGCTGGCCTTTGCGGTTTCCGCAAGACGGCATCACGACACCGGCCGACTACAACAACATCGGCAGTGGGGCCGGTAACGCGCAGCCGAGGACGTGTGTCGATCGCCGCATTGCTGAGCACCAACAACGCTGCCAATGGCGCGCTGGTGCCCTCGACGACCAACGCGGGCTACTACACCGCCACCATCAAGGGCACCGGTGCCTGGGCCTTCCCGGCCGGTGCGAAGATGCGCGCGGTTGCGCTTGCAGGGCTACTTCACGCAGAGTCGTCGCGCAGCGGCTGCGCGCCATGCCATCTCGGTGGTCAAGGCCGTCACCGGTGACACCGTCCGCCGTACGATTGTCGCCGCCGCCAAGTGCTCGAACTGCCACGAGTGGTTCGAAGGGCACGGTGGCAACCGCGTCTACGAGACCCAGGTCTGCGTGACGTGCCACGTTCCGGCCATCGTGACCAGCGGTCGCGGCATTACTGACGCCACCGTGCAGACCTACAAGTTCACGATTGCGGAAGAGAAGATCCTGGCCGACTGGAAGTTCGATCGGAACTTGCCCAATGCCGCGCTGGCCTTCCCTGTCGCGCCCAACAACTTCAAGGACATGATCCACGGCATCCACGCCGGTGGTGCGCGGGTGACACCGTTTGCCGAAGTGCGTGACCGTGGCACGGTGCTGGTACCGCTCGACTTCCGTCGCATGGGATTCCCCGGCATCCTGAACAACTGCGAGACCTGCCACGTGACGGCCACCTCGGCGACCACCACGTACAACACGGTGCCGCTGAATGCGCTGCCGTCGAGGTTCGAGGCGATCAACGCCGACTATGCCGCCGGCATCGCAGCCGGCACGGCAACCACGGCCATGGCCAAGGCGTCGCTCGCGACGATGAACGCCACCGACGCGGTGACGACGCCGTTCACGGCTTCGTGCATCAGCTGCCACGACAACGCTGTTGCCAAGTCGCACATCAGGCTGAACGGTGGCTTGATCGGTGTGGCCCGCAGCGCAGCCGTCGGCAACGTCGAAGCGTGCGCCACCTGCCACGCGCCTGGCGACATCGTCGACCCGGCAGTGGTTCACAGGTAGGCCAGTGAGCCCGGGGGAAGGAAAGATCATCTCCTTCCCCCTCCCACCCACAACCCGGATCGGCAACGATCCGGGTTTTTTCAGTCTGTGACCCTCACCCATGCAGTACCGAACCCTCGCCCTCCTGGGCACCGCCTGCCTCATCGGCAGTGACCTGGGCCTGGCCGCGGAGAAGACCCCGGCCCCCCCCGCACCACCAGCAGCGAGCGCAGCTCAGGCGAAGCCGTCGGGCCTGCGCCCCAGGCTCGTCGACATCAACAGCGCGAGCCGCGCCGAACTGAAGACGCTGCCCGGCATCGGCGATGCCGAGGCGACCAAGATCATTGCGAACCGTCCCTACCTGACGAAGTCCAGCCTCGTTTCGAAGAAGGTGCTGGAGCTCGGGCCTTACGACGCTTTGCGAGGCCGCATCATTGCGGTACAACCGCTACAGCCGGTGCCGCCGAAAGCCAAGTCCTGATCGCCGATCGAGCGTTGTCGAATCCGGCCGGTTCCCCACGGATCGAGTTCCCTCGCCCCCCATCATCAACAGACAGATTTCGATGAACATCACAAGACCCCTGCTCTGCGCGTTGTGGCTGGTGGCCGGGCTGGCCTGGCAGCCCCTGGCTTCGGCGCAGGCGAGCGCCCCGCCGTCGACGAGCGCCTCGGCGCCTGCGAGCACCTTGCCGCCCGCCGACCAGTACACCGAGAAGGGCGCCGACACCTGTCTGGGCTGCCATGACGAAGAGAGCGCCACCTACTCGGCCGCGGCCTTCTTCAAGGGCAAGCATGCGCAGCGCGGCGACAAGCGCGCGCCGTTCGGTGCCGGCGGCCTGCAGTGCGAAGCCTGCCATGGCCCCGGAGCCCGCCATGCCGCCAAGGGCAGCAAGAAGGCGCTGACGATCAACAGCTTCAAGGCCAGTTCGCACCTGCCGGTCGAGCAGCGCAACCAGGCCTGCCTGACGTGCCACGAGGGCCAGTCGCGCAACGCGTGGCATGGCGGCACCCACGACCTGAGCAAGGTCGCCTGCACCGATTGCCACAAGATGCACGTCGATCGCGACCCGGTGCTGGCCAAGACCACCCAGCCCGACGTCTGCTACACCTGCCATGCCAAGAAGCGCGCCGACTTCCACAAGGCCTCGGTGCACCCGGTGCGCTTCGGACTCATGGGCTGCAGCGACTGCCACAACGCGCACGGGTCCAACGGCCCGGCGATGCTGATCAAGGCGACCTTGAACCAGACCTGTTTCAGTTGCCACGCCGACAAGCGCGGCCCCGTGCTCTGGGAGCACGCGCCGGTGGTCGAGGATTGTTCGCTGTGTCATACCGCCCACGGCTCGGTGCGCCCGGCCCTGCTGACCAAGAACCCACCGCTGCTGTGCCAGCAATGCCACAGCCCGGCCGGTCATCCTTCGTTGCCGCGCACCGCCACGAGCCTGCCCGGCGGCGGCGGGGGCGGTTCCATGTTCCTGATCGCCGGCAGTTGCACCAACTGCCACACCCAGGTGCATGGATCCAACCATCCCTCCGGCGCCAAGCTGATGCGTTGAACGAAGCCGCACCCGGGCCAATCGGCCCCGCGGCACGACTCACCGAATACGGATCCGAACATGAGAATCTACAGCCCCCTGTTCCTGCTTGGCGCGCTCGGCGTGCTGTCCGCCGCCAGCGCGGCCGCCGCCCCGGACACGTCGGCGTGGAAGTGCGAATCCTGTCCCTACCCGAAGGGCACCACCGGCACCGTGGAGGTGGGCGTGGGCACGGTGTCGGACAGCTCGGCCAAGTTCGGCGACTACACCGGGCTGGACAAGGACGGCGCCTACCTGTTGCTCAACGGCGACCTGAGTCACCGCGGCGAGAGCGGCTACTTTGCCGACCTGAGTGCCACCGACCTGGGCATCGACGCGCGCACTTTCGAGGCGAAGGCGGGCCGCGAGGGGCTGTACTCGTTGCGCCTTGGCTACGGCGAGATTCCGCGCCACTTTGCCGACGATGCCATGACGCCCCTTCCTGGGCAACGGCGGCAACGTCTTGACGCTGCCGAATGTGCCGGGCTTTCCCTCGGACACCACGGGGGCGATGCCGCTGTCGACCACGCTGCAGCCGGTGGAACTGGGCTACAGCAGAACGCGCGTCGACCTGGGCGGCAAATGGCTCGCCGGCGAGAACTGGAGCTTCGCTGTCGACCTGCGCAAGGACAGGCGTGAAGGCACGCGGTCCCTGTACGGATCCTTCTTCTCGACCGCATCGCAACTCGCCGCGCCCGTGGACGACGCGACCGACCAGCTCGAGCTGTCCGCGAATTACAGCAGTCGCCAACTGCAGGTGAAGGTCGCCTATCAGCTGTCGCAGTACAAGAACGAGAACGACTCGCTGACGTGGACCAACCCGTTCTCGGCCGTGGTGCCCGTGCAGGGCGGCGTCGAGCGCGGCCAGCTCGCGCTGGCGCCGGACAACCAGTTCCATCAGATCATGGGCACGGCCGCGTACCAGATCTCGCCCACGATGCGTGCCAGCGCCGACATTGCCGTCGGACGCATGACGCAGAACGCGAACTACCTGGCGTCGACATTGAACACGGGTCTGGCAGCAACCGTGCCGCAGCTGCCGGCGCCCTCGCTGGACGGGCGTGTCGACACCTTCAATGCCGGCGTGAAGCTCTCTGCTGCACCGCTGGACGGCCTGCGCTTGAACGCCAGCTACGCCCGGAACGTGCATGACAACGCGACCGATATCCTGAGCTACCCACGGGTCGCGACCGACATGTTCCTGAGGCCCGAACAGCGCAGCAATACGCCCTTCGACTTCACGCAGGACCTGTTCAAGCTCACCGCCGACTACCGGGCCACCGATGAAATCAAGCTCAGCGGTGGTGCCGAGCACGACCGGCGCGACCGCAATTTCGAGGAAGCCGTGACCACGCGCGAGACCACGCTCTGGGGGCGCATGGGCATGCAGGCGAGCGAGGACGTGGCGTTCTCGCTCAAGCTCGCGCTCGCTGATCGGGACCATTCCACCTTCGGCACGGCGGTCTGGTTCGGTTACCCCGAGAACCCGCTGCAGCGCAGATACAACCTGGCCGCCCGCCAGCGCCAGAGCGCCGCCGTGCGCGCCGATTTCGTGCTCAGTGAGGGCGTGAACCTGGGCCTGGACGCCGACGTGTCCATCGACGACTACAAGGACACGCAGATCGGCCTCACCTACGGCCGCAATTCCGGGGTCGGCGCCGACCTGTCGGCGGCCATCTCCGAGCAGTGGCTCCTCCAGGTCTACGGGCGCAGCGACTGGATGGAATCGAAGCAGGCCGGCAGCGAACAGGCGGGGCAACCCGACTGGTTTGCGCGCAACAAGGACAACATCGACATGCTGGGCCTGGGGCTGCGGTATGCGGCCATCAAGGACAAGCTGGATCTCGGCGCCGACCTGGTGTTCACGCGTTCGGACAACGACGTGGAGATGAACACCACGGCGGGGACGTCGCTGTTCCCCACCGCCACGACCTCGATGGACAGCCTGAAGATCTTCGGCACCTACCGGTTGCGCGAGAACCTGTCGGTGACGGCCTCGTTCTGGCACGAGCGCTACAAGTCGCAGGACTGGAGGCTCGACGGCGTCCAGCCGGCAACGGTCCCGAGCCTGCTGACCTTCGGCGTCCAGCCGCCGCAGTACAGCGTCAACGTCGTGCGGCTGGCCCTGCGCTACGGTTTCTAGCCGACCCTGGCGCCGCTACGGCGCCATGCGGGCGATCTCGGCGCCGAAGGTCTCGACCTGACCCCAGTTGGTGAACTCGACCACCGCCGTGGGGTCGGTGGGGCCCTTGGTCATCCACATGATGAAGCGGATCATGGTGCGGTCGAGGGTGCCGTAACTCGGGTAGTCGATCTTGCCGGCGAACACCGCCAGGCGCTGCGGCTTCCATGCGATGCCGCGCAGGAACTTGAGCAGATAGGGGTTGGCCTCGGGCCGGTCCTTGCCCGGCTTGCGCGCGACCACGTTGACCGAGAAGAAGGCGTTCGGCTTGGCTTCCAGCGCCGCCTGGTGGCGGGCGATGAACTCACCGACCTCGGGCTTGTGCTTGCCGTAGCGGATGCTGGCGCCGATCACCACGGCGTCGCAGCGCGCCAGGTCATCGGCCGTGCCTTCGGCCACGGCCTTGACCGTGACGCTGGGCCCAAGGGCTTCGACGACCGCGCGCAGCCGCTCGCAGATGCGCACCGTGTGGCCGTCGGTGGTGGAATAGAGAATCAGCAGTCGGCTCATGGCAGCTTCAGTGGATGGGGGTTGGCCGCACGATGGCTTCGGCCACGAGTTCGGCGATGTCCTTGTTGGCAACCTCGGCCTCGCGGCCCAGCGCCTTGAGGCCGTCGCCGATCATCACGGCGCAGTAAGGGCAGGCGGTGGCGATGATCTGCGGCCGGGCCTCCAGCGCCTGCTCGGTGCGCGCGACATTGATGCGCGTGCCGATGGTCTCCTCCAGCCACATGCGCGCGCCGCCGGCGCCGCAGCACATGGCCTTTTCACGCTGCAGGGCGAACTCCAGCGGAGCGTCCTTGGCCAGCAGGCGGATCACCTGCCGCGGCGCGTCGTATTCGCCGTTGTGGCGTCCCAGGTAGCAGGGGTCGTGGAAGATCACGCGCTCGAACGAGGGCGCCAGCGTGATGCGCCGCTCGGCCAGCAGGCGCGCGATGACCTGCGTGTGGTGCTCGAGCTGGTAGTGGCCGCCAAAGGCCGGGTACTCGTTCTTCAGCGAGTTGTAGGCGTGCGGGTCGCAGGTCACGATGCGCTTCACGCCCAGGTCGTTGAGCGTGCCGACCAGCGTCGTGGCCAATTGCTGGAACAGCATCTCGTTGCCGGCGCGGCGCACGCATTCGCCGGTGGACGTCTCGGCGTCGCCCAGGATGGCGAACCGCACGCCGGCGGCGCGCAGGATGGCGACGAAGGCGCGCGCGATCTTCTGACCGCGCGGGTCGAAGGACTGCGCCGAGCCGACGTAGAACAGCACGTCGTAGTCGGCGGCCTGCGCGGCATCGGTGAGGCGCGGCAGGTCGAGGTCGCGCGCCCAGTCGGCGCGTGTCTGCGAAGGCAGTCCCCAGGGATTGCTCTGCGATTCGTAGGCTTCGAAGACGGGCTTGAGCTCGTGCGGAAACTCGCCGTCCATCATCACCCGGTGCTGGCGCAGCTTGTAGAACTTGGACAGGTGCTCGAGCTCGATCGGGCAGGCGGCTTCGCAATAGCCGCAGGTGGTGCAGGCCCACAGCGTCTCTTCGCTGATCACGGTGCCCACCAGCGGCGGCAGCGGGTCCTCGGCGCCGGCGGCCGGGGCGGGGGCCAACAGCACTTCGCGCTGCGCCATCAAGTGGTGCTTGACGCTGTCGTTGACCCACTTCAGCGACAGCGGTTTGCCGGTCAGGAATGTGGGGCAGGCGTCCTTGCAGCGGCCGCACTCGGTGCAGGTGAAGGCGTCCAGGCCGTCTTTCCAGGTCAGGTCGCGCGCCGTGTGCACGCCCACCCGCAGGTCGCCCGCATCGGCGTCGTCGGACATCATCTTCTCGAGGTCCACCGAGGGCACGACATTGGTGGGCCCGCCGCGGCGGAAGAAGAGCGTCGGCAGCGCGGTGGCGATGTGGAAGTGCTCGCCGGTGGGCAGGATCGCGAGGAAGAAGAACACGGTGGCCAGCTGGACCCAGTAGCTCAGCTGGTAGCCCGCCTGCAACACCCCCGTGGGCCAGCCGGCGAAGGCGGAGGCGATCGCGCTGCCCGCGAAGGCAAAGCCGCGCTCGTGGCCGATGCCCGCGTCGCCCGCGGCGAACAGCGCGAAGCGGAAGCCGTCGTAGAGCAGGTCGGTGATCATGATCACGGTGATCAGCAGCAGCACCAGCAAGGCCTCGCGATTGCGCTCCAGCCGGCGCGGGCGCTGCACATAGCGGCGCCAGAAGGCGTAGACCAAGGCCGCGAGGACGGCCAGCTCCACGGCGTCCTTGAGCGCGGCGAAGAGACCGCCGGGCAGGCCCGGGTAGACGAACGGCTCGTAGTAACCGATGGCGATGAGCTGCACCTTGCGCAGCAGCAGTGCCATGAATCCGAGGAAGATCACCGCGTGCATCAGCCCCGGCTTCCAGTCGCGGGCGATCATGCGCTGCTGCAGGAAGCCGTTGACGAGCACGGCCTTGAGCCGTGCCCCCGGGTGGTCCCAGCGCACCTCGGGCTGCAGGCGCACCACGATGGCCAGTTTGCGCCAGGCCAGCCAGGCGAAGCCGGCAAAGCCCGCCAGCATCAGAAACGTGATGCCCAGCGGGCTCATCGGGGCAGGGCGGTGCGCGCCGGTGCGGCCATCATCGATACTCCTGGATGGCTAGCCGGCGGCGCCGGATCGCCCTGCCGGATCACTTCAACCCGGAATCGCTGGTGAATTTACGACATCTCCCCTCCAAACCGTTGACGGGCATCAACACGGCCGTGGAACCTGCCGGCCGCGGCCCACGGGTGCTGGTCTTTGGCGCCACCGGCTACATCGGCACGCATCTCGTTGCACGCCTGCTCCGTGACGGGCGGACCGTGCGCGCCAGCGGCCGCGCCCGCGCCGTGCTCGACGCCCGTCACTGGCCCGGTGTCGAACGGGTGGTGGCCGATGCGTTGCGCCCCGACACGCTGCCGGCCGCGCTGGAAGGCGTGGACGTCGCCTATTACCTCGTGCACTCCATGGCCGCCGGCCGGGAATTCGGCCGCCTCGACCTGGAGGCCGCCGATCATTTCGCCGCTGCCGCTGCGCATGCGGGCGTGCGGCGCATCGTGTACCTCGGCGGCCTGATTCCCGAGGGCGCGGACTCCGAGCACCTGGTCTCGCGGCGAGACACCGGCGAGCGGCTGCGCGCCGGCGCCGTGCCGGTCACGGAGATTCGCGCCGGCATCATCGTCGGTCCCGGCTCCGCGGCCTACGAGGTGATGCGCGACCTCGTCAACCACCTGCCGCTGATGGTGACGCCGAAGTGGGTGCACTCGAGATCGTCGCCGATCGCGCTGCAGAACCTGCTCGAGTACCTGGTGAGCGTGCCCGACATCGAGGCTGCGGCCGGGCAGGTGCTCGACGCCGGTGGGCCCGAGATCCTGAGCTACGAAGCCATGATGAGGCAGTTCGGCGAGCTGGTCGGGCGGCGCCCGCGCATCCTGCCGGTGCCGGTGCTCTCCCCCGGGTTGTCGTCCTACTGGCTGGGGCTGGTGACGGCGGTGCCGTCCAGCGTGGCGAGCGCGCTCATCGGCGGGCTCAAGCACGACTTGCCGGCGCGGGACGAGGTCCTGCGCCGACTGGTCCCCCAGCCCCTGCTGAGCTTTCGCGAAGCGGTGCAGGCGGCGCTGCAGGCGGAGCGTGACCATGTCGTCGCGGCGCGCTGGACCTCGGGCGCGATGATGTTCCGCAACTACCGCCAGGACAACGCGTTCTATGCCAAGCAGGCGGGCGGCAGCGCGGTGGGGCAGGCCACCTCGGCGGCACTGTGGCGTGTCGTCACCGCCATCGGCGGCAGCCAGGGCTACGGCGCCATGGGATGGCTGTGGTGGCTGAGGGGCGCCATCGACTGGCTGTTCGGCGGGCCCGGCCTGACGCGCGGCCGCCGTCATTCGCAGGACCTCAGGCCCGGGGACCGCATCGACTACTGGACCGTGCTCGCACTGGAGCCGGAGCGCCGGCTGACCCTGCACTTCGGCATGAAGGCGCCGGGCTCAGGGGTGCTCGAGTTCGTGATCGATCCGGTGCCGCAGGGCCAGAAGCGGCTCAGCGTGACGGCCTACTGGCATCCGCAGGGCGTGTGGGGCTTGCTCTACTGGTACGCGATGATTCCGGCCCACCTCGTGCTCTTCAGACGCATGACGGCTGGGCTGATGCAACGCGCGGAAGTTTGATCTTGCATCAAATTGCATGCCGCATCTCGATGTCGCTTTGTCGGCTCGATAGCAACGACGTCAACTGCAACGGAGCCTGCTACCGCTGCGGCTCGCGCATTCGACAGGCCGCCCGGAAATGAAAAACGCCGGCGAGCAGCCGGCGTCTTCATCGGGCAGTGGAGGCGCTTACAGCGACAACATCCACTTGACGACGGCCTTCACGTCATCCGGCTTGGCCTTCATTTCCGGATGATCGCCCTTGGGGTCGTTGATCTTGGTCAGGATGGTGGCTTCGGCATCGGCCTTGCCCTTGTACTTGGCGCCCACCTCCTTGAATCCCGGGGCGCCCTTCTTCGTCTTGTCCATGTCATGGCACTTCACGCAACCGGCACTCTTGGCCAGATCGGGGGACGCTTGTGCCGCGCCGGCCGATACGAGGGCGGCAGCGACGATGGCAGACAGCAGAACGGCTTTCATTTGAACTCCTGAAGTGTTGCGGGGCCCCGCAACCTTTGCAGGGCGTTGGACAAAACCCGGTGCCCGAACGGCGGGCACCATGAAATGCTAACGCAGCCACTGCCTCGCGCCGAGATAGTCGACTCTAGTGGGGCCATTGCTCGCTGCCGTGCCGGCGGGATGTGAAAACGCCGGCAGAGGCCGGCGTTTCTGGGAATCCGGGAGGCTGTTCTTACAGCGTCAGGATCCACTTGATCATGGTCTTGGTGTCCTCGGGGCTGGCCTTCATCTCCGGATGGTCGCCCTTCGGGTCGGTGATGGTCTTGAAGATCACCGCCTCGGCGTCGGCCTTGCCCTTGTACTTCTTGGCGCTTTCCTGGAACGAGGGGCCCTTCTTCTTCTTGTCCAGTTCGTGGCACTTCGCGCAGCCGGCGCTCTTGGAAAGGTCGAGCGACGCTTGCGCGGCCCCGACGGAAAGTACGCCGGCGGCGAGGATGGCGGAAAGAAGGATGGTTTTCATGGACGCTCCAATTTGTTCCTGAGGGTCGCGCATCGTCGCGCGGGTTGGGTTGTATCGGTCAACTGCAGAAACCGCAACCGCAGGATCCTAACGCAGGCCTGGCGGACCGGTTGACACGAAATCGAAGTCGACGACCGGGCCGCGCCACCGATTCGGGCCAGCACTCGGGCCGCCAAGAAAAGGGCCGCCTCGAGGGCGGCCCGTTCTGCGGCAACTGCAGGCTTGCTCAGCAGCCGCCCTTCTTTTCCTTCTTCGGCGCAGGCTTCTCGGCCGTGGTGCCGGCCTTCTTTGCGTCGGTCTTGGCTGCGGATGCCGCCGAGGCCGCCGGTGCTGCCGCTGCCGCCGGCTTTGCGGCCTGCGCGTACACGGGGACCTGCACGAGGGCGAAGGCGCCCAGAATCAGGGCGGGGAGCAGTTTCTTCACGGTCGATTCCTTTCAGATGGGTGTGGATGCGGATACCCCACGGAGCATATAACGCTTCAGCTTCGATTTGGCTGACACGCGCGGGCTTTGCCGCGGCCGGCTGGCTGGTCGGCGGACCGGCCAAGTAACATGTTGCCATGCGAGCCTGGCCTGCCAGTCGACCGACGGCCCTGGGATGGGCCTGACGCGGCGGCTCACCCTGGCCGCGCTGGGTGCCGCGTGCGCGCCCGGCCTCGCCGCCAGTCCGAAGCCAGGTGCCGCCGCATCGGCCGCCGTGGCCTCCCCGGCGCCGCTGCTCGAAGGGATGGGCGACCACCGGGTGCCCGACGTCACGACCGTGGCGACGGCGCGGCGCCTCTTCGAACAAGGCATGGTGCTGGCCTGGGGCTTCAACCCGGCGGAAGCGGCGCGGTCCTTCGAAGGTGCCACACGCCTGGCCCCACGCTGCGCGGCGTGCCATTGGGGCTTGGCCTGGGCGCTGGGCCCGACGATCAACAGCGACATGGCGCCCGCGGACGCCGCCCGCGTCGCCGCGGCACTGCGGCTGGCGCGCGATGACCGTGGCCAGGCCTCGACGCGCTTTCGCGGGCTCATCGCGGCCTTGTCTGCCCGGCATCCCGGCCCGAGTGCCGCAAGACATCGACGAAGAGCGCCTATGCCGACCGCATGCGCGCACTGGCGGCGCGCCACCCTCGCGACGCCGACATCGCGGTACTGGCCGCGGAGAGCCTGCTCAACCTGCACCCCTACGACTGGTGGGAGCCCGGCGGGCGCGCCATGCCCTGGACGGGCGAGGTCGTGGCCCTGCTCGCGCGGGCGCTGAAGCTGGCGCCCGGGCACCCCGGCGCCAACCACTACTGGATCCACCTGCATGGAAGGGTCGGTCACGCCCGAGCGGGCGCTGGCGCAGGCCGACCGGTTGACGACGCTGGTGCCAGGGTCGGGGCACCTGCTGCACATGCCGGCGCACATCTACATGCGCATCGGCCGCTACGCCGACGCCTCGGCGGCCAATGAACGCTCGATCGCCGCCGACCTGCGATACCTGGCCCAGGTGGACGCGCAAGGGGCCTATCGCGTGGGCTACGTCGCGCACAACCATCACTTCCTGTGGGCCTCGGCGGCGATGCAGGGCCGGTCCAAGACCGCCATCACGGCGACGCAGGCGGCCTGGCCTGCCGCCTGTGGGCCGCGTCCCGGCGATCTGCGCAGCGGCGCGCTGCAGCACTACGCGGTGCTGCCGCTGCATGCGTTGGTGCGCTTCGGACGCTGGCAGGAGATCCTGACGCAGACACGCCCGCCGGACGGCGATGCGCCCTACCTGCTCGCGATGTGGCACTACGCGCGCGGCACGGCCTGGGCTCGCACGCAGCGGGCGCACGAGGCCCGCGCGGCGCTGGCGCAGTTGCAGACCGTGTCGGCCGACCCGGCGCTGCAGGCGACCCAAGTGAAGAACGTCAACCCCGCCGCCGCGCTGGTGCGCATCGCCGCGCTCACGCTGCAGGCCGACCTGGCGGCACTCGACGGCCGGCAGGAGGAGTCCGTGGTGCTGCTGCAGCAGGCCGTGGCGGCAGAGGACGCGCTGGCGCACGACGAGCCCCACCTGTGGCTGGCGCCGACGCGACACGCGCTGGGCGCGGCCTTGCTCGATGCCGGACGCGCTGCCGAGGCGGAACGCGTCTATCGCCAGGACTTGCGGCACTACCCCGACAACGGCTGGTCGCTGGTCGGCCTGGAGCAGGCCCTGCAGGCGGCAGGGCCGGGACGGCGAGGCGGCATGGCCCAGGCCCGCTTCCGGGTCGCTTGGCGCGACGCCGACGTCTCGCTGACGCGTTCCCGCTACTGATTTCCGGCGGCGCGCGTCGCCTGTGTTGCGGCGCAGCAAGCGGATTGCGCCAAGTCAAGGCCTGTATGCCCCGAGGGGTATCTAATTCCGGCATGGACTCCGATCACGGCAGTTGTGCACACCGCAGCAGCGGTGCGCACCGGAGACTGCGGTGGCGGGGGACGCCACGGAGGATCTGATGACTTCACATTCCCTCGCACGCCAGGGCCCGGCGCGAGCCGCGTCTGCCGCCGATCGGTCCGCGGCTCGGCC
The DNA here is from genome assembly GCA_963717575.1 of uncultured beta proteobacterium. Taxonomy (GTDB): domain Bacteria; phylum Pseudomonadota; class Gammaproteobacteria; order Burkholderiales; family Burkholderiaceae_C; genus Rubrivivax. The sequence goes on along the minus strand of CAVQWK010000028.1, from coordinate 34,472 downwards.
CTACTGGAACCCCTATGTCGTGGGTTTCCTGCTCGGCCTGGTGCTGCTGCTGACCTACGCCTTCACCGGCCGCGGCCTGGGCGCGACGGCGGCGTTCTCGGCGCTGGCCGCCTGGCTGGCCGGCGCGGTGTCGCCAGCGCATGTGCAGGACAACCTCGTGCACGCCCGCTACTGGAACGAAGGCGCGCCGCTGCTGTCCTGGACCCTGTTCCTGCTCATCGGTGCGGCGCTCGGCGCCTTCGCATCGGGCTGGCAGGGGCAACGGCTGGCGTGGTCGGTGGAGCGCGGCCCCAACGTCTCCGACCGCACGCGGCTGCTGCTGGCCTTTGCCGGCGGCTTCATCGCCGCCTTCGGCGCCAAGATCGCCAAGGGCTGCACCAGCGGCCAGGCGCTCACGGGCGGCTCCATGCTCAACGTCGGCAGCCTCGTGTTCATGGGGGCTGTCTTCGCCTCGGCCTATGCACTGGCCTGGTTCGTCAGGAAGGAGTGGCTGTGATGCTGCCTCTGTCATCGACCATCGAATTCAGTACCGCCGCCGACGCTGGGCATCGCCCTGTTGCTGGGCCTGGGCTTCGGCTTCTGCCTCGAGCGCGCCGGCTTCGGCAGCGCGCGCAAGCTCACCGCCGTCTTCTATGCCTACGACATGGCGGTCGTGAAGGTGATGTTCACCGCCATCGTGACGACGATGACGGGGCTGTTCCTGCTCTCGGCGGGCGGCTGGATGGATCTTTCGGAGCTCTACCTCGAGCCCACGAACTACGCCGCGCAGGCCCTGGGCGGCCTGGTGTTCGGCGCCGGGTTCATCGTCGGCGGCTACTGCCCGGGCACGTCCCTGGCGGCCGCCGCCACCGGCCGCAAGGACGCCCTGATGTTCATGCTCGGCATGCTCGCCGGCGTCATGGCCTACGCCGAATTCACGCCCGGACTGGAGGCCTGGATCAAGGCCGGCAGCCGCGGCGAACTGACGCTGCCCACGCTCACCGGCATCGGCATGGGCTGGTGGGTGCTGGTCTTCATCGCCTTCCTGGCCTTCGCGGGCTGGGGCATGGGCTGGCTCGAACAGCGCTTTGCCGGGCTGCGGCCGCGGTATTGAAGACATCGTTCCAGCGCACTCAACGGAAGACGGACCATGACATCCGCAGTAACAAGAAGGCGATTCCTGAAGATCTCGGCCGGCACCCTGGGGGCGACCACGGTGGGCGCTGCCTGGCAAGGCTGGATGCCGACGGCGGCTGCCACCGGCTCCGCCACCGGCGTCGTGACCACGGTCCCCACTTTCTGTGAAATGTGCTTCTGGCGCTGCGGCGGCATCGCCCACCTGCGCGACGGCAAGTTGTGGAAATTCGAGGGCAACCCGAAGGACCCGCAGAGCAACGGCCGGCTGTGCCCTCGCGGCACCGGTGCCGTGGGCGCGCACTACGACCCCGACCGCCTGCGCCAGCCGCTGATGCGCGTCGGCGAACGCGGCAAGGAGCAGTGGAAGGCGGTGAGCTGGGACGAGGCGCTGAATTTCGTCGCCGAGCGCATGAACAAGATCAAGGCCGAGCACGGCCCGGAGTCGGTGGCGCTGTTCAACCACGGCTTCGGCCAGCGCTTCGTGCAGCACGCACTGAAGAGCTGGGGTGTCATCAACTATGCCGGCTCTTCTTATGCGCAGTGCCGCGGCGCACGGGACGTGGGCTTCCTGCTGACCTTCGGTGCCGGCGTCGGCTCCCCCGAACCCACCGACATCAAGAACACCGACTGCCTGGTGCTGATCGGCTCGCACCTGGGCGAGAACATGCACAACTCGCAGGTGCAGGAGTTTGCCCAGGCCGTCGAGCGCAAGGTGCCCGTGATCGTGGTCGATCCACGCTTCTCCGTCGCCGCGAGCAAGGCCAAGTACTGGCTGCCGGTGAAGCCCGGCACCGATCTGGCGCTGCTGCTGGCCTGGATGAACCTGCTCGTCACCGAGGGCCGCTACGACCAGGCCTTCGTGACGCAGTACGGTCACGGTTTCGACAAGTTCGCCGCCGAGATCAAGGGCTACACCGTCGAGTGGGCGGCCCAGGAGACCGGCGTCTCGGCCGACCTCATCCGCGCGGCCGCCGTTGAATTCTCCAGCCACCGGCCGGCCACGATCATCCACCCCGGCCGCCGCGTCAACTGGTACGGCGACGACACCCAGCGCAGCCGCGCCATTGCGCTTGCTCACCGGCCTGCTCGGCAGCTATGGCCGCAAGGGCGGGCTGTTCGTGTCGCAAGGCATGAAGATCGCCTCCTTCCCGCTGCCGAAGTACCCCGAGCACACCAAGCCGCGCGCCGACGGCGCCGACGCGGTGCAGTACCCGTTTGCCGACGAAGGCATCACCACCAGCATCCGCGACGCCACCCTCAGCGGCAAGCCTTACCCGATCAAGGGCTGGTTCGTCTATTCCGCCAACCTGATGCAGGCCCTGCCCAACGAGCAGGAGACCATCAAGGCCATCCAGCAACTCGACCTGCTGGTGGTGTGCGACACGCTGCCCAGCGAGATGGCCGGCTGGGCCGACGTGATCCTGCCGGACACCACCTTCCTGGAGCGCCACGACGAGTTGCTGACCGGCTTCGGCCGCACCGGGTGGACGTCGCTGCGCCAGCCCGTGGTCGCCCCACCGCATGACCAGAAGCCGGCGTGGTGGATCGCCAAGCAACTGGCCGAGAAGCTCGGCGTGGGGGCCTGCATGCCGTTCAAGGACATGGAGGAGTACCTGTCCTTCCGTGTCGAGAAATCGGGCCACAGTTGGGATCAGCTGAAGAAGGACGGCGTGATCATGGGCGAGCACAAGCCCATCACGGTGGAGGAGGGCCTGGAGCTGAAGTTCGAGACGCCCAGCGGCAAGGTCGAGTTCTGGTCCGACCAGTTGGCCAAGGCCGGCTTCGACCCGGTGCCCAAGTACACCCGGCACCCCGCGGCGCCTGAAGGCCACTTCCGCCTCATCACCGGCCGCGCGCCGGGGCACACCTTCAGCCGCACGCAGAGCAACCCCTTCCTGCACGACCTGATGCCGGAGAACGAGGTCTGGGTCAACACCGCCACCGCGGCGCGGCTGGGGTTGAAGAACCGCGAATACGTCAAGCTGAAGAACCAGGACGGCGTGGTCAGCAACCGCATCCGCGTCAAGGCCACGCAGCGCATCCGCGACGACTGCGTCTACATGGTCTACGGCTTCGGCCACACCAACAAGATGCTCAAGACGGCCTACCTGCGGGGGGCCAGCGCCGGTGGCCTGAACACCCGCTACGCGACGGATCCGATCATGGGTGCCACCAGCATCCACGGCAATTTCGTCACCTTCGTGAAGGAGGCCTGAGATGCCCCGCTTCGGAATGGTCATCGACACCCGCAAGTGCGTGGGGTGCCAGGACTGCGTGGTGGCCTGCCAGGTCGAGAACGACGTGCCGCACGGCTACTGCCGCGACTGGATCACCACCGAGGTGCGCGGCACCTTCCCGCAGCTCAGCATGGAGATCCGCACCGAGCGCTGCAACCATTGCGACAACCCGCCGTGCGTGAGTTGCTGCCCCACCGGGGCCAGCCACGTCGAGTCGTTCGGCAAGACGGTCCAGGTCACCGCCAACAAGTGCATCGGCTGCAAGGCCTGCATCGCGTCCTGCCCCTACGACGCGCGCTACGTGCACCCGAAGGGCTATGTCGACAAGTGCACCTTCTGCAGCCACCGGGTCAAGGACGGGCTGGACCCGGCCTGCGTATCGGTCTGCCCCACGCACTGCATGTATTTCGGCGATCTGGACGACCCCAAGAGCGTGGTCAACCAGCTGCTGCGCACGCGCAAGAACCACACGCTGCTGCCCGAGGCCGGTACGAGGCCCCGGATCTTCTATCTGACCTGAGGAGCGGCCGTCATGCTCGAAATCACCAGCACGAGACACAACCCGCTCATCGACCCGCACCTGGCCGTCTGGAGCTGGGAGATCCCGCTGTACCTGTTCTTCGGCGGCATCGTCGCCGGCATGATGGTGCTGGCCGGCCTGGCCATGCTGCGCGTCGCCCGCGGCGAGGACAGCCGCAGCTTCTTTTCCATGCAGACGCCGCTGCTGGGCTTCGTGCTCATGAACATCGGCATGCTGGCGCTGCTGCTCGACCTCACGCACCGGCTGTATGTGTGGCGCGTCTTCACCACCTTCCAGGTCACCTCGCCGATGGCCTGGGGCTCGTGGGTGCTGATCATCGTCTACGGCGTGCTGCTGGTGTCGGCGCTGATCCGCCTGCCCGACGCCTGGCCCTGGCTCGGCCGCACGGTGCCCGTCGTCAGGACCTGGTCCGACGCGCTCGTGGCACGGCCGCGCTGGATCGCCGCGCTGGGCTGGGCCAATCTCGTGCTCGGCATCGGCCTGGGCATCTACACCGGCATCCTGCTCAACACGATGGTGGCGCGACCCTTGTGGAACAGCGCGATCCTCGGCCCCTTGTTCCTGTTCTCCGGGCTTTCGGCGGGAGCGGCGGTGATGCACCTGGCGTCGGTGGCGCTGCACGGCCGGCCGGCACCGCAGGGCATGGTCGGCGGCGCCTTCTCGGCCCTGCTGCAGCCGATGGGCGCGGCGCCGCCCGAGAAGAAGACGGTCGATTCCCTGGTCCGCTACGACCAGATCTTCCTGGTCATCGAACTCGTGCTGATCGGCTTGTTGATCATCAACCTGCACACGAGCTCGGCCGTCGCACGCCGCGGCGGCCTCGCTGATCATGACCGGCCCCTATGCCTGGCCCTTCTGGGCCGGCGTGGTGCTCGTCGGCGTGCTGCTGCCGCTGGCCTGGCAAGGGCTGGAGCTGACGCACCGCGTCGCCCACACCGTGGTGCCGGCGGTGCTGGTGCTGGCCGGCGGCTTCACGCTGCGCTGGGTGATGGTCAACGCCGGCCAGATCAGCGAAATCACCCCGGTTCTCTCTCTGGGTCAATGAAGACGACCCCTGGTTTCTTGACGAAAGGAAGTCTGATGTTCCGCTCCACACTGCTATGCGCGCTGCTGCTGGGCGCACAGATCGCCTCGGCGCAGGCACCGGCCGCGCCGGCCGCCGCCAAGGCCAAGCCATTGCAGCCGGCCTTCTGCGCCGCCTGCCACACGCTGGAACCCAACCAGATGGGTGGCTACTTCGAGTCCGCGGCCTTCAAGTCGCAGGCCATGCAGCTCGACGTCGGCACCGCATCGCCGCAGATCCTGCGCTTCGATCCCAAGGCGCTGAAGGTCATCGATGCCGGCGTCGAGAAGAAGCCCGACTTCCTGAAGGACGCCAAGAAGCGCCACGAGGTGCAGGTCACCTACGTCGAGAAGGACGGCGTCAAGGTCGTCAGCGAGATCCGCTTCAAGCCGCCGGCCAAGATCGACCCGGCCAACCTGATCGACTATGCCGGCGTCGCCAAGCTCGTGGCCGAGGGCCCGGCCAAGACCCCGTACACGCTGATCGATTCGCGGCCGCTGCCGCGCTTCCAGGAAGGCGCGATCCCCACCGCGATCCATCTCCCGTTCATCGGCTTCGACAAATTCGTCGACCGGCTGCCCAAGGACAAGAGCCAGCTCGTCGTCTTCTACTGCGGCGGCATCACGTGCACGCTGAGCCCGAACTCGCTGAAGAAGGCGAAGCAGCTCGGCTATACGAACCTGCGCGTCTACCGCGAAGGCCAGCCCGAGTGGGCCACGCGCAACTACCAGGTGACGACGCCGGTGTTCGTGAAGGCCGCCTATCTCGACCGCGACATCCCGCACGTCATGATCGACGCGCGCACCGCGAGCGACGCCACCAGCGGCCACATCAAGGGTGCGGTGTCGGTGCCTGCCGGTCAGGAGAAGGCCGTGCTCAAGTCGCTGCCTGAACCCAAGCTCAAGGCGCCGCTGATCGTCTACGACGGTCGTGGCGGCGACCAGGCCGTGGCCGTGGCGCAGGCCCTGGTCAAGGCCGGTCAGCAGAACGTGATGGTGCTCAACGGCGGCATGATCGGCTGGCAGGCGGCGAACTACGCGGTGGAGTCCGGCGTGCCGGCACCGACCAAGATCGCCTACGCGCCCAAGCCGCGTGCCGGCTCGCTGCCCGTCGCCGAGTTCACCACGCTGGCCAAGAACACGCCGGCCGACGTGCTGATCCTGGACGTGCGCAACGCCGACGAGGCCGCGCAAGGCGTGATCAAGGGCTCCTTGCTGATCCCCGACGAGGATCTCGTTGCGCGCCTGGCCGAAGTGCCCAAGAACAAGCGCATCGTGACCCACTGCCTCACCGGCATCCGCGCCGAGATGGCTTATCACAAGCTCAAGGAAGCCGGCTACAACGCCGCGTTCCTGAACAACGAGATCGAGATCGCGAAGGACGGCAGCTTCAAGATCACGCCGCGGTAAATTGAACCACCCCCGAAGCGCCTTCGGCGCCTCCCCCTCAAGGGGGCGACGCTGGTGGCCCGGCAGAGCCGGATCCACGGCGTCCGCTGGGCCTCAGCGCTCCGCGCGTCCTTTCGTCTGATGAGGCAGGCAGGTCCCGCTCAGCGGGGCTTTGGCTTTTGCACCCTGTGCTTTGCCAGCCACAGCGGCGTTCGCGAACGCGGCACTTTGGCCACGAAGTGGTGGCGCGCCACGTGGTAGCTGGGGTCGAAGCCGAAGAAGTTGAGCTTCATGTGCGCCAGTTCCTCGGCGCGGTAGGCGGCCAGTGGCTTGGCGGCTTCGTCGGCGGCGCGCCGGCGGTTCCTGGCTTGCAGCGCCTGCTCGAAGGCAGGGTCGGCCGCCAGCGCCTGCGCGCGTGCGGCGACCTCGGCAAGGAACGAGTCGCGATCGGCGCCGAAGTGGGCATCGACCAGCCCCAGCGCGGCCGCCTGCGCGGCGCTCACCGGCAGCCGGTCGTGCATCAGCGTGCGCGCAGCCTCGGGCGCCACCCGCCGCGGCAGCAGGTAAGTCCAGTATTCCGAGCCGTAGAGGTTGCCCATGCTCTTGTAGTGCGGGTTGAGCAGCACGCCGTTGCGCGCCCACACGTGGTCGGCGGCCAGGGCCAGGAAGACAGCCGCCGGCGCCAGCGTTGCCGGCCATCGCGGCCACGGTGAACTGCCGCTCGGCGAGCAGGATCTCCAGCACGAGGTCGTTCATGGCCTCGATGTTGCGCCACGACTCGTCGGCAGGCTGGGCATGCGCCTCGATCAGGTTGAGGTGGATGCCGTTGCTCCAGAAGTCGGGCCCGCCGGCGAGCACGATGACGCGGGTCGGCCGCGCCCTGGCGGCACGCAGCGCGGCGGTGAGCGCCTGGCATTGCGCCGTGCCCATGGCGCCGTTGTGGAAGGCGAAGTGCAGCCAGCCCACCGCGCCCGTTTCCTCGTAGCGGATCTCGCGCCAGGTGGGGGTGTCCACCACCGCATCGGGCGCCAGGGGTGACGCGGGCACGCCGGCCAGCCGTTCACCCAGCACCATCGCCGCCGGCAATTTGAAGGCGGGCTCGCCGCCGTCGGCGCGCCGCAGGTGCGTGATCCACACCGCGGCATCGCGGGTGGCGCGCAGGATGCCGCCGTCACGTTGCGCGATCACGGTGCCGGGGGTCGCCCGTGGCCAGGGCGCGCCATCGGCATGGGCGCCGTGAAGGCAGACCGGCAGGCCCAGCACCACGTCGAGCACGCCGGGCGAGCCGTCGGCCGCATGCACCTTGCGCAGCACTGTGGCGGTGTCGTCCGCGGCCCAGTCGATGGACCGATCGGTTTGTCGCATCGGCGGCCGGGCGCGACCCCGCGGCGGCGGTTGCAGAGATGCCGGGGGTTGGGGCTGTGCGCCAGATGCCAGGCGCGCCAGGGTCAGCCGCAGCACCGTCACGGCGGCCTCGGTGACTTCGTGCCGGTACAGGCTGCTCTTGGTGGCCTCGCGCATCGGAAAGCCCACGCTGGCCCACACCTTGCCGCCGTCGAGATCGCCGTTGGCCTCGATGGCCGTCACGCCCCACTCGGTTTCGCCATCCAGGATGGCCCAGTCCAGCGCCGAGGGCCCGCGGTCGCCCGCGATGCCGGGGTGGACAACGATGCAGCGGTGGTGCTGCCACACCGAGTCGGGGATGCGGCGCTTGAGGAAGGGAGCGACGATGAGCTCGGGCCGCCAAAGGGCCACGGCTTCTTCGGTGACGTCGTCGTTGATGTCGAACTCGACCGAGACCTCATGTCCGTCCTGCGTCAGCTCGCTGTAGAGGCGTTGCGTCAGGCTGTTGAAGGCGTGCGTGAGGAACAGGATGCGCATGGGCGTTCTCGCGCCTTCAGCAGATCCGCGGCAGCTGTTCGCCGGTGAGCCAGTCCACGTTGCGGCGGCCGCCGAAGCGCGTGTCCATCTGCACGAAGTGGTGGGGATCCGCGATGACCTCGCCGATGATCGCCGCGTCCGCGCCCAGCGGGTGGGCGCGCATCGCCTCCAGCAGCCTCGCCGCGTCCGCCTCGGCGCAGATGGCGATGAGCTTGCCTTCGTTGGCCACGTACAGCGGGTCCAGGCCCAGGAATTCGCAGGCCGCGTCCACCTGGGGGCGCACCGGTATGCTGGCTTCCCGGATCAGCATGCCGCAGCCCGACTGCCCGGCCAGCTCGTTGAGCGTCGTCGCCAGCCCGCCGCGCGTCGGGTCGCGCAGGCAGTGGATGCCGGGCACCGCTGCCACCATGGCAGCCACCAGCCCGTGCAGCGCCGCGGTGTCGCTCTGGATCGTGGTCTCGAAACTGAGGTTCTCGCGCAGCGACATGATGGCCACGCCGTGGTCGCCGATGGTGCCGCTGACCAGGATGCGATCGCCGGGGCGCGCTCGGTCTCCGGAGATCTGCACGCCTGCCGGCACGACGCCGACCCCGGTGGTGGTGATGAAGACGCCGTCGCCCTTGCCCTTTTCAACGACCTTGGTGTCTCCGGTGACCACCGGCACGCCGGCCTCGCGCGACGCTGCGGCCATCGATTCGACGATGCGCTTCAGGTCGGCCAGCGGGAATCCTTCCTCGAGGATGAAGCCGGCCGCCAGGTACAGCGGCACCGCGCCGGACATCGCCACGTCGTTGACCGTGCCGTGCACCGACAGGCAGCCGATGTCGCCGCCGGGAAAGAACAGCGGCGAGACGACGTGGCAGTCGGTGGCCATCACCATGCGCCCGGGGGCACCGTGAAGGCCGCCTGGTCGTTGGCCTGGCGCAGCCACTCGTTGTCGAAGGCGCGCTGGAAGAGCTCGTCGATCAACTGCGCCATGGCGCGACCGCCGCCGCCGTGCGACATGTCGACGACACCGTGCTTGAAGTCGACCGGTCGTATGTAGTCTTTGCGTAAGGTGCTCATGGCGCGATCATCGCTGCACGCCGGGCACGCCCGGCCGGAAATGAAAGAGCGCCCGGTGCGGGCGCTCGGTAATCACGACGCGCCCGGCCGTGCGCCAGGCAGGTCGCTTCGAGCTCAGGGCCGGAGCGTCTTCAGGATCTCCGGATCCTCTTCCTCGTCGGCCAGCACGGCGTGGCAGGTCTTGCAGTTGGCGCCGATCTTCTGCCCTTCTGCCGTCGCGTGCTTCTTGTCGTGGCAGCGGAAGCAACCCGGGGCGTCATCACTGTGCCCGAGGTTGTTCTTGTGCGTGCCCCAGGTGACCTTCATCTTCGGGAATACGTTCCACGAATAGATTTCGCCGAGTGCGGTGCCCGCCGCCTTGATCTGCGCTGCCTTGGCCGTTGCCACATCGGCGTAACTGGTCTTGTAGAAGCCTTCCACCTCGCGTGCGATGCCGGCCTGCGCCTCTTCCTTCGACGCGTACTGGCCTTCCTGCAGCACGCGCATCGCCTCGCGCTTGATGAAGGGCAGGGTCTTGTCGATGCGGCCGTCCTGCATCGCGTTGTTGACTTCCTTGTCCGCCGGATAGAAGGTGTGCGAAGGCCGGTTGTGGCAGTCCACGCAGTCCATCGTGCGCCACTCGGTGGGGCCGGTCGGCGCGGCGTCGGTCTTGTAGACGCGCTTCTTGCCGTCGGCGGTGGTCATCTCGATGTCGTAGATGTTCTGGCGGCTGCGGTCGCTCAGGTAGCGGATCTGCACGCCGCGGTCCACGTGCCAGTGGATGCCGGTGGAGGCGCTGCCCTGCTGGCCCCCGACCTTCATCAGCAGCACGGTCTTGGACTCGGTGTTGGTCTCGTCGTCGGCGAACTTGGTGCGTACCGACAGCTTGTCGCCGACATGCTTGGTCGGCCAGTGGCACTGCTCGCAGGTGTCGCGCGCCGGGCGCAGGTCGTGCACCGGGCTGGTGACGGGCCTGGGGTAGAGGTTGAACGCCACCGAGACCATCTGCCACGAACCCGAGATCTTGGACTTGACGAACCAGTCGGCGCCGGCGCCGATGTGGCAGTTGGCGCAGGTGATCTTGCTGTGCGGCGAGCGCTGGAAGGCCGTGTGCTCCGGCTCCATCACCGTGTGGCACACCGTGCCGCAGAAAGCCACGGTCTCCATCTCCTTGATGCCCTTGACGGTGGCGCCGGCGATCAGCACCGTGCTGAGCATGCCGACCACCACGCTGACGATGAGCAGGCCGCGCGTGCGTTCGTTGTTCAGGTCGAGGATGGGCAAGCCACGCGGCGGCGCTTCGTGGTGAGCCGCCGCCGCAGCTTCCTGCTTGCGGCGCAGCCACACGCCCACCGGGATCAGCACCAGGCCGAAGCCGAACACCATCGGCAACAGCATGTAGGTGACGATGCCCAGGTAAGCGCCGCCGTCGAACCCGGTCAACTGCAAGCCGATCAACAGCAGGATCATGACCAGGCCGACGAGCGCGATGATCGCGCCCACCAGGCTGACCCAGTGGCGGGTGACGATCGAGACCAGGTTGCGAACCATCGTGTCTGCTCCAAGTGCGGGCCCAGGGGCGCCCGGTGCCGTCAGTTCAGTGTGCCTTCAATGGAAGCCGGTGCTGATCAGCCCCCAGAAGATGAAGAACGCCAGGATGACACCGATCGTCACGGCTGTGAAGCCGAAGATGTACGCACGCCGCAGCTCCGAGGCCGTTGGCGGCGGCACCAGGTAGGAGTCCAGCTTGCCCTCGGCCACCAGGCGTTCGTACTCCAGCGGCCGTTCGTCCTTGAAGCGTTCCAGCGGCATGCGCCCGGTGAAGATCACCGGATCCATCGGGAAGGCCTCGGGCCGCAGGTGGGTGTGGAAGAAGTGGAACAGGAAGATGAAGCCCGTGGCCAGCAGCGCCTCGTCGCTGTGGACGATGTAGGCAGCGTTCAGCACCCAGCCCGGCAGCACCGTGGTGAAGACGTTCGGGAACCACAGGACGAGGCCCGAGAAGCCGATGATCGCGACGCCCCAGAAGACCGCCAGGTAGTCGAACTTCTCCCAGTAGGTGAAGCGGTCGAACTTGGGCCGCGGGCCGAGGTAGAAGAAGTACTTCATCATGCCGATGAAGTCGAACAGGTCGCGCGGCTGCGGCATCATCGAACGCGGTCCCCAGAAGTAGCCGCGCTCCTTGGTGACCAGCAGGTCGTAGATCAGCATGCCGAGGTGCCAGGCGAAGTAGCCGAAGGTCACGATGCCGGCCAGGCGGTGCAGGTAGCCCGCCGACTCGGCGCCGCCCAGCAGCGCCATCAGGCCGGGCGCCCACGGCGCTTCGGCAAACTTGAGCGGCAGGCCGGTGGCGCCGAGCAACAGGAAGCTCAGGACGATGGAGATGTGCACCCCCATCTGCATGCCGTTGAAGCGCCGCACGTAGGGGCCTTCGCCGCCGTGGCTGAAGGTGAACTCGCCGCGCAGCTTGCCCACCAGCGCGCGCTGCATCCACAGCAGGCCGTGCAGGCCGAAGAAGCCGAACACGCCGACGAGCAGCGAGGTCATGCCGAGCCAGAGCCAGTAGACGTAGGGATTGCGCGTCGGATCCGACGGGTTGGCGTGCGGGTCGAAGGTCAGGAACGACGCATTGGCGTCCTTGTGGCAGGCGCCGCAGGTCTTGGCCAGGTTGTCGGGGTGGACGCTCGAGCGCGGGTCCGACGCGGCCAGGTTGTGGTGCGGCGTGTGGCAGTCCGCGCAGGCGGCGGCCTTCATGTTCTCGACCGCGTTGGCCTTGCCGTGGAAGCTGCCGCGGAAGGAGGTCGAGTACTTCTCGTGGCAGTTGCCGCACTGGTTCGAGACCTGGTGACGTGTCGATGCCGAGTCCGGGTTCTTGACCGCGTGCGGTTCGTGGCAGGTCGAGCACACCGGCCCCTCGCGCCCGGCGGTGATCGCCGTGCCGTGCGCGCTTTCCTTGAAGTCCTTCAGGACGCCGGTGTGGCAATGGCCGCAGGTTTCCGGGACCTTGGCGCGGTTCGTGGTGGCCGCTGGGTCGGTCTTGGGATGGATGTCGTGCTTGCCGTGACAACTGGAGCATGACGGCGCGCTGCCCACGAGACCCGCCTTGAGCAGCGCGCGTGCGTGCTCGCTGGTCTCGTAGTTGGTCATCATGTCTTCGTGGCAACCGCCGCAGGTCTTGATCTGGTTGACCGGCGACAGCGGCGACTCGGGGTCACCGTTCTTGAAGACCGTGTGCAGGCTGCCGTGGCAGCCGTTGCAGTCCTTGATGGCCCGCTCGCCGTTGGCGCGGCGGCCGTGGATGCTGCCGGCGATGGCCTTGAATTCATCCTCGTGGCAGTCCTGGCACACCTCCGGCTTGACCGGCCCCAAGGGGCTGCGCGGGTGCTTGACCTCGAGTGCGGCGTCGTGGCAATCGGCGCAGGCGAGCTTGCGGTGCGCCGAGCGCCCGAAGTGCACGGCCGACACCGCCAGCGACTTGCCGTCGTCCGACTTCATCTCGGGGTCGTCGTGGCAACTGAGGCACTTTTCCGTGCTGACCTGTTGCTTTTCGGCCGCCGCGGCGGCTGCCGCCGCGGGTGGCGCCGCCGCACGCCGGGGCCGCCAGCAACGCCAGCAGCAAGGCTGCTGCGGCTGCGGCGAAACGGGAAACTGCCCTGCCAGACCCTGCCGTCGAGGATGGATCCAAGCCTCTCATGACGTTGACTCCCTGCAACTGCGAGGACGACGTGGAAGCAACACGCCTCCACCCATCCCGGCGTGATGGCATTTTCGACAGGCAGCCGGTCCATCGTTTGATGTGAGGCAAGCTTTGGCGGGGCAGGGCCGAAACAGGGCCCCGGCGTTGCCGAATTCCATGCCTGGCGGGCCTGCGGCCCTGTCTTCAGGCGTTGGCAGCGGCAGCGGCCTGCGTCACGATGGCGACAGTCTTGAACCGTCCATACGTGTAGTGCGCCGCGCAGGCGCCTTCCGACGACACCATGCACGAGCCGATGGGGTTCTCGGGCGTGCACACGGTGCCGAAGACCTTGCAGTCGGCCGGCTTCTTGACGCCGCGCAGGATGGCGCCGCATTCGCAGGCCTTGTTGTCGGGCACCGAGCGGTAGCTGATGCCGTAGCGGGCCTCGGCGTCGAAGTCGCGGTAGGCCGGCTTGATGGCCAGCGCGCTGTAGGGCACCTCGCCCAGGCCGCGCCACTCGAAGCTGCGGCGCAGCTCGAAGACCTCGGCCACCAGCGCCTTGGCCTTGGCGTTGCCGTGGCGTGTGACGGCGCGCGTGAATTCGTTTTCGACCTCGGCGCGGCCTTCGTTCAACTGGCGCACGAGCATCAGGATGGCCTGCATCACGTCCAGCGGCTCGAAGCCGGCGATGACGACGGGCGCGCGTATTCCTCGGCGAAATATTCGTAGGGCTGGCTGCCGATCACGGTGGACACGTGCGCCGGGCCGATGAAGCCGTCCAGCGGCACGGTGCCGTATTCGCGCACCTCCTTGGATTCCAGGATGTTGCTGATGGCCGCCGGCGTGAGCACGTGGTTGCAGAAGACGCTGAAATTCGTCAGGCCCAGGGCCTGTGCCTGCAGCACAGCCACCGCGGTGGGCGGCGTGGTGGTCTCGAAGCCGATGGCGAAGAACACCACCTCGCGCCCCGGGTTCTCCTGCGCGATGCGGACGGCGTCGGCGCTGGAGTAGACCATGCGGATGTCGGCGCCCCGCGCCTTGGCCTTCAGCAGCGACAGGCCCTTGGACGCCGGCACGCGCACCGTGTCGGCATAGGTGCACAGGATGAGGCCCGGCCGCGCGGCCAGCTCGATGGCGTTGTCGATGCGGCCGATGGGCAGCACGCACACCGGGCAGCCGGGGCCGTGGATCATGTTCACGCTGGCGGGCAGCATGTCCTTCAGGCCGTAGCGCGAGATGGCGTGCGTGTGGCCGCCGCAGAACTCCATCAGGTTGTAGCTGCGACCGGTGTCGGCCTCGCGGGCGATGGCCGCCGCCAGTTGCCGTGCCAGCTCGCCATCGCGGAACTCGTCGATGTACTTCATGTCAAGGCACCGCCGGGGTGGCGGCCGCTTCGAGGCCGGCCTCGGCGAAGGTCCTGAGCGTCTGCTCGGCTTCTTCGGGATCGAGCCGCGTCAGCGCGAAGCCGACGTGCACGATGACGTAGTCGCCCACCGCGATGCCCTCCACCAGGGCCAGGGAAACCTGCTTGCGCACGCCGCCGAGTTCGACGATGGCGCTGTCGTCGGCGGTCAACTCGACGACACGGGCGGGAAGGGCAAGGCACATCGGAGCGTTTCCTTCAGGAGGGAGCGGGGGCTTGCAGCGCCACCCAGGCCTGGCCGAGCGAGAGGCCGCCATCGTTGGGCGGCACGGCCTGGGCCTCGAGCATCACGAGTCCCCGCGTCAGCCAGTTCGAGCCGCAGCCCACCGGCCAGCAAGGCATTGAGGAAGCAACCGCCACCGCAGGCGACGGTGGTGAGTTGCTGCGCCCGGGCGGCACGCGCCACCCAGTCGGCCAGCGCCGCCGCCAGCGTGGCGTGGAAGACCGCGGCGCCGCGGCCGGCGTCGGCCTCGTCGGCCAGATGCAGCGCCAGCGCACCGAGATCCAGTTCATTGTCGGCGCCGATGGTGACGAGGCCGGGCTCGGCGCCGACCGGGCCGTGGCGCTCGGCCAGGCCTTCGAGCAGCATTGCCGCCTGGCCCTCGAACGCCATGCGGCGCGTCACGCCCAGCAGGCCCGCGGCGGCGTCGAACCAGCGGCCGAGGCTGCTGGTCTCGGGCGCGTGCAGGCCGCGCTGCAGCAGGGTGGCGACGGCCGCGGCCGCGGCCTCGTCCGCAAAGCGGGTGGCGATGGTGTCGCCGCGGCCGGCCAGCGACAGCGCCGCGGCGGCCATGCGCCAGGGCTCGCGCGCGGCGCGGTCGCCGCCGGGCAGCCGCAGCGGGCGCAGGCGGCCCAGGCGCGCGCACGAGGCGCCGTCCACGCGCAGCAATTCGCCGCCCCAGGCCGTGCCGTCCGGCCCCAGGCCGACGCCGTCCATGGCCAGCCCGAGCACGGGGCCGCGCACGCGGTGTTCGGCCAGCACGGCGGCGATGTGCGCGTGGTGGTGCTGCACCGCGAGCAGCGGCACCCGGTGCCGCTCGGCGATGCGGGCCGCCAGCCGCGTGCTGTAGAAGTCGGGATGCAGGTCGTGCGCGACGAGGGCCGGCTCGACCTGCAGGATGTCGAGCAGGTGCGCCACCGTGTCGTCGAGCGCACGGCAGGTGGGGGCGTTGTCGAGGTCGCCCACGTGCTGCGAGACGAAGGCCTCGTCGCCGCGCGTCACGCAGACCGTGTTCTTGAAGTGGCCGCCCAGCGCCAGCACCGAGGGCCCGGCCGCCGCGAGGCGGATCGCCCGCGGCGTGTAGCCGCGCGCGCGGCGCACGAACTGAAAGCCGCGCGCCGGGTCGCCGGCCACGGCGCGCAGCACGCTGTCGTCGCAGCGCTGCACGATGTCGCGATCGTGCAGCAGGAAGGCGTCGGCGATGCCGGCCAGGCGCGCCAATGCTTCGTCGTTGGCCGTGACCAGCGGCTCGCCGCCGGGGTTGGCGCTGGTCATCACCAGGGCCAGCGGGTGCGGTTGCGTCAGCCAGTCCGTGCCGGCCGGGCGCCCGGCCGCTTCGTGGAACAGCAGCACCTGCAGCGGCGTGTACGGCAGCATCACGCCCAGCCAGGCCAGGCCGGGCGCCACGCCGCAAAGCAAGGCGTCCGCGCCGGCGGTCTTGCGCAGCAGCAGGACCGGGCGCTCGGCGCTCTGCAGCAGCCCGGCCTCGGCAGCCGAGGCTTCGGCGTAGGGCACGGCCGAGACGCAGATTGGCCACCATCACCGCAAATGGCTTCTGCTCGCGCGACTTGCGGCTGCGCAACGCGGCCACGGCAGCGGCGTTGCGGGCATCGCAGACGAGGTGGAAGCCGCCCAGGCCCTTGATGGCGACGATCTCGCCGCGCTCGATGCAGCGCAGCGCCCCCGCCACGGGATCCACGCCCTCGATGGCGACCCCTTGCGCGTCGAGCAGGCTCAGCCGCGGCCCGCATGCCGGGCAGGCATTGGGCTCGGCGTGAAAGCGGCGGTCCAGCGGCGAGCGGTACTCCGCGCTGCAGGCCGGACACTGCGTGAACCCGGCCATGCTCGTCGTGGCGCGGTCGTAGGGCAGGGCGCGCGTGATCGTGTAGCGCGGCCCGCAGTGCGTGCAGTTGGTGAAGGCGTAGCGCCAGCGGCGGTCGCTCGGGTCCAGCATCTCGGCCAGGCAGTCGGCGCAGACGGCGGTGTCGGGGCCGATGGCGGTGGTCGAACGGCCACCGCGTGTCTCGACGATGGCGAATCCGGAGTGACCCGTGGCGGGCAGCGTGGACGCAGTGGGCAGCACCTGGTCGACCCGCGCGCGCGGCGGCGCGTCGTCGCGCAGGCGGCGCACGAAGGCGTCGAGCACGGCCCGCGGGCCTTCGGCTTCGATCGTGACCCCGGCGCCGTCGTTGCGCACCCAGCCGGCCAGCCCCAATTCGTGGGCGAGCCGGTAGACGAAAGGCCGAAAGCCCACGCCCTGCACGATGCCGCGCACCTGGATGTGCCGGCGCACGCGGGGTTCGACGGCAGCCAGCGCGTCCATCGGTGGTCCCGGTGCCGTCCCGCAACGGTGGCGTCAGGCGCTGCGGCCCAGCGCCGACTCCAGCTCGGCCACGCGCCGGCGCAGCGACTCCACGCTGGCGTCGCGCCTGGCCCGAGCCGCGTTCACGCCGCGTTCCAGCCACGCCAGCCAGGCCTCGAAGCCTTCGCCGGTGGTGGCCGACACGCGCATCACCTCGATGCCGGGCCGCACGCGGCGCGCGTAGCCGATGGCGGCGTCGACGTCGAAGTCGACGTAGGGCAGCAGGTCGGTCTTGTTGATGAGCAACAGGTCGGCGGCGTGGAACATGTCCGGGTACTTGATCGGCTTGTCCTCGCCCTCGGTCACCGAGAGGATGACCACCTTGTGGGCCTCGCCGAGGTCGAAGGCGGCCGGGCACACCAGGTTGCCGACGTTTTCCACCAGCAGCAGGCTGCCGTCGGCGGGGTCGAGCCGGTCGAGCGCCCGGCGCACCATGTCGGCGTCGAGATGGCAGCCCTTGCCGGTGTTGATCTGGATCGCCGGCGCGCCGGTGGCGCGGATGCGGTCGGCGTCGCGCGAGGTCTGCTGGTCGCCTTCGATCACCGCCACCTGCAGGCGGCCCTGCAGCGCCTCGATGGTCTTCACGAGCAGCGTCGTCTTGCCCGACCCGGGGCTGGAGACGAGGTTGAGCGTGAAGATGCCGCGGTCGGCCAGGCGTTGGCGGTTGGCCGCGGCGATGGCGTCGTTCTTGGCCAGGATGTCCTGCTCGATCTGCACCCGGCGCGACGGCGCCGTGTCCGGCGCGTGGGCGGCGCCGAGGGGGGCAGCGGCGGCCTGATGCGCGGCGTCGTCATGGTCGTGGCTGTGCCAGCTGCCGTCGGCGTGCTCGTGCCAGTGCCGGTACCCTGCGCGGGGCCAGGGTCATGATCGTGTCGTGCCCATGCGCATCCATGCGGGTGCGCATGCGTCGTGCCGTCGGCATGCGTGTGCTCATGCGCATGGGTCTCGCCCTCGACGTGGTTCTGGTCGCTGCCGCAGCCGCAGGTTACACACATGGTGGGGTTCCTTCCTTTACTAAGGGCCGGCGCTTCAAAGCATGAGAGATCTTCGTCGCGAGCGTGACAAGCTTGGGTCGAGGAGCGCAGCCGTACACCCGTACGGCGAGCACCGCAGGCCCAAGATTGGCAGGCGCAGCAGAAGAGCTCTCATGCTTTCAGGCGATCTCGATTTCGGTGACACGCATCTCGTCGCCCTGCACCACCTGCAACTGGTGGCTGCCGCAGTGCGGGCAGGCGTCGCCACGCCGTGCGATGGGCACCTGCGCGCCGCAAGGCATGCACCAGGCCAGGCCGGGCCGGGTGACGATCTCCAGCCGCGCGCCCTCGGCCAACGAGCCGCGCGTGACGGCGTCGAAGCAGAAGCGCAGCGCGTCCACCTCCACCTGCGACAACGCGCCGATCTCCAGCCACACCGCCTTGACGCCGGCCGCGGCGTTGCGGCGTGCGCCGTCTTCCACCAGCTGCAGCATGCCTTCGGCGAGCGACATCTCATGCATCGCGCACGACCTCGATGCGAAAGCCCACGCAAGGGTCCAGCGCGTGCACCGCCAGCCCGGCGCGGGCGACCAGCGTGGCCTCGTCGCGGCGCCTCGGTGCCGACGATGCCGCGGAACAGCGCGCCCTGCGGGTGGAAGTTCCATTCCGTGGGGGCAACGATGCGGTAGTCGGTGATGTGGCCTGCGGCCAGGCACGCCAGGTGCAGCAGCAGGCCCCGCGCGGTCTGCACCGCCGCCAGGCCGACGCCTGCGCCCAGGGGCCAGGCGCGCACCCAGCCGGCGGCGTCGCCATTGGCCGCACGCATGTCGCGCAGCAGCAGGGCCCCTTCGACCAGGCGCGCGGCGAAGCGCGTGGCCGCGCTGTGGCCGTCGCGGGCGATCAGCGCCGCCACCAGCGGTTGCGCCTGCAGGCGCGACAGCGCACCGGTCTCCACCGGGTCTGCCGCCCCAGGTCGGCGCCTGCGCAAAGAGCGGATCCCGCTGCAGCGCGGGCACCACGGCCGACCACCAGGCCGTCGTCGTCCAGGCCGGGCATCAGCGCCGTGTCGCTTCGACACAGGCCGGGGGCGCTGGCCGCCAGCCGGGCCAGCGCACGCGCCGGCAGCGTCGACGCCGTGTCGCGCCAGGTGTCGAAGGTGGCCGTGTCCGGTCGTGGCCAGCCAGGCCGCAGGATCGCAGCCGTAGACGTGTCGGCGCGCGATGTCGCCGAGTACCGTCGGCGGCCACGGCCAGCGCGGGCTGGGTCTGCCCCGGGCTCGTCTTCAAGCGCCGCGATGGCCTGCGCGACGGCGGCCCGTGCCGGGCCGACCACCGCGGCCTGCGGTGGCAGCGACAGCGAACGGGGTGCGTCGATCAGCAGGCGCCACAAGCGTCTCCTGCAGCGCCTCCAGCGCCACGGCCCAGGCGTCGGCATCCGGCAGCGTCGGCCTGATCGGCGCCGGCCGCGCGCAATGCCGCCACGCTGGCGGTCCCCTGCGCGTGGCCGCAGAGCGCGTACAGCCGGGGCACCAGTGCCGCCGCGTCGCCCGCACGGCGCCCGAGCAGCACGCGCGCGGCGGCCAGCGGCCGCGTCGAGACCAGGCGCCACGTGGCGCGACGCGGTGACCGTCCCAGTGCAGCGTCACGGTGATCTCACCTTCGATCGACATGGCTGCTGCCGCCGAGGCGGCCGCGCAGGAAGTCGCGCTTGGAGACCGGGGCTGCCGGTGCCGCCTCGGCGCGGGCCTACCGGGCCTCGATCCGCGCCGCGGGGGCCAGGTCGGCCGTGCGGGTACTCGGGCACCTCGGCGTTGGCGGCGTCGAACAGCGCCTCGCGCGCGAGCCGGGCCACCAGGCGCGCCGCGGCCTGGTCCGTCGAAGTCGTGCATGGGCGAGAACAGCGAGCAGGTCTGGTGCTCGCCGATCGCCGGGTCGTCGGCGCCGATGAATTCGTAGACCCCGGCCGGAAAGCGCAGCTTGCGCTTGCGCGCGCACGCGGCAGCGCCTGCCATTGCGCTGCGGTCGCGCGGCAGCAGCACCAGGTTCATGAACCAGGGCGTCACCATCACGCCCAGCCAGTGGCCGCTGCCAGGGTTCGAAGGCCACGGCCTCGACCTCCAGCGCCGGGTTCACGAAGCCCAGGCCCTGCCATGCGCTTGGCGCACCTCGCGGAACGCGGCGTTCAGGCGCGGCGAAGGATCCGGCAGCAACGGCTCCGCGGGCTCGGCATGCGCCATGGCATCAGTCATCGTCGATCACCATGAACTGGCCTTGCAGCGCCGAGCAGTTGGGGCAGGTCCAGTGCGGCGGCAAGCTGGTCGAAGGGCGTGCCGGGCGGCACCTGCCACACCGGGTCGCCTTCGGCGGGGTCGTAGACGGTCCAGCAGATCTTGCACTCGAGCCGCGTCGCGGGCCCGATCTCGCGGTCGTTGCCGAAGCCCTGGAAGGACAGCGCGGATATCATGGCCTGGGCGTGCTCGGCCACCGATTCGTCCATCCACTGCACCAGCTCGGCCAGCCGCTGGCGGCTGTCGGCCAGGTCTTCGGCCGACGGCCAGCGCCACCTCGGGCACGCCGACCACCTCCAGCGTGTTCAGGATCAGCGTGTTCATGGCGTTGAAGTACTGCACGCGCCAGACGTCGCGCGTCAGCGTGGACGTGACGTGGCAGTTGCCGAAGCCGCGCGAGATCATCGCCACCGGGCCCGACGGGCAGGGCGCGCTCGAGCACGGCGTGGTCGTCGGGCGTCATCGGGAACAGCGTCAGGTTGATGACGTGCGCGCGTGCCGCCGGGTCGCGGGTCTGCAGCTGGCTGCCGATCTCGGCCACGAGCGCCGGCGAGTTCATGGCGCCGGCGGGCCACTCCACTGCAGGCAGGCCGGCGGCCGCGGCCGCGCGTGCCGCGTCGAGGGCCACCTCGGGCACCGCGCCGGCCTCCAGCCAGTCGCGCCAGCAGCCGGCCCTCGGCATCGACCTCGCAGCAGCGCCACAGGCCGGTGAACACGCTCTCCTGGATGCGCCAGCGGCGCTGCCCTTGACCTGGATCGAGACCTCGCCTTCGCCGAGCATCTGGTTGGTGATCTCCAGCGCGGCGCGGATCGACGCCGCTCAGGTCGACGCGCGGGCCCCTCGCTCGCGCTGTCGGGATCCCAGCCTTCGAGCGCGGCCAGGAAGCCGGCCAGGACGTCGCGCGCCGCGGCCAGCGCCGCCGGGTCGGCCTGCTCGGGCACCCGCGGCATGGCGAAGGTGTTCATGTCGCGCGGCATGGGCAGGAAGTCGAGCTCGGCATCCTCCTCGGGCTGGCTGCCCGGGCCGATGGCCCGCACGGGAACAGGAAATTCCTTCATCGTCGCTCCTTGAGGGGGTCCGGCTGCCACGGCGTGGTGTTCACGCGGCGCAATTGCCGGCGGCGCCGCCGGGGCCGCGCACCGGGAATGCCCACCGTGGGTGGGCGCGTCGGCACGGCATCCAGCAGCGCCTGCATCTGTGCCAGGTATTCGTCCCAGTTGCGCAGGCCGTCGATGGCGCCGACGTACTGGCCGTCCTTGAGCATCACCAGCGCCGGCCAGCGGTTGAAGCCGTAGCGCATCTGCACCTTGCGCGCCGCTTCGGGCAGCAGCACGCCCACCGCGAAGCGGCCGGGAAAGGCGCGCTGCAGCTGCGGCACGATCACCACCAGGTCCAGCGTCTCCTTGAAGCGCATCGGGTCCTCGGTGAACACCAGCAGGGCGTGGCCGGGCGTCGCGGCAAAGGCGTCGAGGGTGTCGGGGCGCACCTCGGTGCAGCCGTGACGGCTGAACATCTGCTCGACGAGCGGATAGGCGGCCAGGATGTCGGCCCCGGGCTGGACGGGCATCGGCAGGGAACTCATCGGACGATCCTTCGCGCTGCGCGCTCCGGGATGAGCGCTTGGGAGCGGCGCAGCGCGTTCATGTCTTGCTTCCTTGCGGGTGGGCTTGCAGGTGCGCGGGCAACTGCGGCTCGCGGTCGATCAGGTCACGGAAGTGGGCGTCGGTGTCGTCGCTGCCGGCCAGCACCGCGGCCAGGGCGTCGAGCGCGGCGTCGGTCTGTTCGGCTTCGTCGGCGCTGATGACGCGCAGCGCGGAACCCTGGAAGGCCAGCACCCAGGTGCCGGGCGGCAGGTCGCCCACCATCAGCATGTTCAGCCGCTCGGCCTGGCCGCGACCTTCGGCCAGGGCCATGCCTTGCTCGCAGCGGACGACCTTCATCGGCGTGCCGATGCACATGTCACGACTCCTGGGCCGGCCCGGCCGATAGGGCCATGACGCGCGGATCCGCGACGCGGCAGGCTTCGTCGGCCGAGGGGCGACCCGCTTCGTAGGCCTCCAGCGACAGCGACTGGTCGTTCAGCGGTTCGAAGGCACTGCCGGGCTCGCGCGGCGCGGGCGCAAACCCCCAGCCGGTGAGCTCCTGCACCGCCAGCGCCACGGCCTCGGGCAGGCGCGCCTTGACCTCGGGCCGCAGGCTGCCGCCGAAGTCGTCCAGCGTGATCGGCTGCACGCCGATGGCCGTGATGTGGTCGGGTGCGCGGCCGCCGATCTGGGCCAAGGCCAGCACGTCGTTGAAGCCGTTCTGGTGTGGCGAAATGCGTTGCGCGCCCCACACCGGCACCTCGGCGCCCCGCAGCACCTTGAGCGTGCCGCCGGGCAGGCCGCAGTCCACGGCATCGAAGACCAGCACGTGGCTGGCGCTGGCAACATCTTCGAACAGGCCGAGCCCGAGGGTGCCGCCGTCCATCAGGCGCACCTCGGGCGGGAAGACCCAGGCGGCGTGCAGAGCCTCGACAGCGCGCACGCCGAAGCCTTCGTCGGCCCACAACACGTTGCCGATGCCCAGCACCAGCACGTCGGTTCGATCTTTCATCCGGCTCCTGTTACGCAGGTAGTAACAGGACGCAGGTTATCGGCGCTGCGGCGTCGGGGCTTGCGTTGTGTCAAGCCGTGGCGACTTGGGCGCTGCGGCCCGACCTCACCCTCAGCGTCCGGCAGGCAGCGACACGGCGCCGAGGCGTTCGGCGCGTGCAATGGCCTGGCTCAGTTCACCGTGCGGCTGCGTGCCCGGCGTGAGTTGCGGCAGCAGGCGGCGCCAGTATTCGGCCGCGAGCTTGAAGTCGCGGCGCTCGTAGGCTGCGCTGCCGGCCATCTCGAGCGCCTTGGGGTGGCCGGGGCGCAGCGCCAGCGCGTGCATCACCAGTTCGGTCGGCCGCCCGGCCAGCGAACCGCCCTGGGTCATGCCCAGGGCATCGGCGTACTCGCACCACACCGTCGCGTCGGCCGCCACCTTGGGCGCCACGGCCACGGCCTTCTCGAACGCCGCCACGGCGGCTTCGAAGCGGTCGGCCTCCATCTCGGCATAGGCCAGCAGCACCCAGCCGCGGCCGTCGCGCGGGTGCCGCTCGAGGAACCGCACCAATTCGGAGCGTCGCTGGTCGGCGGATGCGGCGGCGGTATCGGGCAGCGCTGCCTCGGCCGCGTCCTCCGGCCCGGGCCCACCCACCGTCCGCAGCAGGGGCCAGGACATCGCCGCCCACACCACCGCGGCCGCCAGCAGCAGCGCCGACAGCGGCAACACCCATCGGCGCATCGTCGACGCCACGGTCAATACCGGCCGGCGTCGCCGGCGCGGACCGGGCCCACGCCTAGCGCTTCGGCGCCGCGGCCGCGGTCCGCCGCGCGGCCATGGCGTCGTCGAGCAGCTTGATGCCGTCCTGCGAGATCGCCATCGACTTGTTCAGCGACGCGGTCGACTCATCCGGGTTGTGGAAGTGCGCGCCATTGGAGGCCGTCCACCATTCCCAGTTGATGTGCGCCTCGTAGTGCTTCTCGCGCACCTGGGCCAGCACCGCTTCGTCCACGCCCAGGTTCCTCGCTTCCTCGAACTTGTCGATCATGCGCGTCAGCCAGAACTCGGCCTTGCGCACCTTGCCCTGGAAGCGGTTCTTCAACGAGTCGATGACGTAGCGGGCCTGCTGCTCGTCCCATTCGGTGTGGCACGTCAGGCAGGTTTCCTTGAGGTAGTGCTTGGGGCTGGTCTGCCAGTGCGAGGTGTAGGTCTTGCCGGTCGCGGCGTCCTTCACCTTGGGCATGTGGCAATCTGCTGCACTCGGCGCCGGCCTTCTGGTGCGGCGAGCCGTAGAAGTTCTCGGTGTCGGGGTGCTGCCCCTTCCACAGCATGGCGCCGGTGATGCCGTGCTTGAAGTCGCGGAACTTCAGGTCGTTGTAGTGCTTGCCGATGTCGGCGACCTTCTTGAACGGGAAGTGGTTCGTGCGCGCGTCGGCCATCGTCACGGGCTGGCCGGTGACGGGGTCGGTGCCCGGGTTGCAGTTGTATTCGACGTGGCACTGCGCGCACATCAGCTTGGAGTCGCTGCGCGACAGCAGCCCGATCTTGCGCGTGTAGCCGCGCGTGCCGAGATCGCGGATGTCGATCTGCGGCGCCTTGCGGTCGGCGTGCCAGACGGTGTCCTTCTCGGGCCGCGACACGGCCTGGATGAGGCCGTCGCGCACCACGCGCGGGCCGGCGCTGTGCGGGTCGTGGCAGAAGAAGCAGTTCAGCGAGTGGTTGACGTCCTTGACGAAGTCCACCACCTTGGACGTGCGGCTCCACTTGGCGCCCGGCACCGGGTCACCCATGTAGGCCCAGTCGAGGATGTGGTCGGCGCTCTTGCACGACATGCACACCGGGTTGGCCGCGGCGGCGGTGCCGGGCTTGAAGGCCTTGTGCGGCTCGCCCGGGAATTCGTCTTCCAGCACCGTCCAGATCTTGAGGTTGCCGCCGGCCTGGCCCAGGAACTGCCAGCCTTCGTTGTTCTTGAAGCGGCCGCCGAAGGCGCGGTCCACGACCACCTGGTCGTACAGCGCGAAGGCGTGCGAGCGCGGCTCGTTGTGCTCCTTGGTGAAGCCGTGCGGCATCATCAGCTTGTCGAAGGCCGGGTTGGGCGACGGGCCGGTGGCCAGGCTCTTTTCCTTGCGCGCCGTCTTCTCCCAGTTCATCTTGTAAAGGGTCTCGAACTGCGGCTTGTGGCAGCCGCCACAGGTGGCGGGGTCGGTCACCGTGGTCGGACGCGTGGTCTTGTTGGCGGTGTGAGCGTCCAGCTTGCCGTGGCAGGAGGAGCAGGCGAGCGTGCTGTGCCGGCCCTTGCTGTGATATTCCTGGATCGGCTCGTGGCACTTCAGGCAGGCGGTGGCTTCAGAGGCCGCGGCCTGCAGGGCCTGCGCGCTGGCCGCCGGGGCCGAGGAGGTGAGCAGGTTGGCCCTCGTGCCCGCGCCTGACTGCGCGAGCACCGGGGGCGAGGCCAGGGCCACTGCGATCAGGGCGATGGCGCCCCAACCGTTCGAGAACACTTTCTCCAGCAGCGTGCGCATCGAGATCTCCTCTCTTCGTGGGGGTCGCTCCAGACCCTTCACAGGCTAGCAGCGCAGATCACGGGCGTCGACGGTGCCCGTGTGCCAGCCTTGATCGGCGTCAAGCCCCGGTGATCTTGTTCCAGGTCAAAGCCGTGAGTTGCCCTCCGATGGAGACTGCGGCCACGTCGATACCCCCCCTACAGGAGACATTCCATGAAGCTGCGTCATCTCGTGGTCGGCTTGCTCAGTGCCGGCTTTGCCCTGGCTGCGCTCGCGCAACAGCCGCTGGTCATCAAGTTCAGCCACGTCGTCGCGCAGGACACGCCCAAGGGCAAGGCCAGCGAGTTCTTCGCCAAGCGCGCCGGCGAGTTGACCGGCGGCAAGGTCAAGGTCGAGGTCTACGCCAACAGCACCCTCTACAAGGACAAGGAGGAGATGGAAGCGCTGCAGATCGGCGCGGTGCAGATGCTGGCGCCGTCGCTCGCCAAGTTCGGCCCGCTGGGGGCGCGCGAATTCGAGGTCTTCGACCTGCCTTTCATCTTCGACA
The DNA here is from genome assembly GCA_963717575.1 of uncultured beta proteobacterium. Classification (GTDB taxonomy): domain Bacteria; phylum Pseudomonadota; class Gammaproteobacteria; order Burkholderiales; family Burkholderiaceae_C; genus Rubrivivax. The sequence goes on along the minus strand of CAVQWK010000028.1, from coordinate 8,634 downwards.
ACTCGGAAGAACTGCACAAGGTCACGGCCGGCCCCGTGGGCAAGCAGCTGTTCGCCAAGCTCGAGACCAAGGGCATCACCGGGTTGGCCTACTGGGACAACGGCTTCAAGTCGTTCTCGGCCAACAAGCCGCTGAAGTCGCCCGATGACTTCAAGGGCCTGAAGATGCGCATCCAGTCGTCCAAGGTGCTCGAGGCGCAGATGCGCGCCGTGGGCGCCTTGCCGCAGGTGATGGCCTTCTCGGAGGTCTACCAGGCGCTGCAGACGGGCGTCGTGGACGGCACCGAGAACCCGCACTCCAACCTCTACACGCAGAAGATGCACGAGGTCCAGAAGCACATGACGCTGACGGACCACGGCTACCTGGGCTACGCCGTCATCACGAACAAGAAGTTCTGGGACGGCCTGCCAGCCGACGTGCGCGGTCAGCTCGAGAAGGCGATGCAGGAGGCCACCGTCTTCGCCAACAAGATTGCCAAGGAAGAGAACGACGGTGCACTGGAAAAGGTCAAGGCCTCGGGCAAGACCCAGGTCTACACGCCGACGCCGGCCGAGCGCATGGCGCTGAAGAAGGCGATGGTCAAGGTGCACAAGGAGATGGAGTCGCGCATCGGCAAGGACACCATCGACGCCGTCTACAAGGCGACCGGTTTCGACCCGGGCAAGCTCTGATTTCCTAACTGCATATGCCGGGGCACACTGCCCCGGTGTTTTTTTGCACGCATCGATGAAGCGGGGGGAGGAGCATGCTCAAGATCCTTGACCATCTCGAGGAATGGCTGATCACCTTCCTGATCGGCGCCGCGACGCTCATCATCTTCGCCGCCGTGGCGCACCGCTACGCCTCGGGCGTGGCCATTCCCGTCCTGCAGGACTGGCTGCTGACGCTGGACTTCGGCTGGGCGCAGGAGCTGTGCATCATCATGTTCGTGTGGATGGCCAAGTTCGGCGCCGCCTACGGCGTGCGCACCGGCATCCACGTCGGCGTCGACGTGCTCATCAACCGCCTGTCCGAAGGGCCGCGCTCCAAATTCATCATCTTCGGCCTGCTGGCCGGCGCGATGTTCACTGGCATCGTCGGGTCGCTCGGCGCGCTCTTCGTCTGGGAGAACGGCGCGCACTACGCCGTCTTCAAGGCGCTGGGCATGAACATGCAAGGCCTGTTACGAGGGCCCGACCACGCCGGACCTCGAGGTGCCGACCTGGATCGTCTATTGCGCGGTGCCCTTCGGCTCGGCGCTGATGTGCTTCCGCTTCCTGCAGGTGTGCGTGGGCTTCGTGCGCACCGGCGAGTTGCCGCACCATGACCATGGCCATGTCGAAGGCATCGAAGAGGTGCCGCTGACGGCGCCGGGCAACGAGGACAAGGTCTTCCGCCTCGACGACAACATGCATCCGCACGACCAGGGGCCACCCGGCCCGCTGCTGGACCGCGGTGACGAGAGAGACGGAGGCCGGAAGTGAACGCGATCATCATCTTCGCTCTGCTCGCCGGCTTGATGATCACCGGCATGCCGGTGTCGATCTCGCTCGGCCTCACAGTGCTGACCTTCCTTTTTGCCTTCACCCAGGTGCCGATCGAGTCGGTGGCGCTGAAGCTGTTCACCGGCATCGAGAAGTTCGAGATCATGGCGATCCCTTTCTTCATCCTGGCTGGCAACTTCCTCACCCACGGCGGGGTGGCCAAACGCATGATCCGCTTCGCCACCTCGCTGGTCGGCCACTGGCCGGGCGGGCTGGGCCTGGGTGCCGTCGTGGCCTGCGCGCTGTTCGCGGCGATCTCGGGCTCGAGCCCGGCCACCGTGGTGGCGGTGGGCTCGATCCTGATCCCGGCGATGGTCAAGTCCGGCTACCCGGTGCGCTTCGGCGCCGGTGTGGTGGCGTCGGCCGGCGGGCTGGGCATCCTGATCCCGCCGTCGATCGTGATGGTCATGTACGCGGTATCGACCAACAGTTCGATCGGCGCGCTGTTCATGGCCGGCGTCGTGCCTGGCCTGGTGCTGGCGGCGATGCTCATGGCCACCACCTGGTACCGGGCCTGGAAGGGCGGCTACCCGAAGGAGCGCCGCGCCACCTGGGGGGAGCGCTGGACGGCCTTCCGCGAGTCGATCTGGGGCCTGGCGCTGATCATCGTTGTCATGGGCGGCATCTACTCGGGCATCTTCACGCCCACCGAGGCGGCGGCGATGAGCGCCGTGTACGCCTTCGTCGTCGCGGTCTTCGTCTACAAGGACCTGAAGCTCAAGGACGTGCCGAAGACGCTGCTCGCCTCGGCCAACATGAGCGCGATGCTGCTGTACATCATCACCAACGCGATCCTGTTCTCGTTCCTGCTCACGCACGAGAACGTGCCGCAGGCGATCTCCGAGTGGCTGTTGACCAACGGCCTGGGCACGATCGGGTTCCTGCTGGCGGTGAACCTGCTGCTTCTGGTGATGGGCAACTTCATGGAGCCGTCGTCGATCATCCTGATCACGGCGCCGATCCTGTTCCCGATCGCCATGAAGCTGGGCATCGACCCCATCCACTTCGGCGTCATGATCACCGTGAATATGGAGATCGGCATGATCACGCCGCCGGTGGGCCTGAACCTCTATGTGGCGAGCGGCATCAGCAAGCTCGGCCTGAGCGAGATGACGGTGGCCGTGTGGCCGTGGCTGCTGACGATGCTGGTCTTCCTGGTGCTCGTCACGTACTGGCCGCCGCTGACGATCTGGCTGCCGAAGACGCTGGGCATGATGTGAGGCGGCTTCGCGTGCCTCGCCAGCCTCGAGTCGACCCAGGCACGCGATCGACCGGGAGCTGACTTTCCAGCTTGCCCGGTTCCCGAATGCCATTGCGAACGCTGCTGACGGGGCGCCGATCATTCTGGGCCAGGGTCTAGACTGCCAGGATGTTGTGGTTCGAGCGCCCGTTCCTTGCTGTGCTGCGGCACGAATACGCCGCGGCCATGCGCTTTGCCGAGGACGACGCCGCGGAGGTCATGCCCGCCGCGCCGGCCGCGCCCTGCCAGCTGTATGTGCACGTGCCGTTCTGCGAGGTGCTGTGCCCGTTCTGTTCGTTCCATCGCGTCCGCTACAACGCATCGAAGACCCGGCGCTATTTCGACGCGCTGCGCCGCGAGATCCGCCTCTACCGCGACGCGGGCTTTCGTTTCGGCGACGTCTATGTCGGTGGCGGCACCCCGACGGTCGACCCGGATGAACTGATCGAGACCCTCGACCTGGTTCGCTCGTCGTCGAAGGTGCGGTCGATATCGATCGAGACCAACCCGAACCACCTGCAGCCGGCGGTCCTGCAGCGCTATCGCGCCGCCGGCGTGACGCGGTTGTCGGTCGGCGTGCAGAGCTTCGACGACGGGTTGCTCGCCGGCATGGACAGACTGGCGAAATACGGCAACGCGGCCCAGATCCGCGAGCGGCTGGCCGCGGCGCACGGCATCTTCCCGACGCTCAACGTCGACATGATCTTCAACCTGCCCGGCCAGACCCTGGCCATGCTCGATCACGACCTCGCCGAACTGAGGACCCTGGGCGTCGACCAGGTGTCCTTCTATCCGCTGATGACGGCCCCGACGGCGCGGCACGCGATGGAGAAGAGCATGGGTCTCAGCGACGCACGGCTGCGCCACGCGATGTACGAGCGCATCCTGGACAGCCTGCTGCCTACCTACCGCCCGGCGTCGGCCTGGTGCTTCTCGCGCAACGAAGGCATGTTCGACGAATACATCATCGACCAGGACGACTACGTCGGCGTCGGCAGCGGCGCGTTCAGTTATGTCGGTGGCGCGATGTACTCGACGACGTTTTCACTCAACCACTACTGCCGCCGCGTCGAAGGCGGCCAGAGCGGCATCACGCAGCGCCGCACGCTCGGCCGGAAGGAGCGCATGCGTTACGACTTCCTGGTGCGCCTGTTCGGCGGCCAATTGCGCCACGACTACATCGAGAAGCGCTATGGAAGCGCATTCGCGCTGCGCATGGCCCCCGAACTCGCCGCGATGCGGCTCATCGGGGCGACGCGCCACGACGCGGACGCGATCCGGCTGACGCGGCTGGGCATGTACTGCTGGGTGCTGATGATGGCCGAGTTCTTCAACGCCGTGAACGGCGTGCGCGAGCAGATGCGCGAGCACGTCCGCGCCGAACTCGAGGCCTGGAACGAGGAAGCCCGGGTGCCGCTCAGTGCGGTCGGCCGGCTGCCTCTGGCGAGGGAGTCGTGACCGTGCCCGACTCCCTTGCCTCCGCGGCTCAGCCGTGCAGGCCCTCGTACTTGGCCTGCAGCTGATCGCGCGTTTCGGCGTGGTTCGGGTCGGGGACGATGCAGTCGGCGGGGCAGACGTCGATGCACTGGGGCTCGTCGTGTGCGCCGACGCATTCGGTGCACTTGACCGGGTCGATGATGTAGATGGGCGAGCCGACGCTGATCGCCTCGTTCGGGCACATTGGCAGGCAGGCGTCGCAGGCCGTGCAGTCGTCATTGATCAAAAGGGCCATCGTGATCTCCTGTTCGTGGTCGGTGTCAGGCGGGCTTGCCCTGGGGGGGACTATACAAACTCGCTGGTGTAGGACTTCAGGGCCCGCATGTAATTCGCGCGTTCGAAGGCGTCGGGATCGGGGCAGGATTGCTGCGACAGCGAGCCTTTCATCTGCGCCACCGACGTGTACTCGCGCTCGGCCATCCAGACCTGCACGCCGCGCACCAGGGTGTCGACATGGCCCGGGCCCTTGGTGAGCAGGCTGCTGGCCAGCATGACGCAATCGGCACCCGCCAGCAGCAGCTTGAGCACGTCGTCGGACGTGTGCGCGCCACCGGTGGCGGCCAGGCTGGCGTCGACCCGGCCGCGCAGGATGGCGATCCAGCGCAGCGCCAGTCGCAGTTCGTCGGATGTCGAGAGCACCAGGTGGGGCGAGACCTCGAGTTCGTCGAGAACGATGTCGGGCTGCAGGAAGCGGTTGAACAGCACCAGCCCCGAGGCGCCCGCCTTGCGCAGCCTTGAGGCCATGTTGGCCATGGCGCTGAAATAGGGTGCCACCTTCACGGCCACCGGGATGCTGACCTGCCGCGTCACCGACGCCACCAGGTCGACATAGCGCTGTTCCACTTCGGCGCTGGTGTCGTCGATGCTGGCTGCCAGGAAATAGACGTTCAATTCGATCGCATCGGCGCCGGCTTCCTGGAACTGGCGCGCGATGCTTGTCCAGCCGCCGGGCGTGTGGCCATTCAGGCTCGCGATCACCGGCACCGACAGCGCCCGCTTGGCTTCGCCGATCAGCTTCAGGTAGCGGTCGGGCCCGGTGGGGAAATTCTCCATCTCGGGGAAGAAGCCGTGTGCCTCGGGCGACAGTTCGGCACCGTACAACATGAGGTCGTGCGCCGCCATCTCCTCGTGCTCGATCTGTTCCTCGAACAGCGAAGGCAGGACGACGGCGGCCACGCCGGCATCCTGCAGGCGCTTCAGGCTGTCGATGGAACCGGTCAGCGGCGAGGCCGACGCCACGACCGGATGCTTCAGTGCCAGGCCCATGTAACGGGTGCTGAGATCGACGCTCATGATGTTGACTCCTGCGTGGGTGCTGCGGCGGGCTTGTTGTCGCCGGCCGCGGGCGGCGCCGCCGGCGCGCCCGGCGGCGCGGCACCGGCGGCCGGGGCCTCGCCGTCCTCGGTCACCACGCGGTGCACGCCGGCCATCTGCTCGTAGAGCTGCCAGCGCGCATCGGCGGCGTGCTGCGCGCCCTTCATCAGCTGCTTCGACCGCGCCGGGTCGGACTGCGCCAGCATCGCGTAACGCCCCTCCTTCATCGCCACCTGCTCGAGCGGCAATGTCGGCTTGCGCGAGTCGAGCTTCAGCGGCTGGTCGGCCCCGCCCATGCCCAGCCGTGGGTCGTAGTGGTACAGCGTGAGGTAGCCGCTCTTGACCAGGTCGCGCTGGTGGCTCATGCCGGTGGTCATGTCGATGCCGTGCGCAATGCAGTGGCTGTAGGCGATGATCAGCGACGGACCGTCCCACGCGGCGGCTTCCTGGAAGGTGCGCACCGTCTGCACCGGATTGGCGCCCATGGCCACTTGCGCCACGTAGACGTTGCCGTAGGCCATGGCGATCATGCCCAGGTCCTTCTTGCCGGAAGACTTGCCCGCGGCGGCGAATTTGGCCACCGCGCCGCGCTGCGTGGACTTGCTGGCCTGGCCGCCGGTATTGCTGTAGACCTCGGTGTCGAGCACCAGGATATTGACGTTGCGTCCCGAGGCCAGCACGTGGTCGAGGCCGCCATAGCCGATATCGTAGGCCCAGCCGTCGCCGCCGACGATCCAGACGCTGCGCACGACCAGGCTGTCGGCCACCGCCAGCAGGCGTCCGGCCTGCGGAAAGCGCAAGGTGGCGAGGATCGCCTTCAGCCGCTTGACGCGCTCGCGCTGCAACCGGATCTGCTCATCGTTGTCCTGCGGTGACTCGAGCAGCCCGGTGGCCAGCGGCTCGCCGATCTCGGCCCGCAGTTCGCGCACCAGCATCAGCGCCAGGTCGCGCTGGGCGTCGAGCGCCAGCCGCATGCCCAAGCCGAATTCGGCGTTGTCCTCGAACAGGCTGTTGGCCCAGGCCGGGCCCTGGCCGGCGGCGTTCTGCGACCACGGCGTCGACGGCAGGTTGCCGCCGTAGATCGACGAGCAGCCGGTGGCATTGGCCACCACGAGGTGGTCACCGTACAGCTGCGAGAGCAGCTTCAGGTAGGGCGTCTCGCCGCAACCCGAGCAGGCGCCCGAATATTCGAACAGCGGTTGGCGCAGCTGCGAGCCGCGCAGGCCATCGATGCTGTCCATGGCCGGGCGCACCTCGGGCAGGCTGAGGTAGAAATCGTAATTGGCGCGCTCGGTTTCCAGGTGCTCGAGCTTGGGCGCCATGTTGATGGCCTTGTGCTTGACCGCCGTCTTGCTGCGCGTCGGGCAGACGTCGACGCAGATGCCGCAGCCGGTGCAGTCGTCGGGGGCGACCTGCAGGCTGTACATCATCCCGTCGAGCGCGCCGCCGTCCTTGCGCGCCCAGGGCACGGCCTTGAAGCCGGCCGGCGCGCGCTTCATCTCCTCGGGCGTGAAGACGTTCATGCGGATGGCCGCGTGCGGGCACACCAGCGGGCAGATCGCGCACTGGGTGCAGATCGTCTCGTCCCAGATCGGGATCTCCTGCGCGATGCTGCGCTTTTCCCATTGCGTGGTGCCGGTCGGGAAAGAGCCGTCGACCGGCAGTGCCGACACCGGCAGCAGGTCGCCCTTGCCGTCGAGCATCATCGCCGTCACGCGCTGCACGAAGTCGGGTGCCGCGCGCGAGACGACCGGGGCGCGACGCAGCGAGGAGTCCGCGCGGCCGGGCAGCGGCACTTCGTGCAGCGCCGCCAGCGACGCATCCACCGCGGCGAAGTTGCGTGCCAGCACGGTCTCGCCGCGCTTGCCGTAGGTCTTTCGGATCGAGGCCTTGATCTCGGCGATGGCGTCCTCGCGCGGCAGCACGCCGGAGATGGCGAAGAAGCAGGCCTGCGTCACGGTATTGATGCGCCCCGCCAGCCCGGCCTGCCGCGCCACGGTGAGCGCGTCGACGACGTAGAACTTCAGCTTCTTGGCGAGGATGGCTTCCTGGGCCTCGCGCGGCAGCTTGCCCCACACCTGCTCGGGCCCGTAGGGGCTGTTCAGCAGGAAGGTGGCGCCGGGGCGCGCGAGGGCCAGCACGTCGAGCTTCTCCATGAACTCGAACTGGTGGCAGGCGACGAAATCGGCGCGATCGATGAGGTAGGTCGATTCGATCGGCTTGGGCCCGAAGCGCAGGTGCGACACCGTGATGGCACCCGACTTCTTGCTGTCGTAGACGAAATAGCCCTGCGCGTGCAGCGGCGTGTTCTCGCCGATGATCTTGACGGTGTTCTTGGTGGCGCCCACCGTGCCGTCGGCACCCAGGCCGTAGAACACGGCGCGGGTGACGCCGGCGGCCTCGGTCTCGAAGGCGGGGTCCCACTTCAGCGACAGGTGCGTGATGTCGTCGACGATGCCGACGGTGAAGTGGCGCTTGGGCTGCGGCTCGCGCAACTCGTCGAGCGCCGCCTTGGCCATCGCGGGCGTGTATTCCTTGGACGACAGGCCGTAGCGGCCGCCGATGACGCGGGGTGCCGGCGTGCCTTCGGGCCAGGCTTCGACCAATGCGGTGACCACGTCCTGGTAGAGCGGCTCGCCGATGGCGCCCGGCTCCTTGGTGCGGTCGAGCACGGCGATCGAGCGCACGCTCCTGGGCAGCGCCGCGATGAAGGCCTGCGTGTCGAAGGGGCGGTACAGGCGCACGGTGAGCAAGCCGACCTTCTCGCCGGCAGCGACGAGCTTGTCCACCGCCTCGCGCGAGGCGCCGACGCCGGAACCCATCTGCACCAGCACGCGCTCGGCGTCGGGCGCGCCGCTGTACCAGAACAGGCTGTAGCGACGGCCGGTCAGCTTGGCGAAGCGGTCCATTGCCTCCTGCACGATGCCCGGCACCGCGCTGTAGAACAGGTTGCAGGCCTCCCGCGCCTGGAAGAAGACATCCGGGTTCTGCGCCGTGCCGTGCAGCACCGGGCGGTCGGGTTGAGGGCACGCTCGCGGTGGGCGGTGACGAGCTCGTCAT
>CAVQWK010000027.1:0-283312 GCA_963717575.1 uncultured beta proteobacterium | reverse complement strand
TTCCGACATGGGGGTCTCCTCGGGGATCTGACGGAACTATACGGCGGCGATTCGGGACGATTGCGGGACATTTGCGCATGCCGCCGGCACCGGCAGCGGTTAAGCTGCCGGCACCCGGCCGGTGCGCGGTCGTCCAGCGGCGCTTGCATGCCCACCATCTTTCGCAAAACGGCCAAAGGCGTGACCGAGATCGAGACCCGCGCGCACCGGCTCGCGCCGCGCATGCGCAGCGCACTGATCATGGTCGACGGCAAGCGCAGCGACGCCGACCTGCGCCCGCTGATCCAGCAGCAGCCCGACGAAACGCTGGCCGCGCTGGCCGAGCAGGGTTTCATCGAGGTGCTGGCCGTGGCGCCGGATGCGGCGCAGGCCCCCCGCGCTGCGCCTGCAGCCGCCCCTGCAGCAGCGCCCGCACCGGCGCCGCCTGCGGCGGACTTCGAGGCCAGGCGCCGTGCCGCGGTGCGTGGGCTCAACGACCAACTCGGCCCGCTCGCCGAGACGCTGGCGATCAAGATCGAGCGCGCCAGGACGGCCGAAGAATTGCGGCCCCTGCTCGCCACCGCCGTGCAGGTCATCGGCAACGCCCGCGGCCGCGGCGCGGCCGCGGACTACGCAGCGCGTTTCGCCGACCTCTGACCCCTCGCGAGAGCCGGCTGCGCCCAGCCCGCCCCCCGTCGGGCGTCCTAACGCCCCGGCATGGCCTGCTCCGGCAGGCGCTCGACGATCAGGTCGACGAAGGTCTCGGCATCCTGGCGGACCAGGATGCGAACGGGCAGGTACTGCAGGCTGGGCGCGACCCAGATCTCGGCCGTCAGGTCGCCGCCGGGGCGCGACGGGCGCCGCGGCTTGATGTGCAGGGCCTGCACGTCGCCGGCCGGCGTGGGCAGCGTCTCGGCGCCCAGCACGTCGTAGGTCCAGGTCTGCATCCGGCGCGGCAGCGCCAAGGGCATCTCGATCGAGACGCCGGGCTGCAGCAGCGCGGGCTTGGTCGTGAACAGCCACGTCAGTTGCACGAACTGGCTGGCGCTGTCCTGCACGCCGGTCGGCCGTGGCTGCTCGCTGCCGTCGGGCAGGCGCACGCGGTCGGCGTCGAGGAAGATGACCAGCCGGCGCGGCTCCCGCAGCATGACGCGGGACTCTTCGTCATAGCGGCGGGGTCGCAGGCCCTCGGGCGTGATCTCGCCTTCGCTGGACACGCGCCGGCTCATCAGGGGCGAGAACTCCGGACCGACGCTGAGCTCCATGTGCACCTGGTAGCGCGTTCCCGAACGCAGCCACTCGACCTTCGCCTGGCCTTCGACGGGCCCGCGGTAGTTGCCGGTGAGGCGATAGCTCAGGCGCGTGGAAGGCGGCCACTCGAAGTCGGCCGCCACCGGCGCGGGCTCCGCGGATGACGCCGGCAGCGATGGCGCCGAACCGGCCTCGGCGGCCGCGATGGCCGACGGCGGCGCGGACTCCGGTGCGGGCACCGCCGGGCTCGACGCCGCGTCCAGCGCCGCCGTGGGCACGACGGGCTCGGGCGCCGATGCCTGCGCTTCGGGCGCAGGCGGCTCCGGCGCCGTGGGCGCCGCGGGTGGCGCCGACGATGCCGGCGCCGGGGCCGCCGCTCGCGGCCGGGGCCGCGCCACCGCGGGCGCAACGGCCGGCGGCGCCGCGGGGGCCAGTTCGCGCACGAAGGCCACGTCGATGCGGCGCGGACGGGTGTCGGCGGCGCCCTCGCCCAAGCGGTCGGGCATCACCTCATCCACCAGCCAGAGGTGCGTCAGCGTCACGGCCACGGCCAGCGCGACCAGCGTGCGCCACCGCGGCGGCGTGACCCGCCGGCGCTCGGTGGCCGCGATGCTCACGGGCAGGGGCCGCTATTTCTTGGCGCTGGCGGCCACCAGCAAGCGCTCGACCTCGGCGCCCGGGATCGCTCCCGGCTTGCGCGTGCCGTCCTCGAAGAAGACCGCCGGCGTGCCGGTGATGCGGTTGCTGCGCGAAGAAGGCCAGGTTGCGCTCGATCGCAGCGGTGTCGCACTTGGCGCCGGCCTTGGGCGGCACGACGCCGTCGAGCATCCAGTCGCGCCAGGCGCGCATCGGCTCCTTGGCGCACCAGATGTCGCGCGACTTGGCCGTGGAGTCGGGCCCAGGATGGGCATCATGAAGGTGTAGATGGTGACGTCCTTGATCGCCACGAGGTCACGCTCGAAGCGCTTGCAGTAACCGCAGTTGGGATCGACGAAGACCGCCATCTTGCGCGTGCCATTGCCCTGGCGCATCGACATCGCGTCCTTGAGCGGCAACTTGTCGAAGTCGACGGCCAGCAGCTTGTCCAGGCGCGCCTCGGTGAGGTCGGTGCGGGTCTTCGTTTCGATCAGCGCGCCGTTGACGAAGACGTGCTCGCCGGTGGCGTCGCTGTAGAGGATGTCGGTGCCGCCGAAGCGCACCTCGTACAGGCCGGCCACGGGCGTGCGCGTGACCTCGTCGATCTTGGGCAGGTTGGGCAGGCGCTCGGCCAGGTTCTTGCGGATCACGGCCTCCTGGCCCAGGGCGCCGAAGGAAACCAGCAGCGCGGCAACGGTCAACAGGCGCTTGATCGGGAAATGGATAGGCATCGGAGTGGATCCAGGGTTGTGGTCAGCCGCCGAGGGCGCGGGCGGCCAGCAGCCGCTTCAGCGGCGTGAGGGTGTTGACCAGAGTCAGCCCGCGGTTGCGAAGTTCCCGCACCAGCGGCGCCGGGCTGGCAAAGAGGTGCAGCAGGCCGTCGGTCAGGTGGGCCATGGCCAGCGTGGGGCCGATGCGCTGACGCGCATAACGCTGCAGCAGCCGCGGGTCGGCCAGCGACCGCCAGGCCTCGCGGCCGGTCAGCACCTCGGCCAATTCGGCGACGTCGGCCAGCCCCAGGTTCAGGCCCTGGCCGGACAACGGGTGCACCACGTGCGCCGCGTCGCCCACCAGCACCCAGCCCGGGCCGTGCACCGCTTCGGCCTGCGCCAGCGACAGCGGCCACTGCGCGCGCGGGCTGGCCAGCGCCAGTGCGCCGGCAGCGCCCTGGCTGGCGTCCATCAGCGCCGCGACGAAGTCCGGCTCCGGCATCGCCATCAGTTCGTCGGCGCGCGCATCGGGCACCGACCACACCAGGCCCAGGCCGTGGCCGACCCGGGGGCGGTCCAGCGGCAGCAGCGCCAGCACGTCGGGGCTGCGGAACCACTGCCGCGCCAGCCCGGCGTGCGGCCGGTCGCTCACCAGGCGCGCCGCGATGCCGCGATGCCCGTAGGGCCGCCGCGGCATGCGCACGCCCAGGCGCTCGCGCGTGGCCGAGTCCTTGCCTTCGGCCAGCACCTGCAGCGTGGCCGGCACCTCGTGGTCGACCGGCGTCACGTGCGGCGCAAAGCGCGCTGCGGCACGGAGCGCGCGTTCCAGCTCGGCGGCGTCGACGATCCAGGCCAGCTCGCCCACCGCCTGGGTCCAGGCCGAGAAGTCGAGCACGGCACCGGCCGCGTCGCCCTGCACATGCATGTCGAAGACCGGTGTGCGGGCGTCGGTCGGGATCGCGTCCCACACCTTCAGCGCGGCCAGCAAGGCCACCGAGCGGTGGTTGAGGGCGTAGGCACGCACGTCGTCGCCGGCCGGCGGCGCGGTGGCCCCGAGCAGCGCCACGTCCAGCCCCCGGCGCGACAGCGCCAGGGCCGCGGCGAGGCCGACGGCGCCGGCGCCGCGCACAAGAATGTCGTGTGTTGTCACCCCGGCATTGTAGGAAGCCGCCCGGCGGCACAATGAAGCGACCCGGATGACCCTTTGGAGCGTTCTTGAGCGACCTCGCCTGCACCGTTTCCGCGCTCTTCGTGCACCCCGTCAAGTCCTGCGCCGGCATCGCCGTGCACGAGGCCCTGCTGGTGGAGACCGGCCTCGACCTCGACCGCGCGTGGATGGTGGTCGACGGGCAGGGCAACATGTTCACCCAGCGCGAACTGCCCAGGATGGCGCTGGTGCAGCCCACGCTGAAGGGCAGCGAGATGGTGCTGCGCGCCCCCGGCATGCTGGCCTTGCACGTGCGGCTGGACACCGTCGAGGCGGCGACGCGCGTGCGCGTGTGGGACGACGTGGTCAAGGCCTACGACATGGGGGCACTGGCAGCGCAGTGGTTCAGCGATTTCCTGGCGCCAGGCGCCGGCGGCCTGCGCCTGGTGCGCTTCGACCCCGACGAGCGACGGTTGTCGGACCCGCAATGGACCGGCGAACTGCAGGCCGAGAACGCCTTCGCCGACGGCTACCCGCTGCTGGTGGCCAACAGCGCGTCGCTCGCCGACCTCAATCAGCGCCTGGCCGGGCGCGGCGTGGTGCCGGCCACGATGCAGCGCTTCCGGCCCAACCTGGTGCTGGACGGGTTGCAGCCGTACGACGAGGACCACATCGACGAGATCGCCATTGAAACGGCCACCGGCCCGGTGCGGCTGCGCCTGGTGAAGCCCTGCACGCGCTGCACGATCCCGAACGTCGACCCCGCCACGCGCCGCCGCCGGCCATGAACCCGGCGATACGCTGGCCGGCTACCGCGCCGATCCGCGCCTGAAGGGCGGCATCACGTTCGGCGTCAACGCGGTCGTCGTGGAGGGCTTCGAGCGCACGCTGCGCGTGGGGCAGGTGGCGCGCGCCGGGCTGCGTTTCTGAGGCGGCACGCTTGAGCGTGCGTGGCTTGCCTTCTGGTGGCTGCCTTCGCTCATTCTTGGGGCTGTGGAGCCCCTTTGCCATTGCCGGGTTCCGCCCCGGCGGGCGGTAACTTTCTTCTGGTGGCCCAGAAGAAAGTCACCAAAGAAGAGGGCCTGATTACAACCCCACATGCGTTCTGCACGCTCCTCACGCCCGGCCCAGCGGGCTACTGGTCGGCATCGCGGCACATCGCACCACCCGCTCACTGGCCCGTTACGGCTCGCTGCGCATCGCCGGATCTTGAAGCTGGGGCACTTGCCCTACGCTCATCCGCATCTTCGCTCATCCGCTCATCCCCACCCCCGCCCCGCCCCACCTCCACCCTGCCACCTCGACGACCAAGGGCAAAGCGCAGCGAGCCCGTAACGTACGAGCGGGCTGCTGCTGCGATCTTCCTGTCGGCATCCAGTAGCCCGCTGGGCCGGGCGTGCGGAGCGGGCAGAACGCGTGTGGGGTGGCGTTCAGGCCCTCTTCTTTGGTGACTTTCTTCTGGGCCCCCAGAAGAAAGTTACCCGGCCGCCGGGCCGGAACCCGGCAATGTTGACGGTACGTCATCTCCGTCGAAGACGAAAACAAGACGAAGACGAAAACCACGCCCCACGGAGCCACCGTGCACCCCCCACCGGCCCGCAGCAACCAGCCCCCTCGAGGACCATCAACCCGGCAGCGCCATCGTGCACAGCAAGCACCCGACCGCCCGGCGTCCAAGCAACGAGACAGTTACCCTGAGTTCAGCCACGCAGTGTAGGAAAATCGCCAGGTTCCCCGTATCAGACCCGAAAGCCCGTCATGCCCGACCCCCACGCTCACTCCGTTCACCGCCCCGCAGGGGTGCGGTCAACCCCGCGGGCCACCCCGGCGGAGCCGACATGAGCCTCAAGTGCGGCATCGTCGGCCTGCCCAACGTCGGCAAGTCGACTCTCTTCAATGCCCTCACCCAGGCCGGCATCGCGGCCGAGAACTACCCTTTCTGCACCATCGAGCCGAATGTCGGCGTGGTCGAGTTGCCCGACCCGCGGCTGGCTGCCCTGGCCGCCATCGTCAAGCCCGAGCGCGTGGTGCCGGCGATCGTGGAGTTCGTCGACATCGCCGGCCTGGTGGCCGGCGCGAGCAAGGGCGAAGGGCTGGGCAACCAGTTCCTGAGCCACATCCGCGAGACCGACGCCATCGTGAACGTGGTGCGCTGCTTCGAGGACGACAACGTCATCCACGTCGCCGGCAAGGTGGACCCGATCTCCGACATCGAGGTCATCCAGACCGAGCTCTGCCTGGCCGACCTGGCGACGGTGGAGAAGAGCCTGCACCGCTACGTGAAGGCGGCGCGCTCGGGCAACGACAAGGAAGCCGCGGCGCTGGTCAGGGTGCTGGAGAAGTGCCAGGCCGCGCTGGACCAGGCGCAGCCGGTGCGCGGCATCGATTTCAGCAAGGAGGAGCTCGTCATCCTCAAGCCGCTGTGCCTGATCACCGCCAAGCCGGCGATGTTCGTCGCCAACGTGGCCGAGGACGGTTTCACCGGCAACCCGTACCTGGCCCGGCTGGAGGAGTATGCCGAGCGACAGAACGCCCCGGTGGTGGCGATCTGCGCCAAGACCGAGGCCGAACTGGCCGACATGCCCGACGAGGACAAGGCGCTGTTCCTGCACGAGATGGGGCAGGACGAACCGGGACTGAACCGGCTCATCCGCGCCGCCTTCCGGCTGCTGGGCCTGCAGACCTATTTCACGGCGGGCGTGAAGGAAGTGCGCGCCTGGACCATCCACATCGGCGACACCGCACCCCAGGCCGCCGGCGTCATCCACACCGACTTCGAGCGTGGCTTCATCCGAGCGCAGACCATCGCCTTCGACGACTTCATCGCCTTCAAGGGCGAACAAGGCGCCAAGGACGCGGGCAAGATGCGCGCCGAAGGCAAGGAGTACGTCGTGAAGGATGGCGACGTACTGAACTTCCTGTTCAACGTTTGAGGCCGATCGCCCCTGGCCCGCTGCCCCGCTCGGCGGCAGCGGGCCAGGGCGGTAGAGTCGCCGCATGAAGTCGCTCCGCGGGTCATCGCCGGCAACGGCATCGCATGCGTCCACCCGGGTCACGGCGTGGGTGGTGGCGGTGGCCACGGCGATGGCCTACGCGGCCATGGGTGGGCTCGCCTTGCTGCTGGCCGAGCCACCGGCCTATGCGTCGCCGCTGTACCCGTCGGCCGGCATTGCGCTGGCTGCCACACTGGCCTACGGGCGGCGTGCCGCACTGCCGGGGGTGTTGCTGGGCGCCTTCACCGTGAACGCCGGGCTGGGGCTGCTGCGCGGGCAGACGGGCCTGTCGCTGGTGCTGCTGCCGTTGCTCATCGCCACCGGCGCCACCCTGCAGGCGGGTGTCGGCGCGATGCTGATCCGCCGCTTCGTCGGCTTGCCGGTGGTGCTGAACGCCCCACGCCACATCCTGCGGGCCGGCGGGCTGGGCGCCCTCGTGGCCTGCGCCGTGAGCCCCAGCGTGGCGGTGCCGTCGCTGCTGGTCGGCGGCGCCATCGGCGGCGACGCCGCGCTGTCGACCTGGCTCACCTGGTGGGTCGGCGACACCCTGGGCGTGCTCGTCGCTGCACCGCTGGCGCTGACCTTGATCGGCCGCCCGCGCGAGGACTGGCGCCCGCGGCGGCTGACGCTGGGCCTGCCGCTGCTGGTGGCGCTGGCGCTGCTGGCCACCGCCCTGGTGCAGCTGGGCCGGCTCGACCGCCAGCGGCTGATGGCCACCTTCGAACGTGGCGCCGACCGCCTGG
The DNA here is from genome assembly GCA_963717575.1 of uncultured beta proteobacterium. Classification (GTDB taxonomy): domain Bacteria; phylum Pseudomonadota; class Gammaproteobacteria; order Burkholderiales; family Burkholderiaceae_C; genus Rubrivivax. Next base: position 275,853 of record CAVQWK010000027.1, on the reverse strand, counting down.
CCTCCGAGGCGCAGGCGCGGCTGAGCGCGCCGGTGTATGCGCTGCAGACCCTGAACAGCGCCGCACACGCGCGCGGCGAGCTCGACGACCACACACTGCGCGAAGCCTCGCGCTGGTGGCTCGCACAGCCGATCCCGCTGCAGGCCATGGGGCACAGCGTGCGCGTGCCGCTGGCCGCCCTGCCCTCTTTCGAGGCCGAGGCGCGCGCGCAGGGCCTCGATGGCTACCGGGTGTTCGACCGCGACGGCGGCGCCGCCCGCGCTGCCGACGCCGAGGTGGTGGCCTTGCGGCACGTCGAGCCGATGGCCGGCAATGCCAGCGCGCTGGGTGTCAACGCCTTGTCGATCCCGGCGGCCCGCGCGGCGATCCTGGCCACCCGCCGCAGCGGTCAGCCGGCGGCCACCTCGGGCTTCCGGCTCACGCAGTCGGCGGCCAACGAACCCGGCGTCGTCCTCTACCAGGCGCTGTACCGCGGCGAACCGACCAGCGAAGCCGAACGCATGGCGTCGTTCCGTGGCGTCGTCTTCGTGACCTTGCGCACCGAGGCAGCGATGGCGGGGCTGGCCCCCGAGGGCCAGCGATACCTGCGCTGGTGCCTCGTCGATCGCACGCCCGACGCGCCGCGCCGGCGGCTGGCAGGCAGCGCAGGCTGCGAGGCGGCGACAGCCGACCCCGCGGCGGCCGCACAGTTCAACACCGTGCGCGAGCTCCAACTCGGCGGCCGCGGTTACGAGCTGCACGTGAGCGCCGCGGAAGCCAGTGTCCCCGGCCAGCAGCGCGAAACCGTCTGGCTGCTGGCGCTGACCGGACTGGCTTCGGCGGCCATGCTCGGCGCGCTGCTGCTGACCATCACCGGGCAGCGCCGGACCACCGAACTGGCCGTGCAGGCCGGCACCGCCAAGCTGCGGCGAGAGGTCGGCGAGCGCGCGCAGGCCGAGAAGGCCCTGCGCGAAAGCGAACAGCGGCTGCGCAGCATCTTCGACCATGCGCCCATCGGCGTGATGTTCCTCGACCCGCGCGGCCGCATCATCGAGTGCAACCCGCGCCTGTGCGAGTTGATCGGGCGCAGCGCCGACGACCTGCGCGGCTGCTCGGTGGCCGAGATCGTGCACCCCGACGAGGTCGCCCGCGTGCAGCGCCAGCGGCGCGAGCTGTTCGGCGGCAACCCCGAGGCCGTGCTGGAGCCGGTGCGCATCCCTCTGTCGGATGGACGGGAACTGCAGGTTCGCGCCAGTATTTCGGCGCTGCGCAACGAGCGCGGCCGCGTCGTGCGCATCGTGAGCGTGCTCGAGGACATCACCGAGCACCTGCGGCTGCAGGCTTCGGAGCATGCGCTGCACCGCGCCGAGGCGGCCAATCGCGCCAAGAGCGACTTCCTCTCGCGCATGAGCCACGAGTTGCGGACGCCGCTCAACGCCATGATCGGCTTCTCGCAGCTGCTGTGCATGGACCGCGAGCCCGGGCTGGCGCCGCACCAGCGCGAGTGGGCGCAGCAGATCCAGCGTGCCGGCTGGCACCTGCTGGAGATGATCAACGAGACCCTGGACCTCGCGCGCATCGAGTCGGGCGCGGTGCCGCTGGCGCTGACGCCGTTGGAACTGGCGCCCCTGGTGTCGGCCAGCCGGGCCATGGTGGCGGCAGCCGCCGAGCAGCGCAATGTCACGCTGAAGGAGCGGCTGGCCAGGGACGCGCCGGCGGTGCGGGGGGACGCCACGCGCGTCAAGCAGATCCTGACCAACCTGCTCAGCAACGCAGTCAAGTACAACCGGCCCGGCGGCAGCGCGACCGTCACCTCGCGGCTGGCCGACGGCGGCGTGGTCGAGATCGTGGTCGCCGACACCGGCCTGGGCATGACCGAGGAGCAGATGGCGGCGCTCTTCCAGCCCTACAACCGCCTCGGGCGCCAGAACAGCGACATCGAGGGCACCGGCATCGGCCTCGTCATCAGCCGCCGGCTGGCCGAGTTGATGGGCGGCACGCTGGAGGCCGTGAGCCACGCCGGCGCAGGCTCGTCCTTCACGCTGCGCCTGCCGGCAGCCGAGACGGCCGAGTCCGTGCCGGAGCGCTACACCGACACCTCGCCGGCGCCCTACCGGGAGCGCCGGGTGCACTACGTGGAAGACAACGAGACCAACATCGAAGTCATGCGTGGCGTGCTCGCCCTGCGCGCGCAGGTCGTGCTGGAGACATCGTCGCTGGGCCTGGACGGCATGGCCGCCATCCGGCGCAGGCGCCCCGACCTGATCCTGCTCGACATGCAGCTGCCCGACATCAGCGGCATCGAACTGCTGCGGTACCTGAAGAACGACGACATGCTGGCCGACATCCCCGTGGTCGTGGTCTCGGCCGACGCCACGCCGGTGCACATGCAGGAGGCGCTGACGCTGGGCGCGGCGCACTACGTGACCAAGCCACTGGATGTGTCCCGCTTCCTGGGCATCATCGACACCCTGCTCGAAGAGGCCGAGACCCGCTGGTGAATGTGAGTGATCACTCACTCATTAGTCGGATCGATGTCGACATTCACACAAAGCGTTCAGGAGCAAACCCGGCGGAATCAGCACTCACGACGGGAGAGTGCTAATATTTGCGGAACTTGACAGTGCTCCGGCCATCCCAGACCGCATGAATACAACCGCCTCCAACGCGCTCGCCCTCCGTGACCCGTGGTCGATGGTGCCTTCGCTCGGCAACCTCGACGCCTACGTGTCGGCGGTGAACCGCATGCCGATGCTCACGCACGAGCAGGAGTTGGACTTCGCGCGCCGGCTGCGCGATCAGGGTGATCTGGAGGCCGCCGGGCGGCTGGTGCTTTCGCACCTGCGGCTGGTGGTGTCGATCTCGCGCCAGTACCTGGGCTACGGCCTGCCGCAGGGCGACCTGATCCAGGAAGGCAATGTGGGCCTGATGAAGGCCGTCAAGCGTTTCGACCCCGAACAGGGCGTGCGCCTGGTGAGCTACGCCATGCACTGGATCAAGGCCGAGATCCACGAGTACATCCTGAAGAACTGGCGCATGGTCAAGGTGGCCACCACCAAGGCGCAGCGCAAGCTGTTCTTCAACCTGCGCTCGATGAAGCAGGGCCTGAAGGAAGACGCGCTCGACGCCGACACCCACCGCAACACGCTGACCCCGGCCGAGGTGGCCACGGTGGCGCGCGAGTTGAACGTCAAGCCGGCCGAAGTGGTCGAGATGGAAACGCGCCTGACCGGGGGCGACGTCGCACTGGAGCCCCAATCCGACGACGGCGAGGAGAGCTACGCCCCCATCGCCTACCTGGCCGACGACACCAGCGAGCCGACGCGGCGCCTGGAAGCGATGCACCGCGACTGGCTGGCCGGCGACGGCATCGCGCAGGCGCTGCACACGCTGGACGCCCGCAGCCGCCGCATCGTCGAGGAGCGCTGGCTGAAGGTCAACGACGACGCCTCCGGCGGCATGACGCTGCACGAGTTGGCGGCCGAGTACGGCGTGAGCGCCGAGCGCATCCGCCAGATCGAGGTGGCGGCGATGAAGAAGATGCGCAAGGTGCTGGTGTGAGCCCCCAGGCTCGCTGATGTGAGCCCCCAGGCTCGCTAGCGCTCGCCACCCCCCGAGGGGGCTCTTGCAGCGGACCGGCGGAGCCGGATCCGCGCAAGTGGCTTGGCGCGGTCAGACCGCGGGCTCGGCCAGCAGCAGTTGCAGGTCGTGCTTCAGCGCCTCGGCACCCGTGCCGTAGCGCGTGAACAGGCGCACCTTGCCCTGGGCGTCGAAGACATAGGTGCCGGCCGTGTGGTCCATGGTGTAGCTGCCCGGGGCCAGCCCGGGCACCTTGGCGTAATAGACCTTGAACGCCTTGGCCACCGCCTGCGTTTCTTCCATGCTGCCGCGCAGGGCCACGAAGCCGGCGCCGAAATTGTCGACGTAGGCCTTGAGCACCTCGGGCGTGTCGCGCTCCGGGTCGACGGTGACGAAGACGCCCTGCACCCGCGCGCCGTCGGCGCCCAGGGCCTTGCGCACCGCGGCGATCTCCAGCAGCGTCGTCGGGCAGACATCGGGGCACTGCGTGTAGCCGAAGAAGACGAGCGTGACCTTGCCCTTGAAGTCGGCCAGGGTGCGGCGGCGGCCGTCGGCGTCGGGCAGGTCGAAGCCCTGCGCGTATTCGGCACCCGTGATGTCGATGGCCTTGAAAGACGGTGCGGCGCTGCGCTCGCAGCCCGCCACGGCGGCCACCAGGGCCAAGGACATCAGAGCGCGCCGGGAAACAGCCATGGACTGAGGTAGTGGTCCAGCAACAGCGCGGCAAAGAGCAGCGACAGGTGCCAGATGGAATAGCGGAAGGTCTGACGCGCGAGCAGGTCGCTGTAGTCGCGCCAGAGCTGCCACGCATACAGGACGAAGAGCCCACCCAGGGCCAGTGCCGACACCAGGTAGATCCAGCTGCTCATGCCGTAGACGAAAGGCAGCAAAGTGGCCGCGAACAGCACCAGCGTGTACAGCAGCACCTGCAACTGCGTGAATTCGGGGCCGTGGGTGATGGGCAACATGGGCAGGCCGGCCTTGCGGTAGTCCTCGGCGCGGTACAGCGCCAGCGCCCAGAAATGCGGCGGCGTCCACAGGAAGATGATCAGGCACAGCATCAGCGCCTCGGGGCCCACCTCCCCCGTCATCGCGGCCCAGCCCAGCACCGGCGGCATGGCGCCCGAGGCGCCGCCGATGACGATGTTCTGTGGCGTCAACGGCTTGAGCACCACGGTGTAGATCACCGCATAGCCAACGAAGGTGGCGAAGGTCAGCCACATCGTCAGCGGGTTCACGGCCCAGTACAACAGCGCGCTGCCGAGGGCGCACAGCACGGCCGAGAAGACCAGCGTCTGCATCGAGGTGAGTTCGCCCTTGGCACTGGGGCGCCACGAAGTGCGCGCCATGCGGCTGTCGATGCGCTGCTCGACCAGGCAATTGAAGGCCGCCGCCGCACTCGCCACCAGCCAGATGCCCACCGTGGCCGCACCGGCCAGCCGCCAGTCGGGCAGGCCGGGCTGCGCCAGCAGCATGCCGATGAGGGCGCAGAAGACGATGAGCTGCACCACGCGCGGCTTGGTCAGCACGTAGAACTGCGACCAGCGGGTGGCCAGGCTGGGCGACGCGGCGAGGGTGTGGGCCATGGGGGAACTGCTGATTCTAGGGAACCACCGCCGCCTGCTGCGGCGCGGCGCGGGCCAGCAGCAGTGTCAGCAACAGCACCAGTCCGGCCGCGCCGGCGGAGTGCCCCAGTGCCGCCGCCAGCGGCCAGCCGAGAACGACGTTCGACAGGCCGCTGGCCACCTGCGCCAGCGTGAGCGCCGCCAGCGCCGATGCCGAAGCCCCGCGTTGCCGCGCCGGGCGCGCGCCACAGAGCCCAGGCCAGCCACAGCAGCGCCGCCACGGTGAGCAGCGCGAACAGGCGGTGCGCCATGTGCACGGCCACCAGGGCGTCGAAGGTCAGGCCGGTGCCGTCGCGCCCCTCGCCCAGGCCGCGCAGCAGCGTGAAGCCATGGCCGAAGTCCATCGCCGGCCACCAGGCGCCGTTGCACTGCGGAAAGCCGGTGCAGGCCAGCACGGCATAGTTGCTGCTGACCCAGCCGCCGAGCGCGACCTGGGTCGCCAGCAGCGCCAGTGCCGCCCACGCGCCGCGTCGCAGACCGGCCGCCAGCGGCAGCGGCCGTTGGCGGAAGGCCTCGTGCTGCGCCGCCAGCAACGCCAGCAGCAGCAAGCCACCGAGCAGGTGCAGGGTCACCACCAGCGGGTAGAGCTTGAGCGTGACCGTGTACTTGCCGAAGAGGCCTTGCACCACGACCCACACCAGGGTCAGCGTCGGCCACCAGGGCGAGAAGGGGAGCCGCTCGCGATGGCTCCAGCTCACCACCGCCATGACGAGGATCAGCGCGCCGACCGTCATGGCGAGGTAGCGGTGGATCATCTCGATCCAGGCCTTGGACCATGTCACGGGGCCGCTGGGCAGCGCGGATTGCGCGGCGTGAATCTCCTCGCGCGCGCCGAGGGGGCTGGCGGCGCCGTAGCAGCCCGGCCAGTCCGGGCACCCCAGGCCGGAGTCGGTGAGGCGGGTGAAGGAGCCGAAGACGACGAGGTCGAAGGTCAGGAACATGGTCAGTGCCGTCAGCGCCGCCAGCCGGGCACGGGTGTCGGCGCCACGCTGGCGCAGCCACAACCAGGCCAGCGGCAGCATGGCCAGCAAGGCCGCCACCAGCAGCAATCGCGCGAGGGGTGCGAAATCGACCAGCGGCGTGGTGTCCATGCGTGCCTCAGCGGCCCGGGGTGTCCCAGGACGCGGATGCGCGCATCAGCCGTTCGAGGTCACGCTTGACGCGTGACGGCTCGGCCTGGGCCGGCATGCGCATCATCCACTCCCCCATGGGGTCGACGACATAGAGGTGGTCTTCCAGCGCCTGCCCTGCAGCCGGCGCCAGCCAGCGCGCGAGCGCCTCGCGGTCGACACGCAGGGCCGTCATCGCCGGGCCGGCTTCGACGGCGGCACGCAGCGGCGCGGCCACCGGGCCGTTGTCGGTGACGAACCAGACCTTGTCGACGCGGTCTCGTTCGCGGCCGAGCATCTCACGCAGTTGGCGCTGCATGAAGAGCCTGTCCTGGCAGGCCTCGCCGCAGGACGAAGGCGCCGTCACCACCAGCAGCCACTGGCCGCGCAGCGTGCGGGCCGGCACTTCGACGCCGTCCAGCGTGCGCAGGGCGAGCGCGGGCAGTCGCGCGCGTGGGCAGGATCAGCGTGCCGTAGTTGCTGCGGCCTTCGGGCCGGATGACGAAGTAGGTGAGGTAGGACGCGATCACCGGCGCCGCGCAGACCAGCAGCACGAGCAGCATGCGCACGCGTCCGCGCAGCGTGCGGCTGCGCTCGACCTCGCGCGGGTCCGACAGGTCGGGCGTGGCGACGCCGTGCACCGTCATGCCCAGCGGTTCAGGCATCTGGCGCTGCCTTGCCCGGTGCGGGCGGATGAGTTGGAACCAGGCATAAAGACCCAGGATGAGCGCGCTCAGGGAGAACCATTGAAAGGCGTAGCCGTAGTGCTTGTGCACACCGGCAGCGGGCCGGGACCACTGGCGCAGCAGGCCATCGCCGGGGGGCGCGGTGCCGTCTTCCTGCACCAGGGTGAGGGGCCGCAGGGGCAGACCGGTTTCACGCGCGTACCCGTCGAGATCGAGATTTTGCCGGATCGGCCCCGAGGCCGCGGCATCGAACTCGTACAACCGCGCCGGAGCGGGGGCGATGCGGCCCTGCGACTTGCACGCGTCCGCCCGGCAGCGGCGCGGCCGCGATGCGCGTGCGCTCGTTGGCGTCGCGTGGCAGCCAGCCGCGCTGCACCAGCACCGCGCTGCCGTCGTCCAGGCGCAACGGCGTGATGGCGTAGAAGCCGGGCCGGCCATTCATCTGGCGGTTGTCCAGGTACACCGTCAGCGCGGCCAGCCATTGCCCTTCGACGACGACGGCCCGGTGCTGCTGCGCGGCGGCGCCGGCCGCGTCGCGCGCCAGGTCGGCCGGCGGCAACGGCGGGCAGCGCCAGCTGGCTGTCCAGCGCCGCCTGCAACCGGTTCTTCTGCGCCGCGCGGTCGAGCTGCCACAGACCCAGGCGCGCCGTCAGCGCCGCCGCCACGAGCGCGACCACGAGCACGATCCATCGGCGCCCTGCCGCGGTCATGGTGCCGCCCCGCGCCGATAATCCCGGGTCATGAAGACCGTGATCGTATTGATCCTGCTGGCCGTGCTGGGGGCGCTGGCCGGCGCTGGCGTGCTGATGCTGCGCAAGGGCCGCGAGAACGACCCGCGTGGCAAGCACATGGCCCGCGCGCTTGCGCTGCGCGTGGCGCTGTCGGTGGCGTTGTTCCTGCTGATCATGCTGGGCTGGGCCATGGGCTGGGTGCGGCCGGGGGGTCTGCCCGTCGGCGGCTGACCGCAGCAACGGGCGCGAAACAAAAAGCGCCGCGGCGGGCGGCGCTTCTTGGTGCCCGCAAGCCGGGTGCCTAGAGCCAGTACACCACCACGTACAGGCCGAGCCAGACCACGTCGACGAAGTGCCAGTACCAGGCCGCGCCCTCGAAGCCAAAGTGACGCTCGGGGGTGAAGTGGCCCTTCATCAGGCGCAGCGTGATGAACAGCAGCATCAGCATGCCCACCAGGACGTGGAAACCGTGGAAGCCGGTGAGCATGAAGAAGGTGGAGCCGAAGATGCCCGAGCTGAGCTTGAGGTTCAGGTCGTTGTAGGCGTGGGCGTATTCGTAGGCCTGCACGCCGACGAAGGTGGCGCCCAGGATCACCGTGATCCACATCCAGCCGATGGTCTTGGCCCGCTGGCCGGCGATCAGCGCATGGTGGGCGATCGTCAGCGTCACGCCCGAGGTCAGCAGCAGCGCGGTGTTGATGGTGGGCAGCGGCCAGGGGCCGATGGTCTGGAAGGGCTCCACGGTGCCGGCCGGCGAGGCCGTGATGCCGCCGCCGGCGCTGGGCCAGATGGCCTTGAAGTCGGGCCACAGGATCTGGTGGTCGAGGTTGCCGAGCATGGGCACCGCGTGCACCCGGGCCCAGTACAGCGCACCGAAGAAGGCGGCGAAGAACATCACCTCGCTGAAGATGAACCAGCTCATGCTCCAGCGGTAGGAGACGTCGATGCGGTCGGAGTAGAGGCCACCCTCGCTTTCGCGGATGGCCTGGCCGAACCACCGGGACAGCACCGACAGCCAGATCACCATGCCGGCCAGCAGCACGTAGGCGCCCCAGCCGGCGCCGTTGACCCATTGGCCGGCACCGAAGATCACCAGCAGCAGCCCGAAGGCGACCATCACCGGGTAGCTCGATGGCGACGGGATGAAGTAGTACGGGGTGTGTCCCGCGGGGGTCGTGGCTGACATCTTGAACTCTCTCCTCGAATCTCTATTCCGTATGTACCGTGGCGCTGCTCAGACGGCCACGCCGCTGCCGACCACCCAGCGCACCAGGAGCACCAGCGCCAGCACGAACACGGCCGCGCCGAGCAGGCCCGCGATCACCACGTGCACCGGGTTGAGCTTGCTCACGTCCTGGGCGTAGCCGTCGGAGCGGCGGATGCCCAGGAAGGACCAGGCCACCGCTCGCATCGTCTGCAGCAACGAGCCCGGGCGGGAGGCCGCTTCGCGCAGGTCGCTCATGCGCCGGGCCCCTTGCCGGGGGCTGCCGCGGCAGCGCCCAGCGCCCCGGTGGGAGCCGCCGGCACCTTGCCGCCGACCTCGAAGAAGGTGTACGACAGCGTGATCGTCGTCACGTCCCTGGGCAGCTTGGGGTCGACCACGAACACCACCGGCCACGTGCGCGACTCGCCGGGGGCCAGGATGTATTCGTTGAAGCAGAAACACTCGAGCTTGTTGAAGTGCGCGCTGGCCTGCATCGGCGCGTAGCTCGGGATGGCCTGCGCCGCCATGGTGCGGTTCTGGATGTTCTTGAACTCGTACATCACCGTCGTCATCTCGCCCGGGTGCACCTGCACCGAGCGCTGCGCCGGCTTGAAGTCCCAGGGCCCGCGCGCGTTGGCGTCGAATTCGATCGTGATCGTGCGCGTCGTGTCGACCTGGGTGTTGGAAGCCGCGGCGCGCCCGCTCCAGTTGCCGGTGGCCACGCGCTGCTCGGACAGCGACAGCACGTTGATGCCCAGGGCGTCGCAGATGGCACGGTACATCGGCACCAGCGCATAGCCGAAGCCGAACATCACCGCCACCACCACCAGCAGCTTCATCAGCATGCGGCGGTTGTCGGCAAAGGCCCGCAGGGCAGCGCGGCTCATCGAGTCAACCGCCGAAGGCGACGATCTTGGTCACGAAGCCGATGGCGAACACCGCCGCCACCGACGCCAGGATCAGCGCCAGCCGCAGGTTCGCCTTGCGTTGCTGCTCGGTCAGGGCCATGGCTGCGGCTTCAGCCCACCACGCGCGTGGCGGTGGCGTCCAGCCTGGGCGGCGTCTCGAAGGTGTGCCAGGGCGCCGGCGAAGGCACTTCCCACTCCAGGCCCTCGGCGGCCTCCCAGGGCCTCTGCGGCGCCTTCTGGCCCTGGCCGCGCATCATCGGGATGACGACGAAGACGAAGAAGTAGACCTGCATGAGCCCGAAGCCGAAGGCGCCCACCGAGGCGATGGCGTTGAAATCGGCGAACTGCATCGGGTAGTCGGCATAGCGGCGCGGCATGCCGGCCAGGCCGAGGAAGTGCATCGGGAAGAAGGTGACGTTGAAGAAGACCAGCGAGCCCCAGAAATGGATCTTGCCGCGCGTCTCGGAGTACATGACGCCGGTCCACTTGGGCCCCCAGAAATAGACGCCGGCGAACAGCGCGAACAGCGAGCCCGCGACGAGCACGTAGTGGAAATGCGCCACCACGTAGTAGGTGTCCTGGATCTGGATGTCGATCGGCGCCATGGCCAGGATCAGGCCGGTGAAGCCGCCCATCGTGAACACGAACAGGAAGCCCACCGACCACAGCATGGGCGTCTCGAAGGTCATCGAACCGCGCCACATGGTGGCCAGCCAGTTGAAGATCTTCACGCCCGTGGGCACCGCGATCAGCATCGTGGCGTACATGAAGAACAACTGCCCCGTCACCGGCATGCCGGTGGTGTACATGTGGTGCGCCCAGACGATGAACGACAGGATGGCGATCGAGGCCGTGGCGTAGACCATCGACGTGTAGCCGAACAGGCGCTTGCGGGCGAACGTGGGGATGATCGCGCTGACGATGCCGAACGCCGGCAGGATCATGATGTAGACCTCGGGGTGACCGAAGAACCAGAAGATGTGCTGGTACATGATCGGGTCACCGCCGCCGGCGGGGTTGAAGAAGCTGGTGCCGAAATGGCGGTCGGTCAGCGTCATCGTGATCGCACCGGCCAGCACCGGCATCACCGCGATCAGCAGGTAGGCGGTGATCAGCCAGGTCCAGCAGAACAGCGGCATCTTCATCAGCGTCATGCCGGGCGCGCGCATGTTCAGGATGGTGACGATGATGTTGATCGAGCCCATGATCGAGCTCGCGCCCATGATGTGCATCGCGAAGATGCCGGCGTCCATGCTCGGGCCCATCTGCAGCGTCAGCGGCGCGTAGAGGGTCCAGCCTGCGGCCGGGGCGCCGCCGGGCATGAAGAACGAACCCGCGAGCATCAGCGCGGCCGGGATCAGCAGCCAGAAGCTGAGGTTGTTCATGCGCGCGAAGGCCATGTCCGCGGCACCGATCTGCAGCGGGATCATCCAGTTCGCGAAGCCCACGAAGGCCGGCATGATGGCGCCGAAGACCATGATCAGGCCGTGCATCGTGGTCAGCTGGTTGAACAGCTCCGGGTTCACGAACTGCAGCCCCGGCTGGAACAGCTCGGCACGGATGCCCAGCGCCAGCACGCCGCCGATCATCAGCATCGTGAAGCTGAACAACAGGTACATCGTGCCGATGTCCTTGTGATTGGTGGCGAACAGCCAGCGCCGCCAGCCGTGGGGGTGGCCATGGGCGTGGTCGTCGGCGTGGTGCGCGGGGTGGTCGAGTACGGCGCTCATCGGGGGGAATCCTCGGGCTGGATGCTGGAAATCACTGCTTGCGGGCGGCCACGACCTCGGCGGGCTGCACGAGCTTGCCGGTCTGGTTGCTCCACGAATTCTTGGTATAGGTCATGACGGCGGCGATCTCGGTGTCCGAGAGCTGCTTCCACGCCGGCATGGCCCCGTTGAGCGCACCGTTGAGCAGGATCTTCACCTGCGCCGCGGGGTCGTTCAGAACGATGGCGCTGCCGTCCAGCGGCTTGATCGGGCCGGCGCCCTTGCCGTCGGGGCGGTGGCAGGCGGCGCAGTTGGCGTTGTAGACCTTCTCGCCGCGGGCCACGAGCTCGGCCAGTTGCCAGGTCTTGGTGGGATCGTCGGCGAGCGCGGCCATGGCCTTCTTCCTGCCGTCGACCCAGGCCGTGTAGTCGGCCTGGCTCACCACCTTGACATGGATCGGCATGTAGGCATGTTCCTTGCCGCACAGCTCGGCGCACTGGCCGTAGAAGTCGCCCGTCTTGTCGGCACGGAACCAGGTGTCGCGCACGAAGCCGGGAATGGCGTCCTGCTTGACGCCCAGCGACGGCACCATCCAGGCGTGGATGACGTCGTTGGCGGTGGTGACGATGCGGATCTTCTTGTCGACCGGCACGACCAGCGGGTTGTCGACCTTGAGCAGGTAGTTGTCGCCCGCGGGCTTGCCGCTGTTGGACATCTCGCGGTGCGCCAGGTCCAGCGTCGACAGGAAGGCGATGCCCTCGCCTTCGCCCTTCAGGTAGTCGTAGCCCCACTTCCACTGGTAGCCGGTGGCCTTGATCGTGAGGTCGGCGTTGCTGGTGTCCTTCATGGCCACCACGGTGCGCGTGGCCATGGCGCCCATGGCGATGACGATCAGCAGCGGCACCACCGTCCAGGCGATCTCGACCGCCACGCTTTCGTGGAAGTTGGCCGCCTTGTGGCCGACCGACTTGCGGTGCTTGAGGATGGAATAGAACATCACCCCGAACACGCCGACGAAGATCACCACGCAGACGATGAGCATGAACCAGTGCAGCCAGCTCTGCTGCTCGGCGATGCGCGTCACCGGCGGGTGCAGGTTCAGCTGGCGCACGGCGGGACCGCCGGGCAGGTCGTTGACGGCCATCGCAGCGCCCACACTGAGCATCGCGCCCAGGGCGAGCGTCATCCGGGAGGCACGGCTCAGCAGGGAGGTCATCGTCTTCATCATCTTGGGTTCAGTTCGTATCGGGTTCGGTCGCGGTCGTGGCGGGGGCCAGGCGCAGCGCCAGCCGCAGTTCGCGGGCGAAAGCGGCGCGCAGCTCGGGTCGCAGGAAGCGCCCGACCCGGATGGTCTGGCCGCGGCCGCACAACTCGACCAGCGAGCCCTGTCCGGCGGCGGGTTCCACGGTCAGCCAGTCGGCCGTGAAGTCGGTGTGCGCGACGCGGCTGCCATAACACTGGTGCACCTGCAGCGAGCGCCCCACGAGCGTCAGCGTCTCGTGGTCGCCGGCGTGGCGCGCGAAGACCAGCAGTGCGGCGCCGACCAGCGTCAGCTCCAGCGCGGTGAAGGCCAGCACCAGCGGCGCACCCTGGGCGTAGAAGAAGCCGCCGATCAGCAGCGACGCCAAGCACAGCGACAGGTACACGCTGCCGAGCTGGCGCGGCGTGATCGAACAGTTGCGCTTGAGCAGCCACTGCAGCGCGCGCGGCGCGCCCTGCTGCCCGGCCAGGACGATCTCGCGGCCGAACAGCCAGGGCACGCTGCGGGGCGTGTGCTGCGGCATCGGCCAGGGGCGTGGGACGAGGGTGGCGGTCATCGCGGTTCGATAGAGTTCGCTGGGCATGGCGAAACGCGCCGGGCCACCGTGAATCCGGGCCTGCCGCAGAGCCGCGGGATTCTATCTCAGCCCAACCGTCGATGCGGCGGGCTCAGGCAGGCCGGCGGGCGGCCCGGATCATGGCGCGCATGTCGTCCAGCGCCAGCGCCGTTTCGGCAGCCACGCGCGGCCGCGGCGCGGCGCGGAACGCGTGGCCGTAGACCACTTCGAACGTCAGTCGCGGGCCGCCCGTTCGGCGCCTGCCGCCGCCTCCAGGGCGTCGGCCAGGCGGCTGCGCCAGCGCGGCGTGCGCAGGCCGGCGAAGCGCCGCGGATCGACATTGCCACCGAGCTGGCGCAGCTCGGCCAGCAGGGCCTCGCCCGAGGGCCAGGTCAGCGTGATCGTCTCCTGGTCCATCACCGGGTCGGCGAAGCCCGCTTCGACCAGCATGTCGCCCAGGTCGTGCATGTCGACGAAGGGCGCGTGCGGCGGCGGCCAGCCTCGCGCCGCATACAGCGCGCGCAGGCCTTCCAGCGAACCCGGGCCGAGGGTCGAGAACATCAGGAAGCCGTCGACCGCCAGCGCGCGGTGCCAGGCGGCCATCACCGCCTGCGGATCGATGGCGCCGTGCAGACCCATGTTGGACCACAGCAACTGGCCCTGGCCGGCGCCCAGTTCGGCCTCGGTGACCACGGCCGGCGTGCCGGCAGCCCAGCGCCGCGGCGTCCACCACGGCGCCTCGAGCGCCGCCGCGGTGGCGTCGCGCCGCGCCGTGTCCGACTCCACCGCGAGCACGACGCGCCCGTGGGTAGGCAGCGGTCAGCAGCGGGCGGCCGGCGCCCAGGAAGGCCCCCCAGTCGATGCACGCGTTCGGGCTGCAGCTTGATCACCGGCAGCGCTCGGCCATGCGTCGCGCCACTTCGCCATGCAGCCAGGGCGCCGCGTCGGCGCGCGCGCATGCGCTGCAGCACGCGCGCCAGCGCCACCGCGTCGAGCGGTCGGCGGGCGCTGCGCTCGGCGGGGGCCATGCGGGCAGTATATTGAGCCGATGCCGCGCCTCGACCGTGCCCGCCTGAGCAGCCAATGCGAGGTCTGCCGGCAGTGGGCCCAGGCTGCGGTGTGCGACGACTGCGTCTCGCGCTTTGCGGCCACCGTGCCACGCTGCAGCCGCTGCGGCTTGCGGCTGGGCCTGCCGGCCGCCGGCCTGCGGCGAGTGCCTGCGTGATGCCCCGCCCTTCGAGCACACCGTCTGCGCCGCCGACTATGCCTTCCCCTGGGACGCGCTGATCGCGCGCGTTCAAGTTCCACGGCCGCGTCGAACTTGCGGCAGCGCTGGCCGAGCGCCTGCTGGCAGCGGTCCGTGCTTCCGCGGCACCGCCGCCGCAACTGGTGCTACCCGTGCCGCTGGCGCCCGCCCGGCTGGCCGAGCGTGGCTACAACCAGGCCTGGGAACTGGCACGCCGCCTGGCGCCGGCGCTGGGCGCTGACGGCACGAGCCCACCTGCTGTGGCGTCCGGCGGACAGCGCACACCAGGCCGAACTCGGCCGCCTGCGCGCGCCAGCACAACCTGCGCAGCGCCTTCATGGTCGACCCGCGCCGCCGTGGCGAACTGCTGGGCCGACGCGTCGCGCTGGTCGACGACGTGATGACCACGGGCGCCACGGCGCGCGAAGCCGCCGCGGCGCTGCTGCGCGGTGGCGCGGCGGCGGTGGACGTGTGGGTGGTGGCGCGCACGGCCGGGGGTTGACTCGCATGTTCCACATCGTCCTCGTCGCGCCCGAGATCCCGCCCAACACCGGCAACGTGATCCGCCTCGCCGCCAACACCGGCTGCACGCTGCACCTGGTGGAGCCGCTGGGCTTCGCCATGGAAGACCGGCTGCTGCAGCGCGCCGGGCTCGACTACCACGAGTACGTGCGCGTGCGCCGCCATGCGTCGTGGGACGCGCTGCTGCGAGCCGAGTCGCCCCGACCCGGCGCGCTGCTTCGCCTTCACGACGCGCGGCGCGCATGCCTTCGGCGAGGTGCGATGGCTGGCCGGCGACTGGCTCGTCTTCGGCAGCGAAACCGCGGGCCTTCCCGCGGCCTTGCGCGAGCGCTTTGCGCCCGAGCAGCGCGTGCGGCTGCCGATGCGGGCCGACCAGCGCAGCCTGAATCTCAGCAACGCGGTGGCCGTGGCCGTGTTCGAGGCCTGGCGGCAGAACGGCTACGCGGGCAGCCTGTAGTCGCCGGTGGCGCTCTCGGCGCGCGCCTGACGCGCCATCAGCTGCACCATGGCCTGCGCCGGGGCGACGCGGCCTTCGAGCACTTCGACCACCGCTTCGGTGATCGGCATCTCCACGCCGAGGTCACGCGCCCGGGCCAGCACGGTGGGCGCGCTCAGCACGCCCTCGGCGACATGGCCCAGCGAATTCAGGGCGTCGGGCAATGTCTGCCCGGCCGCCAGCAGCAAGCCGACGCGGCGGTTGCGCGACAGCTCGCCGGTGGCGGTGAGCACCAGGTCGCCCAGACCCGACAGACCCATGAAGGTCTCGGCCCGCGCGCCCAGGGCCAGCCCCAGGCGCGTGATCTCGGCCAAGCCGCGCGTGATGAGCGCGGCACGCGCGTTGAGCCCGGCCTCGGGCATGCCGTCGACGATGCCGGTGGCGATGGCCAGCACATTCTTCACCGCGCCGCCGACCTCGACGCCGATGACGTCCGTGGATGTGTAGATGCGCAACGCGTCGCCGTGGAACGCGTCGACCGCAGCCGCCGCCAGTGCGGGGTCGCCGCTCGCCGCGACCAGCGCCGTGGGTTGGCCGCGGGCGACTTCGAGCGCGAAGCTGGGGCCCGACAGCACGCCGCAGGGCAAGCCGGGCCGCACGTCGCGGGCGATCTCATGGCCGAGCGCGCCGCTGCCGGCCTCGAAGCCCTTGCAGAGCCACAACGCCGGGCGCTCGTCGGGCAAGGTGGCGAGCTGCCCGCGCAGGCCGGCCATCGGCGTGGCGATGACGGTGAGTCCGCCGCGGGCAAACGCCAGCGCGTCGTCCCGGCTGGCGGTGATGCGCAGCCCGGCGGGCAGCGGCACTTCGGGAAGGTAGCGGCGATTGCGGCGCACTTGCACCATGTCCGCCGCCTGCGCCGCATCGCGCGCCCACAACACGACCTCGTGGCGCGACGCGGCGGCGATGGCCAGCGCCGTGCCCCAGGCGCCGGCGCCGAGCAGGGCGACCTTCATGACATCAGGGCCGACCGGGACAAGGGATGCCGCCGGCGGCCGAGCCTCAGTTGATCGTCGTGATGATGCGCGGGCCGTCGCCGCCCTGCGCCGCAGCGGCCTGTTCCTGCTGGGCCTCGAACATGGCCTGGAAGTTGACTTCGGTCAGCAGGATCGGCGGGAAGCCGGCGCGCGTGCAGACATCGGAGACGATGGCACGCAGGTAGGGGTAGATCATCTGCGGGCAGACGATGCTGATGATGCCCTGCATCTGCTCCTGCGGCACGTTGCGGATCTCGAAGATGCCAGCCTGCTTGGCCTCCACCAGGAACAGCACCTTGTCGTTGACCTTGGTCGTGACGGTGGCCGTGACGGTGACCTCGTAGATGCCATCGGCGACCGAATTGGCCGCCATGCCCAGGTTGATGTCGACCTGCGGCTGCGATTGCTCGAGCAGGATCTGCGGCGAATTGGGCTGCTCCAGCGACAGATCCTTGAGATACATGCGCTGGATCTGGAAAACGGGGGTCTCGTCGGCCATGTTGGTTGGTTCCGTGGTGTCAAAGCTCGCCGCCGGACGGGGGCAAACCGCAACCGCGCATTATCACCGAGCCCTCGCGATCGACCTTCGACCCGGGCCCCGCGATCCGTCTTCAGCGCCCCAGGAGGGGCAGCAGTGCGCCACGCTGGTCGAGCGCGATGAGGTCGTCGCAGCCGCCGACATGGGTGTCGCCGATGAAGATCTGCGGCACCGTCCGGCGCCCGGTGAGTTCCATCATGCGGGCACGTTCGACGGGGTCGAGGTCGATGCGGACTTCCTCGATGGCGTCGACGCCGCGCTGCTTGAGCAGGGCCTTGGCGCGCAGGCAGTACGGGCACACCTGCGTCGTGTACATCTTCACCGGGGTCATGCTGTCATCCTGTGGCAACGAAATCGGGATTGTTCCGCGGCATGCAAGCCCATGCCGGCAGGGACGTCAAGCCGACTTGTCGATCGGGAAGCCGGCCTCGCGCCAGGCCGCCGTGCCCCCGGCCAGCGACACCGCCTTCTCGTGCCCGGCCTTGCGCAACAACGCCGCAGCGCGGCTGGCGCGGGCGCCCGATGCGCACAGCACCACCAGCGGCAGCGCCTTGTTGCTCGGCAGTTCCTTGGCGCCCTCGAGCTTGCCCAAGGGCACGTTGCGCGCACCGGCGGCGTGGCCGGCGGCGAACTCGGCAGGCTCGCAGACGTCGATGAGCACACCCTTCTCGCGGTTGATCAGGCGCACCGCCTCGGCGGTGCCCACCGACAGCGCGCCGCCGCCGCGACCGATCAGCGGCCACACCAGCATGGCGCCCGAAGCGAAGGCCACGAGAAGAAGGATCCAGTTGTCGATGAAGAAACTCACGGCACGCCCAGACTGCAGGGAAACTGCAAAACCGCGAATTATAGAATCGGGCCCATGCACAAGCTCGTCCTCATCCGTCACGGCGAATCCACCTGGAACCTGGACAACCGGTTCACCGGCTGGACCGACGTTCCGCTGACCGAAACCGGTGTCGAACAGGCCCGGCAATCCGGCCGCATGCTCAAGGAGGCGGGCTACGACTTCGACGTCGCCTACACCTCGGTCCTCAAGCGCGCGGTGTGGACGCTGTGGCATTGCCTGGACCAGATGGACCGCACCTGGCTGCCCGTGCTGCACGACTGGCGGCTGAACGAACGCCACTACGGCGCGCTGCAGGGCCTGAACAAGGCCGACACCGCCAAGAAGTACGGCGACGAGCAGGTGCTCATCTGGCGTCGCAGCTACGACACCCCGCCGCCGGCGCTGGACGCGGCCGACCCGCGGGGCCAGCGCGACGACATCCGCTACTCGCGGCTGGATCCCGATCAGATTCCGCTCACCGAATGCCTCAAGGACACCGTGGCGCGGGTGCTGCCGTGCTGGCACGAGCGCATCGCACCGGCGATCCGCGGCGGCCAGCGACTGCTGATCGCCGCGCACGGCAACAGCATGCGCGCGCTGGTGAAGTACCTCGACGGCATCAGCGACGCCGACATCGTGGGCCTCAACATCCCCAACGGCATCCCGCTCGTCTACGAGCTCGACAACGACCTGCGGCCGATCAAGAGCTACTACCTGGGTGATGCCGAGGCTGCGGCGAAAGCGGCGGCGGCCGTCGCTGCGCAGGGCAAGGCCTGATAAGCCCTGACGCTGCGGGTGGCAGCTCCATGACCGCGGCACCCCAGCGCGTGCTGTCGGTCATCGCGCCGATGACGCAGCTGAATACGCCGTATCCGAGCACGGCCTACCTGACCGGCTTCCTGCGCTCGCGCGGCATCGAGGCGGCGCAGGTCGACCTGGCGCTGGCACTGGTGCTGGAGCTGTTCTCGCCCGCCGGCCTGCACTCGGTGCGGGACTGCATCCTGGCCGTGCCGGCCGATCGTCGCACCCAGCGTGCCGCCGCCTTCGATGCGGCGTTCGACCGCTACCACACGACCATCGCGCCCACCCTGGCCTTCCTGCAGGGTCGTGACCCGACGCTCGCGCATCGCATCGCCACGCGCAGCTTCCTGCCCGAAGGGCCGCGCTTCGACACGCTCGACGTCTATGTCGACCCCGGCGACCCGAGCGACCGGCGGCGACCCGCTGGCCTGGGCTTTCGGCGCGCTGGGCCAGCAGGACCGCGCACGGCACCTGGCGACGCTCTACCTGAACGACCTCGCCGACGTGCTGCGCGACGCCGTCGACCCGCGCTTCGAGTTCGTGCGCTACGCCGAGTCGCTGGCCATGAGCCAGCCGAGCTTCGAGCCGCTTGGCGCAGGCGCTGGCCGCGCCGCCCAACCTGATCGACCGCACGCTGCAGGCACTGGCGCTCGAGCCGTCGAGCCCACCGGCCGACGTGGTGCTGGTGTCGGTGCCCTTCCCCGGCACGGTGTACGCGCGCCTTTCGCATCGCGCAGGCGATCAAGGCAGTGCATCCGGCGATACGCATCGCGCTCGGCGGCGGCTTGCCAACACCGAGCTGCGCGAATTGAAGGAGCCGCGGGTCTTCGATTTCTTCGACGCCGTGACGCTGGACGCCGGCGAACGCCCGCTGCTGGCGCTGCTGGAGCACTGGCGCGGCAAGCGCTCGGCCAGCCGCCTGGTGCGCACCTTCGTGCGCGATCAGGCCACCGTGCGCTACATCGACATCGGCGAAGCCGACGTTCCGTTTGCCGACGTCGGCACGCCGACCTGGGACGGCCTGCCGCTGGCCCGACTACCTGTCGCTGCTGGACATGCTCAATCCCATGCACCGGCTGTGGAGCGACGGGCGCTGGAACAAGCTCACGGTGGCGCACGGCTGCTACTGGAAGAAGTGCAGCTTCTGCGACGTGAGCCTGGACTACATCTCGCGCTACGACGCGGCCACCGCCGAGACGCTGGTGGACCGCATCGAGGCGATCGTCGCGGAGACCGGCCAGACGGGATTCCACCTCGTCGACGAAGCGGCGCCGCCGAAGTCGCTGAAGGCGCTGGCCGCCGAGCTTCAGCGGCGCCGGTGTCGATCAGCTGGTGGGGCAACATCCGCTTCGAGAAGTCGTTCACCCCGAGCCTTGTGCCAGCAACTGGCCGACAGCGGCTGCATCGCCATCTCGGGCGGGCTCGAGGTGGCCTCCGACCGCCTGCTCAAGCTGATGAAGAAGGGCGTCTCGGTCGAGCAGGTCGCGCGCGTGACCAAGGCCTTCGCCGATGCCGGCATCCTGGTGCACGCCTACCTGATGTACGGATTTCCCACGCAGACGGTGCAGGACACGGTGGACGCGCTCGAATACGTGCGCCAGTTGTTCGAGGCCGGCTGCATCCAGTCGGGCTTCTTCCACCGCTTCGCCTGCACCGTGCACTCGCCGGTGGGCCAGCACCCCGAACAGTTCGGCGTGACGCTGCGGCCGCTGCCGCCGGTGACGTTCGCGCAGAACGACGTCGGCTTCATCGACCCCACGGGCACGGACCACGACGCGCTGGGCGTGGCGCTGAAGAAGGCGCTGTACAACTACATGCACGGCATCGGGCTGGAAGAAGACGTGCGCGCGTGGTTCAGCGGTCGCGTGCCGCGGCCGACCGTGCCGCGGCAGCGGATCGCCCGGGCATTGGCCGGCATGGCGCAGGGTTGAGGGCAGCGGCGCTGCGCTGCGCGGTGCGGCGCGGTGCGGCGGGCCGGACCTCGGCTGGGGCGTCGAGTCCGGGCACCGGCACGGGCCGCGACGCAGTCCCGATGCGCTGTGTCTGCGCGCGTCTGCCACTGTTCGTCTTGGATGGCATTGACGTACCGTCAACATTGCCGGGTTCCGGCCCGGCGGCCGGGTAACTTTCTTCTGGGGCCCAGAAGAAAGTCACCAAAGAAGAGGGCCTGATTACAACCCCACACGCGTTCTGCACGCTCCGCATGCCCGGCCCGGCGGGCTACTGGTAGGCATCGCGGTACATCGCACCACCCTGCTCACTGGCCCGTTACGGCTCGCTGCGCATCGCCGTGTCGGGCAGCCGGGGTGGACGGACTTCACATCGCCACGCTACCGCACCGCCTCGCCGCCTCGCCGCCATGACGGCAAGCCAAGGGCGAAGCGCAGCGAGCCCGTAACGTACGAGCGGGCTGCTGCGTCGATCTTCCTGTCGGTGTCCAGTAGCCCGCTGGGCCGGGCGTGCGGAGCATGCAGAACGCGTGTGGGGTGGCGTTCAGGCCCTCTTCTTTGGTGACTTTCTTCTGGGCCACCAGAAGAAAGTTACCCGCCCGCCGGGGCGGAACCCGGCAATGCTGAAGATCAACCACATTCAACAAAACGGCAAACTGCCGGCCCGCGCAATCAACGGTCACCGCGCACAGCCCGCAACGGCCCGTAGTGGCACGCGACGCCCCGCCAGTCGACAACCCTTTCGCGCCCGCGAACCGCAGACCGGCATCAGCCCGCAGCCGCCAGCTCGCACAACGCCTGCGCCAGCAGAGGCACCACCGAGACCACGTTGCTCGCGTGCGGCACGCAGTCGGTGCTCCAGACGTGGCGCACGCCGGCGGCATGGATCTGCGCCACCGCATCGTCGACGAACAGGCCGTGCGTCACCGCCACGTCCACCGACGCGGCGCCGCTGCGCAGCAGGCCGCGCGCCGCGGTCACCAGCGTGCGACCGGTGCTGGCGACATCGTCGAACAGCACCACCGCGCGGCCAGCCACCGGCACGCCGGGCAGGGCGACGTCCACATCGCGGTCGCCGTTTCGGTGCTTGCGGCACACCGCGTGGTCCAGGCCATGCGCCTGCGCCGCCGCGCGCACCCATTGCTCGGCCTCCTCGTCGGGGCCGAGCAGCAGCGCGCCGGGCATTTGCTGCGCGATCCAGGCGCCGAGCAGCGGTGCCGCCGTCAGGGCCACGCCGCGGCGCCCAGGCACCACCTCGTCCATCGTCGCCACGCGGTGCAGGTGCGGGTCGACCGTCACCACCGCGTCGAACCATGACGCCAGCAGCCGGCCCAGGTGGCGCTGGCTCACCACTTCGCCCGGCGTGAAGGCGATGTCCTGTCGCATGTAGGCCAGGTAGGGGCTGACCAGCATCAGCCGCGCGGCACCGAGTTCGCGCGCACCGCCGGCGACCAGCATCAGCTCGGCGAGCTTCTCGTTGGGCTGCTGCAGGCCGCGCAGGAGTGCCACCTGCGGCGGCAGCCGTGGCGGCAGGCGCAAGCGTGTCTCGCCGTCCGGGAACCGGTGGCGCTCGACGATGGCGCAGCGCCAGCCCAGCGCCGCGGCCAGCGCCCGCGCCATCGGCGCTTCGTCTTCGAATGCGAGGACCTGGCTCAAGACAGATCGCCCCCGCCGACGAACTCGCGTGGCAACTCTCCCGGCGCGCCGATCGCATAGCCGCTGTCCTGCAAGGCCATGCGACGGGCGAAGCCGAGGTCGGCGTCGAAGCGCGCGTGCAGCCGGTACAGCGGCTCGCCCTCGTGCACCATGTCGCCCAGCCGCGCGTTCAGGTCGACACCGGCGCCGGCCACCTGGGGCGCGCCGGTCAGCCGCGCGATGCGTGACAGGCGCAGGTTGTCGATGGCCACCACCACGCCGGTCTTCGACGCCGGGACGTCGAACACCAGTGCGCCGGGCTCGGGCGGTGTGCGCCGGCCCTGGGCGTCGATGATGGCGTTCATCTGCGCCAGCGCGCGGCCCGAATCGAGGATGTCGCGCGCGATGCGGTAGCCGTCGCCACCGCGCACGTCGGGATCGAACTCGATCACCCGGCCGGCCAGGCGCAGCGCCTTCTGGCGCAGGTCGTGCGGTGCGTCGGGGTGGTTCTGCAGCACCATCATCACGTCGCGCGCCTCCAGCACCGGCCCGATGCCGCGACCGATGGGCTGGCGGCCGTCGGTGATGACGGCATCGAGTTGCAGGCCCAGGCGCGAGGCGACGTACTCGAAGAGCTTCTTCAGCCGCTGCGCCTCGGGCATGCTGCGCACCTTGGCGCTGGGGCCCACCGGGATGTCCAGCACCAGGTGCGTCGAGCCGGCGGCGATCTTCTTGGACAGGATGGACGCCACCATCTGCCCGGGCGAGTCGATGGCCAGCGGGCGCTCGACCGAGATCAGGATGTCGTCGGCCGGCGACAGGTCCGCCGTGCCGCCCCAGGCCAGGCAGCCGCGCGTGCTGCGCACGATCTGCTGCAGTTGCTCCAGCGGCAGTTCCACCTCGGCCAGCATCTCCATCGTGTCGGCCGTGCCGGCCGGCGAGGTGATGGCACGCGAACTGGTCTTGGGGCACCACATGCCGTGCGCGGTGACGATCGGCACCACCAGCATCGACGTGCGGTTGCCGGGGATGCCGCCGATGCAGTGCTTGTCCACCACCGGGCCACGGCCGACCTCGTGCTGCCAGTCGATGCGCCGGCCCACGGCGATCATGGCCTCGGTGAGGTGCAGCACCTCGTCGCGATCGAGTTCGAACTGGTTGGTGGCGACGACGAAGGCCGCGAGTTCGATCTTGGAATAGCGCGCCCCCGCCACGTCCTGCATGACGGCGAACAGATCGTCGCGAGACAGCCGCTCGCCGGCGATCTTGCGGTGCAAGGCGGCGATCGACGGCGCCGGCTCGGCATGCTCGATGCTCGCGGCGCGGCCTTCGGCCACCTGCAACCGCGCGAAGGCCTCCTCGCTGAGGCCCAGGTCGCAGGTCTGGACGATGCGCTCGTCGTCGACGACGTTCAGCACCGCCGCGATGACCTGCCCGTTGGCCTGCACCGTGACCTTGGCCAGCGCCTGGAAGCCGGCCGCGCGCACCACCGGGCAATCGCGGTGCAGGTAGGCGACGTTCTCGCGCCAGGTATCGATGCCGACCCGGCGGATGCGCAGCGTGGGGCCGTTCATCGGGTCGACTCTACACGGGCTCTTCGGGGAGCTTCTCGGCGATCAGCCCGCGCAGCCGCTCGGCCAGCGCGCGCCGGTCGGCGTGCGCGGTGCCCTGCGCGCCCAGCACCCACAGGCTGACGGCGACGCCGTCGCCGCAGGCCAGCAGCCACAGGCTCTGCGCCAGGGTCGTGTCGCCGACGTACTGCGCCGCCGGGCTCACGGCATGCCGCGCATCCGAGAAGCGCAGCGCCACCGGCTGGATGGGCGTGGCGGTGGCGATGGCCGCCTGCAACAGGTTGGCGTGGAAGGGCAGCAGCGTGCGGCCGTCGCCGGTCGTGCCTTCGGGGAAGACGGCCACCGTGTCGCCGGCGCGCAGTGCCTCGGCGATCTGGTGCACCACGCGCACGGCATCGCGCGGCCTGTCGCGTTCGATGTACAGCGTCTCACCGCCAGCGACCAGCCGGTTCAGCAGCGGCCAGCGCTGCACGTCGGCCTTGGAAACGAAGCGCGCTTCGGGGCACACCGCGTGGATCGCCATGATGTCGAGCCACGAGACATGGTTGGCCACCAGCAGTTTGGCGCCGGGGCGAAAGGCGCCCTGCACTTCCAGCCGCAAGCCCAGCAGGCGCAGCGTCCTGGCCGACCACCATGCGATGCGCCCCCGGCGGCCGGCGGCGTCGAGCGACGGGAACTGCAGCAGCACGATGAACACACCGTGCAGCGCGTGCAAGACCACGCGCGCCAGCCACAGCGCACGGGCGCGGTGCGACACCGCGTTCATGGGGCACCCGCGCCGGTCCCGCCAAGCGGGAGCATGAGCCCTTGGGGCGGCCCGGCGGGCTCACCCGGCTTCGTAGGCCACTGTGCCGGCCACCAGCGTGGTCCGCACGCGGCCGGGCAGCGCCATCCCGGTGGAGGCAAAGGCAAAGGGTGTGTGCTTGCCCTGGCTGGCCAGCGCCTCGGGCCTGACCTGCCATTCGGCTGCCGGGTCGAACAGGCACAGGTCGGCGACGCCGCCTTCCACCAGCCGCCCGGCACTGCTGGCCAGCGACCCCAGGGCGTCGCCGAGCACACGCACGGGGTCGTGCGTGATGCGCGAAAGCGCGGTGGCCAGCGGCAGGTTTTCATCGCGACCCCAGCGCAAGGCCAGGCTCAGCAGCAACTCGATCCCGGTGGCGCCGGGCTCGGCCTCGCCGAACGGCAGCTGCTTGGCATCGTCGGCCACCGGGTTGTGGTCGGACACCAGCGCGTCGATCGTGCCGTCGGCCAGTGCGGCGCGCAGCGCCGTGCGGTCGGCGCCCTGGCGCAGCGGCGGTGTCAGCCGCATGTCGGCGTTGAAGTAGCCGATGTCGACGTCGGTGAGGTGCAGCGAATTGATGCTCACGTCGGCCGTGACCGGCAGTCCGGCGGCCTTGGCCGCCCGCAGCAGCGCGACACCGGCGGCGCTGGACAGGCGGCAGATGTGGACCCGGGCCGCCGTGGCGCGCACCAACTCGAAGATCGTGGCCAGCGCCACCGTCTCGGCCACCACCGGCACGCCGGACAGCCCCAGCCGCGTGGCCACCGCGCCCTGTGCGGCCACGCCCTTGCCGAGCCAGCCGTCCTGCGGCCGCAGCCAGACCGTGTAGCCGAAGGTGGCCGCATACTGCAGCGCGCGCTGCAGCACCTGCGTGTCGGTGACCGGCACGTCGGCCTGCGAAAAGCCGACGCAGCCGGCCTCCGTCAATTCGGCCATCTCGGTCAGCGCCTGGCCTTCGAGCCGCGCGCGTCAGCGCGCCGAGCGGGAAGACGCGGCAGCGCGAGAGCTTGCGCGCCCGGAACTTCAGCATTTCCACCAGGCCCGGTTCGTCGAGCACGGGGTCGGTGTCGGGCGGGCATGCCAGGCTGGTGACGCCACCGGCGGCCGCTGCTGCCAGTTCGCTCTCGAGCATGCCCTCGTGTTCCTGCCCGGGCTCGCGCAAGCGCGCCGCCAGGTCCACCAGTCCCGGTGCCACGACCAGGCCGCTGGCGTCCAGCGTGCGGTCGGGCATGAAGTCGGCCCCCGCGCCGATGGCGACGATGCGGCCGGAAGCGATCGCGATGTCGGCGAGTTCGTCGCGGCCCGAGGCCGGGTCGATGACGCGGCCGTTGCGAATCAGGATCTTCATGGTGCCCCCTTGGCGCTGCGCGCCGACCCCCCCGAGGCGGGACCCCCCGAGGGGCGAGCGCCTTCGGAGCGGCCGTGCGTCGCTCATGCTTGATTCCCGGCGATCGTGCTCATCACGGCCATGCGCACCGCGATGCCGAAGGTCACCTGCGGCAGGATCACGCTGTGCGCGCCGTCGGCCACCGCCGAGTCGATCTCGACGCCGCGGTTGATGGGGCCCGGGTGCATGACGATGGCGTCGGCCTTGGCCAGCGCCAGCTTCTCGGGTGTCAGGCCGTAGCTCTTGTAGAACTCGCCGCGCACTGGGCAGCATGGCGCCGCTCATGCGTTCGTTCTGCAGGCGCAGCATGATGATCACGTCGGCGCCGCGGATGCCTTCGGCCATGTCGTGGCACACCCGCACGCCCATGCCGCGCCAGGTCGCCCGGCACCAGCGTCTTCGGGCCCACGGCGCGGATCTCGGGCACGCCCAGCGTCGTCAGGGCATGGATGTCCGAGCGCGCCACGCGGGAATGCACGATGTCGCCGACGATGGCCACCGTGAGCTGCGAGAAGTCGCGCTTGTAGTGGCGGATCGTGTACATGTCCAGCAGCCCCTGCGTGGGGTGGGCGTGGCGCCCGTCGCCGGCATTCACCACGTGCACGTGCGGCGCGCACGTGCTGGGCGATGAGATAGGGCGCGCCGCTCTCGGCGTGGCGCACGATGAACATGTCGGCGTGCATCGCGGAGAGGTTCGCGATGGTGTCGAGCAGGCTCTCGCCCTTGGCCGTGCTGCTGCGGGCGATGTCGAGGTTGATGACGTCGGCACTCAGCCGCTTGGCCGCGATCTCGAACGTGGTGCGGGTGCGCGTGCTGTTCTCGAAGAACAGGTTGAATACGCTCTTGCCGCGCAGCAGAGGCACCTTCTTCACGTCGCGGTCGTTGACGCTGAGGAAGGTGCCCGCGGTGTCCAGGATCTGCGTCAGCACGGACCTGCGGCAGGCCCTCGATGGACAGCAGGTGGATCAGCTCGCCGTGGGCGTTGAGCTGTGGGTTGCGTAGCAGCATGAGGCCTGCGCCCCTGGGGGGAGCCCGCACCGAGCAGCGCCTGCGCGCTCGCGAGTGGCTGGCGAACGCTGCCCGACATGTAAGTCGGGCGGCTGCGAACGAAGAGCGCTTTGGGGGCGGTCATCTCAGGTCTCCGCAACGGCGAAGCTGAAGCCGCCGTCCTCGGCGCGCGCCAGCCGCAGGCGCTGGCCGGCCGGCAACGCCAAGGTGGCCGCGGCGAAGGCGGCGGCAATGGGCAGCTCGCGGCCGCCGCGATCCACCAGCACCGCCAGCGTCACGCTGGCCGGGCGGCCGAAGTCGAACAACTCGTTGACCACGGCGCGGATGGTGCGGCCGGTGTGGAGCACGTCGTCGATGAGGACGATGTGGCGACCTTCGATCGCAAAGGGCAACTGCGTCGCGCCGGTGCCCGAGGCCAGGCCGCGGGCGTTGAAGTCATCGCGATGCAGGGTGCTGGAAATGACGCCGTGCGCCCCCGGCCGGCCCAGGTCGTGCTGCAGGCGTTCGGCCAGCCAGGCGCCGCCCGACCAGATGCCCACCAGCACCGCGTCGGGGCGCGTCGCGGCGGCCAGCAGCGAGCGCACGGCTTGCCGCAGTTCGACATAAAGGGCTTCAGCGTCAAGTTCCAGCATCGTCGTCTCGTGGCAGGCTGCGCAGGAATTGGTCGAGGATCACCGCCGCAGCCGCTGCATCGGTGTCGGCGGCGCCTTGGGCCAGCGCCTCGGTCGTCGTGTAGCGCTCGTCGACCTCGTGCACCGGCAGCCTGAAGCGGCCCTGCAACTGGCGCGCGAAGCGCCGCGCGCGCTGCGTATTGTCGTGCGGCGCGCCGTCGGGGTGGAAGGGCACGCCGACCACCAGCGCGTCGGGGCGCCACTCGTCGATGAGGCTGGCCGATGGCGTCAAAACGGGCGTCGCCTTCGGCAGCCACGGTGCACAGCGCATGCGCCCGGCCGAGCACCGTGTTGCCGCTGGCCACCCCCACGCGCCGGGTGCCGAAATCGAAAGCCAGGAAGGACTGCGATCGGGCGGCGGAAGCGGTCACCGGCACGGCTCAGGCATGCCCGGCTTCTTGCGACAGCATGCGCGGGTCGAAGCCGAGCAGCGACAACGCGCGGTCGTAGCGCTGTTCGCTGGGCGTTTCGAAGATCACCGCCGGGTCGGCGTCCACCGTCAACCAGCCGTTGCGGCCGAGTTCGTCCTCCAGCTGCCCGGCCTGCCAGCCGCTGTAGCCCAGCGTGACCAGCACGCGCCTGGGGCCGCCGCCTTCGGCCAGCGCCTCCAGCACGTCCTTGCTGGTGGTCATGGCCAAGCCGCCGGGGATCGACAACGTGGAGTTGTAGTGGATGGACTCGTCGCCCGGCTTGTCGTGGAGCACGAAGCCGCGCTCGGTCTGCACGGGGCCGCCGAAGTAAACCGGCTGCTCGGCCAGTTCGGCACGGTCCAGGTTGAGCTCGACCTTCTCGAACAGATTCTTGAGCTTGATGTCGATCGGCTTGTTGATGACCAGGCCGAGTGCACCCTTGTCGGTGTGCTCGCACAGGTAGACCACGGCACCGGCAAAGGTCTCGTCGGCCATGCCGGGCATGGCAATCAGGAACTGGTTCGTGAGGTCGATGCGAGAGCCGGAGGCCATGCCCGAGATTCTATTCCCGGCGCACACTCCGGGGCGTGAAGAAGACCATCGACAAAGCCCTCGTCTGGCTGCGCCGCGACCTGCGCGTGGACGACCATGCCGCCCTGTACCACGCACTGCGAGCGGCGCGCCAGGTGTGGTGCGCCTTCGTCTTCGACCGCGGCATCCTCGACCCGCTGCCTCGGCAGGACCGGCGCGTGGAGTTCATCCGCGACAGCCTGGTGGGTGTGGATGCCGAACTGCGGGCACTGGCCGCTTCGCATGGCGTCGAAGGCGCCGGGCTGGTCGTGCGCCATGGCTGGCCGCACGAGGCGGTACCGGCACTGGCCATGGAACTCGGCGTGCAGGCGGTCTACGCCAGCCACGACGACGAACCCGCGGCGCTGGCCCGCGATGCGCGGGTGCGCGGGTGCTGGCGGATCGCGGCGTGACGCTGCACACCTCCAAGGATCACCTGATCTTCGAGGGCAGCGAGGTGCTGACGCTGGGCGGCGGGCCGTTCTCGGTGTTCACACCCTACAAGAATGCCTGGCTGAAGAAGCTGGCACCGTACTACCTGAAGGCCTACCCGGTGGCGCACCACGCCTCGGCGCTGGCGCCCGTCCCGGCCGGCCACAGCGGCGTGCCGACGCTGGAGGCCATCGGCTTTCAGCGCACCAACCTGCACACGCTGCGCCTGCCCAGCGGCCCGGTCGGCGCGCATGAGTTGCTGGACGATTTCCTTCAGCGCATCGACCGTTACCACGAGACGCGCGACTTCCCCGCCGTCAAGGGCCCCAGCTACCTGAGCACGCACCTGCGCTTCGGCACCGTGTCGATCCGCCAGCTGGCGCGCGAGGCGAACGCGCGGCGCGAGGCAGGGCTGCGCGGCGCCGAGGTCTGGCTCTCGGAGCTGATCTGGCGCGACTTCTACCACCAGGTGCTGCACCACCACCCACGTGTCGTGGTGCACGCCTTCAAGCCCGAATACGACCGCATCCGCTGGGAGCAGGGCAAGCACGCCGACGAGCGTTTCGCGGCCTGGTGCGAAGGCCGCACCGGCTACCCGCTGGTGGACGCCGCCATGCACCAGATCAACCAGACCGGCTACATGCACAACCGGCTGCGCATGGTGGTGGCGAGCTTCCTGACCAAGGACCTGGGGCTGGATTGGCGGCGCGGCGAAGCCTACTTCGCGCTGCACCTCAACGACTTCGATCTGGCGGCCAACAATGGCGGCTGGCAGTGGGCCGCCTCCTGCGGCTGCGACGCACAGCCCTACTTCCGCATCTTCAACCCGGTCAACCAGAGCGAGAAATTCGACCCCGAAGGCAAGTTCATCCGCCGCTACCTGCCGCAGCTGGCCAGGCTGCCGGACAGGCTGATCCACGCTCCGTGGCTGGCGCGGCCGGTGGACCTGGCCGCGGCCGGCGTGGAACTCGGGCGCGACTACCCGCCGCCGGTGGTGGACCACGCGGCGGCGCGGGAGAAGACACTGCAGCGGTACGCGGTGGTCAAGCAGTCGCCGTAGCAACCCGTCGCCACATGGCACGCCGCAGCCCACGGTCGTCGCCAACGCCGACGCGCCGCAGGAAGGCCGGCGTCAGGTCACGATGTCCGCGCCCGCATAGCGGGCCACCAGCGACAGCAACTCCTCCTCGGAATACGGCTTGCCGAGATAGTGCTGCACGCCGAGTTCGGCCGCGTAGTCGCGGTGCTTCTGCACGATGCGCGACGTGATCATCACCACCGGCAAGTCCGCCAGGCGCGGGTCGGCGCGCACGTTGCGCACGAGGTCGAAGCCGTCCATGCGCGGCATCTCGATGTCCGACAGCAGCACGACGGGCCGCTCTTCGGCCAGGCGCTCCAGCGCCTCGAGACCGTCCTTGGCAAGGACGACGCGGTAGCCCTCGCGCACCAGCAGGCGCTGCGTGACGCGGCGCACGGTGAGCGAGTCGTCCACCACCATCACCATCGGCGCGCGGGCCGGCGCCGCGGTCGGCGCCTGCGCACCGGATCCCTGCACGCCGGCGCGCATGAGGGCCCGCGCCGGCTCCGCGTAGACGCTGGCCAGCGCCACCGGGTTGTAGATCAGTGCCACCGTGCCCGAGGGCAGCAGCGTCACGCCGGCCAGTCCGGGCAAGCGCGCCAGTTGCGGGCCGATGTTCTTGACCACGACTTCCTGGTTGCCCACGACTTCATCGACGTGCACCGCGACGCGCTGTGCCGCGCTGCGGATGATCACCACGGCCTGCGCGCGGCCGTGGGTATCGCCACGTGACCCGGTCTGCAGCAATGCGGCCAGCCAGAAGAAGGGCACGCTCTGGCCCTCGTGGTCGATCGCGCCCTCGGCGTAGGCCCGTTCGGCCTCGGCCGCGGTCAGGCGCCGCACGACCTCGATCAGCATCGACGGCACGGCCACCTGCTGATCGCCGCAGCGCAGCATCACCACCTGCGTCACCGCCGTGGTCAGCGGCAGCAGCAGCTTGAAGCGGGTGCCCTGCCCCGGGCTGCTGGCGGTCTCGATCCGGCCGCCCATGGCGTTGACCTCGGCACGCACGACATCCAGGCCGACGCCGCGGCCGGCGAGTTCGGTGACGCTGTCGACGGTGCTGAAACCAGGGCTGAAGATCAGTTGCGCCAGTTCGGCGTCGGAGACCGGCTGCTCGGGCGCGATGAGGCCACGTTCGACCGCGCGCTGGCGGATGCGCTGCAGGTCGAGGCCGGCGCCGTCGTCGGCGATCTCCACCGCCACTTCGTTGCCGGCCTGCGCCACCGCGATGGTGATGCGGCCGGCGGCCTCCTTGCCTGCCTGCTCTCGCCGCGACGGTGCCTCGATGCCGTGCGCCACGCATTGCGCAGCAAGTGCTCGAAAGGCCCGGTCATGCGCTCGAGCACGCCGCGGTCGATTTCGATGGCGCCGCCCTCGATGTCCAGCCGCACCTGCTTGCCCGTGTCCCTGGCCGCCTGGCGCACGGTGCGGTACAGGCGGTCGGCCATGCTCTCGAATTCCACCATGCGCGTGCGCAGCAGGTCGTCCTGCAGTTCACGCGTCAGGCGCGCCTGGGCCGCCAGTTCGTCCTCGGTGGACTGCAGCGTGCGCTGCAGGCTGCGCTGCAGCGTGGCGACGTCGTTCACCGACTCGGCCATGAAGCGAGTCAGTTCCTGGAACCGCGTGAAGCGGTCCATCTCCAGGGGATCGAAGGTTTGCGAGGTCAGCTTGGCGGCCTCGATGCGCGAGCCGATCTGCGTCTCGGCCTGCACTTCGATGTCGCGAAGCTGGCGCCGCATGCGGTCCAGGCTGTCGCTGAGCTCGGACAGCCAGGCCTGCAGCTGACGCACGTCGGCGTCCATGCGAGCGCGGGTGATGCTCACCTCGCCCGCGTGGTTGACGAGGCGGTCGAGCAGCGCGGCGCGCACACGCACCACCACGGCCCCGACCGCGGGCCGCTCGGCGGCCGCTTCGGCCAGCCCCTCGCCAACCGCCTCGCCGGGGGCGAAACGCCGCCAGTCGATCGCCGCGGGGGCGTGTGCAGCAGGGGCCGCGGCAGCCTCGGCGGCCTCGGCATCTGCGGCGGCGGGCTCGGGAACGAGCTCGGCAACGGGCTCGGAAACGACTTCGTCGGCCGGCTCGGCCGCCGGGGCGGAAGGCAGCTCGACGTTCGGCTCGGCGGGAGCTTCGGTGAGCGGCTCCGCAGCGGGGATGCGCAAGGCGTCGAAGGCCGAGGCCATGGCGTCGGCCCGGCCGAGGAGGGGTTCGACATCGGCCGCCACCACCGACCCGCGCGCCGCCAAGGCTTCGATCGCGGTCTCGAGCCGGTGCGCCATTTCACCCAGGCGCATCGCGCCGGCCAGGCGTGCGCCGCCCTTGAAGGTGTGCAGCGTGCGCAGGCAAGCCGACGCGGCGTCCAGCGCGGCGGGCTGGTTCAGCCATTCGCGCAGGCGCGACTGCAGTTGCGGCAGCAGTTCGTCGGCCTCTTCCTCGAAGATCGGGAACAGTTCGTCGTCCAGGGCATCGACGGCGTCGATGTCCTCCGCGTCCTGGGCCGCCAGCGTCGTGACCACAGGCTCCGTGAGCCGATCAAACACCGACTCGACGCCGGCCGCCGGTGCCGGCTCCGGCGGCAGCCGCTCGTGAAGCGCCAGCCGCTCCATCAACTCGGGCGCCACCGGCCGCAGGAACCCGGCGGCAAACTGGTGCAACAGGCGGCGAATTTCGTCGGCGGTGGCGTTGAACAGGTCGGGCTCGCCATCGCGGCCGTGACCGGCGGCGTGCGATCGCGTCAGCGCGTGCTCGAGCGCGCGGGCAAGCGCCGAGAGCTCGCTGTAGCCCACCGTGGCCGAACTGCCCGCCAACGAGTGCGCCAGGGCGACGCTGGTCTCCGGCACCGGATGGCGCTCGTGCTCGACCGACCACTCGGCGAGTTCGGTGCCCAGGCGGCGCGACAGCTCGTCGGCTTCGTTGAGAAAGATGTTGAACAGCGGGATGCCAATGCGCAGCGGCCCGATGACCTTGATCTGTTCGTCCTCGACCGGCGTCGACTCGACGCGCGAGATGTCGCTCGCGGACAGCACCTCGGTCGGTGCGTCTTCCCTGTCGATCGACGCCTCCAGGGCGGCCACGTCGAAGTCCAGCACCGGGGTGGGCTCGGGCGCGGGTGGCGTCGGCGCCGACGGCGGCGGGAACATCAGATCGGCAAAGCCGGTGTCCATCTCGACGGTCCGGACTTCGAGCGCGGGCAGGTCCGCAACGGCTTCGTCGCCCGGCTGCGGCACCTCCAGCGGCAAATCGAGCAGGCGCAGCGGCTCCGCATCGGCGGCCGGCACCGGGACCTCGGGCACCCACGGCACGCCCAGCGTGTCCAGGTCGAGACTGAAGGCCAGGTGATCGGCGGCGGGCGGCGCCGGCGCCGCTTCTGCAGGCGCCGTCTCCGTCTCCGTCTCCGTCTCCGTCTTCGTCTTCGTCTTCGTCGACGTCGGCTCGCCGGGCTCGGTCGGGCCCAGGTCCAGGTCGGCCGCACTCGGCAGGTCGGGGACGCGCAGCGCCAGTGAGTCGAGGGTGGCTGGAAGCGGCTCGGCCTCTGCCTCATCGCCGAGGTCGAACTCGAAGTCGAGTTCCACCGGCGCCGGCGCGGCCGCCTCGGATGCTGGCGTCTCCGGCTGCAGGGCTGGCAGTCCGGCGCCGGCGGTGGCGGCGGCGATGCAAGGGGCAGACGCAGCCCGTCCAGGCGCAGCGCGTCGGCGACGCGGGTCACGGCAGCGGCACTGTGGCCACCATCGTGGCCCCCGGCGATCGCCTCGACCCAGGCCCCCAGGTATTCCAGCGCCTCGCCGCTGAACAGACGCAGCGCCTGGTCCATGCGCGGCTCATGCGCCAGTCGGGCGTTGTAGAGCTGCTCGCAGGCCCAGGCCGCGGCGCCGAATTCGCCGTGCCCGACCATGCGCGCGCTGCCCTTGAGGGTATGGAAGGCGCGCCGCACGGTCGTCATGTCGCCGGTGCTCTCGGGCGTGTCGGCCAGCCGCGCCAAGGCCTCGCGCGCATCGGCAATCACTTCACGCGCTTCTTCGATGAAGATCTCGCGCACCTCGGCGATGTCTTCGGCGCCGCTGGCGCCGGGCACCGGCGGCGTCGGCGGCGGCACGGGCGCCGACGGTGGCAACGCCTCGGGGGCGGCCGGCGCACGGGTGGCCAGGGCGGCGGCGAGTTCGGCGCGCACGGTGCGGCGCGCGTCGTCGTCGGCAGCGCGCAGCAGCGCCTGTTGCGCAGTGCCCAGCAGGCGCGCCAGGTCCGGCTGGTCGGCAGCCAGCGCCAGCTGGGACAGGCGTTCGATGCGGCCGCCGAGTTCGTCGTCGGCGACCTCGGTCGATGCCGCCGCCGCGGCCAGCTGTTCGACCTGCTCCAGCAGTGCCGGCGTCGCCGGCCCGGCCTGGGGTGTGGCCGCCGCTTCCGGCTCGAGCTCGGCAAAGGCCGAGGCGCGTTCGGGCTGGCCCATCACCGCGCTCAGGCTGCCGGTCTCGGTGTCGAAGCGGAACAGTGACTTGGCCAGCGCCGGCTGCACGCTGATCATGTCGATGAGGAAGCTCAAGGCGCCGAGGTTGTCGGCCAGGCGGTCGAAGGTGCCGGTCTGGATGGCGCGCTGGGCATCGACCTCCGTCTGCGCCAGTTCGTCCACCGCATCGCGCATGTGCACCACCGCCTGCGAGGCCTGGCCCAGGCCCAGCACCGAGAACACGCCACGCATGGCCGACAGCTGTGCCGGCACCGGGATCAGCACCTCGCGCCGTGCCGGGTTCCGGAAATACTGGTCGATCTGCTTTTCCACGTCGGACAGCGAAGCGCGCAGTTCCTGCACCACGCTGCCCATGGTCTGACGGTCGCTGACGCGGCGGTACAGCTCCTCCATCCAGATCTCGAGCGGCTGCGGCTCCGCGCCCGCGCGCACCTCGTCGATGCGCCTCGCCAGGTGCTGCACGCGGGCCGCGAGCTCGGGGTGGTCGAGCTCGCCGTCCTCGAGCGTGGCATCGACGTAGAGCATGGCGGTCGCGACTTCCATCGCCAAGGCGGCCGGCGGCGTCTGCGCCGCCGCGACGGTCTGTGCCACCGCCGCTTCCAGCGCCTGCGCCAGCACGTCGCCCGCGGGCAGCAAGCGCTGCAAGGAGTCGCCGACGAGCGCAAACTGGTCGCTCAACCCGGACAGGCGGTGCAACTCGTCGCCGGCGACCGCCGACCAGGCGTCCTTCGCCGCCGCGACACGCTTCCTGGCCTGCGACACCATCGCCGGGTCGAAACGCCCCAGGTTGGCAGCCTCGTAGTCGGCCGTGGGCCGCTCGTCCAGGCGCCAGGCGCGTCTCGCCGCCGCCAACCGTGGCGTCGGATGGTCCGCCTGCGGCGGCTTGGCGTGGCTGCAGAAGAACAGCAGGTCCTGCGCCAGCCGGTCGGAGATCTCGTGCTGGCCACGCATGCTCATGCGCAGCTGCGCCAGCAGCCTCGAGGCGACGCGCTTGGTATGGACGTCGCTGGCCAGCAGGCCTGCGGCCTGGGCCTCGAACATCGCCGCTGCGAGTTGCCAGAAGGTCGCCAGGCGGCTGCTGCCGGGGCCCGTGCCGGTGCCGGACTGGGCTTCTTCGGCCGCGCCGGCACCCAGGTCGGCGCAGAGGTCGCTCATCTGTGCCAAGGCGCCATGGCTGGTGCCGCGCATCAGCGTGAGCACCAAGGCTTCCATGCTGCTGCGTGCCTCGTCGCCCGCACGGCGCGGCTGCGCCGAGGCGTCCGGCGGCAGCTCGAGCCACTGCCAGTCGATCTTCCACAGATCCGCAGGGTGGATGCGGTCGGCCCCGGCGAGTTGCTTGGCGGCACGGTATTGCGGGAACAGCATCACCGGCGAGACCGGCTTGCCGGCGAGCTGGCGAGCGAGGAAGTCGAGCAACGCGAAGGACACGTGCTCCACCGTCTCCACCGCGGCCAGGTTGACGAGGGCCGGCCGCGCCGCGAGGCGTTGCACCGCTGCTTCGCTGGCGCGCAGCACGTCGGCCACCGCCGGCAGGCCGATCAGCTCCAGCGCACCCACGCCCTGGTGCAGGTGCGTGCGCGCGGTGCGCAGCACGGCCGGGTCCACGGCATCGACATCGGACCCCGACAGCGCTTCGGACTCCCTGAGGTAACGCCGCAGCGCCTTGTGCGCCGATTCCAGCGAACGGCGCAACTCGACGTGGACCCAGGCCAGTGCGCTCAGGTCGTCGTCGCGGCTGGCATTGATGGTGTCCATCGTGTCGTGCATCGGGCGCGGAAGTTCAGCCGATCTTGAATCGTGCGACCGAGGCCTTCAGCTCCTCGGCCGTGCGCGACAGCTCGCGCACCATCCTGGACGTGGAGCGCGTGCCGTCGGAGGTCTGCTCGGTGACGGCGAAGATGTGCTGGATGTTGGCCGCCACCACGTTGGCCGACTCCGCCTCGCGCAGCGCCTCGGCCGAGATGCGCGCGATCAGCTCCGACAACTCGTGCGTCACGCGATCGATGTCGGCCAGCGCCGTGCCCGCGGCATCGGACAGGCGCGCCCCTTCCACCACCCCCTGCGTGCTGCGCTCCATGGCCGCCACCGCGTCCTGGGTGTCGGTCTGGATGGTGCGCACGATGGCGGCGATCTGCCGCGTGGCGTCGCCCGAGCGCTCGGCCAGTCGCTGCACCTCCTCGGCCACGACGCTGAAGCCGCGGCCGGCTTCACCGGCGCTGGCGGCCTGGATGGCGGCGTTGAGCGCCAGCACATTGGTCTGCTCGGTGATGTCGGAGATGAGCTCGGTGATCTCGCCGATCTCCTGCGAGCTTCTCGCCCAGTCGCTTGATGCGCTTGGAGGTTTCCTGGATCTGGTCGCGGATCGAGTTCATGCCGCCGATGGTGTTGTTCACCGCCGTCCGCCCCGTCTCGGCGGCCTGCAGCGACTGCCGTGCCACCGACGCGGTTTCCTGCGCCTGGGCCGACACGTCGTTGATGCGGCCGGCCATCTGCAGCACCGCTTCGCCGGTGTCGCGGATTTCGCGCAGCTGTTCGGTGGACGCGGCCAGCAATTCGGTGGAGGTCTGTTCGACCTGCGACGTCGTCTCGGTCACGCGCGCCACGGCGCTCTGCACCTGCGTCACCAGCGATCGCAGTTCGTCGACGGTGTAATTGACCGAGTCGGCGATGGCGCCGGTGATGTCCTCGGTGACGGTGGCCTGCTGCGTGAGGTCGCCTTCGGCGACCAGCTGCAGTTCGTTCATCAGGCGCAGGATGGCTGCCTGGTTGGCGTCGTTCACGCGCTTGGCTTCCTGCTCCTGGCGCTCGGCCTCGAAGCGCTGCGCGTCGGCCACCCGCGAGCGGCGCGTCTGGTCGCGCACGAACAGGCGCAGCAGGCCGAAGGCACCTGCGGCCAGCAGCAGCGCCGACAGCAGCCCGCCGATCAGCGGCAGGCCGCCGAAGCCGGCATCGGCAGCCAGGCTCTGTTGCACGCCCTCCAGGCCCAGGCGCAGCGGTTCGCTGTCGGCGACGATCGCGGCCTGTGCGGCCCGCGCCGCGGCCAGGCCGGTCCGGTTGTCCAGGATCGCGCCGGCCTCGGTCCGCAACAACTCGTATCGCGCCAGGAGGTCCTGCAGGGCATCGCGAACCTGCGGCTCGCGGGTGCCCCCCAGGCGCAGGTCGGCGTTGCCGTCGAGCAGGCCTCGGGTGATCATGCGGAACAAGTTCAGGTCCTCGCCGAGTGACCGCATGACGTTCTCGTCCACCTTTTCGGCGGCGAGGGACTCGTTGGCGCTCCTGCCGATGCGCTGGGACAGCATCGCCAGCCGGCCCACGGCCGACAACTCGGCGGCTGCGGCGCCACCCTGCAACTTGAGCGCCGCGACGGCTTCGGTCGCCTCCAGCAGATCGGTCGACTGTCGGTCGATGGCCTTCACGGCCTGCCCCACCCTGACCAGCGCCTTCTGCTGCCCCAGCACGACGGCGGCGTTCTTCGAACCGCGGTCCACCAGCGGCACCAGCCGCATCCAGCTGCCCCTGCAGCGACGCAGGCACCGCGGCGTCACCGGCCTTCAGGCTGTTGACGTTGCCCGTGAGCGCATCGCTGCTTTCCTTGACCGCTGGAAATGCCTTCTCGTCACCCGCCAGCGCCTGCGACACCAACTTGGCCAGGCGTTGCGACTGCGTCGTGGCCTGGCCGGCGGCCACCAGCTGCGCCGAGCCGCGGCTGCCGGCGGTGAGCGTCAGCACGGCCGTCAGCAGCAAGCCCAGCAGGCCCAGCGCAAACAGCGCCACCAGCAAGCGCTGCTGTCGTGCCAGCGGCCAGGCGCCGATCAGCGGCAGGCCGCTGGACGAGGCGTCGCCCCCCGCCATGGCACCGGGCTGCCCGCTGTCGCGTGCCAGTTCCGAAGGCACGGCCTCGGAGATGATCGACGAGTCGAAGTCGCCCTGTGCGGCACCCGAGGCGAACGAACTGTGGCCCAGGCGGACCGTGGCCTCCATCGGGTTGGCGGACGCGGACGAATCCTCGAACGCCGGTGCGGCGGCGGCATCGGGAGCGCCATCGGCCTGGTCTTGCGCACGGCCGGAGGCCTTGATCCTGTCCAGGAAGCTCATGTCGTCCTCTTCATGTCTGCAACGACGGCACGCCGCGGGAGCCCGCGCGTTCGGCAACGGATCCCCGCATCATGCGGCGATGGCGAGAAAGGGCTCACTGCGCGCCAGCAGGCCGAGGTCGATCTCCTGCCAGCGGCGTCCGTCGGCGTCGCGCCATTGCCCCGGTGCGAAGGCCGGTCGCGGCTCGCCTTCCGGCGCTTCGGCCTGCAGTTGATCGGCGTTGCGCAGACCCGCCAAGCGGTCGACGAGCACCGCGCACTGCGAGCCCAGCGCCGCGTTGAAGGCCAGCAGCCGGGACTGCTCGCGCAGCGCGTCGATGGCCTGCGGAGCGCGCAGACCGAGAAACGCCGCCAGGTCGACCACGCCATGCAGCCCGCCGCGCAGGTTGGCCACGCCCAGGAACCAGGGCTGCGTGTGCGGCACCGCCTTGAGCGCCCCCACGGGGAAGATCTCGCCGGCCGTGGCCAGGGGCACGAGCAGCCCCTGGCCGGCACATTCGAGAGCCAGCCAGGAAGCCTGCCGCGCCTCGGTGCGTGCCAATTGCAGCCGCGCTGCCAGTCGGCTTTGCAGTTCACGCAGGGCTTCGCGATTGGCCATCGTGCGGCGGGGGACTCAGTCCAGCACCTTGATCTTTGCGACCAGCTCGTCGGCATCGACGGGCTTGACGATGTAGTCGCGCGCGCCCTGGCGCATCCCCCACACCTTGTCGGTCTCCTGGTTCTTGCTCGTGCACATGATCACCGGCACGTCCGAATAACGCGGGTCGCGCGTGATGCTGCGCGTGAGCTGGAAACCGTTCTGGCCGGGCATCACCACGTCCATCAGGATCAGGTCGGGCTTGTCTTCGGCCAGGCGGCGCATCGCCTCGTCGCCGTTCTC
Organism: uncultured beta proteobacterium; assembly: GCA_963717575.1. GTDB lineage: Bacteria > Pseudomonadota > Gammaproteobacteria > Burkholderiales > Burkholderiaceae_C > Rubrivivax. The sequence continues at coordinate 236,169 of CAVQWK010000027.1, read as the reverse complement.
GGCGGTGCACACCTTGTAGCCGCGCTTGCCGAGCAGGCCCGACAAGTGGTGCAACTCGGTCTTGGAGTCGTCGACAACGAGGATCTTCTGGATCGGCATCGGGTGGGTCCTGAGGCGGTGTCGGGCAGGCAGGCAGGCGCGGCGCGGGCGCCTTCAGCCGGCGGCACGGCGGAACGACTCGACCGCACGCAGCAACTGCTCTTTGGTGAAGGGCTTGGTGAGGTAGTCCTGCGAGCCGACCATGCGCCCGCGCGCCTTGTCGAACAGCCCGTCCTTGCTGGACAGCATGATCACCGGCACATGGGCATAGCGCGGATTGCGCTTGATGATGGCGCAGGTCTGGTAGCCGTCCAGCCGCGGCATCAGGATGTCGCAGAAGATCAACTCGGGGTCGTGGTCGCTGACCTTGGCCAGGGCGTCGAAGCCGTCTTCGGCCAGCAGCACCTCGTGGCCGCCCTGGCGCAGGAAGATCTCCGCACTGCGACGAATGGTGTTGCTGTCGTCGATGACCAGCACCTTGGCGCCGGCCGGTGCGCCGGCCACAGCCCCGGCACCGCCTTCAGGAACCTGGGTTTCCAAGCGCTGTACTCCTTGCAGACCCCCGGGCGACGGCTTGCCGCGGCTCGAGGCTCAGATCTGAACCATTTCGAAGTCTTCCTTGCGTGCACCGCATTCGGGACATGTCCAGTTCATCGACACGTCGGCCCACGCCGTGCCTGCCGGAATCCCGTGTTCGGGATCACCCACGCTCTCGTCGTAGATCCAGCCGCAGATCAAGCACATCCAGGTACGCGGTTCGCTCACGTTGGCACTGTCACGTCACTACAATGGAGCGAGATTGTAGCCACGCCGATCCGCGGAAAGCCGAGGATTAGCCGGTACATACATATCGTTTCTAAGAATTCGCTAGAGGTTCGGCGGCTGCTTCGCGCCGAACCTTGCGCGCCGATCCCACACGCCGACGCCGCCGCCCATGACCCCCGACCCCACCCCGGCCACGGAGCCCGAAGACCCCTCCGCCGAGCCGCCGGCCCCGGCCTGCGTGATGTGCTTCAACGCCAGCGACCCCAGCGGTGCCGCCGGCCTGGCTGGCGACATCGCCACCGTGGCCGCGATGGGCGCGCACGCCTTGCCGGTGGTCACGTCCATCGTGATGCGCGACACCGCCGACATCTTCGACCAGCACGAGATCGACGCCGACGCCGTGGCCGAGCAGGCGCGCACCGTGCTCGAAGACGTGACGCTGGCCGGCTGGAAGGTCGGCTTCCTCGGCTCTGCCGACGTCGTCAGCGCGGTGGCGGAGATCCTCAGCGACTACAGCGAGATCCCGCTGGTGTCCTACCTGCCCAACCTGTCCTGGCTGGACGAGGACCTGCAGCAGCCCTACCACGATGCCTTTCGTGAGCTCATCCTGCCGGCCACCGAGGTGCTGGTGGGCAACCACAAGACGCTGCAGGACTTCCTGCTGCCCGACTGGGACAGCGAGCGCCCGCCGTCGGCGCGTGAACTCGCGGTGGCCGCCGGCGAGCATGGCACGCGCTATGTGCTGGTCACCGGCGTCATGCTCACCGGCAAGGGGCCCGAGCAGTACATCGACAACGTCCTCGCCTCACCGCAAGGCGCCATCACCGGCGAGAAGTTCGAACGCTTCGACGCCGCTTTCGTCGGTGCCGGCGACACCCTGTCGGCAGCGCTGGCCGCGCTGCTGGCGGCCGGCAGCGAACTGCAGGCCGCCGTCGCCGAGGCGCTGTCCTTCCTGGACCAGAGCCTGGACGCCGGCTTCCGCCCCGGCATGGGCAGCATCGTGCCGGACCGCTTCTTCTGGGCCCTGCCGCCGGCCGAGGAGGGCGGCCCCGACGACGGCAGCCCACCCGAGCCCGAGCCCGACGATTCCAAGAGCCACGGCGTATCGCGCCGGGTCCACTGAAAGCATGAGCGCTTTTCTGCTGCGCCTGCCGATCCCGGGCCTGCGGTGCTCGCCGTACGGGTGTACGGCTGCGCTCCTCGACCCAGGCTCGACACGCTCGCGACGAAAATCACTCATGCTTTAGGCGACAGACGAGATGGCGACCAACGAAGAGCTCTTCGCACGCGCGCAGCGCGTCATTCCCGGCGGTGTCAATTCGCCCGTGCGCGCCTTCCGCGCCGTCGGCGGCACGCCTCGCTTCATCAGCCGCGCGCTGGGCCCGTACCTCTGGGACGCCGAAGGCCGGCGCTACATCGACTACATCGGCTCCTGGGGCCCGATGATCCTCGGCCACGGTCATCCGGCCGTGCTGGAAGCCGTGCAGAAGGCGGCGGCCGACGGCTTCAGCTTCGGCGCGCCCACCGAGCGCGAGATCGAGCTCGCCGAGGCCATCATCGGCCTCGTGCCCAGCGTGGAGCAAGTGCGGTTGGTGAGCAGCGGCACGGAAGCCGGCATGAGCACCATCCGGCTGGCCCGCGGTGCCACCGGGCGCAGCAAGATCGTCAAGTTCGAAGGCTGCTACCACGGCCACGCCGATGCCTTGCTGGTCAAGGCCGGTTCGGGGCTCGCCACCTTCGGCCACCCCACCAGCGCCGGCGTGCCGCCCGAAGTCGTTCAGCACACGCTGGTGCTCGAGTACAACAACGTCGCGCAATTGGAAGAGGCCTTCACGTCGCACGGCGCGCAGATCGCCTGCGTGATGATCGAGCCGATCGCCGGCAACATGAACTTCGTGCGGGCGAGCGTGCCTTTCATGAAGCGGCTGCGGGAACTCTGCACGCAGCACGGCGCGCTGCTCGCCTTCGACGAGGTGATGACGGGTTTCCGGGTCGCGCTGGGCGGCGCGCAGAGCGTCTATGCACGGCTGATCCCCGGCTTCAAGCCCGACATGAGCGTGTTCGGCAAGGTCATTGGCGGCGGCATGCCGCTGGCGGCTTTCGGCAGCACGAGGGACATCATGAGCCAGCTCGCGCCGCTGGGCCCGGTCTACCAGGCCGGCACGCTGAGTGGCAACCCGGTGGCCACCGCCTGCGGCCTGGCGACGCTGAAGGAGATCTCGAGACCCGGGTTCTTCGAAGCGCTGTCGGCGCGAACCCGATCGCTGGTCGACGGCCTGACCGCTGCCGCGCGGCAGGCGGGCCTTCCGATGGTCGGCGACAGCGAAGGCGGCATGTTCGGCTTCTTCTTCGCCGGCGAGTTGCCGCAGAACTACGGCGTGGTGATGGGCACCGACAAGGAGCGCTTCAACCGCTTCTTCCACGGCATGCTCGACCGCGGCGTGTACCTGGCGCCGGCGCTGTACGAAGCCGGCTTCGTGAGCGCGGCGCACACCGCGGACGACATCGCGGCCACCGTGGCCGCCGCAGCCGCGTCGCTGGCCGACGAGACCGCTCGCACGCGCACCGGCGGCTGAACCGGAGCCCCCGGGCCGGGCGCATCCGCCGTGGCGCCAGACGCCGACACGCTGGCCTGCAGCAACTGCGGCGCGCCCATGCGCGTGCTGCAGTTGCCGGGGCACTATGGCAGCGCGATCGAGATCGACCTGTGCGCGCCCTGCCACCTGGTGTGGTTCGACGTCGTCGAATCGGCGCGCCTGTCGGGCCCGGGCCTGCTGGCGCTGATCGGCGAGATGGCGGCAGCGCAGTCGCTGGCTCACCAGCCCTTGCGCCGGGAACTCGGCTGCCCGCACTGCCACGGTGCCGTGCGCACGGTGCACAACCGCACGCGCTGGGGGCGCTCGCTCCAGCTCGAATGCCTGCAGCGGCACGGCGCCTGGCAGACCTTCGGCGAGTTCCTCAATGAAAAGGGCCTGCTGCGGCCGATGTCGTCGGCCGACCGCGCACGGGCGCTGCAGCGGCCCGAGGGGCTGCACTGCGTGAACTGCGGCGGCGCCGTCGGCGCCACGGACACCGTGTGCGGCTGGTGCCGCTCGGTGCCGGCGGTGGTGGACGTGGCACGGCTGGCGCACGCGCTCGACCCCGAAGGCGCCACCGCCGGGGCGTCCGTGCACCGCACGGGCGAACGACCTGCGGCGCTGGTCTGCCGGGCCTGCGGGGCGCCGCTCCCTGCCGATGCCCACTGGCATTGCCAGCACTGCGGCGCCACCCTGACCGCGCCGGACCTGGCCGAAGCGCACCGACAGGTTGCGCAACTGGGCCCGGCGCTGCAGGCCCATGCGGCCAAGCCGGCGCCGTACATCGTGCAGCAGCGGCTGGCGGCGCAATCGGCCGGGCTGGAGCGCCAGCGCGAGCGCGCTGCCGAAATGCAGGCCGAGGCCGATCAGCGCAGCGGCCATGTCGGGGACGGTTGGATCTCGACTGCGGATGACGAGCGTTCGCTGCGCCTGCCGGCCTGGGCGTGGGTCGTGGCGGCCGTGCTGGCGCTGATTTGGTGGTGGTGAGTGCGGGCCTGCAGTTTGCTGTCTAGTTGAATGTGGATGACCTTCACCGTTGCCGGGTTCCGCCCCGGCGGGCGGGTAACTTTCTTCTGGTGGCCCAGAAGAAAGTCACCAAAGAAGAGGGCCTGAACGCCACCCCACACTCGTTCTGCATGCTCCGCACACCCGGCCCAGCGGGCTACTGGTAAGCATCGCCGCACATCGCACCACCCGCTCACTGGCCCGTTACGGCTCGCTGCGCATCGCCGTGTCGGACAGCCGGGGTGGACGGACTCCACATCGCCACGCGACCGCACCGCCTCGCCGCCGCACCGCCTCGCCCCCGCGCCGCCATGTCGGCAAGCCAAGGGCAAAGCGCAGCGAGCCCGTAACGTACGAGCGGGCTGCTGCTGCGATCTTCTTGTCGGCATCCAGTAGCCCGCTGGGCCGGGCGTGCGGAGCGTGCAGAACGCGTGCGGGGTGGCGTTCAGGCCCTCTTCTTTGGTGACTTTCTTCTGGGCCACCAGAAGAAAGTTACCCGCCCGCCGGGGCGGAACCCGGCAATGTTGACGGTGCGCCATCTCCGTCGAAGACGAAGCCGACGCGGAAGCGGAAGCGGAAGCGGAAGCGGAAGCCGAAGAAAAAACGGTGCAGGTACGCAACAAGTCCGCCCCCCATCGGACCGAGACCAAACCGGCCTCAATGCCGATGCACATGATGCACATCCGGCACATGCGGATGCGCGTGCCGCACCGCTCGATGCACATGCGCATGACTGTGCGCACCCGCCGGCATCGCGTCGTGCGCATGGTCGTGGTGGCCATCGTCGTGGCGATGGGCGTGCTCGTGCTCGATCCCCTCATGCCCATGCTCGTGGCCGTGCGACTCCCCCAGGTGGAGCACGACACCGGCGAGCATCAGCGCGCTGCCGACCACCATCAGCGCCCCCGGTGACCGCTCACCCAGCGCCACCGCCAGTGCGGCGCCGATGAACGGCGCAAACGCGAAGACGGAACCGGTGCGCGCAGCGCCGAAGGCACGCTGGGCCAGCAGATACAAGCGCAGGCTGAGCCCATAGCCGGACGCACCCACCAGAAGCAGAGCCATCGCGCGCCCGGCGTCCGGCAGCGACTCCCCCGCCGCCCACGCCAGCAGCAGCGTCACGCCGGCGCCGATGGCCGCCTTGGCCATCACGACCTGGCTCGGGTCGCGCTCGGCCAGCGCCCGCGACAAGGTGTTGTCGACCCCCCAGGCCAGGGTGGCCACCAGCACCGCCAGCAGGCCCAGCACCTGACCGCCGCCGCTGCGCCCCTGGTCGAGCACCAGCAGCGCGCCGCCGGCCAGCAACAGCAGCATCGCCGCCCAGACACGCGGGCCCATCGTTTCGCGGTACAGCCGCCAGGCCAGCAGCACGGTGAACAGCGCCTCCAGGGTCAGCATCAACGAAGCGCCGGTGCCACTGGTGTGCTGCAGGCCCCAGGCCAACGCCACCGGCCCCAGCACGGCACCGAAGCCGGCCATCGCCAGCAAGCGCGGCAGATCGCCAGCCGCCACACGCGCTTCGCGCTCCACCCTCTGGCGTGACAGCGCGCCCACCACGGCCGCGCCGGCGTACAGCAGCGCGGCGGTGGTGAAGGTGCCCACGCCCGCGCCGAAGCGCTGCACCAGTGGCGTGCTGGCGCCGAACAGGACGGCGGCCAGCAAGGCCAGCAGACCGCCGCGAAGGGCCGGCAAGGTAAGTGCGGTCGAGTCCTTCATCGGTCGGCGCATCCCCCCTGGCTCCACTCTCCGGTCCGCCGCGCCGGGCTGGCGAAGCGCTCAGTGCGACATCAACACCGGCACCGTCATCGTCTGCAAGATCGTTCGCGTGACGCCGCCCAATGTCAGCTCCCAGGCGCGCGGGTGGCCGTAGCCGCCCATCACCAGCAGGTCGGCGTCGATGTCGGCCGCATGCGACAGCAACGCTTCGGCAATCGGCACGTCGACCGTCCAGCCCGCGAGCAGACGTTCACCCAGCGACGGCGCCGGCGTGTGTCGCACCACGCGCGAGGCGCCGATGCCGTGCAGTTGCAGGTAGGCCGCCACCGCATCCAGAGGCTCGGGTGGTGTCTCGCCGGCAGGCGCGAAGCGGATCAGCTCCACACGCTCGGCCCCGGCCAGCAGCGGCATCGCATCGCGCAGCGCACGGGCGCTTTCGCGCGACGGCGACCAGGCCACCAGCACCCGCAGACCGCAGGGCGGGGCGCCGTCGGCCTGCAAGGGCAGGGTGTCGGCATGCGGCACGAACAGCAGCGGGGTGCCGGAACCCACGATCAGGCGCTCGAGGATGTGGCGCGGGGCACCGTCGGCCTCGTGCGGGCCGCGCTGCGACAGCACCACCAGATCGGCCGTGCCGGCGTGGCGCAACACGTCGGCCACGGGCTCGCCGCGCAGGCCGTGCAGCGCAATCTCGATGCCGAAGGCGGCCGCCGCGGCCGCCACGCGTGCCGTGGCGGCGGCGTAGCGCTGCGCCTCGGTCTCGACGGCCCAGGACGCCGCCACGCTGGCGGCCTCGGCCGAGATGAAGGCGCCGCTGTGCAGGGGCTCCACGGCATGCAGCGCCGAGAGCGCCGCACCGTGGCGGCGGGCCAGGCGCGCGGCCAGCGCCAACACCCTGTCTGCACGCGGGCTGTCGTTCACCAGGGCCAGGATCTGACGGATATCGCTCATGGCTGTCACTCGTCGCGGTTGTTGACCCCGCAAGGCTACCCCAGTCCGGGCGTGCCGCTGCCCGTCTGGCGCCGCCTTGATCTGGGTCAGTCCAGGGGTCTCCGCCAGTGGCCCCGGCATCGGTAAGCTCGACCGTGACATGGCATCAGGTTCCGCATCGACATCACGACCCTGGCACGCCTGTGACGCCAGTGAGGCCGTTCAGCGCATCGGCAGCCATGCCGCGCAGGGATTGACGGCGGCGGCGGTGCGGCAACGTACCGCCGAATGCGGCCCGAACGCCCTGCCCGCAGCGCCGCCGCGGCCGCTGTGGCGCACACTGGCACAGCAGTTCAAGAGCCCGCTGATCTACATCCTGTTCGTGGCCGCGGTGCTGGCGGTGGCGCTGGGCCACCACGGCGACGCCGCGGTGATCCTGGCGGTGGTCGTCGTCAACGCGCTCATCGGCACCTTCCAGGAAGGCCGCGCCGAGCGTTCCATGGCCGCCCTGCGCCGCCTGGCCGGCGTGCGCGTGCGCGCCCTGCGCGACGGCCACGAGGCGTTGCTGGAGGCACGCGAGCTGGTCCCGGGCGACATCCTGCTGCTGGCCGCCGGTGACGCCGTGGGCGCCGACGCGCGACTGATCGAGCAGGCCCAGTTGCAGGTGGCCGAGGCCGCGCTGACCGGCGAATCGGTGCCGGTGAGCAAGGCGCTGGCGGCGCTGCCCGAAGCCACCGGCCTGGCCGACCGCCACAACATGGTCTATTCGGGAACCTACGTCACGGCGGGGCGCGCCCGCGCGGTGGTGGTGGCCACCGGCACGCACACCGAAGTCGGCCGCATCGCCGGCCTGACCGAACGCGCCGAGGAGCCGAAGACGCCGCTGGAGCGGCGCATCGAGCAGTTCGGCCGCTGGCTGGTGGGAGCGGCGCTGGGTCTGTTCGCGCTGGTGGTGCTGCTGGGCCTGTGGCGCAACCTGCCGCTGGCCGAGGTGCTGATGGTGGCCATCAGCCAGATGGTGTCGATGGTGCCCGAAGGCCTGCCGGTGGCGATGACCATCGCGCTGGCCGTGGGCATGCAGCGCATGGCGGCGCGGGGCGCCATCATCCGGCGGCTGTCGGCGGTGGAGACGCTGGGCTCCACCACCGTGATCTGCAGCGACAAGACCGGCACGCTGACGCGCAACGAGATGACGGTCGTGGCTCTGTGGCTGCCACCCACCCCAGGTGGTGGTGGCCGCGAGATCGCGGTCACGCGGCATCGGCTACGCGCCACAAGGCGAGTTCACCGAGGCCGGGCAGATCGTGGATCCCGGCGAGCCGGCGCTGGCTGCGCTGCTGCAGGCCGCGGCGCTGTGCAACGACGCCGAACTGGTGCCCCCCGAAGACGAACGCGCCGCGTGGACCGTGCTCGGCGACCCGACCGAAGGCGCGCTGCTGGTGCTGGCGGCCAAGGCCGGCGTCGACCTCGCGGCGCTGCGGCACGGAGCGCCGCGCGAAGCCGAATGGCCCTTCGATTCCGACAGCAAGCTGATGGCCACGCGCCATCCCGCAGCCCGGCGCGCCGCGGCGCGTCTACCTCAAGGGCGCGCCCGAAGCCGTGCTGCGCCTGTGCACCGGAGCAGGCTCGTCGTCGCTGCCGGCCGCGCACGCGGCCGCCGATGCGATGGCGGCGCGGGCGCTGCGGGTGCTGGCCTTCGCCACCGTCGACGACGAGCCGCTGGACACGGCGCCGGACTTCGACCGCCTCGTCGGGCGCGCGCGGCTGCTCGGCCTGGTGGGGCAGATCGACCCGCCGCGCGAGGAGGTCAGGGTGGCGGTGGCCGAGTGCCGCGACGCCGGCATCCGCCCGCTGATGGTGACCGGCGACCACAAGCTCACCGGCCTGGCGATCGCGCGCGAACTCGGCATTGCGCGCGAGGGCGACCGCGCCGTCGACGGCGCCGAACTCGAGCGCATGGGCGAGGCCGACCTGCGCGACGAGCTGCCACGCATCGCCGTCTTCGCGCGCGTGCAGCCGGCGCAGAAGCTGCGCATCGTCGAGGCGCTGCAGGCGCGCGGCGAGGTGGTGGCGATGACCGGCGACGGCGTCAACGACGCGCCGGCGCTGGCGCGCGCCGATGTCGGCGTGGCGATGGGCATCACCGGCACCGAGGTCGCCAAGAGCGCGGCCAAGATCGTCGTCACCGACGACAACTTCGCCACCATCGTCGGCGCCGTCGAGCAGGGGCGCGTGGTCTACGGCAACCTGAAGAAGGTCATCCTGTACCTGTTCGCGACCTCGATCGACGAGGTCGCGGTGCTGCTGCTGGCGTTGCTGGGCGGCTACCCGCTGCCGCTGGCCGCGGTGCAGATCCTGTGGATCAACATCGTCACCGAGGGCACGCTGACCGTGAACCTGGTGATGGACCCGCCCGACGGCGACGAGATGAAGCGCGCGCCGGTGCCGCGCAACGACCCGCTGGTGGACCGCACGATGCTCGCCCGCGTGGTGCTGATGGCCGCCATCGCGGTGCTCGTCACCTTCGGCTGGTTCGCCTGGCGCCTGGACCAGGGCGTCGACGATCGACCAGGTGCGCACCGAGACCTTCACGCTGCTGGCCATGTGCCAGTGGTTCAACGTGCTCAACTGCCAGTCGGCCACGCGCTCGGCGCTGCGGCTCGGCCTCTTGAAGAACCCCTGGCTGCTGGGCGGGCTGGGCCTGAGCGTGGCTGCTTGCAGGGCCTGGTGCTGTACGCGCCGCCGATGAATGCGTTGTTCCACACCGTGCCGCTGTCGGCCGCGACGCTGCTGCCGCTGGTGGCACTGGCCAGCGCCGTGCTGTGGGCCGAGGAGTTGCGCAAGGCCGTGGCCCGCGCAGCAGGGGCTTCGGCCTGAGCCACCGCCGTCGCACAGAATCCTGTGTTTGTGAAGTACAAGGAAGGGCGTATGCAAGTCCAACTCAAGACCGACAGCCATGTTCAAGGTGCGGAGTCGCTGACCGCGTGGGTGGAACGTGAACTCAAGGACAAACTGGGTCGGTTCCGCGACCAGGTCACTCGCATCGAGGTGCACCTGAGCGACGTCAACGGCACGCGAGTCGGCGGCGATGAGAAGCGCTGCCTGCTGGAAGCCCGCCTGACCGGCCGCCAGCCGGTGGCCGTGAGCCACAACGCCGGCAAGGTGGCAGACGCCGTGCACGGTGCCGCCGACAAGATGCTTCGAGCGCTGGAAACCGCCCTGGGCAAGACGCGCGATGCCAAGGGCCGGGAGTCGATTCGCGGCGAAGGCGGCGTGTAGGCGTCTGCCAGGCGCAGGTGAGCCACTGCCGGCGCCACCGCCACGCCCCCCTGCGCCATGCGCGTTGAAGACATCCGGCAACGCCTGCGCCTCATGGGCGCCGGGCCCCGCCACGAAGCTCATGTGCTGCGGCGCTGGGCGCAGGCGCTGCCGCAGGCCAGCGGCCGGCGCAGGCTCGAGGACTTCCTGCCGCAGGCGTTGCGTGCCGACCTGCCGGCGCTGAGCGACGAACTGGCCGGACTGGCGCGGCTGCAGTCGGAGCACGCGGCCGAGGACGGTTCGGCGCGGATGCTGGTGGCCCTGGCCGACGGCCAGACCGTGGAGGCCGTGCTGCTGCCGCGAGAAGGCCTGTGCGTGTCGACCCAGGTCGGCTGCGCGGTGGGTTGCGTGTTCTGCATGACCGGCCAAGGCGGGCTGCAACGCCAGCTCGGCAGCGCGGAGATCGTGGCACAGGTGGCGCTGGCGCGCACGCGCCGGCCGGTCAGGCGCGTCGTGTTCATGGGCATGGGCGAGCCGGCACACAACCTCGACAACGTGCTCGAGGCCATCGACTTGCTGGGCACGGCCGGCGCCGTGGGCCACAAGAACCTGGTCTTCTCGACGGTGGGCGATGCGCGGGTCTTCGAGCGCTTGCCACGCGGGCACGTGAAGCCGGCGTTGGCGCTGTCGCTGCACAGCACCCACGCCGCGCTGCGCGCCGAACTGCTGCCGCGCGCGCCGCGGATCGCTCCCGCCGAACTGGCGGCCGCCGGCGAAGCCTACGCGCGTGCGACGGGCTACCCGATCCAGTACCAGTGGACCCTGATCGAGGGCGTCAACGACGGCGACGACGAAGTGGAAGGCATCGTGGCGCTGCTGTCCGGCCGCTACGCGATGATGAACCTGATCCCCTACAACGCGGTCGCCGGCCTGGCGTTCCGGCGCCCGCCGTGGGAGCGTGCGGCAGAGATGGCGCGCGCGCTCAACCGGCGCGGCATCCTGACGAAGCTGCGGCGTTCGGCCGGACAGGATGTGGACGGCGGCTGCGGGCAATTGCGCTCGCGCGCGGGCGCCGGCAGCGAGCGGCGCATCCCGATCCAGCCTGCGGCGTAGCCGCCGGCGCGGCACCGTGCGTTGCCCCCTGCCGCCAGGGTGGGTGAGGGGCAGGTCAGTTGCCGCCGAAGAAGCGTTCCACGAGCGCGAACTGCTCGGCCGTGTTGAGCGCTGGCGCATGACCGCAGCCGGGGATCGTGACGACCACCGCCCGCGGCCCGCGGGCCCGCATCGCCTCGGCGGTCTCGGGCAGCAGCAGGTCGGAAAATTCACCGCGCAGGCACAACACCGGCAGCTCGAGCGTATCCCAGGCGTCCCACTGCAGATAGTCATCCGGGTGGTGCAGGAACTGCTGCACCATGGCCGGGTCGTAATGCGGCGTGACGCGGCCGTCGGGCAGGCGGCGCATGGAGGTCTCGGCGAGGTGGCGCCACATGGCATCGCTGAGCCAGCCGTAAGGCGCGTAGACGGTGCGGAAGAAGCCTTCCAGCTCGGCCATCGTCGCGAAGGCCGGCGGGCTGCCGGCATAGCTGCGGATGCGTTGCACGGCGGGTTCGGCCAGTTGCGGGCCGATGTCGTTGAGCACCAGGCGCCGGATGCGGCCGCGCAGCGGGCCCGCGGCGGCCTTCAGGCCGATGGCGCCGCCCATCGAGGTACCGAGCCAGTGGCAGTGCCCGATGCCCAGTTGATCCAGCAGCGACACCGCGAGCTTCTCGTAGAAGGCCAGGCAGTATTCGGCCTGCGGGGCCGGGCTCCACTGACTCAGGCCGCGGCCGAGGGTGTCCGGGCAGATCACGCGCCAGCGGTGCGCCAGGGCCGCCGCGATGGCGTCCATGTCGCGCCCGGTGCGCGCCAGGCCATGCCAGGCGATGACGACCTCGCGGTGCGCCGCACCCCATTCGGTGTAGTGGATCTCGCGGCCCTCGCAGACGAGGTAGTTCGACGTGCCTTCGATCATCGGGGCGCCTTCAGTGCCAGAGCCCGCAGCCGGCCCACCACGCCGGTGGGGAAGTGGTAGACGGACAGCACGAACAACACGCCCAGCCACAGCAGCCAGCGGTCGGGCGCGATCACGTCCTGCAGCACGGGCACGCCCTGCACCGCGCCGGCGCCCATGGCCAGCAGGTCCTGCAGGTAGGCCTGCGCCAGCACGAACAGCACGGCACCGACGACCGCACCGTACAGCGTGCCCATGCCGCCGATGACGACGATGAGCAGGATGTCGAGCATGATCTCGAAGGACAGGGTCGTGTCCGGACCCACGTAGCGCAGCGACAGCGCCAGCAACGCGCCGGCGATGGTGGCGAACAGTGCCGCGAGCACGTTGCTCAGCGTGCGGTAGACCACCGTGCGGTAGCCGATGGCCTCGGCACGGAAGTCGTTCTCGCGGATCGCCTGCAGCACGCGGCCGAAGGGCGAGTTGACGATGCGCAGGATCAGCAGGAAGAGCACGAGCACGACCACGAACAGCAGCCAGTAGGTCAGCGCCTTGCCGTCGATCAGCAGGCCGAAGACCTCGGTCTCGAAGGGTTCGAAGGACGGGCTGAGCCACTCCGGGCTGCGGAAGGTCAGACCGTCCTCGCCGCCGGTGAAGTCGCTCAGCTGCGAAGCCAGGGTCTGGAAGGCCGTGGCCACGGCCAGCGTGATCATGGCGAAGAAGATCGCCTTCACGCGCAGGCTGAACAGGCCGATCAGCAACGACAGCAGCACCGAGACGGCGATGGCGGCGAGCAGCCCCAGCCCGATGGCGACCCAACCGGCGCCGAGCTTCTCGCTGGCGATCGCGATGCCATAGGCGCCGATGCCGAAGAACATCGTGTGCGCGAAGCTGACGATGCCGGTGTAGCCCAGCAGCAGGTCGTAGCTGGCGACGAGCAGGATGAAGACCAGCACCTTGGCCACCACCGACATCGACTTCGCACCCGGGAACAGGAAGGGCGCCAAGGCCAGCGCGACGAGGATGACGACGAGCGCAGCCGCCAGCCACTTGCTGCGCGGACCGTCGTGCGAGAGCAGGCGGTTCAGCATGGCAGCCAAGGCCTTGCGCGGAACCGGCTCTGCCGGGCCGCTGCAAGAGCCCCCTCGGGGGGGTGAGCCGGCACCGAGCGAGCGCCTGCGCGCTCGCGAGTGGCTGGCGAACGACATCCGGCATGCAGGCCGGATGGCAGCGAACGCAGTGAGCTTGGGGGCTTCATGACTATCGGTTCGTGACCGGGTACAGGCCCTGCGGGCGCCACAGCAGGATCGCCACCATCAGCGCGATGTTCGAGAACAGCGCCACCTTGGGCGCCAGGAAGCCGGTGTAGTTGGCCATCAGGCCCACCAGCAGCGCCCCGACCAAGCAGCCGAAGGTCGAGCCCAGGCCGCCGATGATGATGACGATGAAGATCAGCACGTTCACCTGGGCACCGATCTGCGGCGTGACGCTCTGCTGGTACAGCCCCCAGAGCACGCCGCCCAGCCCCGCCAGCGCCGAGCCTGCGACGAAGACGCCGACGAACAGCCTCCGGATGCGGTAACCCAGTGCCTCGACCATCGAACGGTCCTGCACGCCTGCGCGGATCAGCAGGCCGATCTTGGTGCGGTTGAGCGTGAACACCAGCGCGGCCAGCACCAGGAGGCCGATGGCCGCCGCCAGCACGCGGTATTTCTCGATCGCCGCGTCGCCGAACAGCCAGGCGCCACGCAGTTCGTCGGGCAACGGCAGCGCGATCTGCAGCGGCCCCCAGATGACCTTGATGATCTCCTCACCGACGATCATGCCGCCCATGGTGATGAGGATCTGCTTGAGGTGCAGGCCGTAGACCGGGCGCACGATGATCCGCTCGAACGCCCACCCCACCGCGCCGGCCACCGCCATCGCCACCACCATGGCCGAAAAGATGCTGGCGAAGCCACCCCAACCGGCGCCGGCGCCATAACCCATGACGCTGGTGGCGACGAAGGCGCCGAGCGCGATGAAGACGCCGTGGCCGAAATTCAGCACGTCCATGAGGCCGAAGATCAGCGTCAGCCCCGAGGCGATGACGAAGATGATGAGCCCCATCGCCAGGCCCGCCACGGTGAGCGTGAGCCAGGTGCTGGAGCTGCCGATGGCGGGTACGCCCAGCACCATCACCGCCACCAGCAGCGCGATCGGCCGCCAGTCGAAGCGGGCTCTCGGGATGGCCTCGGCAGCGGCGTCCGGCGCGACCACGGTCGATGTCGTCATGCGTGGGCTCCCAGCGACAGGCCCAGCAGCCGCTGCTGCAGGGCTTCGTCTTCGGCCAGTTCGGCCATCGTGCCGCGGTGCACGACGCGGCCGTCGTCCATCACGGCGACCGTGTCGCCCAGCGCGCGCGCCATCTGGAAGTTCTGCTCCACCAGCAGGATGGTCGTGCGCTGCGCCTTCAGTTCGCGCAGCGCACCGATCAGGTTCTGGATGATCGACGGCGCCAGGCCCTTGCTCGGCTCGTCGATGAGGATCAACGCACGCGGCTCGACGATGGCGCGCGCCACCGCCAGCATCTGCTTCTGCCCGCCGCTGAGCTTGCCGGCAGGGTAGAGCCAGAATTTCTTCAGCGCCGGAAAGAGGCCGAAGATCCAGTCCAGCCGCGCCTTGTCCAGTTCGCCCGCATGACGCGCGCCGCGGGCGGCGAGCACCATGTTCTCCTGCACCGTGAGGTCGGTGAAGATGCCCATGGTCTCGGGCACGTAGGCGATGCCCATCTGCGCGATGTCGGGCGTCTCGCGGGCCTGGATGGCCTGGTCGCGGAAGCGGATTTCGCCCTGGCTGGCCGGGTACAGGCCCATGATCGTGCGCAATGTCGTCGTCTTGCCGGCGCCGTTGCGGCCGAGCAGCATGGTGACCTGGCCCTCGGGCACCTCGAGATCCACGCCGTGCAGGATGTGGTACGCCCCGATGTGCGTGTGCACACCACGCACGCAGAGAAGTCCGTCAGACATGCTGGGAGCTCCCCCTCTTGGAGGGGGAGGGCCGGGAGGGGGAGCGGTCCTGTTCAGGCCCTGGGCCTGCCTCGGTGGCAGCGCCACCGAGGTAGGCTTGCTGGACGACGGGCGAGGCGATGACTTCCGCGGGCTCGCCGTCGGCCACCAGTTGTCCGTTGTGCAGCACCACGATGCGGTCCGAAAGCTCGCGCACGACGTCCATCTTGTGCTCCACGAGCAGGATCGTGCGGTCCTTGCGGGCCTTCAGCGCGCGAATGAGGTCCAGCACCACCGGCACGTCGTCCACGCTCATGCCGGCGGTGGGCTCGTCGAACATGTAGACCTTGGGATCCAAAGCCATCAGCAGCGCCACTTCCAGCTTGCGCTGGTCGCCGTGCGGCAGCGCGGCCGCGTGCTGCTGCAGCTTGTCGCCCAGCTGCACCTGGCGCAGCAGCTCGCCGGCTTCATCGATCCAGGCCTTGCGGTCCAGCCACACCGACAGCAGCTGCAGGCCGCCGCCGCAGCGTGCCTGCACCGCCAGGCGCACGTTCTCCAGCACCGTCAGGTTGGGGAACAGCTGGGTGAGCTGGAACGCGCGGCCCAGGCCCTTGCGGGTGCGCGTCGGCGCCGGCAGCCTGGTGATGTCCTCGCCATCGAGCAGCACGCGACCTTCGCTGGCCGGCAACTGGCCACTGATCAGGTTGAAGTACGTGGTCTTGCCGGCGCCGTTGGGGCCGACGATCGACGTCAGCGTGCCGGGCTCGAAGCGGCACGAGACACGGTCGACGGCCACATGGCCGCCGAAGCGGATGGTGAGATCGATCGTCTCGAGCATGGGCAGTGCTGCCCGGCCCGAAGGCCGGGCTCGTCAACCTGACTGGAGCCCCCTCCCGGAGGGGGCTCGGGGGAGCGAAGTGTTCAGCGCAAGGCGCTGAGCGCCAACGGCGATCAGCGCTTGTTCCGGATCGGAATGGCCATCTCGCTGGCCTTGATCTCGCGCACCAGCTCGGGGACACCCCAGGCGAAGGCCGGGTCGTCCTTGATGCGGAAGTGGTACATGTCCTGCATCGCCTGGTGGTCCTCCTTGCGGAAGGTCATCGTGCCCTTGGGCGTCTCGAAGGACATGCCCTCCATGGTGGCGATCAGTTTGTTGGTGCTGGTGTCGCCATTGGTCTTCTTCAGTGCCTCGACCACCGCGATGGCGGCGCTCATGCCGCCGGCGGTGAAGAAGTCGGGCGGGCTCTTGAACTTGCTGTAGTGGTTGGCCACCAGCCAGTCGTTGGCCTTGTTCTTGGGGATCGCGAAGTAGTAGTACAGCGCGCCTTCCATGCCCGGGAACTGCTTGTAGGCCACCATCGCCGGCAGGATGTTGCCGCCGGTGGCCATCTCGATGCCGTAGCGCTTCTTCAACTCGAGCTCGGCGAACTTGCTGAACGGCGAAGGCGCGCCGGCCCACACCACCCAGACGTATTTCTTGCCCGGCTGGTCCTTCAGCTTGTCGACGATGCGCTGCAAGCCCGCGGTGAAGTCGGTGGTGCCGGCCGGGAGATACTCCTCGTGCACGAACTTGGCCTTCTTGATGTACTCCTTGAAGGCCTTGATGCCGTCGCGGCCGAAGGCGTTGTCCTGCGCCAGCGTCACGACGTTGTTGCCTGCCACGTCCAGCGCGGCGGCGTTGGCGGCTGCATCCTGCGAACTGTTGCGGCCGGTGCGGAAGATGTACTTGTTCCACTTGTCGCCGGTGATCGAGTCGGCCACCGCCGGCTCCACGAGCAGGATCTTCTTGTATTCCTCGGCCACCGGCAGCATGGCCAGCGCCACCGGTGAAGCCGTCGGGCCCACGGCGATGTCGACCTTGTCGTCGGCATAGGCGGCGGCCAGTTGTGCCTTGCCCACGTCGGGCTTGCCCTGGTCGTCCTTCTCGATCACCACCAGCTTCTTGCCCGCCACCGCCATGGTGCCGCCGGTGGCGTAGTCCAGGCCCATCTGGAAGCCGACGATGGTCTGCTTCGCATAGGCTTCCAGCGCACCGGTCTTGCTGGCGATGATGGCAATCTTGACCTCGTTCTTGGACTGCGCGACGGCGGCCAGCGCGGCCAGGCTCAAGGCGGAGGCAATCAGGGTGGTCTGGAACAGTCGGCGTTGCATGCGGGAGGTCTCCTCTTGGGGGGCGGGCGCCACCTCGAGATGGGGCGCGACTGAGACAGGATATGCAATCCACATGCCGGAGCGCACCCAATCAGTGCAAACCCTGACTTCCAGACCTCATCCGGGCCGATTTCCCTCAAATCGGCGTGGGGCCGCGCATTGATCGCCCAGCTATCGGACAGTCGACATCGCGAGTCGTCTGATTTTCAGACGAAGCAAATGCCCGACATTCATACACATGGCGATGGCTCGCGGGTCCGCCCCTCAATTCAGTAGGGTGAGTTCCGGCCACCGCCCGAGCCGCTCGTACAAAGCTGCGCGCGACATGCGCAGTTGCCGTGCTGCCAACATCCGGTTGCCGCCGCAGCGACGCAGGGCGGCGGCGATAGCTGCGCGCTCGACCTCCGCCACCTGCTCGCTCAACGGCCGCAGGTTCGCAGGTGCCGCGGTCGGCAAGTCGAGCGGGGCGACGGTGGGCGCCGACTGCAGCACCGCAGTCGCCGCTGCCGGCACGGCCGCCGGCGTCGAAGCCGGCACCGCGACGCCACCCGCACCGTCGAAATGCCGCGGCTCCAGCACCAGGTCGTCGGTCATCAGCGCCGCCTGCTCCAGCGCGTTGCGCAACTCGCGGATGTTGCCGGGCCAGGCCCGCCGCGCGAGCAGAGCCAACGCCTCCGGCGAGACACTGCGTGCCGGCAGGCCGCTGCGCCGGGCGATGTCCTCCGACAGCGATTCCACCAGCGCCTCCAGGTCGGCCAGCCGTTCGCGCAGTGCCGGCAGGCGGATCGGCAGCACGTTCAGACGGTAGTACAGGTCGGCGCGGAAACTGCCGGCGGCCACCATCGCCGCCAGATCGCGGCTGGTGGCGGCAATGATGCGCACGTCGATGCGCTCGACACGGTTGCTGCCCAGCGGCTCGATCTCCTGCTCCTGCAGCGCGCGCAGCAGCTTGCTCTGCAGCGCCAGCGGCATGTCGCCGATTTCGTCCAGGAACAGCGTGCCGCCATCGGCATGCTTGAACTTGCCCTCGCGCCCGCGGCGGTCGGCGCCGGTGTAGGCACCGGGGGCGACGCCGAAGAACTCCGCCTCCAGCAGCGTCTCGGGCACGGCGGCGATATTGACGCCGACGAAGCGCTTCGCCGCGCGCGCGCTCGCGGCGTGGATGCCCTGCGCCAGCAACTCCTTGCCGGTGCCCGTCTCGCCCAGCAGCAGCACCGTGCTGCCGATCTGCGCCACCCGCCGCGCCTGGCGCTTGACCTCCAGCGCCACCGGGCTGCTGCCGATGAAGCTGGCGATCGTGTACCTGGGCCGCCGCTGCTCGGCCAGCTGCCGGCGCGCGGCATCCAGCTCGGACTGCAGGCGGCTGAATTTGGCGATCAGCGGCTGCATCGTCGTTTCGGGGTGGTCGAGCAGCACGAAGCCCAGGGCGCCGATGACACGCCCGGCGTCATCACGCAGCGGCAGTCGGCTCACGAGGAAGGTCCCGGCCTGGTTGGTGAGCAGATCCACCAGGATGGGCCGACCACTGTCGATCACCTGGCCCATCAGCGTGTTGGGCACCACCTCTTCGACGCGGCGGCCGACGAAGTCGTCCTCGGCATGGCCCAGGGCGGGCAGGAAACGCCGGTAGCCATCGTCGATCCACACGATGCGGTGCTCGCGGTCGACGACCATGGTGCCCAGCGCCGTGCCGGCAAAGATGTCGAACATGCTCTTCGCGGCGAGCGCGAGCACGGCGTCGGCGTCCAGTGGCAGGGTGGATGCGGGGGCGGGCATGGTGGCAGGCGACGAGACGGCAGGCGGCAATGTAGCCTGCGCGGCGATGGTTGGGTGCGCGCTCGGCGCGCTGGCGCCACGGCGGGGCCGGGCTGACCGGCCCGAGCAGGGGCTAACCCGGTCAGCGATCCTGCCGTGGCGGACATACCATGCCGGAATGGCAGGGACGTTGCTGCGCACCGACCGCGACGCCAGCCCTCTGCGCCGCTTGATGCGCCTGATCGAGCGGCGCCGTCAGCTGGCCAAACGCGCAAACCCTCGGGAGCCCCGAATTGCTCGATGAAATCCGCCACGCCGCAGCGCGCCAGCGCACCGCGCGCGCCCTGCGGCGCATGATGCTGGATTGCACGCGCCTGCTGTCGGAGAACGGCGAGCTGGGCGGCATGGTCATCGCCGGCCAGATCATCGAGCGGCTCGAGGAGCTGGCCGACGGGCCACTCGACGAATTCTTCGACTACCTTGCACTGGACCTCAGCCCCGATCCGCAGGCCGTCCTGAGCGCAGCCCAGGCCTATGCCGCGGCGCCCGCCGCCACCACGCTGATGGCACTGACCCAAGCCGTCGAGCCGCCGCGCCAGGAACTCCTGCGCCGCCTCAACCGCATGCCGGGGGGCACCGCGGCCGTGCTGCGCCTGCGGCGCGCGCTGCACAGGCGGCTGCCGCAACGCCCCGAGTTGGCGGCCATCGAGGCCGACCTGCTGCACCTGCTGACATCCTGGTTCAACCCGGGTTTCCTGCAGATGAGGCGCGTGGACTGGAACTCACCCGCGCGATTGCTGGAGCAGATCATCCACCACGAGGCCGTGCACGCGGTGGACGGCTGGGACGACCTGCGCCGCCGTCTGCAACCGGACCGCCGCTGCTTCGCGTTCTTCCACCCGCAGCTGCACGACGAGCCGCTGATCTTCGTCGAGGTGGCGCTGCTGCCGGAAATGCCGAACGCCATTGCGCCGCTGATCGACAAGACCAGCACGCCGCTGCCGCCCGACCGCTTCCGCGTCGCGGCGTTCTACAGCATCAGCAACTGCGAGCCGGGGCTGCGCGGCGTGTCGCTGGGCAACTTCCTCATCAAGTCGGTGGCCCAGCAACTGCAGCGCGAACTGCCGCGGCTGCGTACCTTCTGCACCCTGTCGCCGGTACCGGGGTTGGCGCACTGGCTGCTGTCCGAGCCCGACTTCGCCGCCCTGCCGGGGCTGCGCAAGGCGGCCATCGCGGAGTTGCAGGCGGCACGCGAGAAGCTGCGCCTGCTGTGCCGAGGCGACCTCGCCGCCCTGCAGGGCCCCGCGGTGCACGACAACCTGGGCGACGAAGGCACGAAGGCGTTGCAGCTGCTTTGCAGCGCCTACCTGCTGTGCCTGGCGCCGACGCCTGCCGGCGACCCGGTGGCGCGCTTCCACCTCGACAATGGCGCACGGCTGGAGCGGCTCAATCCGCGTGGCAACATGTCGGGGCCGGGTCTCAGGCAATCGTTCGGCATGATGGTCAACTACCTTTACGACCTGGCCCAGGTCGAGGCCAGCCACACGAAGTTCCGGCACGGCGAAGTGGCACGCTCGCGTGCCATTGCCGCCCTGACCTGAACCGGTCCCGACACCGGGCCGCTCCCGACCCCAAGACTCAACGCCGGAGACCAACCCATGACACATCCCACTCGCCGCCACGCATTGCTGGCCGGCGCTGCCGCCCTCGGCACGCCCTGGGTGCGCGCCCAGGGCAGCGGCTGGCCGAGCCGGCCGGTGACCATCGTCGTGCCCTTTCCGCCCGGCGGTGGCACCGACGCCTTCGCGCGGCCGCTGTTCGGCGCCATGGGCAGGAACCTCGGCCGCCAGTTCGTGATCGACAACAAGGGCGGCGCCGGCGGCACGGTCGGCGCCTCGGTCGCGGCCAAGGCCGCCCCCGACGGCTACACCTACTTCATGGGCGCGGTGCACCACTCGATCGCGCCCAGCATGTACCCCAAGCTCGACTACGACATCCTGGCGGACTTCGTCCCCGTGGGCCTGGTCTCCAGCGTGCCGCAGGTCATCGTCGTGCACCCGGGCAAGGTGCAGGCCACCACGCTGGCGCAATTGCTCGACCACCTGCGGAAGAACCCGGGCCGGCTGAACTACGCGTCGGCCGGCAACGGCACCTCGCACCACCTGGCCGGCGAGCTGTTCAAGCTGCAGACCGGGACCTTCATCACCCACATCCCCTACCGCGGTGCCGGCCCGGCGCTGCAGGACCTGATCGCCGGCCAGGTGGACATGATGTTCGACGGCCTGGGTTCTTCGGCAGCACACATCAAGGGCGGGCGGCTGCGCGCCATCGCGGTGGCCGCCGACAAGCGTGCCGTGGCCTTCCCCGACGTACCCACCGCCGCAGAGGCCGGCGTGCCCACCTACAAGGTCGCCACCTGGTACGGCATCTGGGCGCCCAAAGGCACCCCGCGCGACGCCGTGAGCGCCATGCAGGCCGCCATGCGCCAGGCCCTCAACAGCAATGAGCTCAAGGCGCAGTGGACCAGCCTCGGCACCGAGACGCCCGACCTGTGGGGCGACGACTTCGGCCGCTTCGTCGCCAACGAAGTCAAGCGCTGGGCCAATGTGGTCAGGACCTCCGGGGCCAAGCTGGACTGAAATGAAACCCCCAACCTCACTGCGCTCGGTACCCCCCAAGGGGGCTGTCAGCACCTTCGGAACGGCCGGGCGGTACTGACATGTCGACCGGCAACCTGTTCACCGCCCTGCGCGCGGCCTTTCCGGCCGACCTCGACGCCACGGCCATCGAGACGGCCGACACGCCCGAGCCGCTGCGCTACAGCTGGCGCGACCTCGAGCGCGGCACGGCGATGCTGGCCAACCTCATCGGCTCGCTCGAGTTGCCGCCCGACTCCCGCATCGCCGTGCAGGTGGACAAGAGCGTCGAGGCGCTCATGCTCTACCTGGCGGTGCTGCGCGCCGGGCACGTGTACCTGCCGCTGAACAGCGCCTACCAGGCCGCCGAGATCGAATATTTCATCGGCAATGCCGAGCCGGCGGTGGTGGTGTGCGCAGGCGTCAACTTCGGCTGGGTCAGCAAAATCGCCTTCCTGGCCGGGACGAAGCACGTCTACACGCTCAACGACGACCGCACCGGCACCCTGCTCGACCGCGCCGCCTTCCAGCCCGACACGCACGAGCCGGCGCCGCGCTCGGCATCCGACCTGGCCGCCATCCTCTACACCAGCGGCACCACCGGGCGCAGCAAGGGCGCCATGCTGACGCACGGCAACCTGCTGTCCAACGCGCGCGTGCTCAAGGACTACTGGGGCTGGAAGCCGGGCGACGTGCTGATCCACGCGCTGCCCATCTTCCACGTGCACGGCCTGTTCGTGGCCTCGCACGGCGCGCTGCTCAACGGCAGCCGCATGGTCTGGTTCAACCGCTTCGACGCCCGCGCGGTGGTGGCGCGGCTGCCCGAGGCCACGGTGTTCATGGGCGTGCCCACGCTCTACGTGCGGATGCTGGCCGAGCCCGGCCTGACGCGCGAAGCGTGCCGCAACATGCGCCTGTTCGTCAGCGGCTCGGCGCCCTTGCTGATCGAGACCTTCAACGCCTTTCGCGAGCGCACCGGGCACACCATCCTGGAACGCTACGGCATGAGCGAGACGGTGATGCTCACCTCCAACCCCTACCGCCCCGAGAGTGCGCGCCGCGGCGGCACCGTGGGCCTGCCCTTGCCCGGCGTGGGCGTGCGCGTGCACGACGACAAGGGCCACCCGCTGCCGGCCGGCGAGATCGGCGGCATCGAGGTCAAGGGGCCCAACGTCTTCAAGGGCTATTGGCGCATGCCCGAGAAGACCGCCGACGAGTTCACCCCCGACCTCTGGTTCAAGACCGGCGACGTCGGACGCATCGACGCCGACGGCTTCGTGACCATCGTCGGCCGCAGCAAGGACCTCATCATCAGCGGCGGCTACAACGTCTACCCGGCCGAGATCGAAGGCACCATCAACGAGCTGCCGGGCGTGGCCGAATCGGCCGTGGTCGGTGTGCCGCACCCGGACTTCGGCGAAGCGGTGGTGGCCGTGGTCGTGCCCCGGGCCGGCGCCACCGTCGACGGTGCCGCCATCGCGGCGCAGTTGCGCACGCAGATCGCCAACTTCAAGATACCCAAGCAGGTCTTCGTGGTGCGCGAGCTGCCGCGCAATGCCATGGGCAAGGTGCAGAAGAACCTGCTGCGCGACCAGCATCGGGCGCTGTTCTCGCGGTGAACAGCGACCCGGCAGCGACCGATCGTTGCCCGCGCTGCGGTGGCCTCTTCGCCTGCGGTGCGGTCGGGCCCGGCCCCTGCGCCTGCACCACGGTCACGCTGGACCTGTCGCTGCAGGCCAGGTTGCGAGAACAGTTCCAGGGCTGCCTGTGCCTGGACTGCCTGCACGCCCTGGCATGGGCCGAGCGGCCCCCTGGCGGCCGGCCGGGCGGTTGACCCGGCTCCGGTTCATCGGCACCTGCGGCAGTTCGGTCCGGCAGCGCCGCGCTTCGTCGCAAGCGCCTGGCAGCGCGCATCGGCGCTCCCTAGAGTTCACTCCATCGACACACGTCGAAGCACTCAAGGAGCCTCACATGTCCACCCGCCACACCGTCACCCGCCAAGCCACCGCCTTCGGTTTCGCCGCCCTCGTCACGCTGTCGATGCTGGCCAGTGTCCACCTGCTGGCCACCCAGCCGGGCGCTGAAGTGCAAATGGCCCGCCAGGCCGCACCGGCGCAGGTCGTGGTGATCGAAGCCAAGCGCGACGCGCAGAGCTGAACGGCGACGACACCGGATCCGGCCCCGCATGCGCGGGGCCTGTCTTTTTCTCGAGCGCGGAAAGGTCGGCTCCACAGCGTCGCGAGCGGCGGTGAGGCAGCCCGCCTGCAGCCCGCGGGGCTGGCCGGCCAGCGGCGCCGGGTGGTGTCCAATGGAGGCCCTGCACTGCACTACCCCTGCGAAGCGCCATGGACCCCCTGCCGACCGACCTGGAAACCCTTGCTGCAGCATTGCAGCGCCATCGCGTGCTGGGCCAGCTCGACCCAGCCGCGCGCGACGCCCTGCTGGCACGGCTGCAGCCTCGGCACTTCACGGCGCAACAGACGGTGGCCGACGCCGATGCGTTGACATCGGATCTGGGCATCGTGGCCAGCGGCAGCCTCGGCTTTCGGAACCCGGCCGGCGGCGCATTGCTGCGCATGGACGCGCCCGACTGGTTTGGCGCCGGCGTGCAGCCTGCGGCAGCCCTCGCCGGCTGTTCGGCGGTGGCCGAGGCGGCAACGCTGGTGGGTTTCCTGCCCGCCGACGAACTGGACATGCTCGTCGAAGCGCACCCGGCCCTGCAACTCTTCATCGAGCTCCCGCAGGCGCAGCGAGCGACCGCCGAGTCCGCCGACGCGCAGATGAACCTGATGACGACGCCGGTGCGCAGGCTGCTCAAGCGCGCGCCGGTGGCGGTGTCGCCGGGCAGCCCGATCCGCGCCGTGGCCGAGCTGATGCGCGAGCAGCGCGTGTCCTCGGTGCTGGTGGTGGAGAACGACCACCTGTTCGGCCTGGTGACCGACCGCGACCTGCGCAACCGCGCGCTGGCCGCCGGCCTCGATCCGGCGCTGCCGGTGGTG
The DNA here is from genome assembly GCA_963717575.1 of uncultured beta proteobacterium. Classification (GTDB taxonomy): domain Bacteria; phylum Pseudomonadota; class Gammaproteobacteria; order Burkholderiales; family Burkholderiaceae_C; genus Rubrivivax. Next base: position 211,362 of record CAVQWK010000027.1, on the reverse strand, counting down.
GAAATCACGACCATGGCGCCGCGGACCATCGACATCGATGCGCCGGGCTTCGAGGCTCTGTTGCTGATGGCGCGCCACAACATCCACCACGTGCCGGTCATGGACGGCGCGGCGGTGGCGGGCATGATCACCGCCACCGATGTCACCGAGCAGCACAGCAGTTCGGCGGTCTACCTGGTCGGCGACATCCACAAGCGGACCACGCTCGAGGGGCTGGTGGACACGTCGAGCCGGGTGCGGCTGCTGCAGAAGCACCTGGCGGCCGCCGGCGCCAGCGCCTACGCCACCGGCCACATCGTCACCGCCATCACCGACGCGCTGACGGTTCGGCTGCTGCATCTGGGCGAAGCGAAGTTCGGCCCGCCGCCGGTGGACTACGCCTGGGTGGCCGCCGGCTCGCAGGCGCGCAACGAGCAGACCGCCAAGAGCGACCAGGACAACTGCATGATCCTGGACGACGCCTACGACGAAGCCGCGCACGGCGCCTACTTCAAGCAGCTCGCCCACTGGGTCTGCGACGGCCTGGCCGCCTGCGGCTACGTGCACTGCCCCGGCGAGATGATGGCCATGACCGACAAGTGGCGCCAGCCGCGCCGGGTCTGGGCCGAATATTTCCGGCGCTGGGTGGACACCCCGGAGCCGATGGCGCTGATGCTGACCTGCGTCTTCTTCGACGTGCGCGTGGTGGACGGCCGCTACGACCTGCTCGACGGCCTGCGCGCCGACATGCTCAAGCGCACGCGCGGCAACGGCCTGTTCCTGGCCCACATGGTCGGCAATGCGATGACCCGGCAGCCGCCGCTGGGCCTGTTCGGCGGCCTGAGCACGATCCGCTCGGGCGAGCACAAGGGCACGCTGGACCTCAAGCTCAGCGGCATCGTGCCGGTGGTGGACCTGGCGCGCATCTACGCGCTGGCCGCCGGCCACGATGCCGTCAACACCCACGACCGGCTGGCGCACGCCGCCGACAGCGGCGAGATCAACGAACAGGGCGTGCGTGACCTGCGCGATGCGCTGGAGTATCTGTCGACGATCCGCATCCGCCATCAGGCCCGCCAACTGGCCGCCGGGCAGGTGACAGACAACTACCTGCGGCCCGACGAGCTGTCCAACTTCGAGCGCGGCCAGCTCAAGCATGCCTTCGGTGTCGTCAAGGCCTCTCAGGACGTGCTGGCGCAGCGTTACCAGGCCGGGCGCTTCTGACCGGCGCCACCCCGCGTGACGACGCCGTTCTGACATGGCCTGCTTCCTCCTGGCCTGGGAACTCGGCGGCGGCATGGGTCACGTGGTGCCGCTGGCCCAGGTGGCCGAGCCGCTGGTGCAACGCGGGCACGAGGTGCACTTCGTGCTGCGCGATCTGGCGGTCGCGCGCGCCGGGCTGGGGGCGCTGGCGTCGGCGCCGCGGGTGCGCCTGTGGCAGGCGCCGGTGTGGCAGATGCCCTATCAGGCGCCGCAGCCATCGACGTCATATGCCGAGCTGCTGTTCCATGCCGGCTATCTGGACGCCGGGCGGCTGCAGGGCCTGGTGCAGGGCTGGCAGAGCCTGCTCGACGCCATCGCGCCCGATCTGCTGCTCGCCGACCACGCACCCACGGCGTTGCTGGCGGCGCGCGGGCGCCGGCTGCGCCGTGCCCTGATCGGCAACGGCTTCTTCCTGCCGCCGGCGGTGCGGCCCTTGCCGAGTTTCCGCCATTGGGAGCGCGTCGATCCGCAACGGCTCGACTACACCGAAGCCCGCGCGCTGGCCACCTGCAACGCCGTGCTCGCCGTCCGCGGCGAAGCCCCGCTGGCGGCGCTGCATGAGTTGACGACGGCCGACGAACAGTTCCTGCTCACCTGGCCGGAGCTCGACCACTACGGAACCGGCGCACAGGGACGGCCGGGGGCACGCTACTGGGGCGCGCTGCCGGCGCGATCGCAAGGGGTGCCGGCGGTGTGGCCCGAGGGCGACGGACCGAGGCTGTTTGCCTACCTGAAGAACGACTACGCCGCCATCGAGGCCGTGCTCCAGCAACTGGCAACGGCGCCCTGCCGCACACTCGTGCACGTGTCGGGGCTGGCGCCTGCGCAGCGTCAACGCCACGCGGGCGCACGCCTGCGCTTCAGCGACGGCGCCGTGGCCATGGACTCCGCCATGGCGCAGGCCGACGCCGTGCTGTGCCACGCCGGGTCGGGCACGGTGTGCACGGCCCTGCAGGCCGGCTTGCCGCTGCTGATGCTGCCGATGCAGGTCGAGCAGTTGATCTTCGGCCAGCACGTGCTGGCCTGTGGCGCGGGCGAGTTGCTGCTGGTCACCGATGTCGGCTCCCGGCTGCTGCCCGCGTTGCGCCGCGTGCTCGGCGATACCGGCGCGCGGCAGTCCGCGCAGGCGCTGGCCATGCGGCATCGATCAGCGCGCTACGGCGACGTGGCGCAACGCGTGGCCGAGCGCTGCTTGGCCTTGGCACAGACCCCACCGCGCCCCGTGGCGGGCGAGTGAGACCCGGTCACGGCGCGAGCGGTCAATAGCGCAGCCGCGCGTAATACGTCTGCTGCGCCGCCTCGCGCGCCTGCCCCAGGGTGTGGATGCCCATCGCAGCCAGCAGCGGGATCAGCTTCAGGAAGACCTCGGCGGTGACGATGGCGTCGCCCAGGGCCGTGTGGCGGCCGATGCACCGTGCACGCCGAAGCGCTCGGCGATGGCCTCCAGCCGGTGCGATTCCTGGTTCGGGTGCACCACCGCCGACAGCAGCAGCGTGTCCAGCACCGGGTGGTCGAAGACGACGCCGCTGCGGGCTTCGGCGAGTTGCAGGAAACGCATGTCGAAGGCCGCGTTGTGCGCCACCAGGACGGTGTCGCGCGCATAGGCATGGAAGGCCGGCAGCACGCGGTCGATGGTGGGCTGGCCGCGCACCATCTCGGGCTGGATGCCGTGGATCGCGATGCCGGCTGCGGGAAGGCTGCGCTGCGGGTCGACCAACTGCTCGAAGGCCTCCTGGCGCAGCAGCTTGCCGTTGACCAGACGCGCTGCGCCGATCTGGATGATCTCGTCGCCGGCGCCCGGCTCCAGGCCCGTTGTCTCGGTGTCGAACACGGTGTAGCTCAGCTCGGCCAGGCGGCGGTCGTCCAGCGCATGCTGGCTCTCGCTGGCGCGGAAGAGGTCGAAGTCGTAGTACTCGGGCCGGCTGTCGTGGCGCACGGCAGCGGCGTTCAGCGGGTCCACGTCGCCCGCCGCGTCGGCCAGCGGCAGCAGACAGCGGAAGAAGGCCTGGTGGCGCACGCGGTCGCGCTCGAACCAGAACTCGCCGCCGTGACGCTGCATCACGTCGCGAACGCTCAGCGGGCTGACCTCGGCGCCGAAGCGCATGGGCTCGCTCTCCCAGCTCATCACGGTCTCGGTGCTCATCGCCTGACCGGACCAGATCAGGTCGAGTTGCGCGCGGCCGCTGGCCGGCTGCAGGCGCAGTGTCAAGGCGCGGACCTCGAATTCGTCGACCAGCCGGCTGGCCAGGTAACTCAGTGCCTGCAACAGCGCAAAGCTGTCCACCTTCAGCCACAGCGCACCGTCCACCTCCTGCGTGCCGGTGCGAACGGGGCACACCGCTTCGATGCGACGCAGCGCCGCGGCCACGAGGTCGGCGCCGAGCATGTCCTCCAGCGGCCAGCGGGTCTTGACGTCCTGCGTGCTGCGCGCGGCCAGATCCTGGATGCGCCGGGCCATCGCCCTGGCCTCGTCGCGCACGACGGCCAGGAAGCGCTCGCGCGCCGCGGCGTCGAGGTCGGGGTCGTCGAGCACTTCCACCGCCGCCTGCAGGTTGCCCAGCGATGCGCGGCTGCCTTCGGTCAGGCCCTGCAGCAACTGGTCCTGCGCGGAGTCGCGCTCGTAGTCGCGCGTGATGTTGTCCAGCATCAGCACGAAGCCGCCCAAGCGGCGCGTCGGCGGCCTCGCTGTCACGCACCGGAGCCATCTGTGCGCGCAGCAGCTGCCCGCTCTTGGTGACGGTGACGAATTGCGCCGACGGCGTGAGCGCGCCGCGCTGCAGCCGCTGCTGGATGCTTTCCAGCGCGTGCGCCACGAGCTTGCGGTCGAACACGGTGTAGATGCTGCGCCCCAGCCCGATGAGCTCGGCGCCGCCGGCCAGCGCCGGGGCATCCGACAGCGCCTTGAACTGCAGCCGCGCGCGGTTGTTGTAGAGCAGCACGCGGCCGTCGAGGTTGCACACGACCACGCTCTGCGTCAGTTCGCTCATCAGCGCGGCCAGGCGCGAGCGTTCCTGCTCGATGCCGCGGCTGGCCAATGCCACCTGCTGCGCCATGTCCTGGCGCAGGCGGTCGCGCTGCTGCGCCAGTTCGTTGAAGGCACGCGCCAGCCCCTGCAGCGGCGCCGCGGCGCCGGCGGCCGCCAGTTCACGATGCACGTCGGTGCTCAGCAGCACCTGCGCCTGTTCGAGCAGCTGCGCCGGTGCGGCGAACCAGCGTCGGTACAGCGGCTGCGCCGCGGCCGCAGCGGCCGCCACCAGGCCCAGCGCGACCATCACCAGCAGCGCCACCCGATCGCCCAGAAGCTGCGTCACGGCCGCGCGCTCCTGGTCGGACAGCGTCGACCACACGCAGCGCACCGCCGCCCAGCGCAAAGAGCGCCAGCAAGGCGGCGGCCACAGGCCGCCGCCAGCGCCGTCGCCACCACCAGGCGTTGCTCCTGCTTCATGGCCGCGGCGGGGCGGCAAGCAGTTCGCGCACCTTCCGGGTCAGTTCCTGCGTCGAGAAGGGCTTGGTCATGTAGGCGTCGGCGCCCACGCCGAGGCCCCTGGCGACGTCGGTGTCGCGGCCCTTGGCCGTGAGCATCAGCACCAGCGTGCCCTTCAGCGCCTCGTCGGCGCGCACCGCCTGGCAGACCTCGAAGCCGGTCTTCCCCGGCATCATCACGTCCAGCAGCACGAGTCGCGGCCGCTCGCGCTGCATCACGTCCAGCGCCTCCTGGCCGTCGCGCGCGACATGCACCTCGTAGCCTTCGCGCTTCATCAGGTACTCGAGCGAGATCAGGATGTTCGGCTCGTCGTCGGCGATCAGGATGCGACTCGTCATGGGCGGGTCTCCTGCGGTGGCCGCTGCTGCGCGGTCGCGCGCCGGCTCTGTGCTGCGTGTCCAAGGTAGCGTGAACGCGAAGCAGGCGCCTTGACCGATGTCAGGTCGCAGCTCCATACGGCCGCCGAAATGTTCGACGATCTGGCGGCTGATGGGCAATCCCAGCCCGGTGCCCTGCGGCCGATGTTCGGCGTCGCCGCCCTGGCGGAACTTCTCGAAGATCAGGGCGCGCTGCGCCTCGGGCACGCCCGGGCCGTTGTCCTGCACCTCCACGGTGGCGCCGGCGGCATCGACCCGCAGCCGCAGCACGATGCGGCCTCCCGGCGAGGGCACGAACTTGGCCGCGTTGGACAGCAGGTTCAGCAGCACCTGCATGCAGCCGGTCGGCGTCGGCGCGCAGCGGCGGGCATGCGGGCGGCAATTGCAGTTCCAGCACGGCACCGCGCTCGCGGAACATCTCCGCACGGTCTGTGCCGCCTGCTGCAGCAGCGCGACCAGGTCGACCTCGGTGTTGTGCCAGTCGGCGTGGCCGGATTCGATCTTCGCCATGTCCAGCACCTGGTTGACGAGGCGGCTCAGCCGCTCGGTCTCGGCCACCATGATGCCCAGGAACTGCTGGCGCTGCGCGGCGGGCATCTCGGCGTCGTCGCCCATCAGTTCGGCCAGCGCGCGGATGCTGGTCAGCGGCGTGCGCAGCTCGTGCGTGACGCTGCTCATGAAGTCGTCCTTCAGCCGGTCCAGGCTCTTGAGCTGCTCGTTGACGTGGCGCAGCTCGTCGGTGGCCTTCTCCAGCGCCTTCGAGTAGGCGCGCAGTTCGAGGCCTCCTCGACGATGCGCATCACGTCGTCCATGTCCAGCGCCTCTTCCTCGACCACCGAGGCCACCATCACGCGGGCCGAGGCGCTGCCGATGGCGCCGGCGAGCTGCGGTCTCGGCGAACTGCACCAGGCGCGCATCGGCGTCGATGCCGTGCGCACCGCGGCCGCGCGCATAGTCCTCGAACAGCCGCCGCGCGCGCTCGGCGCCGAGGAAGCGCCCGGCCAGCGCCACGCAGGTCGGCCACCTGCGCGCGGCCGCGCCAGAACACGCGTCCTCGCGCGTCGCGCTCGAAGACGTCGACGAAGAGCAGCGCCTGGCTCGCCTCGGGCGCCGGCGGCGGGCGCAGCAGCGACACGCCGACGTACAGCCCGGCGTTGGCCAGCAGGCTCCAGAACAGCGCGTGGCTCAGGTTGTCCATGCCGCACCAGGCCGAACAGCGCCTCGGGCCGAGCAGCGGCCATGCCGAAGGCACCGTGCTGCAGGAAGCCGGCGTCCATCCAGCCGCTCTTGGCGATGGACGGCAGCATCAGCGTGTAGGCCCACAGCAGCGCGCCGGCCACCAGCCCGGCCAGCGCGCCGTTGCGCGTGCCGCCCTTCCAGTACATGCCGCCCAGCAGCGCCGGCGCAAACTGCGCCACCGCGGCGAAGCTGATGAGGCCGATGCTGACCAGCGCATAGGCCTCGCCGGCGATGCGGAAGTACAGCCAGCCCAGCAGCAGCAGCGCCACGATGACGGCGCGGCGGATGCCCAGCAGCGTGCCGGTGAGGTCGCCGCCCTTGGCCGAGGCGCGAAGGACTTCAAGCGCAGCAAGCCCGGCAGCACGAGGTCGTTGCAGACCATGGTGCTGACGGCGATGGCCTCGACGATGACCATGCCGGTGGCCGCCGACAGCCCGCCGACGAAGGCCACCAGCGCCAGCGCCGGCACCCCGGCGGCCAGCGGCAGCGACGAGCACGAAGGTCTCGGGGTCGGCACCGCCCCGGCGGCGCCGGGCAGGGCCCGGTGCCGAAGTACAGCAGGCCGCCGAAGGCGATCGGCAGCACGAAGAGGTTGATCGAGCAGCAGGTAGGCCGGAAAGGCCCAGGCGGCGCGGCGGATGTGGCGCTCGTCGACGTTCTCGACCACCATCACCTGGAACTGCCGCGGCAGCAGGATGACGCTGAGCATGGCCAGCAGCATGAGCGCGAACCACTGGTCGTAGGCGAAGGGGCGCGCCGGCATCCGGCTGCAGCACGCGCGCGATCTCGGGCGCGGCCATGGCGCGCGCGAACAGGTCGCCCGGGCCGGCGAACAGCCCCCAGGTGACGAAGGCGCCGACCGCCAGGAAGGCCAGCAGCTTGACCACCGACTCGGCCGCGATGGCCGCCACCAGGCCCTCGTGGCGCTCGGTGTTGTCGAGGTGGCGCGTGCCGAAGGCGATGGTGAAGCCGGCCAGCACCAGCGCGATCAGCAGCGCGGTGTCGAACCCGCCCGCGGCCGGCGTGCGGCGTGCCGGTGAGCAGCGCGAAGCCGCTGGCGACGGCCTTGAGCTGCAGCGCCACGTAGGGCACCACGCCCACCAGCGCGATCAGCGTCACCAGGCCGGCCAGCAGCCGGCTCTTGCCGTAGCGGCTGGCGATGAAGTCGGCGATCGAGGTGATGCGCCAGGTGCGCGCGATGCGCACCATCTTGCGCAGCACCAGCCAGGCCAGCACCATGGCCAGCGTCGGCCCCAGGTAGATGGGCAGGAACCAGACGCCGCCGCTGGCGGCGCGGCCGACGCTGCCGAAGTAGGTCCAGGCGGTGCAGTACACGCCCATGCTCAGCGCGTAGACCCAGGCGTTGCCGATCACGCTGCGGCCGGCCGCGGCGCGGCGGTCGGCCCACCAGGCGACGGCGAACAGCGCCAGCAGGTAGGCCAGCGACGCGCCGAGCACGAGCGTCGGCGAGAGCGCGGTAGCGACCGCGGGGGCCAGGGTGGCCATCGTCAGCCCTCGGCCCGGCGCTTCCATCAGCCGCGCCAGCAGCGCGATCAGCAGCGCCCAGGCGCCGAACAGCGCCACCGGCAGCAGCGGCAGGCCGAAGACCGTGGCGTCGGACAGCCACAGCCGCAGCAGCGGAAAGTCCAACAGCAGCCAGCCCGCGGCGAACAGCGCCAGCAGGCGCTGCGTCAACAGGTGTTCGGGCAAGCGTGTCATGGAGGTCTCCGATCGGGCCGTTCACAGCGAGTCGAACCTGAAATGCTGGCGCAGGAAGAGCGCGGAAGCGCTTGACGATGGCCAGGCATCGTGCAGCGGCTCGCGCTCCAGGGTGGACAGCTCCGACGGCCTGACCTCGTTGCCGGCCACCAGCCCGTGCTCGCGCTGGCGAGCTGGTGCGTCAGCCGGATGCCCATCAGCAGGTGCAGCGCCTGCAGCAGGTCCGCGCCAGGTCGGGTTCGATGCGCTCCAGCTGGACCAGCCGCGCCAGCCGCGCCGCCGTGCCCTGTTCGCGCACGCCGTACTGCAGCGCCAGCGCACGCACGCCGTGCACGATGGGGAAGGTGCCGAGCTTCTTGAGGTCCAGCGGCTGCTCGTTGCGCCGGCCCGTCAGGCGCGTGAACCAGTTGCCCGGCTCCTGGAACTGGTCGGCCGCGGCGGCGAAGCGCGCCAGGAAGGCGTCCTGCCCGCCCAGGATGCGCTCGAGGTGGGCGCGCGCCTCGCTGCAGCAGCGCGGCGTCGCCGGCCACCGCGGCGGCGTCGAAGAAGATCGCCAGGTGCATGGCGCCCTCGGGCGTGCCGCCACCGCCGCCGGCATACAGCCAGTCGCGCATCGTCTCCTTGAAGGCGGCCAGCGGCTGCCGCCACAGCGGGTTGGTGAGCATGATGTCGCCCGGGCAGGGCGGGTAGCCCAGCTCGACCAGCGCGGCGTTGAACCGCGCCGCCAGCTCGGCCAGGCCCGGCCACTCGAAGCCGTCGCGCATCAGCAGCGCGTTGTCCTGGTCGGTCTTGAGGATCTGCTCGCCGCGGCCTTCGCTGCCCATCACCAGCAGGCAGCTGTTGGCCCGCACCTCGGCCGGCGCCAGCAGCGCCCACAGCGCGCGCGAACAGGCGCGTGTTGAGCTCGCTCACCAGGCGCGTGATGCGCTCGATGCGGATGCCGCTGCCGTGCAGCAGCTTGACCATCTCGTCGATGCGCTGCGCCGCGGCCTGTGCAGCTCGGACACGCTGGCGGCATCGTCGATCTGCAGCGCCACGATGTGCGAGTGGTTGGCGACGAAGCTGACCAGGTCGAGCTGGCCCAGCACGCCCAGCACCGGCGCATCGGCGGCGTCGCCGTCGCGCACCACCAGGCGGTGCACGCGGTGGCTGACCATCAGCCACAGGGCCTCGAAGAGGTCGGCGTCGGCGCCGCACCTGACGAGGTCGAAGCGCGCCACCTCGCGCACCGCCAGTTGCTGCGGCGGCACCGGGCGCAGCAGCGCGTCGCGCAGGTCGGTGGTGGTGAAGATGCCCAGGCGCTCGCCGTGGCCGTCGCGATCGCGCACCAGCGCCTGCGTCAGGCCGTGCGCCGACAGCTCGCGGCACACGCTCACCAGGTCGGCGCCGCCGTCCACGTAGATAGGGCTTGCGCAGATAGGCGTCGCGGATGCGCGCCGTCACCAGCGTGAGCATCTCGCGCTGCGCTTCCTGCGGCGCTGCGTCGGCCGCCCGGGCGGGCCTGGCTGCGGATCTGGGCATGTCGATCGCATCGGGTAGGAGGCGGGGTCACCCCCGCCGTCCTCCCACACCACCGTACGTGCGGTTCCGCATACGGCGGTTCATGATGGACGCTGGAAGTGCCGGTGGGTATCCACCAGCGACACCAGCCCCATGTGGTCGAAGAATGACTTCGGGAACGCCGCGTTCATGTGGCTGGCCCCGGCGTTCCACCAGGCACCGCGCCCGTTGGTTGCCGAGCGCCACGCGCGCTCTTCGGTCAATCCCCGCTTCTTCAGCATCTTGGCTCGGGCGTAGGGGCGCTTGCATTGGCGCCACATTCGGCCCCGCAGCTTGCGCCTGATCCACCCGTCCAGGTCCTGCCACACGTCCTTGACTTGGGCGCACCTGAAGTAGCTGGTCCAGCCACGCAGCAGCGGGTTCAGCGCTTCGATGGTGCTCGCCACGCTCTGGCCGCGGCTGTCGCGCATCCGGTCTTTGACCTTGCGTCGCAGCCGCTGCACGCTCGTGGGCGCCACCTTCAGCCTCGCCGTCTCCCGCCCGATCAGCCCGTAGCCGAGGAAGTCGCGCCGGCTTGCCGGCGCCACCCCACTCTTGTCCAGGTTGACCTGCAGTTTGAGTTCGCTCTCCAGATATCGCTTCGTCGTCTCGAACGCATGCTCGGCCGCCTTGCGGCTGCCAAGGTACACGTTGCAGTCATCCGCGTAGCGGGCGAAGGCGTGCCCTCGCCGCTCCAGCTCCCTGTCCAGGTCCGTCAGCATGATGTTGGACAGCAGCGGTGACAGCGGCCCGCCTTGCGGCGTGCCCTCCCGTTCTTGGCTGCACCAGCCCATCGCGCATCAGGCCCGCTTGCAGGAAGCGCCGGATGAGTCCGAGCACTCGGGGGTCCTTGACCTCACGCGCCACTCTTGCCATCAGCAGGTCGTGGTTGACGCGGTCGAAGAACTTGGCCAAGTCGATGTCCATCACCCAACCCCGGCCGCCGCGCACGTAGTCGCGGGCAGCTTGCACCGCCTGCCACGCGTTGCGCCCAGGTCTGAAGCCGTAGCTCGACTCGCTGAACCCGCCCTCGAAGATCGGTTGCAGGACTTGCAGCACCGCTTGCTGGATCAGCCGGTCCACCACCGTGGGCACGCCCAGTGTCCTCACCCCGCCTTGCGGCTTGGGTATGTCCACCGCGCGCACTTCCCGCGGCAGGTAGCTTCCTGCCAGCAGCGCCGCCCTCACTGAGCGCCCAGTGAGTTTGCAGCCACGCCTTCAGGTCCTCCACCCTCATGCCATCGGCACCCGCCGCTCCCTTGTTGCGCAGCACTCGCTCGTAGGCCCGCCACATGTTGCCGCGCTCGACCACCTGCTCCATGAGCTGCGTGGCCACTTCCGCTTTCGTTCGCCCCCGCCTCGCCGTGGCCGACTCCGCACCGCCGCTGGCCCCGGTCGGGTTCCGCCCGCCGCATCCAGCATCGGCCACGCCCAGGGCCTGCACCCCGCCGCGCTTGTGCTTCATCGTCGTCCATCGAGATCACAGGTCCTACTCGCGTTCCATCATGTTCGGCCCTTCGGTGCGCGGCGCACCTACTATGGCCTCGGCTGACTTCTCCGGCCCCATCCCCGCGCCTCTCGACGCCGGTAGCCCTCTCGGGCAGAACCGGAGATCTCCCCGGGTATTGCGCACTCACCTTCACGCTTATGCCTGTCGGATCTACGTCGCAGCGTTCCGTGCAAGTACCGGGCTTTGACGATATTGGCCGTCTCACCCCGCTGCGCCGCCTCTATCCGCTTCCTGTTCGTCAGGCCAGCGCTTTGCCTTCGGCTTCCTTCAGATTCGCAGTCACCCGCGACACCCTTGCCGTTCGGCTAACGGTTCCCCTTGCCGGGCCCGTAGAGGACTTCCACCTCCAAGTAAGTGCGCCCTGCCGGGCGCACCAATGAAAAGGGGCCGCCGACGATACGCCAGCGGCCCCCGGGCGCCTTGGATCAGGCGTCTGGCATCAGCCAGCCGGCGTGAAGTCGCCGGCTGGCCTGCGAGCAGCACTCGGGCCCTTCCGGGCCCTCGGTCCGCTCTCAGTGGCCGCTGGCCCCCGCTGCGCCGATGCCGGTCTCGGAACGCACCTGCTGCGCCGGGAAGCCGGCGCGGTCCTCGTTGCCCCGCGCGCTGCGGTCCAGCAGCGACACCAGCCAGATCGTGATGAACGCGGCCGGGATCGAGAAGATGGCTGCCGATTGGTACGGGAACCAGGCCGAGCCCGTAGGGTTGTGCATCACCGCTTCCCAGACGCTGGCCGAGCCGATGGTCAGCGTCACCGCGGCGACCAGGCCGACGAAACCGCCGGTCACCGCACCCTTGGTCGTGCAGCCCTTCCACAGCACCGACATGAACAGCACCGGGAAGTTGGCCGAGGCCGCGATCACGAAGGCCAGCATCACCATGTAGGCGACGTTTTCCTTCTCGAAGGCGATGCCCAGCACCACGGCGATGATGCCCAGGCACACCGTGGTGATCTTGGAGACGCGCAACTCCTGGGCCTGGTCGACACGGCCCTTGCGCCAGACCGACGCGTACAGGTCGTGCGACACCGCCGAGGCGCCCGACAGCGTCAGCCCGGCCACCACCGCCAGGATGGTGGCGAAGGCCACCGCCGAGATGAAGCCCATGAACCAGTTGCCGCCCACCGCGTTGGCCAGGTGCACCGCCGCCATGTTGCCGCCGCCGACCAGGCCCTTGCTGACGTCGCCGCCGACGAAGTAGTTGGCCGGGTTGGGGATCAGGTTGGTGATGGCGCCGAAGCCGATGATGAAGGTCAGGATGTAGAAGTAGCCGATCCAGGTGGTGGCCCAGCCGACCGACTTGCGCGCTTCCTTGGCGTTGGGCACGGTGAAGAAGCGCATCAGGATGTGCGGCAGACCGGCGGTGCCGAACATCAGCGCCATGCCGACCGAGATCGCCGAGATCGGGTCCTTGATGAGCGCTCCGGGGCCCATGATGGCGTCCTTCTTGGAGTGCACTTCGACCGCCTTGGTGAACATCGCCTCGGGCGAGAAGCCGAACTGCAACAGCACCGCCAAGGCCATGAAGGTGGCGCCGCCCAGCAGCATGCAGGCCTTGATGATCTGCACCCAGGTGGTGGCGGTCATGCCGCCGAACAGCACGTAGATCATCATGATCGAGCCGACCAGGATCACGGCGTACAGGTAGTCCATGCCGAACAGCAGCTTGATGAGCTGGCCCGGCGCCGACCATCTGCGCGATCATGTAGAAGGCCACCACGACCAGCGAGCCGCTGGCCGCGAAGACGCGGATCGGCGTCTGGCTGAAGCGGTAGCCGGCCACGTCGGCAAAGGTGAACTTGCCCAGGTTGCGCAGCCGCTCGGCCATCAGGAAGGTGATGACGGGCCAGCCGACGAGCCAGCCGATCGAGAAGATCAGGCCGTCGAAGCCATTGGCGAACACCAGGCCCGAAATGCCCAGGAACGACGCCGCCGACATGTAGTCGCCGGCGATCGCCAGGCCGTTCTGGAAGCCGGTGATGCCGCCGCCGGCGGTGTAGAAGTCGGCCGCGCTCTTGGTCTTGGCCGCCGCCCACTTGGTGATGAACAGCGTGATGGCCACGAAAGTGCCGAACATGCCGATGGCCGTCCAGTTGGTGGCCTGCTTGGTGGTCTGGCCGAGATCGGCGCCGGCCGCGTAGGCGCCCACGCCCACCGCGGTGACCACGCACACGGCCAGCACCTTGGCCAGCACCTTGACGGTTTGATTGTCGAAGCTCATTTCACGACTCCCTTGACGATTTGCTCGGTCAGTGAGTCGAACTCGCTGTTCGCGCGCCGGATGTAGACCCAGGTGATGATGATGGTGAAGACGATGACGGCCACGCCGATCGGCATGCCCAGCGTCGTGACGCCGTTGCCGATCTTCTGCGACAGCAGCGGCTTGTTGAAGGCGACCAGCAGGATGAAGCCGTAGTAGGCCACCATCCCGGCCAGGGTCAGCCACCATCCGAAGCTGGTGCGCTTGGCCTTCAGCTCCCGGTACTTGGGATGCTGCGAGATGCGCAGCGCGAGGTCAGTTTCCATGTCGTCTCCGGTCCTTGTGGTGAGCGTGGATCTTTGGGCCATGCGCTGACCCTGTTCTGACGCCGGCCCAACAAGGGCTGACAAGCGCCAGCGCCCAGCCTGTTGCCGAGTGCGTCGCGGCGGGCCGCGACCTCGCCCGGGTCAGCCGCGCGCGACGCCGACGCGCGGCGCCCCTTCGCGGTCCCAGGCAGGGCCATCGAACCAGGCATCGCCCAGCAGCGCGTCGCGCAACATCGGCAGCGCGTCGAGGCCCCAGAAGTGTCGACCCTGCAGCGTCAGCGTCGGCACGCCGAAGATGCCGGCCGCGGCGGCGTCCTCGGTGAGGCCGCGCAGCTCGGCCTTGACCTCGTCACCCGCCGGGTCGCGCATCGGGCCCAGGCTTGCGGTGAGTTCGGCCAGGCGCTGCGTGTCATGCGGGTCGTGGCCGCCCACCCAGGCGTGGCGGAAGACCGCCTCCACGATGCGCCGGTTGGGCCCGCAGGCCAGCGCCAGGCGCAACAGCGGCAACGGGTTGAACGGGTGCACCGCCGGCGTGTCCAGCGTGATGCCGTGCTGCTGCGCCAGCCAGTGCACCTGGCGGAAGGTCCAGGCGCGCTTGGGTTCGATCTCGGCCGGACCCTTGGTGCCCCAGTGCCGCAGCAGGCCGGCGAACAGCAGCGGCCGGTATTCGACCTCGTAGGTGCAGCCGGCCAGCACCTGCGGCATGCGCTCGAAGGCCAGGTAGGCATACGGCGAGACGACGTCGAAGTGGAAGACGATGCGCTTCATGGCGGGCCGGCCGGTGTCGTCGGCGTGGCGGGTGGCAAGCGCCCGCGCCGCTGCGCCAGCGAGGCCCAGACGGCGCGCTTGTCCTCTTCGTCGAGCACCGACCACAGCGCGATCTCGTCCAGCGTGCGCAGGCAGCCGGTGCACAGGCCGCTGGCTTCGTCCATCTTGCACACGCTGATGCAGGGCGACGGCACGGGCTCGGTCACGGGCCTCCCCTCCGGCTCAGGCGCCTGCCACCACGTCGGCCACCGGGGCGCCCGTCAGGCGCACGAGGTCGTCCGGCGACAGCTTGAAGACACCGTTCGGGTGGCCGGCCGCGGCCCAGATCTCGGCGAAACGGAACAGTTCGCGGTCGATCAGCGTCACCGTTTCGCTGGCGTGCGCCAGTGGCGCCACGCCTCCGATGGAAAAGCCGGTGCGCGCTTTCACGAAGTCGGCATCGGCTCGGCTCAGCGGGCCGGTGATGGCCGCCACGCGCTTTTCGTCCACGCGCCGGTCGCCCGAGGTCACGACCAGCACGGCCGCGTCATCGCTCTTGCGGCGGAAGATCACGCTCTTGGCGATCTGCCCCACGCCGACGCCCAGCAGATCGGCCGCCTCCTGTGAGGTGCGTGCGGCCTCGGGCAGCCAGCGCGGCGGGTTCGGGTGGCCGCGTTCGGACAGCGCGCGGGCCACCCGCTGAAAGCCTTCCGGATACTCCGTCATGCCACGTTCACCGCCGCACCGCGCTTGGCCAGCAGCGCCTTGCCGGCGCGCGACACCGGCGGGCGGCCGAGCACGCTGCTGATCCAGCCGCCGGCGTCGACCAGGGCGTCGAGGTCCAGCCCGGTGGCGATGCCCATGCCATGCAGCATGAAGACCACGTCCTCGGTGGCGACGTTGCCGGTGGCGCCCTTGGCATAGGGACAGCCGCCGAGGCCGGCGATGCTGGTGTCGAAGACGTGGATGCCCATCTGCAGGCAGGCGTGGATATTGGCCAGCGCCTGGCCGTAGGTGTCGTGGAAGTGCCCGCTGACCTCGGCCAGCGGGTAGTGCTTCAGCGCCCGCTCCATCGCCGCCTGCACGCGGCGCGGCGTGCCGACGCCGATGGTGTCGGCCACGCCGCAGTGGTCGACGCCGATGTCCTTCATCAGCCGCACCACGCGCTCCACCTCGTCGGCACTGACGTCGCCCTGGTAGGGGCAGCCCAAGGCGCAGGAGACCGCGGCCCGCACCTTGAGCCCGGCCGCGTGCGCCGCCGCCACGACGGGGCGGAAGCGCTCGATGCTGTCGGCGATGGAGCAGTTGATGTTGCGCTGGCTGAAGGCCTCGCTGGCGGCGCCGAATACCACCACCTCGTCGGGCCACAGCGGACGCGGTGCCGCCAGGGCCGCTTCCAGGCCCTTCATGTTGGGCGTGAGCACCGAGTGGCGCACGCCGGCCGGGCGTGGGATGCCGGCCATGACCTGGGCGTTGTCGGCCATCTGCGGCACCCATTTCGGGCTCACGAAGCTGGTGACCTCGATCTCGCGGCAACCGGCGGCCTGCAGCCGGCGCACGAGTTCGATCTTCTGCGCCGCAGAGACCGGCTGCGCCTCGTTCTGCAGGCCGTCGCGCGGGCCGACCTCGACGAGGGTGACGTGGCTGGGAGTCATGGTGGGCAGGAAGCTGTCGGCAGGCGGGTGGAGATTACACGGCGCAGCGCTTCGGTCACGGCTGCGTCAGCCGCAGCAGCTCGCCGCCTTCGGCGACCTGGTCGCCCACCGCGTACAGCAACTCCTCCACCATGCCGTCGTGCGGGGCGTGCAGGGTGTGCTCCATCTTCATGGCCTCCATCACCGCCAGCGCCTGGCCACGTTGCACGCGGTCGCCGGCCTTGGCGAGGAACGAGACCACCTTGCCCGGCATCGGCGCCGTCAGTCGCCCTTCGGTGGCACCCTCGCCGGCATGGGCGATGGGGTCGAATTCGTTGACGAGCGCACTGCCGCCGTCGGTGAACACGGCGTGGCGTTCGCCCTGGGCGTAGACCGAGACCGTGACACGCCGCTCGCCCAGTTGCAGGTCGTGCCGCGCGCCGCCCAGGCTGCAAGCGCTGAAGGGCCAGCGCCGCTCGCCGATCCGCAGCACGGTGGCGCCGTCGTGCAGTCGCTCCATGACCACGGTCAGGTCGGCGCCCTGCACTTCGAGGCTCAGCTGCCGCTGCGCACCACCATGCAGGCGCCAGCCGTCGCGGCGCGACCAGGGGTCGGCGTCCTCCAGCCTCGCCTCGACCGCCAGCCGGTGTGCGACCACCGCGGCGGCGGCCACCTCGGGCGCCAATGGCGGCGCCTCGAACAGCGCTGCATGCTCGCGTTCGATGAGCGCGGTGTCCAGGTCGGCGGTGCTGAAGGCACGGCTGCCGACGACGCGGCGCAGGAAGGCGACGTTGGTGTGCAGGCCCATGATGTGCGTGTCGCGCAGCGCCGCGTCCAGCCGCGCCAGTGCCTGCGCGCGGTCTTCCCCCCAGACGATGAGCTTGGCGATCATCGAGTCGTAGTAGGGGCTGATCGTGTCGCCCTCGCCGAAGCCGCCATCGACGCGTGCCAGCGCGTCGCTGCGCTCGAAGGCCACGTGCGCCGGCCAGCGCGCGACGTCCAGCGTCCCGGTGGCAGGCAGGAAGCCGCCTTCGGGGTTCTCGGCGCAGATGCGGGCCTCGATGGCGTGGCCGCGCATCGTGAGCTGCTCCTGTGCCAGCGGCAGCGGCTCGCCGTCGGCCACGCGCAACTGCCATTCCACCAGATCCAGGCCGGTGATGGCCTCGGTGACCGGGTGTTCGACCTGCAGCCGCGTATTCATTTCCATGAAGTAGAAGCGCAGATCGCCGTCGCCGGCTTCCTCGGCGATGAATTCCACCGTGCCCGCGCCGACGTAGCCCACGGCCTGCGCCGCGGCCACCGCGGCCGCGCCCATTTCGGCGCGACGCTCCTCGCTCATCCCCGGCGCCGGCGCTTCTTCCAGCACCTTCTGGTGGCGACGCTGCACCGAGCAGTCGCGTTCGAAGAGGTAGACGCAGCGGCCCTGGCTGTCGCCGAAGACCTGGATCTCGATGTGCCGCGGCCGCGTCACGTAACGCTCGATCAGCACGTGGTCATTGCCGAAGCTGGCCTTGGCCTCGCGCTGGCAGGATGCGAGGGCCGCAGCGAAGTCGGCGGCATGGTCGACCCGCCGCATGCCCTTGCCGCCGCCGCCGGCGCTGGCCTTGATGAGCACCGGGTAGCCGATGAGCTCGGCTTGCGCGCCCAGGAAGGCAGGGTCGTTGTCATCGCCGTGGTAGCCCGGCACCAGTGGCACGCCGGCCTTGTCCATCAGCGCCTTGGCCGCCGACTTGCTGCCCATGGCAGCAATGGCCGCCGCCGGTGGGCCGATGAACACCAGGCCGGACGCGGCGCAGGCGCGCGCGAAGGCCTCGTTCTCGCTCAGGAAGCCGTAGCCCGGGTGGATGGCCTGCGCCCCCGTGGCCCGTGCGGCTTCGATGATGCGCTGCCATTGCAGGTAGCTGTCGCGTGGGGCACTGCCACCCACGTGCACCGCCTCGTCGCAGGCCCGCACGTGCCGGGCATGGGCATCGGTGTCGGAGTAGACGGCCACGGTACGCACACCGAGGCGGCGCGCGGTGGCGGCCACCCGGCAGGCGATCTCACCGCGGTTAGCGATCAGGATTTTCTTAAACACCGCCGCCTCCCGCGAAGAAATCGCCTGCGCACGCTGCGCGTGCCACGCATTCTGGCTGCGCCGCAAGCACCGCATTGCGGTGCCTGTCACCGCGGTTAGCGATCAGGATCTTCTTGAACATGCGGACCTCTTTCGCTCAGGCTGCGACCTGGGCGCTGGGAGCAAAGCGGCGCACCAGCGCGCGCAGGAATTTGAACAGCAGCACGATCAGCGCCACCGCCATGAACACCGACATGGCCAGCGCCAGGAAGAACCACAGCGGGTGCTCCCAGGCCAGCCACAGCATCGCCGGCACGGCGGCGTCACCCAGCAGCGACAGGCCGAAGTTGGAGAACGGCTCGGGCGAAGTATTTACTGCGGCACGGGTCGTGGCCTTGGCGGCATGCGCAGTGGCCGCCAGCGTACCGCCCGCCAGCGCCGCCACCAGCATCCAGGTGGCGGAGTCGCCGCCAAAGACGCCGGCCGCCAGCGCCGCGCCGGCAGGAATGCGGATGAAGGTGTGCACCGTGTCCCACAACGTGTCCAGGCCCGGAATCTTGTCGGCCACGAACTCCACCACGAACATCAGGAAGCTCGCACCCAGCACCACCGGGTGCTGCAGCAGCGCCAGGCCTTCGGGCAGCGACACCCAGCCCAGCCAGCCGATGGCGCCGGTGATGAAGACCACCGCGTACAGGCGCAGGCCGCTGGCCCATCCGAGCGCGGCAGCCAGGGCCACGAGATGCGTGAGGTCCAGGTCTACTTCCATGCCGGATCACGCTTGGCGAGGAAGGCCTGCACGCCTTCGCGCCCCTCGGCGCTGGCGCGGATGTCTGCAATGCGGCGTGCGGTTTCCTCGCGCAGCGCAGCGTCGAGTTCGCGCCCGGCCACGTCTTGCACGAGCCGCTTGCAGGCCCGCACGGCCGCCGGGCCGTTGGCCACGATGGCGGCCACGATCTCGCCCACCTTGTCGTCCAGCAACTCGGCCGCGACGACCTCGTGGACGAAGCCCAGCGCCTGGGCCCGCGTGGCGGTGAAGCGTTCGGCGGTCACGAACCAGCGGCGCGACGCCTGCTCGCCCAGCGCCTTCACCACATACGGCCCGATGGTCGCCGGCAGCAGACCGAGCCGCGCTTCACTGAGGCAGAAGTGCACGCCCTCGGCGGCCACGAGCACGTCGCAGACCGCCGCCAGGCCCACGCCGCCGGCGTAGCAGTCGCCATGGATGCGCCCCACCACCGGCACCGGACAGGTCCAGATCGTCCACAGCATCTCCGCCAGGCGTGCCGCGTCGGCGTGGTTCTGCGGCCAGGTGTAGTCGGCCATGGCACGCATCCAGCCCAGGTCGGCCCCGGCACAGAACGCCTTGCCGTGGCCGCCCAGCACGACGGCGCGCACATCGGGGTCCTGTGCCAGCGCGAGGAAGGCGTCGGTGAGCTCGGTGACGACGCCGTCGTTGAAGGCGTTGCGCACCTCGGGGCGGTTGAGCCACACCTCGGCCACGCGGGGCCCCATCGACGACGAGCGGCGGATGTCCAGCGTGGCGTTCATCGGGTGGCCTCGGTCGACCATCACATGCGGAAGAGGCCGAAGCGCGGACTGTCGGGAATGGGCGCGTTGAGGCTGGCGCTCAAGCCCAGCGCCAGCACGCGGCGCGTGTCGGCGGGGTCGATGATGCCGTCGTCCCACAGCCGCGCACTGGCGTAGTAGGGGTGCGCCTGGTGCGCGAACTGCTCGAGGATGGGCGCCTTGAACGAGGCCTCGTCGGCGGCGGACCAGTGGCCGCCCTTGGCTTCGATGGCGTCGCGCTTGACCGTGGCCAGCACGCTCGCCGCCTGCTCGCCGCCCATCACGCTGATGCGCGCATTCGGCCACATCCACAGGAAGCGCGGTGAGTAGGCGCGGCCGCACATGCCGTAGTTGCCGGCGCCGAAGCTGCCGCCGATGATGACCGTGAACTTGGGCACCGTGGCCGTGGCCACCGCCGTGACCATCTTCGCGCCGTGCTTGGCGATGCCTTCGTTCTCGTATTTGCGGCCGACCATGAAGCCGGTGATGTTCTGCAGGAAGACCAGCGGTATGCGCCGCTGGCAGCACAGTTCGATGAAGTGCGCGCCCTTCATGGCGCTCTCGCCGAACAGGATGCCGTTGTTGGCGACGAAGCCCACCGGCATGCCTTCGATGTGCGCGAAGCCGGTCACCAGCGTGGTGCCGTAACGGGCCTTGAATTCGTCGAACTCCGAAGCGTCGGCGATGCGGGCGATGATCTCGCGCACGTCGAAGGGCTTGCGCGCATCGGTGGGTATGACGCCGTGCAGTTCGACCGGGTCGAACAGGGGTGGGCGCGGCGGCACGAGCTTCACCTGGTCGAGCTTGCGCCAGTTGAGGTGGGCCACGCTGGCACGTGCGATGGCCAACGCATGCATGTCGTTCTCGGCCAGGTGGTCGGCCACGCCGGACAGCCGTGTGTGCACGTCGCCGCCGCCCAGGTCCTCGGCCGTCACGACCTCGCCGATGGCCGCCTTCACCAGCGGCGGGCCGCCGAGGAAGATCGTGCCCTGGTTCTTCACGATGATGGCTTCGTCGCTCATCGCCGGCACGTAGGCGCCGCCGGCGGTGCACGAACCCATGACCACTGCGATCTGCGGGATGCCCAGGGCGCTCATCTGCGCCTGGTTGTAGAAGATGCGGCCGAAGTGCTCGCGGTCGGGGAAGACCTCGTCCTGGTTCGGCAGGTTGGCGCCGCCGCTGTCCACCAGGTAGATGCAGGGCAGGCGGTTCTGCTGCGCGATCTCCTGCGCTCGCAGATGCTTCTTGACGGTCGACGGGAAGTAGGTGCCACCCTTGACGGTGGCGTCGTTGCAGACGATCAGGCACTCCACCCCCGAGACGCGGCCGATGCCGGCGATGATGCCCCCGCCCGGCGCCGCGTTGTCGTACAGGTCCAGCGCGGCCAGCGGCGCGATCTCCAGGAACGGCGTGTCGGGGTCGAGCAGCATCTCCACGCGATCGCGCGGCAGCAGCTTGCCGCGCGCCGTGTGGCGCGCACGTGCGATCTCGCCGCCGCCCTCGGCGATCTGCGCAAGCCGGGCATTGAGGTCCCCGACGAGCTGGCGCATCTGCAGCGCGCTGGCCTTGAACTCCTCTGAGCGCGGGTTGAGCTTGGACTGCAGGGCAGGCATCGTGTCTCCTGGTGCCGGCCAGTGCTGGCGCTGGCATGGTTGACGTTGGCGTCAACGTCGGGGTCAATTCTAGGGGCGGCGATCCGGCCAGACCGCCGGCGCGACGGGGCTGCGGCCTCCCGGAGCGGCCCTTTGTCGGGCACGGCCCCCGCGACCCGCGCAGCAAGGCACGGCATCGGTGTGACACTCGGGGCCGTCTCCAACCCGCCACACGCCCCCGTGAAGCACCGCGGCATCCACCTGCGCTACACCTTCGAAGACTGCGGCCAGCAAGGCGCGGAAGTCGAGAACCCCCTGTTCGAACTGCTGTCGGCCCTGCAGCAGCATGGCTCGATCCGCCAGTCTGCGGTGACCCAGGGGCAGTCGTACCGCCATGTCTGGGGAGCTCTCAAGCATTGGGAAGACGTGCTTGGGACGCCGCTGGTGCAGTGGGCCAAGGGCCGGCGCGCTCGCCTGACGCCGTTCGCGCAGCGGCTGCTGTGGGCCGAACGCCAGGCGCGAACGCGCCTGACGCCGCATGTCGAGGCGCTGCGCACCGAGCTCGGCCGCGTCTTCGCGCTGGCCGATGACCCGGCGGTCCAGGTGCTCGACATCTTCGCCAGCCACGATCTCGGGCTGCCGCGGCTGCAGGCGCTGGCCGAAGCGCAGCATGCGCTGCACCTGAGCCTGCGGTTTGCCGGCAGCGAGGAGGCGCTGCGATGCCTGCTCGACGGTCGCTGCGTTGTGGCCGGTTTCCATGTGCCGCGCCTGCCCGCAGGTTCGCCCCTGTTCTCGCGCGCGCTGCGGCCGCTGCTGCGGCCGGGCACGCACAAGCTGATCGGCAGCCACTGGCGGCGCCAGGGCCTGATGGTGCGCCCGGGGGCAGCCTGCCCGCAGGCAATCGAGGAGCTGGCCAGCGGCTCCTGGCGCTTCGTCAACCGGCAGCCCGGCTCGGGCACGCGGCTGCTCATGGACCACCTGCTGCAGCAGGCGGGCATGCGCCCCGAAGCCATCGACGGCTACTTCGCGCGCACCGAGCACACCCATGTCGCGGTGGCCGCCGCGGTGGCCTCGGGCTCTGCCGACATCGGCCTGGGCATCGAGGCCGCGGCGCGCGAGTTCGGCCTGGACTTCAGGCCACTCGTCGACGAGGACTACTACCTCGTGTGCCTCAAGGATGCCCTGGACACACCGGCCGTCGAGCAGCTGCGCGCCACGCTCGCCTCGCCCGCCTGGGCGCAGGCGCTGCAGAGCCTGCCGGGGTACGGCGTGCAGCGGCCGGGCGAGGTGCTGTCATTGACGCGTGCTCTGCCGTGGTGGCCACATCGGCGGCCCAAGGCCCAGCAGCACGGCGGGGCCTGACGCATTGTTCGACCCAGCGACCTTGCGGCGTGCGGCCCCAGCCGAGCGCCGGATCGCGGCGAGCCGATCAGCGGCCGCCGCGGCCGGGTCGGTCCCGAGGTGCGACGATCACGATCGGCTGAACGTCGACGGCCGGCGCATAGTAGCGCTCGCCTCGGCTGTATCGACCATGACCGGCTCCGAACGGCACCACGACGCAGCCCGTTGCGGCAAGGCCAAGAACAACGAGCGAACCGACTCTTGCAGTGCGAATGGCGAAGCCCACAACACTCTCCTTGGTGGAAATGATCGACCAAGGCAATCAACGCCCACCTGGGCTCGCCGTTGACGGCTCTCGCCCTTTACGAAGTAAAGTGCCGGTAAAGCAGTGGCGTGAATCGGAGTTCAATGATGCGTATCGGCGTCCCCAAGGAAATCAAGACCCAGGAGCACCGGGTCGGCCTGACACCGATGGCCGTGCGCGAGTACGTCGCGGCCGGGCACGAAGTGCTGGTGCAGGCGGGTGCCGGTGCGGGCATCGGCGCCGGTGACGCGGCCTATGCAAGGGCCGGCGCACGCATCGCCGGCAGCGCAGCCGAAGTCTTCGCGGCCGCCGACATGATCGTCAAGGTCAAGGAGCCGCAGCCGGGGGAGTGGAAGATGCTGCGCCCGGGGCAGATCCTCTTCACCTACCTGCACCTCGCACCCGACCCCGAGCAGGCCCGTGGCCTCATCGATTCCGGCTGCATCGCCGTGGCCTACGAGACCGTCACCGACGACCACGGCGGCCTGCCGCTGCTGGCGCCGATGAGCGAGGTCGCCGGGCGCCTGGCGATCGAGGCCGCGGCGTTCGCGCTGCGCAAGCCGGCCGGCGGCAAGGGCCTGCTGCTTGGCGGCGTGCCGGGCGTGCCGCCGGCGCGCGTGGTCGTGGTCGGCGGCGGCGTGGTCGGCACGCACGCGGCGCGCATGGCGGCCGGGCTCGGCGCCGAGGTCACGGTCATCGACCGCTCGCTGCCGCGGTTGCGCCAGCTCGACGAACTGTTCCAGGGTCGCGTGCGCACGCGCTATTCGAGCGTGGCCAATATCGAGGAAGAAGTGCTGGCCGCAGACGTCGTCGTCGGCGCGGTGCTGATCCCTGGCGCCAGCGCACCCAAGGTCGTGACGCGGGCGATGCTCGGGCGCATGCTGCCCGCGCAGCGTGCTGGTCGACGTGTCGATCGACCAGGGCGGCTGCTTCGAGACCTCGCATCCGACGACGCACGACGCCCCGACCTACGAGGTGGACGGCATCATCCACTACTGCGTGGCCAACATGCCCGGCGCCGTGCCGGCGACGTCCAGCCACGCGCTGAATCACGCCACCCTGCCCTTCGGCCTGGCGCTGGCGGCCCATGGCGAAGCAGGCGATGGTGCACGACGTGCACCTGCGCCGCGGCCTGAATATCCACCGCGGCCAGGTGACCTGCGAACCGGTGGCGCAGGCACTCGGCACGCCCTATGCCAGCGCCGAGTCGGCGCTGCGCATGTAGGTTCCACAGCAACCGCCAGGGCGAAGGAAACCTGGCCATGTCGAAGGCGAAGGTCGGATCCGATTCGCGCGTCAGTCCGGTTGCTTGCAAGCCGACGCCCGCGACGACATGCCTGATGCCGTCTGCCGGCGCAGGCCCCTCACATCGACAGCGACCCCTCCCGGAACTCCGTCTTGTCGAGCCACACGTTGACGAGCACCGGCCGACCCTGGCGCGCCAGTTCGCGCGCACGCCCGAGCGCGCCGGCCACCTCGTCCATGCGCTTCACGAGCAGGCCTTCGGCGCCGAAGCCGGCCGCCACGTCGTGGTATGCGGTGCGCGCCAGCACGGTGGCCACGTCGTCGTGCAGCATCTTGACCTGCTCGCGCGCGATCTGCGTCCAGCCGGCATCGTTGCCCACGATGGCGATCACCGGAATGCCGTGGCGCACGAAGGTGTCGAACTCGGTCAGGCCGAAGCCGCAGGCGCCGTCGCCGAAGACGATCCACAGCTCGCGGTCGGGCCGCGTCGTGGCGGCGCCGAGGGCAAAACCGGCGCCCACGCCCAGCGTGCCGAAGGCACCCGGGTCCAGCCACGTGAGCGGGCCGCGCGCGTGCAGCACGTAGCTTGCGGTGGCCACGAAGTCGCCGCCATCGGCAACCAGCAGCGCGTTCGCGCCGGCCTCGCGATCGACTGCCCGCAGCAGCGCGATCGGGTTCACGTACTCGCCGGGGACCGCGGCCTGCTGGTCGATCTCGGCCTCGCGGGCGTCGTCGCGCGCGCGCAGCGTGGCCAGCCAGCCGGCACGGCGTGACGCGTCCTGCGGCTGGGCCTGCTGCGCCAGTGCCTGGACGAAGGCCCCTGCGTCGCCGATGGCGGCAACATCGGGCCGGCGGTTGAGCCGGGCATCCTTGGCGCTGCGGTTGGCGGCGATCAGCGTCGCGCTGCGGCGCACATGCTTGCCGTAGTCGAGCCGGAAGTCGCAGGGCACGCCGGCCAGCAGCACGCAGTCGGCGTCACGCAAGGCCTGGCGGCGCTGGTGGCGCATCTGCAGCGGGTGCGCCGGGCCCGAGCAGGCCGCGCGCCATGCCCGACAGGTAGACCGGAATGCCCAGCCGCGCCACGGCATCGGCCAGCGCATCGGCCTGCGCTGCCTGCACCACGGCCTGGCTGCCGATCACGGCCAGCGGCCGCTCGGCCCTGTGCAGCGCCGTCCAGGCGTCGCGAACGCTCGCATCCGATGCACGAGGCGCATCGACGGGCTGCACCGCTGCGGGCGTCGTGTCCTGGCTGCCATCGAACATGCGCCGCACGTGGCGGTTCAGGTACCAGCGCAGCGCCCGATCGGCCAGCGCCGTGCCCTTGCCGCCGGCGTCGGCGTACCACTGGCGGATGGAGGCCTCGTCGTAAAGCAGGTCGACCGGGCACTCGATGAAGACCGGCCCCGGCACGCCCGACTGCGCCAGCGCAAGCGCTTCTGCAACCGCCGGGCCCAATTCGCGCACCCGCCGCATCTTGAAGAAGCGCTTGACGTGCGGCTCGACCAGCGGGCGCTGGTCGATGTCCTGCAGCGCGCCGCGCCCCTGCAGTGCGGTCGGCGCCGCGCCGCCCAGCAGCACCACGGGCGACTGCGCCAGCTGCGCATTCTTCAGCGCCGTGATGGTGTTGGTGATGCCCGGCCCCGCGGTCACCGCGGCCACGCCGGGCCGGCCCGACAGCCGCGCCGCCGCGTCGGCTGCAAAGACCGCGGTGGCCTCGTCGCGCACGTCCACGATGCGGATGCCGCGCCCCTTGGCCGCGCTCAGGATGGGCGAGATATGGCCGCCGCACAGCGTGTAGATGCAGGGCACGCCGTGCGCGTGCAGCGCTTCGGCGATGCGATCGCCGCCGTGGGTGGGGGTCGGATGGTTCATTGGCGGCGTCAAGCCCAGACCACGGCACCCTGCGCCGGCATACCACCCTTCCACCTGTTGCGCCACCGCGGCCTCGATGCGCGCGCGACGGATCTTCATCGTCGGCGTCAGGCAGCCGTTCTCGATCGACCAGGGCTCCCGGGCGACGACGATCATGCGCAGCTTCTCGTAATCGGGCAGACCCTGGTTCACGGTGTCGAGCAGACGCTCGAGTTCGCCCTGGGCCTGCGCGCGCACCGCAGGGTCGCCCAGGCGCGGCCGCAGGTCCTCGGCCAGCACGACGATGGCATAGGCCGCCGGCTGGCCCACGCCCGAGACCAGCGAGAGCTCGACCAGCGGGTGCACGTTGATGCGGTTCTCGATCGGCGCCGGCGCCACATATTTGCCCTTGGCCGTCTTGAAGAGCTCCTTGGCGCGGCCGGTGATCTTGAGCATGCCGTCGGCGCGGCGCTCACCGAGGTCGCCGGTGCGGAAGAAGCCGTCCTCGGTGAACGACGCAGCGGTGAGTTCGGGCTGCTTGTAGTAGCCGCTGAACTGCCCGGGCGACTTGATGAGGATCTCGCCATTGCCGTCCAGCCGCACCTGCACGCCAGGCAGCGGCACGCCCACCCAGCCCGGCTCGTGGAATTGCGCGTTGGAGGTGTGGGAATAGGCGAAGTCCTCGGTCATCGCATAACCCTCGAACAGTTCCAGGCCCAGCCGCCGGTACCAGCGGATGAGCTCGGCCGGGATCGGTGCCGAAGCGCTGCCGGCCTGCCGCACCTGGTCCAGCCCCAGGCCCTTCAGCACCTTGCGCGCGACGATGCGGCCCAGCACCGGTATGCCGAGCAAGCGGTCCAGCTTGGCCGGCGGCATCTTGGTGAACACGCCCTGCTGGAATTTCAGCCACAGCCGCGGCACCGAGAGGAACAGCGTCGGCCGCGCGCGCTGCAGGTCCTGCAGGAAGGTGTCCAGCGACTCGGCAAAGAAGACATGCGTGTTGCCGTCGAGCAGCGACGCCGCGCCGACCCAGGCGCGTTCGTAGCTGTGCGCCAGCGGCAGGTACGACAGCACCCGGTTCTCGCCCTCGCTGAGGCGCGTGCGGATATCGGCCACGATGCCCTCGGCGGCGCGGGTCAGGGTGCCGAATTTGATCATCACGCCCTTGGGCTGCCCGGTCGAGCCCGAGGTGTAGATGATCATCGCCAGGTCGTCGGGCGCGCGCTGCGGCCGGCCCGGCACGGGCGGGGTGCGGGCGACGATGCCGTCCCAGGTCTCGAAATCGGTGCGTGGCGCGAGCGGGAACGCGATGCACGGCAGCCCCGCCGGCACGCCCGGCTGCTGCTGCGGCCAGGTGTCGAGCTTGCCCACGAACAGCAGGCTCGCGCCGCTGTGTTCGAGCACATAGCGCACGGTCTCGGCAGTCTCGGTCGGGAAGATCGCCACCGTGGTGTGGCCGGCCATCCAGATCGCCAACTCCGCCATGATGAAGTGCGCGCTGTTCTTGGACAGGATCGCGATGCGCGCGCCCGGCTCGAAACCCCGGCTCTGCAGGTGCGCCGCCATGCGGCGTGCCTGGTCCAGCACCTCGGCCCACGTGTAGTCGACGACCCGCCCGTCGCCGACGGGCTGGCTGAGGTAGACGCGGTCGGGGTGCTTCTCGCCATGCTCGAGGACGTCGTCGAGAATGAGTCTGGGCTGTGACATGCGGTCTCCTGGAAGGCACTCGTGATTCCTGCGGGCCGCAGCGTAGCGGCGCCCGCAGGGGTGCGTCTACGGGTGGATTCCTGGGCGCGGCCCGGTTGACCCCCGGCCCTTGAAGATCCCGGCTGCCGCCGGCGACGGCGCTCGAGTCCCTGGGGAAAGCGGCGCTTATCCAGGGATTCGACCTCTTCCCATGGCAGAAGATCGGCGGCGCCGGGCGCAGCGGGCGTTGCGGCGTTCGGCCGAGGGGCAGATATGTTGATGATGGACGGGTCCGGGCTGCGGCGTGCCGGCGTGATGCTGCCGGCCGCGGTGGCGGTGGCCGGTGCATGCGTCGCCGCGGCGGGCGCCTGGTGGTTGCAGGCCGACGCGAACGCCGAGGCCGAGGCGGAGTTCCGCCGCAGCGTGGTGCGCGTATCGGCGGACATCACCGACCGCTTTCGCAAGCCGGTGTACGGCCTCAACGGCGCCCGCGGCGTCTACGCCACGCATGGCACCGTGCGGCGCGAGACCTTCCGTGCCTACACGGCGTCACGCGACCTGCAGGTCGACTTCCCCGGCGTGCGCGGCTTCGGCTTCATCCAGCGGGTGCCGCGCGAGGCGTTGGCACCGTTCGTCGCCGCCGAGCGCGCCGACGGCGCTCCGCAGTTCGCGGTACGCCAGCTCGACCCAGCTCGATCAGCCGGACCTGTTCGTCATCAAGTTCATCGAGCCGCCGGAGCGCAACCCGGGTGCGCTCGGTCTGGACATCGGTTCCGAAGCCGTGCGTCGCGAAGCCGCGTTGCAGGCGCTGCTGACCGGCGAGCCCACATTGACCGGCACCGTGACCCTCGTACAGGACAAGCGCCAGAGCCCTGGCGTGCTGCTGTTCGTGCCGGTATTCCGGCAGAACGATGCCGCGGTCGGCACCGACGGGGTTCACGGCGAGTTGCAGGGCCTGTTGTATGCACCGATCGTCATCGCCGAACTGCTGGAAGGGCTGAGCGACGTCATCGCCGGACAGGTGCACGCAGAGCTCTTCGACACCGCCAGCGGCACGGTGGCTGGGTCGCTGATGTTCGACTCGCTCGCCGACACCACGGCACTCGCCCAGGCCGCATCTGCAGGCGCGCCCGCCCCAGCGGCGGCAGGCGGTCGGCCTGCCCGCCACGAGACCCTGCACCTGCTGACGCTGCCGGGGCGGCTGGTGACGCTGCGTGTGCGCAGCACGCCTGCATTCGAAGCGGCATTCAAGTCGCGGGCGCCATGGTCGTTCTTCCTGGGAACACTGCTCGCCAGCGGCCTGCTGGCCGCCTTGTTGCGGCAGCAGGCGACCGGTCGTCGCCGCGCCGAGACGCTGGCACAGCAGATGACGGCCGACCTGGGCCGGCTGGCCCTGGTGGCGCGCCGCACCTCCAACGCCGTGATCATCACCGACACCCGCCGGCGCATCACCTGGGTCAACGAAGGATTCGAGCGCATCACGGGCTACAGCGCGGCCGAGGTCCTGGGCCGTTCGCCCGGCGGCCTGCTGCAAGCCGAAGCCACCGACCCGGCCACCGTGCGGCGCCTGCGCGAGGCGCTCGACAGCGGCGAAGCGTTCACCGGCGAGATCCTCAACCGCGGCAAGGACGGTCGGGTGTACTGGCTGTCTCTGGAGATCCAGCCCCTGCGCGACGACGAGGGCGCTCTGATCGGCTTCATGGCCATCGAGCTCGACATCACCGAGCGCAAGGCAGCCGAGCGCGAACTGGCGCGCGAGCGGCTGCGGCTATCCAACGTCATCGAAGGCACCGGCGCCTGCAGCTGGGAGTGGGACTACGCCAGCGGCAAGGTCTTCATCGACGCGCGATGGGCGCTGATGCTGGGTTATGCGCTGGAAGAACTGGCGCCGATGACGATCGACGGCTGGCGCGCCCTGGTACATCCCAACGATCGTGGCCACTTCACGGAGTTGCTGCACCAGCACTTTGCCGGCGATAGCCCGGTCTATGAGTGCGAAGCCCGCATGCGGCACAAGCAGGGCCACTGGGTGTGGACGCTGGGCCGTGGCCGCGTCCTGCGGCGCGGCACGGACGGCCAGCCGGCCTGGATCGCGGGCACCCACATGGACATCAGCGCACGGCGAGAGCTCGAAGCCGCGGTCCAACGCAACAACGAGTTGTTGACCGGCGTGCTGGAGAGCCTGCCCTGCGGTCTGAGCGTGTTCGACGACGACCTCAGACTGGTGGCCGTCAACCGCGAATTCCGCCGCCTGCTCGACCTGCCCGACAGCCTGTTCGATCGGCCGCAGGTGAGCTTCGAGGACATCATCCGCTTCAATGCCGAACGCGGCGAGTACGGCCCCGGAGAGTTGCAGGCGCTGGTCGACGAGAGGATCGCGCGCGCCCGCCAGCCTGCCACCACCCACCACTTCGAGCGCGTGCGCCCGAACGGCGTGGCGCTGGACATCCGCGGCGCGCCGATGGTCGGCGGCGGCTTCGTCACCACCTACACCGACATCAGCGCCCGTCGGCACGCCGAGGAGGCGGCACAGCGCAGCGGTCAACTGCTGCGCGGCGCCATCGACGCCATCGACGAGGCCTTCGTGCTGTACGACCCGGAAGACCGGCTGGTGTTGTGCAATGACAGCTACCGCGAAATCTACGCCGGCGTCGCCGACCTGATCGTGCCCGGCGTCCGCTTCGAGGACCTGGTGCGTGCTGGCGCCTAGCGCGGGGACTTTGTGGACGCCCGTCGGCCGCGAGGAAGACTGGGTGGCCGAGCGCCTGGCCGCGCACCGCCGCGCCGACGCCACCCTCGTGCAGCGGCTGGCGAGCGGCAGGACGCTGCGCATCATCGAGCGCAAGTTGCCCGACGGCCACATCGTCGGCTTTCGCATCGACATCACCGAACTCGTGCGCGCCACCGAGGCGGCGCAGCAGGCGTCGCTCGCCAAGAGCCAGTTCCTGGCCAACATGAGCCACGAGATCCGCACGCCGATGAACGCCATCCTGGGCATGCTGGCGCTGCTGCGCAAGACCGAGCTGACGCCGCGGCAGGCCGACTATGCCGTGAAGACCGAGGGCGCAGCGCGTTCGCTGCTGGGGCTGCTCAACGACATCCTGGACTTCTCCAAGGTCGAGGCCGGCAAGATGACGCTGGACCCGCACCCCTTCCGCATCGACCAGCTGCTGCGCGACCTGTCGGTCATCCTGTCGGCCACCGCCGGCGACAAGAAGATCGAGGTGCTGTTCGACATCGACCCCGCGCTGCCGCGCTGGCTGCTGGGCGACGCGATGCGGCTGCAGCAGGTGCTGATCAACCTGGGCGGCAACGCCATCAAGTTCACCGCCGAGGGCGAGGTGGTGGTGTCGGTGCAGGTGCTGGAGCCCGGCACGCCAGGCCGGTGACGCTGCGCTTCGCCGTGCGCGACACCGGCATCGGCATTGCGCCGGAGAACCAGGCGCGCATCTTCAGCGGCTTCACGCAGGCCGAGGCGTCGCACGACGCGGCGCTTCGGCGGCACCGGGCTGGGCGTGGCCATCAGCCAGCGGCTGGTGGCGCTGATGGGCGGCGAACTGCGGCTCGACAGCGCGCTGGGCCAGGGCAGCCGCTTCCACTTCGAGCTCACGCTGCCGGTGGCGGCGATCTGCCGGTGACGAGTCGCCGCGCCGGTCGCGCGCGTCGCCGCTGCGCGCGCTGGTGGTCGACGACAACGCGACCGCGCGCGACGTGCTGCAGCGCATGACACAGTCGCTGGGCTGGGCGGTCGACGTGGCCGACAGCGGCGAGCGGCACTGGCGCTGCTGCGTGAACAGGCCGGCGCGGGCGAACGCTACGACGCCATCTTCGTCGACTGGCAGATGCCCGGCATGGACGGCTGGGAGACCATCCGGCGCATCCGCGCAGGGCGGGCTCGCCGGCGACGCGCCGCTGGTGGTGATGGTCACCGCCCACGGCCGCGAGATGCTGGAGCAGCGCAGCCCTGCCGAACAGGCCCTGCTCGACGGCTTCCTGGTCAAGCCGGTCACGGCGTCGATGCTGTTCGACGCCGTGGCAGAGGCGCGGCGCGGGCGATTGCAGGCGCACCGCGAGCGCACGGCGTTGGCGCGGCGCCGGGCCAGCGCCTGGCCGGCCTGCGCCTGCTGGTGGCCGAGGACAACCCGAACAACCAGCAGGTGGCGCGGGAACTGCTGGAAGACGAAGGCGCCCGGGTGCAGATCGCCGCACAACGGGCAGGAAGCGGTGGAGGCCGTGGCCGCCGCCGACGACGCCCTTCGACGTCGTGCTGATGGACCTGCAGATGCCGGTGATGGACGGCCTGACCGCCACCCGCCGCATCCGTCAGCGACCTCGGGCACCCGCACCTGCCGATCGTGGCGATGACGGCCAATGCGATGGCCTCCGACCGCGAAGCCTGCCTGGCCGCCGGCATGAACGACCATGTCGGCAAGCCCTTCGACCTCGACCACCTCGTGCCGTGCTGCTGCGGCGCCTGGCGGGGCGGCCGGAGGAGGTCGAAGCCGTCCGCTGCGCCGCCGCCGCACGGCTGCCCGCCGCGGTGCGCCGAGCCGCCGGCCGCCGCCGGCGTCGATCTCGCCGCGGCGCTGGAGCGTCTGGGCGGCAAGCTGCCGGTCTACGAGCGCATGCTGCGCACCTTCTTGCACGACCTGGCCGGGATGCCCGAGGCAGTTGCGCGTCGCACCTCGCAGGCCGGCGACGCGGCGGCGGTGCCGCGCGCTGCTGCACACGCTCAAGGGCCTGGCGGCGACGCTGGGGGTCGGCGCGCATGTCGGCTGCGGCGGGCCACGGTCGAACGCGCCCTGGCCCTGGCCTGCCGCGCCCGAGGGGCTCCGCGCGACCGTCGAGCCGGCCCTTTCGGCGATCGAAGTCGCTCAGCCGCGCTTGCTGGATCTGCTGCAGGCTCTGCAGGCCGCGGGCGCGGCGACCGCGCGCAGCCGCCCGCCGACCCTGCCGCACTGCAGCCGGCGCTGCGCGAGCTGGCCGCGCTGCTGGAGAATTCGGACATGCGCGCCACCGAAGTCATGATCGCGCTGCAGCAGCAGTCTGGCCCGGACGCGAGCCCCGCGCTGGCGAACGCTCGACGACGCCGTCGGCCGGCCTGGACTTCGAGCGCGCGCTGCGGCTGTGCCGGCCGCTGCTCGCCGGAGACCAGCGCACGCTTGACGCTGCCGCCGACTGCTGCCGACCGTGCTCGACCCGCGCCAGCCGCGCCTGCTGGTGGTGGACGACCAGCCGGTCAACATCCAGGCGCTGTACCAGGCCTTCACCGACGACCACCAGGTGCTGATGGCCACCAGCGGCGAGCAGGCGCTGGCGCTGTGCGTCAGCAGGCAGCCCGACCTGGTGCTGCTCGACGTGGTGATGCCGGGCATGGACGGCCACGAGGTCTGCCGCCGGCTGAAGGCCGACGCGGCCACGCGCGACATCCCGGTCATCTTCGTCACCGCGCACGACGACGAGGCCGCCGAGACGCAGGGCCTGGAGGTCGGCGCCGTGGACTTCATCTCCAAGCCGATCAACCCGAAGATCGTGCGCGCCCGCGTCAAGACCCACCTGACGCTGAAGGCCCAGTCCGACCTGCTGCGCCAATGGGTCTACCTCGACGGCCTGACCGGCGTGCACAACCGGCGCCACTTCGACGAGCGGCTGGCCAGCGAATGGGCGCGCGCGCTGCGCAACGGCACCGCGCTGAGCGTGGTGCTGCTCGATGTCGACTTCTTCAAGCGCTACAACGACCACTACGGCCACCAGGCCGGCGACGACTGCCTGCGCCAGGTGGCCGCCCGCCTGCGGCAGACGTCAAGCGCCCGGGCGACCTGGTGGCGCGCTACGGCGGCGAGGAGTTCGCGTGCCTGCTGCCCGACACGCCCCTGGCCGGCGCGCTGGCGTTTGCCGGCAGCTGGGAGCCGACATCGCGGCATTGGGCCTGCCGCACGCGGAGTCGACGGTCGCCGGCGTGGTCACGGTCAGCCTGGGTGCCTGCACCAAGCCGTCGACGCATCGGGTACGGCGGCAGCGCTTGCTGCGCGAGGCCGATGCGCAGTTGTACGTTGCCAAGTCGCGCGGTCGCAACCGGGCCTGCGGCGCGGTGCTGCCGGTCTGACGACACCGACGCGCAGTTCCGCCGACGGCGGGAACAGGATGCCCAGCGCGGCACCGGCGCACGGACGCGGTGACGGATCCCGGCAGGGGCTCGGCATCACGCGGCAGCGGCCGTGCCGTCGAGATCGGCGCCATCGGCCACCAGCAGCCCCTGCAGCCCCGGCACGCTGAACGCACCATGCACGCGGAGCGCCGCTGCCGTGCCGGCGGCCTGGCCCATCACGAAGCAGCCGCCGCTGGCGCGCGCGGCGCTCTGGCCCAGGTGCTCCATCGACGCACAGCGCCCGGCCACCAGCAGGTTGGCCACGCCCATCGGCACCAGCATGCGCCAAGGCAGGTGGTTGTAGGCGTTGCCGGCGTCGCGCGGGAAGCCCCATTCGATGCGCCCAGCCAGGTGCATCTCCACCGGCCAGGCGTTGAGGCCGACGACGTCGTCGAACTTCGCGCCACCGAGCACGTCTTCGCCCGTCAGGCGGTAGGCGCCGAAGATGCGCCGCGTCTCGCGCACACCCACCTGCGGCGCGATCTCGGCGATCTCGGCCGCTTCGAAGCCCGGCACTTCGGCGCGCAGGAAGCGCATGTATTCGACGATCTGGCGCCGGCCTTCCGTCTCCGCGGCGCTGAGTTGGCGCGCGTCGGTGGCGTCCACCGCGCGGCCTTCGGCGTTGCGCAACTGCGTGACATTGGCGCGCCACTCCGATGGATTGCGCTGCGGGCGCAGGATGGCGCCACGGCGCGGGAAGTCGTAGCGCGCCGCGGCTTGGTCCATCAGCATGTCGATGGCCCTGAACTCGCCGATGGCCGCCTGTGCGCGGGGCGCGTCGACATGGCCGATGCGGAACATCGTGCTTGGGTACAGCGCGTCACCCGCACCGTCACCGAGTTCGAACGGCACACCGGCAAAGTGCGCGATGTCGGCGTCGCCCGAGGCGTCGATGAACTGGCGCGCGCGCACGGCGCGGCGGCCCGACTTGGTCTCGAGCAGCACGGCATCGATGCGGTCGGCATCCTGCATCACGACACCGGCCGCCCAGGCGTGGAAGAACAGCTGCACGCCGGCGGCCAGCAGCAGCTGGTCGGCCGCGCACTTGTAGGCGGCCACGTCGTAGGAGCGCACGCGGATGCGGCCCTGCAACCCGTCCTGCGGTGCGTTCAAGCCGCCGAGGGCGTCGATGCGCTGCAGCAGTTCGGCGGCCACGCCGCGAACGAGCTGCTGCATCCGGCCACCGCGGCGCCCGTACAGGCCGGCGAAGTTGGTCACGCCCCCGGCCGTGCCCATCCCGCCCAGAAAGCCGTAGCGCTCCACCAGCAGCGTGCTCGCGCCATGGCGCGCCGCGCTCGCGGCCGCGGCGATGCCGGCCGGCCCGCCGCCGACCACGACGACGTCGTATTCGCCGTGGATCGGCGTCTGCCGCGCCGGCTCGAAGACCCAGGCCGCCGCATTCATCCGAGCAAGGTCACTCGATCTTGATGCCGCGCGACTTGATGATGCCGCCCAGGATCTCGGTCTCGCGCGCCACGCGCTGGCGCAGGCCGTCGGCGCTGCTGCCCACGCCCTGCCAACCGCCGGCCTGCAGCCGCTCGCGCGACTCGCCGGCCACCGCGGCCGGCACTTCGCGCGCCAGGCGCTCCTGCGCCGCGCGGCTCAGCGACGCCGGGCCGACCAGCGCCACCCAGACCTCCAGGGCGTCCATCTTGATGCCCAACTCGGCCAGCGACGGCATGTCGGGCGCCATCGGGCTGCGCGGCCCGGTCAGGCCGATGGCCCTGATCTTGCCGGCCTTGACCTGCGGCAGCGCGATGCCCGGCGGCATCAGCGCCATCTGGATCTGGCCGCCGATCATCGCGGTGATCACCGCCGGGTTGCCGTTGTAGGGCACGTGCACGGCTTCGAAGTTGCCGGCCTGGCTCTTCACGTACTCCATGCCCAGGTGGCCGACCGAGCCGATACCCACCGAGCCGTAGCTCCACTTGCCGGCCGAATTGCGCGCGGCGTTGAAGAACTCGGCACCGGCGGGCAGGTCGGGTGGCGCCACCAGCACCAGCGGCGCGGTGGCCAGCAGCGAGACGAAGCTGAAATCCTTGGCCGGGTCGTAGGGCAGGCTCGGGTTGAGCAGCCGGGCCGAGGTCAGGTTGCCGTTGATGACGACGCCCAGCGTGTGGTCGTCGCTGGCCTTGGACACCTGGTCGGCGGCGATGTTGCCCGACGCACCCGGCCGGTTCTCCACCACCACGGGCTGGCCCAGCGACTTGGCCAGCACATCGGCCAGCGCGCGCGCCGCGAGGTCGGGCGTGGAGCCGCCGGGGAAGCCGACCATGATCTTCACCGGCTTGCTGGGCCAGGCGGCCTGGGCCAGCGCGCCGCCGCAGAGAGCCGTGGCGGCCACCGCGGTGGCCGCCGCCAGCAGCCGGCGGCGCAGTCGTGCTGCGTTTGTATGCATGAAGGTCTCCTTGCGGGGTCGAGGATTGTCATCGGGGGAGGGTCGGCGCGCAGTATCGCCCAAGGCCACACGCGAACGCCCGGTCCACCGGCGCAGCTACGATGCAGCGATGCCATGGCTTGATGTTCTGCTGGCCCTGACGGCGGTGGGCGTGGCGCTGGCCCTGCGCCCGTGGCGTGCCGTCGCCGGCGCCGCGCCGCCCTGGCCGGCACTGGTGTGGTGGCTGCTGATGCCGGTGCTGTGGAGCGCCGACCGCCTGAGCGCGATACCGGTGCTGCAGCCACTGGCCGGCAGCTGCCTGCTGATGATGATGCTCGGCTGGCCGCTCGCCGTGCTGTTGCTGGTGCCGGTGGCCGCGGCGACCCTGCTGATCGGGGGGCTCACGCCGCTGGAGGCGCTGGGCCGCGGCGTGTGGCTGGGCGTCGTGCCGGTGACGCTGGCCATGCTCGTCGGCGCCGGCTTGCGGCGCTGGTTGCCACACCACCTGTTCATCTACATCCTGGGGCGCGGCTTCTTTGCCACCGCGGTGGCGGTGGCCGCCGCCGGCACGCTGGCCGCCGGCCTGCAGGCGGTACCGGTGGGCCTGAGTCGACAGGACCTGCTGCTGGCGCGCTGGCTCTTTGCCTGGGGCGACGCCTTCATCACCGGCATGCTGGTGGCCATCTTCGTGGCCTTTCGCCCCGAATGGCTGGCGACCTACGCCGACCGCATCTACCTGCCGCGCGGCTGAGTCACCGCCGCTGTGCGCCTGCGGTTCGGCAGGCAGCGACACCGATGGCAAAAGTTGAGGCTGCGCAACCGCGTGGCGACGCGCAGGGCTAGATTGACGATGTCGGGGTTGTCCTGACTGTTGAGGAGATTGACATGCGTCGATCGATCCGATTGGGGTTGAGCGTCATGACGGCAGCCGGTCTGACGGCCTGTTACGTGGTCCCTGAACGCGCGTCGGACGGGACCGTTTACTACCAGCACTATCCGCTGCCCCCCGTCGGGGTGGTTACGCCAGCGCCAAGCGGGGTCGCACCGGCCACCCTGCCGGTTCGTCTCTATCCGTCCAATGACGTCGCCACGCGGACGGGCGTCATCTCCGGCAGTGTGACGAACATGATGACCGGCAAGGGTGTCTTCAACGTCTCCTACCTGGGCGAGGTGCTGTCCGGCGAGGCGACCCGCGTGTCCAACGAGGAACGGCGCGGCGTGGCCAGCGCTTTCAGCCCGAAGGGCATGTTCATGTCCTGCGAGTACCAGATGAACACGCCTTACCAGGGAGCCGGCACCTGCACCTTCTCGAACGGCGCCGCCTACCAGATGCACATCGGCGGCACGCAGTGAAGCGATCTGCGCAGATCCCGGCTTGTCGGCAGGCTCCGGGCCACGGTCTTCATGGCGGCGGATCCTGCGGCTCGGGATACAGGCGCGCCAGTGCCGCGCGCGTCGCCGCGGCGAGCAGGGGCTGCAACGCTGCCGCCAGGTGTTCGGCCTCGCCGACGTTGTCGAGCCTGTCCGTGCGGCCGGCCCATAGCGCGGCCAGCGCTGCGCGATGCGGCGCCAGCGCGCCGCGACCACCTCGCGCCCAGTGCGGCGGCGCCTCGCCCTGCACCCATTCGCCGCGGCCGCGGCCGAAGTGCGCCACCGCCAGGTAGCGCAGCAACGCCGCCTCGACCAGCGGCGCCATCGCCGCGTCGCTCCAGGCCACCCAGCTGCGGCCGGTGCCGCGCACGACGTTGATGCCGCGCGCCAGCCCGGCCGCGCCCAGCGCGCCGATCAGGCCGCCGGCGAGCAGGCCGCCGCCGAGCGTGAGGCCGCCGCTGGCGATGTCGGCCTTCAGCCCGGCCAGCGCGCCGGTGACCACGCCGCCGAGCGATCGCGGCGCGGCCTTCGGCGACACGCTCGTGCAGTGCGAACTGGCCCGCCACCCGCGCTCGAGGATCTCGCCCTGCGCGCGGCCCTCCAGGCCGTGCAGTTCGATCAGGCGTGCCGTGCTGTCGCGCACTTCGGCGTCCAGCGCAGCGGCCAGGCGCCTGCTGCGCCTGCGTGGCCGCGTCGGCCGCGGCTCGGCTCGAGCCGGCGCGCAACGGCGCTGCCGATCTGGCGCAGCCGCTCGCCCAGCCCGCGGCCGTCGGCGACCGCCTCGCGTGCGGCGGCCGTGCGCGCCAGGCTGGCCGCCAGCACCTGCATCGAGGCGTCGAAGGTGGCCTGCCGGCGCGCCGCCCAGGCCGCGGTCAG
The DNA here is from genome assembly GCA_963717575.1 of uncultured beta proteobacterium. Lineage (GTDB taxonomy): Bacteria > Pseudomonadota > Gammaproteobacteria > Burkholderiales > Burkholderiaceae_C > Rubrivivax. The sequence goes on along the minus strand of CAVQWK010000027.1, from coordinate 172,933 downwards.
GCGCGCCATCGCGGCGGCGCGCTCGCCCTGCAGCACGGCCTGCACGGCGCGCAGCAGCGTGGCCTCCTGCACCCAGCAGCGCGCGAAGGCGTCCAGCGGCAGCACGCGCCGCGACCAGCGGCCGAGCGTGCCAGGTGCGCGCGCCAGGCCTCGACCTCGGCGGCCTCCTCCGGCGCGGCGCGCGGTGCGCCGAGCTGGTTGAGCAGCACCAGCACCGGCTTGCCGACCCAGGCCAGCAGGTCCATTTCAGGCGCCACGTAGCCGGCGGCCTGCGGCGACTCGGCGGCATTGACCAGGTACAGCACGACGTCGCTCTCGACCGCGCACATGGCGCAGCGCCTGCTGGCTGGCCCAGAAGCGGCGGTCGCGCCAGCGGTCCCAGACCTCGCGTCAGGAACCAGCCCAGCGGCTGGCCGCTCTGCCGCATGCGCCGCGCCAGCCGCACGCTGTCGCCGAAGCCGGGCGTGTCCCACAGGCGCAGGCGTCGCCCTCGGGGCTTGCGAGCAGCCGTGGACCTCGGCGAACTCGGTCACGTGCGGCGCGTCGCGCACCTCGCCGACGTCGGTGCCGAGCAGCGTGCGCGCCAGCGTCGTCTTGCCGACGTTGGTGTGCGAAACCAGGCTCAGGGTGACGGTGGTCATGGCAGCGGTGGGGCTCAACGCGACAGCGCGGCCTCGAGGGCGGCCTCGGCGGCAGCCGCGTCGGCGCGTTCGAGCGCCAGCGACGACGCAGCCCACGCCCTGCGCCTCGGCCCACTGCTGCCAGGCCTGCGCGGCGCTCGGCGCCGCGCGCCGGCAGGCCGGCGAAGCGGCGGTCGAAGGCCGATGCGTCGGCCAGCAGCACCAGCGGCACGCCGGGTGCCGCCGCGCGCAGCGCGTGCAGGAAGCGGCCGTGGGTGTCGTCTTCGGGCGTGGCGCCCAGGTCCACCAGCGCCAGCCGCAGCGTTGTCGCCCGGTTCGGGCGCCAGGCCGCCGGCCGCCTCCTCGTCGCCATAGGGCGTGGCGGCGACCACCGTCAGCTGCAGCCCGGGCCGAGCACCTGCGCCAGCAGTGCGCGCAGGCCCAGCGCCGCCTGCGGCGTCGGCGCAGCACCGTGCGGCAGCACCTGCACACGGCGGCGTGCCGCCGCGGTGTTCGCGCAGCAGGCGCTGGAAATAGGGCGTCGTCCAGCGGCAGCGACAGCGGCGCGACAGCCACCGCGCGCGCGCGCGCCGACCACGCCGCCAGGGCCAGCCGCGGCAGCACCACGCACAGCAGCCAGCATCGCGGCATAGAGATGGATCCACGGCGCCGCCGCGGCCGTGGCCGCCCGGTCCGGGCCCACGCGCAGCGCCTCCAGCGCGGCGGCGTCGGGCACCGCGATGCCGGTCAGCGCCACCGCGGGCGCCAGCAGCGTGGCCAGCACGGCCCGCACCGTGGCGGCGTCGAGGAAGGTGCTTTGCCAGCCGGCGCGGAAGTCGAGCACCAGGCCGCGCAGGTAGAGCCCCGCCACCAGCCCGAGGGCCAGCGCCGCGGCGGCCAGGTGCAGCAGCAGCGCCGCCGCGCGCCACCGCCAGCGGCCAGCCGTGCCGCGCCCAGGCCTGGCCGCAGGCCTGCAGCGGCGCGCTGCCGCCCGGCACGCGAGCGAGGCGACGCGCCAGCCAGGCGCGGGCACGTTTGGGCACCACCGCTGCCGGCAGCAGCAGGCTCAGGTAGACGACGCCGTTCCAGGCGATGACCGCCCACACCGGCGGCGCCAGCAGGTTGATGCGCTGGCTGCCGCCGACGGCATCCACCGCCAGGCCCAGCGCGCCACCCAGCAGCAGCGCCAGCAGCATCCACGCCGGGCGCCACAGACGCCGGTCCAGCCAGCGCGCCACCGCCTTGTCGCGCGGCGCCAGCATGTGCAGCGCATGGCGCGCGCGCTCGTCCAGGTAGCGCTCGGGCGCTGGCGTCGGCGGGCGTGGTCTCGCGCGCCAGCCGCGTGCCCAGGCGCGGTCCTCGGCCGTCCACGGCGGGCCGGTGGCCGGGCCGGTCTCGAAGGCCTGCACCATCAGCACGCGGCGTGCGGCGGCTTCGTCGAGGAAGAAGGATGGGTGAGCTCACGGACCGGCGCAATGTAGCGCCAAACCGCGCCGACCACGACCTGGCCCTGCACACGCGCCGCCCGCCCTGGGAGGAGCAGGCCCGGCGGCCACGGGGCGCGGACCGGCTACGCCAGCGCGCGGCCGATCAGGATCTTCTGCACCTCGCGACGTGCCCTCGTAGATCTGGCACACGCGCACGTCGCGGTAGATGCGCTCGACCGGGAAGTCGCTCACGTAGCCGTAGCCGCCGAAGACCTGGATCGCGTCGCAGCACACGCGTTCGGCCATCTCGCTGGCGAAGAGCTTGGCCATCGCGGCTTCCTTCAGGCAGGGCCGGCCGGCGTCCTTCAGGCTGGCGGCGTGCCAGATCAGCTGGCGCGCGGCCTCGATCTGCGTCGCCATGTCGGCCAGCTTGAACTGCACCGCCTGGTGCTCGAAGATCGGCTGGCCGAAGGTCGTCGCGCTCCTTGCTGTAGGCCAGCGCGGCCTCGAAGGCCGCGCGCGCCATGCCCACGGCCTGGCTGGCGATGCCGATGCGCCCGCCCTCCAGGCCCGACAGCGCGATCTTCAGCCCCATGCCCTCGTCGCCCAGCAGGTTGGCGGCCGGCACGCGGCAGTTCTCGAACAGGATCTGCGCCGTGTCGCTGGCGTGCTGGCCCATCTTGTCTTCGATGCCGCGCCACCATGTAGCCGGGCGTGCGCGGTCGGCACGACGAAGGCGCTGATGCCCTTCTTGCCGGCGGCCTTGTCGGTGACGGCCATCACGATGGCGACGTCGCCGTTCTTGCCGCTGGTGATGAACTGCTTGACGCCGTTGAGCACGTAGTCGTCGCCGTCGCGCACCGCGGTGGTCTTCAGGCCGCCGGCCTCGGAGCCCACGTGCGGCTCGGTCAGGCAGAAGGCGCCGAGCATGCTCGCCGCGCGCCAGCGGCTCCAGGAAGCGCTGCTGCTGGTCGGCGTTGCCGAAGGCCATCAGGATCGAGCAGACCGGGCAGTTGTTGACGCTGACGACGGTGCTGGTGGCGCCGTCGCCGGCGGCGATCTCCTCCAGGATCAGCGCCAGCGCCAGGTAGTCGAGGCCGGCGCCGTCCCATTCGGCCGGCACGGCCACGCCGTAGCAGCCGAGTTCGGCCAGGCCGCGCAGCGCGGCCGCGGGGAACTGGTGCGCCTTGTCCCAGGCGGCCGCATGCGGCGCGATCTCGGCCTGCACGTAGGCGCGCACGGCGTCCTGCACGGCGCGGTGGTCTTCGGCAGCAGCATGGCGGGGCTCCGTCGGTGTGTCAGGCGAGCGCCGGCCGCGCCCTCACATCAATTCGACCGCCAGCGCCGTGGCCTCGCCGCCGCCGATGCACAGCGCCGCCACGCCGCGCTGCTTGCCGTGCTTGCGCAGCGCGCCGAGCAGCGTGACGACGATGCGCGCGCCGCTGGCGCCGATGGGGTGGCCCAGGGCGCAGGCGCCGCCGTGCACGTTGACGATCTCGTGCGGCAGCTTGAACTCGGTCATCGCCGCCATCGTGACGGCGGCGAAGGCCTCGTTGACCTCCCACAGGTCGACCTGCCCCGGCTGCCAGCCGGCCTTCTTCAGCACCTTCTCGATGGCGCCCACCGGCGCGGTGGTGAACCAGTCGGGCGCCTGCGCGTGCACGGCGTGGCCGGCGATGCGCGCGATCGGCTTCAGGCCCATCTGCACCGCGGTGCTCTCGCGCATCAGCACCAGCGCGGCGGCGCCGTCGCTGATGCTGCTGGCATTGGCGGCGGTGATGGTGCCGTCCTTCTTGAACGCCGGCTTGAGCCCCGGGATCTTGTCGAGCTTGGCCTTGAACGGCTGCTCGTCGAACTTGACCACGGTGTCGCCGGCCTTGCCCGGCAGCGTCACGGGCGCCATCTCCCAGTCGAAGCTGCCGTCCTCGTTGGCCTTCTTGCTGCGCGCGGTGGACTGCGATGGCGAAGTGGTCCTGCGCCTCGCGCGTGAACTGGTACTTGGCCACGCACTGCTCGGCGAACACGCCCATGGCCTTGCCGCGCTCGTAGGCGTCTTCCAGGCCGTCCATGGCCATGTGGTCGAACAGCTGCGCCGCGCCGTACTTGATGCCCTTGCGCGCGAACATCAGGTGCGGCGCGTTGGTCATGCTCTCCATGCCGCCGGCGACGATGACGTTGGCCGACCCGGCCAGCAGCATGTCGTGCGCCGAACATCATCGTGCGCATGCCGCTGCCGCACATCTTGCTCAGCGTCACGGCGCCGGCGCTGTCGGGCAGGCCGGCGCGGCGCATGGCCTGGCGCGCCGGCGCCTGGCCCTGGCCGGCCATCAGGCAGTTGCCCAGCAGCACCTCGTCGACGGCGTCGCCGGGCACGCCGGCGCGTTCGACCGCCGCCTTCACGGCCACGGCGCCCAGCTCCCAGGCCGCCAGCGACGCAGAAGTCGCCGAGCAGGCCGCCGATGGGGGTGCGGGCAGCGGAAACGATGACGATGGATTCAGCCATGGTGTGCTCCTTGAAGAAGGTCGGGCCGATCATTGTGCCGGCCGTGGCGAGAAGCGCTTGGACGGCTCGTACGGAAAGACGTCGTGCACGTGGCCGGCCAGGATGCGCTCCTTGTGGCCCTGCCAGAAGGCGGCATCCAGCAGGTCGGCGTGGTGCGCCATGAACACTTCGCGCACCTGCGCGTTGCCGAGCAGGAAGGGCCCGAAGGTCTCGGGGAAGACGTCCTTGGGCCCGACCGAGTACCAGATCTCGCCGGACATCTCTTCCTCCTCGTTGCGCGGCTGCGGCACGCGGCGGAAGTTGCAGTCGGTGATGTATTCGATCTCGTCGTAGTCGTAGAAGACGACCTTGCCGTGGCGCGTGACGCCGAAGTTCTTCCACAGCATGTCGCCGGGGAAGATGTTGGCCGACACCAGGTCCTTGATCGCGTTGCCGTACTCCACCACCGCGTGCGCCACCTGCTCGGGGTCGGCCTCCTGCAGGTAGATGTTGAGCGGGATCATGCGGCGCTCGATGTAGACGTGGCGGATGACGAGCATGTCGCCGTCTTCCTCGAGCAGGCTGGCGCAGAAGTGCCGCAGCTCGGCGACCAGCTCCTCCTCGAAGCGCTGGCGCGGGAAGGCGACGTTGCTGTACTCCAGCGTGTCGGCCATGCGGCCGACGCGGTCGTGCTGCTTGACGAGCAGGTACTTGCCCTTGATCTGCTCGCGCGTGGTGTCCTTCTGCGGCGGGTAGAAGTCCTTGATGACCTTGAACACGTAGGGAAACGACGGCAGGTCGAACACCAGCATCACCATGCCCTTGATGCCGGGCGCGATGCGGAACTTGTCCTGCGAGTGGCGCAGGTGGGCCAGGAAGTCGCGGTAGAAGAGGTTCTTGCCGTGCTTCTGCAGGCCGAGCGCGTTGTAGATCTCGGCGCGCGGCTTGCGCGGCATCAGGCCGCGCAGGAACTGCACGTAGGCGCTGGGCACCTCCATGTCGACCATGAAGTAGGCGCGCGCGTAGCTGAAGATCATCAGCAGGTCGTCCTCGCCGAACAGCGCGGCGTCGATGACGAGCCTGCCCGTGCGCGCCGTGCAGGATCGGCAGCGCCAACGGCGTCTCGTTGAAGCCGTTGATGATCTTGCCGACGAGGTAGGCGCCCTTGTTGCGGTAGAACAGGCTCGAGACAGCACCTGGATCTGGAAATTGGCGCGCGGCCGGAAGTCGCCGAGCTCGGCCACGCATGCGCCTGCACCACGTGCGTCGACGTCGCGCTCCAGGTCCTCGAACTCGCACCTCGAGCTGGAAGTTGTGGACGATGCGCAGCCAGGTCTCGCGCAGGTTGTCCTCGCGTCGGGTAGTAGGCGCGGTAGGTCGGCGCGACGCCGGCTCGTCGTTCTCGATGTATTCGGTGCTGACGGCCGGCCGCACGAAGATGAAGTCGTTGCGGAAGTAGCTGCGGTGCAGCAGCTTGGCCGTCACCGAGTTGAAGAAGGTCTCGGCCAGTTCGGGCTGGTGGTGGTCGGTGAGCAGGCCGATGTAGTGCAGCTTGGCCTGCTGCCAGGTGTCCATCGACAGGTCGTCGACCGTCGAACTCGCCGCGCAGCCGCTCCACGGCCTCGTCGACGCGCAGGTCGTAGAACTCGATGCGCTCGCGCTGCGCGCGCTGCTGGCCGTGCCAGTCGGCGCGCTCGAAGCGCCGCTTGGCGGCGGCGCTGGTCTCGCGGAACAGCCGGTAGTGGCGGTTGAAGCCGTCGAGCATGCGCCTGCGCGATGTCGTAGGCGCGGCTGTCGGTGAGGCGGTGCGGGAACATCGGGCGTCGCCTCAGCTGCGGCGTCAGGTCGGCCTGCGTCCGCGCCGGGCGCGCGCTGCCGGTAGCGCTCTTGAGCGCGGCGCCGAGCGCGTACCGTAGGCCAGCCCGACCTCGGCGGCCGATCCATCGGTGACGCGCAGGTTCTTCAGCAGGCCGTCGCGCAGGCCGTAGACCCAGCCGTGCACCGCCACCGCTGGCCGCGCGCCCAGGCGTCCTGCAGCACGGTGGACAGCGCCACGTTGCCGACCTGCTCGATGCACGTTCATCTCGCACAGGGTGTCTTCCTGCTCGGCTCGGCGGCAGGTGGTCCAGGCGCTTGCGGTGGCGCAGGCGCACGTCCTGCACGTGGCGCAGCCAGTTGTCGGCCAGGCCGACGCGGATGCCGCGCATCGCGGCGCGCACGCCGGCGCAGCCGTAGTGGCCGACGACGATGATGTGCCTGACCTTCAGGTGCTCGACCGCGAACTGGATCGTCGACAGCGCGTTCAGGTCGGAGTGCACCACCACGTTGGCCACGTTGCGGTGCACGAACACCTCGCCCGGCAGTCCAGGCCGATGATCTCGTTGGCCGGCACGCGGCTGTCGGCGCAGCCGATCCACATGTACTGCGGGCTCTGCTGCTGCGCCAGCCGCGTGAAGAAGCCGGGCTCGCGCTGCTCGGTGGCGGCCGCCCAGCGCGGTTGTTCGTCGAACAGGTCGTGCGAGATCGTGCGTCATGGCAACGGCGGCGTTCGTCGAGAGTTCGCCCGGAGCTGCTGCGTCGCGGCGCCAGTTGCGCGCCGGCGCTTCGCGGTCGGCCCCGCCCTCACATCGTCTCGGCAAACAGCTCGCGCCCGATCAGCATGCGGCGGATCTCGCTCGTGCCGGCGCCGATTTCGTACAGCTTGGCATCGCGCCACAGCCGGCCCAGCGGGTAGTCGTTGATGTAGCCGTTGCCGCCGAAGATCTGGATGCCCTCGCCGGCCATCCAGGTGGCCTTCTCGGCGCACCACAGGATGACGCTGGCGCAGTCCTTGCGCACCTGGCGCACGTGCTCGGTGCCCAGCAGGTCGAGGTTCTTGCCCACGGTGTAGCAGAAGGCGCGAGCGGCCTGCAGCACGGTGTACATGTCGGCGACCTTGCCCTGGATGAGCTGGAATTCGCCGATGCTCTGGCCGAACTGCTTGCGGTCGTGGATGTAGGGCACCACGTTGTCCATCACCGCCTGCATGATGCCGATCGGCCCGGCGGCCAGCACCGCGCGCTCGTAGTCCAGCCCGCTCATCAGCACCTTGGCGCCGCCGTTGACGCTGGCCGAGGATGTTCTCGGCCGGCACCTCGACGTCGTGGAACACCAGCTCGCCGGTGTGGCTGCCGCGCATGCCCAGCTTGTCGAGCTTCTGCGCCGTGGAAAAGCCCTTCATGCCCTTCTCGACGATGAAGGCGGTGACGCCGCGCGCGCCCAGCTCGGGTTCGGTCTTGGCATAGACCACCATGGTGTCGGCGTCGGGGCCGTTGGTGATCCACATCTTGGTGCCGTTGAGCAGGTAGTAGCCGCCCTTGTCCTCGGCCTTGAGCTTCATGCTGATGACGTCGCTGCCGGCGCCGGGCTCGCTCATCGCCAGCGCGCCGACGTGTTCGCCGCTGATCAGCTTGGGCAGGTACTTGCGGCGCTGCGCCTCGGTGCCGTTGCGCTTGATCTGGTTCACGCACAGGTTGCTGTGCGCGCCGTAGCTCAGGCCGATCGCTGGCGCTGGCGCGGCTGATCTCCTCCATGCGCGACCATGTGCGCCAGGTAGCCCATGCCGGCGCCGCCGTACTCCTCGGGCACGGTGATGCCCAGCACGCCCAGTTCGCCCATCTTGCGCCACAGGTCCATCGGGAACTGGTCGCTGCGGTCGGCCTCGGCGGCGCGCGGGGCGATCTCGGCTTGCGGCGAAATCGCGCACCGCATCGCGCAGCGCGTCGATGTCTTCGCCGAGCTGGAAGTTCAGGCCGGGCAGGTTCATGGGCAGGTCTCCTGGGGCGGTTCGGAAGGGGACGCGGGGTCTGGCATGGTTAGACTGGCATGGACGCAGACGTGAACCGAACCGCAAATATAGAGCCATGGCCAACCCGCACGAGAGCGCACTGCACTACCCGCTGGGCGATGCGCTCCCGGCCCCCGGCAACACCATCGAAGTCGCGCCGGGCGTGCGCTGGCTGCGCATGGGGCTGCCTTTTGCGCTGGACCACATCAACCTGTGGCTGCTGCGCGACCGGCAGGACGGCGTCGACGGCTGGACCATCGTCGACTGCGGCATCGCCAGCGACGCCACCCGTGCGGCCTGGGAGCGCATCTTCGAGCACGAACTGCAGGGCCTGCCGGTGCTGCGCGTGATCGTGACGCACATGCACCCCGACCACCTCGGGCTCGCGCACTGGCTGACCGAGCGCTGGACGGACGCGAAGCGGGAGTGCCGGCTGTGGATCAGCGCCACCGACTGGAACGCCGGCCGCATGGCCAGCCAGACCACCACCGGCTTCGGCGGCGAGAGCGCGGCGCGTTTCTTCGCCCTGCATGGCCTGACCGACCCCGGCGTCGCTGGCCAAGGTGCGCGCGCGCAGCAACTACTACGCGCAGCCTGGTGCCGCAGGTGCCGAGGCGTTTCCGGCGGCTGATGGACGGCATGGTGCTCGCATCGGCGGGCGCGCCTGGCACTGCATCGCCGGCTACGGGCATGCGCCGGAACACATCGCGCTGCACTGCCCGCGCTGGACGCCGCCAAGGAGCTGCGCCACCGGCGCAGCGCCCGGAGGCGTGCTGATCTCGGGCGACATGGTGCTGCCGCGCATTTCCACCAATGTCAGCGTCATCGACATCGAGCCCGAGGCCGACCCGCTGCCGCTGTACCTGAAGTCCATCGCCGCCTGCGCGCGCTGCCCGCCGGCACGCTGGTGCTGCCGTCGCACGGCAAGCCCTTCACCGGGCTGCACGAGCGCATCGCCCAGCTGCAGGCGCACCATGACGAGCGCTTCGCAGAAGTGCTGGCGGCGTGCAGCGAGCAGCCGCGCAGTGCCGCCGACCTGCTCGACGTGCTGTTCAAGCGCAAGCTCGACCTGCACCAGACGACCTTCGCGATGGGCGAGTCGATCGCCCACGTTCACGCATTGCAGGCCGCCGGGCAGCTGGACTCCGAGAGGGGCGCCGATGGCGTGCTGCGCTGGCACACAGCCGCGACGCGCCGTCGAGGCATCGACTCGGTCGATCAGGGTGCCAGCGTCGGATAGTCCGTGTAGCCCTTCGGACCCGGCGTGTAGAACGTCGCCATGTCGGGCGCATTCAGCGGCGCGTTCACCCGCATGCGCTGCACCAGGTCGGGGTTGGCGAGGAACGAGCGGGCAAACGCGATGAGGTCGGCCTGCCCCTCGGTCAGGGCGCGCTCCGCGCTGGCGCGATCGAAGCCGCCCGCCAGGATGAACGGCCCGTCGAAGCTGCGGCGCAGCTGCAGCTTCAGCTCGGCCGGAACCGGCGGCGCACCCATGGCAGAGTGGTCCAGGACGTGGAGATACAGCAGCCCCAGCGCCGAGAGCTCGCGGGTCAGCGCCAGGTATTGGGCATCGACGTCCGCGAACGCGCCCGTGCCGTTGAAGACGCCATGGGGCGAGAGCCGGATGCCGACCCGCTCGGCACCGATGGCCTGCGCCGCGGCGCGAGCGACCTCGAGCGCGAAGCGGTTGCGGCCCGCGATGCCGTCGCCGTAGACGTCGGTGCGCTGGTTGACGTTGGCATTGAGGAACTGCTCGATCAGATAGCCGTTGGCGGCATGCAGTTCGACGCCGTCGAATCCGGCCTCGATGGCCAGGCGCGCCGCCTGCGCGTACTCGCCGACGGTGCGGTCGATGTCGGCTTCGGTCATGGCGCGCGGCGTGCTGTGCGGCTGCATGCCCTGCGCGTCGGTGTACATCTCGCCGGGGCAGGCCTGGGCCATCGGCCCCACGACTTCGGCACCTGCCGGAAGGTTCGCGACGTGGGTCACGCGCCCGGTGTGCATGAGTTGCACGACGATCTTCCCGCCCTTGGCGTGAACCGCGTCGGTGATCATCCGCCAGCCACGCACCTGCGCGTCGTTGAACAGCCCCGGGATCCGCGCGTAGCCGAGTCCATTGGGCGAGGGCGAGGCGCCCTCGGTGATGATCAGGCCCGCCGAGCGCGCTGGGCGTAGTACTCGGCCATCAGCGCGTTGGGGGTGTTGGCATCGACGGCCCGGCTGCGCGTCATGGGAGCCATGACCGTGCGATTGCCGAGCTGCAGCGAGCGTGCCTGGAAGGGTTCGAAGAGCATGGTGATCCTGAGGCTGAAGGAGACAGGCTCGTTGGGCGGCCAGCCACCGAGGGCGGGCGCCACGAGCCACCGGGAGCGGCATCACAGCGGGCGGGCACGATCATAGGGCCTGGGCGCCGCGGATGCCCTGCCTCGAACGGGCGCGCGTCGAGAGGCGCCAGGGCCGCGCCAAGCCGCCGCCGGCCCCGCCACGGGAGTCAACCCATCAGAGCAGCCACTCGATCGGCAGCACCGACAGCACGCCGACGCCCATGCGAAGCATCAGGCTCGTGCCGGGCTCGGTATCGTGGACCGTCTCGCCGGCCGCGGTCCGCTCGATCCACTGCAGGCTGAGACCATCGGGCGTCAGCCGGACCTCGTACGCTACCCACCGCACGGTGGTGTCGAACGCCTCGGCGAGGCCCCGGGCGAGCACGGGACTGTCGATCACCAGTCCCATCTCGGTGTTCAGCCGCGCCGAGCGCTGGTCGAAGTTGAAGGAACCGACAAAGATCCGTCTGCGGTCCACGGCGAAGGTCTTCGCGTGCAAACCCGACGATGAACTCGTGCCGACGCCGGCCCGGTCATCCGGCACGGCCTCGCGCCGCCGTCGGCTTGAGTTCATAGAGCTGGACGCCGGAGCGCAGCAGGTCCCGTCGGCGCTTCGCATAGCCGGCATGCACGGCACTCACGTCGGACGCCGCCAGGGAGTTGGTGAGGATGCGCACCGTCACTCCTCTGCCGGCCAGGGCCGCCAACGCAGCCGTGCCCTCGTCGCCAGGCACGAGGTACGGCGAGACGAGGTCGAGTGTGCGTTGCGGCCGGCCCATCGCCTGCATCAGATCCGGGAACAGGAGGATGTCGGTTCGCGCCTGCGTGTCGAGTGTCTTCGCCGGGTCATCGAGCACGAGTTGCGCGGTTGCCCACTCGAATGCAAGCTTCCGGTCCAGGACATCGCGCACGACCGCCGTCGCACGCACGGCGTCGACGTAGGCAACGGACTGCGGATCCGCGCGCGTCGCGGCGAACCTGGCCTCCAGATCGGCGGCGGCCTGCGGCCCGCCCGGGCCCACCAGGGTCGCCGCCGGATACGCGGACGGGCTGTTCCAGTACAGATCGAACGCCTTCGACACCTCGGCCACGACCGCGCCCACGGCCACCACATCCAGGTCGGCGAACATCACACCGTCGCCCACGCCGAAGTATTCGTTGCCGATGTTGCGGCCGCCGACGACGGTCAGCTGGTTGTCGGCGGTGAACGATTTGTTGTGCATGCGCCGGTTGAGGCGAGCGAAATCGGTCAGGTAGCCGAGCATGCGCGCGTCGCGCTGGACGAACGGGTTGTAGAGGCGCAGCTCGATGTTCGGATGCGCGTCGAGCGCGGCCAGCGTGGGGTCGAGCCCGCCGGTGTTGGTGTCGTCGAGCAGCAGGCGCACGCGCACGCCCCGCTCGGCGGCCTGCCAGAGTGCCTCGAAGAGAAGGTAGCCGACCGGATCGCCATGCCAGATGTAGTACTGCACATCGAGGGTTCTCTCTGCGGCCGTCGCGAGCATGACGCGGGTGGCGAAGGCGTCGCGAGGCTTCAACAGCGGATGAATGCCGGTTTCGCCCGGATGCGCAGCGACACCGGCAGCCAGCGCGCGGCCCAGCCTTGTCCCTGCCGTGTCGGTGACGGCGGTCGTCGCCGTTCGGCCTGTGAGCGAAGGCAACGTTGTCGCGCAGCCGCTGAGCAGGCCGGCCAGCATGCACAGCGTCAGGACTCGTGCGGCATGTTGGCTGATTCTGCTCACCTGCTTCCCCAATCACCCCGCTCCATTGTCTGCTTTCAGGGCACCCACGTCGGCAGACTCTGCCGCGACCTGGGTCGCCGAGGGTGCCGAGTCGCGGAGGCCCGGCACCTGCGATCAGCTTTCATGATCGCATCCCCGCGAACGTCTGCCATCCCAAAGAGTCGGCGGCCGTGCGGACAGATTGAGCGTGCTCAATCGCCGCCCATGTACCGGGGCAATACTGCCAAGGAGCGGTGAACGACCGACCGACCAGATGCCTGAATGGTCGAGAAGACCAAAACCAAATCATCGGCGTGGCGCGGAACTTTCTGCGGGCGCGAATGATTGAACGAGGGGATTTGAACATGACGAAGCCTCGGCGTGCGCCGCACACAGCAAGCTACCTTCTCGTCATGGGGCTGGCCGGACTGATGCCCGTCGCCGCGCAGGCGCAGGCACAGACCGCGAACGAACCCTGGAAGTGGGAGGCCGCAATCTATGGCTGGTTCCCTGGGTTGAGTGGATCGACGTCGTTCCCCACCGGCGCCAGCGGGCCTAGCATCGACGTGAGCGCAGATCAGTTGATCGACGCGATGAAATTCGCCTTCATGGGCCAGATTCAGGGCCGCAAGGGCCGGTGGGGCATCTGGAGCGACCTGGTGTATTCCGACATGGGAGGGTCGCAGCAGGGCTCGCGCGACTTCACCGTTGGCGGCCAGCAGGTCGGGGTCGATGCCGACCTCAGCTTCGACGCGAAGATGTGGGTCTGGTCGCTGGCCGGCTTCTACAGCCTGGATGCCAGGCCCGAGAGCACCGTCGACCTGCTCTTCGGCACCCGGTTGCTGGATCAGGAGCAGACGCTCGACTGGACGCTGAGCAGCACCATTGCGCAGCTGCCTGGGCGCAGTGGGTCGTCCGCGATCAGCTCCAGCTATTGGGACGCCATCGTCGGCATCAAGGGGCGTCACTCCTTCGGCGAGGGTGGTCGATGGTTCCTGCCCTACTACCTCGACGTCGGTGCGGGCCAGTCGAAGCTCACCTGGCAGGTCAACGCCGGCGTGGCCTACCGGTTCGACTGGGGAGCGGTGGGCATCACCTGGCGCTACCTCGACTACCAATTCAAGTCGGGTGAAGCCATCAGCAGCATGAGCATGAACGGCCCGGTGCTGGGCCTGGCATTCCGCTGGTAACTCGTGCGGCCGTATCCTGGACCCGATGCCTGCAGGCGGTGCCAGATGCCGCTTCGCTTCGGGTGAATTCGATCGTTGCGTCTGGTTTCCTGAAAGGGGTCACCCAAATGAACCGAGCCTTGAACCTGTTATCGATGGCGATGGCTGCAGCCCTGTGTCTTGTCACGGTCCCGGCGGCGGCACAGCCGAAGAAGCCCAACATCGTGGTCATCATGGCCGACGATATCGGCGTCTGGAATGTCAGTGCCTACCATCAGGGCATGATGGGCGGACGCACACCGAACATCGACCGCATCGCCAAGGAGGGCGCGCGCTTCACCGACTACTACGGGCAGCAGTCCTGCACCGCCGGTCGGGCGGCGTTCCTCACCGGCCAGCATCCGTTCCGGACCGGCCTGCTCAAGGTCGGCTTGCCGGGCGCCAAGCAGGGCTTGCAGGACAAGGATCCGACCATCGCGGAACTGCTGAAGCCGCAAGGCTACGTCACGGCGCAGTTCGGCAAGAACCACCTGGGTGACCGCAACGAGCACCTGCCCACCGTGCACGGCTTCGACGAGTTCTTCGGCAATCTCTACCACCTGAACGCCGAGGAGGAGCCCGAGGATCCCGACTACCCGAAGGCCCCGGAGTTCAAGAAGATGTTCGGTCCCCGCGGGTTGCTCGACTGCAAGGCCACGGACCGGGACGACCCGACCGTGGATCCGCGCTTCGGCAAGGTGGGCAAGCAAGCCTGCACGGACACCGGCCCGATCACCCGCAAGCGCATGGAGACCGTCGAGGACGAGTTGCTGGCCCGCTCGACGGACTTCATGGGCCGCTCGGTCAAGGCCGGAAAGCCATTTTTCGTCTACCACAACACCACCCGCATGCACGTCTGGACGCGACTCTCGCCGAAGTGGGAGAACAAGAGCGGCTACGGCCTGTACGCCGACGGCATGATGGAACTCGACCATGTGGTCGGCGAGTTGCTGAAGAAGCTCGATGAGCTCGGCATCGCCGACAACACCATCGTGTTGTTCACCACCGACAACGGCGCGGAAATCGCGACATGGCCGGATGGCGGCAACACGCCCTTCAAGAGCGAGAAAGGTACCACCTGGGAAGGCGGCATGCGGGTGCCCGGCATCGTGCGCTGGCCCGGCGTCATCAAGCCCGGCACCATCGTCAACGACATCATGTCCAACGAAGACTGGCTGCCGACCTTCGTCGCGGCCGCCGGCGATCCCGACGTGAAGGAGAAGCTGAAGAAGGGGATGAAGGCCGGCGACAAGACCTTCAAGACCCACCTCGACGGCTACAACTTCATGCCGTTCCTCAAGGGCGAGCAGCCGAAGGGCCCCCGCCGCGAGATCTTCTACTTCGATGACAACGCCAACCTGAATGCGCTGCGCGTGGATGACTGGAAGATCCACTTCACGATCATGGAGGGCAACATTGCAACCGGTCAGCTGAAGCAGTTGAACATGCCCGAGGTCGTCAACTTGCGACAGGATCCGTTCGAGCGGTATCCCAGCGAGTCGCAGATGTATGCCCGTTGGGCCGCCGACAAGCTGTGGCTCTTCGTGCCCGCGCAGGTGGTTGTCGGGCAGTTCATCGCCAGCTTCAAGGAGTTCCCGCCGAGCCAGAAGTCCGGCAGCTTCAGCGTGAATCAGGTGCTCGATCAGCTGCAGAGTGCGCCCGCTAGCGCCAAATGAAGCGGCGCCGGACGACATGACTCGAAACACCGGACCGCAGCTGTCGGAAACAGATGCGGCCCGGCCGGCGATTCGACGGGCCGGCTGGAGGCGGCAGATGGCCGCAGGTCGCAGCCCAAGCGCTGAGGATGCCTCGCCACCTCGCGCCCGGCCGCCATCATGGGGATGCCCGTGACCACACCGAGTCCCAGCCCAGCCGCTCCCGTCGACAAGTACCACGCCCCGCAATGGCTCGGCACCCGAGCAGTGAGGCGATTCCACGTCATGGCCAAGCCGGCGGGCTCGACCTGCAATCTGGACTGCACCTACTGCTTCTACCTGAGCAAGCAGACCTTGCCCGGTGGCCCCGGTAGCGGGCGCATGGACGACGACTTGCTCGAGCGCTTCGTGCACGACTACATCCAGAGCGTGACCGGGGACGAGGTCGTCTTCTCGTGGCAGGGAGGAGAGCCCACGCTGCGCGGGCTGGACTTCTTCCGCAAGGTGGTGGCGCTGCAGAGGAAGCACGCGAAGGCCGGGCAGCGGATCGAGAACGACCTGCAGACCAACGGCACGCTGCTCGACGATGACTGGGCCGGCTTCCTGAAGGAGCATCACTTCCTCGTCGGCTTGAGCATCGACGGCCCGCGCGACATTCACGACCATTACCGGATCACCAAGCAGGGTGCGCCGACGTTCGATGCCGTCTATGCCGCGGCGCAGTTGCTCAGGCGCTTCGGCGTGAAGTTCAACACGCTGACCTGCGTGAACCGGTTCAACGCCTCGCGGCCGCTCGATGTCTATCGCTTCCTGCGTCGCGAACTGGGGTCCACCTATCTGCAGTTCATCCCGATCGTCGAGATCAACGGTTTCGAGGCGACGGCGCCGCAAACCTGGGATCCGGCGCAGTTGCCGATCGTGGGCACGCCGCAGGCGCGGCCCGGTCATCCGGACTCGGTGGTCACGCCCTGGTCCGTCGATCCCGAGGAGTACGGCTATTTCCTCTCCAAGGTGTGGGACGAGTGGCTCGCCCGCGACGTCGGCAAGGTACTGGTCAATTTCTGCGAGACCCTGGTGGCCCAGCACATGGGCCTGCCTTCCCAGCTGTGCGTTCACGGCGAGACCTGCGGCAAGGGGGTGGCCATCGAGCACGACGGCAGCGTGTACTCGTGCGACCACTACGTCTATCCCGAGTACCGGCTCGGCAACATCCACGAGCGCTCGCTGGGCGACATGGTGTTCTCGCCGGCGCAGGTCAAGTTCGGCTATGCCAAGTCCGAGACGCTGCCAACCTACTGTCGACAGTGCGAGTTCCTGAGCGATTGCTGGGGCGAGTGCCCCAAGAACCGGCTCGTGCGCACGCCGTCCGGTGAGGCCGGGCTGAACTACCTGTGCCCCGGACTGCAGCGGTTCTATGCCCACATCCAGCGCGACTTGCCGCAACTCGTGCGCGGCGCGCGTCAGGGAGCCTCGGATCAGCGCTCGACTCCGTGGATCCGCCCGCCCACTTCATAGGCTCTTGCCAGTGGAAGAGAGGCCATCATGCCCTGCTCGACTCTCCGACGCCAACCCGTCCGCCTTTGGGCGCTCGCGATGCTCTGGGCCGTGGCCTTGGCCGCGCCCGCATTCGCGCAGACCGACCCGCTGCCGTCGTGGCACGCGGGCCATGCCAAGGCGCGCGTCGTCGCCTTCGTGACAGCGGTCGTCGAACCCGGCGGCAAGGATTACGTGCCGCCGGGCGAGCGCATCGCCACCGTCGACAACGACGGCACGCTGTGGGCCGAGCAGCCGATGTACTTCCAGATCCTCTTCGTGCTCGACCGCGTCAAGGCGCTGGCGCCGCAGCACCCCGAGTGGAGGACCCAGGAGCCGTTCGCGTCGCTGTTGAAGGGCGACGTCAAGGCGGCGCTGGCCGGGGGCGAACGCGCCATGGCAGAGATCATGATGGCCACGCACGCCGGCATGACCACCGACGCCTTCGAGCAGACGGTGAAGGACTGGATGGCCACGGCACGGCATCCGGTGACGAAGCGGCCGTACAC
This sequence comes from uncultured beta proteobacterium, assembly GCA_963717575.1. Classification (GTDB taxonomy): domain Bacteria; phylum Pseudomonadota; class Gammaproteobacteria; order Burkholderiales; family Burkholderiaceae_C; genus Rubrivivax. The sequence continues at coordinate 155,631 of CAVQWK010000027.1, read as the reverse complement.
CGAAATGGTCTACCAGCCGATGCTGGAACTCCTCGGCTACCTGCGCGCCAATGGCTTCAAGACCTACATCGTCTCGGGCGGCGGCGTCGAGTTCATGCGCCCGTGGACCGAAAAGGTCTACGGCATCCCGCCCGAGCAGGTCATCGGCAGCAGCATCACGACCAGGTACGAAGTGCGCGACGGCAAGCCGGTGCTGCTGCGGCTGCCCGAGATCGACTTCATCGACGACAAGGCTGGCAAGCCGGTCGGTATCCACAAATTCATCGGCAAGCGCCCGATCGCCGCGTTCGGAAATTCGGACGGCGACTTCCAGATGCTCGAGTGGGTGACCTCCGCGCCGGGACCACGGCTCGGGCTCATCGTCCGGCACGACGACGCCGAGCGCGAGTTCGCCTACGACCGCAAGTCACACGTCGGCCAGCTCGACCGGGCACTCGACGAGGCCGGCCCGCGCGGGTGGGCGGTGGTCAGCATGAGGAACGACTGGAAGGTCATCTTCGCGCCACCGCGCTGAGACCGGTCAGTCGAGGGCCGGCAGGACTTCGTGCCGCAGCGCGCCGCGCGCCGCCTCGAACTCGGGCAAGGCCTGGCGCACCACCTCCCAGAAGGCAGCGCTGTGGTTCATCTCGCGCAAGTGCGCGAGTTCATGCGTCACCACGTAGTCGATCACCGGCAGGCCGAAGTGCACCAGGCGCCAGTTCAATCGGATCGACCCGTCGGCGCTGGCACTGCCCCAGCGCGTGGAGGCCGAACTGAGCGTCAGCCGCTTCATGCGCACGCCCAGGCGGGCGGCCAAACAGCGTGCAACGTTCCTCGAAGAGGCGCCGTGCCTGGCGCTGCAGCCAACTCTGCACGGTGTCGCGGATCTGCCCGGGCGTGGCCGTCTGCGGCAGGCCCAGGTGCAGCGTCCAGCGCGGCACGCCGGGTAGCGCTTGCGCTGCCGTGTTCAGCACGGCGCGGTCGACCCAAGCCGTGCAGCGCCCCTCGGGGGGCCGGCGCGCAGCGCCCGGGGAGTCCACCAGTTCGGCGCCGGTGGCGCGTGGGTCCAGCACCAGGATCACCGTTTCGCCCAGGAAGGGGATCGTGCTGCCGTCACGCCAGTCCACCCGCGCGGCGGCCAGCCGCTGCGCCCGCTCGCGCTGCTCGTGCAGCTTGCGCAGGATCCAGCCCGCCTTCTCGCGCAGTGCGGCCTCGACCTCACCCAGCCCGACCCAGCGCGGCGCACTCACCGACAGGCCGTCGACACCGACGACGAAACCGATGCTGCGCCGACGTGCCCGCCGCAGTTCGTAGGCGACCAGGTGTTCGCCGAGCCGGATGTCGCACTGCGAGCGCGGGTGGCGGAAGGCCGTCGGTGCCGGGGCAGCCACGGGCGCGGGGGGTGGCGACGGCGGCGCGGGCGACACGAGCGGCGGTGCGGCTGCCGCTGCCGCCGGCGCATCGTCGAACAGCGACAACTGCAACGATGGCGGGGGCGCGGGTGCTGGCGGCATGGGCCGCGATTCTAGGAGGCGATCGGGCTGGGTGTCGGGGTCGCGCCGAGGTCGGCCTCGGGGTAGGCGTCGGGGTCCAGGCGCCGCATCTCGGCCTCGATCCAGGCCTCGACCTCCCACATCAACTCGTCGGGCCGGCGGTCCGCGCTGGGGATGGGCCGCCCGATCGATACGTCGATGATGCCCGGCCGCAGCAGGAAGCTCCTGCGCGGCCAGCATTTGGCCGAGGTGGCGGCGATCGGCACGATCGGCACGCCGCAGGTGATGGCCAGCCGCGACGCGCCGGTCTGGTAAGTGCCCTTCTGGCCGCGCGCGATGCGCGTGCCTTCGGGGAACATGATGACCCAGATGCCCTGGGCGAACAGGCGCTTGCCCTGCGTGGCGACGTGCTTCCAGGCCGCGGCGCGCTTGCTGCGGTCGATGTGGATCATGTCCGCCGGCCCATCGCCCAGCCGAAGAACGGGATGTAGAGCAATTCACGCTTGAACACGTAGGCCAGCGGATGCGGCATCAGCGTCGGCAGGGCGAAAGTCTCCCAGGTCGACTGGTGCTTGGGTGCCAGCAGCACCGCGGCGTGGCCGTCGGCGGCCGTAGGCAGGTGCTCCAGGCCGTGCACGCGGTGCCGCACGCCGCAGATCACGCGCGCGCCCCACACGGCCAGGCGCAGCCAACCCATGGTCGGCCAGTACAGGCGCGGTCCGCGGACGAAGATCGACAACACCACCATCGCCATGCTCCAGGGCACGACCGTGACGGTGAGCCAGATCACGAACACCAGCGAGCGCAAGGCCCACAGGGCGCGCATCAGCCCAGGCTCCCCTCGGCGAAGTCGGCGTCGTGGTCGCGACGCAGCAGGAACTCGGCAAACGCACCGAGATCGGCGTGCACCCTCGTTCCCGGCACCTGCGCCAGCATGTGATGCAACTGGTCGTCGCCGATGTTGGCGGCGCGACCCGTCAGCACGAGGTGAGGCTCGCAGCCGGCGGCCTGCGCGGCAAGCAGGTCGCGCAGCGTGTCCGCGGCCATCGGCACCTGCGCCAGGTCGACGCCGTAGCGGCGCCCATCTCCAGCAGCATGCCCGGCTTGGGCTTGCGGCAGGCGCAGCCGTCCTCGGGCGTGTGGGGGCAGAAGAAGACAGCGTCGATGCGCCCCCCCTCGACCATCAGCAACTGGTTCATGTGGGCGTGCACGGCATTGACCGCAGCCATGTCGATCATGCCGCGGCCGATGCCGGACTGGTTGGTGGCCACCACCACATGCCAGCCGGCGTGATGCAGCCGCGCCGCCGCCACCAGCGCGCCCGGCACGGTCTCCCACTCCTCGGGCGAGGTCACGTGCCCCTCGCGGTATTCGTTGAGGATGCCATCGCGGCCCAGGATCACGAGCTTGGTGGTGTGCATGGCGGGCTCTGCGGTTCAGTCCGGCACGGGCCGCCCCAGGCCGGACTGCGCCCGCTCGGGCGGCCGTGCGGGCGCGAAGCGGCAAGCGTGGGGGCCGTCATGACGCCAGCCGGGACAGGTCGGCGACGCGGTTCATCGCCTGATGCAACTGCGACAGCAGCGCCAGGCGGTTGCGGCGCAGGGCCGGATCCTCGGCATTCACCATCACGGCGTCGAAGAAGTCGTCGACCGGGCCCTTCAGTGCCGCCAGCGCCTGCAGTGACGCAGTGTGATCGGCGCGTGCGAAGGCGGCTGCGGCCACCGGCCCGACGGCCGCCAGCGCAGCGGCGAGCGCCGCCTCGGCGGGCTCGACCAGCAACGCGGCGTCCAGCGCCGCCGGCACGGCGGATTCGCTCTTCTTCAGGATGTTGCCGACGCGCTTGTTGGCCGCCGCCAGCGCCGCCGCTTCGGGCAAGGCCGCGAAGGCGTGCACCGCGGCCAGCCGCAGCGGCAGCTCGGCCCAGCGCTCGGGACGCAAGGCCAGCACCGCGTCGACCTCCTGCGCGCTGTAGCCGAGGTCTCGCAGGTAGCCTGCCAGGCGGTCGTAGAGGAAGCGCATCAACTCCACGCGCGCATCGGCCGTGGCAGCGGCGAAGGCCTCGAACGCGGTGTCCACCAGCACCGGCACCGCCAGCGGCAGGCCCCGTTCGATCAGCATGCGGATGATGCCGAAGGCATGCCGCCGCAGCGCAAACGGATCCTTGTCGCCGGTGGGCACCTGGCCGATGCCGAACAGCCCGGCCAGCGTTTCCAGCTTGTCCGCCAGCGCCACGACAACCCCGACCTCGCCGCGCGGCAGCGCATCGCCCGCGAAGCGCGGCTTGTAGTGGTCTTCCACCGCCAGCGCCACGGCCTCGGTCTCGCCGTCGTGGCGGGCGTAGTAGCCGCCCATGATGCCCTGCAACTCGGGGAACTCGCCCACCATGTCGGTCAGCAGGTCGGCCTTGGCCAGCACGGCGGCGCGATCGGCCTCGGCGGAAAGCGCGCCGCCGCCGAGTTGTTCGCCGATGGCGCGCGCGATGGCGCGCACGCGCTCGACGCGTTCGCCCTGGCTGCCGAGCTTGCCGTGATAGACCACCTGGGCCAGTTGCGGCACGCGCGACGCCAGCGTCTTCTTGCGGTCCTGGTCGAAGAAGAACTTGGCGTCGGCCAGCCGCGGCCGCACCACGCGCTCGTTGCCCTGCACGACACGGCTGGCGTCGGCCGGGCTGATGTTGCTGACGATGAGGAAGCGGTTGGTCAAGCGACCGTCGGCGTCGAGCAGCGGGAAGTACTTCTGGTTGGCCTTCATCGTCAGGATCAGGCACTCGGGCGGCACCGCCAGGAACTCGTCCTCGAAGCGGCACAGCAGCACGTTCGGCCGCTCGACCAGTGCCGTGACCTCGTCGAGCAGCGCGTCGTCATCGATCGGCGACAGGTCGACCTGGGCTGCAGCGGCGGCGAGCTGGCGCACGATCTCGGCACGGCGTGCCGCGAAGCCGGCGATGACCGCGCCCTGGTCCTCGAGTTGGCGCTCGTAGTGGTCGGCGTGCTGCAACACCACGGGATCCACGCTGGCCTCGAAGCGATGGCCGCGCGTCTGGCGTCCGGCCTGCAGACCCAGGGCGTGCACCGGCACCACGTCGGCGCCATGCAGCGCCACCAGGCCGTGCGCCGGGCGCACGAAGTGCACGCTGGTCCAGCCGGGCTGGAAGTCCGGCCCCTCGCCGCTTTCCAGCTGGTACTGCATGACCTTGGGGATCGGCAGCTTCGCGATCGCGTCGACCAGAACCTGCTGCAGTCCGGCGGCCAGTGTTTCACCCGGCGTCACGCGATCCAGGACCAGCACCTCGGCCTTGCCGTCGGGCTGCCGCCGGAGTTGAGGCAGCACGCTGGCATCGGCGCCCACCGCCGGCGAGCTTCTTCAACAATGCGGGCGTCGGCTGGCCGGCCGGGTCCAGCCCCACCGCCACCGGCATCAGCTTCAGCGCCACCGCCTTGTCGGGGGCCACCGCCCGCACATGGCTGATGCGTGCGGCCAGCCGTCGCGGCGAAGCGAACACATTGAGCCCGGAATGCTCGTCGGCGAGACCCAGCGCGCGCAGGCCCTGCTGCAGCGCGCCGCCGAAGGCCTCGCCCAGCCTCTTCAGCGCCTTCGGTGGCAGTTCCTCGACGAAGAGCTCGACCAGCAGGTTGTGCGTCACCACCATGCTCATGCGACCCCCAAGGCGCTGCGCGCCGTCCCCCGGGGGAATTCGCGCTTGGGGCGGCCCGGCGCGCTCATGCCGCCTTCCTCGCCAGTTGCGCCAGCACCTCGTCAGCCCACGGCCGTGGCGCCATCGGGAAGCCCAGCCGCGCGCGGCTGTCGAGGTAGCTCTGCGCCACGCTGCGCGCCAGGTTGCGGATGCGGCCGATGTAGGCGGCGCGCTCGGTGACGCTGATGGCCCCGCGCGCATCGAGCAGGTTGAAGGTGTGGGCCGCTTTGAGCACCTGCTCGTAGGCCGGCAGCGCGAGTTGCTGCTCCACCAGATGCCTGGCCTGCTTCTCATGGGCGGCAAACGCGCCGAGCAGGAACTCGACGTCGCTGTGCTCGAAGTTGTAGGTGCTCTGCTCGACCTCGTTCTGGTGGTAGACGTCGCGGTAGCTCAGCTTGCCTTGCGGGCCCTCGGTCCAGACCAGGTCGTAGACGTTGTCCACGCCCTGCAGGTACATCGCCAGGCGCTCCAGGCCATAGGTGATCTCACCCGTGATCGGCCGGCAGTCGATGCCGCCGACCTGCTGGAAATAGGTGAATTGCGTCACCTCCATGCCGTTGAGCCAGACCTCCCAGCCCAGGCCCCAGGCGCCCAGCGTCGGATTTTCCCAGTCGTCCTCGACGAAGCGCACATCGTTGGCCTGCAGGTCGAAGCCCAGCACCTCGAGGCTGCCCAGGTAGAGCTCCAGGATGTCGGCCGGCGCCGGCTTGAGCACCACCTGGTACTGGTAATAGTGCTGCAGGCGGTTGGGGTTGTGGCCGTAACGGCCGTCCTTGGGGCGACGGCTGGGCTGCACGTAGGCCGCCTTCCAGGGCTCGGGGCCGAGCGAGCGCAGGAAGGTGGCGGTGTGGCTGGTGCCGGCGCCGACTTCCATGTCGTACGGTTGCAGCAGGGCGCAGCCCTGGGCGTCCCAGTAGCTCTGCAGCTTGAGGATGATCTGCTGGAAGGTGAGCATGACGTCGGCTGCCGAAAGCCTTTGAGTTTACGGGCGCCAGCGGTCACTTCCCCGGCCGCATGACGACACTGCGCAGCCCCGCACCGCCGGCGGGTCGGTCGCGACGCCTTCCCGCCGGCCCCTCCTGTCAGTGCGCCCCTTGCAGCAGCAGGCCCGCGGCGGCACAGGCCGCGATGACCTCGATGACGCCGCGCTTGAAGCGCATCAGCGCGGCCGCCGCCGCCAGCGTGATGAGCGCGGCCACGACGTCGAAGGAGCCGGCCCAGCCCTGCGGCCACAGCACATGCCAGCCGAAGAACAACGCCAGGTTCACGATCACGCCCACCACCGCCGCCGTGATCGCGGTCAGCGGGGCGGTGAAGCCGATCTGCCCGTGCGTCGATTCGACCAGCGGACCGCCGGCGAGGATGAAAATGAAGGACGGCAGGAAGGTGAACCAGGTGACCACCGTGGCCGCCACGGCGCCGGCCAGGAGGCGGTTGTCGGCACCGAACAGCTGCACCAGGTCGGCGCTTTGCCAACCGCCGACGAACGCGACGAAGGCCACCACCATGATCAGCGGGCCGGGGGTGGTCTCGCCCAGCGCCAAGCCGTCGATCATCTGCACCGGCGTGACCCAGCCGAACTGCGTCACCGCGCCTTGCCAGACATAAGGCAACACGGCATAGGCGCCGCCGAAAGTCAGCCAGGCCGCCTTCGTGAAGAACCAGCCCATCTGCGCCAGCGTGCCCTGCCACTGCGTCAGCGCCACCAGCAGCGCCATCGGCGCCAGCCACAGCAGCACGCCGGCGGCGACCACTGCGGCCAGGCGCGGGGCGCTGTACCGGGCGTGCGGCGGTGTCGGCGTGTCGTCGTCGATCAGCGCCGGGCCGTACGAGACCGTGGCGCGGCCATGGCTGCCACCGGCCTGGAAGCGCGCGGGCAGGAAGCGGCCGCCGAGCCAGCCGATGGCCGCGGCTGCCAACACGATGGCGGGAAATGGCACCGCCAGCGCGAAGATGGCGACGAAGGAGGCCGCGGCGATCGCCCACAGCACACCGTTCTTGAGCACCCGCGAGCCGATGCGCCAGGCCGCGTGCAGCACGATGGCCGTCACGGCGGGCTTGATGCCGTGGAACAGCCCGGCCACCAGCGGCTGCTCGCCCCAGGCCATGTAGACCCAGCTCAGCACGACCAGGATCAGCAGCGAGGGCAGGACGAACAGCACCCCCGCCGCCACGCCGCCGGCGGTGCGGTGCATCAACCAGCCCAGGTAGGTGGCGAGTTGTTGCGCCTCGGGGCCGGGCAGCACCATGCAGAAATTCAACGCGTGCAGGAAACGCCGTTCGCTGATCCAGCGCCGGCGCTCCACGAGTTCGGCGTGCATGATCGCGATCTGGCCCGCTGGTCCGCCGAAGCCGATGAATCCCAGCTTGAGCCAGAAACGCAAGGCCTCGCCGAAGGGCACCGGCGCGCCGTTGGGTTCTCGGTCGGCATCGACAGGATGAGCAGCCACCGCCTATCGTGCCACTGCGGCTCTTGCGCGGCGATGACTACGTCGCACGCCGGGCGCCCCGCCGGTGCACGGCGACCACGGTCAGCAAGGCCAGCGCCAGTGCCGGCCACAAGCCCGCGCGCGCCGCCCACCAGGCATAGGGCGTGATGCCGTCGCGTCCCTGCACGCTTCCGGCCAGCACGCCCCGGGTGTGCGGCTGGAGCATCGCCGCCACCCGGCCGCGGTGATCGATGATCGCCGTGGCGCCGGTGTTGGTGGCACGGATCATCGGCCGCTGGAACTCCAGCGCGCGCAAGCGCGAGATGTTCAGGTGTTGAACGGTGGCGATGGTGTCGCCGAACCAGCCGATATTGCTGACGTTGGCCAGCACCGTGGGCGCCGTGGCCGCATCGGCAAAGCGGCGTGCCAGTTCCTCGCCGAACAGGTCCTCGTAGCAGATGTTGGGCGCCACGCGCTGGCCAGCCGCGGCGAACGACGGCGGGTCGATCACGCCGCGGGCGAAATCGCCCAACGGGATATTCATCAGGGCCGTGAACCAGCGGAAGCCCGTCGGGATGAACTCGCCGAAGGGCACCAAGTGGTATTTGTCGTAACGGTACTCGCCCGCGGCCGACAGCCCGGCCACCGAGTTGGTGTAGCCGCGCTCGAAATCGCCCAGCGGCAAGCCGATCAGCGCGGTGCGACCGGTGCCCGGGTCGGCAAAGTGCGCCCGCAGCGTCGACCAGTAGCCGGGCGCGAGGTCCTCCAGCTGGAAGGGGAGCAGCGGCACCGCGGTCTCCGGCGCCAGCACCAGGTCGGCACGCGCCGCAAGCAGTTCGCGGCCGACCCAGGCCAGCGTCTCGGGCATGCGTTCGGCAGAGAACTTCTCGTCCTGCCGCACGTTCGTCTGCAGCAACGCGACCGAGAGCTCCCCCGCCGGCCGGCTGTGCTCGCCCGGCCCGACCCAGGCGCACAACGCGAGAACTGCCGTTGCCCCCGCGGCAGGACCCCAGGCACGGCCACGGCTGCGCACCAGGCGCGCCAGCCCCGCCGCCGCATACGCGAGCACGGCGCCCATGCCGTAGACGCCGAGCCAGGGCGCCAGCGCGGCCAGCGGCGCATCGACCTGCGAATAGCCCGAGGCCAGCCATGGAAATCCTGTGAAGACGATGCCACGGCCCGCTTCGGCCAGCAGCCACAGCGCGGCGAACAGCAGCGCATCGGTCGCGCGACCGCTGCGCCAGCGTGCATAGGCGGCGGCCGCGGCGGCCAGCAGGCCCGACAGCGCCGCCGCCAGCGCCAGCACCGCCAGCGCCGCCATCCAGGCCGGCAGTCCGCCGTAGCGGTGCATGCTGATGAACAACCACCAGACGCCGGCCGCCAGCCAGGCCGTCGCATAGCAGGCCGCCAGCAGCGCGGCGCGGCGCGGCGGCGCCGTGTCCAGCCGCCACACCAGCCACGCCAGCGTGGCCAGCGGCAGCAGCCAGGCACCGGCCGCGGCCGTGTGCACGAAGGCCAGGGTCTGCAGCGCGCCGAGCACGGCCGCCTGCACCGCCTCCGTGGCCGGACCCGGCCTGCGCAAGGCCGCGATCAATCGACGTCGCCGCCGTCGGCCGAGCTCTGGGCCGCAGGCACGCGGCTGACGCGGAACCAGCGCACCGCACCGCCGCGGGTGAGCATCACGGTGAAGCGCAGGCCACCGAGCTCGAGCGACTCGCCCCGCCGCGGCACGCGCCCGAGTTCGTGCGCGATGAGGCCGCCGATGGTGTCGAAGTCGGCTTCGGGCAAGAGCGTGCCGAAAGCCTCGTTCACGGCATCGATGCCCACGTCGCCGGCCACGCGCTGGTTGCCATCGGCCAGCGTGACGATGCCGTTTTCGCGCGACTGGTCGTCGAATTCGTCCTCGATCTCGCCGACGATCTCTTCGAGCACGTCCTCGATGGTGATGAGCCCGGCGGTGTTGCCGAACTCGTCGATCACGATCGCCAAGTGGTTGCGGTTGGAGCGGAAGTCGCGCAGCAGGTCGTTCAGCCCCTTGCTCTCGGGCACGAAGACCGCGGGCCGCAGCAGCGTGCGCAGGTTGAGCTCGGGCGCGCGCTGCAGCTTCAACAGATCCTTGGCCATCAGGATGCCGATGACGTTGTCGCGTTCGCCGTCGTACACCGGAAAGCGCGAGTGCGCCGTCTCGATCACGGTGTTCAGCAGTTCGTCGTAGTCGGCATCGATGTCGAGCTGGTCCATGCGGGTCGCCGGCACCATGACGTCGCCAGCGGTCATGTCGGCCATGCGCAGCACGCCCTCGAGCATGGCGCGCGACTCGGGCTCGATCAGGTCGCGGTTCTCGGCGTCGGCCAGCGTCCTGATCAGCTCGGCCTTGCTGTCGGGGCCGGGCAGTATGAATTCGACCAGGCGCTCGAACAAGGAACGCTTGTCCGCACTCGCAGGCGTTGCCGCACGCGAGTGCCGCGTAGAAGCAGGTTCGGACACTGTGTCGGGTGCCGGCAGTGGAAGAGGGACGAAGAATAACCGAGGCCCGGCAGCCAGCGCCGCGTGGCGCGACAATGCCGGCCCGCTTCGAGACATCCCATGCCCACCTCCCCCCTTCGGCGCCGGCCGCCCTGCGCCCGCTGCTCTCACCGATCCTGGCCATGGCCGCGGTGATCGCGCTGTCCAACGTGCTCGTGCAGCATCCCATCAACGCCTGGCTGACCTGGGGCGCATTCAGCTACCCCCTGGTGTTCCTGGTCACCGACCTCACCAACCGGGCGCTGGGCCCGGTGGCGGCGCGGCGCGTGGCCTGGGTCGGGTTCGCGCTCGCAGTCGCCGTGTCGCTGGCGCTGGCGCCCTGGCGCATCGCCGTCGCCTCGGGCACCGCATTCATCCTCTCGCAGGTGATGGACATCACGCTGTTCAACCGCTGGCGGCGCCTGAGCTGGTGGAAGGCGCCGTTGATCGGCTCGCTCGCGGGCTCGGTCCTGGACACCGCTGTTTTCTTCTTTCTCGCCTTCGCAGGCACCGACCTCGACTGGACCCTGCTCGCCGCCGGCGACCTGGCCGTGAAGGCCGCGATGGCGGTGGTGTTGCTGGCGCCCTACCGCGCGATGCTGCCCCGACTGCAGGCCTGGGCCACGCCTTGACAGCGCGCCGGGCGGGCAATCGCCCCGCAGCACCAGTCTTTTCCAATCCAGGTATGAGCCTGGAGCGCCCTGAGATCGACGACGCGAAGCGAGTCGATCCGTTGTAGGTCTGGCCAGTGTATTGGGGCCCGGGTTTTGGGTTCATCAACCGTGGTCGAGGGCTGTGGGCATGTGGGCGAAGGCGCGGGCGGTGGGCAACGCGCAGCGTTGTCCACGGGCTGCGCCGGTGCGCGCCAGCGCATCGTCCACATGTCCACAGCCCTGCCCGCCGGCGCGGCCTGAGCCGCCTCAGCCGGTGCGTGCGTGCGCGCGTCCTGAACAGCGCCTGGCGGGCCTCGTTGAGTTCCTCGGCGGCCTGCACATCGGTCAGTGCCCGCGCCAGTTGCTGCAGTTCCAGCAGCGTGACGCCGGCCGCAGGAAGCTCGCCGCCCCGGGCAGGCTGGCCAGCTTGTCCAGCGGCGTCATCGCGTCCGCTGGGCCGGTACACGCGCTTGATGCGCCCGGGCTTCTTGGGGTCGGCCAGCTCGGTGGCAAACAGGCAGGGCCGGTGGAAGTTCAGGAACGGGTTGAGGTACTCGCGGCAGTAGGTGTCGAAGCGAGCGGCATGGCGGCGGTGGATGTGCTCGTAGCCGAACTCCTTGCGCACCACGGCCCCGTTCTTGGTCTCGGCCAGGCCGTTGTCGTTGCTGTGCCGCGGGCGGCTGCGCGTGAACTCGATGCGCAGCTTGTCGAGCAGTCGGGCCACCTTGTGGTTGACGTACTCGCTGCCGTTGTCGGCATGAAAGCCCAGGATCTCGAACGGGAACTGCGCCAGCATCTCCTCGATCACGCTGAGCAGGTGCGCCTCGGAGATCGTCTGCACGCTGGCCACCACCTGCCACTGGGTGACGCAGTCCACGGCGTTGATGTGGTACAGCCCCTTGATGCCGTCCAGGTCGCCCTGGTGCACGCTGTCGATGCGGATGAAGCCGGGCCGGCCCTCGGGCGCCGGCGCCTTGCGCACGCCGATCTTGGTGTTCTTGCGTCGGCTGGGTCTTGGTCAGCACCACACGCTGGTTGCGGTAGCCGGCGCTGTGGCGCAGGTTGTACAGGTGGCCCACCGAGATCGAGCCCAGCCGCTCGAATCGCTCGTCACCGAAGACGTCGCGCTGGCGGCGCAACACGCAGGCCGTGGCCGGGCCCGACAGCGTGCCCATGGCGCGGTCCACATCGACCAGCAGCGCCACGTCGGCGGGCGTGTACAGGCGGGCAAACGGGTGACGCGGCGCGCCGTAGTTCTTGACCAGCGGCTTGCCGGCGTCCCAGCGTGAGACCAGCCGCGTGATCTGGGCCCGGCTGTAGCCGCTCAGGCGCTGCAGGTAGGCCAGTACAGGGCCGCGGTCGGCGCGCGCCAGCCGGCGGTAGTCAAAGCGCTTGAGAACGGCCTCGATCCAGGCATAGCGGCCCTCGTCGTCGGCCGCCGCCTGGAACTCCATCACCTGCGTGCCCGCCAGCACCTGGCGCACCTGCTCCAGCGTGCGCACCTGGGCTTCGTTCATGTCGATCACCATCGATTCGATGATCGACCCGCGCCGCCGGTGGGCTGCCTGCCAGCCCCCAAATCGACGACCCCAGGCGCCCGCCAGGCTCATTCCTCAGTGGAATCTCGCGCCCGGCTCCAGGCTCATACCTCGTTGGACAAGACTGCACCTTGACTTATCCCGGCCCTTGCAACACAGTCGCCGACCCCCATCTGACGCCATTCGCCCCGCCGACCCCTTGCCAGCCAGCAGCCCCGACATGACCCCAGGCCTCATCCCCGCGACCATCCTCACCGGCTTCCTGGGCTCAGGCAAGACCACGCTGCTCAAGCGCGTGCTCACCGAAGCCCACGGCCAGAAGATCGCTGTCATCGAAAACGAATTCGGCGAAGAAAATATCGACAACGACATCCTGGTGGCCGACACCGGCGAGCAGATCATCCAGATGAACAACGGCTGTGTCTGCTGCACGATCCGCGAGGATCTGCGCTCCACGCTGGCCGATCTGGCCGAGAAGCGCCGCAAGGGCGAACTCGACTTCGAGCGCGTCGTCATCGAAACCACCGGCCTGGCCGACCCGGGCCCGGTGGCACAGACGTTCTTCATGGACGACGAGATCGCCGAGAGCTACCTGCTCGACTCGATCCTGACCCTGGTCGACGCCAAGCACGCCGGCAACCAGCTGGATACGCGGCAGGAAGCCCGCCGCCAGGTCGGTTTCGCCGACCAGATCTTCATCAGCAAGGCCGACCTCGTGACGCCAGCCGACGTGGACGAGCTGATGCACCGGCTCAAGCACATGAACCCGCGCGCGCCGCAGCGCCCGGTGCACTTCGGCGAGGCGTCGCTGGCCGAGGTGTTCGACCTCAAGGGATTCAATCTCAACGCCAAGCTCGACCTCGACCCCGATTTCCTGGCCGCCGACGACGGACCACGATCACCACGACCACGGTCCCCGGCGAGCATTGCGACCACCCGCATCACCACGCTCACGACGACGACGTCAAGTCTTTCGTCTTCCGCAGCAAGCGGGCGTTCAACCCGGCCAAGCTCGAGGACTTCCTGGGCGCCATCGTGCAGGTCTACGGCCCGAAGATGTTGCGCTACAAGGGCGTGCTGCACATGAAGGGAAGCGACCGCAAGGTCATCTTCCAGGGCGTGCACCAACTGATGGGCAGCGACCTGGGCCCGAAGTGGGCGCCGGGCGAAGACAAGATCAGCAAGATGGTCTTCATCGGCATCGACCTGCCTCGCGACGTACTGATGCAGGGGCTGGAGCAGTGCCTCGTGTGACAGGCTGCCGCACGCGGCCAGCGCGGGCGTGGCTACAATCCGCGCGCCTTGAGGCACCCCAGGACATGTTCGGCCCACCCGCCGCCGGCGGGGTCACGGGTGCCGCGAAGCGATACGCAATGGCGAGGAGTACCCTTTGAACAAGACACCGGCCAAGGCCGCCCCTGCGGTCAAGCCTGCTCCCGGCGCCGAGCCCCAAGCCCGCGGCGCGCGCACCTTCGGCCAAGGGCGCCTCGGCCAAGGCCGTGCCCGCCGCGGCCCCCGTTCCGGCCCAGGCGCCAGCCGCGAACCGTTTCACGGACCGTTTTGCGCCGGCCGCGCCGGCCAGCCGACAGTTGGCGGAAGCATGCCGACGCGCCCAAGCCCAGCCGCAAGGTCGACCCCAAGCTCGCCAACGCCTGGAAGCACAAGGCCGGCCGCGACCTCACCGTCGACGAACTGCTCGCCATGCCCGAGGGCGAGTACATGAACGAAAAGCAGCTCGAGTTCTTCCGCGCCCAGCTGCAGAAGCAGAAGGACGACCTGCTGTCCAATGCGGGCGAGACCACCGAGCACCTGCGCGAGGACACCTCCATCGTGCCCGACCCGGCAGACCGCGCGACGATCGAGGAAGAGCACGCGCTGGAGTTGCGCACGCGCGACCGTGAGCGCAAGCTGCTGAAGAAGATCGCGCAGTCGCTGGCACGGCTGGACAGCGGGCGACTACGGCTATCTGCGACGAGACCGGCGAGCCCATCGGCCTGGCTCGCCTGCTCGCCCGGCCCACCGCGACGCTGTCGCTCGAAGCCCAGCAGCGCCGCGAACTGAAGCAGAAGATGTTCGGCGACTGAGCGCGGCGTCGCCCGCGCCGCCTGGCCGCCGCGAGCCGCAGCCCGGCCGCAGGCTCTCTGCGTGCCCCGGAGTACTATTTCCCCATGGCCGAGAACGAGAGCTTTTTCCGCAAGGTGGTGCGATTCGTCGCCAATCCGACCACCGACTGGACCGAGCTCAATTCACGCCAGGACGATACGCGCGAGCTGGAGCTGGAGAAATCCGAGCTCAAGGCGATGATCGAGCGCAAGCGGCGCAACGACTTCGTCCGCAAACGCGAATTCGACATGCTGCGCCGCGTGCGCCGGGAAGGCCTGTCGCCAGAGCAGCTCGCGACGCTGGGGGGCTCGTCCCGGCTCGACGATTCCGAGCCCCGGCTGCCGGACGGCAACGCCTCGCGCCACCGACGGCGTGAAGGCGAAGATCGACGAGATCGAGCAGCAGATGGTCGGCGAATCCGCCTTCAGCACCACCAGCCGCGAGCCCGCCGGCCTTTCAGCAGACCCCCTTCGAAGCGCCGCCGCGCCGCGCCGCCCGCCGCCGGCAGCGCCGACGACGTGCTCGATGACGGCGAGTCGCTGGCACCCCTGCCGCCCGCTGCCGGAGGTCCCGCTGCCGCCCGCGGCCACGCCGGCGCCGGTGCAGATGACCGGCGGCCTGCCGCCGCTGGCGCCGCTGCAGTCGCTGACCTTCGGTGGCGACGAGCCGCACGGCAGCGGGCAGGGGCATCGGCATCGACTTCGGCAACCGGCTCTCGATGGAAGTCAGCGAGGTCGTGCACGATCCCGAGCTCGACGAAGCCGTGATCGCCTTCGCCAACGCCGACTTCGACCAATGCGAAGACGCACTGCAGCGCATCATCGGCCCCGGGGGCGCACGTGCCCAGCACGCCGAGACCTGGCTCGTGCTTTTCGACCTGTACCGCGCCACCGGCCAGCAGCAGCGCTTCGAGAGCCTGGCGCTCGACTACGCGCAGCAGTTCGGCTCTTCGGCGCCGCAGTGGTACTCACTGCCCAAGCTGGTGGCCGATGCCCTGGCCGACGAGCCGCTGGCGACCCAGGGCGCGTCGACCACCCTCGGCGGCGACGCGGCCTGGATCTGCCCCGAGCAGCTCGACGTCGAAGCGCGTGGCCCGGCTGCGCTCGCAAACGCTGCAGATGCCCTTGCCCTGGGTCATCGACTGGAACCCGCTGCGGCGCATCGATGCCGAGGCGGCGATGCAGCTGTCGATGCTGTTCCGCCTGTGGGCCGGGCAGGCCCTGGAGATACGCTGGATCGCCGGCGACCGCCTGTTCCACGTGCTGCAGGAAGCCGCCCCCACCGGCGTGCGCGACGCCGACCCGGTCTTCTGGTTGACGCGGCTGGACGCGCTGCGCCTGGCCAACCGCGCCGACCAGTTCGACGAGGCCGCCATCGATTACTGCGTCACCTACGAAGTGTCGCCGCCGTCGTGGGAAGCTGCGCGCTGCAAGGTGCACATCAGCCACTCGGGCCTGTCCAGCCATCCATCGCCGATGTCGATGATCAGCGAGGTCTCGACGAGCTTCATGGAGTCGGGACTGAGCGACGACGCGGGTCGGCACCGTCGAAGTGGCCCATGTGGAACTGTCGGGCCAGCTGGTGGGGGACATCGCAGCCACGCTGGCCAGACTGCACGGCCAGCTGGGAGCGGCGCCGGTGGTCAGCGTGTCGTGCGCACGCCTGATCCGCGTCGACTTCATCGCTGCCGGTGACCTGCTGAACTGGGTGCTGTCGCGCCGCAACGAGAGCCGCAGCGTGCAGTTCATCGACACCCATCGCCTGGTGGCGCTGTTCTTCGGCGCCATGGGCATCAACGAACACGCCAAGGTGCAGGTGCGCAAGGTGTGATGGAGCCCCCAGGCTCGTCGCTGCGCGCCTTCGCCACCCCCCAAGGGGGCTCATGCAGCGGCCCGGCAGAGCCGGTTCCGCGCATGGCCTTGGCCAGGGACCGCGGTTGAACCCCGGCGAACGATCTCCAACTTGCACAGACAAATGGAAAGCTACCACGGCACCACCATCGTGAGCGTTCGTCGCGGGCCGCTGGTCGCGCTCGGCGGCGACGGGCAGGTCACGCTGGGCAACATCGTCGTCAAGGCCAGCGCGCGCAAGGTGCGCAAGCTGCACCGCGACCAGGTCCTGGCCGGCTTTGCCGGCGCCACGGCCGACGCCTTCACGCTGTTCGAACGCTTCGAGGCCAAGCTCGAGAAGCACCAGGGTCATCTGCAGCGCGCCGCCATCGAGTTGACCAAGGACTGGCGCACCGACCGCGTGCTGCGCCGGCTGGAAGCCATGCTCGCGGTGGCCGACCGCGAGTGCTCGCTCATCATCACCGGCAACGGTGACGTGCTCGAGCCCGAGCACGGCATCGTGGCCATCGGCTCCGGCGGTGCCTTTGCGCAGGCTGCGGCGCGCGCGCTGCTCGAGCACACGGCCATGACGCCGGCGCAGATGGTCAAGCGTTCCCTCGAGATCGCCGGCGACCTGTGCATCTACACCAATCAGCACCACACGGTCGAGACGCTGGAATGAGCATGACGCCGAGCCGCCTCAAGTCATGCACGCCCCCTCGGGGGGGTCAGCCGGCACCGAGCGAGCGCCTGCGCGCTCGCGAGTGGCTGGCGAACGCCGTCGGACCTGCACGTCCGACGGCCGACGCCGTAGGCGTCTTGGGGGCGAAATGAGCATGACACCGCAGGAGATCGTCTCCGAACTCGACCGCCACATCGTCGGCCAGCACAAGGCCAAGCGTGCGGTGGCCATCGCGCTGCGCAACCGCTGGCGGCGGCAGCAGGTCGACGAAAAGCTGCGTGCCGAGATCACGCCCAAGAACATCCTGATGATCGGGCCCACGGGCGTGGGCAAGACCGAGATCGCGCGCCGCCTGGCCAGGCTGGCCGACGCGCCCTTCATCAAGGTCGAGGCCACCAAGTTCACCGAGGTCGGCTATGTCGGCAAGGACGTCGACACCATCATCCGCGACCTCCTCGACGTGGCGGTGAAGGAAGAGCGCGAGCGCCAGATGCGCACCAAGCGCGCGGCCGCCGAGGATGCCGCCGAGGAGCGCGTGCTCGACATCCTGGTGCCGCCGCCGCGCAGCGCGCCGGGCTTCGTCGCCGACGCCGCGCCGGCCGACAACACGGCGCGCCAGGTCATGCGCAAGCGCCTGCGCGAAGGCAGCCTGGACGACAAGGAGATCGAAGTCGAGGTGGCCGAGGCCAAGCCGTCGCTGGAGATCCTGGGTCCGCAGGGCATGGAGGAGATGGCCGAGCAACTCAAGGGCCTGTTCAGCCAGATGGGGCAGGCCAGGCGCAAGACGCGCAAGCTCAGGATCGGCCAGGCGCTGCAGTTGCTGATCGACGAGGAAGCGGGCAAGCTCGTCAACGAGGACGAGATCCGCGCCGCCGCGCTGGCGAATGCCGAGGGCAACGGCATCGTCTTCATCGACGAGATCGACAAGGTGGCCTCGCGCCAGGAGCACGGCGGCGCCGAGGTCAGCCGCCAGGGCGTGCAGCGCGACCTGCTGCCGCTGGTCGAAGGCACCACCGTCAACACCAAGTACGGCATGGTCAAGACCGACCACATGCTGTTCATCGCCAGCGGCGCCTTCCACCTGGCCAAGCCCAGCGACCTGATCCCCGAGCTGCAGGGCCGCTTCCCGATCCGCGTCGAGCTCGGCTCGCTGTCGGTGGACGACTTCGAGGCCATCCTCACCAGCACGCAGGCCAGCCTGGTCAAGCAGTACACGGCGCTGCTGGCCACCGAGGGCGTGACGCTGGACTTCACCCCGGGGCGGTGCGCCGGCTGGCGCAGATCGCCTTCGACGTCAACGAGCGCACCGAGAATATCGGCGCCCGCCGGCTGGCCACGGTGATGGAGCGGCTGCTCGACGAGGTCAGCTTCGACGCCCCCAACCGCAGCGGCCAGACGGTGGTGCTGGACGCGGCGGCGGTGGACGACCGGCTCGCCGAGCTGGCGAAGAACGAAGACCTGTCGCGCTACATCCTCTGACGCCAGCACCCGAGCCGACGCCGACGCGGCAACAGCCGCCGGCCGCCTCTCCCGGAGCGGGGTGGGGCGGTCGCCGACAATGCCGCGATGCACACCCCGACCTACATCGCCCCGGCACGCTTCGACAACGCCGAAGACGCGCTGGCGCTGGCGCAGACGATCTACCGCAGCAGCATCGAGCACCTGCGCGGCGCACTGCAGCGCTTCGTCGCCGGTGAAGACGACGGCCGGCACGTGCGCGCCTGCTACCCCTTCGTGCGCGTGCGCACCGACACCGTCGTGCGTGCCGACTCGCGCCTGAGCTACGGCTTCGTCGCCGGCCCCGGCAGCTTCGAGACCACGCTGACGCGACCCGACCTGTTCGGCAACTACTACCTGGAGCAGTTCCGCCTGCTGCTGCGCAACCACGGCGTGCCGATCGAGGTGGGCACCAGCACGCAGCCGATCCCCGTGCACTTCTCGCTCGCCGAGAACGACCATCTCGAAGGCTCGCTGCCGCACGAGCGGCGGCTGCGCATGCGCGACCTGTTCGACCTGCCCGACCTGGCGGCCATGGACGACGGCATCGCCAACGGCACCCACGACCCGCAACCCGGCGAGCCGCAGCCGCTGGCGCTGTTCACCGCGCCGCGCGTCGACTATTCGCTGCACCGCCTGCGCCACTACACCGGCACGCTGCCGGAGCACTTCCAGAATTTCGTGCTGTTCACGAACTACCAGTTCTACATCGACGAGTTCATCAAGCTCGGCCATGAGCTGATGGCCGACCCGGCGGCCGACTACGAGGGCTTCGTCGAGCCCGGCAATGTCGTCACGCGCCGCGCCGGCACCCCGCCGCGCGCCGGCGACGAGCTCGGCAGCGCGCCGCCGCGGCTGCCGCAGATGCCGGCCTACCACCTGGTGCGGCCCGACGCCAGCGGCATCACCATGGTCAACATCGGCGTCGGCCCGGCCAACGCCAAGACCATCACCGACCACATCGCCGTGCTGCGGCCGCATGCCTGGCTGATGCTCGGCCACTGCGCCGGGCTGCGCAACAGCCAGCAGCTCGGCGACTACGTGCTGGCCCACGCCTACATGCGCGAGGACCATGTGCTCGACGAAGACCTGCCGCTGTGGGTGCCGATCCCGGCGCTGGCCGAGGTGCAGGTGGCGCTGGAGACGGCGGTGGCCGACGTCACCCAGCTCAAGGGCTACGAGCTGAAGCGGATCCTGCGCACCGGCACCGTGGCCAGCACCGACAACCGCAACTGGGAACTGCTGCCGGCACGCGCGACGACCACGCCCGAGCGCCGCTTCAGCCAGAGCCGCGCCGTGGCGCTGGACATGGAGAGCGCCACCATCGCCGCCAACGGCTTCCGCTTCCGCGTGCCCTACGGCACCCTGCTGTGCGTGAGCGACAAGCCGCTGCACGGCGAGATCAAGCTGCCCGGCATGGCCAACACCTTCTACCGCGAGCGCGTCGACCAGCACCTGCGCATCGGCATGCGCGCCGTCGAACTGCTGCGCCAGGAGCGCCCGGGCAGCCTGCACAGCCGCAAGCTGCGCAGCTTTGCCGAGGTGGCGTTCCAGTAGGGACGGGCCGCCTGCGCGCCCTCGCGCCCTCGCGCTGCGCGTGACGCCGGCCCGCAGGCGGCCTGCGAGTGCGCCCGGAGCCGGTCGCTGGCAGCGCCCGACCTTCACAAGAATTGACATGTGTCCATGCGGCAGCAATGGAAAGGGGACACCATGGCGGCACCCACCGCAGCCGCGGTGATGGAGAAGAACCCCTGCCGCCATGACCCTGCCCGATGCCGTTCGCCTGCGAACAGCGCTCGCGGCGCTTTCGCTGCTGGCCGTGGCGGGCTGCGCGTCGCTGCAGCAGCCCGCCGAAGCGCCCGCACCCGATCCGACACCGGCCGGCTGGACCGCCGCCGCGGCCGGCGGCGAGGCCACCGACCTGTCGGCCTGGTGGGCCCGCTTCGGCGACCCGGCGCTGGCGCCGCTGGTCGAGCAGGCGCTGCAGGCCAACACCAGCGTCGCCGCAGCGCTGGCCCGGCTGCGCCAGGCGCGCGCGCAGCGCACGCTGGCCGAGGCCGACCTGGCCCCCCGCGTCACCGGCAGCGGCTCGGCCCAGGCCAGCACGGATCGAGGGCCGGGCGACCAGCGAGCAGTACCGCGCCGGCCTGGACGCCGGCTGGGAGATCGACCTCTGGGGCGCCGGCGCCGCCGGCGTGCGGGCCGCCGAGGCCGGCGAGCAGCGCCAGCGCGCTGACCCTGGCCCAGACGCGCGTCGCGGTCGCTGCCGAGGTGGCGCTGACGCTGCTGCAGCTGCGCGGCGCGCAGGCGCGCGAGGCCATCGCCCGCCGCAACCTGGCCAGCCAGCAGCAGACGCTGCAGATCACGCAGTGGCGCCAGGAGGCCGGGCTGGTGACGCAGCTGGACGTCGAACAGGCGCGCACCGCCGTCGAGCAGACGCGCGCCGCAGTTGCCGGCGCTGGCCGGCAGCGCGCGCCCAGGCGATGAATGCGCTGGCGGTGCTGACCGGCCGCGCGCCGGGCGCGCTGCACGCCGAGCTGGCCCCGCAGGGCGACGCCGTCGCCGCCCTGCCTGCCGCGCCGCCCGAGCTGGTGCTGGCGATCCCGGCCGAGGTGCTGCGCCAGCGCCCCGACGTGCAGGCCGCCGAGCAGCAGTTGCTGGCCGCCGCGGCGCGCGTCGAGCAGGTCGATGCCGGCCGCCTGCCCAGCCTGCAGCTCGGCGGCTCGATCGGCCTGAACGCGCTCAGCCTGGGCGCGCTGGGCAGCGGCGCGGGCGTCGCGTCGCTGCTGGCCAGCGTCAGCGTGCCGCTGTTCGACGCCGGGCGGCTGCAGGCCCAGGTGCGGCAGCAGGAGGCCGCGCGCGACGAGGCCGCGGCCGGCTACCGCGCCACCGTGCTGGCGGCGCTGCAGGAGGTGGAGGATGCGCTGGTGTCGCTCGAGCGCCACGCGCGAGCAGCTGGCTGCGCAGCAGGCCGCCGCCCGTTCCGCCCGCGCCGCCGCCACGCTGGCCGACCTGCGCTACCGCAGCGGCCTGGTGGACTTCCAGAACGTGCTGCAGACCCAGCGCACCCTGCTGCTGGCCGACGACAGCCTGGCCGGCATCACCACCACGCTGGCCACCGACCACGTGCGCCTGTACAAGGCGCTGGGCGGCGGCTGGATCCCCACGGCGGAAGAAGAAGACGACACGATGAGCACCCCCGATCCCGCGCTCGACGCCCTGCTCGGCCCCGCCGGCGCCCCCCGCCCCTGGTGGCGCCGCCGCACGCTCTGGGCCGTGCTGGCCCTGCTGGTGGCCGGCGCCGCCGGCACCTGGTTCTGGCTCGGCCAGCGCCAGGCCGCAGCGGCACCGCAGTACACGACCCAGGCGGCGACGCGCGGCGCGCTGACCGTCACCGTCACCGCCAACGGCACGCTGCAGCCGACCACCCAGGTGGCGATCGGCAGCGAGCTCTCGGGCACGGTGGCGCGCGTGCACGTCGACGTCAACGACCGCGTGAAGAAGGGCCAGGTGCTGGTGGAACTGGACGACGCCCGCCTGCGCGACCAGGTCACCGGCTCGCGCGCGGCGCTGGCGGCCGCCGAGGCCGTGCTGACGCAGGCCCGCGCCACCGCCACCGAGGCGCGCGACACGCTGGCGCGGCTGCGCGACGTGCACCAGCGCAGCGGCGGCCTGGTGCCTTCGGCCACCGAGCTGGCGGCCGCCGTGGCCGCCGCGGCGCGCGGCGAGGCCAACATCGCCAGCGCGCAGGCCAACGTCGCCCAGGCCCGGGCCACGCTGAGCAGCAACGAGACCAACCTGTCCAAGGCGCCGATCCGCTCGCCGATCGACGGCGTGGTGCTGTCGCGCTCGGTGGAGCCGGGCAATGCGGTGGCGGCCTCGCTGCAGGCGGTGACGCTGTTCACGCTGGCCGAGGACCTGACGAAGATGAAGCTGCAGGTCAACGTCGACGAGGCCGACGTCGGCCAGGTGCGCGAACGGCCAGGCCGCCAGCTTCACCGTCAGCGCCTACCCGAAGCGGCGCTACCCGGCGCGCATCGAGCGCGTGGGCTACGGCTCGACGACGAAGGACAACGTCGTCACCTACCTGACCGACCTGCAGCGTCAACAACGACGACCTGTCGCTGCGCCCGGGCATGACGGCCACGGCCACCATCACCACCGTCGAGCGCAGCGACGTGCTGCTGGTGCCCAATGCGGCGCTGCGCTACACGCCGGCGAGCGCCGCGGCCGCGGCGCCGACGGCCGGCAACAGCATCGTCTCGAGCATGATGCCGCGCCCGCCCGCGCAGCGGCAGCAAGCGCCGCGCCGGCACCGACACCGCGCAGGTGCGCCAGGTCTGGGTGCTGCGACGGCGGCCAGCCGCGCGCCGTGCCGGTGACACCGGGCGTCAGCGACGGCCGCATGACCGAGGTGACGAGCGAGCAGCTGCAGCCCGGCATGGCGGTGATCGTCGGCCAGACCGCGGGCGGCGCGAAGTGAGCGACGCCGCAGGCCGTCGCGCCGGCCCCTCTGATCCGCCTGCGCGGCGTGACCCGCGTCTACGGGCAGGGCTCGGCCGAGGTGCAGGCGCTGCGCGGCGTGGACCTCGACATCGCGGCCGGCGAGTTCGTCGCCATCATGGGGCCCAGCGGCTCGGGCAAGTCGACGGCGATGAACATCATCGGCTGCCTGGACACGCCCAGCGCCGGCGCCTACCTGTTCCGCGGCGTGGCCGGTGCACCGGCTGGACCGCGACCAGCGCGCGCTGCTGCGGCGCGCGCACCTGGGCTTCGTGTTCCAGGGCTTCAACCTGCTGCCGCGCACCAGCGCGCAGGAGAACGTCGAGCTGCCGCTGCTGTACCGCGGCGAGGCGGCCGGCGGCGCGGCGCCGGGCGGCGCGCGAGGCGCTGGCCGCGGTGGGCCTGGCCGGGCGCGAGAGCCACACGCCGGCGGAGCTGTCCGGCGGCCAGCAGCAGCGCGTGGCGATCGCGCGCGCGCTGGTCACGAACCCGACGGTGCTGCTCGCCGACGAGCCCACCGGCAACCTCGACACCCAGCGCGGGCGCGAGATCATGGAGCTGCTCGCCGGACTGAACCGCGACCGCGGCATCACCGTGCTGATGGTCACGCACGAGCCCGACATGGCGGCCTACGCGCGGCGCGTCGTGCGCTTCGTCGACGGGCTGATCGAGAGCGACCGCGTGCAGGCGCCCGCGCGGCGCCGGCCCTGGCGGAGAGCGCACTGATGTGGCTGAACACGCTCGGGCTGGCGCTGCGCGAGATCCGGCGCAACCTGCTGCGCTCGTTCCTGACCATCCTGGGCATCGTGATCGGCGTCGCCGCGGTGATCACGATGGTCACCGTCGGCCGCGGCGCGACGCAGGCCGTGTCGGACCAGATCACCAGCCTGGGCACCAACCTGCTGATGGTGCGCCCGGGCCAGCGCCTGGGCCCGGGGCGCGACGCCGCCGGCTCGCCGCCCTTCCGCCAGGCCGACGGCGAGGCCGATCGCGGCGCAGGTCGGCGGCGTGCGACGCGGTGGCGCCGCAGGCTCCGACCGGCGCGGTGGCGGTGTACGGCGCGCGCAACTGGTCGACCGTGGTCTACGGCAGCACCAACGCCTATTTCGACGACCAACAACTGGACGCTGGCCGAAGGCCGGCTGTTCGAGGACGCCGAGGCGCGCGCCGGCGCCGCCGGTCTGCGTCGATCGGCGCCACCGTGCGGCGCGAGCTGTTCGGCGCCGAGGAGCCGGTGGGCGCGCGGCTGCGCCTGCGCAACATCAGCTGCGAGGTCATCGGCCTGCTGCAGAGCAAGGGCCAGGGCGGCGATGGGCCAGGACCAGGACGACATCGTCGTGATGCCGATCGCCACCGTGCAGCGCCGGCTCACCGGCAACCTCAACGTCGGCACGCTGCTGGTGTCGATGGACGACGGCGCCGACGCCGAACGCGTGAAGGCCGACCTGACGCGGCTGCTGCGCGAGCGCCGCAAGCTCGCCGAGAGCGACGAGAACAATTTCAACGTGCTCGACACCAAGCAACTGGCCGAGACGCTGTCGAGCACGACGCAGGTGATGACGATGCTGCTCGGCGCCGTGGCGGCGGTGAGCCTGCTGGTCGGCGGCATCGGCATCATGAACATCATGCTCGTCAGCGTCACCGAGCGCACGCGCGAGATCGGCATCCGGCTGGCGATCGGCGCGCTCGGGCACGAGGTGCTGCTGCAGTTCCTGATCGAGGCCGTGGTGCTGGCGGCGCTGGGCGGGCTGATCGGCATCGTCATCGCGACCGCGGCGTCGATCGCGCTGACCGGCGTGATGGGCGTGCCCTACGTCTTCGACGCCGGCATCAACCTGCTGTCCTTCGGCTTCGCGGCCGCCATCGGCGTCGTCTTCGGCTACTTCCCGGCGCGCCGCGCGGCGCGGCTCGACCCGATCGAGGCGCTGCGGCACGAGTGAGCCGGCGCGCCGGCATCGCCGCCGCGCGGGACTTCGGCGCCGCTTCACGCGCCCGGCCCCGGATCTCGAGCGATCCCTTGACATTGCTCAAGAGCGCGCGGTGTCCAGGCCGGCCGCTCTTGTGCCAGCCCGGCCGACCGGCTACGCTGGCCGCACCCTTCAACGACATCGCCGCGCAGCAGCCACCGCCGCCGCGGCCAGGAGAACCCTCATGCCCAGCCCATCCCAAGGCGGCCCCGCGAGCATCGCGGCGATCCGCACGCTGGCCCTCGTCGGCGCCGCCGCCGCCGGCAAGACCTGCCTGGCCGAGGCCCTGCTGGCCCGCGCCGGCGCCATCGCCGCGCCGGGCACGCTGGAGCGCGGCAGCACCGTCAGCGACCACGACCCGCTCGAGCGCCGCATGCAGCATTCGCTGAACGCCGCCGTGATGCACCTGCAGCCACGCCGACACGCGCGTCCACTTCATCGACACCCCGGGCGGCCCCGACTTCCTGGGCCAGAGCCTGCCGGCGCTGGAAGCGGTGGAGACGGCGGCCGTGGTCATCAACGCCGCCGTCGGCATCGAGCCGATGACGCTGCGCATGATGGACTACGCGGCCGCGCGCCACCTCGACCGCCTGATCGTCGTCAACAAGATCGACGCCCCCGGCGTCGACCTGGCCGGCGCTGCTGGCGCAGATCCAGGCCACCTTCGGCCGCGAGTGCCTGCCGGTGAACCTGCCCGACGCCGGCGCCACGCGCGTCGTCGACTGCTTCTTCAACCGCGAGGGCCACAGCGACTTCGGCAGCGTCGACGACGCGCACCGCGCGCTGGTGGAGCAGGTGGTCGACGTCGACGAGGCCTTGCTCGACCGCTACCTCAACGACGGCGACGTCGACGCCAGCCGAACTGCACGCGCCGCTGGAGCAGGCGCTGCGCGAAGGCCACCTGATCCCGGTGTGCTTCGTCTCGGCCAGGAGCGGCGCCGGCGTGGCCGAGCTGCTGGACATCATCGTCAAGCTGCTGCCCAACCCGACCGAGGCCAACCCGCCCGACTTCCTGAACGGCGAGGGCGAGGCCGCGGTGCCGATGCACGCCGAGCCCGACGCCGCCAAGCACGTGCTGGCGCATGTCTTCAAGGTCACGGTCGACCCCTACGTCGGCCGCATGGGCATCTTCCGCGTCCACCAGGGCACGGTCACGCAAGGACAGCCAGCTCTATCATCGGCGACGGCCGCAAGCCCTTCAAGGTGGGGCACCTGTTCATGCTGCAGGGCAAGGACACGGTGGAGGTGGCCAGCGCGCGTGCCGGGCGACATCGTGGCCGTGGCCAAGGTCGACGAGATCCACTTCGACGCCGTGCTGCACGACGCCGCCGAGGACGACCACATCCACCTCAAGCCGCTGGACTTTCCCAAGCCCGTGCACGGCCTGGCGATCGAGCCCAAGCGCCACGGCGACGAGCAGCGCATGTGGGAGATCCTGACCAAGCTCGTCGACGAGGACCCCTGCCTGAAGGTCGAGCACGCCGCCACCACCAACGAGACCATCGTCTACGGCCTGGGCGAGCTGCACCTGCGCGTGCTGCTGGAGCGGCTGCGCGAGGTCTACAAGTTCGAGGTCAACACGCGGCCGCCGCGCATCGCCTACCGCGAGACCATCACCGCCAAGGCCGAGGGCCACCACCGCCACAAGAAGCAGACCGGCGGCGCCGGCCAGTTCGGCGAGGTCTTCCTGCGCGTCGAGCCGCTGCCGCGCGGCGCCGGCTTCGAGTTCCTCGACCAGGTCAAGGGCGGCACCATCCCCAACCAGTTCATCCCGGCGGTCGAGAAGGGCGTGCGCGAGGTGCTGGCCGGCGGCGCCATCGCCGGCTACCCGGTGGTCGACGTGCGCGTGATCGTCTACGACGGCAAGCACCACAGCGTGGACAGCAAGGAGATCGCCTTCGTCACCGCCGGCAAGAAGGCCTTCATGGCGGCCGTGCGCGAGGCGCGGCCGATCGTGCTGGAGCCGATCGTGCACATCGAGATCACGGCGCCCGACAGCGCGATGGGCGACATCGCCGGCGACCTGGCGTCGCGGCGCGGCGTCGTCAACGGCACCGCCAACGGCGCGCCGGGCACGATGATCGTGCGCGGGCTGGCGCCGCTGTCGGAACTGTCGGGCTACCAGCTGCGGCTGAACGCGCTGACCAGCGGCCAGGGGCGCTACACCATCGACCTGTCGCACTACGACGCGGTGCCGCCGACGGTGCAGCAGCAGCTGGTGAGCCAGTTCCAGGTCAAGGACGAGGATTAGGCCCGGGCACGAGCAGGGACTCGCGGGCGCGGCCACAATCGCGCTCGTCGAGAGGGGAGTAGCCGGCAGCGCCCGCTGCCGCGGCCCCCCGTCAATACGGTGCGGGCCGCAGCCCGCCACCCGGGCCCGCAGGGAGCGCCACGCGCTCCCCGCAAGACCTTTCGGCGCGACCTCAACCCTTCTTTACGGGAGTGTCCGTGGACACCATCGCGCCGGCCTGGCTGTGGGCCTTCTTCGTCGTCGCCGTCCTCGCGGCGCTCTTCGTCGACTTCGTCGTGCTCAAGAAGCAGGGCGCGCACAGCGTCGGCGTCAAGGAGGCGCTGAACTGGTCGCTGGTCTGGGTGGCGCTCAGCTTCGCCTTCAACGGCCTGTTCTGGTGGGCCGTCTACCAGGACCACGGCGCCGCGGTGGCCAACACGCGCAGCATGGAGTTCCTCACCGGCTACCTCATCGAGAAGAGCCTGGCGGTGGACAACATCTTCGTCTTCCTGATGATCTTCACCTACTTCGCGGTGCCGCCGGCCTTCCAGAAGCGGGTGCTGATGATCGGCATCATCGGCGCCATCGTGCTGCGCACGGTGATGATCCTGGTCGGCTCGTGGCTGGTGTCGGAGTTCCACTGGGTGCTGTACCTGTTCGGCGCCTTCCTGCTGCTCACCGGCATCAAGATGTGGTGGGCCGCCGGCCAGCGAGCCCGACCTGGAAAGCAACCCGGCGCTGAAGCTGCTGCGCCGCGTGATGCCGGTGAGCCAGGCACTTCGACGG
Source organism: uncultured beta proteobacterium (assembly GCA_963717575.1). Taxonomy (GTDB): domain Bacteria; phylum Pseudomonadota; class Gammaproteobacteria; order Burkholderiales; family Burkholderiaceae_C; genus Rubrivivax. Next base: position 127,743 of record CAVQWK010000027.1, on the reverse strand, counting down.
CGAGAAGTTCTTCACCGTGCGCAGAACGGCGTGAGGATCGCCACGCCGCTGCTGCTGGTGGTGGCGCTGGTGGGGCTGACCGACGTCATCTTCGCGGTCGACTCGATCCCGGCCATCTTCGCCATCACCACCGACCCCTTCATCGTGCTCACGAGCAACATCTTCGCCATCCTCGGCCTGCGCGCGATGTACTTCCTGCTCGCCGCGGTGGCCGCCAAGTTCCACCTGCTGAGCTACGGCCTGGCGGTGATCCTGGTCTTCATCGGCACGCAAGATGCTGCTGATCGACGTGATCAAGATCCCGGTGCTGGCGTCGCTGGGCGTGGTGGTGGCGATCCTGGCCATGACGATGCTGTGGAGCGTGAAGACGGCGCCGCGCCTGCCGGCAGCCGACCGATCGGCGCCGCCGGATGATCGGCGCGCCGCCTCGCTGGCGGCCCGGCGCGGCGGGCTACTTCGGCGCGGCGGCCTTCTGCGCCGCCTCGGCGCGCCAGGCCTCGAGCTGCTTCAGCCACTCGGTCCAGTCGTAGGGCCCTGCGTCGAAGCGCTTCTTCAGGTTGCCCAGCACGCCGCCCCAGGCGCGGTCGAAGTAGGCGTAGGCCTGGTCCCACTGCCCGCCGTCGCCCCAGCCGGTGTGGTGCAGCGTGACGCGGGTGGTCTTGTCGTCCACCGCGGCTGAAGCGCACGACGACGAAGGTGCGCTGCGCGCGCGCCTCGGGCAGGTGCGGCGGCGCATTCCAGTCGAAGGAGATCATCTTCTTCGGCTGCAGCGCCATGAAGCGCATGTCGTCGGCGCCCTTCATGCCCGGCGCGCGCGCCGGGGTCCATGTGGATGTGGAAGGCGCCGCCGACGCGCGGCTCGATCTGCGCGTCGGGCGCGAAGAAGCTGCGGATGCCCTCGCGCGTGGTCCAGGCGTCCCAGGCCTGGTCGAGCGTGGCGTTGACGACCACCTCCTTGTCGATGGCGCGTTCGGCGGCCCGGGCGGCGCCCAGGCCGGCGGCGAGCGCCAGCGCCGACCAGGTGCACGTACGGATGGCTTGACCATGGTCGCTCCTGCGTGGCGCTGAGTCGGCGGACGCGGCGTCAGCGCATCGCCAGCGGCCGCTTGCGGCGCGGCGGCGGGAACAGGCGGTCGAGCTGCGCCAGGTCGGCGTCGCCCAGGCGCAGGTCCCGCGCCGCCCAGTTGTGGCGCAGGTGCACGGCGCGCGACGCCTTGGGGATGGCCATCACGCCCGGCTGCCGCAGCACCCAGGCCAGCGCCACCTGCGCCGGCGTGGCGCGGTGGCTCTCGGCCACGGCACGCAGCGACGCATGGTCGACGAGCGCACCCTGGTCGATGGGGCTGTAGGCCATGAGCGGCATCTGGTGCAGCCGCTGCCAGGGCAGCAGGTCGAACTCGACGCCGCGCTCGCTCAGCGAGTAGTAGACCTGGTTCGCGGCGCAGGCCTTGCCGCCGGGCACGGCGGCCAGTTCGCGCAGGTCGTCGAGGTCGAAATTGCTCACCCCCCACTGCCGGATCCAGCCGCGGCGCTGCAACTGCTCGAAGCCGCGCACGGTCTCGGCCAGCGGCACGCCGCCGCGCCAGTGCAGCAGGTACAGGTCGATGCAGTCCAGCCGCAGCCGGCGCAGGCTGGCTTCGCAGGCTGCCAGCACGCCGCGACTCGCCGGCGTGCTGCGGCAGCACCTTGGACACGACGAACAGTTCGTCGCGCGCCACGCCTTCGCGCAGCGCCTCGGCCAGCGCCTGGCCGAGCACCGATCTCGGCGCCGCCGTCGCCGTACATCTCGGCGGTGTCGATGACGCGGTAGCCGATGTCCAGCGCCAGCCGCAGCGCGCGCACCTCGGCGGCCCGCTGCGCGCTGTCCTCGCCCAGGCGCCAGGTGCCCAGGCCCAGCGCCGGGCGCTCTTCGCCGCTGGGGAAGGTCACCTCGGGCCCAGGCGGCGGATCGTGCATCCATGCGCGCATGCTAGAGCCTGGCGGCCGCGCGGCATCGCATGGTCAACGGCGATTTATCATCGAGATCGATGCAAGCCGGCCCCCCCGACCTCGCCCAGGTGCGCCTGGACAACGCGCTGGCGCTGTTCGAGGAGTTCGTGCGCCAGACCGCGCGCCACGCCGACGCCGCCACGCTGCGCGGCCTGGAACGGCGCTTCGCCGAGCGGCTGCAGATCCAGCCCAGCTACTGGAGCCAGATCAAGGGCCGCTCGCGGCAGATCGGCGAACGGCTGGCGCGGCAGTTCGAACACCTGAGCCACAAGCCGCGCGGCTGGATGGACGTGCCGCACGCCATCGCCGCACGGCTGCGCGCGGCGCTGCAGCGCGGCGACGTGCCGGGCGGCCGCGCGGCGCGCGCGCTGCCGCAGCCGGCGACGAGATGGCGCCGCGCGACGACGACGAGCGCTTCATCGTCGGCCTCGTGCTCACCTACTACCGCCGCCACCCGCAGCGCGCACGCACGCGCCTGCTGGACCTGCTGGGCGAGGTGCTGACGCCGCCGGCCGCGACGCCGCCCGCGGCGGCCGCCGCGCGGCCGTCGACGCGGCCGCCTGCTTCGCGGCCGAGCGCCTGCCGCAGCCGCGCGCCGAAGATCCGCACGCGCTGTGGCTGCGCACGCAGACCGGCGTGGCGCCGCTCAAGCGCCGGCGCTGAGGCCCCGGCCGCGCCGGCGCCGCACATCCCTCATCCTGGGGATGACCCGAAGGTCAAGACCCCTTGCGCATTGATAACGTCATGTTTATCATTTGCGCAAGCGTGCAGGCCGACGGTGTCTTGCTCCAGGCGCTGCATACCGATCAACCCCACCCGGACCGCCATGTTCCTGTTCATCGCCATCGTCACACCGGTCACCTGCCGCCCTGCAGCCGCCGCTGCCGTCGATGGTCTGAACGTGACGGCTGTGTTCGTCGAAGGTGCCCCGCCCGGGGCAGGAGTGCGCTGAAGGTCTCGCCCACGAGACACACGCCCCTCCAGGCCCGGGTTGCACCAGCGACCCGGGCCTTTTGCATTTCCGACCCCCTCGAAAGAGAGACCGATGAAGTGTCCTGAAGACCCCGAAGCCGCGCAACCCGCTGGTGGCCCCGAGCCTGCAGCGCAGGCCGGCAGCCACCGCACCTGGCGGCGCGAGCCGCCAGCAGGCCCGGCCGCGCTGCGGCGCGAGGTCGATCGCCTGCGACCCAGCCCCTAGACCACGGGACCCCGCCCTATCGGCCAGGGCCCCACGGAGACCATCATGCTGAGAGATCTTCCCTACGCCGATGCCCTGCCGAGGACCGCCGTGCGCGACTGTGCCGCCGCGCTGCGCGCCGGAGCCGCGCGCTCGACCGCCTGCCGTGCGCCTGGCGCACGTCGGGCGCCGACCGCACCGCTGCTCGAGTTCTACGCCGAAGCCGGCGCACCCGAAGGCGCGCTGTACGTCGACGGCCGCCTGGTCGGCATCGTGCCCGGCGTGAACCGGCTGTGATCACGCCGGCCGGCCGGCGCAGGCCAGCCGCAGCGCCCGTGCGTCGCGGGAGTGACAGCCGGGCCGGCCGCGCCCGCGCATGCTCGCGTTCCCGCAACCGCCCGAGGCAGCCATGACCCCGCACGCCGGACAACGCCTGCTCATCGCACCGCGACGACCTGCATCGCACGCGCATCGGCGCCCGACCCCGACAGCCCGGCCGATGCGGCCGCTGCAGCCGGGCGAGGCACGGCTGGCCATCGAGCACTTTGCGCTCACCGCCAACAACATCACCTACGCCGCCTTCGGCGAGGCGATGAAGTACTGGCAGTTCTTCCCGCGCCCGACCCGGCCTGGGGCTGCCTGCCGGTGTGGGGCTTTGCCACGGTTGCCGAGTCGCAGGCCGAGGGCGTGGCCGTCGGGCGCCGCGTCTGGGGCTACTTTCCGGCCGGCACGCACCTGGTCGTGCAGCCCGTGCGCGCCGGGCGCACGGGCTTCGTCGACGCCGCCGCGCACCGGCAGGAGCTGGCCGCGGTCTACAACCAGTACGTCTGCTGCGACGCCGACCCCACCTGGCAAGCCGCAGACCGAAGGCCTGCAGGCCGTGCTGCGGCCGCTGTTCACCACGTCGTTCCTGATCGACGACTTCCTGGCCGACAGCGGCTTTTTCGGCGCCCGGCAGCTGCTGCTGTCCAGCGCGTCGAGCAAGACCGCCTATGGCACCGCCTTCTGCCTGGCGCAGCGCCGCGGCACGCCCGGCACGCCGGCGGTCGTCGGCCTCACCTCGGCCGGCAACCTGGACTTCACGCGCTCGCTCGGCTGCTACGACGACGTCTGCGCTTACGGCGACGCTGCCGACGCTCGACCCGCGGCTGCCCACGCTCTACATCGACTTCGCCGGCAATGCCGCGCTGCGCCGCGCCGTGCACGAGCACTTCGGCGCCGCGCTCGTCTACAGCAGCTCGATCGGCGGTACGCACTGGACCGAACTCGGCGCCGGCGGCGGCCTGCCCGGGCCGCGCCCGGTGCTGTTCTTCGCGCCGGCGCAGATCAAGAAGCGCAGCGCGCCGCCGCCCGAGGGCTGGGGCCGCGACGTCCTGCAACAGCGCCTGGGCGCGGCCTGGGCAGCGTTCATCGACCGTGTCGGCCGTGCCGACGACCCCTGGCTGCACATCGTCGCCGAAGCGCGGCGCCCCGGCGCTGCAGGCGGCCTACGCGATCGCTGCTGAATGGCCAGGCCGACGCGCGCGCCGGCCTGATGCTGACGCTGCAGCCTTAAGAGCCCGGCCAGGCCGCGCGGCCGATACCCGTTGACGAGACGGGTCCAGAGTCCACGCCATGCCAGCCCCCCACGAATTCATCACCCGCGCCCCGCACGACGCTGGCCGGCTGGGTGGCGCTGTTCGACCCCGCCGACCTGCCGGTGCTGGCGGGCACGGCGACGGCGCTGGAGGAACTGCGCGCGGCGAGGACGCGGTCGACGCGCACCTGCTGGCCGAGGCCATCGCCAGCGACCCGCTGATGACGCTGAAGCTGCTGGCGCACCTGGCGCGGCTGCGCCGCGGCCGCGACGGCAGCGACACCGAGACCGTGACCGAGGCGCTGGTGATGCTGGGCATTCCGCCCTTCTTCCGCGCCTTCGGCCCGCAGACCGCGGCCGAGGACCTGCTGGCCGCCGAGCCGGAGGCGCTGGCCGGCTTCCACGCGGTGCTGCGCCGCTCGCACCGCGCGGCGCGCTTTGCCATCGGCGTTCGCCGTGCACCGCATGGACCACGACGCAGCGGTGATCCACGAAGCCGCGCTGCTGCACGACTTCGCCGAACTGCTGCTGTGGCTGCGCGCGCCGGCGCTGGCGCTGGAGATCGCGCGCCGCCAGCAGGCCGACGCCCGACCTGCGCTCGGCCGCCGCGCAGCGCGAGTGCCTGCACATCGAACTGTCGCGAGCTGCAGCACGCGCTGATGGCGGCCTGGCGCCTGCCGGCGACGCTGGTGCACATCACCGACGGCAGTGCCGCAGCGGAGACGCCGCAGCGGCGCAACGTGCGGCTGGCGATCCGCGTCGCGCGGCACAGCGCGCAGGGCTGGGACAACCCGGCGCTGCCCGACGACGTGGCCGAGATCGGCCAGCCTGCTGCAGCTCGGGCCCGAGCCGACGCTGCGCCTGCTGCGCGAGATCGACGCCGACTGACGGCCGCCCCGGAGCGGGGCCACGGCGCCGCCGCAGCACCCCGCACGCTGCAGACGGCGAGCGGACGCCACGCCTGCCGCGCAGGGTGTGGCCGGGCTGGAGCCGCGTATCTCCCATGGCCGCGCAGGCAGGCAACAAGCCAACAGACGCGGAGGCTCGTCATGGACATGCAATCGATACAGAACTTCTTCAGCACCACCGTCGCCGAGCTGGCGATCAAGGTGCTGGCCGCCATCGCCTTCTGGATCGTCGGCCGCTGGCTGATCGGCCGCGTCATCGCGATCATGAGCGCGGCGATGAACCGCAACCACATCGACCCGACGCTGACCAAGTACCTCGGGTCGATCGTCACCGTGGCGCTGAACATCGCGCTGGTGCTGGGCATCCTGGGCTACTTCGGCATCCAGACGACCTCGTTCGCGGCCATGCTGGCCGGTGCCGGCGTGGCCATCGGCGTGGCCTGGAGCGGCATGCTCGGCAATTTCGCGGCCGGCGCCTTCATGCTCGTGCTGCGGCCCATCAAGGTGGGCGACTTCGTGCAGGTCGGCGGCCTCGTCGGCACCGTGCACGAGCTGGGCCTGTTCGCCACCACGATCATCACGCCCGACAACGTCTTCACCCTGGTCGGCAACAGCAAGATCTTCGGCGACACGATCCAGAATTTCTCGGCGCGCCCGGTGCGTCGCGTCGAACGCACGGCGCAGCTCGCCGGCAGCGTCGACGCGCTGGACGCCATCGCGCGCTTCAAGGCCGCCGTGGCGCAAGATCCCCAACGTGGCCACCTCGCCGGCGCCCGAGGTCAACCTGCTCGACATCAACCTCGTCGGCACCGTGATCGCGGTGCGACCGTACTGCCACACCGACCACTACTGGCAGGTCTATTTCGACACCAACGAGGCCATCGTGCGCGTCTGCAAGGAAGCCGGCTGGCCGGCGCCGACGCCGACGCAGACTCATCAAGACGATGCCGGCCTGACCCGGCCCGCCCGCATTGCGCTTGGCGCGCGCGGGGCCGCGACAGGCGCCGCAGCGGTCCAGGCCGTCGTGCTTTGCAGCCACGCTGCACGCCGCACGCCCTACAGTTCGCGCTTTCGTTCTTGGCGCGAGGCGACAGCATGCAGTTCACCCCCTGGGACAACCCGATGGGCACCGACGGCTTCGAGTTCATCGAATACGCGGCGCCCGACCCGGCCGCCATGGGCGCGCTGTTCGAGCGCATGGGCTTCACCGCGATCGCCCGCCACCGCCACAAGAACGTGCTGCTGTACCGCCAGGGCGGCATCAACTTCATCGTCAATGCCGAGCCCGACTCGTTCGCGCAGCGCTTTGCGCGACTGCACGGGCCGAGCATCTGCGCCATCGCCTTTCGCGTGCAGGACGCGCGCGCGGCCTACGAACGCGCGCTGGCGCTCGGCGCCTGGGGCTATGCCGGCAGCGCCGGCCCGGGCGAGCTGAACATCCCGGCCATCAAGGGCATCGGCGACAGCCTGATCTACCTGGTCGACAAGTGGCGCGGCAAGAACGGCGCCCGCGAAGGCGAGATCGGCAACATCGGCTTCTTCGACGTCGACTTCGAGCCCCTGCCCGGCGCCAGCCTGAACCCGCCCGGCCACGGCCTGACCTACGTCGACCACCTCACGCACAACGTGCACCGCGGCCGCATGGGCGAATGGGCCGAGTTCTACGAGCGCCTGTTCAACTTCCGCGAGGTGCGCTACTTCGACATCGAAGGCCAGGTCACCGGCGTCAAGAGCAAGGCCATGACCAGCCCCTGCGGCAAGATCCGCATCCCGATCAACGAAGAAGGCAACGAGAAGGCCGGCCAGATCCAGGAGTACCTGGACAAGTACCACGGCGAAGGCATCCAGCACATCGCGCTCGGCTCGAACGACCTGCAGGCCACCGTGGATGCGCTGCAGGCCACCGGCATCAAGCTGCTGGACACCATCGACACCTACTACGAGCTGGTCGACAAGCGCATTCCCGGCCATGGCGAGAACGTCGCCGAACTGCAGAAGCGCAAGATCCTCATCGACGGCAAGGCGGGCGAGCTGCTGCTGCAGATCTTCAGCGAGAACCAGCTCGGGCCGATCTTCTTCGAATTCATCCAGCGCAAGGGCGACCAGGGTTTCGGCGAGGGCAACTTCAAGGCGCTGTTCGAGAGCATCGAGCTCGACCAGATGCGCCGCGGCGTTCTGTGAGTCCCCAGGCTCCCTCCGGTCGCCACCAGGCCGGAGCCGCGGCGCTTAGCCCCCGAGGGGGCTCTGGCAGCGGACCGGCGAAGCCGGATCCGCGCCAGCGGCTTGATCGTCCCGCTCGACCACGGAGTACTGCATGGACCACCGTTCTGCCAAGGGCGTGAACGAGGGCGTCGCGCCCGTCACCTACGGCACCGGCGACCGCCCGCCGCGCGGCGACTACGCGCGCGCCGGCGCCGACTACACCTGCGTCCAGGACTCCGGCCAGTACACCGCAGCCGACCACGACACCTACCGGCGCCTGTACGCGCGCCAGCTGCAGCAGCTGCCGGGCCTGGCCTGCGACGAGTTCATCGCCGCCGTGCAGCAGCTGGGCGCGCCCGAGCGCATCCCGCGCTTCGACGACATCTCCGAGCGGCTGTTCCGCGCCACCGGCTGGCAGATCGTCTGCGTGCCGGGGCTGATTCCCGAGGAGGCCTTCTTCGCGCTGCTGGCGGCGCGCAAGTTTCCGGTCACCGACTGGATCCGCAAGCCCGAGGAGTTCGACTACGTCGTCGAGCCCGACGTCTTCCACGACCTCTTCGGCCATGTGCCGCTGCTGTTCGACCGCACCTTCGCCGACTACATGCAGGCCTACGGCGCCGGCGGCCTGAAGGCCAGCCGGCTGGACGCCTGCGAACTGCTGGCGCGGCTGTACTGGTACACGGTGGAGTTCGGCCTCATCGCCACGCCGCAGGGCCTGCGCGCCTACGGCGCCGGCATCCTGAGTTCGGCCGGCGAGCTGCGCTACAGCGTCACCCAGCCCCGAGCCGCAGCGCGTGGCCTTCGACCTGCAGCGCCTGATGCGCAGCCGCTACCGCATCGACACCTACCAGGCCACCTACTTCGTCATCGATTCGTTCCGGCAGCTCTTCGACGCCACCGCGCCCGACTTCACGCCGGTCTACGCCCGCGTGCGCGAGACGATTGCGCGATTCAGGCGAGATCGAAGCCGGCGTGGTGCTGCCGGGCGAGCTGCAGTTCACGGTCTGACAGGCTGGGACAGCCAGGCGCTGCACCTCCAGCCACGGCGCCGGGTGGTCGACCATGTCCACGTGCGCCACACCGGGCAGATGCCGGTTGTCGGCGCCCGGCAACGTGGCGGTGGCAGGCGGGAAGACGATGTTGTCGCAGTGGCTGTAGAAGCAGGTGAACTTCGCCGGGCGCTCGGCAGGCTCGCGCTCGCCGAGCAGTCGCTGCCAGGGGCTGTCGATCCGCATCTCGCGGGTGTTCATGCTCAGCGCCAAGCGCGCCAGCCAGGTGCCGCGGTGCGGCGTGCCGATCGTCACGACGCGGTGCACGCGCGCATCGCCGGCCGGGCCCGCTTCGGCCAGCCAGCGCCGCACCGCCAGGCCGCCCATGCTGTGCGCCACGATCAGCGGTGACAGGCCGTGCAGCGCTCCAACTGCTGGACGGCCCGTTCCAGGATGGCGACGTAGTCGTCGATCGAGCCGAACACCGGCTCCAGGTTGACGGCGACGAACGGCACACCCTGGGCCCGCAGCCGCTGCAGCCATGGGTTCCACACGCCACGGTTGCAGAGGAAGCCGTGCACCAGCAACAGGCCGCGCCGGCCCTGCGCCGCGGCGGGCAGGTGGTCCGGCCAGCGCCGGCTGCGAAAGGGCTGGCGCCAGCAGAACACGCGCGGCGCCGCGCGCACCTCGCCCCACCAGGCGCGCAGCAGTTGTGCCGGCTGTGGCGCGCGGCGTCGGGTCGCTGCCGTGCGCCAGGCGCAGCAGCGCGAACTCCAGCGCCAGCACAAGCGCATGGCCGCCGACGATGAGAGCCACGCCGGCCGCGGCCCAACCGGGGTGGCCGGCACGCCAGCAGACCCATGCCCACAGCAGCGCAGCCAGCAGCCCGCCAAGCGTGATGAACTTCTGCAGCCGCGCCAGCACCGCGCTTCAGGCCAGGGCCACGCTGCGGCCGCTGAGCTCGCGCGCCAAGCCGCTGGCCAGCATGTTCACCAAGCCGTAGATCGACAGCTGCGGGTTGGCGCCGATGCTGGTCGGGAACAGCGAGCCGTCGTGCACCGAGAGGTTTTCCAGCTGCCAATGTCGGCCGTCAGGACGGACCACGCCCAGCTCGGCCCGCCCGGCCATGCCGCAGCCGCCCATCACGTGGGCGCTGACGACGCGGGTCAGCTACGGCTTCATCGGCAGCACGCTGATGGCCTGCCGCGCCTCGGCCCAGCTGCTGTAGGGCGCAGCCATCTCGTGCACCGGGGTCACGGTCAAGGCGCCGGCGGCGAACTGGATCTCCGCCATGCTCAGCAGCGCGCGCCGGGCGCCCTCGAAGACGAAGTCGGTGAGCGGATAGTCGAGCAAGGGCGAGCCGTCGCTGCGCAGCCCCACGCGCCCCCCTGGCGACTGCTCGTGAAAGCCGTCGCGCAGCAGCGCCAGCAAGGCCTGCGTGCGCGGAAAGTCCTTCATCGCACGGGCCATGCCGGCACCGAAGCCGGGCAACGTGATCGAGGCCAGCACCGGGTGCAGCGGCGGCGCCTCGAGCTTGTAGCCGATGGGGCCGTCGATGGGGTCGACGCCGAGGAAGTGGTCGCTGTATATCGTCTGCGGCGCACCATGCCAGCCTTCGATGGGCTCGTCGAAGATCGCCGTCGAAGCAACCACCGGGTGCAGGAAGGTGCGCCGGCCCAGCAGGCCGTGGGGGTCCGGCGCCTTGGACCGCAGCAGCAGTGCGGGCGAGTTGATCGCGCCGCCGGCCACCACGACGTGGCGCGCCTGGATCCGTGTCGCGCGCGTGCCGGCGACAGCCCCGTTCACCGCCACCGGCACGCACAGCACGGCGCGCACGGCACCGCCATCGATTTCCAGCCGCTCGGCGCGCGTCTGCACCAGCAGCGTGGCGCCGCGGTCGAGCGCCGCGGGGATCGTCGTCACGAGCATCGACTGCTTGGCGTTGGTGGGGCAGCCCATGCCGCAGGAGCCCAGGTTCCAGCAGCCCCTGACGTTGCGCAGGATCGCGGCCGCCGAGATGCCCAGCCTGGCGGCGCCCAGGCGCAGGAGTTCGTTGTTGGCGTTCGGCGGCACCAGCCAGGGGCCGATATTCAGCCGCTGCTCGGCCTGCAGGAACCAGGGCGACATCGCATCGTCGGTCAGGCCGGGAAGATCGAAGTGCTCGCGCCAATATTTCAGCGTGTCGGACGGCGTTCGGAACGAGCTCGTCCAGTTGACGGTGGTCGAGCCGCCGACGCAGCGGCCCTGCAGGATCGTGATGGCCTTGTCGGCCGTCTGCCGGTTGGCGCTGTCCTGGTAGAGCGCCGGGTAGGCCTCGGCCTCGAGCTGGTTGAAATCGCGGCTGCTGCGCAGCGGGCCCTTCCTCGATCAGCACCACCGACAACCCCGCAGCAGTCAGCAGTTCGGCGGTGATGCCGGCGCCGGCGCCGGTGCCGACGATGGCCACGTCGCAGACGACGGACTCGGGCAGCGCGCCATGGCGACCGCCCAGGACTTTCCAGCCGCGCTCGATGCCGGCCTGGATGGGATCGGGGAGGGAACTCATGGTGCTCTCTCTGCGGACCTCAGACCGGGTTCGGTCCCGGGTAACCGATCACCTGCCAAGCGCCGGCGTCGGCGAAGTAGGCCGCGTTGGTGAGGTTGCGCAAGGCGTGGTAGGTCTGTTGCCGCAACGACAGTGACGAGGTCCGCAGGCCCTGCAGCATGGCCTGCAACTCGGCTTCGCTGGCGTGCGGCCAATCGGTGCGCAGTCCTGCCAGCACCAGCCTTCCGGGCATGCTCGCCAACAACGTCACCAGTTCGCTGATCTCGGCCTGCAATGCCGGCGGCAAGCCGGCGATCGTGTCGTCCAGGCGCTGAAGATGGGCCTGGATTGCCCGTGACCTGGCCGCGGGCTCAGCGGGCAGCAGATCCGCCAGCACACCGCGGGCGACGGCCGAAAACATCTCTCGACCACTCATCGACAATCGGCCTTGTTCGAGGCCGGGCGACAACAAGGCGAGCGTGCCACCGGCCAGCGCCACCAGGGTCCCCGTGCCGGCACCCAGAAGCAGCAGAGTGCGTCTCTTCATGCCGTGCAGTGTTGCATCATTGTGGCTCCATGCCCTAGGGGCAGCCGACTAACGCCAGCGAGATGACTCGAGCTCGGAAGACGACAATCAAGACGCGGCGAATGACATGAAGGCGCAGGCCGATCTCATCCTGCACAGCCTGCAGGAAGTGGCTGCAGAACGCGCAAGTCGGCGCGCCGATCCGGCACTGGCTGCGCGCGTGGGCGAGGTCAAGCGCTTACCAGCATCGTCGCTTTCAGCACACCTACGCCGACCTGCTGGCGAGCCCGCGCTATGCGCGATGCCGCGCGCTTCTTCCTGGACGATCTGTACGGGCCCGAGGATTTCACGCGCCGCGACGAGCAGTTCGCCCGCGTCGTGCCGGGGCTGGTGCGCTTGTTCCCGCAGGAGATCGTGGGCACGGTGATTTCGCTGGGTGAGTTGCACGCCCTGTCCGAGCAGTTCGACACCGCGATGGCACGGGTCGATCGACGGTACCGCCCTGGACGACGGCGCTTACGCCGCAGCCTGGCGCACCGTCGGCCGGCCGGCCGATCGCGACCGACAGATCGAGCTCATGCTGGCCGTGGGCTCGGCGCTGGACCGCTACACCCGCAATCCCTTGATGCGCACGAGCCTGCGCCTGATGCGCGGGCCGGCGGCAGCGGCCGGGCTGGGCGCGTTGCAGGGCTTTCTGGAACGGGGCTTCGACACCTTTCAGCGAGATGCGCGGTGCGCGCGAATTCCTGGACACAGTGGCAGCCCGTGAACGCGAATTGGCGGCCGACTGTTCGCCGGCGGCAGTGCCGCCGGCGGATCGGCCGTGGTCTGACGCACACGGCGTTAGGACAACTACCGTGGCTGCCGAAGCGTGCACCGCCACGATGCCATGTCGCCTTCAGCGCTGCTCCCAGCGCGCCCACAACGAGCAACTCCCGTGCAGACCCCCTGGCTTCAACACTACCCCCCTGGCGTACCGGCGCAAGCGAACATCGACGCCTACCGCAGCCTGGCCGACCTGCTCGAAGCGGCCTTCCGGCGCCATCCCGCACGTGACGCGCTGGCCTGCATGGACAGTCGCGCTGACGTTTCGCCAACTCGACGAGCTGTCGCAGGCGCTGGGCGCCTGGCTGCAGTCGCTGGGCCTGGAGCGCGGGGCGCGCGTCGCGGTGATGATGCCCAACGTGCCGCAGTACCTGGTGGCGATCGCGGCGATCCTGCGCGCCGGGTATGTCGTGGTCAATGTCAACCCGCTGTACACCGCGCGTGAGCTCGAGCACCAGCTCAAGGATTCGGGCGCCGAGGCGGTGATCGTGCTCGAGAACTTCGCGCACACGCTCGAGGAGTGCGTCGACCAGCACCGGCGTGAAGCATGTGCGTGCTGGCCGCGATGGGCGACCTGCTCGGGCTTCTGGCGCGGGCGGCTGATCAACTTCGCGGTTCGCCACGTGCGACGCATGGTGCCCGAGTTCAGCCTGCCGCTCGACGCCGGGCGCACGGTGACGCGGTTCAGGCGATGCCCTGGCAGCCGGCGTGCACCTGCCGCTGCAGGCGTGTCGATGTCGGCCCCGACGACGTCGCCTTCCTGCAGTACACGGGCGGCACCACGGGCGTGTCGAAGGGCGCCACGCTGCTGCATCGCAACGTGGTGGCCAACATCATGCAGTGCGAGGCCTGGTTCAAGCCCATGCTCGACCGCGTGGGCGACCAGCATCAGCTGACCATCGTCTGCGCGCTGCCGCTGTATCACATCTTCGCGCTGACCATCTGCGCGCTGATGGGCGCGCACTTCGGCGCCATGAACCTGCTGATCCCGAACCCGCGCGACATCCCGGGGCTCGTGCGCACGCTGGCCAAGTACCGGGTCAACATGTTCCCGGCCGTCAACACGCTTGTTCAATGCGTTGGCCAACGACGCCGACTTCGCGCGCCTGGATTTCTCCGGTCTGGTCGTATCGAACGGCGGCGGCATGGCCGTGCAGCAGGCCACCGCCGAGCGCTGGCTGAAGGTCACGGGCTGCCCGGTGGTCGAAGGCTACGGCCTGTCCGAGACCTCACCGGTGGCCACCTCAACCGGCTGGACCTTCAGGAATTCACGCGGCACGATCGGTTTGCCGTCCTTCCACCGAAATCGCGATCCGCGACGACGACGGGCGCGACCTTCCGGTCGGGACGGCCGGGCGAGATCTGCATCCGCGGCCCGCAGGTGATGGCCGGCTACTGGAAGCGCGACGACGAGACCGCCAAGGTCATGACGACCGATGGCTTCTTCAAGTCGGGCGACATCGGCATCATGGACGAGCGCGGCTACATCCGCATCGTCGATCGCAAGAAGGACATGATCCTCGTGTCCGGCTTCAACGTCTATCCGAACGAGATCGAGCAGGTGGTCAGCCTGCACCCAGGCGTGCTGGAGTGCGCTGCCGTCGGTGTGGCCGACGAACGCGCCGGCGAGGCGGTCAAGCTCTTCGTGGTGAAGAACGATCCGACCTTGTCCGAGGAGGACATCGCGAACTGGTGCCGGGAGAACTTCACCGCCTACAAGCGCCCGAAGTACATCGAGTTCCGCGACGAACTGCCCAAGAGCAACGTCGGCAAGATTCTGCGGACGCGAACTGCGCAGCCACGCTTGACCTTCAGCGCGAGCAGCGCTTGCAGTTCGCGTCTGCCGTCGCAAGAGGTCAAGAGCAAGAGACAAAAGGCAAAAGGGCCCGATCTGATGATCGGGCCCTTGCCTCGTTATTAGCCTGACAATGTCCTACTTTCACACGGGAACCCGCACTATCATCGGCGCAAAGGCGTTTCACTGTCCTGTTCGGGATGGGAAGGAGTGGGACCACCTCGCTATGGTCATCAGGCTTGACTTGTTGCCGCATCGTCTTTCGACGCCGCAGCCAATTCATAGAGTCTAATCAGCAGATTGCGTACCTGGCATAACCCGTCGACAATAACCACTCGCCTGTTCGGCGATCGTCAAAGTTATAGGGTCAAGCCTCACGAGCAATTAGTACCGGTTAGCTTAACGCATTACTGCGCTTCCACACCCGGCCTATCAACGTCCTGGTCTCGAACGACTCTTCAGGGGGCTCAAGGCCCCGGCAAGACTCATCTTGAGACGAGTTTCCCGCTTAGATGCTTTCAGCGGTTATCTCTTCCGCACTTAGCTACTCGGCAATGCCACTGGCGTGACAACCGATACACCAGAGGTGCGTCCACTCCGGTCCTCTCGTACTAGGAGCAGGCTCTCTCAATCTTGCAGCGCCCACGGAAGATAGGGACCAAACTGTCTCACGACGTTTTAAACCCAGCTCACGTACCTCTTTAAATGGCGAACAGCCATACCCTTGGGACCGGCTACAGCCCCAGGATGAGATGAGCCGACATCGAGGTGCCAAACACCGCCGTCGATATGAACTCTTGGGCGGTATCAGCCTGTTATCCCCAGAGTACCTTTTATCCGTTGAGCGATGGCCCTTCCATACAGAACCACCGGATCACTTTGTCCTACTTTCGTACCTGCTCGACTTGTCAGTCTCGCAGTCAAGCACGCTTATGCCAATGCACTATCAGCACGATTTCCGACCGTGCCTAGCGTACCTTCGAACTCCTCCGTTACACTTTGGGAGGAGACCGCCCCAGTCAAACTGCCCACCATACACTGTCCCCAACCCGGATAACGGGCCAAGGTTAGAACCTCAAACACACCAGGGTGGTATTTCAACGTTGGCTCCACGACACCTAGCGGCACCGCTTCAAAGCCTCCCACCTATCCTACACAGATCTGTTCAAAGTCCAATGTAAAGCTACAGTAAAGGTTCATGGGGTCTTTCCGTCTTTCCGCGGGGAGATTGCATCATCACAAACATTTCAACTTCGCTGAGTCTCTGGAGGAGACAGTGTGGCCATCGTTACGCCATTCGTGCAGGTCGGAACTTACCCGACAAGGAATTTCGCTACCTTAGGACCGTTATAGTTACGGCCGCCGTTTACTGGGACTTCAATCAAGAGCTTGCACCCCATCATTTAATCTTCCAGCACCGGGCAGGCGTCACACCCTATACGTCGACTTTCGTCTTTGCAGAGTGCTGTGTTTTTAATAAACAGTCGCAGCCACCGATTCTCTGCGGCCTCATTGGGCTCCGTCTGTACGACTTCACCTACTAAAGGCACACCTTCTTCCGAAGTTACGGTGTCAATTTGCCGAGTTCCTTCTCCAGAGTTCTCTCAAGCGCCTTAGAATACTCATCTCGCGCACCAGTGTCGGTTTGCGGTACGGTCGTGTGCAGCTGAAGCTTAGTGGCTTTTCCTGGAAGCAGGGTATCACTCACTTCGGAGGCAAGCCTCCTCGTTATCACCCCTCATCTAAGCCCCCCGGATTTGCCTAGAGGACCACGACTACAGGCTTGAACCGGGACATCCAACACCCGGCTGAGCTAACCTTCTCCGTCCCCACATCGCACTACACATCGGTACAGGAATATTGACCTGTTTCCCATCAGCTACGCATCTCTGCCTCGCCTTAGGGGCCGACTCACCCTACGCCGATGAACGTTGCGTAGGAAACCTTGCGCTTTCGGCGAGGGGGCTTTTCACCCCCTTTAACGCTACTCATGTCAGCATTCGCACTTCTGATACCTCCAGCAGACCTCACGACCCACCTTCACAGGCTTACAGAACGCTCTCCTACCACTTGCACTTGCGTGCAAATCCGCAGCTTCGGTAACTGGCTTAGCCCCGTTACATCTTCCGCGCAGGACGACTCGATCAGTGAGCTATTACGCTTTCTTTAAATGATGGCTGCTTCTAAGCCAACATCCTGACTGTTTTAGCCTTCCCACTTCGTTTCCCACTTAGCCAATTTTGGGGACCTTAGCTGGCGGTCTGGGTTGTTTCCCTCTTGTGTCCGGACGTTAGCACCCGGTGCACTGTCTCCCAAGCTGTACTCATCGGTATTCGGAGTTTGCAATGGTTTGGTAAGTCGCCATGACCCCCTAGCCATAACAGTGCTCTACCCCCGATGGTAATACTTGAGGCACTACCTAAATAGTTTTCGGAGAGAACCAGCTATCTCCAAGTTTGTTTAGCCTTTCACCCCTATCCACAGCTCATCCGCTAGTTTTGCAACACTAGTCGGTTCGGACCTCCAGTACCTGTTACGGCACCTTCATCCTGGCCATGGATAGATCACTTGGTTTCGGGTCTACACCCAGCGACTGAACGCCCTATTCGGACTCGGTTTCCCTGCGCCTTCCCTATTCGGTTAAGCTTGCCACTGAATGTAAGTCGCTGACCCATTATACAAAAGGTACGCCGTCACCCCTTGCGAGGCTCCGACTTTTTGTATGCATGCGGTTTCAGGATCTATTTCACTCCCCTCCCGGGGTTCTTTTCGCCTTTCCCTCACGGTACTAGTTCACTATCGGTCGATTACGAGTATTTAGCCTTGGAGGATGGTCCCCCCATCTTCAGACAGGATTACACGTGTCCCGCCCTACTTGTCGCACGCCCAGTTCCACAATCGACTTTTTTCATACGGGGCTATCACCCGCTATGGCCAGCCTTTCCAGACTGTTCTGATAAGTCGACTGCTAAAACGTGCAGGCTTTCCGATTTCGCTCGCCACTACTTTCGGAATCTCGGTTGATGTCTTTTCCTCGAGCTACTGAGATGTTTCAGTTCACCCGGTTCGCCTCGCATGACCTATGTATTCAGTCATGCGATACCCTTAAGGGTGGGTTTCCCCATTCGGAAATCTCCGGATCAAAGCTTATTTGCCAGCTCCCCGAAGCTTATCGCAGGCTATCACGTCCTTCATCGCCTGTAATCGCCAAGGCATCCACCACATGCACTTAGTCACTTGACCCTATAACTTTGACGCCCGCTGACGGCGGGGTCGGTCAATGACTGGTTTGAGTATTACGCGTTATGCCGATCTTCAATCTCTTCAAATTGAAGTTTGTTGACGCAATCATTAGGCTGCTGGCGGCACGGTGCACCCGAAGGTGCTTTCCGCCAGCAACGCTGATTTCGACTCTATGAATTGTTAAAGAACGACAGCCGATCCGAAGATCGAACCGGCGAGTGCACCGAATGCACTCGCCGCTTCGAACGAGATCAGAAGTGGGATGGTGGAGGTGAACGGGATCGAACCGATGACCCCCTGCTTGCAAAGCAGGTGCTCTCCCAGCTGAGCTACACCCCCACTGTGTTTGGTGGGTCTGGTTGGATTCGAACCAACGACCCCCGCCTTATCAAGACGGTGCTCTAACCGACTGAGCTACAGACCCGGATGCCCGAGCAGTTCTGTCGTCAACAACAGCCGATAAGTGTGGGCGCCCAAATTTGAGTGCACTTTTGACCTCTGTACGCTTCGAGTTCAGGCTCTGCAAGCAGAACCAGCATCACGATAACGCGCTTCGGTATTTTCCAGAAAGGAGGTGATCCAGCCGCACCTTCCGATACGGCTACCTTGTTACGACTTCACCCCAGTCACGAACCCTGCCGTGGTAATCGCCCTCCTTGCGGTTAGGCTAACTACTTCTGGCAGAACCCGCTCCCATGGTGTGACGGGCGGTGTGTACAAGACCCGGGAACGTATTCACCGCGGCAAGCTGATCCGCGATTACTAGCGATTCCGACTTCACGCAGTCGAGTTGCAGACTGCGATCCGGACTACGACCGGTTTTCTGGGATTAGCTCCCCCTCGCGGGTTGGCAGCCCTCTGTACCGGCCATTGTATGACGTGTGTAGCCCTACCCATAAGGGCCATGATGACCTGACGTCATCCCCACCTTCCTCCGGTTTGTCACCGGCAGTCTCATTAGAGTGCCCTTTCGTAGCAACTAATGACAAGGGTTGCGCTCGTTGCGGGACTTAACCCAACATCTCACGACACGAGCTGACGACGGCCATGCAGCACCTGTGTTCTGGTTCTCTTTCGAGCACTTTCACATCTCTGCAAAATTCCAGACATGTCAAGGGTAGGTAAGGTTTTTCGCGTTGCATCGAATTAAACCACATCATCCACCGCTTGTGCGGGTCCCCGTCAATTCCTTTGAGTTTCAACCTTGCGGCCGTACTCCCCAGGCGGTCAACTTCACGCGTTAGCTACGTTACTGAGAAGGAACCTTCCCAACAACCAGTTGACATCGTTTAGGGCGTGGACTACCAGGGTATCTAATCCTGTTTGCTCCCCACGCTTTCGTGCATGAGCGTCAGTGCAGGCCCAGGGGATTGCCTTCGCCATCGGTGTTCCTCCGCATATCTACGCATTTCACTGCTACACGCGGAATTCCATCCCCCTCTGCCGCACTCCAGCGATGCAGTCACAAATGCAGTTCCCAGGTTGAGCCCGGGGATTTCACATCTGTCTTGCATAACCGCCTGCGCACGCTTTACGCCCAGTAATTCCGATTAACGCTTGCACCCTACGTATTACCGCGGCTGCTGGCACGTAGTTAGCCGGTGCTTATTCTTCAGGTACCGTCATTACCCCGGGGTATTAGCCCAGAGCGTTTCTTCCCTGACAAAAGCGGTTTACAACCCGAAGGCCTTCTTCCCGCACGCGGCATGGCTGGATCAGGCTTGCGCCCATTGTCCAAAATTCCCCACTGCTGCCTCCCGTAGGAGTCTGGGCCGTGTCTCAGTCCCAGTGTGGCTGGTCGTCCTCTCAGACCAGCTACAGATCGTAGGCTTGGTAGGCCTTTACCCCACCAACTACCTAATCTGATATCGGCCGCTCCAATAGCGCGAGGTCTTGCGATCCCCCGCTTTCACCCGTAGGTCGTATGCGGTATTAATCCGGCTTTCGCCGGGCTATCCCCCACTACTGGGCACGTTCCGATATATTACTCACCCGTTCGCCACTCGTCGCCAGGTTGCCCCGCGTTACCGTTCGACTTGCATGTGTAAGGCATGCCGCCAGCGTTCAATCTGAGCCAGGATCAAACTCTTCAGTTCGATCTTGAATTTGCTCTTAGGAATTGAAGTGAACTTCACTTCTATTTCCGCGAGCGTTTAAGGTCAGGAGACCTGAACTTTGTGTTTCCACATTGTTCCGGCACTCGCCTTCAAACGCCCACGCTTATCGGCTGTATGTTGTTAAAGAACTTCGCTGAGAATTTCTACTTCAGCGCCGCCGACCTGTGATCAGCGAAGACCGACGATTCTGACATGTTTTCTTAAACCACTGTCAAGCACTCGGGCTTTCTCTGCTGCCTGCCTGACTTCGTGTCGGCGCTGCTTGTCGCCGTCATCGTTGCCTGTCTGCAGCGGAGCCTGATGACTGTAGCACGTCTTTTGCGCGCGCGCAACCATTCGCTTCGAAGCAGCACGATGCTGCGCGGCCCGCCGCGCCGCGTGAGGGCCCTGCGACGTGCGCAGCGGATCAGTGCGCGATGCGCACGCCTGCAGCGCCTGACGCAGCGCCTCGGCGGGGTCGTCGGACGCCAGCACCTGCGCGCAGGTGCGAGGCGAGCTGGCGCGTGTCGGCGCGCAGCACGCGCTGCTTGATCGATGGCGATGCGCGCCGGGTGCATCGAGAAGCTGCGCAGGCCCATGGCCAGCAGCAGCTCGGTGAAGGCGGCGTCGCCGGCCATCTCGCCGCAGACGCTGACGCGCGCGCCCCATGCGCGTTGGCGCGCGCGATGGTGTGGTGCAGCAGCTGCAGCACCGCCGGATGCCAGGGGTCGTAGAGGTGCGCCACGGCCTCGTCGGCGCGGTCGATGGCCAGCGTGTACTGGATCAGGTCGTTGGTGCCGATCGAGACGAAGTCGAAGTGCTGCAGGAAGCGGTCGATCATCAGCGCCGCCGCCGGCACCTCGATCATGGCGCCGACCTCGACGCGGCTGTAGGCGCGGCCGGCATCGTCGAGTTGCTGGCGGGCGCGCGCCAGGGCCTCGAAGATCATGCCGCACCTCGCTCGAGGTGCGCCACCATCGGGATCAGGATGCGCACCTTGCCGTAGGCGCTGGCGCGCAGGATGGCGCGCAGCTGCTGGCGGAACATGCCGGGCTCCGACAGGCTCCAGCGGATGGCGCGCAGCCCCAGCGCCGGATTCAGCCCGTGCTCGTGCCGATGCTCCTGCGCGCTGCACGCGCTCCAGCGGCTTGTCGGCGCCGATGTCGACGGTGCGTATCGTCACCGGCAGGCCCTGCAGCGCGATCACGGCGTCGCGGTAGGCCTCGAACTGCTCGTCCTCGCCGGGCAGGTCGCCGCCGCGGTTCATGAACAGGAACTCGCTGCGGAACAGGCCCACGCCGACGGCGCCGGCGTCGAGCGCGCCGGCGGCATCGCCGGGCAGCTCGATGTTGGCCAGCAGCTCCACCGCCTGGCCGTCGAGCGTGACCGCCGGGCGTGTGCCGCAGGCGGTCGAGCCGCGCGCGCTCGAGCTCGCTCTGGCGCTGGCGGAAGCGGTATTCCTCCAGCACGATGGGCGAGGGGTTGACGATGACGACGCCGGCGTCGCCGTCGATGACGATCCAGTCGTCCTGGCGGATCAGGCGGCTGGCCTCGCGCGCGCCGACCACGGCCGGGATGTCCATGCTGCGCGCCACGATCGCGGTGTGCGAGGTGCGGCCGCCGACGTCGGTGACGAAGCCGGTGAAGACGCTGCGCTTGAACTGCAGCATGTCGGCCGGCGCCACGTCGTTGGCCACCAGCACCAGCGGGTCCTCGCCGCCGAAGTCGCGCGCGACCTGCGCCGCGCGCCGGCGCCGCGGCGCCGGCGCCGGCGGCGCTGGCGCGCAGCTCGCGCAGCAGGCGCTCGACCACCTGCTCGACGTCGGCCTTGCGTTCGCGCAGGTAGGCGTCCTCCATCTCGTCGAACTGCCGCGCCAGCACCTCCAGCTGCGCCGACAGCGCCCACTCGGCGTTGTAGTGGCGCTCGCTGATCCAGGCCTTGGTGGCGCCGACCAGCGACTCGTCGTGCAGCAGCATCAGGTGCACGTCGAGCAGCGCCGCCAGCTCGTGCGGCGCCTCGGCGGGCAGGTCGCGCTTGCAGCGCGCCGAGTTCGGCGGCGACGGCGTCGCGCGCCTCGCGCAGGCGGTCGATCTCGGGCTCGATGCGGTCGGCGCCGATGAAGTAGTGCGCCACGTCGACGCGGCTGGACGCCACCAGCACGGCGCGCCCGATGGCCACGCCGCGCGAGACCGGCATGCCGAAGACCTGGATGCTCATGCGGCCAATGTAGCGCAGCGCGCCGCGACGCGGCCGCTCGGCAGCCACGGCGCCGGCGTGCTACTCGCCTTCGCCGAACTTGGCCTCGATGAGGCCGCGCAGCGCCTCCATCGCCTGCTGCTCGTCGGCGCCGTCGGCCTCGATCTCGACCTCGCTGCCCAGGCCGGCGGCCAGCATCATCACGCCCATGATGCTCTTGGCATTGACGCGGCGGCCGTTGCGGCTGAGGTGGATGTCGCTCTTGAAGCTGCCGGCCAGCTTGGTGAGCTTGGCCGAGGCGCGCGCGTGCAGGCCCAGCTTATTGCTGATGCGTGATGCTGGACTTGATCATCGCTGGCAGGCTGGACGGCCTGGTTCTGGGGCCGCGGCACGCCGACCTGCATCACGCCCTGCGCGCCGCCGTCCACGGCGCGCGTGACGAGTTCGTCCAGCGGCACGTCGGCGTAGCACAGCGCGCGCCACAGCATCGGCACGTTGACGCCGGCGACGACGCGCGCGCGCACGCCGTCGGCCACCGCCAGCGCCGCCTTGCAGGGCGTGGCGCCGAAGACGTCGGCCAGGATCAGCACCTCGGTGGCCGCCAGCGCGGCCAGCGCCGCGCGGATCTGCGCCTGCGCCTCGGCCGGGCCGGCGCCGGCGGCGATGTCGACGCGCAGCCAGGCCGACGCCGCAGTCCGGATAGACGTGCGCGCGCCACCGCCAGCAGCGATGTAGCCAGCGGGGCGTGGGCGACGAGCAGGATGGCGGCCATGGTCGGATTCAGTCCGGATTATCGGCACCTGCGCGCCCGGCGCGCAAAAACCAGACGTAGGCAGCCACGCAGCACAGCCCGAAGGCGGCGAAGGCGAGCCGGAAGGCGTCGGCCTCGCGCCAGCCCGAGCCACGCAGCGCGTCGATCAGCAGGCCGATGCCCCACTGCATGCAGAACACGCCGGCGAAGATCACCAGGTTGAAGGCCGACAGCGCGCGGCCGGCCAGCGCGGCGGGGAACGCCTGCCCCGACGGCCGGCTGGCTGACCGAGACGAAGGTGCAGGCCACGCACCACAGCGGCCCAGTGCACGGCGCCGCGCAGCGCCGCCGAGCGCGACGTTGCACGAACAGCAACAGCAGCGCGCAGCGGCAGGCCCCAGGTCATCAGTCTGCACGGCGCCGATGCCGCGGCGGACCAGGCGCGGCATCACGACGCCCCAGGCCATGAAGGCGAAGAGCATCGCCAGGTTGACGAGCAACAGCCCCTGCGCCGCCTGCGTCGGCGCTCCAGCCGCCGACCGCGTCAGCCAGGGGCCGGCCCACAGCGACTGCACCGCGATCAGGCCGCCGTAGAGGAAGAAGCCCGAGCGGCGCCGATGCGCACGAACAGCGGGTGGCGAACGATGCTGCGGTAGCTGCCCGGCGCGAGCCGGTCTGCCGATGCGCCGGCCGCGCGGCGCGTCGGCACCGGCTCGGCGCGGGTCGGCCGGCACCAGCCAGCGCCACGCCGACCATCGCCAGCGCCAGCAGCGCCGCCACGGCCCAGAACAGGCCGCGCCAGCCGAGCATGCGGCAGCAGCCACTGCACCGGCAGCGTCGACGCCAGCATGCCCAGCGAGCCCGTCATCAGCATCCAGGAGTTGGCGCGCAGTTGCGCCGCGGGGCGTGTACAGGCGCCGGTAGCAGGTCAGCGGCGCCATCAGGCAGGCGCCGACGCCGGCGCCGATCAGCACCCGCGCCGCGATCAGCCCCGGCAGCCGCGTCGGCCAGCGCGAAGGCCGACGCAGCCGAGCACCGCCACGCGCCAGCAGCACCAGCAGCGTGCGGCGCGGCCCGTAGCGGTCCAGCGCGCGGCCCAGCGGCAGCTGCATCGCGGCGAAGCCGAAGAAATAGGCGCCGGCCAGCAGGCCCAGGTCGGCCGGCGCGCAGGCCGAGCTCGGCGCTGAACACCGGCGCCAGCGTCGCCGTCACCGCACGCAGCAGCGCCGAGAAGAAATAGGCGAAGGCGAACGCCAGGAAGACCACGCACGGCCTGCTGCCGGGTCACGCGTCATGGCAGGAAGCGGATCGAGCCGAAGAAGGTCTCGGCGGCCTCGACCGGCAGCCGCTCGCCCAGCGCCGTGGCCTGGAAGACCCGCGTGCCCTGCGCGAAGACGGCCACCTGCACCTGCACCGGCCGGCCGTCGGGCAGCCGGCCGTCGAAGCGCACGCGCTCGCTGGCCGGCCTGCGGCGTGGCGCCGGGCACCTGCAGCGGCAGCGCGCTCGGCGGCGCCGGCCGGCGACATTGGCCGCCGCGGCCGCGTGCGCAGCTCGTCCAGCGCCGCGCCCACGCGCGCCGGGGTCGGCCACGTCGGCATGGGCCATGCCCCAGGTCTGGCCCGCCGGCGCTGCAGGCCTGCAGCGACAGGCGCACCGGTGCGCCGGCCAGCGGCAGGCGTCGCTCCTGCGCCACCGGCTTGCAGGGCATGAGCAGGATGGCAGCCGCTGCCGGCGGGGCGCACGTCGCGCCAGTCCAGCGCGGGGGCGCACGCGGCCAGCAGCACGGCGGCCGCGCAGGCGCAGCCGGCGCGTAGCCGCGCGTGGGGCCGGAGCAGTCATCGCGCGATTATCCCGGCCGCTGCCACAGAATGCCGGCCATGAACCCCGACCCTCTTCCGACCGCGCCTCGCGAGCGCGCCTCGGCCGGCGTTCGTGTGCTCGACCTCTCCCGCGTGCTCGCCGGCCCGTGGTGCACGCAGACGCTGGCCGACCTGGGCGCCGAGGTCATCAAGATCGAGCGCCCGCCCGGCGGCGGCCACCCCGGCGGCGACGACACGCGCGGCTGGGGCCCGCCCTTCCTGAAGGACCGCCAGGGCCGCGACACGGCCGAGGCCGCCTACTACCTCGGCACCAACCGCAACAAGCGCTCGGTGACGATCGACATGGCGCAGCCCGAGGGCCAGGCACTGGTCCTGCGCCTGGCCGACAGCTGCGACGTGCTGGTCGAGAACTTCAAGGTCGGCGACATGGCGCGCTACGGCCTGGACGCCGCCACGCTGCGCCGGCGCTGCCCGCGGCTGGTGTACTGCTCGATCACCGGCTTCGGCCAGACCGGCCCCTACCGCGAACGCGCCGGCTACGACTACGCGATCCAGGGCATGGGCGGCCTGATGAGCGTCACCGGCGAACGCGACGACCTGCCCGGCGGCGGCCCGCAGAAGGTGGGCGTGGCGGTGGCCGACCTCTTCACCGGCATGTACGCCACGGTGGCCATCCTGGCCGCGCTGCGCCACCGCGACGCCACGGGCGAGGGCCAGGCCATCGACATGGCGCTGCTCGACACCCAGGTGGCGATGCTGGCCAACCTGGGCGCCAACTACCTGGTCACGCGGCAGCCGCCGCGACGCGCCGGCAACGCGCACCAGAACATCGTGCCCTACCAGGTGTTCGAGGTCGCCGACGGCCACCTGATCCTGGCCGTCGGCAACGACCAGCAGTTCGAGCGCTTCTGCGCCGTCGCCGGCTGCCCCGAACTCGCGCGCGACGAGCGCTTCGCGCGCAACGCCGACGCGCGTGCGCCACCGCGACACGCTGGTGCCGCTGCTGGCCGAGCGGCTGCGCCAGCGGCCGCGCGCCGACTGGCTGGCCGCGCTGGAGGCCGCCAAGGTGCCCTGCGGCCCGATCAACGACCTCGCCGAGGTCTTTGCCGACCCGCAGGTGCGCGAGCGCGGCATGACGGTGACCGTGCCGCACCCGCACAACGACGCGCTGGAACTGGTGGCCAGCCCGATGAAGCTGTCGGCGACGCCGGCGCAGCTGCGGCGGCCGCCGCCGCTGCTGGGCCAGCACACCGACGAGGTGCTGGCCGAGATCGGCATCGACGCGGCCGGCCCGGCAGGACCTGCGCGCAGCGCGGCGTCATCGGCCCGGCGGTGCCGTGACATAGTCGCCGCCGCGCTCGGCTCGCGCCCCCCGGCTCGCGGGATGGCGGGGGCGGGCCCGGCGAGCCCAAGCTGGGCCCGCCGTGGCGATCCGGCCCGGCGCGTTGCCGCAGCCCCGGGGAACCGAGCCTCGGTGGGTCCGCAGATGCCCGGCGGCTGGGAGAAGTTCATCGTGCGACCTGTCGGACCCCGCAGGCACGCCGCTGGCCGGCCGCCGAGCGCCGATCCGTCGACCCGCAGACCCTGCTGGCGCAACTCGGCAGCGAAGTCGCCGGCGCGCTGTCGAGCGCAGCCGAGCGCGTCGCGCGCCCTGGCCGCCACCGGCCGCATCAGCCGCAGCGACCTGCGCGCCCTGCGCGACGAGATCGAGCGCGCGCGCCGCGCCGCCATCATGGCGCAGCAGGTGTCGCGCCTGGCCTCGGGCCGGGTGTCGCTGGTCGCACGAGAGGCTCGACCTGACGGCGCTGCTGCGCGAAGCCGTGCGCCAGCGGGCGCGCGAAATCGGCGCCCGCGGCATCGAGATGCGGCAACTGCTGGCCGCCGGCGATGTGCGCAGCGACGCCACCCTGCTCTTCGCGCTGCTGCAGGCCGTGCTGGACTGGAGCTTCGAGCATGCCTGCAGCCGCATCGACCTCACGGTCAAGGCCTCCGCCTGGCCGGCGCAGGGCGGCAGCTGCACAGCGGCTTCGACTACCGCAGCGGCCGACGAACCGAGGCCACCGCCGGCGTTCCCGCCGTTCGGAAAGCGATGACAGCGCTGGACACCGTGTCCTGGCTGCCTGCTGCAGCAGACCGCGCGCCGTGCTGGGGCTCGGCCTGCGGCGCCGCGACGACCACGGCCGCACCGAGACTGACGCTGGAGTTCCCGGCCACGCTGGCTCCGAGCCTGCCGCGCTGGCAGACGCGGCTCCCGGCTCGGCGCCGTCCCGGCGGCCTCACGCAGCCGCTGAGCCGGCCACCATGTGCTGGCGCTGGCGGCGCGGCGCGAGGTGCGCAGCCTGGTGCGCGAGGCGCTGCGCCCGCTGGGCATGATGTCGACTTCGTGGCTACGGTGGACGAAGCACGCCAGTTCTGCGCCGGCAGCCTGCCGCACGCTCTGGTCTACGAGGCGGCGCTGGCCGGCGACGCCTTCGAGCGCCTGCGCGCCGGGTTGCTGGCCGAAGCGCCGCGGCTTGCGCTTCGTACGCATCGTCGACACAGGGCGGGCCTTCGAGGTGCTCAACGTCGGTGGCCGCCCTCTGGCCTGCGTCGGCCGCGACGCGATCATCGATTCGCTGCCGGCGGCGCTGCTGTTCGAGCTGGCGCGGACAGGCTGAGCACCCGGTCGGGGCCTGACGAGCCGCCGGGGATGGCCGGCAGGGCTGCCGTAAACTCCCCCCGCTCCATGGACATGCCCGCGTTCGTGGCCACGCACCGCAAAAGGACCGGGAGCACGGCCTGGAGACGCTGGCGGTGGCCATGCGCCACGACGAGCGGCCCGACTTCCCGGCGCTGCACGCGCTCGTCCAAAGGCTGCTGGCCGAGAGCACGGCACGCGCATGATCGGCCGGCTCAGCGGCACGCTGGTCGACAAGTCGCCGCCGACGGTGGTGCTCGACGTGCACGGCGTCGGCTACGAGCTCGACGTGCCGATGAGCACCTTCTACAACCTGCCCGCGCTGGGCGCGGCGGTGACGCTGCTGACGCATTTCGTGGTGCGCGAAGACGCGCAGCTGCTGTACGGCTTTCTCACCGCGCCGGAGCGCTCGACCTTCCGCGAACTGGTGAAGATCAGCGGTGTCGGGCCGCGCACGGCGCTGGCCATCCTGTCGGGCCTGAGCGTGGCCGAGCTCGGCGCCGCGGTGAGCCGGCAGGACGGCGCGCGCCTGGTCAAGGTGCCGGGCATCGGCAAGAAGACGGCCGAACGCCTGCTGCTGGAACTGAAGGGCAAGCTCGGCGCCGACCTCGGCACGCCGGCCGCCGGCGCCCTGAGCGAGGCGCAGGGCGACATCGCGCAGGCGCTGCAGGCGCTGGGCTACAACGAGCGCGAGGCCCAGGCGGCGCTGAAGGCGCTGCCGCCCGAGGTGGGCGTCAGCGAAGGCATCAAGCTGGCGCTGAAGGCGCTGAACAGGTATCGTCCGGCCCGCCCCCCCGAGTGCCCGCCGACGGGGCGCTCGCTGCGCTGGCCCTGCTGTTCGGCATCAAGCACGGCTTCGACGCCGACCACCTGGCCACCATCGACGCGCTGACCCGCGTCAACACCCGCCATGGCGAGCGCCATGCGCGCTGGTGCGGCGCGCTCTTCGCGCTTGGGCACGGCGCCGCGGTGGTGCTGATGGTGGGCGCGATGGGCGTCGCGGGTTCGCGCTGGCCGGTCCCCGCGTGGCTGGGGCCGGTGGGTGGCTGGATCTCGATCGCGCTGCTCACTGCACTGGGTGTCGCCAACCTGCGTGCCGTCTTCGCCGCGGCGCCGGGCGTGGTGGTGGCACCGCGCGGCCTGAAGGGTCGGCTCTTTGCGCGCTTGTTTGGCCGCGCCCGACACCCGCTGGCCGTGGCGCTGGTCGGTTCGCTCTTCGCGGTGTCCTTCGACACCGTCAGCCAGGCCGGGTTGCTGGCGATGGGTGGCGCTGCGGCCGGCGGCCCGGGCCATGCACTGGCGCTGGGCGCGCTGTTCGCCTTCGGCATGCTGTGCACCGACACCAGCAACGGCCTGTGGGTGGCGCGGCTGATCTCAGGTGCCGGCCAGATGACGGCCGCGGCCTCGCGCGCCACCAGCCTGGCGGTGGCGCTGGTGAGCCTGCTGGTCGCCGGGCTGGGCGTGGGCAAGTGGGCGTCCGGGTCCGTCGATGGCTGGACCGAAGGGAAGGAACTGATCTTCGGCGCCGCCGTGATCGGCATCGTGACCACCGGGGGCCTCGTCGCGCGCTGGCTGGCACGTGGCGACGTGACTGTCGCGGCGCGACATGACGAGCGCCTGCGGGCATCCGCCGGCGGCACGGCACGTTGAACGGCCCCGTGCCACGCCGTCGCGGGTGATGCAGGTGCCGGCGCCCGTGGCCGGTCGCAACGACGGCGCCGTGGGCCACCGCGCGCGCGGGGCCGGCCGTCAGTGCTTGTGCATCGACGCCGGCTCAGCGGCCTTCGTCCTGACCTTGACGTCGACCTCGACCTCGCCGGCCTTCTCGAAGCGCAGCGTCAGCGGAAACGTCGCGCCTTCGTTCAGCACCTGCGTCAGGCCGATGAACATGACGTGCAGGCCGCCGGGCTTGAGCTCCACGGTCTTGCCCGGCCGGGATGTCGATGGCCGGCACCTGCCGCATCTGCATCACGTCGCCCTGCATCTGCATGGTGTGCAGCTCGACGGTCTTCGCCACCGGCGAGCTGGCGGCGACCAGGCGGTCGGCCGTGGCGCTGGTGATCTTCAGGAAGCCGCCGCCGCCGGCCTGACCGGCGACGGTGGGGCGGGCCCAGGCATCCTCCACGCGCGGGGCGGTCTGGGCGCAGGTGGCGAAGGCCGCCAGGGCCAGCCCGAGCGCAGCGAGAGATCGGTGCAGTGTCATGCGACTCCTTTCCCGGCCATTGTCGCCTGCCGGCTGCATATCATCGGCCCATGGCCATCCAGACCGACGACTTCGGCGCCCCCGGCGCCCTGCGCGCACCGCGCGTGGTCAGCGCCGCGCCGGCCACGCCCGAACGAAGAAGCCATCGAACGCGCGCTGCGCCCCAAGGGCCTGGCCGAATACGTGGGCCAGGCCAAGGCGCGCGAGCAGCTCGAGATCTTCATCCACGCCGCGCGCGGCCGCGGCGAGGCGCTGGACCACGTGCTGCTGTTCGGCCCGCCGGGGCTGGGCAAGACGACGCTGCAGCCACATCATCGCCAACGAGCTGGGCGTGAACCTGCGCCAGACCTCGGGCCCGGTGCTGGAGAAGCCCAAGGACCTGGCCGCCATCCTGACCAACCTCGAGAAGAACGACGTGCTCTTCATCGACGAGATCCACCGCCTGAGCCCGGTGGTCGAGGAGATCCTCTACCCGGCGCTGGAGGACTACCAGATCGACATCATGATCGGCGAGGGCCCGGCGGCACGATCGATCAAGCTCGACCTGCAGCCCTTCACGCTGGTCGGCGCCACCACGCGCGCCGGCATGCTGACCAACCCGCTGCGCGACCGCTTCGGCATCGTGGCGCGGCTGGAGTTCTACACGCCCGAGGAACTGACGCGCATCGTCACGCGCTCGGCCGGCCTGCTGAACGTGCCGGTGGACGCCGCCGGCGCGCTGGAGATCGCGCGCCGCTCGCGCGGCACGCCGCGCATCGCCAACCGGCTGCTGCGCCGCGTGCGCGACTATGCCCAGGTCAAGGGCAGCGGCAGCGTCGACGCGGCCATCGCCGACCTGGCGCTGAAGATGCTGGACGTCGACCCGCTGGGCTTCGACGTCATGGACCGCAAGCTGCTGGAGGCGGTGATCCACCGCTTCGACGGCGGGCCGGTCGGGCTGGACAACGTGGCCGCCGCCATCGGCGAGGAGGCGGGCACGATCGAGGACGTGATCGAGCCCTTCCTCATCCAGCAGGGCTATCCTGCAGCGCACGCCGCGCGGCCGCATCGCCACGCTGGCGGCCTGGCGCCACCTCGGCCTGGTGCCGCCGGCGCGGCTGGCGGCGCTGCCTGCGGACGATCTCTTCGGCGGCTGAAGAGCCCCCGGGTCGGGCTGCGCCAGCCCGCCCGCCTGGGGGCAAGTCGTCTTCGCCGGCCCGGCGCCGACTTGAGCGCGCCGGCTGTCTCAGGCGTCGGCGCCGGCCGCCATTTCGGCGGCCTCCAGGTGCGCGGCGTCGTTCCAGCCCACCACCGTGCAGCCCTCGTCGGTGTAGAGCAGCCGGTTGATGCTGGCGTTGCCCAGTTGCCAGGTGCGCGGCGCGTCGAGCGCGATGCGCAGGGCGGCGCGGTACAGGCAGTCGAGCACGCCGCCGTGGGCGACGACCGCGATGGCCTGCCCCGGGTGGCGCGCCGCCAGCCGCGACACGGCGGCCACGCTGCGGGCATAGAACGCCGCCAGCGGCTCGCCGCCGCCGGGCGCGAAGCCGGGCTCGCGCCGCCGCCAGCGCGCGGCGTCGTCGGGCCAGCGCTGCTCGATCTCGGCGAAGGTGGCGCCTTCGAAACGACCGAAGGCGCGTTCGCGCAGCAGCGAGTCGGTGTCTGCACCGACAGGCCGGTGGCGGCGCCGAGCGCCAGCGCGGTGGCGTGCGCGCGCTGCAGGTCGCTGCTGTAGATGGCCGCGATGCCCTCGCCGGCCAGCGCCTGCGCCAGCCGCGCCGCCTGCCAGCGGCCGGTGTCGTCCAGCGGCACGTCGGTGTGGCCCTGGATGCGCTGGCTGGCGTTCCAGGCCGTCTGGCCGTGGCGCAGCACGAAGACCCGCGTCGGCTCGTCCGCGGCCACGGCAACCCCGGTCAATGGTCGGCCGCCATCGGCCTACACGCCCCACACCACCGGCACCCCGGCGGCGTGGGCACGGCGCAGCATCTCGATCATCGGCCACAGGCGCTGGCGCAGCGCCACCGCGCGGGCGGCCGCCGGTTCGTCGGCGTCTTCGTCGGTGCCGGCCGGCGGCAGCGCCGCCTCGGCGTCGATGGCCGCCTGCAGCGCGGCGAGCGCCGCGGGCATCGCCGCCACTTCGATGATGCCCTGGGCCGCCGGCTCGCGGCCCAGCAGGGCCAGCAGCTGGTCGCCGTGCGGGCCCAGCATGATGAGGTCGCCCGTGGCCTTGCTCTTGAACTTGTAGATCATGGCGGTGCGCGCTGCGCAGGAGTTGCCCCGGCGACGATTGTGACGCCTGCCGCGGCTCCCGCGACCAAGGCGGGCGATCCGTCAGCCGCGCACGAGCCGGATGCGCGGCGGCGCGGCGGCCGTCGCCGGCGCTGCCGGCGGCAGCGGCCGCCAGCCGCTGCTCGAAGCTCAGGCTGTCCAGCGCCGGCGCGAACAGCCAGCCCTGGAACTCGTCGCAGCCGGCGTCGCGCAGGAACTGCCGCTGCGCCTCGGTCTCCACGCCCTCGGCGATGACCTTCATGCCCAGCGCGCGCGCCATCTGCAGGATGGCGCGCACGATGCCGGCGTCGCTGTCGTCGTCGGGCAGGCCGGCGACGAAGCTGCGGTCGATCTTGAGCTTGCCGATCGGAAAGCGCTTGAGGTAGGCCAGGCTCGAGTAGCCGGTGCCGAAGTCGTCGATCGACAGCCGCACGCCCAGCGCGGCCAGCGCGTGCAGGCGCTGCAGCGCCTCGTCGGCGTCGTGCACGAGGATCGATTCGGTGAGTTCCAGCTCCAGCAGCTGCGCCGGCAGCCCGCTGACCGCCAGCGCGCTGGCCACGCGGTCGACGAAGCTCGACTGCCTGAACTGCAGCGCCGAGACGTTGACGGCCACCGGCAGCGCATGCCCGCGCTGGTGCCACAGCGCGGCCTGCCGCACGGCCTGCGTCAGCACCCAGTCGCCGATGGCGACGATGAAGCCGCTGTCCTCGGCCACCGGGATGAAGCGCACCGGCGACATCTCGCCCAGCTCGGGGTCGCGCCAGCGCAGCAGCGCCTCGGCGCCGACGATGCGGCCGTCGGCCAGGCGCACCTGCGGCTGGTAGTGCAGACGGAAGCGGTTGCTCACCAGCGCCTGGCGCATGGCGTGGTCCAGCCGCATGTGCTGGCGGCGGTCGACCTCGGCGCGCGCCTGGTGCAGGCGGAAGTGGGCGCGGCCGGCGGCCTTGACGGCGCGCATCGCGGCGTCGGCATGGCGCGCCAGTTCGTCCAGGTGCTGCCGTGCGCAGGCGCCAGCGCGACGCCGATGCTGCAGGTCAGCGTGAAGGGCGCGCCGTCGTTGCTGAAGGGCTGCGCCACGACGTGCAGCACGCGCCGCGCCGTGGCCTCGGCCGCCGCCGCGTCGGCCTGGTCGAGCAGCAGCGCGAACTGGTCGGCGCCCAGCCGCGCCAGCGTGTCGTCCTGGCGCAGGCAGCCCTGGATGCGCTGCGCCACGTCGAGCAGCACGCGGTCGCCGGTGTCGTGGCCCAGGGTGTCGTTGATGCTGCGGAAGCGGTCCAGGTCGACCATCAGCAGCGCGAAGCCGCCGCCGCCGCGGCGCACCGCCGCGGCCGCCTCGGCCACGCTGTTCGGCCAGCCGCGCGCGGTTGGCCAGGCCCGTGAGCGCGTCGGTATGCGACAGCGCCTCGATGCGCTGCTGCGCCGCGATGCGCTCGCTGAGATCACGGAACGAATAGACCCGGCCCTGCGCGGGCTGCCACCGAAGATCAGCGGCCGCGTCACGCGGTCGAGCACCTGGCCCGGAGTGCAGCTCGATGCGGTCGCTGGCCGACACCCGCGCGGCCTCGCGCAGCGCCTGCAGTCGGTGCTCCTAGCCCCTGGCGTCGACCACGCTGCGCTGCCATCCAGGCCTGCACGCCGTCGTCGTCGCGCTCCTGCAGCAGCGACAGCGGCATGGCCCACATCTCGGCGAAGCGGCGGTTGAAGGCGCGCACGCGGCCGGCGAGGTCGGTGACGAGGATGCCGTCGGCGGTGGCCTCCAGCGTCGACTGCAGTTCGCCGAGCAGCAGTTCGCGTTCGTTCTCGGCGCTGCCGCTCGGCGCTGCGGTCGGCCAGCACCACCAGCGCGTGCGTGGGTGCGGCGCCGTCGTGCACGGGCCGCATCGGCCGGATGCTGCGGCTGACGTGCAGCGCGCGGCCGTCGGCCGGCGGCGACCACGGTGTCGGACTGCAGCGCCCGCGGGTCGCCGGCGCGCGGCGGCCGGCCCAGTAGGCCAGGTCCTCGGGCGAGCCGGCCAGCCGCGCCGCGCGGCTCGCCGACGCAGCCTGGCGCTGGCGCGGCCGAACAGCGCGGCCGCCGCCGCGTTGGCGGCCACCACGCGCAGGCCGGCGAGCTCCACCAGCCAGGCGGCCTCGGGCAGGCCGTCGAGCAGCGCCGCCCAGGCGGCCGGCGCGCCGGCCTGCGGCCCGCGGGCGTGTCGGCCTTCACGCCGCCAGCTCCTCGGCCGCGGTCGTCGCGCACCAGCGGCTCGAAGTAGTAGGACACGCGCGGCCGCGGGTCCAGGTAGGCCAGCGCCGCCGCGGGCACCCTGGCTGGCGGCAGGCTGCGCCGGATGCCGAGGTCGGCCGCGCGCTCCAGGTCGATCACCAGCGCCTCGTTGCGC
Source organism: uncultured beta proteobacterium (assembly GCA_963717575.1). GTDB lineage: Bacteria > Pseudomonadota > Gammaproteobacteria > Burkholderiales > Burkholderiaceae_C > Rubrivivax. The sequence goes on along the minus strand of CAVQWK010000027.1, from coordinate 93,619 downwards.
GGCACGCGCGGGTCGTGCACCAGCACGCGCGGCTTGAGCGGCCGGCTCGAGTTGACGCCCACCACCATCGCGTAGCGGTCGTCGGTGAGCTGCACCAGCGAACCCGCCGGATAGACGCCGACGACGCGGATGAAGGCGTTCAGCACGGCGGCGTCGAAGCGCGAGCGGCCCTGCGCGAACAGCGTCGCCACCGCCTCGTGCGGCGTCAGCGCCGCGGTGCGCGGCGGCGGATTGCACAGGTTGTCGTAGCGGTTGACGATGGCCACGATGCGCGCGGCCAGGCTCATGCGGTCGGACCGTCAGCTGCGCGCGGGAAGCCGCTGCCGTCGGCGTGCTCGTGGTGCTGCGCCAGCACCGCCAGCGCGCCGGGCGTCAGCGCCATGCGCCGGCCCTGGGCCACGCCGCGGCGCGACATGGTCGCGGTAGGCGGCCAGTTCGGCCGGCCGTGGCTGTGTCGTCGGCGTGGCGGTAGCGGTCGGCCAGGTCGTGCTTGCCCACGTCGTGCATCAGCGCACCGACGCCGAGGTCGAGCAGGTCGTCCTCGGCCAGGCCCAGCGAGCGGCCGACGAGCAGCGAGACGACGCCGACGTTGAGCGCATGCGCGGCGGCGCGGTCGCCGCCGCCGCTGACGAGGCGGATGCCCGATCTCGTCGCTGCACCAGCATCTTCGTCGAGCATGGCGCGCGTCAGCGCCTCGGTGGTGCGGCCGGCCTGCTGGGGCCGCGTGGCCAGCGCCTCGCCGGCCTCGCGCCAGAAGACCTGCGCCGCCTCGCCGTACTGGCGCTCGCAGCGCAGCAGCGCCTCGCGCTGGGCGGCCAGTTGCCGGCCGCCGCGCGCTGCGGCACCGCTGGCTCGCCGTGGCGGCCGCCGCGGCGCCCCGGGCCGTCGGCCGTCGACGCGTCGGCCACCGGCTCGGCGGCGGCTGTCGGCGCGGGCGGCGGGTCGCTCTTCTCCGGCACCCAGCGCACGCGCGCCAGCCCCAGACCGCGCAGCGTGGCGATCTGCTCCGGCGAAGAGATGCGGAAGCTCGACAGCGGAAACGGATGCGACAGCCAGCCACCGTCGAGGTGGATGTACATGCCGACACGGAGTTCGTCGACGGCGACGGTGCAGGACATGCGGCTTCCCCGGGTCTCGCCGGCGGCGCCACTGCGCCGCCCGATGCCCCCTGTTTTCGGGCGCCGGCGCGGCCGGACTTGAGGCCTGGGCGTCGCCGCTGCCGTGCGTGTGTGCTCGCGCCGGCGTGGCGCGGTGACGGCCGCCGCCCGGCGCCATGGGGGATTGCGCTCATTGTGCCGACGTCGGCGCCGCTGCGGATACGGACCCGGCCCGGGTCGCCGGCACCGACGCGGCCGTCGCGCCACCCCGCAACCCCATGGAGACACCACGATGCGCACCCAGGTCGCCATCGTCGGCGCCGGCCCGGCCGGCCTGCTGCTCGGCGCGCTGCTGCACCGCGCCGGCATCGACAACGTCGTGCTCGAGCAGCGCAGCGCCGACTACGTGCTCGGCCGCATCCGCGCCGGCGTGCTGGAGCAGGTGGCGGTGGACCTGCTGCGCGAGGCCGGCGTGGCCGAACGGCTGGACGCGCAGGGCCTGCCGCACGACGGCTTCGAGATGGCCTTCGGCGAGCCGCCGCCTGCGCATCGACCTGCACGCGCTGACCGGCAAGCAGGTCGTCGTCTACGGCCAGACCGAGGTCACGCGCGACCTCATGGACCACCGCCACCAGCAGCGGCCGGCCCACCGTCTACGAGGCCGAGGACGTGCAGCCGCACGGCTTCGACGGCGACCGGCCGCACCTCAGCTACCGCCACGGCGGCGTCGAGCACGCGGCTGGACGCCGACTTCGTCATCGGCTGCGACGGCTTCCACGGCGTGTGCCGCGCCGTCGGTGCCGGCCGGCGCGCTGCAGACCTTCGAGAAGGTCTACCCCTTCGGCTGGCTCGGCCTGCTCGCCGACACGCCGCCGGTGAACCAGGAGCTGATCTACGGCCACACCGAACGCGGCTTCATGCTGGCCAGCATGCGCAGCCACGAGCGCAGCCGCTACTACCTGCAGTGCTCGCTCGACGACACGGTGGAGCAGTGGTCCGACGACGCCTTCTGGGCCGAGCTGCGGCGCCGCCTGCCGGCCGACGCCGCCGCGCGGCTGGTGACCGGGCCGTCGATCGAGAAGAGCATCGCGCCGCTGCGCAGCTTCGTCGCCGAGCCGATGCGCTTCGGCCGCCTGTTCCTGGCCGGCGACGCGGCGCACATCGTGCCGCCCACCGGCGCCAAGGGCCTGAACCTGGCGGCCTCCGACGTCGGCCTGCTGGCGCAGGCGCTGGCCGAGTTCTACGGCGGCAGCGCGCGCCGGCATCGACCACTATTCGCAGCGCGCGCTGGCGCGCGTCTGGAAGGCCGAGCGCTTCTCGTGGTGGTTCACCTCGCTGATGCACCGCTTCCCCGAAAGCGGCGGCTTCGGCCTGCGCATGCAGCAGGCCGAGTTCGACTACCTGTGCGGGTCGGTGGCGGCGCAGACGGCGCTGGCCGAGAACTACGTCGGCCTGCCGCTGGGCTGAGCGACGGCGGGGTCAAGTGCAGGGCCCCGTCAGCGCCGCCGCAGCTCCAGCCACAGCAGGTACAGGCCGCTGGCCACCACCACCAGCGCGCCGGCGACCACGAAGGCGTCGGGCACCTGGGCGAACACCAGCCAGCCCCACAGCGTCATGTACAGGATCTGCTGGTAGAGGAAGGGCCCGAGCAGCGCCGCCGACCCGTGGCGGTGCGCCTGCGCCACCGCCAGGTGGCCGATGCCGCCCATCAGCCCGCACAGCAGCGATCACCGCCCAGGTCAGCAGGCTCGCCGGGTCCTGCCAGTGCAGCAGCGCGAACGGCGCCAGCACCACGCGCGGCGCCCATGGCCGAGATCAGCTGCATCGACTCGGCCGACTCGGTGGCCGCCATGCGGCGCGTCAGCAGGTTGAAGGCGGCGTAGAGCACGGCGTTCGCCAGCGCCAGCAGCAGCGCCGGGTGGAAGGCCTGCGAGCCCGGCCGGATGACCAGCAGCACGCCGGCGAAGCCGACGACGATGGCGCCAGCCAGCGCCGCGCAGTCCAGCCGCTCGCCCAGCCACCAGGCCGACAGCAGCGCGATCAGGATCGGCACCGAGAACTGGATCGCCCCGGTCTCGGCCAGCTGCAGGTACTGCAGCGCGAAGAAGTTCAGCGCCGTCATGCTGGCCAGCATGGCGGCGCGCAGCAGCTGCAGCGGCGGGCTGTGCATGCGCACCAGCGCGCGCCCGTGCCGCGGCGCCAGCAGCAGCACCATCAGCAGCACGTGGGTGGCGAAGCGCAGCCACACCACCTGCACCACCGGCAGATCCTGCACCAGCCACTTGGCGCTGGCGTCGAGGATCGAGAAGCACAGCGTCGCCAGCGTGACCAGGCCGATGCCGATGCGCCGATGGTGCGCGTCGTCGGCCTTCAGCACCGGGGCGCGGCAGGGTGGTCACGGCGCGCATGTATAGGGTATGCGCGCGGCCTTGCTGCACCGCTGCCGCGTCCGGCCTGCATCCTTGCAGGCCGGCGCGCGATCTAGACTGCGCGCTCCACCCACAACGGAGCGCGCCGTGATCCTGGAAATCGCCGACATCCGCATCCACCCCGGCCAGCAGGCCGCCTTCGAGGAGGCCATCCAGCGCGGCATCACAACCGTGGTCAGCCGCGCCCAGGGCTTCAAGGGCGCCAAGGTCAACCGCGGCATCGAGAGCCCCGAGCGCTACATCCTGCAGATCTTCTGGGAGACGCTGGAAGACCACACGGTGCACTTCCGCGGCGGCCCGCTGTTCGCCGAGTGGCGCGCCATCGTCGGCCCCTTCTTCGCCGCGCCGCCGGTGGTGGAGCACTTCGCGCTGGTGAGCAAGCCTTGAGGCGCGAGCACGCGCTGGCGCTGGCGCGCGCAGCACTTCGACAGCGGCGACTTCACGCGCGACCTGGCGCGCCGCGTGGCCATCCGCACCGAGAGCCAGGACCCGGCCTCGGGCCCGGCGCTGCAGGCCTACCTGGCCGACGAGATCGGCCCCTCGCTGGCGGCGCTGGGCTTCACGTTCACGATCCACGCCAACCCCGAGCCGCCCTACGGCCCGCTGCTGGTGGCCACGCGGCACGAAGGCGGCGCGCTGCCCACGGTGCTGATGTACGGCCACGGCGACGTCATCCGCGGCCAGGACAAGTCCTGGACGCGCGGCCAGGGCCCGTGGCAGCTGGCCGCCGACGGCGACCGCCTCTACGGCCGCGGCACGGCCGACAACAAGGGCCAGCACAGCATCAACATCGCCGCGCTGGCGCAGGTGCTGGCGGCGCGCGACGGCCGGCTCGGCTTCAACGTGAAGTGGCTGGTCGAGACCGGCGAGGAGACCGGCTCGCCCGGCCTGGCCGCCTTCTGCGCCGCGCACCGCGGCGGAGCTGGCCGCCGACGTGCTGATCGCCAGCGACGGCCCGCGCCTGCGCGCCGACCGGCCGACCGTCTTCCTGGGCTCGCGCGGCGTCGCCAATTTCGACCTCACGCTGAAGCTGCGCGACGGCGCCCACCATTCGGGCAACTGGGGCGGCCTGCTGCGCAACCCGGGCACGGTGCTGGCCGCGGCCATCGCCAGCCTGGTCGACGGCCGCGGCCGCATCCTCGTCGAGGCGCTGCGCCCGCCGCCGATCCCGGCCAATGTGCGCGCCGCGCTGGCCGGCCTGGAAGTCGGCGGCGACGCCGGCGACCCGGCCATCGACGCCGACTGGGGCGAGCCCGGGCTGACGCCGGCCGAGCGCGTGTTCGCCTGGAATACGCTGGAGGTGCTGGCCATGCGCACCGGCAACCCCGACCACCCGGTGAATGCCATCCCGCCCACGGCGCAGGCGCGGCTGCACCTGCGCTTCGTCGTCGGCACCGACGTGTCGCGGCTGCGCGCCGCGGTGCGCGGACCACCTGGCCGCGCACGGCTTCGGCGACATCGAGGTCGGCGACGCCGGAAGTCATGAACGCCACGCGGCTCGACCCCGACAACCCCTGGGTGCGCTTTGCGCTGGCCTCCATCGAACGCAGCACCGGCCGCGCCCCGGTGCTGCTGCCCAACCTGGGCGGCTCGCTGCCCAACGACGTCTTCGCCGACATCCTGGGCCTGCCCACGGTGTGGGTGCCGCACAGCTACCCGGGCTGCTCGCAGCATGCGCCCGACGAGCACCTGCTGCAGCCGGTGGCGCGCGAGGCGCTGCAGCTGATGAGCGGGCTGTTCTGGGACCTGGGCGAGGCCGGCGTGCCCGCCTGCCACGCCGACGGCCGTAAACCGGCCTCGGGTATAAAGGCGCGCCCGCGCCACACGTGCAGAGAACCACGATGTCGACGACCCTCAAGGACCTGCTCACCACCGGCGCCGACGACGCCCCCGCCCTCGGCGCGCCCGGCCGCCCGGCGCTGGACTACCGCGGCCTGCGCGCCGTGGTGGCCGACACGCTGGCCACGCTCAACGCCCTGGGCATCGGCCGCGGCGACCGCGTCGCCATCGTGCTCAACAACGGCCCCGAGATGGCGGCCTGCTACATCGCCTGCGCCAGCGGCGTGACGAGCGCACCGCTGAATCCGGCCTACCGCGCCGACGAGTTCGAGTTCTACCTGCAGGACCTGAACGCCAAGGCGCTGATCGTCGAGGCGGGCAGCACCTCGCCGGCGGTGGCCGTGGCGCAGAAGCTGGGCGTGCGCCTGATCGACCTGGTGGCGGCGGCCGACGGCCCCGCGGGCGCCTACACGCTGGTGGCGCGCGACGGCTGCCAAGCGGCCGCAGCGGCGGCCCACGGCGGCTATGCCGAGCCCGACGACGTGTCGATGGTGCTGCACACCTCGGGCACCACCTCGCGGCCCAAGATCGTGCCGCTGTCGCAGGCGCAACCTGGTGGCCTCGGCCACGCACATCGGCCGCACGCTGCGCTTCACGCCCGGCCGACCGCGGGCTGAACATCATGCCGCTGTTCCACATCCACGGCCTGATCGCCGGCGTGCTGGCGCCGCTGTCGGCGGGCTCGTTCGTCTTCTGCACGCCGGGCTTCAACGCGCTCAAGTTCTTCGCCTGGATGGACGAGGCCCGGCCCACCTGGTACACCGCCGTGCCGACCATGCACCAGGCGATCCTGTCGCGCGCCGGCAAGAACGCTCGACGTCATCGCGCGCCATCCGCTGCGCTTCATCCGCTCGTCGTCGTCGTCGATGCCGCCGCAGGTGATCGCCGAGCTCGAAGCAGGTCTTCGGCGCGCCGCTGATCGAAAGCTACGGCATGACCGAAGCCACGCACCAGATGGCCAGCAATCCGCTGCCGCCGGCGGTGCGCAAGCCCGGCACGGTGGGCATCGCGGCCGGGCCCGAGGTGGCGATCATGGGCGAGGACGGCAGCCTGCTGCCGCGCGGCGAGACCGGCGAGATCGTGATCCGCGGCCCCAACGTCACCACCGGCTACGAGAACAACCCGAAGGCCAATGCCGAAGGCTGGCGCGACGGCTGGTTCCGCACCGGCGACCAGGGCGTGATGGACGCCGACGGCTACCTCAGCATCACCGGCCGGCTGAAGGAGATCATCAACCGCGGCGGCGAGAAGGTCAGCCCGCGCGAAGTCGACGAGATCCTGATGGACCACCCCGCCGTGGCGCAGGTGGTGTGCTTCGGCATGCCGCACCCCAAGCTGGGCGAGGAAGTCGCCGCCGCGGTGGTGCTGCGCGAAGGCCAGGCGGCCACCGAACGCGAACTGCAGGCCTTCGTGAGCCAGCGTGCGGCCGAATACAAGGTGCCGAAGAAGATCCTCATCCTGGACGAGATTCCCAAGGGCGCCACCGGCAAGCTGCAGCGCATCGGGCTGGCGCAGAAGCTGGGGCTGGGCTGATCCGGCTCCGGGTGTCGGCCGTCTTCGGTTCAGCTTTTCCTGAATCCATACCCGCAAAAATTCTCAATTTACTACGCCGCGACGACCCCCTAGAGTCTCGTCGTCGAGTCTGGACAGTCCTCGCCTTTCACTTCAAGGGAAAACGATGAGAGCAGCAGCAGTCGCATGGGCGCGCGGCGCAGCCATGGCAGTGGCGGGCGCGGCGGTGGCCACCGCCGCCACGGCTTGGGAGCCGAGCAAGCCGGTCGAGTTCGTGGTCCCGGCCGGCACCGGCGGCGGCGCGGACCAGATGGCGCGCTTCATCCAGGGCGTGGTGGCGAAGAACAAGTCTGATGAACCAGCCCATCGTCGTCGTCAACAAGTCGGGCGGCGCCGGCGCCGAGGGCTTTCTGGACGTCAAGGCGGACAAGGGCAACCCGCACAAGATCATCATCACCCTGTCCAACCTGTTCACGACGCCGCTGGCCACCGGCGTGCCCTTCAACTGGCGCGACCTGACGCCGGTGTCGATGATGGCGCTGGACCAGTTCGTGCTGTGGGTGAACGAGGAGTCGCCGTACAAGACGCCGAAGGACTTCTTCGATGCCTTGAAGAGCGGTCCCGACCGCAGCCTGAAGATGGGCGGCACCGGCAGCAAGCAGGAAGACCAGATCATCACCGTGATGCTGGAAAAGGCCGCCGGCAAGAAGATGACCTACGTGCCCTACAAGGGCGGCGGCGAGGTCGCGGTGCAGTTGGTGGGCAAGCATGTCGATGCCACCGTCAACAACCCGATCGAGGCCGAAAGCCACTGGCGCGCCGGCAAGCTGCGCGCGCTGTGCGTCTTCGACGCCAAGAAGCTGCCCTACACCGACAAGGTCACGGCCACGCAGAGCTGGGGCGACCTGCCGACCTGCTCGTCCGCCGGGCTGCCCGCCGAATACGTGATGTTGCGCGGCATCTTCATGGCCCCGGGCGTGACGGCCGAGCAGACGAAGTTCTACGTCGACCTGATGGCCAAGGTGCGTGCGCTGCCCGAGTGGCAGGAATTCATGAAGAAGGGCGCGTTCAACACGACCACGATGTCGGGCCAGGCCTACGCCGACTGGGTCGCCAAGAACGAGCAATTGCATCGCGTGCTGATGCGCGAAGCCGGCTTCCTGGCGCAGTGATGCCCGGCGCAGCCGACGAGAAGGCCGACTCGGTCGGCGTGCGCTGGCCGGAACTGGGGGTGGCGCTGCTGCTGATGGCGCTCGGTGTCCTGGTCATCACCGACAGCTTCCGTGTCGGCACCGGCTGGGGCGACGACGGCCCCCGCGCGGGCTACTTCCCTTTCTATATCGGGCTCGCGCTGCTGCTGTCTTCGGGCTGGGTGGCCTTGAAGCAGCTGCTGCGCTGGGGCTCGCACGAGCATTTCGCCGAACACGAACAGTTGCGCAGCGTGTGGGCCATCCTGTGGCCGATGACGATCCATGTCGGGCTCATCTTCCCGCTGGGCATCTATGTCGCCTCGGCGCTGCTCATCGCCTGGTTCATGCTGCGCCACGGCAAGCACGGCGTGGCACTGACGACGGCCGTGGCGCTGGGCGTGCCGCTGGCCTTCTTCCTCGTCTTCGAACGCTGGTTCCTGGTGTCGCTGCCCAAGGGCCCGCTCGAAGCCTTCTTCGGGTTCTGACCGGGTCGCGCACGACATGGACGAACTGCAGAACCTCTTCCACGGCTTCGGCGTCGCCGCCACGCTGCCCAACCTGGGCTACATGCTCATCGGCATCACGCTGGGCGTGCTGATCGGCGTGCTGCCGGGGTTGGGCGGCGCCAACGGCGTGGCCATCCTCCTGCCGCTGACCTTCAGCATGAATCCCACCTCGGCGATCATCATGCTGAGCTGCATCTACTGGGGCGCGCTGTTCGGCGGCGCCATCACCTCGATCCTGTTCAACATTCCCGGCGAGCCCTGGAGCGTGGCCACCACGTTCGACGGCTACCCGATGGCACAGCAGGGCCGCGCTGCGCAGGCACTTACGGCGGCCTTCACGTCCAGCTTCGTGGGCGCGATGTTCGCCGTGCTGCTGATCACCTTCACGGCGCCGCTGCTGGCGAAATTCGCGCTCAAGTTCGGGCCGGCGGAATTCTTCGCCGTGCAACTGCTCACCTTCGCCAGCTTCGTGGGCATGAGCAAGGAGCCGCCGGCCAAGACCATCGCGGCCATGATGCTGGGCTTCGCACTCGCCGCCGTCGGCATGGACACCGTCACCGGGCAGCTGCGCATGACCTACGGCTTCCCGGAACTGCTCAAGGGCTTCGGTTTCCTGATCGCGGTGATCGGCCTGTTCGGCATCGGCGAGATCCTGGTCACCATGGAAGAGGGCCTGGCCTTCAAGGGCAAGAGCGCGAAGATCGACTTCAAGGTGGTGTGGCGCACCTGGGGCGAGTTGCTCAGGCACTGGAAGTTGTTCCTGCGTTCGGTGGCGGTCGGTTGCTGGATGGGCATCACCCCCGGCGGCGCGACGCCTGCGTCGTTCATGAGCTACGGCATGGCGCGGCGCATGAGCCGCGACCCGCAGAGCTTCGGCAGAGGCCGCATCGAAGGCGTGGTCGCGCCGGAGACAGCGGCGCACGCGGCCGGTACCTCGGCGCTGCTGCCCATGCTGACGCTGGGCATCCCGGGTTCACCCACGGCGGCGGTGCTGCTGGGCGGCCTGCTGATCTGGGGCCTGCAGCCGGGGCCGATGCTGTTCGTGGAACAGAAGGAATTCGTCTGGGGCCTGATCGCCAGCATGTACATCGGCAATGTCGTCGGGCTCGATCGTCGTGCTGACCACGGTGCCCTGGTGGGCGGCCATCCTGCGCATCCCGTTTTCCATCATCGGGCCGGTGATCATCGTCATCTGCGCCATCGGCGCCTATACGGTGAACAACTCGATGTTCGACGTGGTGATGATGCTGGTCTTCGGTGTCATGGGCTACCTCTTCAAGAAGCTGAAGATACCCGCTGGCGCCCTTGGTGCTGGCCCTGGTGCTGGGCGACATGGCCGAGGCCAGCTTCCGCCAGGCCATGCTGCTGAGCCAGGGCTCGATGAGCATCTTCTGGAGCAACCCGCTGGTCGGCACCATCGCCGGGCTGGCGATCCTGATGCTGGTGTGGCCGCTGTGGGGTGCGGCGAAGAACGTCGCGCGGCAGCGTGAGCTGAGGATGGGCCGATGAAGATCTGTGTCGTGGGCGCAGGCGCCATCGGCGGCTACCTGGGCGCCAAGCTGGCGCTGGCCGGCGAAGAGGTCACCTTCATCGCACGCAACCGCAACCTGGAGGCGATCAATGCCCACGGCTTCCGGCTGATCCAGGAAGACGGCAGCGAGTTGCACGCCTCCACCGTGCGCGCCGTGCAGCGCTATGCCGACGCCGGCGAGCAGGACGCGGTGCTGCTGACCGTGAAGGCGCACCAGGTGCGCGACCTGCTGCCCGACCTGCGCGCGCTGTTCGGCCCGCGCACGATGGTCGTGACCATGATCAACGGCATCCCCTGGTGGTACTTCCACAAGCTGGCCGGCCCGCACGAGGGCCGCGCGCTGGAGTCGGTGGACCCGGGCGGCGTGCTCGGCGCGAACATCGAGCCCGAGCGCGTGATCGGCAGCGTCGTCTACCCGGCGGCCGAACTGGTGGCGCCGGGCGTGGTGAAGCTGATCGAGGGCAACCGCTTCACCCTGGGCGAACCCGACGGCACGCGCAGCGAGCGCGTCGAGGCCCTGTCGCACGCGCTCATGCGCGCCGGCTTCAAGGCGCCGGTGGCCAAGGACATCCGCGCCGAGATCTGGGTCAAGCTGTGGGGCAACGTGAGCTTCAACCCCCTCAGCGCGCTGACCCACGCCACGCTGGAAGACATCTGCCGCTTCCCGCCCACGCGGCAGTTGGCGGCCGTCATGATGGGCGAGGCGCAGCGCGTGGCCGAGGCCCTGGGCGTGCGCTTCAAGATCACGCTCGAACAGCGCCTGGCCGGCGCCGAGGCGGTGGGCGCGCACAAGACCTCGATGCTGCTGGACGTGGAGCATGGCCGCGCGCTCGAGCTCGAGGCCCTGGTCGGCGCCGTGGTCGAACTGGGCCGCATCACGGCCGTGCCCACGCCCACCATCGAGGCCATCTACGCCACCACCACGCTGCTGGGCCGCACGCTGGCGGCGCAGCGTGCTCGCTTGCGCGCCGAGGCGCTGCCGGACTGATCCCAGCGCGCGAGAAGCGCCCCGCAGCCCTGCGGCCTGCACCGTGCCGCCAACCTGGCTGCATCGACGCCCTGCCCCAACCCGGCACCCGCCCCTGCGGCGCGGCGGCTCACTCGCGGTACATTCCGCCCGGCACGCTGCTGCCAGGCCAGGCGCGTCGCGCACGCCCTTGCCACTGCCATCACCGGTATCCAGAATCATGGCCCCAGCCGATCTTCCCGTCGACATCGCAGAGCGTCACTTCGAGGACTACCCGCCGGGCGCGGTGGCCGAATACGGCCCGATCGCGGTGGATGAGGCGGCGATCATCGACTTTGGCCGCCAGTTCGATCCGCAACCCTTCCACGTCGACCCGCAGCGCGCGGCCCAGGGCCCCTTCGGTGGCGTGATTGCCAGCGGCTGGCATACCGCCGGCCTGATGATGCGGCTGCTGGTCGATCATTACCTGCCGCGCACGGCGGGATTGGGTTCGCCCGGCATCGACGAGTTGCGCTGGCTGGCACCGGTGCGCCCAGGCGACCAGTTGTCGCTGCGCATCGCCGTGACGGCGGCCAGGCGCTCGCGCACGAAGCCCGACCGCGGCCTCGTGCACACGGCCAACGAAATCACCAACCAGCGCGGCGAGGTGGTCATGACGGTCAAGGCCATGACGCTGATGCGCTGCCGCACTCCCGTCGCCGACGCCGGCAGTGCGGTCACGGAGGCATAGATCGACCGACTGCACCCCCCGACCCCGCGTGCAACGCACCCGCCGACCCCCCAGCAACCTGCAAAGCAAGTCATGAACACCTCCTCCCTGCCCCCGGTGCCATCGTGGACGCCGGTCCCCGGCTACACCGACATCCACTACGCGAAGGCCGACGAAGGCATCGCCAAGATCACCATCAACCGCCCCGAAGTCCGCAATGCGTTCCGGCCCGAGACGGTGCGCGAGATGCAGGCGGCGTTCGCCGATGCGCGCGACGACGAGAGCATCGGCGTCGTCATCCTCACCGGCCAGGGCAAGGAGGCGTTCTGCTCCGGCGGCGACCAGCGCGTGCGCGGCAAGGGCGGCTACGTCGGGGGCGACGGCGTGCCGCGGCTGAACGTGCTCGACCTGCAGCGCCAGATCCGCACGCTCCCCAAGCCCGTGGTGGCGATGGTCGCCGGCTACGCGATCGGCGGCGGTCACGTGCTGCACATGGTCTGCGACCTGACCATTGCCGCCGACAACGCGCGCTTCGGCCAGACCGGGCCCAAGGTGGGCAGCTTCGACGGCGGCTACGGCGCCTCCTTCATGGCGCGCATCGTCGGCCAGAAGAAGGCGCGCGAGATCTGGTTCCTGTGCCGGCAGTACGACGCGCAGCAGGCGCTCGAGATGGGGCTGGTCAACTGCGTGGTGCCCTACGAGCGGCTGGAGGCCGAGACCGTGCAGTGGTGCCGCGAGATGCTGGCCAACAGCCCGATCGCGCTGCGCTGCCTGAAGGCCGCACTGAATGCCGATTGCGACGGCCAGGCGGGCCTGCAGGAACTCGCGGGCAACGCCACGCTGCTGTACTACATGTCCGAGGAAGGCCAGGAGGGCAAGAACGCCTACCTGGAGAAGCGCAAACCGGACTTCCGCAAGTTCCCGCGCCTGCCGTGATCGCCCGGCACGAGGCGGGCCCCGTCCTCCCGCGGCCGGCGTGAAGGAAGCGCTGTCGATCCTCGCCGCCGCTCGTGAGGCGGGCGGCGCCACCGCGCTGGCGGCCGGTGCGCAGCGCTACAGCTTCGCCGACCTGGCGCGGCTGACCGAACAGCGGCTGGCCACGCTGGCGCCGCAGGTGCGGCCCGGCAGCGCGCACCCGGTCGTGGGCAGCAACACACTGGACACGCTGCTCACGTTGTATGCGCTGCTCGAGCTGCGCGTGCCGGCGCTGCTGCTGCACCCGAGGCTGACCGAGGCCGAACAGGACAGCGAACGCGAAGCCACCGCACGCGCGGCAGGCCACCTGCCCGCCGACGCCGCCGCCGTGCTGTACACCTCGGGCACCACCGGCCGCGCACGCGGCGCGGTGCTGACGCGGTCGGCGCTGATGGCCTCGGCGCACGCCAGCACGGCCAATCTCGGCTGGCACGACGACGACTGCTGGCTGCTGACGATGCCGGTGGCACGCGTGGGTGGGCTGTCCATCGTCACCCGCTGCCTGGCAGCCCGGCGTGCCGTGGCACTGGCGCCGGCCTTCGACGCGGCGCTGCTGCCGCAGTGGATCGCACGGCACCGGGCGACGCAACTGTCGCTGGTGCCGACCATGCTCGCCCTGGTGCTCGATGCGCACCCGGGCTGGGTCCCGCCCGAGCACCTGCGGGTGCTCCTGCTGGGCGGCGCAGCGGCCTCGGACAAGCTGCTGGCGCGCGCTGCCGAGCGGCGCCTGCCCATCGTCATCACCTACGGCTGCACCGAGACCTGCTCGCAGGTGGTGGCCACGCCTTACGACATGCGCTTCGACGCGGCGGCCTGCGGCGTCGGCCGGCCGCTGCCCGGGGTGCAGTTGCGCGTGGACGACGGCCACATCCAGGTCCGGGGACCGATGCTCATGGCCGGTTACCTGGGCGAGGAGCCGCTCGCGTCCAACGCCTGGTTCGACACCGGCGACCTCGGCGAACTCGACGCCCAGGGCTTCCTGCACCTGCATGCGCGGCGCGCCGACCTGATCGTCACCGGCGGCGAAAACGTCTACCCGGCCGAGGTCGAGCGGGTGCTCGAAGCCTGCCCCGGCATCGAAGCCGCGGCCGTCTTCGGCGTCGCCGATGAAACCTGGGGCCAGACCGTGGCGGCCGCCCTGGTGGCGGGGCCGCAGCCGCCCAGCGAGAGCGCCCTGCTGGACCACATCGGAAAGCGGCTGGCGCCGCACAAGCGGCCGCGCCGGATCTGCTTCGTGCCCAGCCTGCGGCTCACTGAGGCCGGCAAGCTCGACCGGACGGCCCTGTCGGCCTTGGTGCCGACGCTGCGGGCGCTGCGAGCGCCGAAAGGTTGATCCCAAGGCGGGCTTTCGCGTCGCGAGACGGCAAGGACCTCGTCTGTCACAGCTCGGCACCGTCCTGGATCTTCAACGTGGCCCGCGACCCCCCTGCGCCACGGACTCGCCCGGCGCTGCGCGGCCCACCGCATCATCCATCTGGGGCAGTCGGTAGATCGTCTCGTTGAGGTGGCGTGCCACCGCCACGATGTCATCGTCGGTCCAGCCCAGCTGCGCAGCGGCCTGCCAATGGCGCACCTGCTGCTTCAGGCGGGCCCAATCGGTGGCGAGCTTCTTGTCGCGCCAGTGCACCTGGTCGTTGTGGCAGGCGATGCAGTGCGTGGCGTAGAGCAAGCGGCCGCGGTCGGCCTGCGGCGTGGCCTGCGCTGCAACCGCGCCGCAGGCGAGCGCGCCGGCCAGGCCCACCAGCGCCATGCATTGGAAGCGCATCCACATGCTCAGGCTCCGAAACGGGTGTACGCGGTGTCGCTGGCAGGGCGGGACCCTAGCTCGCCGACCCCAGACCGATGGGGACCGGCGCGTTCATCATGATCTTGCTGAACAACGGCCGGTAGACGTCGTCGGGCTCGTGGCCGGTGAGGGGGTCGCGGTTGGCAGCGAAGGCGGCGTCGAGCGCCGCCCAGTCGTCGGCGCCCAGGTGCTGCAGCGCCGCCGGCAGGATCTGCTGCTCTTCGACGCCCATGTGCTCCAGGTAGAAGGCCACGTAGCGCTGCACCGCCTGTTCGCTGGCCTGGCGCCTCGGCTCGCCCAGCACTTCGTAGGCCAGCAGCGTGTGCGCCAGCTCCCGCACCATCAGCTCACCCGCGGCGTGCTCGCGCTCCAGGCGGTCGAGCACCGGGCCCAGCTCGGGACAACGCTCGCGCAACACCGGGAACAGGAAGGCGCTCTCCTTGCGGTGGTGCAGCCGCTCCGGAAATTCGTCGAGGTAGAACAGCATCGCGCGCAGCACGTCGAAGGGCGGCGGCCGGTCTTCGCGGTGCGCGTTCACGAGCAGCAGGGACATCGAGCGCAGCATGGCCGACAGCGCCTGGTGTTCGTCTCGGATGACTTCGAGCGAGGTGTGCTGCATGGTCGGCAGCATGGCGACAAGCCCGCGCCGGTCTTTGACATACATCAAGCGGCCGCGGCGGCCGCGCAGCCTCCTAAAATCAGGCTCTTCGCTCACACGCACGCCGCCCGTTCGGCGCCTGTCATGGTCACAGCCACCCCTGCCCCCCAGTTCGATCCGACGCTGATGGCCACTGCCGTGCGCGCCCTGGCCATGGACGCCGTGCAGCAGGCCAATTCCGGCCACCCCGGCGCACCGATGGGCATGGCCGAGATGGCGGTGGCGCTGTGGGGCCGCCACCTGCGCCACAACCCGGCCAATCCGCGCTGGGCCGACCGCGACCGCTTCGTGCTGAGCAACGGCCACGCCTCGATGCTGCTCTACGCGCTGCTGCACCTGAGCGGCTACGAACTGCCGATGAGCGAGCTGCGCAACTTCCGCCAGCTGCACAGCAGGACCCCGGGCCACCCCGAGGTCGACGTGACCCCGGGCGTGGAAACCACCACCGGCCCGCTTGGGCCAGGGCCTGGCCAACGCGGTGGGCATGGCGCTGGCCGAGAAGCTGCTGGCGGCCGAGTTCAACCGCCCCGGCCACACCGTGGTCGACCACCGCACCTACGTCTTCATGGGCGACGGCTGCCTGATGGAAGGCATCAGCCACGAAGCCTGCGCGCTGGCCTCGGCATGGAAGCTGAACAAGCTGGTGGCCCTGTACGACGACAACGGCATCAGCATCGACGGCGCCGTGAAGCCCTGGTACGTGGACGACGTCGGGCCAGCGCTTTGCCGGCTACGGCTGGAACGTCATCGGCCCCATCGACGGCCACGACGCCGCGGCGGTCGACGCGGCGATCGGTGCCGCCCAGGACTCGGCAACGCAGCCGACGTTGATCATCTGCAGGACGACGATCGGCCGCGGCTCGCCCAACCGCGCCGGCAGCGCCAAGGCGCATGGCGAGCCGCTCGGCGGTGAAGAAGTCAAGCTCACGCGCGCGGCGCTGGGCTGGCCGCACGAGCCCTTCGTGATCCCCGATGCGGCCTACGCGGCGTGGGACGCACGCGCCAGCGGGGCGGCGGCCGAAGAGCGCTGGGGCGCGACCTTCGGCGCCTACAAGGCGAACCACCCCGGACTGGCGGCCGAATTCGTTCGCCGCATGAACGGCGAACTGCCGGCCAATTTCGTGCCCGTGGCGGTGGAGGCCCTCGAGATCGCCGACGCCAAGGCCGAGAACGTGGCCAGCCGCAAGGCCAGCCAGCTGGCGCTGGAGACCTTCACGCTGCTGATGCCCGAACTGCTGGGCGGCAGCGCCGACCTCACCGGCTCCAACCTCACCAATACCGCGTCCACGCCGCCGCTGCGCTTCGGTGACGACGGCGCCCCCAACGGCGGCCGCCACGTCAACTACGGCGTGCGTGAATTCGGCATGGCCGCGGTGATGAACGGCATCGCGCTGCACGGCGGCTACATCCCCTACGGCGGCACCTTCCTGACCTTCAGCGACTACAGCCGCAATGCCATCCGCATGGCCGCGCTGATGAAGCGGCGCGTCATCCATGTCTTCACGCACGACAGCATCGGCCTGGGCGAAGACGGCCCCACGCACCAGAGCGTGGAGCATGCGGCGAGCCTGCGACTGATCCCCAACCTGGACGTCTGGCGCCCGGCCGACACCGCCGAGACGGTGGTCGCCTGGGCCATGGCGCTGGCCAACGCCGGGCGCCCGTCGGCGCTGCTGCTGTCGCGCCAGGCGCTGCCCTATGCGCCCAAGCCGCGGCTCGACGACATCGGCAAGGGCGCCTATGTGCTGGCCGAGCCGGCCGAGGTCGGGCTGAACAAGAAGGCGCAGGCGGTGATCGTCGCCACCGGCAGCGAAGTGCAATTGGCGCTGCACGCGCAGGCCGAATTGGCAAAGCTGAAGATCGCCGTGCGCGTGGTGAGCATGCCCAGCACCACCACCTTCGACCGCCAGAGCGTCGGCCTACAAGACCAGGCGTGTTGCCCGCAGGGCTGCCGCGCATCGCCGTCGAAGCCGGCGTCACCGACGGCTGGTGGAAATACGGCTGCGCCGCCGTCGTCGGCATCGACACCTATGGCGAGAGCGCGCCGGCACCGGCGCTGTTCAAGCACTTCCACCTCACCGCGCAGAACGTGGTGGACACGGTGCGCAAGGTTCTGTCCCGGAAATAACCAAGGAGTGATCACATGACCATCAAAGTAGGCATCAACGGCTTCGGCCGCATCGGGCGCATGGTGTTCCGCGCCGCCGTGCAGAACTTCCCCGAGATCGAGATCGTCGGCATCAACGACCTGCTCGAGCCCGACTACCTGGCCTACATGCTCAAGTACGACAGCGTGCACGGCCGCTTCAAGGGCGACGTGGCGGTGGACGGCAACACGCTGATCGTCAACGGCAAGAAGATCCGCCTGACCGCCGTCAAGGACCCGGCCGAGCTGAAGTGGGGCGAGGTCGGCGCCGACATCGTGGTCGAGGCCACCGGCCTGTTCCTGACCAAGGAAACCTGCCAGAAGCACATCGACGCCGGCGCGAAGAAGGTCATCCAGAGCGCGCCGTCCAAGGACGACACGCCGATGTTCGTCTACGGCGTCAACGACAAGACCTACGCCGGCCAGACCATCGTCAGCAACGCCAGCTGCACCACCAACTGCCTGGCTCCGGTGGCCAAGGTGCTGAACGACACCTGGGGCATCAAGCGCGGCCTGATGACCACCGTGCACGCCGCCACCGCCACGCAGAAGACCGTGGACGGCCCCAGCAACAAGGACTGGCGCGGCGGCCGCGGCATCCTGGAGAACATCATCCCCAGCAGCACCGGCGCGGCCAAGGCCGTGGGCGTGGTGATCCCCGAGCTGAACAAGAAGCTCACCGGCATGGCCTTCCGCGTGCCCACCAGCGACGTCTCGGTGGTCGACCTGACGGTGGAGCTGGTCAAGGAAGCCAGCTACGCCGAGATCTGCGCGGCGATGAAGGCGGCGCAGCCAGGGCGCGATGAAGGGCGTGCTCGGCTACACCGAGGACAAGGTGGTGGCCACCGACTTCCGCGGCGAAGCCTGCACCAGCGTCTTCGACGCCGACGCCGGCATCGCGCTGGACAAGACCTTCGTCAAGGTCGTGGCCTGGTACGACAACGAGTGGGGCTACTCGAACAAGGTGCTGGAGATGGTGCGCGTCATCGCGCGCTGAAGCATCGCCCGCCGTGCCGCGGCGACCCCTCGCCACGGCCGTCGATGCGGCTTGACGTCAGGCTCCGCACCCGGCCGCCGACAGGCGGGGTGCGCCCACCCTACACTGTGCGGATGAACTTCATCCAACGCGTCGCCGCCCTGTTGTTGGCCACCGCGGCGACACTGCCCGTCTGGGCCGCGCGCCGCCGCCGCTGACGCCGGTGCAAGGCGAGGTCATCGTGCAGTTCAAGGCCGACGCGGCCGTGCTGCGCAAGCGGGCGCTGGCAGCGCCCGGCGCGACGGACGCGCGGTGCGCCCCCCAGCATCCTGGCCGAGCGCGCGGCCGCGCTCGGCGCGCGCGTCGGTCGCACGCTCGAAGCCGGCCCCGCGGTGGGCGAGCGCATGCAGGTCATGCGCGCGCGCGGCGTCGACGCCGCGGCGCTGGCGGCCCAGCTGGCGGCCGACCCCGAGGTCGAGTTCGCCGTGCCCAACGGCCGCAAGCGCCGCTTGACCGCGCCCAACGACCCGCTCTACCTCACCGGACCCGCGGTCGATCTCGCGGCCCAGCGCGGCGGCCCGGCCAGCGGCCAGTGGTACCTGCGCGCACCCACCGCCGCGCGTGGCGTCGGCGATCGACATCGAAGCCGCCTGGGCGCGCACCACGGGCAGCGCCGGCGTCGTGGTGGCCGTGCTCGACACCGGCGTGCGCTTCGATCACCCCGACCTCGGCCGCGTCGCCGACGGCGGCTCGCTGCTGCCGGGCTACGACTTCGTCGCCGACAGCCGTGGTCGCCAACGACGGCGACGGCCGCGACGGCGACCCCAGCGACCCGGGCGACTGGGTCACCGGCGCCGAAGCGAGTACCGGAGCACGCTTCTCGCGGCTGCGAGCGACGTCGCCAGCAGCTGGCACGGCACCAGCACCGCCAGCCTGATCGGCGCCGCCACCAACAACGGCCTCGGCATGGCCGGCACCGCACCCGGGCGTGCGCGTGCTGCCGGTGCGCGTGCTGGGCAAGTGCTTCGGCACCGACGCCGACATCCAGGCCGGCATGCTGTGGGCGGCCGGCCTGCCGGTGGCCGGCGTGCCCGCCAACCCCAACCCGGCGCGCGTCATCAACATGAGCCTGGGCAGCGGCGGCGCCTGCAACGCCGCCTACCAGGCGGTGGTCGACCGCATCACGGCGGCCGGCGTGGTCATCGTCGCCGCGGCCGGCAACAGCACCGGCGGCGCCGGTCGGCACGCCGGGCAACTGCCGCGGCGTGATCGCGCGTGCTGGCGCTGCGCCACGCCGGCACCAAGGTCGGGCTTTTCCGACCTCGGGCCCGAGATCGCGATCGCCGCGCCGGGCGGCAACTGCGTCAACATCGCCGTCGGCAGCCCCTGCCTGTACCCCATCGTCAGCGCCACCAACAGCGGCACGCAGGGGCCGGACGGCGACGGCTGGACCGACAGCTTCAACATCAGCGTCGGCACCAGCTTCTCTTCGCCGCTGGTGGCCGGCATCGTCGGGCCTGATGGTCTCGCAGCAGCCGGCGCTGACGCCGGCGCAGGTGCGCAGCACGCTGCAGGCCACGGCGCGGCCGTTCCCGACGCAGCGGCGCCGACAACGGCCCCGACGACCCGACGCCGGTGACACAGTGCCACGCGCCGACCGCCAGGCGTCGAGCAGCTGCAGTGCTACTGCACCACCGGCGCTGTGCGGCGCCGGCATGGTCGATGCCGGCGCCGCGGTGGCCGCGGTGCGGCGCGCTGGCGCGCATCGACGTCGCCGACCCGGCGCCGACGGCCGGCAGCCAGTCAGCTCAGCGGCAGCGCCAGCGGCGCCGGCGGCGGCCACGCTCGTCGGCTACGCCTGGGTGCTGCTCGACGGCGGCGGCATCGTCACGGCTTCGCGGCGCCACCAACGCCGTCACCGCCACGCTGCTGCCCAGCGCCGCCGGCAGCTCAGGTGCGCTCACCGTCACCGACACCTGGGCAACGGCGCGGTCGAGCGCAGCGTCGGCGTCGCCGCAGCGCCGACGGAAACGCCGGGCGGCGGTGGCGGTGGCGGCGGCGTCGGCGTCGGCGGTGGCGGCGCGCTGGCCTGGCGACGCTGCGTTGCGCCGCGGCGCGCCCGGCGCCGCCGGCGTCAGCGCGCTCGCAGGGCCGGAGGCCAGCGCCAGCAGCCGCGCCTGCAGTTCGCTTCGGCGCGCGGCACGCGCAGCCAGACGCGCGTCGGCGGCGGCGCCGGCTGCCGCTCCCAGCTGCCCTCGGCAGGCCGGCGCCCCAGCGGGCCTCGGCCGCGGCGAGCGGCGGCGTCGTAGGGGCCGGCCTCCAGGCAGCCGCGCGGCCGTGCGGCGGCGACGGCGGCGCTGGCAGCCGCGGGCGGCAGCACCGCAATCAGTTCCGGGCCGCACCTGCGCCGCCAGGCGTCCGGGCTCGCGCTCGGCCGTGCGCGGCGGCGGCCAGCCCGGCGCGAACCAGCCGCGCGCCCAGCCGAAGAAGAGCAGGTTGGCCAGCAGCAGCAAGCAGCACCAGCGACGCGCAGCATCAGGCCCCGCCGTCGCGCAGGCGCACGCTGACCTCGCCGCTGACGATGCGGTGCACGCCGTCGCAGCGCACGCGCAGCGCGCCGTGTTCGTCCACGCCCTCGGCCACGCCCTCGGGCACGTCGGCCAGCGTGGTGCTGCACGGGCTGGCCGAGCAGCAGGTCGCGCCGCGCGTAGGCCGCCACCAGCGGCGCGAAACCCGCCGCCTGGAAGTGCAGCACGGCGCGCACCAGCGGCTCGGCCACGCAGCGCCAGCGCCGCCGGCGCGCTGGCTCCGGGGTCGAGCTCCTGCAGGCAGGCGTAGCCGTGGGTCAGCCCTTCGTGGGCCTGCGGCAGCACGTTCAGGCCGACGCCGAGCACGCACATGCGGCGCTGGCCGACGCTCACCGTCTCGATGAGGATGCCGCCGAGCTTGCGGCCCGCGGCCCGGGCCGTCGATGAGCCAGAGGTCGTTGGGCCACTTCAGGCCGATGCGCGGCGGCGCGCCGGCGTCGCGCCAGCGGGTCCAGCGCCTCGGCCAGCGCCAGCCCCACGGCCAGCGACAGGCCGGACCAGTCCTCCGGCGCCAGCGGCAGCGCCAGCGAGAAGGTCAGCGAAGCGCCGGCGCTGGCCGTCCAGCCGCGCCCCAGGCGGCCGCGGCCGCGCGTCTGCTGCTTCGGCCACCAGCAGGCAGGGCTGCACGTCGGCGCTGCGGCGGCCATGCGGCGGTGCGCTCGTCGAGCCCGCAGCGCGTCCAGCTCACCGGGCCGCGTGATGGGCGCGTCGCGCTGGCCGCTGATGGCGCGCGCGCGCTCGAGCAGCACGCGTGTTGGTCGACTCCGCACGCGCCAGCACCTCCACGCTGCAGCCCCGGCAGCAGCGGCTCCAGGCGCTGCCACAGCGCGTCGGCGCCCCAGTGCAGGTGCGGCGCGCGGCATGGCGCTCAGCGCTTCTTGCCCAGCATGGTGCGCGCGGCAGCGCGGGCTGCCGCAGCGGCATTCGTACTGCTTCTTCAGCTTGGGCGTGTAGCGCTCGTCGATGACCAGGCCGTAGTCGTAGAACAGCTCCTCGCCCGGGGCTGAGGTCGCGCGAGCGCGCTGATGAAGACGCGGCCGTCGACCTCGTCGGCCTGGCAGTTGGGCTCGCAGGCGTGGTTGATCCAGCGCGCCGCGTTGCCGCCCACGTTGGCGTCGATGACGTGCTTGTCGTCGATGTGGAAGTAGAAGGTGTGGTTGGGGTCGCTGCGGATCGTGCGGATGGCGGCGCAGGGCCTCGGGCCAGGTGATGACCTCGCCCTTGTATTCGATGATGCGTTCGCCGGCCGCGATGGGCCGCAGCGCGAACACGCCCTTGCCGTGCACGCCGCTCTTGCGTACCTGGATGCGGCGGCGGTCCGGGCCGGCCGCTTGCGAGGTCTTCATCATTCGGTACATTGAGATCGTACGAGCGCGCGTGCGTGCGCGCGAGACCGGCAGATTGTAGGCACGGCCGAAGAGCAGTCTCAGCGCCAGCAGGCCCCAGAAGGAAACATGAGCAAGACGATCATCATTGCGGAGAAGCCGAGCGTGGCGCAGGACATCGTGCGCGCGCTCACGCCCCAGGTGGGCAAGTTCGAGAAGCACGCCGATCACTTCGAGAACGACAGCCACGTCGTGACCTCGGCGGTGGGCCACCTGGTCGAGATCAAGGCGCCCGACGAATACGAGGTCAAGCGCGGCAAGTGGAGCTTTGCCCACCTGCCGGTGGTGCCGCCGCACTTCGACGTGGCGCCCATCGACAAGGCCAAGACGCGGCTCAACGCCGTGGTCAAGCTCGTCAAGCGCAAGGACGTCGGCACCATCATCAACGCCTGCGACGCCGGGCGCGAGGGCGAACTGATCTTCCGCCTGATCCTGCAGTACGCCTTCGGCGACAAGGCGCACGGCAAGCCGATCCAGCGGCTGTGGCTGCAGAGCATGACGCCGCAGGCCATCCGCGACGGCTTCGACCAGCTGCGCAGCGACGAGCAGATGCACGGCCTGGCCGACGCCGCGCGCAGCCGCAGCGAGGCCGACTGGCTGGTGGGCATCAACGGCACGCGCGCGATGACGGCCTTCAACTCGCGCGACGGCGGCTTCTTCCTCACCACCGTGGGCCGCGTGCAGACGCCGACGCTGAGCATCGTCGTCGAGCGCGAGGAGAAGATCCGCAAGCACGTGGCGCGCCCGTACTGGGAGGTCAAGGCCACCTTCGACGCCGCGGCCGGCAGCTACGAAGGCAAGTGGTTCGACCCGAAGTGGAAGAAGAACCCCGACGACGCCGAGGCGCGCGCCGACCGGCTGTGGAACGCGGCCGACGCCGAGGCCATCGCCGCGGCCGTGCGCGGCCAGCCGGCCAGCGTCACCGACGAGGCCAAGCCCAGCACGCAGGCCAGCCCGCTGCTGTACGACCTGACGACCCTGCAGCGCGAGGCCAATTCGCGCTTCGGCTTCTGCGCCAAGACCACGCTGTCGCTGGCGCAGGCGCTGTACGAGAAGCACAAGGTGCTGACCTACCCGCGCACCGACTCGCGCGCGCTGCCCGAGGACTACCTGGGCGTGGTGAAGAAGACCTTCGAGATGATCGCCGAGCGAGGACCTGCCGGGCCCGCTGCGCGAGCTGGCGCCGCACGCCCGCAAGGGCCTGGCCGAGGGCTACGTGAAGCCGACCAAGCGCGTCTTCGACAACGCCAAGGTGTCGGACCACTTCGCCATCATCCCCACGCTGCAGCCGCCGAAGAGCCTGAGCGAGATCGAGGCCAAGCTCTACGACCTGGTCGTCAAGCGCTTCCTGGCGGTGTTCTACCCGGCGGCCGAGTTCATGGTCACCACGCGCATCAGCAAGGTGGCGACGCGGCGCGGCGGAGCACGTCTTCCAGACCAACGGCAAGGTGCTCGTCAACCCGGGCTGGCTGGCGGTCTACGGCAAGGAGGCGCAGGACGAGGACGCCAACCTGGTGGCCGTGGCGCCGGGCGAGCTGGTGCGCACCGAGCACGTCGACGTCAATGCGCTGAAGACCAAGCCGCCGGCGCGCTACACCGAGGCCACGCTGCTCAGCGCCATGGAAGGCGCGGGCAAGCTGATCGACGACGAGGAACTGCGCGAGGCGATGCGCGAGAAGGGCCTGGGCACGCCGGCCACGCGCGCGCAGACCATCGAAGGCCTGATCGCCGAGAAGTACATGCTGCGCGACGGCCGCGAGCTGGTGCCCACGGCCAAGGCCTTCCAGCTGATGACGCTGCTGCGCGGGCTGGCCATCGAGGACCTGACCAAGCCCGAGCTCACCGGCAACTGGGAATACCAGCTCGCCGAGATGGAGCACGGCCGCCTGAAGCGCGAGGCCTTCATGGCCGAGATCGCGAAGATGGCCGAGCGCATCGTGCGCAAGGCCAAGGAATACGACCGCGACACCATCCCCGGCGACTACGCCACGCTGGCCACGCCCTGCCCCAACTGCGGCGGCGTGGTGAAGGAGAACTACCGCCGCTTTGCCTGCACCGGCGCCGACGGCGGCAGCGGAGGGCTGCGGCTTCTCGATCACCAAGATCCCGGCCGGCCGCGCCTTCGAGACCGCCGAGGCCGAGGCCTTCCTGCGCGACAAGAAGATCGGGCCGCTGGAAGGCTTCCGCTCCAAGGCCGGCTGGCCCTTCACCGCCGAGCTGAAGCTGGTGCACGACGACGAGATCGCCAACTGGAAGCTCGAATTCGACTTCGGCGACGACGCCAAGGCCGGCGAGGGCGACGGCGAGCCGGTCGACTTCTCGGCCCAGGAGCCGCTGGGCGCCTGCCCCAAGTGCAAGGGCCATGTCTTCGAGCACGGCAGCAGCTACGTCTGCGAGCACGCCGTGGGCGCGCACGTCACCTGCGACTTCAAGAGCGGCAAGATCATCCTGCAGCAGCCGGTGGAGCGCGAGCAGATGACGCGACTGCTGGCCACCGGCAAGACCGCGCTGCTGGAGAACTTCGTCTCCAACAAGACGCGGCGCAAGTTCAAGGCCTTCCTGGCCTACGACGCCAAGGAAGGCAAGGTCGAGCTTCGAGTTCGAGCCGCGGCGCCGCCAAGGCGCGGCGGCCAAGGCGCGCGGCCAAGAAGACGGCGGCGCGAAGAAGCACGGCCGGCGTGACCCGACGCCACGCCGGCGCCTGGCCCTGCCTGAGTGCCGGCAGCGCGGGCGACGGCTCGCTGCTGCGCGTGGCGGTGGTGCCCAACGCCCGCCGCACCGGTGCCGACGGCCTGCACGACGGCGCGCTGCGCGTGCGCCTGGCCGCGCCGCCGGTGGAGGGCAAGGCCAATGCGCGGCTGCTGGCCTGGCTGGCCGACGAACTGGGCTGCGCCAGGCGCGCCGTGCGGCTGCAGCGCGGCGACACCGCGCGGCGCAAGGCGGTGGAGATCGACCTGCCCGCGGCCGCGGTGGCGGCTGGCTGGCGCGCGGTGCCTCGGCGCCGGGATGCGCCGTGACCCTGGCGATCTTCCACAAGCTGCTGGCGATCTTCCTCACCGTCGCCCTGGGCTGGCTGGCCGGGCGCCAGCGCTGGCTGGGCGGGCCGCGGCGGCACCGACCGCGGCGCGCGTGCTGGGCAACGCCGCCTTCTACATCTTCGTGCCGGCGCTGCTGTTCCGCACCATGGTGCGGCTGGACTTCGCGGCCCTGCCCTGGCGCACGCTGGCGGCCTTCTTCGTGCCGGTGCTGGCCTACCTGCTGGCGGTCTACCTCTGGCAGCGCCGCGCTGCCGGCGCGACCGGCCGCGGCCGCGGCTGCGCCGGCCACGCGCGCGATCGCGGCGAGTCTTCGGCAACGCGGTGCAGGTGGGCATCCCGGTGGCCGCGGCGCTGTTCGGCGAGACCGGGCTGGCGCATGCACATCGCGCTCGTGAGCCTGCACGCGCTGGTGCTGCTGACGCTGCTGACGGTGCTGGTGGAGGTGGACCTGGCGCGCGCCGACCACAGCCGCGCACGCTGGCGTCCACGCTGCGCACCACGGTGCGCAACACCGTCATCCACCCGGTGGTGCTGCCGGTGCTGGCCGGCCTGGCCTGGAACGCTCACCGGCCTGGGCCTGCACCCGGTGGTCGACGAGGCGCTGGCCGGCCTGGGCCTGGCGGTGGTGCCGGTGTGCCTGGTGCTGATCGGCATGACGCTGGCGCACTACGGTCTGCGCGGCCACCTGCGCGGCGCGCTGGCCGCTCGCCACGCTGAAGCTGCTGGTGCTGCCGGCGCTGGTGCTGGCGGTGGCGCACTGGGGCTTCGGCCTGACCGGCCTGCCGCTGGCGGTGGTGGTGATGATGGCGGCGCTGCCGGCGGGCAGCAACGCGCTGATCTTCGCCCAGCGCTACGACACGCTGGAGGCCGAGGCCACGACGGCGATCGTGTTCTCGACGCTGGCCTTCGCGGCCACCGCGCCGCTGTGGCTGGCCGTGCTGGCCTGGCTGGCAGCCGCACCGGCGCCTGACGCCGGGGCCCGCCGGGCCGCGCGACGCTTTGCGACAATCGCGGCCATGAACCCGATCGACATCCCCGCCTACATGGCCCACCTGGGCGCGGCCGCCCGCGCCGCGGCCACGGCCATGGCGGCGGCGTCCACGGCCGCCAAGGACGCGGCGCTGCGCGACCCTGGCCGCGCGGCTGCGGCGAGCACGGCCCCGGCTTGCTGGCCGCCAATCGGCAGGACCTCGAAGCCGCGCGTGCCGCCGGCCTGGCCGCGCCGATGCTCGACCGCCTGGCGCTGACGCCGAAGATCATCGACACCGTGGCCGAAGGCTGCGAGCAGATCGCCGCCATGCCCGACCCGGTGGGCGAGATCAGCGGCGTCAAGCGCCGGCCCAGCGGCATCAGCGTCGGCCAGATGCGCGTGCCGCTGGGCGTCTTCGGCATGATCTACGAGAGCCGGCCCAACGTCACCATCGAGGCCGCGTCGCTGGCCATCAAGAGCGGCAACGCCTGCATCCTGCGCGGCGGCTCGGAGGCGCTGCACTCCAACCTGGCGCTGTGGCGCGAGGTGCAGGCGGCGCTGGTCGAGGCCGGCCTGCCGGCCGACGCGGTGCAGCTGGTGGAGACCACCGACCGCGCCGCGGTCGGGCCAGCTGATCACGATGCCGCAGTACGTGGACGTGATCATCCCGCGCGGCGGCAAGGGCCTCATCGAGCGCATCGCCGCCGAGGCCCGGGTGCCGGTGATCAAGCACCTCGACGGCAACTGCCATGTCTATGTCGACGCCGAGGTCGACCTCGACCTGGCCGTCGCCGTCACCGACAACGCCAAGACGCAGAAGTACAGCCCCTGCAATGCCGCCGAGTCGCTGCTGGTGCATGCGCGCGCAGGCGGCGGCCTTCCTGCCGCGCATCGGCGCCGTGTTCGCGGCCAAGGGCGTGGAGATGCGCTGCTGACGCCGCGGCCGCAGCGGTCGCTGCGCGCCGTGCCCGGCGCCCGCGTCGTGCCGGCGAGCGAGGCCGACTGGGCCGAGGAATACCTGGCGCCGATCATCAGCATCAAGGTCGTGGACTCGACCTGGACGAGGCCATCGCCCACATCAACCGCTACGGCTCGCACCACACCGACGCCATCCTGACCACCCACCACCCGAACGCGATGCGCTTCCTGCGCGAGGTCGACTCGGCCAGCGTGATGGTCAACGCCAGCACGCGTTTTGCCGACGGCTTCGAATACGGCCTGGGCGCCGAGATCGGCATCAGCACCGACAAGTTCCACGCCCGCGGGCCGGTCGGGCTGGAGGGCCTGACCTCGCTGAAGTGGGTGGTGCTCGGCCAGGGCGAAGTGCGCGCGCTGAGCGCAGGCCGGCCGACACCGGCGCCTGAGCGCGGAGCAGATCGCCGCCCTGGTGGTGGCAGCGGTGCTGGTGTTCTGGATGCTCGGCGCCTACAACCGGCTGGTCGCGCTGCGCAACGCCATCGGCGTCGGCCTGGGCCAAGGTCGAGGAGGCGCAGCGCCAGCGCGGCGCGACCGTGGCGCCGCTGGTCGCGGCGCTGCGCGAGCCGCTGGCCGCCGAACACGGTGCGCTCGACGCCCTGCTGGCCGCGCAGCGGCGGAGCACGCAGGCCACCGTCGCGCCTGGCCGCGCGCCCGGTGGCCGGCGGGCGCGGCCGCGCAGTGGGTGGCCGCCGAGGGCGCGCTGACCGCCGCCGCCAGCCGCGTCTTCGCCCTGCTCGACCAGCACGCCGAGCTGCGCGCACAGGAACCCGTGGCCGGCGCTGGTGCGCGCCTGGCGCGAACGGGAGCCGCGCCTGGCCTTCGCGCGCCAGTTGTTCAACGAGGCCGCACTGCACCTACGACGCGGCGCTGGCGCAGTTTCCGACCCGGCTGCTGGTGCGGCTGTTCGGCTTCGGCCGCGCGCCGGGCGCATCTGAGCCGGGCGCCGCCAGCGCGCCGCGCGCCCGGCGTCAGCCCTTCAGCCGTGGGCAGGGCGCCAGCCGCTCGGTGGCCGGGATCTCGTCGCCGCCGTCCATTTCCACCGCGATCTGCGTGCACACGGCGCGGCACAGCGTGGCCGCGCGCTCGCTGCCGATGCGGTAGTAGATCTGCGTCGCGTCGCGCCGCCGCGCCAGCACGCCGGCGCGGTACAGCGTGGCCAGGTGCTGGCTCATGTTGGGCTGCGTGGTCTCGATCTCGGCCAGCAGCTGCGAGACGTTCTTCTCGTGCCCGCACAGCGAACTGATGATCTTCAGGCGGATCGGCGTGGCGAGCAGCCGGAACAGCTCGGCGGCCGAGGAGAAGACCTCGTCGGACTCGTCCAGCGCTGCCGTCGTCGGCGGGGTCGGCCGCGGCGGCGTTCTGCGCGCTGGCGGCGGTCATCGGGGCGCCGTGGCTCTGCGCCGGAAATCGGTAGTGGTCGCGCTGCAGCACCGCGGCGACGGCCGTGACCTCCTCCGGGAACAGGCCCAGGTTGAGTTCGGTGCTGCAGTAGTCGACCATGCCGCGCAGCGCGCCGGGGGTGTTGATGCGGCCGGCGGGCCGGTAGATGGCCGAGCCGTCGCCGCCCACCTTCCTGGCGTGGCAGGCGCTGCACTGGTGGTCACGGATCAGCTTTTCGCCCAGCGCCAGGTCGGCGTCGGCGTACTGGTGCAGCGCGGGCTGCGCCTGCGCCGGCGCGAGCGCCGGCAGCCAGGGCCAGCGCCAGGCCGGCGGCGAGTCAGGGATCTTCATGGGCGGACCTCCTTGTCGGCCAATTGCAGCAGTTCGAGCACGTCGTCCTCGAACATCTCGCCCGGGATCACCTGGCAGCAGGCGGCCCGCGCGGTCGATGGTGACGGTGAGCGGGATGATGCGGCGCGCCGACAGCGCCGCGGCCAGCGGCGCCTGGTCGGTGGTGATCGGAAAGGTGTAGCCCTGCTGGCCGGCGTGGCGGCGCACCGCGGCGGCGTCGCGCTCGCGCGCCACGCCCAGCACCGCCAGGCGGCGCCCGGCGGCGGCGCGGTGGAGCTTCTCCACGTGCTGGTTGTGGCGCCGGCAGAACGGGCAGGTGGTGGACCAGAACACCACCACCAGCGCGCGCCCGCCACCTGCGCCGGGCCGAAACGGCCGCCGTCGAGCAACGCCGACCTCGGGCCAGGCCACGGCCTGCCCGGGCGCGGCCGGGGCGGCAGCGGCGGCGCGCCACCACGCGGTGGCCGTCGCAGCGGCCAGGGCGCTCACCGCGTGACGGCGTTTCATTTGGCGCCCTGCTCCATCAGCAGGTAGGTGTTGTAGGCATTGATGCGGTTGGCCGCCTTGAACAGCGGCAGGTGCTCGAAGCGCGACCAGTCGGCCTTGGCATAGGCCTCCTCGAAGGGTTCGAGGTTGCGCGCCGCCTCGCCCATGGTCTGCCGCAGGTGCTGCAGGTAGTCGCGCGTGAGCTTGAGGTCGGATTGCGCGCTGGTGGAGGCCGGCCCGTGGCCGGGCACGATGAGCCGGGCGTCGAAGGCGAGCAGCCGGTCCAGCGCCTCGATCCAGCGCCCGCTGTCGGCCTGGCCGACGAAGGGGATGCGGCCGCGGAAGACGATGTCGCCGGCGATCAGCACCCGGCTGCCGGGCAGGAAGACCACCAGGTCCTCCGCGCGTGTGCGCCGGCCCCACCGGTTGCAGCAGGAAGTCCACGCCGCCGAGCGTGAAGCGTGTCGGGCCGTCGATCCAGCGGTCGGCCGCCACCAGGCGCGTCTTGTCGTCGATCCACGGCGCCAGTTCCTCGCGGCTGGCCTGCAGACGCAGCGCGGCGGTGTCGGAATGCAGGTAGGCCTGGCCGCTGCGGTGCGCGTGATCGTGGCGCCCGCGGCCTGGAAGGCCTGCAGGCCGTAGACGTGGTCGGCGTGGTAGTGCGTGACGACGAGCATGCTTGATCGGCTGCGGCGTGATGCGGCCGATGGCCTGGATGAGTTCCTCGGCCAGCGGCGGCGAGCCCAGCGCGTCGATCACCACGACGCCCGCGGGCGTGACCACGAAGGCGGCGTTGGAGATGAAGTTGCGGTTGGCCGACGAACCCAGCGCCGACGCCCCCTGCACCATCCACACCCCCGGCGCCACTTCCTCCGGCTGCAGCGGCTGCGCCGCCGCGGGCGCGGCGGCCGACGCCACGCGGGCAGACCACAGGCACAGCGATAGCCACGCCCACGCGCGCTGTGATCCTTGCGCAAGCGAGTTCGGCCAGGGTTTCTCACCATCGGTGCATCCAGGCCATCCAACCATACATTCGCATGCAGTGATATTAGCCCGCGGCCGGCGTCGGAGGCAAGCGTGGCACCGCTGAACAACCCGATGGCGCAGCCGCGCCGGCGGGCCCAGAATCGCCCCCGTCCAGAAACCAAGGAGAACCCGATGAACCGTATGCCCGTGGCCGCCGCAGCGGCGACTGGCCTTCGCGGCCCCGCTGGCGATGGCGCAGGACGCCCACCTGGCACGCAACCTCGCCGCCACCTGCGCCAACTGCCACGGCACCAACGGCGCCGCGCGCGGGGACATGAAGGTGCTGGCCGGCGTCAAGGCCGATACGCTGATCGCCATGATCAACGACTACAAGAGCGGCAACCCAGCCGGCGACGCATCATGCACCAGATCTCCAAGGGCTACACCGACGAGCAGATCAAGCTCGATCGCCGGCTACTTCGCTGCCCAGCAGCCCAGGAAGTGAGGAGCCGCGCCATGAGCTTCGAACCGACACACCGACCTCTCCCGCCGCCGCCTGCTGGGTGCCGGCTTCGCCCTCTCGCGGCCTGGCGCTGGCCGGCTGCGCCAGGCACCGCCGCCAGCGGCCCCTCGATCGGCCGCGTCGTCGTCGTCGGCGGCGGCTTCGGCGGCAGCACCGCGGCGCGCTACCTCAAGATGTGGGGCGGCAACGTCGACGTCACGCTGGTCGAGCGCAACCCCAACTTCATCTCGTGCCCGATCTCCAACCTGGTTATCGGCGGCCACAAGCAGATGGCCGACATCACGCGCGGCTACGACGGCCTCAAGGCGCTGGGCGTGAAGGTGGTGCAGGGCGACGTCACGGCCATCGACGCCGCGGCGCAAGAAGGTGCGCCTGGCCGGCGGCGGCGAACTGGCCTACGACCGGCTGATCGTGTCGCCGGGCATCGACTTCATGACCGACGGCATCGGCGGCCTGGCCTCGGCGCTGGCGACCGACCAGATCACGCACGGCTGGAAGGCCGGGCCGCAGACGGTGGCGCTGCGCCGCCAGCTCGAGGCCATGCCCGACGGTGGCGTCTTCGCGATATCCATCCCCAAGGTGCCCTACCGCTGCCCGCCGGGGCCCTACGAGCGCGCGTGCATGGTGGCCAGCTACTTCAAGGTCGCCAAGCCGCGCGTCCAAGGTGCTGGTGCTCGACGCCAACCCCGAGATCACGAGCAAGAAGGGCCTGTTCGAGAAGGCCTTCAAGGACCACTACGCCGGCATCCTCGAGTACCGCGCCAACAACGAGCTGAAGTCGGTCGACGGCACTACCGCCAAGCTCGAGTTCGACGACGTCAAGGCCGACGTGCTGAACGTGATCCCGCCGCAGCGCGCCGGCGACATCGCGCGCAGCGCCGGCCTGCGTGAACATGAACGACCGCTGGGTCGGCGTGAACTGGCTGACGATGGAGTCCACCGCGCGCCCGTTCATCCACGTGCTCGGCGACGCCACCTTCCCGGCGCCGGCCGATGCCCAAGAGCGGCCACATGGCCAACCAGCACGCCAAGGTGGCGGCGGCGGCGATCATCCAGCTGCTCAAGGGCGAGGCCGTCAACGCCGCGCCGGTGGTCATGAACACCTGCTACAGCTTCGTCACCGCGCGCGACGCGGTGCACGTGGCCTCGGTGCACCAGTTCGACGCCACCGACAAGACCTTCAAGACGGTGCCCGGCTCGGGCGGCGTCTCGGCGGCGGCCAACCAGGTGGAAGGCCGCTACGCGCTGAGCTGGGCCGAGAATATCTGGGCCGACATGCTGGCGCTGTAGGCGCCTGCCGGTCTCCCTCCGCCGCCCGCGGCGGGCGAGGAGTTCAGGCCAGCCCGGCGGCCGCGTTCACCTGCGCCGGCGCCACGCCCAGCTTGGCGGCCGCGTCCAGGATCTCCTGCCAGGTGATGCGCGTCCACCGGCACGCCCTCGGCGCTGCGCTTCGCGCGCGACGGCACGCTCGGCATCGCCGGCCACCTGCACCGGGCCGTAGCCCTCGCGCGGCGGCGAGGCCTGCACCCAGTCGATGAAGGCCAGCGCCTCGCGCTCGAAGGCCGCGCGCTCGGCCAGCACCGCCGGGTCGACGAGCACGCTGAACATGCCGTTGAGCACGCGGCGCCGGCTGGCGTCGTCGTCGCGCTGCGTCATGCCGGCGGCCAGCGCGCCGCCGAGCAGTTCGCACATCAGCGCCATGCCGTAGCCCTTGTGCGCGCCGAAGGCCAGCAGCGCGCCGAAGGGCGGCACCACGGCGTAGCGCGGGTCGGTGGTCGGCTGGCCGTGGTCGTCGAGCAGGCAGCCGGGCGGCACCGGCTCGCCCTTGTTGTGCGCCACGCGGGTCTTGCCCTGCGCGATCACGCTGGTGGCGAAGTCCAGGATCACCGGCGGCCGGCCCGCCAGCGGCACGCCGGCGCAGAACGGGTTGGTGCCGAAGCGCGCGTCGGCGCCGCCGTAGGGCGCGACGATGTCGCGCGCGACCACGTTGACGAAGTGCAGCGACACCAGCCCCGCCGCCGCGGCCTGCTCGGCCCAGGCGCCGATGCGCCCGAGGTGGTGCGCGTTGCCCAGCGCGACGATGCAGCTGCCGTGCGCGCGCGCGCGTTCGATGCCCAGCGCCATCGCCTCGCGGCCGATGACCTGGCCGAAGCCGGCCTGGCCGTCCAGCCGCAGCAGCGCGCCGGCGTCGATCACGCGTGCTGCACGTGCGCATTGGGCTTCAGGCCGCCTTCCAGGAAGGCGTCGGCATAGCGCGGCAGCATGCCGATGCCGTGCGAGTCGTGGCCGGTGAGGTTGGCGTCGATCAGGTTGCCGGCCACGGCCTGCACTTCGTCTTCGCTGCTGCCGAAGCCGCGCACGACGAGGCACATGGCCTCGTGCAGGCGGGCCAGGGGAATGGTGTGGGTGGCGATCATGGCGGCGGCTCGGCGCGGCGTTGCGCAGGGCGCCCGATGCTAGCCGCCCTGCACGGCCGGGGCACGCGGCCAGCCGTACCGCGGCCGCCGCGCCGACTCACCAGTGGCGCACGCGCCCGGTGTCGATGTGCACGAACCGCTCGCGCGGGTAGTAGCCCACGCCGCCGGCGCGCAGCGACAGCGCCGCGTCGCGCAGGTCGGCCAGCGCCACGCCGGGCAGCCGCACGTCGATGGCGCGGCCTTCCATGTGCAGGCTCTTGCGTGGCCACGCCGCCGCCGCGCGTGGCGCGCAGCATGGCTGTTGGTGGCCGCGCAGCGATAGCCCGAGATGACCTCGAACGCCGCCGTGCTGCCCAGCACCTGCTGCACGCGGTGCAGCAGGTCGAACACGCTGCGGGTCGATGACGCCGACCTCGCCGGTGTAGTGGTCGCGCAGGAAGCGGTTCAGCGAGCCCAGCGCTTCCGGCACGTAGCGTTCGCCGCACGGCGTAGACGAGGTCGATCTGCTCGCGGGTGTGCGTGTGCGCCATGCGCCAGGCCGCGGGCGCCGGGCATCGCGGCCCGCGCCGGTGTCGCCAGCGCCGGGCAGCGCGCCGCGGCGGCGAGGCTGACGCCGTGGCGCAGGAAGTGCCGGCGCGGCGGTCGGGTGGGGCTGTTCATGGTCGCATGACGGGTGGCTGGCGGCTCGCCGGCGCGCGCGCTGCAGCGCGGCGTCGAGCGGGCGGTCGTGCCCGTAGATGTCGTCGAAGAAGTAGATACGACCGCCCTTGACGAGCGACGGTTCCGTAGGCGATCAGCACGCGCACCGGCTCGGCCAGCCGCAGCGTCGAGGAGTCCCCGGTGGCCATGGCCTGGCGGATGCGCTCCTCGGTCCACTCGGGCATGCCCTGCAGCACGAAGCCGGCCAGCGCCACCGGCTGCTCGACGCGGATGCAGCCGTGGCTGAAGTCGCGCCGGTCGCGCTCGAACAGCTGCGTCGCCGGCGTGTGGTGCAGATAGATGTTGTCGCGGTTCGGGAACACGAACTTGATGTCGCCCAGCGCATTCTGCGGCCCCGGCCGCTGCCGGATGCGCTGCCGCGCCGGCCAGCACCGCGTCGAGCGCGCCGCCGACAGCGTGGTGTCCACACGCCCGCCGGCGCCGACGAACTCGAAGCCCTGGCGCGCGAAGTAGCCCGGGTCGCGCCGCAGCCGCGGCACGAGTCTCGCCGCGGGCGATCGACGGCGGCACGTTCCAGTACGGGCTGAACTCGATGAAGCGCATGTCCTCGTCGAACAGCGGCGTGCGCGTGTCCATCGCCTTGCCGACGATGACCTTCATCGTCTGCCGCACGCCGATGCGGCCGTCCTCGCACCTCGTAGGCGCGCAGCACGAACTCGGGGATGTTGATGACGATCATGCGCGGCCCCTGCAGCAGCGGCGTCCAGCGCAGCCGCTCCAGCGTCAGTTCGATCTGCCGCACGCGGGCGGCCGGCGTCACCTGCAGCTGCTTCAGCGTCGCCGGCGCCGATGACGCCGTCGGCGGTCAGGCCGTGGCGCTGCTGGAAGCGCCTTCACGGCGTCGACCAGCGCGCCTTCGTAACGGGTCGGCGGCGCGGCGCCGCACGGCGAGCGGCCGCAGCGGCGCAGCGGCTCAGCGTCGGCCAGGTCTCCCAGCGCCGCCAGCCGCTGCGCCAGCAGCGCCAGGCCGGCGTAGGGCTGGCCCGGCTCCAGCTTGCCGACCGGGCTGCGCGGCGGCCGCGGCAGCGGCGGCAAGGGCTGCCGCCACGCCGCATGGTCGACCAGCGCGCGGTAGCGGGCCAGCGCCTCGCGCAGGCGCGTCGTACAGGGGCAGGCGCGGCGCGGCCGCCTGCTCGGCCTGGTCGAGCCGGCGCGCGGCCAGCGCGGCACGCAGCACGGCCGCAGGCGTCGAACTCGTCCTGGCGCGGCAGCGCGAAGTTCGTGGTGCACCTGGCGCGGGTCGACGCGGCCGCGGTGCAGGTGCAGCAGGTAGCGCTGCATCGCCGCCGTCAGGGCCTGCTCCAGGCGCTCTGCGGCCGCCGCCTCCGGAGCCGCGCCCTGCAGCGCGCTGCACGACGGCCTCGCCGCAGGGCGTCGGCGTCGTAGTCGCGCGGGTCCAGGCCGTGGCTCGCCGCGGCCGCCAGCAGTTCGACGGCCTGCAGCGCCTGCGGGCCGGGCCGCGCGCCGTCGAACCACAGCAGGCCCTCGGCTGGCCACCGCGCCGGCACCGCACAGCGCCAGCGTCGTGCAGCCGCAACAGCTTCATCGTTGCGTTTGGCCGCCCCATGGCGGGATTCTGCGGCTCGTGCCCGCGGCGCCGCCCGTGGCCACGGCGGGGCCCCGGCTAACGCTCGTCCTCGAGCGCGCAGCGCCTGCTGCAGGGCCGCGCCGTCGATGCGCGCATGGCGCGGCCCCAGCAGTTCGAGCACGCCCTCGCGCCGCAGGCGGCTGATCAGGCGGCTGGCGGTCTCGAAGGTGAGGTTGAGCATGGCGCCGATCTCGTCGCGCTGCGGCATCCAGATCAGGCCGTCCGGCGCCGGCGTGCTCCGCCAGCTTGTGCAGCAGCCGCAGCATGCGTCGCCGCGCCGGGCCGGTGGCCAGATCGGCTCAGCCAACCCTCGCTGTCCTCGAGCGCGCGCTGCCAGCGCGCCATCAGCTCCGCACCAGCGCCGGGTGTCTGGCCGCCAGGCCGTCCACCAGGTGCGCCGGGATGCGGCACAGCTGCACCGGCGTGCAGGCGACGGCGTCGTCGGCGTAGGGCCGGCGCAGCAGCACCTCCTGGCCGATGAGGTCGCCGCGCCCGACCAGGCGCACGATGCGGCGGTCGCCGCGCTCGGTGACGCGCTCGAAGCGCACGATGCCCGACGCAGCGTGTACAGCGCAGCGGCCGTGCGCTCCGGCCTCGAACAGCATCTTGCCCGGCTGCAGCTCGATGCTGGCGATGTGGGCATGGATGTAGTCCAGGTCCGGTCTCGTCGAGGGCCCCGAACAGCGACAGGCCGCGCACGCTGCAGGCCGCGCAGGCCTGCGCCGGGGGTGCGGCGGCATCGATCGCGGAACAGCGGAACGATGGTCATCGGACCGCGCTCCCGCCGGGCTTGCTTCCCGACGCCTCACTTCAGGCCGCTGACATAGCTGGCCACGGCCTTGGCTTCGAGCTCGGTCAGTCGCGACGCCACCGCGTGCATGACGGCGTTGTCGTTGGTGCGCTCGCGCTTGTCGAACAGCTTGAGCTGCCGCTCGATGTAGCTGGCGTGCTGGCCGGCCAGCCGCGGCAGCGTCGTCGTGCCCTGGCCCGACTCGCCATGGCACGACGCGCACGCCGGCACGCCCGGAGTCGGCGTTGCCGCGCAGGTAGATGTAGCGGCCCACCTGCGCCAGCTCGGGGTCGGCGACCGCATGCGCGAAGGTCGGCTGCTTCTCGAAGTAGGCGCCCAGCAGCCGGAAAGTCGGCCGGCGTCAAGGCCTCCACCATCGGCTGCATGGCGCTGCTCTTGCGGCGGCCGCTCTTGTAGTCGGCGAGTTGGCGCGACACGTAGGCGGCGTGCTGGCCGGCCAGGCGCGGAAAGACCGGGCTCGAGCTCTCGCCCTGCTCGCCATGGCAGATGAAGCACTGGCTCTTGACGATCTCCTCGGCGCGCGCCAGGTCGGCCGCCAAGGCCGGGTCGTGCGCCGCGGCCCAGGCGACGGTCAAGCAAGATGAAAGTCGTCTCATGCGCGGGAGCTTCTCGGGTCGGGAGCGGGGATGCGCTGTCACGCCGATACCGGCGGCGCATGGGCCTCGGCGTGGCCAGGCATCGGCCTGGTCGGCTGGTGCCCGCCCGGCGCTGGTCCAGCAGGCGGTCGGTCAGCGCGGCCGCGGCCCACATCGAGCACAGCGTGATCCAGGAGGTGATCGTGAACACCGCCGCACCCGACAGGCCCGGCACCACGGCGCAACCGCCGGCGAGCATGCCGCCGAAGCCCATGGCCACGGCGCCGAGCATGTAGCGGCGCATGCTGGCCCCGCCGCCGAAACCCTTCCAGCTTGAGCTCGCGGAACAGCGCCGCGGCGATGAACGAACCCAGGAAGACGCCGGGAACCAGGCCGAGGTCGAAGGTGGGCGGCTTGTCGGTGACGAAGAGCACGCGCGTCAGCACTTCGGACGACGGCCCGGTGAAGCTCAGCGCCTGGATCGGGTGCGGGTCGAAGGAGGCCTGGCCGATGGCGTAGGTGGCCCACCAGGCCGCGGCGATCGTGAGGCCGACACCGATGGCGCCGGCCCATCCCCACACCGGCACCCGCTGTCGGCGGGCCCAGAAGATGGCCGCCGCCAGCCACACCGCGCCGAACAGCATGGCACCGCCGTGGCCGATGCCGGTGCGCGCGACGAGGTCGCGCGAGGCGCCGCCGTCGACCGTCCACCACTCCGAGATCGCCACCCGCAGCGGCGACAGCGCGCCGGTCCACGCCGCCTGGGCGCAGACGGCGAACACCAGCCCCGAGATGCACCGAGCGCAGGTTGCCCTGCGCCGCCAGCACCAGCAGCCGGCTCGAACAGCCGCGCGCCAGGATCATCCCCATGCCGAACAAGGCGCCGCCGACGGCCGCACCGGACAAGCTGCCGCGGGCGGCGATCTGGCGCGCATCGCGGGCGTCGAAGGCGCCGGCCAGCACCAGCCACTGCGTCGCCAGCACCGCCGTGGCAAAAGCGAACAGCCACACCGTGAGCTTGCCGCCCGTGACGTTGCGCGAGAACTCGATCACCGCCGAGCGCAGGCAGAAGCGCGAACGCTGGGCCAGGAAGCCGAAGGCCAGGCCGATGGTCAAGCCGGCCGCTGCCAGCGTCCAGTTTTCGCCGATGCGTTCGATGAGGGATTCGAGACCCATGCCGGAGGCTCCGCTGGCAGATGAGGCACGGATCGGCCCCGTGCGCATTTCATTCGTGTATGCGCATATTGTGCTTTATCAGGCGGCCTTCGGCCAGCGTCGGCGCCGGCCGCCGACCCACTCAGGGCTTGATGTACGCGCTGCCCGCCACCTGCAGCTTGGCGAGGCGGACCACGCCAGAGGGCGTGAAGTTCGCCTCCTGGATAAATTGCTCCTTCTTGAGGTTGCGGCTCCTCAGCGTGATCTCGCAGACCTCGAACTTGACGCCGCGCGCCACCAGGGCCGACACCGGGCCGGCAAAGGCGCCACCGTTGCTGTCCTTGGCGCCTTCCAGCAGGAAGTCCACGCCGTTGGCGTGCGTGACCACGGTGATCTTCGCCGACGGGTCGACATCGAGGTGGTTGCGGACGTTGCGCAGCCCCTTGACGGCCTGCGCCATGTCGGTATCGATGTGGTAGACGACGTTGTCCTGCGCCGCTGCCACGAAGGCGGCGGTGGCGATCAGGGTGGCGGCAAAGAGGCGGTGCAGTGTCATGGGAGTCTCCGTCGTGGTGTGAACGCTGCAGCGCCGCGCGCCGCCGGTGCCGTGTCAGCTGACCGTGGCTTCGTCGGTGCGCTTGTCGCCCTTGTTGTCGACCCAGCTCACGCTGATCTTGTCGCCGGCCTTCGCGCCCTTGACGTTGAACTGCATGAACGGGTTCTTCGCCACCGAGGGGCCCCACTCCGCCGTCAGCACCGTCTTGCCGTTGTGCGCCGCGCTGACTTCCTGGATGAACCACGCCGGGATCGTCTTGCCCGCCGAGTCCTTGCGTTGCCCGGTCTCCATCTCGTGGCTCATCAGCACTCGCACGGTGGCCTTGTCGCCGGCGGCTTGGGCGCGGATGCGCATCGGGTCTGCCATGTCAATCTCCTTCAATCAGTGTTCGTCGAATCAGAGCGGCCGCCGCGGAACCGGCTCTGCCGGGCCGCTGGCGGCGCCCCCTTGAGGGGGAGCGCCGTCAGGCGCTGCGGGGGTGGGCCCATTCACCCACCGCAGCCGCCGAGCGTGACCTTGATCTCTTTCTGCGCAAACAGCACCTTGCCGTCGCCCATCATCGCCACCGCATACACGTTGGACGACTGCCCCATCTTGACGCGGGTGTTGAAGTTGGCTTCCACCGCGTCGGTGACGTTGAACACCGCCGCCAGCACGCTGGGGTTCTTCTCCACCAGCAGCAGCATCTTCTTCACCCCGGGCAGCGTGGTGGCGCAGCCCACCGGCACCACGGCGCCGTTCTCGGCGATGTCCGGGCCCGTGAGGGTCACGTCCTTGCTCTCGGCCGGCGCGCCGCCGCCCAAGCGCCTTGACGGCATCGGCCAGGGTCTTGGCATCGAACGCCGCCTGCGGCCAGGCCGCCAGCGCGGTTTGCGGCAACAGGC
Source organism: uncultured beta proteobacterium (assembly GCA_963717575.1). GTDB lineage: Bacteria > Pseudomonadota > Gammaproteobacteria > Burkholderiales > Burkholderiaceae_C > Rubrivivax. The sequence goes on along the minus strand of CAVQWK010000027.1, from coordinate 53,927 downwards.
CGGCGGTGGCCAGCAGGCCGGCGACAGTGGCGCTGTGGGCCAGCATCTCGCGACGGGTTTGCATGAACTTGTCTCCTGATCGGGATCGGTCGAACGTGATGGGTGCGGCGGCATGCGCTGCCACCGGGTCGGGCCGGCCACGCAATGCTCCGCCCGTAGCATGCAACAGCCCAAGCTATCCTCGGTGATTCAGACGCATCACCGTACTACCCAGATGGGCTATCCGGCATCCCCCGTTGCGGGAATAGACGCCGGCGGGTGCGAACGACGCTAATCCACAGGCTGCAGGCGCCATCGACGCCACGGAGACAAGCATGCAATTTGACAAGGAATTCGACGCCTCGGGGCTGGCCTGTCCGCTGCCGATCGTGAAGACGAAGAAGGCCCTGGCCGACATGGCCTCGGGCGCGGTGCTGAAGGTCGTGGCCACCGACCCGGGCTCGGTGTGCGACATGGCCGCATTCGCCGAACAGACCGGCAACGCGCTGCTCGAGTCGACTACCGAAAACAGCAAGTACGTCTTCTTCCTGAAGAAGGCCTGAGCCCTCGGCGCTCGCACCCCACCGGAGACCGCATGGCTACCAAGAAGATGGCGATCATCGCCACCAAGGGCGCGCTGGACATGGCGTACCCACCGCTGATCCTGGCATCGACCGCGGCCGCGCTCGGCTGGGAGGTGCAGATCTTCTTCACCTTCTACGGCCTGCAGTTGCTGCGCAAGGACCTGAGCGGCATCGCCATCAGCCCGATCGGCAACCCGGCGATGCCGATGCCGGTGCCGATGCCCGTGGTGGTGTCGATCCTGCCGGGCATGGAGGCCATGGCCACTTCGATGATGAAGGCCAAGATGAAGAAGAAGGGCGTGGCCTCGCTCGAGGAACTGCGATCGTTGTGCCAGGAAGCCGAGGTCAAGTTCATCGCCTGCCAGATGACGGTGGACCTGTTCGACTTCAGCAAGAGCGATTTCATCGACGGCATCGAGTACGGCGGCGCGGCGACCTTCATGAAGTTCGCCGGCGAAACGGACGTCTGCCTGTTCATCTGAGGGCGGTGCAGCCGGAGCCGCTGCACGTCGCGGCGGACGTTCGCGCGAGGAGACAGCATTGGAAGCATCGGCCGCCGGCATCGGCACACTCGTCGTCGCGGGCGGCTTTGCGCTGGCCTTCATCTTCGGACTCGTCGCGGCGAAGACCAACTTCTGCACGATGGGAGCGCTGTCCGACATCGTGAACATGGGCCACTGGGGCCGCATGCGCATGTGGCTGCTGACCATCGCCGTGGCGATCGCCGGCACCAGCCTGCTCGCCTACACCGGTCAGGTCGATCTCACGAAGTCGGTGCCACAGCGGCCTCTGCTGCCGTGGCTGTCGATGGCGGTCGGCGGCCTCGTCTTCGGCGTCGGCATGACGCTCGCCGGCGGCTGCGCCAACAAGAACCTCGTGCGCCTGGGCGGCGGCAGCGTGCGTTCGCTGGTGGTGCTGGTGTTCATGGGCATCGCTTCCTACATGACGCTCAAGGGCCTGTTCGGGCAGTGGCGGGCGGGGTTTCTCGATCCGGTGAACGTGAACCTGGGCGAGCGTGGCTGGTCCGACCAAGGGCTGGCCACGGCACTGGCCAAGGCCACCGGCATGGACGCCAAGGCGGCGCTGGTGGCGATGTCGATCCTGTGCGTGCTGGGCCTGCTCGTCTTCGTCTTCAAGGACAAGCGCTTCCGCGGCAACCCCATCCAGATCGCGGGCGCCCTGGTGCTCGGCCTGCTCGTCGTCGGGGGCTGGTACGTGACCGGCCACCTGGGTTTCGGCGAGAACCCCGACACGCTGGAGAACGTCTACTTCGCCACCAACACGCGCACGCTGGAGTCGCTCAGCTTCGTGGCGCCGCTGGCCTATTCGCTCGAACTGCTGATGATGTGGACCGACAAGTCGCTGCACGTCACCTTCGGCATCGCCAGCGTGCTGGGCGTGATCGCCGGCTCGGCGGCCTACGCGCTGGCCACGCGCACCTTCCGCTGGGAGGGTTTCGCGTCGATGGACGACTTGCGCAACCAGCTCGTCGGCGCCCTGCTGATGGGCTTCGGCGGCGTCACGGCGGTCGGCTGCACGATCGGCCAGGGGCTGTCGGGTCTGTCGACGCTGGCCATGGGGTCCGTGATCGCCGTCGCCGGCATCATGGCCGGCTCGGTGGCGACGCTGAAATACATGCTGTGGAAGATGGAGCGGGAATGATGAACAAGTTGCTGCCGGCCGCCTTGCTGCCGGCCCTGCTGGCGGGCTGCGCGTCTGCGCCGCCTGCCGACATGAGTTGGGTGCCGCAGGCGAGAACCGTGGCGACCTCGGTGCCGCCCAAGCTGCTGGCCGTGCTGCAGGAAGAGATCGCCCGCGGCGGCCCCGAGGGCGCCATCGCGGTGTGCCGCGAGCAGGCGCCGGCACTGGCCCGCGCGGCGTCCGAGCAGAGCGGCTGGACCGTGCGCCGCGTCAGCCTGCGCAACCGCAACCCGAAGGCCGTGCCGGATGCCTGGGAGCGCGCCGCGCTGGAGGACTTCGACCGCCGCGCCGCCGCCAAGGAGTCGCCGGCAACGCTGGAACGCGCGGAAGTCACGCTGGAAAACGGCCAGCCCGTCCAGCGCTACATGCGCGCGCTGCCGACGCTGGCGCTGTGCACGCAGTGCCACGGCACCGCCGCCCAGCTGAGCCCGGCCGTGACGGCGCGGCTGAAGGCGCTCTACCCCGACGACCGCGCCACCGGCTACGCGATCGGCGACATCCGTGGCGCGATGACGCTGAGCCGGCCCGTCCCGCGCTGAGCCCGCTGGCCGTCGGGCGCCCCATGGCGCCTCAGCCGGGACACACCGCCTCGCTGGCCGTCAGCAGGCGCTCGACCGCCGCGCCGCCTCCTTCGCCGTCACGCGCATGGCGCTCCAGCACCTGCTGGGCCAGTCGGGCGAAATGGGCGCTGCCGCTGGCGATGGCGCGCCGCAGGGCCTGGCCGCCGTCGCCCAGCCGCCACTGCGCGTAGGCGCCGGCGAGGGAGGGAAAGAGCAACTCGCGCACGCCGTCGTAATTGGCAAACCAGACATGGATCGACGCGTCGGCCCGGCGATCCAGCAGCGTCGGCAGCGTGACGCCGAAATCGGCCAGGTGGTCGCGCACCGCGCGGGCGTAGAGGTCGGCGCGGCGCGTCGGCAGGGCCAGCCGCATGGCCGCCCAATGAGGGTCCAGCCAACGGCCGGCACGGACTTCGCCCAGCTCGTGCAGCACCAGCGCCTCGCCCTGTTCGTCGAGCCAGCGCGGCAGCGCGGCCTCGAAGTCGACGTCCAGCCCGTAGGCCCGCACGGCGGCCTCGAAGGCGCTGCCTGCGGGCCGGCGCAGCGAGTAGGCCTCGAATTTCTCCCAGCACCAGCGGGCGAGCGACTCGCGCCGCACCACGATCGCCGGCTCGCTGCCGGTACGGTCCAGCACCGCCGGCGGCGCCATCAGGCCGCGCGCCAGTTCGCGCCCGGCGCTGAGGACCGCGAGGCCCTCGCGCCTGTCGAGGCCGTGCAGGTCGGCCAGGAAGAAGACCGGGCGCTCGGCGCCGACCAGCCCGGCGCCGTAGAGCAGGCCCAGCGGGCGCAAGCCCTCGTTGATCGCGGCGACGTCGAAGGGGTCCAAGCTGCCGGCCGCCGGCGCCGCACGGCAACGGCATGAAGGGCCGGTCTTCCAGCGCCGACCACAGCGCCTCGCGCTCGGCGATCCAGGCGCCCACGGCGTCGCGCGCCAGGGCGGCACCGAAGGGCAGCCTGCGCTCCCAGCGATGGAACTCACGCATCTGCAGCAGGTAGGTGCACAGCGTCATGTCGGCGGCATGGCGCGCGTCGGCGATGTGGCAGTTGGTCTGCACCGCCTCGGCCAGGTCGGGCGGCACGCTGCCGCTCATCGGCTCATCCGCGCGCCCGGCCGCGCTTCGGCGGCTGCCACGCGGCCAGGGCCGTGACCAGCGGCTCCCAGGGCAGCTCGGTCAGGCTGCCGTGGCGTTCGTGCGCCATGCCGACCATGCGGTGCACGTCGCGCCCGGCGCTGTCCAGCACCTGCTGCAGCGCGACGAGTCCGCCGCACTGCAGGCGCAGCGCCTGCATGTGGATCAGCGGCCGGCCGGGCGGCGGCAGGCGCAGCGCGAAGCGCGCGCGTTCGTGCAGCAGCGCCGCCAGCGTGCCGCAGTTGGTGCGCGCCACCGGCGACGGGCACTCCACCAGCACCCGTTCGGCGACGGCGCGGCGCTGTGCCAGCTCGCAGCCGGCGGTGTGCGACAGCAGCGCCTTGGCGAAGACGCACGCCTGGTCGCTGTCGCAGCACAGCGCTGCCGGCGGCAGCGGTTCATCCACGGCGCCGCCGCCTCACTCGTCGCCGGTCGGCCCGGCTTCGCGCACCTGGCTGAGCAGGTCTTCCGCGGTGAGCTGGTTGTCGGCGAACATGACCTTGACGCGCACCACCGCGTCGGCCGGTTGTGCCGCGCGCAGCGCCTTGGCATACGCCGAGGCCTCCTTGAAGGCTTCGAACTCGCCCAGCTTCTGCAGCAGCCCGAGCGGTTTGACGGCAAAGACGTAGTAGGGCATGGCAGGGCTCACACGTAGAACTTGCTGAGCCGGCGCCGCCCCGGCACGGCCTTCTGGATGATGACGCCGCGCACGGCCGCCAGGTCGGGCAGCGGCAGGTCGGCGAGGTCCGGGCGCGCCGGGTTGAGCGCATGCAGCGCCCAGGCGTCGCCGCGTTGGCGCAACTGGCGAAAGATCCACTCGCCGGCCAGTTGCGCGAGCACGAACGAGCCGTCCTTGAGCGCACCGTCGGGTTCGATGATGATGATCTCGCCGGCATTGAATTCGGGCGCCATCTCGTCGCCGAGCACGCGCAGCGCGAAGGACTCGGCGCCGCTGCAAGCGCCGTCGCCGGCCGGGCCATCCGTACCGGACGGGCCCGCGGCCCCGGGCGCAACGCCCTGGCACGAGCAACTCATTCGATCACCTCGGCGTGGATCTGCGCCGCCGGCACGCCCGCGGCGCCGAGCTCGGCCCGCAAGGCGCCCACGAAGGCCGCGGGGCCGGCGATGTAGAAGGCGCAGTCGATGTCGAACAGGTCGGCGCGGATCGCCGCGGCCATCTGGCTGGCCCCCGTGGCCGCCTCGGCGTGCGTCGACAGCGTGTATTCGAAGGGGTCGAGCGCCTCCGACCAGGCGCGACACTGGTTGGCCATGAAGTGCCCGTCGGGCCGCGTGGCCAGCCAGAACAGCGAGATCGACGGCGCCGCATCGAGCGACAGCGCATGTTCGATCAGGCTCTTCACCGGCGCGAAGCCGGTGTCGCAGGCGGCGAAGACGAGCGGGTGCGAGTCTTCGGCGAGCACGAAATCGCCGCCGGGGCCCCACACGGTGACGGCATCGCCGGGCTTCACACCGCTGCCGAACAGCCGCGCCGCCACCGGGTCGGCATCGTCGCGCGGGATGAAGAACTGCAGGTTGCGGTCGTCGCACGGGCAGCTGGCGATCGAGTGCTGGGCGTGCACGTCCTCGCCTTCGGCCAGCCCGAGCGTCACCCACTGCCCGGCCAGGAAGCGCAGGCGGTGGCTGCGGGGCGTCTGCAGGTGCAGCAGCATCGTGTCGGGCGCGAGCGGGCGCAACGCGCGCACGGTGGTCACGATCTGTTGGCGCGGGATGTCGGCCGGCCCGGTCGCTTCCAGCGTCTCCAGCGTGAGCTCGCTGCTGGCCGCCGTGTGCGCGCAGGCCAGCACATAGCCCTGCCCCTTCTCGTTCTCGGACAGCGGGTAGTCGGTGGGCATGGTGCGCACGACCTGGCCTGCGGTGACGCGCACCTTGCACATGCCGCAGGTGCCGTTGCCGCAGCCGTAGTTGAGCTTGAGGCCGGCGCGCATGCCGGCCTGCAGCAGCGTCTCGTGGCCCTCCACCGCAAACTGGTGCCCGCTGGGGCGCAGCGTGACCTGTGCCGAGACCACCTTGAGCATGTCGTCCATGACGTCCAGCATATCGACCGGTTCAGTGGCCAGCGCCCGCGCCAGCCCGTCGTTCAGCTGGCGCTGCAATGCGAGCAGCCGGGGATCTTCGCCGCCCGCCTCGGCGCTGAGATGGCGCAGGTGCTCGCGCAAGGCGATCACCAGCGCGTGATAGCGCTGCAGGTGGCGCTGCACATCGGCCAGTTCCTGGCTCTGGCGGAAGAGGCGCTGCGCCAGCACCTCCTGGCTGGGCAGCAGGCGCTCGCGCACGCGGCGGCCGAAGGCCTCGTCGCGGATCTGCGCCACGCGCTCGAACATGCCCGACGACTCCAGCTGCGTCTGCGGGTACAGCTTGATCAGCGCCTCGGTGGAGACCAGCCCGTCGGCGAGCTCGATCTCGCCCGAGCGCACGCGCTGCTGCAGCACGCCGCGCGGCACGCCGACCAGCTGCGCGGCGCGCCAGACGGTCACCCATTGCGCCATGGGCGTTCCAGCTGTCAGCGCCATGGCGCCCACGGCGTGCGGAGCGCCACGCGGTCCAGGTAGCGGGCGCGGTACAGCAGGCGCGGCCGTGCCGGGTCGTCCGCGAACCCGGTGCGCTCGTGCAGCACGTTGTGGCCGATCAGGCCCATGCCGGGCTCGAGCCGTGCGCGCAGGATCCAGGGCGACTCGCCGGCCAGCAACGCCTCCAGCGCCGCCACGGCGGCGCGGGTGGCGGCGTCGGCCTTCCACTCGATGCTGCGCGTGCGCGCCGTGTAGCGCATGTGCAGGCTGCCGTCCTCGTCGACCGCGAAGACCGGGCCGGCCTGCGCCGGGCGTGCCACGCCGTCGTCGTCGGCGCGCGCGGGAATCGTCATCGCGTCGGGCTGCATCAGTGCGCGCACATGTTCGGGCGAGGCGTCGCGCAGCGCGATGTAGGCCAGTTCGTGGTCGAGCAGGCCGTTGACGCCGCCGCTGGCCGCCGGCCGCACGCAGTGCAGGATCATGCCGCGGATGCGGCGCCCGGCCGGGTGGTAGTAGCCGTCGGTGTGCCAGCGGATCGGGCGGTCGGTGTAGGGGATGAAGCCGCCGCGGCCGTCGCGTCCGCCCGGCGCCGGGCCGCCCCAAGCCGAGCGCTCCCCTCGGGGGACCAGCGCGCAGCGCTGTCGGGGCAAGGTTCTCGACACCGCGATCTGCGAAATGCCGTCCTCGTCGGCCAGCCAGTTGGCGTCGAGCCGGTGCAGGCCGAGCTGGGCGCCCAGGGCGCGCGGCAGTTCCTTGTCCTCGGCCACCACCGGCGAGCGGTACAGCGCCATGTTGGCGCGCGGCGATGCGGTCGAGCAGCGGCCTCGCGCTCGGGCGCCGCGAGCGCACGCGGGTCGGCCACGTCGACCGTCAGCTCGTCGGCGCTGGCCGGCCGCCGGGCCAGCTTCCAGGCGCGCCAGCGCTGGTAGATGGCGTCGTCGTCCAGGTCGAACGGGCTCGCGTTGCCGGCCATGGGGGGCGGGGACAAGAACGGCGTCCATGCGGCTTACTCGCCGCTCATCGTCGACGCGCCGCGCGCGCCGCGGCGCGGGATCGAACAGGTCGCGCATCGAGCGCTGCACGATGCCCACCGCCTCGGGCGCCTCGGCCGCCATCACCTGCTCGATGACCCAGCGGCGGTCCTTCTCGGGCAGCGTGGGCTCGAGCCGGCTGCCGAGGTAGCGCACGAAGGCGAAGTCGGGGTGGAAGCCGCCGCCGTCGTCGGGCGCCTTGGGATCGGCGCCGAATTCGGCGTAGTGCTGCGTGACCTCGTTGACCATGTCGATGAAGGTGTCGGCGTGGCTCGGGCCGCCCGGCGGCGCGGGCCCGAGCAGGTCGTCCTCGTTCTCCTGCAGGGTGCGCGCCAGGTGGCGCACCAGCGCCACCGTGAATTCGACCCGCGCCTCGGGCCCGAGCCGGGCATGGGCGATGCGGTCGGTGACGGCCACCAGGAACACCAGCACCTCGCGCATGAAGGCGAAGTAGGGCACGCCGGCGTCGATGTCGAACTGCGCGCCGCGCATGCGCTTGAGCATGCTCTGCGCCACCCGCCAGACGATGAAGGCCATCGCGCTGGCGTGATCCGCCGGCGACTTGTCGGCCCCTGGCTTGAACCAGTGGCTCTTGATCCTCATCGCCGGCGTGTGGGGCGTCGTGCTCACGGGTGCGCCCGATCGGCCCTCACCATCGATCAGTATCCGCCCTTGCCCAGCGGCTGCGGCAGGCCGGCCACCTTGGCACCCTGCTTGGCCGGGCCGAGCGGGAACAGGTCGTACAGCGCCTTGCTGTCGCAGCCGGGAATGATCTCCGCCATGCCCTTGAGCATGTTGCGGAAATTGGGCGTGTGGCCGTGCTCGCGGTACTGGTCGCGCAGGTACTGGACGACCTTCCAGTGGTCGTCGCCGAGTTCGATGCCCTCGGCGGCGGCGATCACGCGCACCGCGTCGTCGCTGTAGTCGGGCTCCAGCAGGTAGCCCTGCTCGTCGGTTTCGAGCTCGGTGCCGTTGACGACATAACCCATCGTGGTGGTCTCCTTGGGTGCGGGTTGAGGGTTGGGAATTCAGGCGCGCCGACCGCCACCGCCGACTTGTGCGGCACGAAGACGCCGCAGCCCCAGCGGCGGTGGCGGCCGATGCCGGCTTCCAGCACGCGCAGCGCACCGGCGGCGTTGAGGCCGTCGAGCATCAGGCTGTAGCCCTGCAGCGCGCCGGCCTCGACCACCTGGCGGCGGCCGCAGATCGGCCGGCCGCGTGACGCCCAGCGCCGACAGCTCGGCCGCCACGGCGCCCAGGAAGGCCATCTCGTCGGCCTCGCCCGCGTCGTCGTCGGCCGCCACCAGGTGGGCGTACAGGGTGCTGTAGGGCCGCAGTTCGCGCGCCTGCGGCGCGCCCACGCGCAGCGTCGGCGGCGCCGACCTGCAGCGTGGCGCCTTCCAGCGCCGCCGCGTCGGCGGCCCGCTCGCGCGGCACGCGCAGCGTCAGCCGCGTGCGGTTGGACAGCAGCGCCAGCGGCCCGCCGCCGGCGGCCACGTTGAGCCGGTGCATGCCGGCGCCCTCCAGCGCCGCCCACCAGGGCAGGGCGCGGCCGATCGCCGCCGCCAGCTCGCGCCGGTGATCGCGCGGCAGGGCATCGCCCGCGACCGCGAAGGCGATGTCGATGATGCGGGCCACGGGCTCGTCGCTCACGGTGACGTTCACTCCCGCGGCTGCGCCTGCGCCCACGGCAGCAGGGCCTCGCCCCACTGCCGGGCGGTCACCGGGTCGATGTCGAAGATCGTGAAGCGGCTGCCCTCGCGGATGCGCGTGCGCAGCAGGCTCATGCCGCCGCCGTCGAAGTCGATCTGCTGCAGTTCGATCTCCTGCGCGCCCAGGGGCGCGCGCAGCTTGGCCAGGGGAGTCAGGCGGGTCATCAGGCGGGCAGGCGAAAGCGGGCATTGAGCGCGCCGCACGCCGCTGCCGTCCATACCCGGTACGGGGGAGCGCCGGATAACCCATCCGGGTAGTGGCGCCACACCCGTAACGGTCTATCTTCGGCTACCCAACGAGGGTGATAGCCGGCCGCGCCGCGCACGGCGACGATTCGCCCCCTACGCACCTTCGTGCCGGGGCCGCTGCCGGCCCCGACGAACCAGACCGACGGAGACAACACGCATGGCCAAGAAACCGCACGACACGCCGATGCTCGACCAGCTCGAGTCCGGCCCCTGGCCCAGCTTCGTGACCGGCCTGAAGCGCCTGGCGAAGGACAAGGACTACATGGTCGACCTGATGGGTCAGCTGGAGACGTCCTACCGCACCAAGAAGGGCTACTGGAAGGGCGGCACGGTCGGCGTGTTCGGCTACGGCGGCGGCGTCATCCCGCGCTTCACCGAGCTGAAGGACGACAAGGGCGCGCCGGTCTTCCCCGACGCCGCCGAGTTCCACACCCTGCGCGTGCAGCCGCCGGCCGGCATGCACTACAACACCGACGTGCTGCGCAAGATGTGCGACATCTGGGAAGAGCACGGCTCCGGCCTGATCGCCTTCCACGGCCAGTCGGGCGACATCATGTTCCAGGGCGCCAAGACCGACAAGGTGCAGGACGCCTTCGACGCGCTCAACGAACTGGGCTTCGACCTCGGCGGCGCCGGCCCCGCGGTGCGCACCTCGATGAGCTGCGTCGGCGCCGCGCGCTGCGAGCAGAGCTGCTACGACGAGGCCCGCGCGCACCGGCAGGTCATCAACACCTTCCTCGACGACATCCACCGCCCGGCGCTGCCCTACAAGTTCAAGTTCAAGTTCAGCGGCTGCGCCAACGACTGCATGAACTCGATCCAGCGCTCGGACATGGCCGTCATCGGCACCTGGCGCGACAACATGCGCACCGACGAGGCACTGGCGCGCAAGTGGTTCGCCAAGCACGGCATGAACGAGCTGGTCAACGACGTCATCACGCGTTGCCCGACCAAGACCATCATGCTGAAGGAGATCAAGGACGTCGACACCGGCGACCAGCATCTCCAGCGTCAAGATCAGCGACACCCACGCGCTGGAGATCGACAACAGCAACTGCGTGCGCTGCATGCACTGCATCAACGTCATGACCGGCGCGCTGGCGCACGGCACCGACACCGGCGCCACGATCCTGATCGGCGGCAAGCGCACGCTGAAGATCGGCGACCTGATGGGCACCGTGGTCGTGCCCTTCATGCCGCTGAAGACCGACGAGGACTACGAGGCGCTGGTCGACCTGGGCCAGAAGGTGATCGACTTCTTCGCCGAGAACGCGCTCGAGCACGAGCGCACCGGCGAGATGATCGAACGCATCGGCCTCGTCAACTTCCTCGAGGGCATCGGCGTCGAGATCGACGCCAACATGGTGTCCACGCCGCGCACCAACCCCTACGTGAACACCGACGGCTGGGACGAGGAAGTCGCCACGATCAACGCCAAGAAGGCCGCGGCCTGAACCAGAGGAGACAAGACCATGGCCATGCGCACCCCCATCGAGAGCGGCGTCCCCGACAACAAGCAGTACCTGCACCCGACGCTGCTGAAGAACTACGGCAACTGGAAGTGGCACGACCGGCCGCGGCCCGGCGTGCTGCACCACGTCTCGCACAGCGGCGACGAGGTCTGGACGGTGCGTGCCGGCACGCAGCGGCAGATGGACGTGCACACGATCCGCAAGCTCTGCGACATCGCCGACACCTATGCCGAAGGGCACGTGCGGTTCACCATCCGCAGCAACATCGAGTTCATGGTGTCCGACCCGAACAAGGTCGCGCCGCTGATCAGCGCGCTCACCGAGAGCGGCTTCCCGGTCGGCGGCACCGGCAATTCGGTGTCGATGATCGCGCACACCCAGGGCTGGCTGCACTGCGACATCCCGGGCACCGACGCCTCGGGCGCGGTGAAGGCGCTGATGGACGACCTCTACGAGGAGTTCATCAAGGAGGACATGCCCAACCGCGTGCACCTGTCGACCAGCTGCTGCGAGATCAACTGCGGCGGCCAGGCCGACATCGCCATCATCGTGCAGCACACCAAGCCGCCGAAGATCAACCACGACCTGGTGGCCAACGTCTGCGAGCGCCCGGCGGTGGTGGCGCGCTGCCCGGTGGCGGCGATCCGGCCGGCGCTGGTCAACGGCAAGCCGTCGCTGGAAGTCGACGAGAAGAAGTGCATCTGCTGCGGCGCCTGCTACCCCCCGTGCCCGCCGATGCAGATCAACGACCCCGAGCACAGCAAGCTGGCGATCTGGGTCGGCGGCAAGAACTCCAACGCCCGCGGCAAGCCCACCTTCATGAAGATGGTCGCGTCGGGCCTGCCGAACAACCCGCCGCGCTGGCCCGAAGTGTCGGCGATGGTGAAGAAGATCCTCTACACCTACAAGGAACGATGCGCGCTCGTGGGAGCGGCTGTCGGACTGGGTCGAGCGCATCGGCTGGCCGCGCTTCTTCGAGAAGTGCGACCTGCCCTTCACCAAGTACCTGATCGACGACTGGCGCGGCTCGCGCGCCAACCTGAACGCGTCGACGCACATCCGCTTCTGACGCATAGAACGGCCCAGACATGAAATTCGGCTTGCTCGTCAGCGAAGGCCCCTACACGCACCAGGCCAGCGACACGGCGTACCAGTTCGCCGCGGCCGCCATCGCCCAGGGGCACGAGGTGCAGCGCGTCTTCTTCTATCACGACGGCGTCTACAACGCGACCCGGCTCACCGAGCCGCCGCAGGACGACCGCCACGTCGTCAACCGCTGGTCGGCGCTGAAGGCCGAGCACGACGTCGACCTGGTGGTCTGCGTGGCCGCGGCGCTGCGCCGCGGCATCAAGGACGAGGTGCTGGCGCCGGGCTTCCGCATCTCGGGCCTGGGCCAGCTGGTCGACAGCGGCATCAAGGCCGACCGCATGGTCACCTTCGGAGACTGATGCGATGGCGGCCGTCAAGAAATTCATGTTCGTCAACCGCAAGGCGCCCTTCGGCACGATCTACGCGCTGGAGAGCCTGGAGGTGGTGCTGATCGCCGCCACCTTCGACCAGGACGTGAGCCTGGTCTTCCTCGACGACGGCGTCTACGAGATCGTCAAGGGCCAGAACCCCAAGGGCATCGGCATCAAGAACCACTCGCCCACCTACCGCGCGCTCGACGGCTACGACGTCGAGAAGCTCTACGTGGAGCGCGAGTCGATGGCAGCGCGCGGCCTCACCGAGGCCGACCTGCTGGTCGACGTGGAGGTGCTGTCCAGCGCCGAGATGGCCGACCTGATGGCCGAGCAGGACGTGGTCCTGTCCTTCTGACGACGAACGAGACCGATGCTGCACATCGTCAACAAGTCGCACGCGCAGACCTCGTCGCTGCAGAGCTGCCTGCGCCTGGCCAAGGCCGGCTCGGCGCTGCTGCTGATCGAGGACGCCGTCTACGCCGCCACCCAGGCCGGCGCCGCCGGCTCCGGCATCGCCGACGCGATGAAGCGGCTCAAGGTCTACGCGCTGCAGCCCGACGTCGAGGCGCGCGGCATGGCCGGCAAGCTGGTCGACGGCGTCACCGCCGTCGACTACGCCGGCTTCGTCGACCTCGTCGCCGAGCACCCCAACAACCAATCCTGGCTGTAAGGCCAGACCGTCATTCCCCAAGGAGACAACAGACATGGGCATCGAAGTCAACGGCGCCACCTACGAAACCGACGAAGAAGGCTATCTGGTCAACCTCGCCGACTGGAACGAGGACATCGGCAAGGTCCTCGCCGCAGGGCGAGAACGTCGAGATGACGCCCAGCCACTGGGAAGTCGTGAACTTCCTGCGCGACTACTACAACGAGTACCAGATCGCCCCCGCGGTGCGCGTGCTGACCAAGGCCATCGGCAAGCAGCTCGGCCCGGAGAAGGGCAACAGCAAGTACCTGTACGAGCTGTTCCCCTACGGCCCGGCCAAGCAGGCCTGCAAGATCGCCGGCCTGCCCAAGCCGACCGGCTGCGTCTGAAATCTCGCGCATAAACCTGCTGCGCCAGCCGATATCGGGCCTGCGTTGCTCGCCGTACGGGTGTACGGCTGCGCTTCTCGACCCGATCTCGACCGGCTCGCTACGGTTTCTGTCGCGAGATTTCGCACCGCACTGAAGGACCGGCATGCTCTCGATCGCCTACGCCGCGCTCTTCTATGCCGCCACCGCGATCCTGGTCGTGGGCGTGGCGCTGAAGATCCGCAGCTATGCGCGCACGCCGGCGCCGCTGAAGATCCCCACCACGCCGGCGCCCACCACCACCGGCGGCGTGGCGCTGCGGCTGACGCGCGAGGTGGTCTTCTTCGAGAGCCTGTTCAAGGCCAGCAAGTGGACCTGGATCTTCGGCTGGATGTTCCACGCCGCGCTGCTGCTGGTGCTGCTGCGCCACGTGCGCTACTTCCAGCAGCCGGTGTGGGACGCTCATCGCCTTCGTTCAGCCCTTCGGCACCTATGCCGGCTTCGCGATGGTGGCGGGCCTGGGCGGGCTGTGGGCGCGGCGCTTCCTGGTCGACCGCGTGCGCTACATCTCCACGCCGTCGGACCACCTGCACCTGGCGCTGCTGCTGGCCATCGGGCTCACGCGGCCTGGGCATGCGCTTCGTGCGCACACACCGACATCGTGGCCGTCAAGGCCTTCATGCTGGGGCTGATGCGCTTCGACATCCAGCCGCTGCCGGCCGATCCGCTGCTGCTGCTGCACCTGGCGCTGGTGGCGCTGCTGATGATCGTCTTCCCGATCAGCAAGCTGCTGCACGCGCCGGGCCTGTTCTTCAGCCCCACGCGCAACCAGGCCGACACCTCGCGCGAAGCGCGGCACGTCGCCGCCTGGGCCGCCGCGCTCGACAAGAAGTAGCCGAGGACGCACGCCGTGGCCACCGCCACGTTCGAGACCCCCGCGCTCAAGCCCTACCCGGTGATCCCGCTGGTGGCCGCGGGCGCGACGTCGCACCTGCAAGCCCTTCGTCGCCTCGCCCGCGATCCAGGCCGCAGTCGGCTTCCCCGGCGAGCTCACCGAAGGCTGGGAGCAGCGCGCCGTGGCCAAGATGGGCGAGCTGCTCGACAAGTACCGCTCGCTGCGCGTCTACATGGACGCCTGCGTGCACTGCGGCGCCTGCAGCGACAAGTGCCACTACTTCCTGGGCACCGGCGACCCGAAGAACATGCCGGTGGCGCGCCAGGACCTGATGCGCGCGGTCTACCGCCGCTACTTCACCTTCGCCGGCAAGCACTTCCCCAAGCTGGTGGGCGCGGTCGACATGACCAAGGACGTGCTCGACCAGTGGTGGAGCTACTACAACCAGTGCTCCGAGTGCCGCCGCTGCAGCGTGTTCTGCCCCTACGGCATCGACACCGCCGAGGTCACGATGGCCGCGCGCGAGATCATGGACTCGGTGGGCCTGGGCCAGAAGTACGCCAACGAGATCATCGGCAAGGTGCACCGCATCGGCAACAACCTGGGCATCCCCGGGCCGGCGCTGGAAGACACCCTGCTCGGGCTGGAAGAGGACACCAAGGAAGAGACCGGCCTCGACGTGCGCTTCCCGCTCGACGAGGAGGGCGCCGAGGTGCTGCTGGTCACGCCGTCGGCCGACTTCTTCAGCGAGCCGCACGTCGAGAGCCTGATCGGCTACGCCAAGGTCTTCCACGCCGCGGGCATCAAGCTGGACGCTGTCCACCAAGGCCAGCGAGGCCGGCAACTTCGGCCTCTTCATCGGCAACTACGAGCAGATGCGCAACATCTCGCTGCGCGTCAAGGAAGCGGCGCAGGAGCTGGGCGTCAAGCGCATCGTCGTCGGCGAATGCGGCCATGCCTGGCGCGTGGCCTACAGCTTCTGGAATACGCTGATGGGGCCGTTCGACTGGCTCGACCCGCGCTACCCGGTGCCGCAGCACATCTGCGAGTTCACCTACGACCTGATCCAGCGCGGCGCGCTGAAGTTCGACAAGGAAAAGAACGACGACCGCATCATCACCTTCCACGACTCGTGCAACGTGGCGCGCGCCTCGCGCATGGGCACCATGCCCGGCGGGCAGTTCGTGATCCCGCGCGAGATCATCAAGGCGGTGGCCAACAACTTCCACGACATGGCGCCCGGGACCATCCACGAGTCCACCTTCTGCTGCGGCGGCGGCGGCGGCCTGCTCACCGACGACCTGATGGAGATCCGCGTCAAGGGCGCGCTGCCGCGCATGGAGGCGCTGAAGAACGTGGTCGACGAGCACGGCGTGAATTTCATGGCCACCATCTGCGCCATCTGCAAGGCGCAGTTCTCCAAGGTGCTGCCCTACTACGGCTTCGACATGAGCATGGTCGGCGGCGTGCACCAGCTGGTGAGCAAGGCCATCCGGCTCGGCGAGCCCGAGTGACGGCATCACGGAGGAACACCGACATGGCACACATCGTCATCATGGGCGCCGGCCTCGGCGGCATGCCCGCCGCCTACGAGATGCGCGCCACGCTCGGCAAGGAACACAAGGTCACCGTGGTCAACGCGGTGGACTACTTCCAGTTCGTGCCCTCCAACCCCTGGGTCGCGGTGGGCTGGCGCAAGCGCGAAGAGGTGATCCTGCAGGTGGCGCCGCTGCTCGAGCGCAAGGGCATCGGCTTCATCGCCAAGGCCGTGACGCAGATCGACGCCGACGAACAGCAAGCTCGTGCTCGACGGCGGCCAGGACGTGGCCTACGACTACCTGGTCATCACCACCGGCCCCAAGCTCAGTTTCGACGAGGTGCCGGGCGCCGGGCCCGCTCTGCCACCGGGGGCGGCACACGCACTCGGTGTGCACGGTGAACCACGCCGAGGCCTTCTGGGCGCAGTACCAGGACTTCGTCAAGAACCCGGGCCCGGTGGTCATCGGCGCCATGCCCATGGCCAGCTGCTTCGGCCCGGCCTACGAGTTCGCCTTCATCCTCGACACCGACCTGCGCCGGCGCAAGATCCGCAACAAGGTGCCCATCACCTTCGTCACCAGCGAGCCCTACATCGGCCACCTGGGTCTGGGCGGCGTCGGTGACAGCAAGAGCATGCTGGAGAGCGATCTCCGTGGCCACGACATGAAGTGGATCACCAACGCCAAGACCACCAAGGTCGAGGCCGGCAAGATGTTCGTGACCCAGCTCGACGACCTGGGCAACGTCTTCAAGGAGCACGAGGTGCCGTTCAAGATGGCCATGATGCTGCCCGCCTTCAAGGGCGTGGACGCGGTGGCGGCGGTGCCCAACCTGTGCAACCCGCGGGGCTTCGTGCTCATCGACGAACACCAGCGCAGCAAGGCCTACAAGAACATCTTCTCGGCCGGCGTGTGCGTGGCCATACCGCCGGTGGAAGCCACCCCCGTGCCCACCGGCGCGCCCAAGACCGGTTACATGATCGAGACGATGGTCAGCGCCATCGTGCACAACATTGCCGATGAGCTGGCCGGGCGCCCGGTGGACACCCGGGCCACCTGGAACGCGATCTGCCTGGCCGACATGGGCGACACCGGCGCCGCCTTCGTGGCCTTGCCGCAGATCCCGCCGCGCAACGTGAACTGGTTCAAGAAGGGCAAGTGGGTGCACCTGGCCAAGATCGGCTTCGAAAAATACTTCATGCGCAAGATGAAGACCGGCAACTCCGAGCCCATCTACGAGAAATACGTGCTCAAGGCGCTGGGCATCGTCCGCCTCGCCAACAAGTGACCGGCTGCCGCCATCCCAACCCTTGGAGACTGAACCATGTCCGCCCCACTCGACCAGGCCCCGGCCCAGCCGCTGACCTTCCGCCGCTACAAGGACGGCGACGACAAGCCGCTCGCCTGGCAGCAGGAGATCTTCGACGCCGACCACTCGCACAAGTGCCCGACCTATATCCAGAGCACGCCGCCATGCCAGGGCAGCTGCCCTTCGGGCGAGGACATCCGCGGCTACCTGAATATCGTGCGCGGCGTGGAGAAGCCTCCCGCCGGCATGCCGTGGCAGGAATACGCCTGGCGCCGCCTGACCGAGGCCAACCCGCTGCCGTCGGTGATGGGCCGCGTCTGCCCGGCGCCGTGCGAGTCCGGCTGCAACCGCAACCAGGTGGAGGACTTCGTCGGCATCAACTCCGTCGAGCACTTCCTGGGTGAATGGGCGATCGAGAAGAAGCTCGCCTTCCCCAAGCCGACTCAGCAGACCGGCAAGACCGTCGCCGTCATCGGCGGCGGCCCGGCCGGCCTGTCGGCCGCCTTTCAGCTGGCGAAGAAGGGCCACTCGGTCACCATCTTCGACGAGCGCCCGGAACTCGGCGGCATGATGCGCTACGGCATCCCGGGCTTCCGCACGCCGCGTGCGGTGCTCGACGCCGAGATCCAGCGCATCCTGGACCTGGGCGTGCAGGTGCGCATGAACTGCCGCATCGGCACCGACATCACGCTCGACCAGATCAAGGCCGACTTCGACGCCGTGTTCCTGGGCCTGGGCGCGCAGAGCGGCCGCCCGCTGCCGGTGGAAGGCAGCGACGCGCCCAACGTCGTCACCGCCACCGCCTTCCTGAAGGCCTTCAACGACGGCCGCATGCAGCACGTCGGCAAGCGCGTGGTGGTGGTCGGCGGCGGCGACACCTCGATCGACGTCGCCACCGTGGCGCGGCGCCTCGGCCACATCGACCAGATCCACGAGAGCGACCGGCCCGAGAACGCCATCGCCGGTTTCGCCGCGCACGACGCGGCGTCGCTGTCGCGGCGCCAGGGCGCCGAAGTCACGCTGACGTCGATCTTCGACATCGAGAAGATGCAGGCCAGCAAGCACGAGGTCGAGCATGCGCTGGGCGAAGGCATCGCCATCCGCGGCAGCATGGCCCCGGTGGCCGTGATCCGCGACGCCGGCGGCCGCGCCACCGCGCTGCGCATCGCGCGCTGCGAAGCCAAGATGATCGGCGGCCGGCTCGACGTGAAGGTGATCCCCGGCACCGAGGAAGACCTCGAGGCCGACCTCATCGTCTCGGCCATCGGCCAGGCGGTGGACTTCACCGGCCTGGAGTCGCTGAACAACGGCAAGGGCGTCATCGCCTCCGACAAGAACTACCAGGTGCAGGGCCAGCCCGGCATCTTCGTCGGCGGCGACGTGGTGCGCCCACACCTGCTGACCACCGCCATCGGCCACGGCGCCATCGCCGCCGACGGCATCGATCGCCACCTGCGCAGCGAGCCGCTGGAAAAGCGGCCGAAGATCGACGTGCACGGCTTCGACCTCATGCGCAAGATGGTCGAGAAGGGCCTGAAGGTGACGCAGATCGAGGAGCCGACCTGGGGCACCGACAGCAGCACCGGCGCCATCCACAACTACGACAACCGCTCCGACCGCTACGTCATCCCGCACAACGAGCTCTTCCTCGGCCACTTCAACTACACGCCGCGCAACCGGCGCAAGATCGTCTCGCTGACGGCCGAAGAGGCGCTGAGCAATTTCGAGGAACGCCTGATCCCGCTGCTGGAAGCGCAGGCGCAGGCCGAGGCCAAGCGCTGCATGAGTTGCGGCCAGTGCTTCGAGTGCGACAACTGCGTCGTCTACTGCCCGCAGACGGCGGTGTTCAAGGTGCCCAAGTCCAAGTCGACGACCGGCCGCTACGTCGACACCGACTACACCAAGTGCATCGGCTGCCACATCTGCAAGGATGTGTGCCCCACGGGCTACATCCAGATGGGCCTGGGAGAGTAGACCCATGCGCTCGACCACGGCGCTGATCGGCTTGCTGGCGGCCCTGACCGCGGGCGGGACGCTTGCCGCCGAGCCGGCCGGCCGCACGCCGAAGCCGGTGATCGAACCCGCAACCGCCGGGACGTCGTGCGTGGCCGACCCGGCCGTGATGCGCCGCAGCCACATGGACTTTCTCAAGCACCAGCGCGACGACACCGTGCACGGCGGCATCCGCGGCGCGAAATTCAGCCTCAAGGGCTGCATCGAGTGTCACGCCAGCCAGACGACGGGCAGCGTCGCGAAGACCGAGACCAACTTCTGCGTCAGCTGCCACAGCTACGCGGCGGTGAAGATCGACTGCTTCGGGTGCCACACCAGCAAGTCCGGTACGGTGGTCGCACAGGGGGCACGGAAGTGAGCCGCCGCGGCTTCCTCGGCGTCGCTGCCGCCGGCGTGGCCGGCGTCATGCTCGCGCCCGGCATCCGGCTGATCGAGATCGCCCAGGCGGCCGCGCCGACGTCCGGCGCCAGCCCCAAGGTGCGCTGGGGCATGCTGATCGACACCACGAAGTGCGCCAGCGGCTGCACCGATTGCGTCACCGCCTGCAACACCGAGAACGGTCTCGATCCGAAGCCGTCTCCCACCTCGGCGCAGTGGATCCGCAAGGTCGAGATCAAGGAAATCAGGACCGGCCGCGCTTCGTCGGTGCCGGTCATGTGCCAGCACTGCGCCGAGCCGCCGTGCGTCGATGTCTGCCCCACCGGCGCCTCCTTCAAGCGCGCCGACGGCATCGTGCTCGTCGACCGGCACAGCTGCATCGGCTGTCGCTACTGCATGATGGCCTGCCCCTACAAGGCGCGGTCGTTCGTGCACGAGGAACTCAGCGACCAGAAGCCCGACGTGCCGCGAGGCAAGGGCTGCGTCGAGAGCTGCACGCTGTGCGTGCACCGCATCGACAAGGGCGAGAAGACCACCGCCTGCGCCGAAGCCTGCACCCGGGCCGGCCACGGCGCCATCGTCTTCGGTGACCTCAACGACTCGAGCAGCGAGATTTCGCGGCGCGTGCGCGAGATCCAGACCACGCAGTTGCGCGCCGACCTGAAGCTGGACCCCGGCGTCCGCTACCACGGGATCTGAGCGATGAATGCCACCAGCGACACCCGCAACTTCTGGCTGCTCGTCCTCATCGGCGGCCTGGTCACCGCGCTCGGCCTCGGTGCGGCGCACTACATGGAGATCCACGGCCACATCGTCACGGGCATGACCAACCAGGTGGTGTGGGGCCTGCCGCACGTGTTCGCCATCTTCATGATCGTGGCCGCCTCGGGCGTGCTCAACGTGGCCTCCATCGGCTCGGTCTTCGGCCAACCGGTGTACAAGTCGCGCGCACCCTTGTCCGGCCTGCTGTGCCTGGCGCTGCTGGCCGGCGGGCTGATGGTGCTGATGCTCGACCTGGGCCGACCCGAGCGCATCATCGTCGCCGCGACTCACTACAACCCGACGTCGGTCTTCGCCTGGAACGTGCTGCTCTATTCGGGCATGACGGGCATCGTCGTCGTCTACCTTTGGACGATGTTCGAGCGCCGCTTCAACGCCTGGTCCAGGCCCGCCGGCCTGGCCGCCCTGGTGTGGCGCTTCGTGCTGACCACCGGCACCGGCTCCATCTTCGGCTTCCTGGTCGCACGCCAGGCCTACCAGTCGGCGCTGCTGGCGCCGCTGTTCATCGTGCTGTCATTCGGCTGGGGGCTGGCGGTGTTCCTGGTCGTTCAGGCCACCATGTACGCCTGGAACGGTCGCGCCCTGGCGCCCGAGATCCAGCGGCGCCTGTCGCGTCTGCTCGCCATCTTCATCGCCGCGTCCTTGTACCTGGTCGCCGTGTACCACCTGACCAACCTCTATTTCGCGCGCCAGGAGGGCTTCGAGGCCTTCATCCTTCGCGATGGCGGCATCTACCCGCTGCTGTTCTGGGTCGGCTACGTGCTCCTCGGCTCGGTGGCGCCGCTGGTGCTGCTGTTCCATCGGCGTTTCCATGGCCAGCGCGGCATGCTGGCGGCGTCGGCGCTGGTGATCCTGGGCGCCTTCGCCTGGCTGTTCGTCTTCATCATCGGCGGCCAGGCCTTCCCGCTGGAAGTCTTTCCCGGCCACGCCGTGAGCAGCAGCTTCGCCGACGGCGCCGTCGAGCACTACGCGCCCTCGTTGCCCGAGTTCCTGCTCGGCGTCGGCGGGCTGGGCGCGGCCTTCCTGCTCACCGTCGTCGGCGTGCGCGCCTTCGATTTCCTGCCGCAGGACGATCTCGCCGCGGCGAAACCCTGACGCGATGGACCGCCTGCTCGTCTCCGCCGCGCACAAGTCCTCGGGCAAGACCACGGTCTCGCTCGGGCTGTGCGCCGCGCTGACGTCCCAGGGCACCCACGTGCAACCGTACAAGAAGGGCCCCGACTACATCGATCCGATGTGGTTGGCGGCCGCCGCCGGTAGGCCGTGCTTCAACCTCGACCCGCACCTGATGGACGACGCGGCGTTGCAGTGCTGTTTCGCGCAGCGCCTTGCCTGGCGCCGACATGGCCCTGGTCGAAGGCAACAAGGGCCTGTACGACGGCCTGGCGCTGGACGGCAGCAACAGCAATGCCGCGGTGGCGCGCAAGCTGGGCTTGCCGGTGCTGCTGGTGATCGACGCGCGCGGCATGACGCGCGGCATCGCGCCGCTGATCCTGGGCTACCAGGCCTTCGAGCGCGACATCCGCATCGGCGGCGTGATCCTCAATCGCGTCGGCGGGGCGCGGCACGAAGCCAAGCTGCGCGCGGTGATCGAGCACTACACCGACGTGCCCGTGCTCGGCGCGGTGGCCGAAGACGCCCGGCTCGCGATGACGGAACGCCACCTCGGCCTGATGCCCTGCGCCGAGGTCGACGACGCGCAGGCCCGGGTGCAGGCCATCGGCGCCATCATCGGCGCGCAGGTCGACCTGGGCCGCGTGCGCGAGCTCGCCGCGTCGGCCGGGCCGCTGCCTGTGCCCCCGGCCACCGCATCCGCGGCGGCACGCCCCGCCCCGCGCCGGCCCGACCTGCGCATCGGCATCGCGCGCGACCGCGCCTTCGGCTTCTACTACCCCGACGACCTGGCGGCGCTCGAAGCGGCGGGCGCGGAACTCGTCCCCATCGACACGCTGCACGACGCCCGGTTGCCGGCCATCGATGGCCTCTTCATCGGCGGCGGCTTTCCCGAGGCCTGCATGGCCGGGCTGGAGGCCAACGCCGCGCTGCGCGGCGCGTTGCACGAAGCCATCGTCGGCGGCCTGCCCACCTACGCCGAATGCGGCGGCCTGATGTTCCTGGCGCGCAGCATCACCTGGCAGGGCCGCACGGCACGCATGGTCGGTGCCATCCCCGGCGACGCGGTGATGCACGCGCGGCCGGTGGGCCGCGGCTATGTGCAGTTGCAGGAAACGGCGGCCATGCCCTGGGCAGACGGCGGCAGCGCCCCCGTGCGGGGCCACGAGTTCCACCACTCGAGCCTCGAGAACCTCGACCCCGGTGTCACCTTCGCCTACCGCGTGCAGCGCGGCCATGGCATCGACGGACAGCACGACGGGGTGCTGGTCCACAACCTGCTCGCTTCGTACGCCCACTTGCGCACCGACGCCGGTTCGCGGTGGGCACCCCGCTTCATGGCCTTCGTCCGCAGCCGGCGCGATCGGGCCCAGGCCCTCGCGCCGTGCGACACGCTGGCCTTGACCGCCTGAACGGGAGCCGCCAGATGACCACTGCACTTCAGCGTTCGGTCGAGGTCGACGGCCGCCCGGTGCCTACCGACAGCGAGGGTTACCTGCTGCACCTGGACGACTGGTCCGAGGCCTTCGCCCGCGCGCTGGCACGCGAGGAAGGCCTGGTGCTGACACCGGCGCACTGGGAGGTGATCCGCTTCCTGCGCCAGTATTTCCAGGAGCACGGCGTGCAGGCCCAGGTGCGCGTGATGATCAAGCACTTCACGGAGGCCTGGGGTCCGGAGCGCGGCAGCAACCACCACCTGCACGACCTGTTTCCGCGCGGCGGGCCGCAGAAGCAGGGCAACCGGCTGGCCGGGCTGTTGCGCACCAAGGGCGAACACTGAAGGGCTCGACCATGACATTCACGGTCACCCCCCACACCCTGCGAGAAATCCTCGCCGCCACCACGCGCTGCGGCGCTTGACGGGCACCCGTAAAGAGATGGAGCAACGCATGAATTCATTCGTCGATATCCCCGCCATGATCGCCGCCTGCCGCGCCAGCTGCGGCACGGTGTACCTGGTGGGTGCCGGTCCGGGCGACCCCGAGCTGCTGACGTTGCGCGCCGCCCGGCTGCTCGCCCAGGCCGACGTGGTGGTCTACGACCATCTCGTCGGCCCCGGCGTGATGGCGCTGGTGGGCCCCCAGGCCGAACGGATCTACGTCGGCAAGGAGCGCAGCCACCACAGCATGGCGCAGGAAGACATCAACACGCTGCTGGTGCGGCTGGCCCGTGGCGGGCGCAACGTCGTGCGCCTGAAGGGCGGCGACCCCTTCGTCTTCGGCCGCGGCGGCGAGGAGCTCCAGATCCTGGCCGGCGAGGGCGTGCCCTTCGAAGTCGTGCCCGGCATCACCGCGGCCTGCGGCGTGGCCAGCTACGCCGGCATCCCGCTCACGCACCGCGACTACGCGCAGAGCTGCACCTTCGTCACCGGCCACCTGAAGGACGGCAGTTGCGACCTCGACTGGCCGGCGCTGGCACGGCCGCGCCAGACGGTGGTGATCTACATGGGCCTGTCGGGGCTGGCGAGCATCTGCAGGCAACTCGTCGCGCACGGCCTGCCGGCCGACTGGCCGGCCGCCGTGGTGGCGCAGGGCACGCTCGACGTGCAACGCGTGGTGTGCGCGACGCTCGCCACGCTGGCCGACGCCGTGGCGCGCGAGGGTCTGCGGTCGCCGTGCCTGACCATCGTCGGCGAGGTCGTCAAGTTGCGCAAGGAACTGGCCTGGTTCGAGGGCCAGCAGGCCGGCGAGCCCGCCGCGGCAGCCCTCTCCACCCTCCCGGCCTGAACCATGACCCTCGTCAGAACCTCCCTCGCCCTCGCCCTGCTCGTGGGCACCTCGGCGGGCGCACCGTCGGCGCTCGCGCAACAGGCCCTGTCGGCAGCGATGTCGGCACCCTGGGCGCAGGCGATGTGCACGGCCTGGAACGCCGACGCCACGCTGACCGACAAGCTGGTCGAATCCGGCTGGATGAAGAACGACGGCGGCCGCGGTTTCAAGCTCATGCAGATCCATCGGGCGGACTGCCCGAACAGCGCACGCATCGAGATGCAGATCGCGCTGAAGGATGCCAAGGCGCAGTGCGTGTACGGCGGCCCGTCCAGGGCCACCAAGCTCGACGGCGGCGCCGACTACGCGATGTGGGCCGAGACGCCGCGCTGGCGCGAGATGGGCGCCGGCGACTACGGTCCCATGAAGGCGATGATGTTCGGCCGCCTCCACTTCGAGGGCCCGAAGATGGAGGCCATGGGCAACATGGGGCCGTTCGAGAATTTCCTGCTGCTGGTCGGCAAGGTGCCGGGCGACTGGGCTGCCTGCCCGTGACCTGATCCGGCGCCCGCTCAGCGTTGCGGGCGCGGGGGGGGCATGTAGTTGCCACCGCCGCCGCTGCGGGCCTCCACCGCGAATACCGCCGCCTCCACGCGCGAGCTCAGGTTGAGCTTGGCCAGGATGTGCCGCACGTGCAACTTCACCGTGTCGTGGCTGATGTCCAGCGCGCGCGCGATGGTCTTGTTGCTCTCGCCGCGCGCCAGGTGTTCCAGGATCTGGCGTTCGCGCTCGGTCAGCGACGCCAGCAGGCCGCGGCGGTCGCTGCCCTTGCTGCCCGACTGCAGCAGCTGCGCCAGCTTGAGCGTCATGGCCGGCGCCACCGTGAGCTCGCCGCGCGCGGCATTGCCGATGGCGGCGATCACGTCCTCGGGCTCCATGTCCTTGAGCAGGTAACCGCGCACGCCGGCACGCAGCGCGGCCGAGAGGTCGACCTCGGAGTCGCTCATGGTCAGGATCAGCGCCGGGGTGTCGATGCCCTCGGCGCGGATGCGGCGCAGCAGCGCCAGACCGTCGATGGCCGGCATGCGCAGATCCAGCACCACGAGGTCGGGCTGCTTTTCGCGCAGCACCGTCATCAGCTGGTCGGGGTCGGACAGCGCAGCCAGCACCTCCATGCCCCCGCGGTGCGTCAGCAGATCGGTCAGGCCGTTGCGGCAGAGCGCGTGGTCATCGACCAGAACGATGCGCGGCGCGGCCATCAGGCATGTTCCTCGAGCCGTACGGCAGACGGCGCACCGGACACCGGGAAGGCCAGGCGGACGCAAGTGCCGCCCCCCACGCGTGCGCCGACCTCGAGCGTGCCGCCGAGGCGGCGCGCTCGCTCGCCCATGATCTCCAGGCCATAGTGCGCACCGCCACCACCACCGATGGCGGGCAGGCCGGCGCCGTCGTCCTCGACCAGGATCTGGATCAGGCCGCCAGGTGCCGACGAGATCTGCAGCCGGGCATGCCGGGCCCCGGCATGGCGCGCCACGTTGGTGAGGGCTTCCTGCACGATGTGAAACACCTGGCCTTCCTGCTCGGGCGGCAGCCGCAGGGACGGCACTTCGTTGACGAAATCCAGTTCGGCGCCGGTGCAGCGCCGGAAATGGTCGGCGCTGGCGCTCAGCGCGTGCATCAGGCCTTGCGGGTCCATCGGTGCGCGCAGGTGGGTGATGATGCTGCGCAGGCTGGCATGCGCCTGGCCGACGGCGCTGCGCACGTCGTCGCAATAGCGCTGCGCGCGGCTGTCGTCGTGCGCCAGCATCGCATCCTGCAGCAGCGGCATGCGCATCCGCACGAAAGCCAGCGACTGCGCCAACGAGTCGTGCACCTCGGCCGCCATCATCTGGCGCTCCTTCATCAGCGTGGCGCGCAGGTGCTCCTGCTCCAGGCGCGCGTTGTTCAGCGCCAGGCCGAGCAGTTCGCCCACCGAGCGCAGGATGGCCTGCACCTCGGGTCCGGGCTCCTCGGCGTCGCCGAAGAAGAGGTTGTAGACGCCCAGCACGCGCCCGCGGTGCTGCAGCGGCACCGCCAGCAGGCGCTGGCAGCCCTGCCCGAAGTAGCTGCCCTCCGAACGCTCGGCGCAGGCGCTGAGATCGGTGGCCCAGACCAGCCGTTGCGCGTCGGCGGCGGCACCGCAATGGCCGCAATGCCGGTCCACCGCCTGCTCACGGCTGCACAAGCCGTCCGGCAGCCCGAGACTGCTGACCATCTGCAGCCGGTCGCCGGCGTCCGACAGCACCCTCACCGCGCCGGCCTGGGCACCCGCCAGTTGCACGATCGGGCCCAGAAAACGTGAGAGCAGCAGGCCGAGGTCGTCTTCGCCCGCCAGGCCCGCCGCAATCTCCGCCAGGATTCCGGCCTCATGCACGCGCGCACCGCCCTTGGGCGGCGGCAGCAGCGCAGTGTCAGGCATCTGAAGTGACATGTCTCGGGTCCGTCGGTGCGGGCTGTTGGCTGAGCGTTCTACCCGATATTTGACCCTGTTCGGGGCGACCACGCCATCGAACGTCGCCCGCATACCTCGCGAGCGTACACCGCGCCGCGAAACTCCAACTCACCTGCCTGGACCCGACCGTGACGCACGTCAAGCGACCCTCCCGGTGCCCACCCTATCCTAAATCAGCGTCGCGACCAGCACAGACGGACTGAGAAGTGGCCCTGACCGACCATCCCCCATTTGGATTACGTGGTCATTACCCGTCCCGGGAATAGACGCTGTACCGGGCCGTTGCGCCTAATGCGACTGGAGACAAGCCACGCTGCCAGAACCGGCCGCGCAGAAAACCCTACCCGATGCCGGCCTCACCTCTGCACGACCCCACCGCGCCCCCGTTGCCCGGTGCGGGCACCGAGATCCGCAACACCACGTGCTACATGTGCGCGTGCCGTTGCGGCATCCGCGTTCACCTGCGCCAGGGCGACGACGGCCCCGAGGTGCGCTACATCGAGGGCAACCCCGAGCACCCGCTGAACCAGGGCGTGATCTGTGCCAAGGGCTCGTCGGGGATCATGAAGCAGTACTCGCCGGCGCGACTGACGCAGCCGCTGAAGCGCAAGCCGGGCAGCGAGCGCGGCGCCAACGAGTTCGTCCCCATCGACTGGGACGAAGCTTTCCAGATGCTGGAAGAGCGGCTGCGCCACCTGCGCGCCACCGACCCCAAGAAATTCGCGCTCTTCACCGGCCGCGACCAGATGCAGGCGCTGACCGGCCTCTTCGCGCGCCAGTTCGGCACCCCCAACTACGCCGCGCACGGTGGCTTCTGCTCGGTGAACATGGCCGCCGGCATGATCTACACGATCGGCGGCAGCTTCTGGGAATTCGGCGGACCCGACCTCGACCGCGCCAAGCTCTTCGTGATGATCGGCACCGCGGAGGACCACCACTCCAACCCGATGAAGATCGCGCTGTCCAAGTTCAAGCGGCAGGGCGGGCGCTTCATCGCCATCAACCCGGTGCGAACGGGCTATTCGGCCATCGCCGACGAGTGGGTGCCCATCAAGCCCGGCACCGACGGCGCGCTGCTGCTGGCCCTGGTCCACGAGATCATGGCGCTGGGCCTGTACGACCGCGACTTCCTGGCCCGCTACACCAATGCCGGCCAGTTGGTGAACCAGGACGCGGCCAGCGACGACTTCGGCCTCATGCTGCGCAATGCCGAGGGCGACGTCGTCAACCCGCTTCGGCCGCACAACTTCTACTGGTGGGACCGCCTGAGCCAGCAGCCGGTGGCCGACCATGCCGAAGGTGCCGACCCGGCGCTGCTCGGCCGCTTCGCGATGCCCGACGGCACGCCCGCCGTACCCGCCTTCCAGTTGCTGGAAGAGCGCGTCAAGCCCTACACGGCCGAGTGGGCCAGCGGCATCACCGGCATTCCGGCAGCCACCATCCGGCGCCTGGCGCACGAGATGGGCATCACCGCGCGCGACCAGAAGATCGAGTTGCCGATCGCCTGGACAGATTCCTGGGGCAAGAAGCACGACTCCGTCACCGGCAACCCGGTGGCTTTCCACGCCATGCGCGGGCTGGCGGCGCACAGCAACGGCTTCCACACCATCCGCACGCTGGCCATCCTGATGAGCCTGCTGGGCACGATCGACCGTCCGGGCGGCTTCCGCCACAAGGCACCCTACCCGCGCGCGGTGCCGCCCAATGCGCGCCCGCCCAAGGGGCCGGAAGCCGTGCAGCCCGATACGCCGCTGAACGGTGCGCCATTGGGCTGGCCCGAGAGCCCCGACGACCTGTTCGTCGATGCCCAGGGCGAGCCGGTGCGCATCGACAAGGGCTTCTCCTGGGAGCACCCGCTGTCGGCGCACGGGCTGATGCACAACGTCATCACCAACGCTTGGCGCGGAGACCCGTACCCGATCGACACCTTGCTGATCTTCATGGCCAACATGGCCTGGAACTCGACGATGAACACGTCCGAGGTCCGCCGGATGTTGAACGACAAGCACACGGATGGAGAACTGAGCGGCGAATACAAGATCCCGTTCCTCGTCGTCTGCGACGCCTTCCAGTCGGAGATGACGGCGTTTGCCGACCTCATCCTGCCCGACACCACCTACCTGGAGCGGCACGACTGCATGTCGATGCTGGACCGGCCGATCTCGGAATTCGACGGCCCGGTCGATTCGGTGCGCATCCCGGTGCTGCCGCCCACGGGCCAGTGCAAGCCGTTCCAGGAGGTGCTGGTCGAACTGGCAGGCCGCCTCAAGTTCCCGGCCTTCACCCACGCCGACGGCAGCCGCAAATTCCGCGACTACCCCGACTTCATCGTCAACTACGAGACGGCGCCGGGCTCGGGCATCGGCTTCCTGGCCGGCTGGCGCGGCAAGGGCGGCGAGAAGAGCCTGCGCGGCGAGCCCAATCCCAAGCAGTGGGAGATGTACGAGAAGAACAACTGCGTCTTCCAGCACCACCTGCCGCCGCAGTTGCAGTACATGCGCAACTGGAACGACGACTACATGCGCTGGGCGCAGGGCGCCGGCCTGCGCCGCGACCGCGACCCGATCGTGATCCACCTGTATTCCGAATTCCTGCAGCGCTTCCGCCTCGCGGCGCAGGGCAGGCACAAGGGCAAGCAGCCGCCGGACCGGCTGCGCCAGCGCGTGCAGACCTACTTCGACCCGCTGCCCTTCTACTACGCACCGCTCGAGGAGCAGGCCACCGACCTGTCGAAATACCCGCTGAACGCGGTGACGCAGCGGCCGATGGCGATGTACCACTCGTGGGATTCGCAGAACGCCTGGCTGCGCCAGATCCACACCCACAACTACCTGTTCGTGAACCCGTTGACGGCGCAGGCCGAGGGCATTGCCGACGGCGGCTGGATGTGGGTCGAGTCGCCCTGGGGCAAGGTGCGCTGCATGTGCCGCTACTCCGAGGCCGTCGAGCCCGGCACCGTGTGGACCTGGAACGCCATCGGCAAGGCCGCTGGCGCCTGGCACCTGACGCCCGACGCCAATGAATCGCAGCGCGGTTTCCTGCTCAACCACCTGATCCGCGAGGAACTGCCCGTGGCCGGCGGCGGTACCGTCTCGAACAGCGACCCCATCACCGGCCAGGCCGCCTGGTACGACGTGCGCGTGCGCATCTACGCGGCCGGCGCCGACGAGCCGCAGGAGACCTGGCCGCAGGCCGTGCCCGTGAAGCCGGTGCCCGGCATGACAGCGGCGCCGAAGCGGCGCGCCTGGATGGCCGGACTGGGCCGCACGAAGAAGGCGCCGCGATGACGCAACTCGCCCTCGTCATCGACCTCAACGTCTGCGTCGGCTGCCATGCCTGCGTCACGAGTTGCAAGCAGTGGAACACCTCGGGCTCGGCCGGCCCGCTGGTCGACGACCAGCCCTATGGCAAGGACCCCAGCGGCACCTTCTTCAACCGCGTGCAGACCTTCGAGGTCGGCGCGTACCCGCATACGCAGACGGTGCACTTCCCCAAGAGCTGCCTGCACTGCGAGGACCCGCCCTGCGTGCCCGTGTGCCCCACCGGCGCCTCGTACAAGCGCCAGGAGGACGGCATCGTCCTCGTCGACTACGACAAGTGCATCGGCTGCAAATACTGCAGCTGGGCCTGCCCGTACGGCGCACGCGAATTCGACGAAGACCGCAAGGTGATGACCAAGTGCACGCTGTGCGTGGACCGCGTCACCGACGCCGCGCTGCCCGCCGCCGAACGCAAGCCGGCCTGCGTGCTGGCCTGCCCGTCGAACGCGCGCCTGTTCGGCGACGTGCACGACCCCGAGTCGGGCGTCTCGGTGGCCATCCGCGAACGCGGCGGCTACGCGCTGATGCCCGAATGGAACACGCGCCCGGCCAACCACTACCTGCCGCGCCGGCGCACCGACCTGGCGATCCATGCCGAAGACCTCGAGCGCGTGGACAACCCGTTGAAGATCGACGGCAAGCGGCCCGAGCTCCCGCAGCAGGGCGCCGGCCGCGAGGACTATGCGACCTGAGGCCCACACGCCAAGCGCCACCCCATGAATCCCGCGTTCTCCGTCATCTTCCTCACCACGCTCATCGGCGCCGGCCAGGGCCTGTTCCTGGCGCTGTTCGGCGCTGAAATGGCGGGCTACTCGGGCGCCGGATCCGGCGCGCGCGGCTTCTTCGTCATGGCGGGCGTGGTCGCGCTCGCGCTCACCGGCGGGGGGCTCGTGGCCTCGTTCTTCCACCTCGGCCGGCCCGAGCGCGCCTGGCGCTCGGCGGCGATGTGGCGCACCTCGTGGCTGTCGCGCGAGGTCATCGCGCTGCCGGTGTTCATGGGCCTGCTCTTCCTCTGGACCGTGGGCCATGCCGTGGCTGCCGCCTGGACGCCGGCGTTGGGGCGCGATCGCCGCGCTGGCCTGCCTGGCGCTGTTCCTGTGCACGGCCATGGTCTACGCATCGGTGCGCTTCCTGCAGGAATGGGCCAGCACCTTCACGCTCGTCAACTATGCGCTGCTGGGCCTGGCCTCGGGCTGCACCCTGGCCACGGCGCTGGCCGCGTTCGGTGCCCGGGACTGGTGCCCGCCTTTGGCGCCTGTGCGCTGGTCTTCACGCTGGCCGGGCTGGTCAGCCGCAGCCTGTCGCTGGCACGCAATGCGCGGCTCAAGCCGCGCTCGACGCTGCAGAGCGCGATCGGTATCCGGCACCCACAGGTCGCCCAGCGTTCGATGGGCTTCATGGGCGGTTCGTTCAACACGCGCGAGTTCTTCCACGGCAAGACGCCGGGAGCGCTGCGCCAGATGAAGTGGGCGTTCCTGCTGGGTGCCTTCGTGTTGCCGCTGGGCCTGCTGGCACTGGGCCTGAACTCGGCCTCGGCGGGCCTGCTGGCGCTGGCGTTCGTGGTGCAGTACCTGGGCTTGCTGGCCGAGCGCTGGTTCTTCCTGGCGCAGGCCAACCACCCGCAAAACCTCTATTACCAGGCGGTGTCCTGATGGGCGTGCCGCGCGCGGCGGTCTACGGCTGCGGGCTGCTGATTTTCGCGGCCTCGGCGCAGGCGGCCGGGCCGCGGCGCCGCCAGCGGCGTGCCGTGGTGGGTGTGGCCGCTGGCGCTGTTCGTGGTCTGTTTCCTGATGGGCATCGTCGCCGTGCCGGCCGGCATCGGCGGCGGCACGCTGTTCGTGCCCATCGTCGGCAGCTTCTTCCCGTTCCACCTCGACTTCGTGCGCGGCGCCGGGCTGCTGGTGGCGCTGGCCAGCGCGCTGGCGGCCGGGCCCATGCTGTTGCGCGGCGGCCTGGGCAGCCTGCGGCTGGCGCTGCCGCTGGCGGTGCTGGCGTCGGCCTAGTTCGATCGGCGGCGCGCATGCTGGGCCTGGCCATGCCGGCCAATGTGGTGCAGATGCTGCTGGGCGGCGTGGTGCTGGGCATCGTGGTGCTGATGCTGGTGACCAAGAAGTCCGAGTTTCCGCAGGTGGCGCAGCCCGACGCGCTGTCGCAGGCGCTGGCGCTCAACGGCGTCTTCGTCGACGGCGCCTCGCGGCCGCGCGTGCAACTGGCAGGTGCACCGCACGCGTGCCGGGCCTGGTCGTCTTCCTGGGCATCGGCGTGCTGGCCGGCATGTTCGGCATCGGCGCCGGCTGGGCCAACGTGCCGGCGCTCAACCTGCTGATGGGCGCACCGCTGAAGGTGTCCGCGGGCACCTCGGGGCTGGTGCTGTCGCTGGTGGATTCGTCGGCGGCCTGGGTCTACATCAACCGGGTGCGGTGCTGCCGATGGTCGCCGTGCCCTCGGTGGTGGGCATGATGCTGGGCGCGCGCATCGGCGCGCGGCTGCTCAACGTGCTCAAGGGCTCGGTGATCCGGCGCATGGTGATCGCGCGTGCTGCTGTTCGCCGGCCTGCGCGCGCTGCTCAAGGGCACCGGGGTGTGGCCATGAAGCGTCGCCCGACGAAGACCGCCGTCGCCGCCAGCCGCGCCGAGCAGTTGCGCTACGCGCGGCTGCTGGACTGGGGCACCCGCGTCGGCCTGCTCGTGCTGGTGCTCAGCTTCGCCGCCTACGTGACCGGGCTTGACCGCCCGCACGTGCCGCTGGAGCAGCTGCCCGCGCTGTGGGGGCAGCCGGTGGCGGCGTATCTGCAGCAGACCGCAGTCGCCCATCGGCTGGGGCTGGCTGGCGCTGGTGCACCGGGGCGACGTCGCCGGCCTCTCGGCATCGCGATGCTGGCCGGCTGCTCGCTGCCGTGCCTGCTGGCACTGGTGCCGCTGTACCTGCGCCGCGGCGACCGCGCCTTCGTGGCGCTCTGCCTGGCCGCAGGTGGCGCGTGGTGTTGCTGGCGGCGTCGGGCTGGCTGACGCGGGGGCATTGAGACCGATGACCATGGCACCTTCTCGCGCCTGCTGCTGGCCACCGAACACAGCGAATTCGACAGCGGCGCCGAGGCGCTGGCGCTTGCCATGGCGCACCACGGCGGGCTGCCGCTGGCCGCCGTGCTGCCGGTGTTGAGCAACCCCGAGTTCGAGGTCGTGGCGCCGCAGCTGGCCGCCAAGGCCGACGCGCAGGCGCGCGCAAGCGGCGAGGCGCTGGAAGCGCTGGCGCAAGCGCAGGCGTGGCGCTCGACCTGCGCGCGCGCCGCGGCGCCGAGCCCTATGGCGAGATCGTCGACGAGGCGCGCGAGCGCGCGGCCGACCTGATCGTGATCCGCCGCCGCGGCAAGCGCAGGCTGCTGGCCAACCTGCTGGTGGGCGAGATGGTCAGCAAGGTCCTCGCCCACGCGCCGTGCAGCGTGCTGGTGGCGCCGCGCGGCGCGCCGATGTGGACGCCGGCGCGTTCTGGTCGGCGTCGACCCGCAGGCGCCCGACACCACGCCTGCTCGCGCAGGCGGCGGCCCTGGCTGCCGAGTGCGCCTTGCCGCTGCGCGTGGTGTGCGTGGCCAGCAGCGACAGCCGCGCGAGCCGGCCGCGCAGGCGGCCCTGGAGGCCGCGGTGCAGCAGGCACGGGCCCTCGGCGCGCCGCGCCGAAGGCGAATTGCGCACCGGCAAGCCGCATCAGCGAACTGCTGGCCGCCGCGCGCGAGCTGCGGCGCCGACCTGATGGCCGTCGCGCGCCACGGCGGCGACCACCTGGCGCCGCGCCTGGATCGGCGGCGCGGCGCAGAAGGTCATCGGGCTGGCCGACTGCCCGGTGCTGGTCCACGTTCACAACCCCACTGGATGCCACCACGCCATGAGTGACGCCCTCAACTACCTCGTCAAGGCCCGCCCCGACGCCGTGGGCCACTACTTCGCCTTTCTCAAGGCCTGCGGCACGCAGCTCGACCCGAAGACGCGCAACCTGATCTCCGTCATCAGCAAGGTGCACTCGCAGACCGAACGCGGCTTGCGCCAGTACCTGGGCCGCGCGCTGCGCGAAGGCTGCACGCCGGCCGAGGTGCTGGACGCGCTGCTGATGGCCTTCCCGATCCTGGGGCTGGCGAAGATCGTCTGGGCGGTCGACATCATCCTGGCGATGGACCTGCCCGAGTTCCAGCCCGGCGCGCTGGGCGCCGCCGGCGACTGGCACGACGTCATGGCCACCAAGGGCTTCAAGGTCGGCGCAGACGCAGCGCGTCGAATGCGACGGCCGCGGCCTCTTCGTCCACCGCGCCGACGAAGGAGTGGCGCGTCTACGACAGCCGCTGCCCGCACCAGACCACCAACATCCCGCACCTCGCGCTGGAGGGCTGCACGCTACCTGCCCCAAGCACGAGTGGGCTTTCGACATCCGCAGCGGCGACTGCATCGAGAAGGGCAACAGCCCGCTGAAGCGTTGGCCCAGCAAGGTCGTCAAGGGCCGCTTGCTGGCGAACTGGTGACCCCGCCCCGCTTTACCACCCATCCCACACACACTCCAAGGAGACAGGACATGAAGGTTTTCAGGCACTTGCTCAAGCTCACCCCGATCGCCGCAGCCTGCGCCGCACCGCTGGCCGCCTGGGCCACCAACGGCATGAACATGGAAGGCTACGGTCCGGTCTCCACCGGCATGGGCGGCGCCTCGCAGGCCATCGACCACGGCACCGCCGCGATGGCGCAGAACCCGGCCACGCTGGCGCTGATGGCGCCGGGCGCGCGCCTCGACGCCGCCATCGGCTTTCTGGGCCCGGACGTCGCCAGTTCGATGGCCGGCATGCCGACCGCCGAGTCGAGCGGCACCTCTTACGTGATGCCGGCCTTCGGCTACGCCCGGCGCAGCGGCCCCTGGACCTACGGCCTGGGCATCTTTGCACAGGGCGGCATGGGCACCGATTACGCGGCCGACAGCTTCCTGGCGGCGGGCTCGGGGCAGCCGGTGCGCTCGGAACTCGGCGTCGGCCGCGTGATGTTGCCGCTGACGTACCAGGTGACGCCGGAGTTCGCCATCGGCGGCACGCTCGACTTCATGTGGGCCGGGCTGGACATGCGCTTCGCCGCCAGCGGCCAACAGCTGGGCGGCCTGGTGACGGGCGCCTCGGGCAACCTCGGCAACGCGATGCAGGGTCTGGCCAACGCGCCGTGGGCGCGCATCGACTTCTCCAACGACAACGACTTCACCGGGGCGGCCTCGTCCACCGGCTGGGCGGCCAAGATCGGCGCCGTCTACAAGCCCGCCGCCACGGTCACGCTGGGCGCGTCGTACCAGTTCGAATCCTCGCTGGGCGACATGCAGACCTCGACCACCGGGGCCAGCATGAGCGCCGCCGGAGGCTTCGCCGACAACGGCCGCCTGACCGTCGTCGACTTCCAGTGGCCTTCCACCGTGGCGCTGGGCGTCAGCTGGCAGGCCACGCCGGCGCTGCTGCTGGCCGCCGACCTCAAGCGCATCGGCTGGTCCAACGTGATGAAGGACTTCAAGATGCGCTATGACAGCGCCGGCATGGGCGGCTCGGTGAGCTTTGCGCTGCCGCAGAACTGGGAGGACCAGAACGTCGTGAACCTCGGCGTGGCCTGGGCCGTCAACCCTGCGCTGACGCTGCGCGCCGGCCTCAACCTGTCCGACAACCCGATCCCCGACGCGTACGTGAACCCGCTGTTCCCGGCCACCGTGAAGGACCACTACACGGCCGGCTTCGGCTACAGGTTCTCACCGGCGAGCGAGTTCAACGCCTCGATGACCGTGGCTCCCGAGAGCAAGGTCACCAACGGCCAGGGCGTGGTGATCACGCACGAACAGCTCAACTTCCAGCTGATGTACACGCACCGGTTCTGACCGGGCCGGCGTGATTGGCCCGGCGCCGGACGTCGGGCCGACGTCCCTCAGGGTGCCGCCGGTGGCGCCTGCAGCTTCTTCCAGGCCTGGAAGCCGCCGGCCACCGACAGCGCCTTGGCGTAGCCGAGCGAGCGCAGCAGTCGCGCCGCGTACAGGCTGCGGCGGCCGCTGTTGCACACGCACAGCAGGACACGGTCGTGCACGTGGTGCAGGCGGTTGACCATCGTGAAGAAGTCCTTCACGTCCATCTCGGTGGGCTTGCCGGCATCGACGATGTCCTGCTCGTCCTCGGTCAGCGTGTGGCCGAGCAGCAGCTTGATCTCGAACAGCGGGATGTGCACCGTGTCCGGGATCGGGCCCTTCATCTCGATCTCGAAGGCCTGGCGGATGTCGATCAAGGTGCCCAGGCCGAGCCGGCTCAGCTCGAGCGCGCTGCCCAGGCTGATCTCGAGCTGTTCATCGGTGAGGTCGGTCGTGTCGCGGGGAGCATCCATGAGGCACCAGGAAGGCTGAGCCCGGCACGCTCGGGGGCCGGGCTGAAAGCCGCGTGCAACCTTCGGTGCGGCGCGGCGTGGCCTTCATTGTGCCCTCGCTCAGGCCACGCCCGGGTTGCCCTGCACGCCCAGCAGCGTGGGCGTGTTGATGCGTGCGCGGCTTGACGCGGCCGCCCGGCTGCGACTTGAGCCAGGTCTCGACGACCTCCCACACCGGCTTGCTGCCGGCGTTGCTGCGCCTCCTCGGACACCGGCGCCCAGCCGGCCACCTTGTAGGTCTTGCCGGCCTCGATCGGCTTGCCGCCCAGCCGCATGTCGGTGATGCGCGAGCCCATCTTCTCGCCCGGCGCGATGCGTGTACTCCAGGCCGCCCACGCGCACCATGTCGCCGCCCTGCTGGTAGTAGGGGTCGGGGTTGAACAGGTTGTCGGCCACGTCCTCGAGCACGGTCTTGATCATCTCGCCGGACATGTCGGTGACGCGTGGCGTAGGGGTAGGTGATCGCCACCTGGTCCATCATCAGCTCGCGCGTGATCGCGTCGCCCGGCAGCAGGCTGGTGCCCCAGCGGAAGCCCGGGCGAGAACGCGATCTGCGCGCCCTGCACGTCGATCAGCGCGTCGCACAGCAGCTGGTCCCAGCTGCCGTTGAAGTTGCCGCGGCGGTAGAGCAGGCCGTCGGTGACGGCCAGCTTCTCGGCCAGCTTGGCCTCGTAGGGCGCGCGCACCTTGGTGATCAGCGCGTCCATCGCCGGGTCGGCCTGCGAGCATGTTGGAGAAGATCGGCAGCAGCCGGTAGCGGTAGTTGGCGACCTTGCCGCCCTTGACCTCGAAGTCCATCACGCCGAGGAACTTGCCGTTGCTGCCGGCGTTGGTGACCAGCGTCGTGCCGCCGGCGTTGGCCACCGGCACCGCCACCGGCACGCCGTCGTGGGTGTGGCCGCCGAAGATGGCGTCGATGCCGCGCACGCGGCTGGCCATCTTCAGGTCGACGTCCATGCCGTTGTGCGACAGCACGACGACGACCTGCGCGCCCTTGCCGCGCGCCTCGTCGACCACCTTCTGCATGTTCGCGTCCTGGATGCCGAACTCCCAGTCGGCCACCATGTAGCGCGGGTTGGCGATCGGCGTGTAGGGGAAGGCCTGGCCGACGATGGCCACCGGCACGCCGTTCATCTCGCGCATCACGTAGGGCGCGAAGACCGGGTCGCCGAAGTCGGTGGTCTTGATGTTCTGGGCGACGAAATCGATCTGGCCCTTGAAGTCCTTCTCGACGATCTCCTTCACGCGCTCCATGCCGTAGGTGAACTCCCAGTGGCCGGTCATCACGTCCACGCCGAGCAGCTTGCAGGCGTCGACCATGTCCTGCGCGTTGGTCCACAGCGCGGTGGCCGAGCCCTGCCAGGTGTCGCCGCCGTCGAGCAGCAGCGCGCCCGGGCGGCTGGCCTTCAGGCGCTTGACCAGCGTGGCCAGGTGCGCGAAGCCGCCCACCTTGCCGTAGCGGCGCGCGGCGCGCTCGAAGTCGATGAAGGTGAAGGCGTGCGCCATGCGCGTGCCGGGCGCGATGCCGGCCTTCTTCAGCAGGTGCTCGCCCACCAGGTGCGGCAGCTGGCCCTGCATGCGCGCCGACGCCGAGGTTGACGCTGGGCTCGCGGAAGTAGATCGGCTTGAGCTGCGCGTGGCAGTCGGTCATGTGCAGGAAGCTGACGTGGCCGGCGCCGACCCAGCGGCGGCAGGTCGTACAGGCCGGCTTCGGCCGTGGCCGCGTCGGCGTCGGCATAGCGGGCCAGGCCCATGCCGGCCACCGAGGCGGCGCGCCAGCACCTGCAGGAATTCGCGCTTGCTCAGGCTCATGATCAGTGACTGCTTATGTTTGGAAGCCGAAAAAGCCCGGCGAGGCCGGGCTGGGGCTCGGGCGGCTTACTGGTTGACCGGCGACTTCGGGTCGAGCAGCAGCGCCATCAGGTGCGCGCATCTGCTCCTCGTCGAGCAGCCCGGCGTGGCCGAAGCGCGGCATGTTCGAACAGGCGTTGTAGGCCTTGCCGTTGTAGATCTTCATCCAGGTGTACTCGATGATGGGCTGCGCCGTCGGCGCCGCCAGGTCGGTCACGCCGCGGTTCTTGCCGTAGTTGTACAGGCTGGGGCCGATGGTGCCGAAGGAGATCTCCGCCTTGCTGATCTGGTGGCAGTTGTAGCAGTTGCCGCCGTTGTCCTTGGGCGCGGTGGAAGTGTCGGTCCAGGTCATGCCGCGGCCGTTCTGCGCCAGCTTCTCGCCTTCGCGCCAGTCGCCGAAATACTGGCCGCCGGCGGGCCACTTCACCGCGGCGCGGCGCCTGCGCCATGACCTGCGTCGGCCACCGCCTCGGCGGGCGGCTTGTCCGACGAGCAGGCCGCCTGGCCCAGGTCCTGGTTCAGGCGGTCGACCTTGGCGATGCCCTGGTCGCGGAACGAGGCCTTGATCGACGGCCAGCGCCTCGCGGTCGAGGTCGGCGGGCGACGGCGTCGGCGTGAGGCGCAGCCGGCCACCGCCAGCAGCGTGGCGCCGGCGGCGGCGTAGAGGAAAGCGGACTTCTTCATGATCGGCATGCTCCGTGCGTTCAGCGCTTGATGGCCGGCGCGATGGACTGCGCACCCTTGGCATTGACACCCATGTAGGTGCCCAGCGCGATCGGTCACGTCGGAGCCGAAACCCGGGTACGGGAAGCGCTGCTGGCGGAAGCAGTCGTTCAGGCGCAGCTGCATGCTCCACATCTGGCCGTTGCTCACGCGGTAGGCCGGCCAGGCGGCGAAGCCGATGCCGTCACCCGGGTTCTTGGTCAGGTTGGGCAGGTCCTGCAGCCGGATGCGCTTGCCGTCCTCGCCGTGGCAGGACGCGCAGGAGAAGTCCTTCGGACCGCCGCGGAAGAAGAACACGCGCTTGCCGATCTCGTAGCTCTTCTGCTCTTCGGCGTGGGCCTGCGGCAGGTTGAAGCGCATGCCGCGCGACTCGGCCGCGACCCAGGTCGCCAGCGCGGTGACATTGGCCTGCTCGCCCCGGCCGAACGGCGTCTTGGCGATCTCGGCGCCGTCGAAGCCCTGCAGCGTCTCCATGCAGGTGACGAGGCGCGTCTCGAGGTCCTGCACCTTCTTCGTGTCGGCGAAGTAGCGCGGCAGTTCGACGAAGGCGCCCTTGACGACGCCCGGCCCCTTGCCCAGGTCGCACTGCTCCAGCGTGGCGTTCTTCGGCCCGCGCTTCTGCTTCCACAGTCCCTCGCCCTTGGCCTCGAACAGTTCGGCCGGGTTGCCGTCCTCGAGCATCTTGCGGTACTCGGCGATGCCGTCGGCGGCCGATTTGGCCTGCGCCGACGCGACGCCGGCCAGCGCCAGCAGCGCCGTGGCGATCAGGACTGTCTTCATGCGTCTCCTCGCGTGGTCAGTGCGGACGCGCGATCAGGACGACCGTGGCCTCGTCGGTGCGCTTGTCGCCCTTGTTGTCGACCCAGCTCACGCCGATCTTGTCGCCGGCCTTCGCGCCCTTGACGTTGAACTGC
Source organism: uncultured beta proteobacterium (assembly GCA_963717575.1). Taxonomy (GTDB): domain Bacteria; phylum Pseudomonadota; class Gammaproteobacteria; order Burkholderiales; family Burkholderiaceae_C; genus Rubrivivax. The sequence goes on along the minus strand of CAVQWK010000027.1, from coordinate 14,055 downwards.
ATGAACGGGTTCTTCGCCACCGACGGGCCCCACTGCGCCGTCAGCACGGTCTTGCCGTTGTGCGCCGCGCTGACTTCCTGGATGAACCACGCCGGGATCGTCTTGCCGGCCGCGTCCTTGCGCTGGCCGGTCTCCATCTCGTGGCTCATCAGCACGCGCACGGTGGCCTTGTCGCCGGCGGCTTGGGCGCGGATGCGCATCGGGTCTGCCATGTCGTTTCTCCTTCAATCAATGTTCGTCGATTCCAGCGGCCGCCGCGGAACCGGCTCTGCCGGGCCGCTGGCGCGCCCCTCGAGGGGGAGCGCCGTCAGGCGCTCGGGGGTGGGCCATTCACCCGCCGCAGCCGCCGAGCGTGACCTTGATTTCCTTCTGCGCGAACAGCACCTTGCCGTCGCCCATCATCGCCACCGCATACACGTTGGACGACTGGCCCATCTTGACGCGGGTGTTGAAGTTGGCTTCCACCGCGTCGGTGACGTCGAACACCGCCGCCAGCACGCTGGGGTTCTTCTCCACCAGCAGCAGCATGCTCTTCACGCCCGGGCAGCGTGGTGGCGCAGCCCACCGGCACCACGGCGCCGTTCTCGGCGATGTCCGGGCCCGTGATCGTCACGTCCTTGCTCTCGGCCGGCGCGCCGCCGCCCAGCGCCTTGACGGCATCGGCCAGGGTCTTGGCATCGAACGCCGCCTGCGGCCAGGCGGCCAGCGCGGTTTGCGGCAGCAGGCCGGCGGTGGCCAGCAGGCCGGCGACGGTGGCGCTGTGGGCCAGCATCTCGCGACGGGTTTGAATCATCAGTCTCTCCTTATCCTTGATCTGGATCATCGAATGGGCCGCCGGGCATGCCAACCCGGGCATACCCGCTATGGTGTCACCCTAACGCGCTCGGGTGCCTCAGCGCTTGGCGCCGTCGGCCAGCCACCTGGCAATGGCCTTGGCGTCGCTCTCCGGGCAGCGTCTGCGGCGGCATCGGGATCGGGCCCCAGAGGCCGGAGCCGCCGGCGCGTGATCTTGCCCGCGAGGTAGCTCGACCGCATCCGGTCTCGCGGCGTACTTCTTCGCCACGTCCTGCAGCGCCGGGCCGACGATCTTGGCGTCCATGCCGTGGCAGGTCAGGCACAGGTGCTGCTGCAGCGTCTTGGTGATCGGCGGCGTGGCCGCCTCCGCGGCCGCGCGCCGGGCCGGCCGCCGCCGCAGCGGCTGCGGTCCCCGCGGCGGCCCCCGCGGGCACGGTCGTATCGGCACCGAGCTGCGCGCCGATCGGGCGGTTCTGCTCGGCCAGGTTGCCGTGGGCGTTGCGTGCGAAGTCGGGCAGGAACGACGCCACGCTGGGCTCGGCCACGCAGTCCTTCATGCAGGCCACGGCCTTGACGTCGGGCTTGCCGCCGTTGCCGAGGGTCCTTGCCGGGCCACAGGCCGTGCGCCGTGGTCATGCCGTTGCGGTTGGGCAGCAGCTTCTGCACCTCGGCGATATTGCGGTCCGACAGCACGTAGTCGTCCGGCAGCACGCCGCCCAGGTTGAGCAGGAAGGCGGTCACGGCATAGACCTCGTCGGTGCTCAAGCGACTTGGGTGCGTTCCAGGGCATGGCGCGGTGGATGTAGTCCCACAGCGTGGAGATCGTGGCCACCTTCATCAGCGTCGTGCGGCCGGGGTAGGCGGGGTCGGTGAGCCGGGCGACGCGGCCGGTCTTGACATCCTCCTCGGTGGTGCCGCCGACGAGCGGCGTGAAGACCTCGTTGCTCTCGCCGAAGATGCCGTGGCAGGACGCGCACTTGGCCTCCCAGACGTCCATGCCCTTGGCCACCGAGCCGCTGCCCTTGGGCAGGCCCTTGAAGTCGGGCCGCACGTCGATGTCCCAGGCCGCCAGTTCCTTGGGCGTGGCGGGGCGGCCGATGCCGTGGAACACGGCGGCCTGCGCGAGCGCGGCGCCGGCGGCCAGCGCGAGGACCGCGGCGAGCGATCGGCCTTACGAGAGCTGGACATTCTTCACCTCACCGCTCTCTTGCACGAGCCAGGTCTGGATCGAGTTGTTGTGATAGATCGAACGCGTGCCACGCACGGTGCGCAGCAGGCGGTTGGTGGGCTGGACGTAGCCGGTCTCGTCCATGGCGCGGCTCTGGATCAGCGCCGGCTTGCCGTCCCATACCCAGTCGAGCGTGAAGCGGGACAGGCACTTGTCCATCACCGGCCCCTGGAAGCGAGCGGTGCGCCAGTTGCGCCCGCCGTCCACCGAGACGTCGACCCGCTTGATCTTGCCGCGCCCGCTCCAGGCCAGGCCGCTGATCTGGTAATAGCCCTTGTCGAGCAGCACCTGGCCGCCCGAGGGCGTGGTGACCACGCTCTTGCACTCCTGGATGCTGCTGTACTGGCGGTGCTTGCCGTCCGGCATGAGGTCGATGTAGTGGATGGCCTCGTCCTTGGCCGCGTAGGGCTTGTCGCCGACCTCGATGCGGCGCAGGTACTTGACCCAGCTCACGCCCTGCACGCCCGGCACCACCAGCCGCAGCGGGTAGCCGTTCTCGGGCCGCAGCATCTCGCCGTTCTGGCCGTAGGCCACCAGCACCTCGCCGTTCTCGACCATCTCCATCGGGATCGTGCGCGTCATCGAGCTGCCGTCGGCGCCTTCGGCGAGCACGAAGCGCCCGCGCTTGGTGTCGGCCCCCACCATGTCGAGCAGCACCTTCAGCGGCACGCCGGTGAATTCGCTGCAGCTGAGCATCCCGTGCGAGTACTGGCAGGTCGGCACCGCGACATTGCCCCATTCCATGCCGGTGTTGGCGCCGCACTCGATGAAGTGGAAGCGGCTCACGCTCGGCAGCCGCATCAACTCGTCCATCGTGAAGACCATCGGCGTCCTGACCATCTTCTCGTCCGAGCCGTTGACCATCAGCCGGTGCTTGGACGGATCGATGTCCCACCAACCCTGGTGGTGGCGCTCGAAGTGCAGGCCGCTCGGCGTGACGATGCCGAACAGGCTCTGCAGCGGCGCGAACGAGACCGAGGACTGCTGCGTCTGCGTCAGGCCGGGGCTCTGCCGGCGCTGCACGTTGGCCTCGAACTTGGACGGCTTGCCGTAGCCGTCGGTGGCCACGCCCAGGCCGAGGCCGGTGGTGTGCGCGGGCAGGTTCACGACATTCGGATCCCCGCCTTCGGCGGGCACCGGGTTGGAGGTCGCCAGCACCGCCGGAGCGGCGCCGGTGGCCAGCGCCGCGGCGAAGGCATTGCGGATGAAGTCGCGGCGGCCGGCGCGGGCCTCGCCGTGCACGGCACGGACGCCGGCCGGGGTGAGGAAATTCTCCGGCGCCTTCTGCACACGGCCGGCGGCCGGGTGCGGATGAGAGTGCGGTTCGGTCACGGCTGTCTCGATTCGAACATTCGGATATAAGCAACCACGAATATACATCCATCCGGGTCGACCGCTCTTGGGGAAACCACCAAGACCCCCGCGGCAGCGGGATGTCAGCCCGGTGTCAGCCCGCCGACGATGGGTTCAGGGCTGGCCGACGATCGACGCCGTGGCCATCAGTTCGTCGAACAGCGCCATCGACACCGCGCCGGACACGGCATACGGATCCAGCGTCGGCCGCTCGGAGTACTTGAGCAGCAGCGCCGGGTTGAGCCGCGCCATGTTGACCTGACCCATCGACCAGCCGGCGAAGCGGCGCTCGCCGATCTCCTCGTAGCTGAGCAGTTCGACGTCGGTGTGGCAAGGGTCGGCGGCAATGCGGTTGTAGAGCTGGTTCACGACGCTGCGCCCCCCCTCCAGCACCTGCAGGAAGATGCCTTCGCTGAAGCACAGCACGCCGGTCACGCCCAAGGCCGGGTTGTTGGCCTTGGACTTGCGCAGGATGGCGAGCAGCCGGTCCTGGTCCACCGCCGGCACGGCCCGGCTGGCATACATGAGTCGCACGAGCATGGGGGCTCTCCCGTTCAGGCTTGTTGTTTGCGCGGCAGCAGCGAGAGGAACTCGCGGCGCAGGTTGGCATCCTTCAGGAAGGCGCCGCGCATGACGCTGTTGACCATGGCGGAGTCGGTGTCCTTGACGCCGCGCCAATGCATGCAGAAGTGGTCGGCCTCCATCACGATGGCCAGGCCGTCGGGGCGCACGCGTTCCTGCAGTTCGTTGGCCAGCATCGTCACCGCCTCCTCCTGGATCTGCGGCCGGCTCATGATCCAGTCCGTGATGCGGGCGTACTTGCTCAGGCCGATGAGGTTGCTGTGCTCGTTGGGCAGGATGCCGATCCAGACACGACCGAAGATCGGGCACATGTGGTGGCTGCAGGCGCTGCGCACGGTGATCGGACCCACGATCATGAGCTCGTTCAAGCGTTCGGCATTGGGGAACTCGGTGACCGCGGGCATCGGCACGTAGCGGCCGCGGAAGACCTCGTCCAGATACATCTTGGCCACGCGCTGGGCGGTTTCGTTGGTGTTGTGGTCGCTGTCGGTGTCGATGACCAGGGCGCGCAGCACTTCCTGCATCTTGGCCTGCACCTCGGCCTTGAGCTCGTCGACTTCACCGGCCCGCACGAAGGCGGAGATGTTGTCGTTGGCGTGGTAGCGGCGCTCGGCCGTCACCAGCCGGTAGCGGATGCGCTCGGAAGCCGGCCATTGCGCCAACTCTTCGTCGGTGCGGAAGATGCGGGCGGAGCCGTCGTCGGGGGGCGGGGTGTTGCGGGCCATGCGTGGGAGGGGCAGGGTCGCCGGAGGAGGAGAGGAGGGCATTGTGCGCCGCTGCAAACAGCCCCGCCGGCGCGGGGCTGCTCGCGTCTAGACTGCGGCGATGACCGGCGCCCACCCTTCACCCCCGCTGTGGCGGCTGCTCGAACACACGGCCGACGCGCTGCAGGCCGTGCGCGACGGCCGCTCGCTCACCGACGTGCTGGCACGTTGCCCGGCCGACCTGCGCCCCGGCGTGCAGGCGCTCAGCTTCCACACGCTGCGCTGGCTGGGCAGCGCCAACGAGGCGCGCGTGCAACTGGCGCCCAAGACGCCGGCGCCGCAGGTCGATGCGCTGCTGGTCACCGCGCTGGCGCTGCTGTGGCCCGACGAGACACCGCCGTATGCCGAACACGCGCTGGTCGACCAGGCCGTGACGGCCGTGCGCCACCGCGCGCCGGCGGCGGCCGGCTTCGTCAATGCCGTCCTGCGGCGCTTCCTGCGCGAGCGCGACACCGTCGTGGCCGCCGTGCGGCACACGCCGCTGGGCGCCTGGAACCACCCGCTGTGGTGGATCGAGCGGGTCCAGCACGATTGGCCTCAACGCTGGCAAGGGCTCCTGGCCGAGGCCAATCGGCGCCCGCCGATGACCTTGCGCGTGAATGCCCGCCGCGGCACGGCCATCGCCTATGTGCAGCGACTTGCCGCGCTGGGCCGCCGCGCCGCGCTGGTCGACAGCGCCGCCGGCCGCTTCCCTTCCGGCAGCGAAGCCGTGGTGCTGACCGAGCCTTGCCCCGTGCAGCAATTGCCCGGCTTCGCCGAGGGCGAGGTCTCGGTGCAGGACGCCGCCGCCCAGGTCGCCGCACCCCTGCTGTTGTCGGGCGGGCCGCTGCGCCCGGGCGCGCGTGTGCTGGACGCCTGCGCCGCGCCCGGCGGGAAGACCGCGCACCTGCTGGAACTGGCCGAACTGGACCTGCTGGCACTCGACAGCGACCCGCTGCGCCTGGCGCGCGTGCAGGACACCCTGAACCGCCTGCGCCTGCGCGCCGAGCTGAAGGCCGGTGACGCCCGCCGGCCCGCCACCTGGTGGGACGGCCGGCCGTTCGACGCCATCCTGCTGGATGCGCCCTGCACCGCCTCGGGCATCGTGCGTCGCCACCCCGACGTGCGCTGGCTGCGCCGCCCCGACGACGTCACCGCCCTGGCGCGCGTGCAGGCCGAACTGCTGGACGCACTGTGGCCGCTGCTGGCGCCGGGCGGGCACCTGCTGTACGCCACCTGCTCGATCTTCAAGACCGAGGGCCAGGCACAGATCGACGCATTTTTGCAACGCTGCCCGGCTGGCTCGGCCACGCTGGCGCCACAGTCGCCAGGCCACCTGCTGCCCAGCCGCGACAATGCGCCCAACGGGGAACCGGGCCGCAATTCGGCGCTGCACGACGGATTCTTCTACGGACTGCTCCACAAGACCTGAGTAAACCATCCATCCACCGATGCACCTGTTGCTGGTCCGCCAACGCTTCCTGCAGGGCCTCCAGCTCCTGCTGGTGCTGGCGTGCCTGTGGGCCACCACCGCCCGTGGCCAGGGTGTGGAGCTGGCGGCGCTGCACACCAGCCAGGGCGACGGCGCACTCAGCCTCGACTTCGCCGCCCGCGTGACGCTGCCCAAGGCGGTCGAAGACGCGCTGCAGCGCGGCGTGCCGATCTACTTCGTGGCCGAGGCGCGGCTGTTTCGCAACCGCTGGTACTGGCGCGACGAGCGCGTCGCCCGCGTTTCGCGCTCGTGGCGCGTGGCTTACCAGCCGCTCACCAGCACCTGGCGCGTCGGCCTGGGCGGCCTGCACCAGACACACGACACGCTGGTCGAGGCGCTGACCTCGGCCTCGCGCAGCGCCGGCTGGAAACTGGCCGACCTGTCGCAGATCGACCCCGGCAGCAGCTACTACATCGAATTCAGCTACCGACTCGACACCTCCCAGCTGCCGGGCCCGATGCAGTTCGGCCTGGGCGGGCTGGGCGGCCAGGGCGAATGGGCGGTGGGCGTCGAACGGGTGCTCAAGGTTCGAGCCGGAGAGATGAAGGCTTCCGCGCGCTGGGGCTGGATCATCGCAATGGTGGCTGGCACCGGGGCAGCGCTGGTGCTGGCCTTCGTGGTGTCGTTCAGCAGCCAGGGCGGCGGCTTCTACGAGCGGCACTTCGTATGGCTGTTCTGGGTCAACGTCGCGGTGGCGATCGTCCTGACCGTGGTCATCGGGCTCGTCGCGGTGCGCCTGCTGGTTCGAATGCGGCGCGGCAAGTTCGGCAGCCGGCTGCTCATCAAGCTGGCGGGCATCTTCGCCGTCGTCGGGTTGCTGCCGGGGCTGGTGATCTACACCGTGTCCTACCAGTTCGTCTCGCGCAGCATCGAGGCCTGGTTCGACGTCAAGGTGGCCGGCGCGCTGGACTCCGGGCTGGCGCTGGGCAAGAGCACGCTGGCCACCCTGGCCACCGACCTGCAGGGCAAGTCGCGTGTGGCTGCCGAACGGCTGGCCGAAGGCGGCGGGGTCGTGGCGCCGCTGGCGCTCGAGCGCTTGCGCGAGCAGATCGGCGCCAGCACCGTGTCGCTGGTGGCAGCCAACGGGCAGGTGCTGCTCAGTGCCGGCGGCGGTGCCGGCGTCGGGCCGCCCGAGCGGCCGAATGCGGTGCTGCTGAGGCAGGCCCGGGCGAGCGGCAGCGCCAGCGCGGTGGAGAGCCTGGACGACGAAGCACTGGCCGCCGACATCGTGGGCCCGCGCGTGCGCGCGCTGGCCCGTGTGCCGCGCAGCGACCTCGCGCTGACCGCGGGCGACGAGCGCTACGTGATGCTCGTGCAGCCCGTCCCGCGCGAGCTCGCTGCCAACGCGCTGGCGGTGCAGGCGGCGTACAGCGAATACCAGCAGCGTGCGCTGGCCCGCGACAGCCTGCGACGCATGTACATCGGCACGCTCACGCTGACGCTGATCCTGGCCGTATTTGCAGCCGTGCTGCTGGCCATCCTGCTGGGCAACCAGCTGGCGCGGCCGCTGCTGCTGCTGGCCGACGGCGTGCGCCAGGTGGCCGCCGGCGACCTGACGGCCAAACCGGTCTTCGCCAGCGGCGACGAACTCGGCGGCCTGACGCGCAGCTTTGCCGACATGACCGCGCAGGTGGCCGAGGCGCGCGGCCAGGTGCAGCGCGGCATGGTGCAGCTCGAAGGCGCGCGCACGCGGCTGCAGACCATCCTGGACACGCTCACCGCCGGGGTCATCGTCTTCGACCGCGAGGGCCGCATCGACACCGTCAACCCCGGCGCCACCCGCATCCTGCAGCGGCCGCTGTCGGCCTGGCGCGGGCGGCGGCTGTCCGAGCTGCCGGAGCTGGAGGCCTTTTCGAAGGGCGTCGAACAGCGCTTCGAGCTGCTGGCCACCAGCCCCGAGGCCGGCGAGCGCGACCAGTGGCAGGAGTCCTTCGACCTCACCCGCGGCGACGGCGCCACGGTCACGCTGCTGGTGCGCGGCGCCACGCTGCCCGGCGAATCACGGCTGATGGTGTTCGACGACATCACCGAGATCGTCTCGGCACAGCGTTCGGCGGCGTGGGCCGAGGTGGCGCGGCGACTGGCCCACGAGATCAAGAACCCGCTGACGCCGATCCAGCTCTCGGCGGAGCGGCTGCGCCACAAGCTGGAAGCCAAGCTGGAGGGCGCCGACCAGGCGCTGCTGCTGCGCTCGGTGGCCACCATCGTCAACCAGGTGCAGGCCATGCAGACACTGGTCAACGAGTTCCGCGACTACGCGCGGCTGCCGGCAGCGCAGTTGACGCCGCTGGACCTGAACGCGCTGGCCGGCGAGGTGATGGCGCTGTATGGCCAGGCGCTGGACAACGGCTTGCTGGTGCACGACCTGGCGCCGGACCTGCCGCGCATCCTGGGCGACGCCACGCAGCTGCGGCAGGTGATCCACAACCTGGTTCAGAACGCGCTGGACGCGGTGGCCGACCGGCCCGACGGCCAGGTCGAGCTCATCACCTCGGTGGCACGCGGCGAGCATGGCGAACTGCACGCGGTGCGGCTGACGGTCATCGACAATGGCCCGGGCTTCGCCGAGAAAGTGCTCAAGCGCGCCTTCGAACCCTACGTCACCACCAAGGCCAGGGGCACGGGCCTCGGCCTGGCCGTGGTGAAGAAGGTCGCCGACGAACACGGCGCGCGGCTGCGCGCGGCCAACCTCACGCCGGCGACCAACCCGACGGCCCGGTGACCGGGGCGCGCGTTTCGCTATCATTTTCGAAGTTTGCCGTCACGCCGGCCGGAATTGCGGGGGGCGCCGACGCCATCCCCGCGCCGGCGACCGGCGACGCAACACAGGTGCATTAGAGGGCATGGCAACCATTCTGGTAGTCGATGACGAGTTGGGCATCCGCGCCCTGCTCAGCGAGATCCTCACCGACGAGGGGCACACCGTCGAGTTGGCCGAGAACGCCGCGCAGGCGCGCCTGGTGCGCGAGTCGCTGCGCCCGGACCTCGTGCTGCTGGACATCTGGATGCCCGATGTCGACGGCGTGACGCTGCTCAAGGAGTGGTCGGCCAGCGGGCAGTTGCAGATGCCGGTGATCATGATGAGCGGCCACGGCACCATCGACACCGCGGTGGAGGCCACCAAGTACGGCGCCAGCGCCTTCCTGGAAAAGCCCATCACGCTGCAGAAGCTGCTGCGCGCGGTGGAGCAGGCGCTGGTCAAGCCCGCGCAGCGCCTGGCCATGAGCCTGGCGGCGCCCTTCTGCGCGCGGCGACACGCCCTTCAATGGCGACATCCTGGCCGGCGGCGGCCACGGCCAGCCGCTGCCGCCGCCGGTGGCCGAAGGCCCGCGCGCCGAACAGAGCTTCGACCTCGACCGCCCGCTGCGCGAGGCGCGCGACGCCTTCGAGAAGAGCTACTTCGAGTTCCACCTCGCCAAGGAAGGCGGCTCGATGACGCGCGTGGCCGAAAAGACCGGGCTGGAACGCACGCACCTGTACCGCAAGCTCAAGCAACTGGGCGTGGACCTGACGCGCAACAAGCGCGGCGGCAGCTGAGCCCGGGCTGGCTATAATCGCGGGCTCACGGCCTGGTAGCTCAGTTGGTAGAGCAGCGGATTGAAAATCCGCGTGTCGGTGGTTCGATTCCGCCCCAGGCCACCAGCCATCTCTTCCGAAGCCCGTCCATCGCGATGGGCTTCGTCGTTTCCGGGGTCGGCTGCATTGGGCTCTCCGGCGGCCGGCGAGGGTCGGCGCGGGTTCGGTGGCGAACTTGGCGCTGCCGGGTTGTCGTGCGGTCTAACTAGCCAGACCGCCAGCCCCACATCCAGCAGCCAAGCGACAATTCTTCGCAGGCCCGCCATCTGGCCCGCGATGCTCTTGGCTACGGCCTCCGCGCGCCCCGATGGCCCGGTGTGCGGGCCCATGGCCCAGCATGCTCGCACCCACCCGCAGGGGGCAAAATGCGCCGGCACCGGAGAGACGAGACCATGAGTGAAGCCAGCCCCCAGACTCCCTCCTGCACGGCCGACGAAGCGCTGCAACGACTCAAGGCCGGCAACGAGCGTTTCGTGGCCGGCCGATCACACTTTCCCCGTCTGCAGCGCGAGGTGCTGACGGACCTGGCCAAGGGCCAGCAGCCCTACGCCACGATCCTGGGTTGCAGCGACAGCCGGGTGCCACCCGAACTGGTCTTCGACGCCGGGCTGGGCGATCTGTTCATCGTGCGCGTGGCGGGCAATGTGCTGGGCCCGTCGATTGCGGGCACGCTGCAATACGCCAAAGCTCATTTGCACACGCCATTGTTCGTGGTGCTGGGCCACGAGGGGTGTGGTGCGGTCAAGGCGGCGCTGGGCTCCAAGTACCAGGGCGCCATGCACCGCGCACGCATCTCGGTGCTGCTGGAAAGCATCCTGCCCGCGCTCGACGACCTGGACCCCACCTTGTCGCCTGAGGCCCTGCTCAGTGATGCTGTGCGGGCCAACGTCCGGCACACGATGAAGGCCTTGATGGCATCGCCCGAAGGCAGCGCAAGTCTGGCGCAAGGACGGATCAAGCTGGTGGGCGCGATCTATGAGCTGGAGAGCGGCCGCGTGCGGTTTCTGGACGACGACGCGCCCACAGCGTAGTGCTCCCTTGATTCCGATGCGTGGCCAAGTCCGGACAGCTCCCGCCGTTCTGGCGCAGATTCCTTGGTCGCAGAACTCGATTGCCACTTGCACGCGGTTGAGTTCGGGGCGCTTACCCTTCAGACGAGACCTCTGTTGTGAGTGACGCTGCGGCTTGCGCTAGCTGTGTGAACGTCCAGCCGCGCCACCGGAGACTGCAAGTACTGCTGTTGAGCATAGGCGCGGAAGGCCTGGACATCCGGCGTGTAGACGTCGAGGCCCTGGCGGTCTTCGAGTGCCTGCAACTGCTGCGTCAGGCGCTGTGGAACTCGTATGGACCGCAGGTGCAGCAGGCCTGGCGTGAGCAACTCGTGCCTGATGGGCAGCCGCCCGAGCTCGATCCCGACGAGCCGTTCTGAACAGCCATCGCCGGCCGCCGTCACGAACAAGCAGATGGCCCTCACGGGGCCATCTGCACTTCATCGTCTCGGCCCGCTCAATGCAAGACCGACACCTCGCCAGCGAATAGAGACGGATCTACACCGGCGCCGACAGCCATGGTCAATAGTGCCGAATGAGTCCTAGGTCGTGCGCGCGAACGGTCCCAGCAAGATCTTCTCGAGCGCGCTCAACTGCAATTCGACATCACGCGAGGCGAGCATCGAGCGCCTCACCAGACCGGTCTGAACGGCCGACGCGTAGGCGAAGCGGAGCGCGTCGAACGGCAAGGCTGCGCCGGCAGACACGACCGAACGATTGGCCTCAAATGCGGCCGCGCCATTGAATCGGACTGACCGAAGCAGGTGCGACGAGCGAAGTTCAGCGGGCATTGGTGACTCCTTTCCCAGTGAACAAAGGTGGATCTTAGGGTAAACCCGCGACCTGCGCTGCTGAGAGGTCCATAGGGCTGGGCTCGCCGCCGTGCTGAAGTCACGGCCGGAAGCTGGGCCCGCCTCTTGTTTGGCGCACATCGCCTTACGGGCAGCAACCGGCTCCCGGTCCTATAGCCCTTCGCACACATCCGCCGCACCCGGAATCAGCACGGCATCTCGGACGAGGCACTGGCGGTGCTATGGCGCGTGCAGCAGGGCTTCCTGGGTGCCGCGCTGCACGCCGTGGAAACCGACCCCGGCGGCATCGAGATGTACCTGCGGGGACGCTTGGGGTTGAGTGTCGCTGCGCTGGATGAGCTGGCTGGGCGGTACTTGGAGGCGTGATCACGGGCCGGCCGTGATCGCGGCGGCTCCTCCTTCCAACGCCGCAGGCGTGCAAAGACCTCGAAGGACGGCGCTGACCCCGCACGTGGCACACCGATGCCACTGTGAGGACGAGGCCGGCGGGGGCGCAGGCCATGCGCACGGCGGGCGGCCCAGCATGAACCCGCCGCGGCAAGGGTCACGAGGGCCGCGGCGGCGCAGTCACGCTGGTCCAGCGCTTCGGGTCAGCGGCCAACTGGCGCTGATGGGTCGGGTGCCGGGCCTCCCTCCGTACAGCGGGTCGACAGCAATGCGGCGCAGACCAATCCTTCGAATCTCAATGACGGCAAGGAGAAGGGCAGCTTTCACTGGGCGACGTCGCCTCGCGGGCGGCTCCCGGCCATCAGCTGGCGGTGGCGGCGGGCTGCGTCCTGGCATCTCGTCGACAACCCCGCCTCGACAACTGCGAGGCGGTCACCCTAACGAGGCCCCAACGGTACCGATCGGCGTACGCCACCAGGATACCGTGCCTGCATGCGCCACCGATGGCGGTACGCCCTGGCCTGACAACGGACATCAGCAGCGAGCCGACTTGGTTGGGTGAACCCCGCAAAGATGGGCACCGCCTGGGCGCACCCACCCCGCTTGCCACCGCAGTCCGTCGGGACGCCACAGCGCCTTGGGCGACAACGGCGACGGCCGTCAGAGGTAGCGACCAGGCGACAGGATGCCGGCAGGGTCCAGCGCCACCTTGATGCGCCCCAACGCGCCGCCGGCCGGGCCCTCGTCGCGCACGGCGTCGACGCCGTCGCGCGCCGGGTGGAAGCCCACGGCGCGGAACTGCGCGCGCAGCGCCCCCTGCGTGCGGCGCATGCGCGCGATGCCGTCGGCATCACGTGGGAACCAGATCGCCGTCATCAGCAGTATGGTGGTGTCGGACACAGCGCTGACCTCGAGCCGGCAGGTCAGCCCCTCGACGTCGACGACCCGCGTGACCACGTCCAGCGCCGTCTGCACGGCGTGGCCTTCCAGCGGCAGCACGGTGGCGACCACCGTCCAGCCGCTCTCGCTGCGGCCGTCCAGATCGCAGTCGTCGACGCGGAAGCGCGCGCGCAGCATGTCGCACGACGGGATGCCGCGGAAGAACTGGGTGCGCTGGTACAGCGGGTGCGTCAGCGCCATGTCCGCGACCGGGCCGCACTCGAATGAGCGAAAGCTCGGCAAGCGCCCGAAGTCCTCGCGCAGCACGGCCTCGGTGGCGTCGACCGCGGCGCGCCGGCCCAGCAGCGGCCCGAGCAATGTGAAGTCCGGCGCAGGGCCGGCGCCACCGGGCTCCACAGGCAGTTCGCTGAGTCGGAAGGTCGTGTCCATCAGGCGGTCGCGGCGCAGCGCCAGCACGGTGTCGACGACCTCGGCCAGGCCGGCGCGCTGGAAGCTCGCAAACGCGTAGTCGATGCGCTCGGGCCGGGAGATGAAGGCGATGGCGCCGGCGGTGGCGATGCCGAGGCTGGACTGCAGGAACAGGCCCGACGCGTCCGGCCCGGTGCCGAGGCCGTAGTACTTGCGCGCCGCGCCCTGCCCGATGCCGCCGGTGTGCAGCACCGAGCCGTCGCCCAGCACCAGTTCCAAGCCGAGCAGGTCGTCGCGCCGCGGCCGGATGCAGCCCTCGCCGCGGTCCATCGCATTGCCCAGCAGGCTCGAGTCCTTGCACGAGGTGGTCACGTTGACCATCCAAGGGGTGCCCTCGAGGCGCTGCGCCAGGGCATGCTGCGAGACGCCGGCCTCGATGACCGCGTAGCCGTGCGCCAGGTCGACCTCGCGGATGCGGTCGAGCCGGCGCAGGTCGACGAGCACGCAGTCGTCGCGCACCGGATGCCGCGAGCCCAGGCCCCAGTTCATGCCGGTGCTGACGGGGTACAGCGGAGTGCCGCGTGGCTCGCGCCTCGTTGACGATCTCCTGCACCTCGAGCAGCGTCGTCGGGTACAGGATCGCAGGGATGCGGCGCTCCTCACTCTCCGAGAGCTCGGACCGCGCCGCCGCCCCGTCGGTGGCGTGCGCGACGACGCCGCGCCAGTGCGC
>CAVQWK010000026.1:0-152954 GCA_963717575.1 uncultured beta proteobacterium | reverse complement strand
TTCTCCATCCAGGGCTTGTGCATCGTCAGCCAGACGTTGGACAGCGGCGCCATGAAGGTGTGGGAACTTGAGTGTGACGCTCTGCTGGGCCAGGCCCGACAGGTGCGGCACGCCGAGGGCGGCCGCTGCGGCGGCGCCCTGCACGAAGGAACGGCGTTTCATGGTCTTGTCTCCGAGGGTGGGTGGGTGAAAGGTCAGGAAGTTAACGGTGGCGGGTGCTGCGGGCCGTCATGGTTGTCCCTAGCCCACGAACTGAACGAGCCACAGCGAGAGCACCGGGAAGAACAGCAGCAGCAGCAGCCGCACCAGGTCGCTGGCCAGGAAAGGCAGCACGCCACGGTAGCTCTTGGTGATGGGCACATCGCGCGCCATGCCGTTGACGACATAGACGTTCAGACCCACTGGCGGCGACAACAGGCCGAAGCTCACCGTCATCAGCACGATGATGCCGAACCACAAGCGCCACGCTCTCCTTGGGCATGCCGAAGTCCAGGCCCATGACGACCGGGGAAGAAGATCGGAATCGTCAGCAACAGCACCGACAACTCGTCCATCAAGGCAACCGAGCGCGATGTACAGCGCCACGATCGCAGACCACGATCATGAACGGCGACAGTCCCCAGCCCCTGCACCAGCTGCGCCAGCTGCGCCGGCACCTGGGTCAAGGCCAGCGCCGAGTTCATGAGGTCGGCGCCCAGGAAGATGAGGAAGATCATCGCCGAAGGCTTCGGCGGTGGCATAGAAGCAGTACTTGAACTTCTGCCACGTCATCTCGCGCTTGGCCAGCGCCGCGAAGAAGGTCGATGCGGCGCCGACGGCCGCGCCCTCGGTCGGCCGTGAACCTGCCGCCGTAGATGCCGCCGAAGACGATGCCCGAAGATCACAGACGATGGGCAGCACGCCCCACACCGAGTTGCGGGTGAGCGCGGGGAGCATCGACGTCGCGCTCCGGGGGCCTGGCCGGGCACCAGGCGCACATAGATGGCGATCGCGGTCATATAGCCGAGCATCGCGATGATGCCGGGGATCATGGCCGCAGCGAAGAGCTTGGCGATATTCTGCTCGGTGAGAATGGCGTAGATCACCAGCGGCACCGACGGTGGAATCAGGATGCCGAGCGTGCCGCCGGCCGCCAGCGTGCCGGTGGCCAGGCGGCCCGAATAGCCGTGGCGCTTCATCTCGGGCAGCGCCACCGACGTGATCGTGGCGGCGGTGGCCACCGACGAGCCGCAGATGGCGCCGAAGGCCGCACTGGCCAGCACCGCGGCCATCGCCAGCCCGCCCTTGAATCGCGACCATCGCCGCCGCCGCCAACTTCGAACAGCGCCTTGCTGATGCCGCCCTGGGTGGCGAAATTGCCCATCAGTATGAACAGCGGGATCACGCTCAGGTCGTAACTGGCAAAGCGCGCGAAGGCCTGCGTGTTGAGGAAACTCGCCAAGGGCAGCCCACCCCGCCTGCTCCGACATAGCCCACGGCGCCGGCCCACGACATGGCCACGGCGATCGGCGTGCGCAGCGCCATCAGCACGATCATGATGGCGAAGATCCGCCACCGTCAGCCTGCACCGGCGCTCATGCCACCCCCGGGCGCGCGCGAAGCCGCGCACCCGCCTGCGCCAGGCCGATCAGCGCCGCCAGCACCAGCGGCGGCACCATCCGCGCAGTAGACCACCCATTCGGGGAAAGCCGAGCATCATCGAGCCTGAGTTCCGAGGTCCAGGCGCTGAGGCCACCGATCGCGGTGCGCCAGGCCATCAACGCCATCACCGCAGCCACCATGAAAAGCGCCGAAACGGTCAAGCGCGCTCGCAGCACGGCCACGCTGGTGCCTGCGGTAAAGAAGTCGACGATGATATTGCCGCGCCGCATCTGGCACCAGGGCATGAACAGCGCAATGGCGGCGCCGGCGGCCGAGCCCGAGAGTTCGAAATCGCCGACGATGGTCCAGCCGGTGGTGTTGCGGCCGATGACGCTGGCGCAGGTCATCAGCGTGATCACGATCAGCAACACGCCGGCCGGCCACCGCGCACAGCTTGGCCAGTAGTTCGAGGCGCTCTCAAGGCAGTGTCTCCGGCGGTGTCCAGCTCGAATATTGTGTGGCCGGCAGGCGCGCCACCAGCCCGTCGAGTTCGGGGGCGAGCACGATCTGGCACGACAGGCGGCTGTGAGGCTCGCGCGGCGCGGCGGTCATGTCCAGCATCGCCAGCTCGTCGTTGCCGGACCGCGGCAGGCGCGGGGCCCCGACTCGGGCGCGACGATGACGTGGCAGGTGGCACAGCTGAGCACACCGCCGCAGTCGGCGGCGATGCCGCCGACGCCGGCCGCCAGCGCGGCGCGCATGAGGCTGCTGCCCGCGGGGCCGGAAACGGCCAGGCGAGCGCCGCCCGGGCTGACGAGGTAGGCCGGTGACGAGGGTCATGTTCAGTAGCGGCCGAAATATTCGCGCCGCTCCCACGCCGCTGCGTCGACGGCCTGCGCGTGGCGGGGCCAGTTCCTGCCGCTTGATGGCGTGGAAGACCTGCGCCATGGGTTTGCCCAGGCCCTGCTGCAGCACGGCGTCGGCCGCCAGCGCGTCCAGCGCGTCGGCCAGCGACGCCGGCAGCAAGGCCGCCGTGGCGGCATAGGGTGACTCGGTGGCCGGCCCGGGCTCGAGCCGCGCGCCATGCCGTCGAGCCCCGCCCAGACCTGCGCCGCCATCGCCAGGCAGGGGTTGGCCATGGGCTCGCCCAGGCGGTTCTCGATGCGCGTGGCAGCGTCACCGGGAGCGCCCACCACGCGCAGCATGGCGCCGCGGTTGTCGCGCCCCCACAGTGCCGCCTGCGGCGCCATCACGCTGCCGCGGAAGCGGCTGTAGGCACCCAGGGTCGGTGCACACAGCGCGGCCATCCCGGGGGCATGCGCCAGCAGTCCGGCGAGCCAGTGCACGCCCGACCTCGCTGAGCCACCGGCGCGCGTCGCCCGCGTCGCCGGCCGGCGACGCGCGGCACATCACGTTGTCGCCGTTGCCCGTCGACCAGCGAGTGGTGCAAGTGCCAGCCGCTGGCCACGGCCCCCTCGAACGGCGGCCGGCAGACGAAGCTGGCGTGATAGCCGGCGCGCCGCAGCGCCTGGCGCACGCCGTTGCGGAACAGCACCATCTGGTCGGCCGCGGTGAGCGCGTCGGCGGGGCCGAACACGGCCTCGAACTGGCTGGGGCCGAACTCGATCTCCAGCGAACGCAGCGGCAGGCCCAGGGCCAGCGCGGTGCGGCGCACGATGGCCAGGGGCTCGTCGCACAGATCGGCCCAGCTCTCGGACAGCAACTGGTAACCCGGGTGGAGCAAAGCCACCGCCGGTGGCTCGGCCGGCCAGGCGGCGTCCTCGGGCGCCAGGCGCTCGCCGGTGATGCGATAGATGTGGAATTCGACCTCGAGCCCACAGCGCAGGCCCAGCCCGGCAGCCGCCAGCACCGCCAGCGCGTGCCGCAGCACGCGGCGCGGATCGGCGACCACCGGCGTGCCGTCCTCGAACCAAGGCTCGGCGCGCATCCAGCCGGTGCCGGGCGCCCAGGGCAAGGCCACGTAGCTGTCCGGGTCGGGCAGCAGGATCACGTTGTTGGCGGCGCCGAAACCCGGCGGCAAGCCGGACGCGCCCGGCTCGAAGACCTTGAAGGCCGTGCGGTCCGACGTGTCCTTGAGCAGCAGCGTGCTGACCATGCCCACGCCGGCATCGAAGGCCTGCGACACCGGTGCGGCATCGACGCCGCAGACCAGCGTCTTGCCGCGCTGCGTGCCGTGCAGGTCGGCCCAGGCCACGCGGACCTGTTCGACATGCTCCGTGGCGATGCGGTCCAGCACCGCCTCGCACGCCGCCGAGCGGGCCGCATCCTGCATGCCGCAGCGTGCGGCGAAGCTCATTCTTCGGTGGCCGGGACGGCCGCCGGCTGCAGCCATGCGGCGCCGGCGCGCTTGGCGGCAGCCGCCTCCTGCCAGAAGGCCTGCCAGCGATCGGCCGGCGCGATGCAGTCCATGGTGTCGGGGCCGGCCAGCGCCGCGGCTTCGTCGGCCGACAGCGCCATCGGCGGCGCGCCGCCGGCCCGCACGGTCTCGATCGCCTTCAGCAGCAAGCGCCGGTTGGCCATGATGACCTTGTCGCTGGTACCCCAGGTGTTCACGCGTTCGGTCCTGGATCGCGCCCATGCTCTCCACCGCCCACTGGTCGTGCAGGTTGATGTCTTCTTCGCCCAGGCCGAGGTAGGTGCGCGTGCGCTGCTCGTCGGCGTCGAAGCCCCAGTCGTCGTGGCGGCCCTTGCGCGGCACGTAGTCGGGCAGCGAGACGCCGGCCAGGCGCTGGCGGCGCATCGTCTCCTTGTCCAGCGGGGCGGCGAAGCTGGTGAAGAACGAATACCAATAGGTGCGCGTGTCGTCCACCGGCACGTGCATCTGCGTGATGGTCACGGTCTCCGAAAGCGGGATGACGAAGGTGTGCGGGAACACCGAATGCGTGACGCGCACGTGCGTCAGCTGGTCGTCGATCAGCCGCAGCGTCGTCAGTCGCGTCAGGCCGGGGGCAAGTTCTTCATGGCGGATCTCGGGGCTGCAGAATTCGCGCATCACGCGCGTCATCGGCCAGCGCTGGCCGTGAACGTCGCCCACGCTCGCGGCGCGGAACTGGCGGCCATAGGCCTTGGCGTCGTCGCCGCTGCCGTCGTCCAGCATGCGGTGCAGGAAGGACGGGTGCGCGGGGTCGATGCCCACCTCCACCGCCTGCAGCCAGTTGCAGTGCCACAGGCCCTTGAAGGCGAAGCTGTGGCTGGCGGGCGCCGTGAAGCAGTCGAAAGCGGGCAGTTCCGGCGGCGTGCTGCCCTCGGGGCCGAGGTAGGCGAAGAGCACGCCCGATTGCAGCCGCACCGGATAGCTGCGCTGGCGCACGCGCTGGCACAGCGTGCTGCCCAAGGGCTCGGCCGGGGTCTCCAGGCAACGGCCGTCGGCGGCGAATTTCCAGCCGTGGAAGGGGCAGCGGATGCCGTCGGGCTCATGGCGCGCAAACTTCAGGTCGGCGCCGCGGTGCGGGCAGTCGCGGTCGAGCAGGCCCCAGTGGCCGGCGCCGTCGCGGAACAGCACCAGGTCCTGCCCCAGCAGGCGCACGGCCTTCAACGGCCGCTCGTGCATGGCGGGGTCGAGCGCGGGGTCGAACTCGTCCAGCAGCGCGGCCGGCTGCCAATAGCGGCGCAGCAGGTCACCGCAAGGCGTGCCGGGGCCGATGCGGGTCAGCAGTTGGTTCTGTTCGGCTTGCATGGTGCGCTCCAGTCTAGGCGGAGCGTGGGTGGCGCGGCAAGCTGTGGGAAATACGGGCGGGGGATGTCGGATCTACATCAATACGATGTCGTATTGAGAGGGCTGGATCGGAAAGCGTTGGTCGGACAACGACTTGCGATCACGGCCTCGGCTTGTGTCGATTCGAGCTACCCGTCTGGCTACCCTCGTGGCATGGGCTTTCAATGGACGCCTTGGATCAGGCCCCCGTCACGCGACCCAGTTCGCCAGCTTCAACCCCGGCACACGCTTGAACTCGCGCGTGTTGTTGGTGACCAGCGTCACGCCCAAGGCCTGGGCGTGCGCGGCGATCAGGCTGTCGTAGGGACCGATCGGCGTGCCCTGGCTGGCAAGCCACGACCTCACCTGGCCTGCCACCTCGGCGGCGGACGCGTCGAAGTCAGCGACCTCGAGCCCGGCCAGGAACCGCCGCAACACCTCGGCGTTGCGCGCCGAACCGGTGCGCGCGATGCCGTAGAAGAGTTCGGACGCGGTGATCGCCGACACGCCCAGCCCCTCGGCGTAGTGTTCGCGCAAGGCCTGCAGGACCTTGGGCGGACGCACGTTGATGGCGTAGATGCAGATGTCGGTATCGAGCATGTAGCGCATCGTGCAGCCCGCGTCAGGTCAACGCGCGGTGCGTAGCGGCGCTCGCCGCTGCTGTTCGACGGGCTGCTCGCGCTGCAGCACGGTGCCGGGTTCGAACGCCATGAGCGCGTCGATCAGCGCGTCGGGGCCGGCCGGCGGAACCGCGCTCAGGACGACCTCGCTGCCGACACGGCGCACGTGGACCTCGGAGCCTTCGAAGCGGAACTCCTTGGGCAGACGCACCGCCTGGCTTCCGCCATGGATGAAGAGCTTGGCTGCAGGCATGCGACCTCCGACCGGAATGGAGTTGGCGATTCTAGCAGATATAGATATCTTGTATCTACCGCCGAACCAGCGGCCGCTCCTGCCTCTCGGCGACCAGCAGGCTCTCGCGTTCGGTGCTGTGCGTCGGTGGCGTCTATCGTGCCGATGCCGCCAGTGAATGGGGCCTTGGTCACTCAGAAAAACCGTTGCTGTCCGTCCGGATCTGCCGGCGGTGGCTCGGGCTCCGCAGCCCGCTCCAGCGCCTCGCGCACCCACTGGATCGACTCCACCGGCCGCGGCCGGTGGTCGATCTCGCGGCCGCAGCCGCGGTCGATCCAGTGCAGAGCGAGCCGTTCGTAGACCGGCTGCCAGTCGTCGCCCGCGCGCAGCTGCATCTGCGGGTTCGGGAAGTAGTGGCCGTTCTTCGTGCGCACCCACAGCCGGCGCGCCGGCTGGTAGCTGCTGTGCACCTCGGCACGGGCCAGCACCTGGTTGACGTAGGTGCGCTTGCGGCGCTGCTCGGGCCACAACCACGCCGGCAGCTCCTGCAGCACGTCGTGCAGCTGATCGGCGAAGAAGCCGGCCAGGTACCTTGTAAGGCTCCTGCCGTCGCGTGACGCACTGCGACCACTGCGTCTTCAGCCCGGCCAGCATCAGCGTCAGCAGCCAGTACTCGCCCTGGTGGCGTTCCAGCCGCACCAGGCGAGCCGTCGGTCTGCACGTCCAGCGCCGGCGGCGCGAGCAGGTCGAACAGCGCCGGCAGCCCGCTGCCCGCGAAAGCGGCCTCGCGCATCGCACGGCCAACGGCGTGGTCCCAGGCGCTGTGGCCGAACTCGTCGCGCCGCTCCGGGTCGGCGCCCTTGGCCAGCAGCGCTTCCACCAGCGGCGCGTTGCCGGCCATCGCGGCCAGCATCAGCGGCGTGGCGCCCACCGGCGTGGCGTGGTCGGGGCCGTGCAGGTCGGCCAGCCGCAGGATGTCCTTGAAGTTCTTCGCCTGGTAGGGCTGCAGGTGGCGCTGGTGCACGG
Source organism: uncultured beta proteobacterium (assembly GCA_963717575.1). Classification (GTDB taxonomy): domain Bacteria; phylum Pseudomonadota; class Gammaproteobacteria; order Burkholderiales; family Burkholderiaceae_C; genus Rubrivivax. The sequence goes on along the minus strand of CAVQWK010000026.1, from coordinate 145,780 downwards.
CGGCCACGGTGCGGCGCACCAGCTGCTGCCGCGCCAGCCAGGGGCCGTCGATGCCGTAGCGCGGGGGCAGCAGCGTGCCCGCGCCGGCGAACTCGCGCTCGTCCATCAACCCGCGGGCCGGAGCGAATCCGGCCATGCGCCAGCTGACTCGATCCAGGCATGCTGGCCGTGCCACATCGCATAGTCGAACACGGTCTGCCGCGGCTTGCTGCTCGGGTTCTGCGGGTCCAGGGCCTTCGGGAACAGGTCCTCGATCAACGCCCGGCTCCACGGCGCCCAGGGCACGGGCTTGTGCTGCAGGAAGGCATCGCGGATGGCCTGCGCCTGCTCGGCCTTGCCCTGCAGCTCGAGCCGGCGCGCCTCTTGCGCCCACTCGTCCTGGCTGGACTTGGCCACCGGCTGCGCCAGCGCCTCGCCCAGTTGCAGGCCCAGCAGCCCCAGCAGCGGGTGGCCGGTGTCCTGCTCCACCAGCGTCAGCGTCTCCACCGCACGCGTCATCGCCACGTACAGCGCGTTGACCTGGAACTTGTACAGCTCCAGCGACTTGTCGGCCTTGTCGCGCGCGCGACGGAACTCGAGATCGTCGCCTTGCAGGTCGGCTTCGGTCACGCCCTCGCACACCTCGGCATAGGCCTGCCGCTGGCCCGACACCAGCCTGAACAGCAGCACGTGCGGGTACTCCAGGCCCTTGGCCTCGTGCACCGAGAACACCAGCGGCGTGTGGAAGGCCTGGCGCGCGGCGGGCTTGTCCTCGTCGCGCAGCACGATCACGGCGTGCCGTGCCGACTGCCGGGTGGCCGCATCCAGCTGCGCCAGCGCCTTGTCCTTGGCATCGAGCAGCCGCACCTCGCCGGCCACGGCAGAGGTGCTGCGCACGAGGAAGTTGCTCTCGCGGTCCACCGAACCGAAGCGCGCCTGCTTGATCTTCAGCAGCCGATTGGCCAGCGCGGTGACGGCGCGGGTGTTGCGGAAGTTGGCCCGCAGCAGCTTCAGCGGCTGGCGTTGTGCGGCGTCGCCGGCCAGGCCCTGCCAGAACAGGCTCTTCAGCGCCGCCCAGCTGAAGAAGTTGGGGTGCACGATCTGGTGGCTGTCGCCGCACAGGATGAACTGGCCCGGTGCTTTCAGCAGCGCCAGCACCAGCGCCAGCTGCACGGGCGTGAGGTCCTGAACTTCGTCGATGACGACGAAGTCGTACACCGGCGGCTGCTTCTGTGCGATCTCGGTGCGCCAGGCGTGCGCAACCAGGTTGCTGTCGTGCAAGCCGGCGTCGGCCAGCCAGGCGCGGTAGCGCTGGAACAGGCCGTGCGCCAGCTCGCGCTGCGCGGCATTGAGCAGGCTCTGCCGCGTGCCCAGGGCGAGGTAGTCAGCCAGCGACAGCGGCCCCTGCGGCTGCGCGCCGATGACGCCGCGGAACTCCTCGAACAGGGCCTGCGCATCGATGTCGCCCAGCAGCCGCAGGCTGGTGTGATGGCGTTCGCACCAGGCCGCGAACGCAGGCAGCGTCACCTCGCGGCCCGACGGCACGCGCAGCGTCTCCAGCAGCTCGCGGTAGCTGAGGAAGTCGACCTCCTGCTTCGGGTTCTCGAAGCCATGCGCGGCGTGCAGCGCGCGGGCGCTCTGCGCCAGGTAGGCCGACAGCGTGACGTAGAGCACCCGGCCCTCGGCCTCGCGCAGCCGCGCCAGCGTGACCGCGGTCTTGCCCGAGCCGGCGGAGCCGATCACCACCAGCGGCGCCGGGTGGCGGTAGGCCTCGTCCTGCGCGTCGTCGAACACGATGGGCTTGTCCAGCAACTCGAACTGCGTGCGGCCCGGGCCCAGCCAGCGCAGTGGCGTGGCCTCGGCGGACAGTGCGGGTGCCTTGGCATCGGCGAGTGGCTCGCGTTCGATGCGCGATTCGTCCACCACGGCGCCGCGCAGGAAGCGGGAGCGTTCGTAGGCGTGGTTCTCGATCACCTCCAGAGCCAGGCACACGGTCTCGGTGCCGCCTTCGCTGTCGGGCCGGTCGATGCGCGCGAACTGCAGCAGCAGCCGGTTGGCGTAGTCGAGCTTGGCGCGGTAGTACGACCCGGCGTGCAGCTTCTTCACGTCGGCCGAGCGGAAGTCGCCGGCTTCGATGGCGGCCTTGACCTTGTCGAACGCGGCCTTGACGCGGCGGAGGTTCAGGTCCTTGTACTGCAGCAGGCGCATGCGTTGGGTGGTCCGGGTTCAGTGGGCGTCGACAGAGGCCCGCGCGATGCCACGCGACCCCGCGTGCCTGCATGACCGCGCTGGCCAATAGACGTCCCTGCGCGCTCAAGCCTTGCGACGCGCCGCATGAACCGCACGCACGTCCTGCCCGGCCACGGCCAATGCCTCATCCGATGACCACTGCGTGGCGTCGAAACGACCGCGCAGTGCCGGCGAACACTCGATGGCCGGCCGCGGCGGCAACGGCGCCGGGACGAATGCCTTAAACGACTCTCCGGCGGTGGCAACCTTGACGTATCGGCCCTGCAGCGAGCGTTTCATCGGAGCAGGAACCTAAATTGGCGGTGTGCGCTATTTTAGGATGAGCCCACTTCGTAAAACAAACGCCATCGCATATCAGGCAGCAGCCCACGCCTGCCATCACGCGTGCCATCGGCGCCGATTCGGGCGCCAACGGCAACTTTGTCATGCATGGGGTGGCACCGCCGGCGGCAGGCCGCTCAGGAAGGCCTCGGGGGTCATGATCGGACAGCGCCCCACGCGGGCCAACGTCAGCAGGTCGGCGTCTCCGGTGACCAGGGCGTCGGCCCGGCCGGCGGCTGCCAGGTGCAGAAACGGCATGTCGAACGGATCTCGACAGAGCGGTACGGTCGGTGGTGGCTGAGGAATGCGAACGGCCACGACGTAGGGCAGATAGTCGGCCAGCAACTCCTGCTGCTCTTGCGCGTCGAGGCGGAACTTCGGATAGGCCAGGACACGCACGAGCTCCTGCGCGGTGGCGGTGCTTACCAGCGGCCGGCATTGGCCGCCCAGCCAGGCGGCCCGCAGGCGCGCCGTGGTGCCCTTGCCGAAGACCAGCGCCGAGAGCACGACGTTGGTGTCGATCACGACGCGCGGGGGACCTTGGTCGGTCGATGCTGCGCTGCGCCTGCGCGCGCTCATGCCTTGCGCTGCACCTTGGCGCGGGGCTTGGCTGCGGCCTTGGGGGGAGCTTTCGGACTCGATGACGCGCGCGCCCACGTCAAGGCGTCGCCGATGTCGGCCTCGGTCAGGTTCAGTTCAGCCAGCTTGGCACGCACCGCGTCGCCGCGCTGTATGCGCACGGGCGTCAACACGATCTGGCCGTCGCGGGTCTGCACGTCGAAATACTCGGCGGGACCGACGGCCTGCGTCACGCTCTTGGGCAGCGTGAGCTGGTTCTTCGAGGTGATCTTGGCGAGCATGGTGCCCCCAGGTCGGAAAGTAAGGATTTCTTACTTTATCAGACTCGCCATCAGCTGATCACTCACCCCTTCACGGGCTCGTGATCGCGAACACCATGTCGCCGACGAACCGCTTGAACGACTCGTTCTCGACGAACTGCTTGTACACCTGCGTGTCGTCCTTCAGAAGGTGCTGCATCACCTTGGCCAACGCCTGGTCGTGCGCCATGCGCGCGGTGTGGGGCGTGTTCTCCTTTCGCGTTCTGGTAGGCCGCGTCTGCGGCGACCTTGGGCGCGATGTCGTCGCGGATGCGCTTCGCGACCCGGTCAGTGTCGGTGAACAGTGTCCCGAACTCACTACTGTCCGGTTAAATCAGCCATGCCGAGCCTGATATCAAGCATTGGCGCGGGCTGTAGGTCGATTTCGTTTGGTGCCGACTTGAACTGCGATTGCCGAGAACCGCGTACTTTCCCTGGCTTGACCGCCTCGGGGAGTACGCATGTACGTCGGCAAGACCTTGTTCGCGCAGGTCATGGAGTTCGTGCCGTGGACCAGCTTCGCGCGCATCGTGCAACGGTACGGCGGCAACTCGGGCGTGCGCACGCTGTCGTGTGCGGAGCAGTTTCGCCCCATGGCCCTTGCGGTGCGCGGGCTTCCTATTGGACAGCACCCAGATGTAGGTGGCGATGCCGGTGTTGTAGAAGAGGTTGAGCGGCAGCGCGACGATGGTTTCGAGCCAGTCGTTCTCGATCAGCCAGCGGCGAATGTTGCTCTCGCCTTGGCCGGCGTCGCCGGTGAAGAGCGAGCTGCCGTTATGCACCTCGGCAATGCGGCTGCCGAGGACGGACTTGCCGTTCATCTTCGACACCATGTTGGCGAGGAAGAGCATCTGGCCGTCGCTGGAGCGCGTGACGAGCGACAGCTCCTCGCCCTTGTGCATCACCTTGAAGCGCGGGTCGCGCATGCCGTCCTTGCCGCCCATGGCCTCGAGGTCCTTCTTCCAGCTCTTGCCGTAGGGCGGGTTGGCAAGCATGAAGTCGAACTCTTGCGCGGGAAAGGCGTCGTGCGAAAGCGTGGACCACTCCGCACCGCCGACGATGTGGTCAGCGCTCTCGCCTTCGCCCTTGAGCAGCATGTCGGCCCTGCAGACGGCGTACGTCTCGGGGTTGATCTCCTGGCCGTAGAGCAGGCTCTTGACCTGCTGGCCGCGTTTCGCGGCGATCGCGGTGAGCGTCTCCTCCGCGACGGTGAGCATGCCGCCCGTGCCGCAGGCGCAGTCGTAGAGCAGGTAGGTGCCGGACCTGATGTCGGGCTCGATCGGCAGGAACACGAGGTTCGCCATCAGCCGCACTGCGTCGCGCGGCGTCCAGTGCTCGCCCGCCTCTTCGTTGTTGTCTTCGTTGAACTTGCGAACCAGCTCTTCGAAGACCGTGCCCATCGAGTGGTTGTCGATGCCGGCCGGCGTGAGGTCGATGTCGGGGTCGAGGAACTTGTTGATCAGGGTGCCGATGGCATCAGCCTTGGACAGCGTCTGCAGCTGGTTCCTGAACTTGAAGTTCTCCAGGATGTCCTGGACGTTGGGCGAGAAGCCGTTGAGGTAGTCGTCGAAGTCTGCGAGCAACTGCTGCTGGCTGCCACGCGACTTGAGATCGCGCAAGGTGAACTTCGAGGTGTTGTAGAACGCCTGGCCTGCGGCATCGCAGAGTGCAGCGCGCTGCTCGGTGATACGCGCCTCGTCGAGCATATTCTTGGTGTCGAGCACGTTCTGTTTCGTCGGCTCCAGCACCGCGCCCATGCGCCGAATAACGCACATCGGCAGGATGACATCGGGGTACTTGCCGCGCTTGAAGAGGTCGCGCAGCACATCATCGGCGATGCCCCAGATGAAGGAGACTATTCTGTTGTGAGTGGCTTGGTCCATGCTCAGGCGACTCCAAGGGCGCCGGGCTGTCTATCGAATCTCATACCAGGCTCCTCGCCCTGCACCGCGTTGACTGAGATGCCCGCGTTCGACCAGGGCGCGGAAGTGCTGCTTCAGCGTATTGCGGCTACTGCCGGTTAACCGAATGGCGTCGGCCATGGTGACGCGGCCGTGCTCACGCGCGAACTCGACGATCTGCAGCGACAGCTCTGGTAGCGTTGCCAGCACCAGCTTCTCGCGCTCGATCTTCCGGTTCAGGCGCCTGACCTGCTCGGCCAGCGACCGCAGGAAGAACAGCAACCAAGGTTGCCAGTTCGGCGCCTCACTCCGGATGGTGCCTTGGGTCTGGCGCAGCGCCAGGTAGTAGGCCTCCTTGCTCTGTTCCACCACGCTCTCCAAAGAGCTGTAGGGCACATAGGCATAGCCGGCCTGCAGCAGCAGCAAGGTGGTCAGCACCCGGCTCAGGCGCCCGTTGCCATCTTGGAACGGGTGGATCTCCAGGAACACCACCACCCACAGGCCGATCAGCAACAACGGATGCGCGCGCCCGGCGCTGCGCTCTTCGAGGAACCAGGTCACCAGTTCCGTCATCAGCCGCGGCGTGTCGAACGGAGTAGCCGTTTCGAAGACCACGCCGAGCTGCTTGCCGTTCTCGTCGAACGCAACCACGCTGTTGGTCGAGGTCTTGTAGTGGCCGCGGTGCCAGGCGTCCTTCTCGCTGTGGATCAGCAGGTCGCGGTGCAACTGCTTGATGTGGTTCTCAGTCAGGGCGATGTCTTGCCATGACGTGAACACCATCTCCATGACCTTCGCGTAGCCCGCCACCTCCTGCTCGTCACGGGTGCTGAACTTCTGGATCTGCAGGTTGGACAGCAGGCGCTCGACGTCACGGTCAGACAGCTTGCTGCCTTCGATGCGGGTGGATGAGCCGATACTCTCGATGGTGGCCACCCGCAGCAGTGCGGACAGCCGATCCGGCGCCAGCGTGCCCAGCGCTCTCCAGGCACCCTTGAACTCGTCGATGCTGGCGACGAGGCTCAGAATCTCAGGGGTGATCTGAATGGTGGCCGACTGGATCATCGTGCCGCATGGTACGCCATTTCGACGCCCATTTGCACCCATTCCAAGCAGCCATCGAATCAATGCTGGGTCGACTTCGTGGGACTGGTGCGCCAGGCCTCCACGTCGATCGCTCGATCCACCTGCCAGGCCAGGCGCGCACGGTACGCCGCGCGCCCGACAACCATCGCGGCGAGGTACATGGCCGCCGCAGGTACGAACGCAATCATGCCGACGTCACCGAACCGGACGCCCATCACCAGGAACGCACTGGGCAGCACGATGAAGTCCCAGGTTCGGATGAGCGAAGGCGCGTCGGTACGCGCGTAGTTGACGCCGTCGATCGTCGACCAGTTGGCCAGCGCCAGCACCCGCGGCACCTGGTGCGCCGTGACGATCAAGCTGACCTCATGCCCGCGCCGCGCCGGCATGTGGCGGGTGTTGACGGTGAACTCCCGCTCGACGCCGTCTGGTGGCTTGATCCATATCTCGTAGCGGTCGGTCGGGCCGAGCGGGCGTCGACCATAGAGGTGGACGTTGGTGTGCCGGCGCAGATCGACGATGCGCCTATGGATGGCTTGCAGTGAAGGCAAGGCAGTTCTCCGGTCGTGGAACTGCCCAGCGTCTCGCGTGACGCCACCGTTTCAACCCCACGGGAATCGCCACTTGCCGCATCGATGAGGCGCACTTCATCCCCAGTACCACGCCGATGTCATTCGGGTGACTCTGCAATGCGACAGCCGCTCGCCAGCAGCCGGCGGATGCCTTGGTATGCGTCGCGGTGAGCGACTGCCGTGACACCCGATCCGGGCCCGGCGACCACCGCCCAGATCGGCTCGGACCCAGAGGTAGAACATTGCCACGTCAACCCCCCGGCAAATCACGTCGATTGCGACTCGCGGCTTGCTAATCGGCAGTTTCTGCGATTGCAAGGGGAGCCCCGGCGGCGGGACACTGGCATCGCCTTTGGCATGGTCCAGCTGGCGGCCCCGGTGCATCGCGCACCAAAACGCAAGCCCTTCGAGTGGTGATCTTCACCGTGGCGTCCCGCACACCAGCGGGCGCCTGTGGTTCCGGACGCGATGCGTCCACTGTGCTCTGTCGAGTAGCAGCGCGGCCCATGGCCTGACCATGGAGCCAGCCCCTTCCCTCGCGCCCGACGCAGGCCTGGGGTGATACGCCTTCGGCACCGTCCGCCCCGAGCGGCGATGCCCTGTCTGGTGGCCCGACCACCGGTGCCTCGAGCAACACGCCAACGGCGACCGCGCTTCACGCCGATCGCCTTGGCCCTGCCCATCTCTCGCGCCTGTTCCAGGGCGCGAACGTCGCCGTCTCTGCGGAGCCGGCGTTCGAGTTCCTCCCCACGCACTCACGCACTGACCTCGGTCAGCCGTGCGCTGCCGCGCCTTGGCGCGGCGGCACGGCCCGCGTGAACGGCCTTGCGCGCCCGTCGCGGAACGGGCGTTGCCAGTCAAGCCGGCGGTTGGGGATGAGTTCGCGGTGCCGCTCGGGCACCGCACCGGAGGTCACGCCTCCGGGGTTGCCTCGGGTTCCTTGAGGACCTGGTCCGCCACGGCGGACGCCACATCGCGCAAGACGCGTGCTGGCCGGCGATCACTTTTACGAACCTCCGCGCGGCCGCCGCCCTGGCGATGGCCGCAAGCACCTGGCCTGGCATCGGCCTCCGGAACCCGCCGATGCATGAACGACAGGGTTCCATCGAATCGACAGACAGGAATCAAGCCATGACCACCACCATCGAATCGCATCGACCTTCCCGCTCCGCCGGGCGTGGCGGCCCGCAGGGGCGCCCGCGCACCTACGAGCAGCCCGCGCTGGCCGACACGCCGCTGAACCCGAGGCGCAGCGGCTACGTGCTGCAGTTGATCCTGCAGCAGCACAACTGGCGCCACAGCACCAAGCACAAGGGCGTCAGCCACAAGACGATCGCCGAGCGCGCTCGCTTCTGCTTCTGGATGTTCGACTTCCTGCGCGGCCACCCGAAGCACTTCAAGCTCGACCCGCGATCGTTCAGCGGCCGGCATGTCGAAGCAGTCACCCGGTACTGGCAGGCCGAGGCACACGCCGGCCGGATGAGCCCGGCGACGATCCAGACCTACTTCAGCTTCATGAAGACCTTCGCCGGATGGATCGGCAAGCCGAGGCTGCTGAAACCGATCGAGTGCTACTTCGACGATCCCAAGCTCCACAAGCGGACGATGGCCACGACGGTCGACAAGTCATGGCGCGCCCAAGGCGTCGACGCCGACCAGGTCATCCGCGACGTGGAAGCCTATGACGTGCGCGTGGCGGCATCGCTGAAGCTGATGCAGGCCTTCCAGCTGCGGTTCAAGGAGAGCGTGATGCTCAGGCCGCACACCGACGTGGTCAGCGCCGCGCAGGCGGGCGCCCGGCGATGGCGTCGGCCCGCTACCTGGACACGCACCGCGGCACCAAGGGCGGACGCGAGCGCATGTTCCCGATCGACAACGCAATGCGCCAGGGGGCCATCGACTACGCGCGGCGCGTGGTCGTCGGCGTCAACGAAAGCGTCGGCGATCCGAGCCTGTCGCTGAAGCAGGCCCTGCGCCGACTGCGATACGTGATGGAGCGCTTCGGCGTGACGCGCGCCGGCCTCGGCGTCGTTCCGCATGGGCTGCGGCATCAAGGCGCGGCCGATGACTACCGCGCGATGACGGGTGAGCTGCCGCCGGTGGCCGGCGGTGGATTGTCGATCGTGAACTGGATGCACAGGCCCGGCAGTGCATCGCCGAGCGGCTTGGCCATGGCCGCCGTCAAATTGTCAACGCGTACCTGGGTAGCAGGTCCGCCACGCGCCCCAAGGCAGAGGCAGACCAGGAAACACAGCGGCTGGACGAGCAAGGAGATCAAGCATGAGCGACTTCAACGAACGCAGCCGCTACTGGCTGAGCCCGGGTGTCGACGTGCCCACTCGTACGGAGATTCTTCCGGGGCTGCGCCCGATGCGCGGCTTGTACGTCCACGTCGATGCCGGCGAAGCCGTGTTCGTCCCTACCGACGAGTTCATGCGCGCGACACCCCTGTGGCGCCTCGACGTCCTCGGCGACATTGCCCAGGCCGTCGAACGGACCCAACAGCATGCGGCCGTCGACTACTTTCGGCGGCTCAACCAGCGTCGGCCGGATCTGCCGATGGATCAACGATTGGCGGCATTCCGCCGCGTGTGTGACGAGGGCGGTGTGGTGCTGCCGCCAAACGTCGAGGCGCTGCTGATTCTTGACGATCAGTTCTCGGTGGCTCGGCGGTAAGTCAGCGTCAAACTTCGCCATGGTCACTGAGACCTGGCCCATGGCCTGGAAGCGTTTCACACGCCAGGCCGTGTGAACCGAAGCAGCGGAGGCACGTCTTGATGAGCGAGACGATAGCGAGTCCCGATGGACTCCTGACACCAGGCATTCGGCCAACACCCAGCCGCCGACGGAAGGCGCAGCCGATTGTCGGCAGTCTGGCCTATACCCGCCGTTCACCACCGTGACCTGGCCGGCAGCACCCGACCCGTTGGGTAAGTTCGAGTCGGGCACGCCGAGCGTCAGCAAGTTGACGACGAGCGATCCTTCGCCTGACGGCTTCCTGAGGCAAGACCCGGTTATGAGCATCAAGGCAGGTAACCGAATAGCGGCGGCTCGACGCGACCGCTGCGCAGCGATTCGGAAGGCAGCTCGCCGAAGCACTCCTTGTAGGCGCGCGAGAACTCGCCGAAGTGCCAGAAGCCCCAGTTCAGCGCCTCGGCCGAGACCGTCGTCGATCCCGGCTTCGCTGCAAGGAGCGCCCGACGCACCCGGTGCAGTCTCAATCGCAGCAGATAGGCTACCGGTGTCAAGTCCATGACCTCTTTGAACGCATATTCCAACGTGCGCTCGCTCACCGCGGCAGCTCTGCACAGGTCGGTCACGTAGAGCGGTTCACCGGCGTGCGACAGGGCGTACTCCTCGGCGGTCTTCACCAGGAGGCTCCGTGCCTGCCGAGTTCGATCGCTTCGGGTCGGCTGGAAGTCGCTGGCCCCACCGAGGGTTGTCAGGAGAGTCTCGACCAACTCGACCTGGGCGGCGACCCGCTCCCGCTCTCGCTCGTTGAACAGGGCCGGCTGGCTCGCAGCGGTGTCCACCAGGAGCTTGCCCCACTCGTACAGCGCGAGCACTCGTTCCGGGTTCACGTCCAGCGCCTCCACGCCGTGCGGCCGACGAAACTCGCGCCCGCGCCGCCGCGCCGTCAGATGCGCACTGATGTCCTGCGGCGGGAGCAGGAAAGTCATGCTCTCCCAGCCGGCTTCGACGACGAACCGGGCCTCCGAGTCCGGCTCCGCGGCCAGCATCATCCCGGGTCGGACCGGCACCCCGTTCACCGTCCCCCTCGCCAGAGGGCCGAACGTGACGTACGCGAGCTGGCCCTCGAGAGCGCGTGTATGGCTCCGCACCCGAAGGTTGACCGAGTGGGATATGACCGTCGCGGCATCGAGACGGACGATCACGCGTCGCACCCGCAAATTCTTCGACTGGAGTTGCACCGCATCCTGGTCGATCAACTCGATGCCCGCGCCGGCGGCCGTGGGGTCGCTGAACTCATGGACCGTCACCGCAGGTCGAACGAGGCTGATGCCGGACTTCACCATCCTCGCATTCTGCGGATTTCCGATAGACCATCCCGAGGTCTGGCCCGAAACTAGCTCGTTGCCGCGTCCGGTCGCGCAATTCGAGAAGGGCAATCGCGCCAGAGTTGTGGGTTGGCACAGGTCGGTCAACTGCGCGCCGCCCCATTGTCGCGAATGACTCCGCCAAACAAGGGGAGTGAACCCCATTGCATCGACAGGCCTTGTCCCGTGCACGGAGCGCCAGGTCCGCTCTCCGGCCCGCAAGCAGAGCATTCGAACCGGCTCGTGACTGGTCACAGCGCCGCAATGGACAGGCACTTCGCCGACGTCGATCGCTTGCTCTCAGCGGCGATGCCGAGGAGCGACGACCGAGCCTTGATGAGCCGTTGGGAGGGGAAGGGGTCATGCAGATCATGCCGCCGCGCGCCACGCGCAGCACCGTCACGAACTCGGGCAACCTGGGTCGGTGGCTGAAGATACCGTGCATCATCGGCATGCTGGCGGCGCTCGCCTTGCCCGCACTCGCTGCCGCCGCCGAGACCGCACGCCGCCCCAACATCGTCGTTATCCTGGGCGATGACCTGGGTTTCGCCGACATGGGCTCGTTCGGCGGCGAGATCAGGACGCCGAACCTCGATTCGCTCGCCAAGGACGGCGTGCGCTTCACCAACTTCTACACCCACGCCAGCTGCTCGCCGACGCGCTCGATGCTGCTGACCGGCGTCGACACGCACCTCAACGGCCTGGGCAACATGGACGAGTGGACCGCGCCCAACCAGCGCGGCGTGCTCGGCTACGAGGGCTACCTCAACGAGCGCGTCGCGACGCTGCCGCAGCTGCTGAAGGACGCGGGCTACCACACCTACATGGTCGGCAAGTGGCACCTGGGCAAGTCGCCCGACCAGATTCCGCGCGCGCGCGGCTTCGAGCGCGACTTCTCGCTGCTCGACGGTGCCGGCAGCTACTGGGACATGACGAACTTCACTGCCGCGTCGCCGAAGTCCGGTCTTCACCGAGGACGGGCGCTACCTGACCAAGCTGCCCGACGACTACTACGCGACCAAGACCTACACCGACAAGCTGATCGGCTTCATCGACGCCCAGCGCGGCGACGGCAAACCCTTCTTCGCCTATGTCGTCGCACCAGGCGCCGCACGACCCCTACCACCTGCCGAAGGACTGGCGCAACCGCCATGTCGGTGAGTACGACGAGGGTTGGGATGCGGTGCGCCAGGAGCGGCTGAAGCGCCAGATCGAGACTCGGCATCACGCCGCGCGGGCACGCAGCTTGCCGAGCGCATGTGGTTCGTGCCCGACCCCACGCTGCTGGCGCCGGCGGCGCGGGCCGTGCTCGGCAAGAAGATGGAGCTCTACGCCGGCATGGTGGAGAACCTCGACTTCCACGTCGGGCGGCTGATCGACCACCTGAAGAAGATCGGCGAGTACGAGAACACGATCTTCGTCGTCTTCGGCGACAACGGCGCCGAGGGCACCGACCTGTTCAAGATGATCGCCGGCACGCCGGGCACGCGCGACTACCTGTTCGCGGCGATCAACTGGTCGCAGACCCATCCCAACGCCTGGGGCGATCCGGGCTCGTACGTGGCCTACGGCCCGATGTGGGCGCAGGTGTCGATGACGCCATTCAGCCAGTACAAGGGCTGGCTCGGCGAAGGCGGCATCCGCAACGCGCTGATCGTCAGCGGCCCGGCCGTGAAACGGCCCGCGGGCAGCCTCAACGCCGGCATGATGCACGTGGCCGACCTGATGCCGACGCTGCTGGAAGTCGCGGGCACCGCGTATCCCAAGACGCTGGCGGGCCGCGAGCTGCCGCCGCTGATGGGCAAGTCCTGGGGCCAGGTACTCGCGGGACAGGCGGAGTCGCCGCGCACGGCGCAGGACTATCTGGCCTGGGAGCTGTTCGGCAACCAGGCGCTGCGCCAGGGCCCATGGAAGCTGCGCCGCGAGTACAAACCCATGGGCAACGGCGACTGGCAGCTGTTCGACCTGGCGGCCGATCCCGGCGAGCGCAAGGACCTCGCCACAGCAGCACCCCGACAAGCTGAAGGCGCTGCTCGCGCTGTGGGACGACTACGCGCGCACGAACAACGTCGTGCTGCCGAGCCGCTCGGTGTTCGAGACGCTGGACGACCAACTGCCGCCGCGCGTGCCGGACGACCCGGGCTACCCGCCGCTTACCACCAAGCGGCAGTTCGTGCCGCCCAAGGACATGATGGCCGAGCCCAAGCCGTGAACGTTGCCGATCCGACAGTGGGCCAATAACGAGGGTGATTCCATGACGAAACGACGGAGGTCCGATGAAACGTGCTGCCTTCATCCGGTGGGCCGGCGCGACGATGTTGGCCCTCGGTGCGCTCTGCCCGCCGCAGGCTCTGGCCCAGGTTCCGGGGCGCTTCTACTGGAAGACCCTGTCGGACGCCAATGCGGTGCCGGTCATCCTCCAGTCGCTCAGCGGCAACACGAACCCGTTCGACCCCGCTCACATCGTGACGCCGGGCGCGAACGTCGACGCGACGCTGGCCATGACGGGTTACGCGCGCACCTTCACGCTGCTCGACCGCTCGGCGATGGCGGCGATCATCCTGCCCATGGGCCGGGTCTCGGGCGACATCACGGTGAGGGGCAAGTCGTTCAACCAGTCGGCCAACGGCTTCGGCGACCCGATGCTCGAGTTCAACTACAACCTCGTCGGTCCGAAGGCGCAGCAGAACCTCCCCGACGTCCTGCGCTACGAGCCGGGGTTCTCCGTCGACCTGCTCGCCGACCTGGCATTGCCGATCGGCAACTACGACAGCAGCCAGCCGCTCAATCTCGGCCAGAACCGCTGGTACGGGCGCCTCGGCGCACCCGTCATCTGGCAGCTCGGCCCCTGGGTGCCGGGCCAGCGCACGACCCTGGAGTTGCTGCCGGCGGTATGGCTCTTCGGAAACAACAACGACTATGTCGGGCAGACCTTGAAGACCGATCCGCTGTTCCAGCTGGACGCACATCTGACGCGAGACCTCACCGAGCGATTCTGGGGCGCGCTCGACGCCTCCTGGTACAACGGCGGCAAGGCGAGTATCAACGGGGTCGAAGGCACGAAGCTGAACAACTGGGGCGTCGGCCTCACCCTCGGGTATCAGGTCAACGACAACCTGAACCTCACCGTCGGCTACAAGTCGACCTTGAACAGCAGCAGCGACCCGACCGCCCTTCGCATGGACAACTTCATGGTCACGCTGGTGTTCGGGTGGCACCCACTCCTCGAAGGAGCGCGGCGGTTGAAGAGCGAGTAGAGATGCGGGCTTGTGGGGGTGGGTTCTCAGTGAACCGTGAACAGCTTGGACGATGGTGCTGGCGGTCGCTTCAGGTTCGCCTGCCAACGGTCACTCAGTGGAGCCGAATGACTCCTTGTAGTCCGAAGTGAGCGGTCAGCCGGGCGCCGTCGAGCAGCCGTTCCTGGCCGGTCTCGCGCCATCAGTGTCCGGTGACTGGCGGAGTCCCTGAGTAAGCCAGCTGGTATCGCCCGGGAAGGGGGCCGTCAAGGCTCGACCCGTAGTGAGCAGTCGGGACCGGCGGAGCGAACGTCGGCAATACGCCGCACAGCCGACCCTCAGCCTGTGCTGCTCTGAGGCGGGACCCGGCCACTTCCAGTCATCCGATCGGCCAAAAAACCGCCACGCCAACGACCGGTTTCAAGATACAGCCGCCATAGGCCGACGTCCACTCGAAGGTGCTCATCCTCCGAAGCGGTCGCTCAAGGGCCGACGGCGCGTGTCGACACCGGATGCGGGCCGTATGTCTGCAGTTCGATCAGCCAAACAGATGCTGCCGCTAACCCGCCCATGGCGGTTTCAAAGTCGAATGGCCGGTGCACTTTTTGAGCGGTCGGGCGCTTAACTCGTCGAGAAACGCGGAGTTCGGTGGAAGCGCCGCTTGCCTGATAGCTGCCGGCGATCTTGGAAAACTGCACCGGAACGACCGAACTTCAATACGGCCACGGCGCGCGTGCGAACGGCTGCGGCGTTGAGGACCAGGAACTGCGTAGGCCCTCCTCGCGTCGCAGCGGTCGGAACGGAAAGTTGCCGCCCGCGCAGGGCGAAAAGCCTAGCGTCTTGAAGAATTGCCCCTGCGGATCTGCGCGAATACCCACCAGCGCCATACGCACGACAAGGGATTACTTCTTCACTTTCTGCACTACCGGCACAGGAAACTTGCCAGCCTGGACGTCCTCATCACCCCCATACATGCGCAGCAAGAGGTAGAAGTTTTCGTTGGGGACCGGCAGGAAGTTGGTGTCTTCCGCCTTGCCCTTGGTGTCATGGCTCAGGCGGAGCGTGACGGTGCCATCGGCATTCGGCTTCACATGACGGTCGCCCCGGCTGTGGCGGTTGAGGTCATTGGCGATCATCAGCCTGGTTTTCGAGCCATAAGCCGTCACCGACCAGAATTGGGAGACCTTGGGCGGGACAAAGGTGATCGTGTAATCGTTCGCACCGTCGAGGGCATCGCCGTTCTGGTCCCTGATCATCTGTACGTAGGAGGCTTCAACAGGCGGAGCGCCCCACTGGCCGATATAAGTGGCAACCTGGAACGGAATGCGGTCAGCGTTTCCAAGTTGTTCGCGGGTGCCCAGCGCGTCACTGGCGTTGGTAAGTGTCGGGAGGACTTCCTTGAGCTTTGCGATCACATGCTGTTCGCTGATCTCCGCGGCGGCCAACTGCTCGGGGGTGAAGTCCACTTTCCCCGCGCCGATGCCGGACGCCTCCAGCCCCGCGAGCCAATGGGCGTCTGCGGTGGCCATGGTGCTGTCCGCCAACACGAAGTTCACGCGCTCCAGCCAGGAATTTCCCGAAGCGGGGACAAACTTGCGGACCTTGGGCTTTGGCCCGTTTTGTCCGAGGAACTCGCTCAAGGTGCGAATGTTCCAGTCGTCCACATAGGTCAGTGCCTTTTTCTCGTCCTCCACGCCGGTCGCCATCACCCGCCCCATCAACTTGATGAAGTTGCTTTCGACGCGGACGACTTCGGTGATGCCGTCAGGAACTTCGCCTTTCCAGGCCTGGTTCGCAAACATGAAGCGACCCCCCTTGGGGCCGCGTGTCCGTTTGCCCAACATGGTCGTGGTGTAGTGCCCCATGTCCATGGTGTGGAGCACCCAGTAGCGGCCGTCATCATGGTCGGGCACGGAGACGATCACCGGCTCGGCGGCGACATCCAGCCAGCCCATGAGGTGCAGGGTGTCGTTGTTGATGCTTACGTGCGCCTGTGTATTTGTCGTCGGCGAGGTGGCGGATGATTTGAAAGCGATTGGCCGGACAATCCGGTTCCACCAACGTCTTGTAGAGATGCTTGTAAGCCTCGTCGATGCCGTAGGCATACAGGTAGGCGCGGTCGGAGATGGCCTGGAGTTCGGGTGAGACTTTGCGAGTTTGCATTGTCGGTTTGTCCTTGACGCTGGGTTGGATGGGTCGGTGCGGCTGATCGGCGTCAGGCCGGTCGGCGAGCTCGCGAGACTCCTATTGCTCTAAGTCGTTGGCGGCCTTCATTCCCTTCATCACGGACTCCACCGCGCCGGCGGGCATCAGGTGGCTGCGATCGAGCACGCGGTCGAGCTGGCTCAGCGCATCCGCGGCCGACGGCGCGCGCGTGCCGAGCACGAAGGCGGCGAGTTCCTGTCGCGTGAGTGCGAGGTGCGTCGGTGCCGCGGCGTCCGCGCCGGTGATCACGAGCACGCCGTTGCGCAGTTCGAGCCGCCGGATGCGCGAGTCGCCAACGACGGCGAGCGTGAACGTCTGGCGCTGCGCCTCGGCCTTGCGCGGATCGACGAGGTAGCGCACGAACTGCAGGTTCTCGTCCACGGAGGCCGCGACGAGCGCCTGCGCGGTGGGCGTGCCGAGGAACTTGCGGATCGCGTCCACCGTCAGCGGCTGCCCCTTGAACTGCATCCCGCCTTCGATCTGCAGCGCCTCCGTCAGGTACCAGCCGCGCGCGTTGGCCGATGAGGTGCGCTGTCCGAGCTGGCGCGCCGCCGCGGCCCGGACCTTGCGCGCCTCGGCGTCGGCGGGATTGAGCTGCAGCAACAGCGACGTGAGCTTGAGGCTCCAGCGCCAGTTCGCCAGCCCACCCTTCTTCGCGGCTTCGGCGGCGGCCTTGCGGACGGCGCTGCTGCCTCCCATCATCGTGACGGTCCGGCTTGCTTCCTCGATCTCGGACAGGGGGTTGATCTCGTACACGTCGCCGCCGAACCAGCCGATCACGCCGTTGTAAACCTGCCGCACGTGGCTCTCGACCTGCCCGTAGTTTTCCCAGTCCCCGCGCTGATGGCGCGGCATGTACACCTGTTCGGCTGCCTGTCGTGCGTCCAGACCGTGCGCGATCTGGCGCAGCGTCTGGTCGTGGATCAGGCGCACCTGATCGAGGGCTCGCTGGACCTCGTCGCGCACCGCGTCTTCGCCCTTGAGGGTGGGGCCGTGGATGTCGAGCAGGATTTCCGCGTTCTTCGATTCGATCCAGCGGCCGTCCTCGATCAGAACCGCCGGATTGCGATACGAACTGCCGCGCAGCGAATACACGTTGAATATGCCGCCCGGCATCATGAAGTTGGTCGCGAGCATGCGCTTGCGCGGGAAATAGAAACCGACGCTGTCGGTCGTGTCCGAGCGGTTGGGAGCAACCTGCACCGGCTCGCCGGCGACGACGACGTCGATGACACGGCCGTTCTCGAAGAGCCGCGTGGGCGGTTGGTAGCTGGACTCGGCCAGCAGTTTCTCGGGCGTGAAGCCGAGCGTGTTCGGAAAGGCATCGGGACCGCTTTGCGGATGGAAGACGCCGAACTGGGCGGCCCCTCTCGCCTGGGTGATGCCGCTCAGGACACTGATGCCGGTCGAGGCGCTGCGGTTGCGGTCCAGGTACTCGTGTCCCCAGACTTCGGTGCCATCGTCGAGCCACGCACCGGTGCCGTCGCCGTAGTGCCAGTGGGTCAGCAGGATCGCCGCCACCTTGACCTTTCGGCCGAGCGTTTCCTCGAGCTTGGCGCGCATCTCGGTTGCTGCCCGCGTGGAATCTCCGGTGTCAACGATGATCCAGCCACCCGGAGCTTCGATCGCGAAGGTGCTCGCAATGCCCCAGCCGCGCAGCGCATACACGCCGTCGGTGACCCGCTCGACGCGCTTCGTGTTGCCGATGCCCCACTTTTCATTGGCGAGCAGCGCGGCGCGCGTCGTCACGGCGCCGTTCGGCCCGACGACGGTTTCGCTGCGCAGGGACGGGCTGCTCCAGGACGGGGCTGCCCCCGCGGTGCCCTGGGCGTGCCCCGGAATGCAAGGTGCGAGCAGCAGGCCCCAGATCATGGCCAGCTGTGTCCATCGTCCGTTCCCCATCGAAGTTCTCCGTTGGTTCGATGCTTGTTCTGCTGAACCGCCTGGCATGAATTCTTCTCCTCGGAGCGTCATCGATCACGGGGTCGAGTTCGATGCAAGCCGAAGGCGGTGAGTGTGGCCAGGTCGCCGTTTTTGAGCAATGCCGGCCCGGGTGTATCTTGCTATGTGTTTCGGCTATCACCCCTCGCGGGGCAAACCATGGCACTCGACCTTCGGCTGATCAGGTATGCGCACTCGGTAGCGGCCCATCGCAGCTTCAATCGCGCCGCGGCGGCGCTTGGAATCGCCCAGCCCACGCTGAGCCGGAGCATCAAGCAACTCGAGCAGCAACTAGGCCTGCCGCTTTTCACGCGCAGCGCACAAGGGGTCGAGCCCACCGATTTCGGCCTGATGTTCCTGAAGGAAGCGGAATCTGTCGTTGCCCAGGTCGCCGACCTGGAGCAGCAAGTCTCCTTGGCCAAAGGGCTCAGGACCGGCAACGTAGCGGTGGGCTTCGGGCCGTACCCGGCGGAAGCGTTGGCTCCTGGCTGCCTTCGGCGGTACGGCGCCGGTCACCCGGCGATCGGCGTCCGTGTCCAGATCGATGCGCCCGATGCTCTCGGTCGCGCACTGCGCGCTCGAACTGTCGATCTCGTGGTGGCCGAAGCCAGCATGCTCGAAGATGACGACGCGCTGGAGGTCCTCGCGCGGCTCCCTGCGATGAGAGCCTATTTCCTCGTTCGGGCTCGTCACCCGCTCCTTTCACGCGCCGACGTCACGCTGGCCGACGTGCTCGACTACCCGTTTGTCCAGATTGCAAGGATGCCGCCGCGCGGTCTGACACCGCTGTTGCAGCGGCGGCGCCAGAAGGCGTCGTCTGAAGGTGTGACCCCGTTTCCGTCCATCGAATGCCCTACGGTCCCCCTCGCGCTGAACGCGGTGCTTGATTCCGACGGGACGGTGATGGCCGCATTGAGCATGGCGCGCGCGGAGCTGGAACGTGGCCTCCTTAGCCCGCTGCTGCACGAGCCGTGGATGTGTTCCAACTGGGCGATCGTGAAGCTTCGCCGACGATCCCTGGGGCCTGCGGCGATAGCCATGGTCGCTGAACTGCAGGGTGCGCATGAAGAGGCACTGGCGCGCGATCTCGCCCTGTGTCGCGTTTGGGACCGCCGGATCGCAACCAGGCGGCTTGGCGGCGCGACCAGTCGCCGCGCAGCGGGTGGGACTCGCAACGGGCGAAGCGCTGCGCGCCGCGGTTGAGCGGCCAGGGTCGCGGGCGCGGACCTCGTGAACTCTCTGCTATGGGTCGGCCGCTTCAGTACGCGGCCTTCGGATGCAGTCGTTCAGCCGGGATCTTGCCCCGATCGATGATGGCCACCCGCGAACGACCGCTGTAGTTAAGGCTTGTGTGACACCTGCCCTCGCGCGCAGGTGGTCGCGCGACCTCGCTGCATCCGGGCAGGTGTTGCACAAGCCTTAACTGCAGCACGTGTGCGTGGCAACGCCCGACAGCGGTCGCCGACAGCGGCGCCCCCACTCCTCAGCATCGACGCAGCAGCGCCCCGCGTTCATCGTCTCGGAACTCGTGTCCGGGCTTCGACCCACAATGGGCGCATGCACCGGCCGGACGCCCCGATCCCGAACAAGCCTCTGGCGGCTCCCGCCCAACGGCCCACACTCGAGGCCGCGCCCCGGCCCGGGCCAAGCGCCCACGGCAGCGCGCGCCGCCGGTGCCGATGATGGCCGGCAGGCCCGCCCTGGCACCCTTTGGCACGCGCGGCTTCCGCTACCAGTGGCCGGCCGACCTGTGCACGGCCTGGGCGCTGGAAATGGAGACGCTCATCCTGGGGTGGTACGTGCTGGTGGAGTCCGGTTCGGTGGTGCAGCTGACGCTCTTCGGCGCCCTGATGTACGTGGGCACGCTGCTGTCGCCGCTGCTGGGCACCTGGGGTGACCGGGTGGGTCTGCGGCGCGTGCTGGCGGGCATGCGAGCGACCTACGCGCTACTGGCCGGGGTGATCCTCGTGCTGGTCGTTGGCGGCAAGCTCAACCCCTCGAGCGTGCTGGCGGTGGCCTTTCTCGTCGGACTGATCAAGCCATCGGACATCGGCCTGCGCACGGCCCTGGTCAGCGCCACCGTGCCCCATGCGCAGCTGGTAGCGGCCATGGGGATCTCGCGCACGACGCAGGATTCGGCGCGCATCGGCGGCGCACTGGCCGGAGCCGGCTTCATGGCGAGCCTGGGCATGGCGAGCGCCTATGGGGTCATCGTCGCGCTCTACGTCACGGGCGTGGTGCTCACGCTGCGATCCGGCCGCGCGCAGACGGTGGTCGCCGCGGCACCCATGGTGGCCACCGATGGGGTGCCCGCGGCCACCGCCCTGCACGCCGCGCCCGCACCGCTGCCCCGCCCGGCGTCGCCCTGGCGCGACCTGCTGGAAGGCCTCCAGCATGTCTGGCACACGCCGCGACTGCGCGCCGCGATGTCGCTCGCCGCTCTGGTCAACCTGTGCGCGTTCCCGCTGAGTGGCGGGCTGATGCCCTACATCGCACGCGATGTCTTCGGTCTGGACCAGCAAGGCCTGGGCTCGCTGGTGGCCAGCTTTGCCACCGGCGCCCTGCTGGGATCACTGGGCATGAGCGCTTTCGGCGCGCAGCTGCGGCCGGCGCGCACGATGCTGGTGGCCTGCGTGGCCTGGTATCTGTGCCTGCTGGGCCTGGCGTTGCCCATCGGCCCTGCCGTGGCCATGGTGCTCTATGTCGCTGCCGGCCTGAGCCAGAGCCTGAGCATGGTGGCGCTGTCGATCATCCTGCTGCGCACCAGCCACGAACGGTTCCGCGGGCGCGTGATGGGCGCGCGGATGCTGGCCATCTACACGCTGCCCATCGGCTTGCTGGCATCGGGGCCGGTCGTGGCGGCCATCGGATTTCGCGGGCTGGTGGTGCTCTACGTCGGCCTCGGGCTGACCTTGGTGGCCGCAATCGCGCACGTCTGGCACAACGACTTGCTGCCGCCCAGTGCACCCGCCAATGCACTGCAATGACAGCGGCCGTGTCATAGGCTCCTCGACCGAAGCCACGTTGAGCATGGCGTGTTCTCGCAGGGGTTGGAGCCGGCAACTGGGGTCACAGCGGTGCGGCTGTCACACCCGCATCACCTCGCGCCGCATCGACCACAGCACGGCCAGCACCTCGTTGCGCGTGGCTTCGTCGATGCCGTTCTTCTGCAGCGCGTCCATCGCATCGTCGATGACGGTCATGAACTCCTGCTCGTTGATGTTCATGCCCTTGTGCGTGGCCACCATGTCCTTGCCGGTGTAGGCCTCGGGCCCGCCGGTGCCGGCGCAGAAGAACTCGACCGCGCGGCGCTCCACACGTGCCAGGTCTTCGCTGTTCATGTAGCGGGCATTCACCAGCGGGTTGGCCAGGTGGTTCTTCATGAGGTCGGCAGTGATGCGGGTGATGCCCTCGCGGCGACCCAGGCGCTCGTACAGGGTGGTGGTGGCTTGGTTCATATCGACTCTCTCCTTGGGGTAGGCAGATCCACCATCGGACCTGCTGGGTTGCAGGCTATGCAGCCCGCGTTCTTGAATCGTTCCCGGCTGAATGGCGGCTCAGCGCGGCGGCGCCGCCTCGCGGGCGGCGTAGAGGAGGTTCACGATCTCTCCGACTTCGACCGTGCCGATGCCTTGCTCGCGCAGGGCCTCGGTCATGTCGCCAACCACGGCCTGCAGCTCTGCCGGGCTGAAGCTCATGCCGGCGTCTGGTGGCGCCGGGCCTGCTGCCTC
This sequence comes from uncultured beta proteobacterium, assembly GCA_963717575.1. Classification (GTDB taxonomy): domain Bacteria; phylum Pseudomonadota; class Gammaproteobacteria; order Burkholderiales; family Burkholderiaceae_C; genus Rubrivivax. Next base: position 123,625 of record CAVQWK010000026.1, on the reverse strand, counting down.
GGTGCTGCACGGCCCGCCGACCCTGGCGCTGAAGACGCTTACGCCCAGGGCCTTGAGTTGCGGCAGGTCCTTCCCGCAAAACAGCGGGGCCAGCGCCGGGTTGGCGGCGTGGCGGTCGACCGCGTCGTCGACGACAGCGGCCACAGCGGCGGCGCCGCCCAGCCGGTCGTACAGGCAGGCATTCACCGAACAGAGGTCCGCATGTGGGCGGCCCACGAGGCAACCTCGATGGCACCGGGATCGGGCATCCAGGAGGCGTATTCGATTTCTGCGGCGTCAGGCCGGCTCACGGCGTGCTCGGGGGCCGTCCCAACGCCAGCGCCGAACAGGTCGCGACCCAACATTGCCAGCGTGCCGGCGACCGCGTGCTCGAGTTCGAGCAAGGCCTGCGCTGTCAGAGGTTGCGGCAGCGTCAGCAGGGCCGGCACGGTGCCCGACGCGGGAAGGGTGAGTTTCAGACAGGTCATGGGCGCTCCTCGTGGTTCACGCCGGCGGAAAGTCACTCGGCGTGGCCGCAGATTGCCGGGCCGGCGTTCCTGAATCGTTCCTGGTGCCCGCGGGGCTTGTGGAGGTCACCTCGCTGTCTTACTCTCGTTGGCATGGACATCAACCCGCCCAACGTGCCTCCCGGGGCCTTTACCCGCCTCGACGCCTTCCTGCTCGGCCGCTTTGCAGTCGCCATCGACGGTGTCGAACTTGCGGGCGACCGCTGGCCCAGCCTGCGCGCCGCGCAGCTGGTGCAACTGCTGTGCTTGCAGCCGCGCCAGCGTTTGACGCGCGACGAAGTGATCGATGCGCTGTGGCCGCAACTCGAACCCGAGGCCGGTGCCGCCAACCTGAGAAAGGCCGCTCACCACGCGCGCCAGGCACTGGGGCGTCACGACGGCATCGTGCTGCAGGCCGGCGAGGTGCTGCTGTGGCCCGAGCGCCCGGTGGTGGTGGATGCGCTGCGCTTCGAGCAGCGTGCCGATGCCGCCCTGGCGCAGCGCGACCCCGCCGACTGTGCCGATACTGCCGCCACCTACACGGGCGACCTGCTGCCCGGTGCCCGCTTCGAACCCTGGGCCGAAGCGACCCGCGAACGTCTGCGTGAGCGCCAGCTGCAACTGTTGCGCGCCAGCGGCCAGTGGGAGCGGCTGGCGCAGATCGACCCTGAAGACGAGGCGGCGCACCGCGCGCTGATGCAACGCGAACTGGCGGCCGGCAACCGAGCCGCCGCATTGCGCTGGTACGCCCACCTGCGCGAGGCGCTGCAGCAGGGCCTGGGCGTATCACCGGACGCGCAGACGCAGGCGCTGTACGAGCGCTGCATCGCCGGCCTGCAGGCGGCCGGGCCCGCCTTCGTCGGCCGCGCCCAGGCCAGTGCCCAGGCCGCCGCCTGGCTGGGCATGGCGGCCAACCAGCGGCCCGGTGGGATCGTGTTGCGGGGGCCGCCCGGTATCGGCAAGAGTGCACTCGGCCGCGAGATCGCCGCGCAGGCCCAGACCCGCGGCTGGGCGGTGTGTCGCGTCGAGGCCCCGCAGACCGGCCGCACCTATGCGGTGATGTGCGACATCACCGAACGGCTGATCGTCGAGGACCGCAGCGTGCTCGACCGCATCGGCGCGCAGGCGCGCGCGGTGCTGGCCCTGCTCAGCCCGCATGCGGCACCGGCCGACACCCTGCCCGGCCCGCTGGGCAGGCACCAGGTGGTGGGTGCCATCCGGCGCCTGCTGCTGGCCGCCGCACCGGGCAAAGAGGTCCTGCTGCTGGTCGACGACGCGCACCTCGCTGACGATGCCGATGTCGACGTGATCACGCAGCTGGCGGCCACCGGCGCCGGCTTGTGCGTGCTGCTCGCCGCACGCCCGCCGGCCGCAGGCACGGCGCTGGCGCGCGCCCTGGGCCGGCTGCAACGCTCGGGCGTGCTGCAAGTGCTCGATCTGGAGCCGCTGCCCGACGACGAGTGCCGCAGGTTGGTGGCGCGCGCTGCGCCCGCCGGCGTGTCGGACGAGGTGGTGGCGCGCATCGTGCGCGCTGCCGACGGCAACCCTTTCGCGGCCATCGAGCTGGCGCGCTGTGCCGGCGCCAAGCGCCGATGGGCGCTTGCCGGGCGGCGTGGCCGAAGCCATCACCGAGCGGCTGTGCGACGTGCCCGACAGCGCACTGAGCCTGCTCAAGTGGATGGCCCTGAGCAGCGACGAATTCGATGTCGCCACCGTCGAGGCGCTGGCGGCCGAGGCGCAGGTGCCCAGCCTGGAGTCGCTGGACGCCGCCCTGGCCGCTGGCGTGCTGCTGCCGCTGGCCAGCCGCTACCGCTTCCGCCACCACCTGGTGCAGCAGGCGCTGATCGACCAGGTGCCGCCCCACCGCCGCCTGAAGATGCACCGCCGGATCGCCGCGCGCCTGGCCGAGCTCGACAGCCCGCCGGCCGGCATTGCCCGCCACTGGCTGGAAGCGGGCCACCGGCGCGACGCGATGCCCTGGCTGCTGGCTGCCGCCCGAGAGGCCGTGCGCCTGGCCGCCTTCAGCGATGCGCTGCGCCACCTCGAGCCGCTGCTTGCGTTTCAACCCGATCATGCCGAGGGCCTGCGACTGCGCGCCGAGTCGCTGGACGCCATGGGCGAACCCGCCGCGCTGGCCGCGTACCACGCAGCCGCCGACGTCGCGGGTGAACCCGAGAGCCACAACCTGCGTGCCAAGGCCGCGCTGGCCCAGGTGAAGCTGGGCGATCCGAAAGGTGCGCTCGTCGTGCTGGCCGGCCTGACGCCCACCAGCGTCGAGGGCCGACTGTGCGAAGCACTGGCCTACAGCGGCGCGGCCGCGCTCGGCACGGGCGACCCCGCCGTCGGCACGGCCAAGGCGGCGGTGGCGCGGCAGCTGGCGCTGCAGTCGGGTGACACCACCTCGCTGGTCATCGCCTCGTGGGCGCAGGCCGCGGCAGCGCATGCGCGCGGCGACCTGCACCGCAGCGTCTGGGCCGACCTGCACGAGACCAGCCAGGTGCCGCACCTGGCGCTGCGCGTCTTCGACGGCCACCTGTGCATCACCCAGCGCTTCCTGTACGGCGCGCGGCCCTACGCAGACGTCATCCACTTCGCCCAGACCCTCTCCACCGAGGCACAGCGGCTGGGCGCCGCACGCGGCCATGCTTTCGGCGTGACGCTGCGCGGCGAGGCCGAGTGGCTGGCCGGCAACCTGGCCGAAGCACGCGAGCACCTGGTTGAGGGCGCCCGACTGCACCGCGCCATTGGCGGGCCGGTGGGCGAGGCGCTGTCGCTGCAGCGCCTGGCCGAACTGGCCTTGCATGAGGGCCAGCGGGACGAGGCCCGCGCCCTCGTCGACGAGGCCCTGGACGTGGCGCGCCAGACCGACATCGGCTTTCACCTGCTCGACCGCATCTACGGCACGCGCATCAACCTGCATGCCGACGACCCGGCCGCCGCGCTGCACGTGATGGAGGACGCCAGTGCCTCGGTGCGCGGGCCGCTGGAAACCTGCCCGGGCTGCCGCATCACCTTCGCCGTGCCCGCGGCCATTGCCGCCGCGCGCGCCGGCGAACTGGCGCTGGCCGAGAAGCACGAGGAGCAGTGCGCCTACCTGGCCAACGTGGTGATGCGCCTGCCGGCGTGGTATGCCGCGCACGACGAGGTGCGCGGGCACATCGCCGCAACTCGCGGCGCCGCCGAAGAGGCGCTGGCGCGCTTTGCCGCCGCAGCGGCGCGCTTTCGGGAGGCGGGCCACCCGATCGACGCCGAGCGCTGCGACGGGTGGGCCAGGCGGTCAAAGTAGCGGACGGTCACCGGCGCGAAGGGTCTCACCCTGCGCGCAGCGGCTCCAGACCGCCTCGCGGCAGGCCCGATGGCAGGCTCGTCAGAACCGGTATCGCGGCGAGACCCTCAGCGCATTCACTCGATAGGGCGGCGTCTGTGTGGCGAACGACCGCAGGCGGCTGGACCAACTGTGCCGCTACATCACGCCCTGAATTGCATTGGCGATCAGCGCTCGCGCCGCAGCACGCGGCCGGGGCGCGCACCCGTCGATCGGCCTGCGCGCCAGACCAGGGCGCCATTGACGATCACGGTGTCGATGCCGCGCGCCGGCGGCGATGGGTGCTTCGTAGGTCGACGCGGCATCGACGGTGTCGGCGTCGAACAGGGTCAGGTCGGCAAAGTGGCCCTCCCTGAGGACACCGCGATCGCGAAGACCGAAGTTCTGCGCCGTGAGGCCGGTCATCTTGTGCACCGCCGTCTCCAGAGGGAACAGCCCGAGCAGGCGCCCGTAATGCCCCAGCACCCGCGGGAAGGTGCCCCACAGCCGTGGATGGGGCGACGCGTCGTGCGGCAGGCCGTCCGAGCCGATCATGGTGTGCTCGAAGCGCAGGACGCGCTGCACGTCAGCCTCGTCCATCTTGAAGTAGATGGCGCCGGCCGGGCTGAGGCGGCGCACCGCCTCCTCCTGCGACACGCCCATCTGCCGCGCGATGGCGTCCAGGTCCTGGCCCGCGTACTGGGGCAGCGTCTTCGACCAGCTCACGATGATGCGGCTGGCGCCCACCAGGCGGCTGGCCGAGAGGATGGTCGAGCCCGCCGTGTAGGGATAGCAGTCCAGGCACACCGGCTGTTCGCCCATGCGCCGCTCGATCAGCGCCAGCGTCTCGGTGGTGCGGCCGAAATTCGCCGCTTCCAGCACCTTGTGATGCGAGATCACCACCGGCACGCCAAGCTCGCGGCCGATGCGGAAGGTCTCTTCCAGCGCGTCGACCACCTGTCCGGCCTCGTTGCGCATGTGCGTGCAGTACAGGCCCTGGTGTGCCGTCAAGGGACGGCACACTTCGATGACCTCCTCGGTCGGTGCCGCGAAAGCCGGCTCGTAGAACAGGCCCGTGGAGACGCCGATCGCGCCGGCGCGCAGGGCCTCGTCGACCAGCGCGCGCATCGCTTCGATCTCGGCGTCGTCGGCCGGGCGCGACAGGTCGTCCATCGTCATCACCCGCAACGTCGAGTGGCCGACAAGCATCGCGCAGTTGGTGGCAGCCGGCTGCGCGCGCAAGGCGTCCAGGTAGGCGGCGAAGCTGGGGAAGCGGAACCACGCACCGGTGTCGTCGAGCAGGTTCAGCGGCGGCGTCACCGGGGCGGGCATGGCGCGCGGCGTCGGCGCCAGCGAAATGCCGCAATTGCCGCCGATCACCGTGGTGACGCCCTGGCTCACCTTGGGCGCCATGTCGGGGCCGGAGAGCAGCAGCCGGTCGTCGTGGGTGTGGGCGTCGATGAACCCGGGTGCCGCGATGCGCCCGGCGAGGTCGATCTCGGTCGTGCCGCGGGCGCCCGCGAGGTCGCCGATGCGGGCGATGCGGTCACCCCGCACGCCGATGTCGCCGGCGTAGCGGGGCTCGCCGGTGCCGTCCACGATGCTGGCGTTGCGGATCAGGAGGTCGAAGGTGTCATGCATCGCTTGCCGCCATGTTCATGCAGGGTTGAGGCACCGGCTTCCCATCAAAGCAGCGCGCCGCGCGCCGAGATTGGCCAGACCGCCTCGACGCGACCGCCGCGCACGCAGATCAGTTCGTCATAGAGATTGACCGTCGGGTCGCAGTGGCCGGGCACCAGCATCAGCGCCTCGCCGAGTTCGATCTTCGCGCCCTCCGGGGTGGTCAGCACGCCGTGCTCGTCCGCCGCCTTCACGTAGCGCAGCTCCGGGCGCTGCCAGACGGTGGGCATGCCGGAATCGATGCTCGAGGCCTTCAACCCCGCATCGACCACCGCGCGCGTGGGCTGGGTGCGGCTGAGCACGGCGGTGCGCACGAACAGCGCATGCTCGAAGGCGATGTCTTGCGCACCGCGCTGGTTGTCGCCGTAGTCACGGTCCATGAAGATGTAGGAGCCGGCCTGGATCTCGTCGAACACACCGGAGTCGCGCTCGAGCAGGAAGCTGCCGGTGCCGGCGCCGGTGATGTGCTCCACCGCGAGCCCGGCGGCTTCGATGGCCTGCTTCGTGGCGCGGGCCGCCTCGACCGTCGCGGCGATGGCGGCGGCACGCTCGGCGGGCGTGCGCAGGTGCTGCGCGGGCCCGTGATAACACTGCAGGCCGGCCAGGCGCAGGGGCGGGCTGTCGGCGATCTGCCGGGCCAGCCGGGCGCCGTCTTCGCCGGGCGGCACGCCACAGCGCCGGCCGCCGACGTCGATCTCGACATAGACGTCCAGCGTCACCGCCTGCGCGCGCGCCGCATCGGCCAGGGCCTGGACCTGCTGGGGATGATCGACGAGCACGCCCATGCGCGCGCGGCGCGCCAGCTCGGCCAGGTGGCGCAGCTTGGTCGCGCCGACGACCTGGTTGGTCACCAGCACGTCGGCGATGCCGGCCTCCACGAAGATGGCCGCCTCGCTGACCTTCTGGCAGCAGATGCCGACCGCACCCAAAGCGATCTGGCGGCGGGCGATCGCCGGGCACTTGTGGCTCTTGGCGTGCGCCCGCAGCCGCACACCGCGGCCCTGCAGCGCATCGGCCATGCGCTGCAGGTTGCGCTCGAAGGCGTCGAGGTCGAGCAGGAGGGCCGGGGTGTCGACGTCTGACAGCAGGTCACCCGGCTGTGCGGCTTTCCAGGGGCTCATGGTGAAGGCTTCCTTCGCTAGGCTCGAATCAGGGGCTCAACCGCGGATGGGCCCGAGCCGGCCGGCGGCGTCCGGGTTGCCGCCCATCAGCAGGCGGCGGACGTCGGCGGCGTAGATCACTTCGGAATCGTCTTCGGGCGCGTAGCCCAGCTGCCGGCGCGCGGACTCCAGCGACCAGAAGGCGCGCGTGTTGTCGGAGATGCCATAGGCGACGACCCAGGGCACTTCGCCCGGGCCGACGAGGCCTTCGGCCTGCGCGGCGCAGCGGAACAGCGCCGCGCAGTCGCGTGCGCTCAAGAAGGCGCCGAGCGCGCGCTTGAAGGCGGCCGGGCCCGAAGGCCGCGTCAGCGACGACGCCGCCGGCGGCGCCCCGGGGGCGTAGCGCGAGGCGTCGATGGGATACGGCGAGCCGATGCGCAGCATCACCATCTCCACGCGGCGGCCGAAGGTGCCGCAGGCGTACGGGTAGGCCAGCAGCTCGTAGGAGGCCTTGGCCCAGCCGTAGAAGTTGTCCGCCAGCGGCAGGTCGGTGGGGTAGACCATGTCGCGCCGGCGGCGGTGGACCTGCTCGTGCTCGTACCAGTCGGCGGCATGGTTGGACGAGGCCATCACCACGCGCCGCACGCCGGCCTGCAGCGCGTGGCGGTAGATGCGCTGGGCGATGCCGATGTTGGCGAATTCGGCATCGAAGCGCTCGATCTGCGGCGGCTGCGGGCTGTACACCTCGGGCTGGCCGGAGGGCACGTAGGCACAGTGCACGACGACCTCGACATCGCGAAAGAGCGCGGCCAGCTCGGCGTCGCCGGCCTGCAGCAGGTCCAGTGCCTGGAAGCGGGCGCCAGCCGGCAGGTGGCGCGGCTCGTACCGGTCGGTCAGGGTCAGCTCGTGGCCGTCGACCAGGCCGGGCAGCGCCAGGGTCGCGACGTGTCCCGCAGCGCCGGTGATCAGCAGCCTCATCGGCCAGCTCCTGCGCTCGCGGCCAGGGACCGGCGGATCCAGTCGAGCCGGTTGAGAGGCATCATCGCGTAGTGGTAGAAGTCCACACTCGCCACCGCGGCGGCGCGCACGGCCGCCAGTTTGGCCGCCAGGTTGTCCTCGGTCTGGCAGTCCGGCAGCAGGGGGCGCAGCGCCATCGATATGCGCGCCTGCGGACCCAGCACCCGGCGATAGCTGGCCAGCAAGGCGGCCACGCGCTCGGGGGTGTCGAGGTAACCGAGCACGCAGTACTCGTCGCTGGCGGCGGCGGCCGCCGCCGGATCGATGCCCAGCTTGCGCGAGGCCAGCGTCACTTCGTCGTCACGCCCGACGCCGTGCATCACGTGCGACATCGTGCCCGCATGGTCGATGAAGGCCAGCGGCACGCCGCTGGGTGCCAAGGCCTCGCGCACCTCGGCCACCAGGCTCGTCACGGTGGCGGCGCGCACGTCGAAGTAGCGGTCGAGGTCGTCGCGTGCCGATGCCGCCAGCAGGGGCTCGGTGTGCGCCGCGGTGACCTCGCCCTGCCAGACCGGTTCGAGTGCCGTGCGCACCGCCGTGGCGAGCGCGTCCACCGCCACCCCCGCCTGCACCGCCGCGGCGCGGCAATGGCCGCAGAAGCACAGCGACATCAGCGTGCGTGCCTCGGGCGGCAGCGGAATGAGGTAGCGCTCGTGGTGCTCGCCATGCTCCAGCGGCCGGTAGTGCAGGCTCTCGGCCAGCAGGCGTTGCACCGGGTAGCGGCCGATGTCCGATGCCAGTTCGCGGCAGTAGGCGCGCACGCGCGGGTGGGCCGGGCACAGATCGGTCAGGTAGGGGTCGCCGTAGACGTTGCGGGTGGCGCAGTCGGGGTGCGCCGTGGCCAGCACCGAGTTGTGCAGGAAGATCGTCCAGGCCGTCACCGGCATGCCGAGCCCGGCGGCATGCAGGCACAGCTCGGCCAGCACATCCACGCCGGCGGCGGCGGTGGCCAGGCGCGGTACCAGGCCGCTGGCGTAGCGACCCGCCTCCGGCATGAACCAGGCCACGTCGCCCTCGTTGCGGAAGACGTGGCGCTTCGGGTTGTGCGGGAAGACGTCGCGCGCGTCGTGGTAGGTGGCCGACAGGGTGACGCCTTCCAGGGTGCCGCGCTGCTGCAGCTGGTCGAGCACGGCGTCGTAGCCCTCGTCGAGCAGGTCGGTGCCAAAGACGAATGCCGAGGTTTTCATGTCGCTGTTGCCTGCCCTAGTACCAGAGCGCCTTGTCGACGAGATTGAGCAGCCCCTGCCCGGCCGCGAAGCGGCGCGCGTTCTCGCACAGGACTTCGAGCCGGCGCTGCGGGATGTGGGGCCCCACCACCGCCACGTGCGGCGTGAGCAGGGCCCGCGGCTCCTGCCACAACGGGTGCTGCGGCGGCAGGGGTTCGATCTCGAACACGTCCAGGGCGACGCCGCCCAGGCGCTGGCGCCGCAAGGCGTCGACCACCGCGTCCAGCTGCACCGTGGCGCCGCGGCCGATATTGACGAGCAGGGCGTGCGGGCGCATCAGCGCCAGGCGCGCGGCGCCGATCAGGCCCTCGCTCTCGGGCGTGTGCGGCAGGGTCAGGATCACCGCGTCGGCCTGCGGCAGCAGGCGATCGAGTTCCCCGGGCGGGTGGATCGCCGCGATGCCCGGCGCCGGTTCGCTGCGCCGCGGGTCGACGCCGATCACGCGGGCACCGAAGGCGCTGACCATGCGCCCGATCTCGGCGCCGATGCCGCCGACACCGATCACCAGCACCGTGCTCTGCGGCAGGTGCAGGATGTCGCTGTCGGCGAGGTGACGCGACCACTGGGCCAGCGGCTGCTGCCGCATGTAGGTGTGCAGGTTGCGCGCCAGGGCCAGCAGCATGGCCACTGCGTGCAGCGCCACGTGGTCGTTGTAGATGCCGCGGAAGTTGGTGACCTGCACGGGGTGTGCCACCAGTTCCGGGAAGAAATAGCCGGCGGGCGGCGCGGCCTGGGGGGCCTGCAGCCACTTCAGCCGCGGCGCATGCGCCAGCAACTCGGGGTCGAGGGTGCCGAATGCCGCTTCGGCCCCGGGCAGCAAGGCCAGGGCGGCCGCGCGGTCGGGCACGACGATCACCTCCAGGCCCGGGGCCGCGGCGGCCACGGCTCGCGACCAGTCGAGCGTGAACTCGTCGGCCGGCGGCAGCATGAGCAGCTTGCGGGTCATCGTGCACCCCGCCCGGGGCCGACGGGGTTGCGCCAGGAGCCCTGCCCCGCGTAGGCCGCCAGGTTGTGCGTGAAGATCTCGCCCCAGCGCGGGCCGAAGCCCGGGCTGTCGCCGGCGTTGTGGGCGCTGATCACGACCTGCGGCAAGGCCCACAGCGGCGACGTGGCCGGCAGCGGTTCCACCGCCGTGACGTCCAGCCCCGCGCCGCGCAAGCCTCCACTGACCAAGGCCTGCACCAGTGCCGCCTCGTCGATCAGGCTGCCGCGGCCGACGTTGACGATCCAGCCCTCGCCCAGCAGGGCCAGTTCGCGCGCCCCGATGAGCGCGCTGCGGTCGGGGGTGGCCGGCGTGCACAGCACGACGATGTCGGCCCAGGCGCAGACCTCCGCGATCTGCTCGGCACCGCGCACGTCGGTCAGGCAGCCGCTGTAGTCGGCCGGATTGCGCTTGACGCCGACCAGGCTCATGCCCCAGGGCTGGGCGCGGCGCGCAAAGCCCTCGCCGATGCGACCCAGGCCGATGATGCCCAGCTTCTTGCCGCGCAGCTCCTCGCCGGGCAAGGCCACCCAGCGGGCCTGCGTCATGTTGCGCGCGGCTTCGCCGATGCGTCGCGTCAGGGCCAGCAGCAGCGCAAAGGCGTGCTCGGCGACGCACTCGGCGTGCACACCGGCCGCGGTGGTCAGCACGACGCCTTGCTCGGCCAGGCGCGCCAGCGGGTACTGCTCGACGCCGACGCCCGCACCGGCGATCCAGCGCAGCGAGGGCGTCAGGAAGTCGTCGCGCCAGGTGTAGGTGGCCAGCACCTGTGCGCCCTGCTGCAGGGCGCGAGCGACGCCGTCGTCATCGGCGGGGCGGTGCAGCACGAGGCCGGGCACGCCTTGCAGGAAGTCCGCCACGCCGGGTGGCAGCCTGGGATGCAGAACGACGGGGATCATGGTCATGCCGGGAAGGTGAGCGCGGCTCAGACGGTGGCGTCGGGCCGGGCGATGGCGCCGGCGTGACGTGGGTCGAGCACGTCGCGGATGGCGTCGCCCAGGACGTTGAAGGCCAGCATCAGCAGCACCAGCGCGAGGGTGGGAAAGACGACGAGCCAGGGCGCGACGGTGATGAAGTCGCGGGCCTTGGAGAGCATGCTGCCCCAGTCGGCCTGTGGCGGGCTGATGCCCAGGCCCAGGAAACTGAGCGAGGCGTAGGCGAGCTGCGCCGTGGACATGCTCAGCGCGGCCAGCACGATGACCGGCGGCAGCACGTTCGGGAGCACATGCCGCACCAGGATCACCGGCGTGCTCACGCCGGCGAGGCGCGCGGCGTCGAGGTATTCGCTGGTCTTGATGCCCAGCGCGCTGGCCCGCGCGATGCGCGCGAAACGCGGCGTGTAGACGATGGCGATGGCCAGCACGGCGTTGACCAGGCCCGGGCCCAGCACGGCGACGATGATGATCGCCAGCAGCAGCGTCGGAAAGGCGAACAGCACGTCCTGGCTGCGGTTGAGCACGGTGTCGACGAGGCCGCCGAAATAGCCGGCGACGACTCCGATGAGCACGCCGAGCACCATCGCGATCGCCACCGACAGCATGGCCACCGCCAGCGCGATGCCCGAGCCGGCGACCACGCGGCTGAGCGTGTCGCGCCCGAGTTCGTCGGTGCCGAACCAGTGCCGGGCCGAAGGACCCGTGAGCAGGCTGGTGAATTCGCTGGCGTTGGGATCGAAGGGCACCACGAAGCGCCCGAACAGCGCCAGCAGCAGGAACAGCACCACGCAGGCCAGGCCGAAGCGCCCCCCCTTGTGGCGCAGCAGTTGCGCCAGGAAGCCTTGCCGGCGTGGCTTGCGGGCAGCGGCCGCGGCAGGCAATGCCTTGGCGATGGGCAGGTTCGGCTCGGTGTTCATCGGCTGCGCTGGCGCGGGTCGAGGAGGGGATAGAGCAGGTCGATCACCGCATTGATGAGAACGAAGCTCATGGCGAACACCAGGGTGGTGGCGGTGACCATGGGGTAGTCCCGTGTCGAGATCGCCTCGAGCATGCCGCGGCCCAGGCCCGGCAGGCTGAAGATCTGCTCGACGACGATGAGGCCGCCGAGCATGACGCCGAACTGGAAGCCGATGAAGGTGACGATCGGCGGCAGCGCGTTGCGCAGCGCGTGCAGGTAGTGGATGCGCGGCAGGCGCACGCCCACCGCGCGTGCGGTGTTGATGAAGGGGTCGGACAGCACCTCCAGCATCGCGCTGCGCGTCATCTGCATCGTCATCGCCGTCATCGGGAAGGTGATGGTCAGCAGCGGCATGGCCATCGAGCGCAGGTGCATGAGCGGGTCCTGCGACCACGGGGTGAACGAGACCCTGAACAGGTCGGGTGCCAGTTGCGAGCCGAGCAGCAGGATCAGGATGCCGATCACGAAGGTCGGCACCGAGAAGGTGATGAGCAGCAGCGAACGGATGGCGACGTCGAGCCGGCGGTTCGCATGCACCGCCGCCACGATGCCGGCCGGCAGGCCCATCAGCGTGGACAGCAGCAGGCACATGACCGCCAGTTCGACGGAGACCGGGATCTGCTGCAGCAGATCCGAGCTCACGGTGCGCCCGGTGATCGGCGACTTGCCGAGGTCGCCCTGCAACGCGGCGCCCAGCCAGCGCGCGTACTGAACCGGCAGCGGCCGGTCGAGGCCCAGGTTGCGGCGCACCTGCTCGAACTGTTCCTGGGTGGCGCCCTCCTGGCCCACGATCACGCTGGTCATGTCGCCCGGGATCAGCGTGCCCAGGCCGAACACCAGCGCCGACACGGCCAGCAGCACCGCCACCATGGCGGCCAGGCGGGTGGCGATGAGCTTCAGCATGCGGCCACCTCATCGGCGGGTGCGGTGGACGCGTCCTGCAGGCGGCGCGCGGCGTCGGCAAAGTGGCACGCCACGTGGTGCGCCTCGCCGGCGTCGCGCAAGGCCGGCCGCTCCTGGGTGCAGATCGGCGCGGCCAGCGGGCAGCGCGTGCGGAAGCGGCAGCCCGAGGGCGGGTTCATCGGGCTGGGCACGTCGCCGCGCAGGAGGATCTTGGCGCGGCCGCGCTCGACGGCGGGGTCCGGCGTCAAGGTGGCGTTGCGCAGTGCGATCGAGTAGGGATGCAGCGGCCGCTGGGCGAACTCCTGTGCGGGTGCGGTCTCCACCACCTCGCCCAGGTACATCACGACGACCCGGTGGCTGATGGCCTGCACCGCCGCCAGGTCGTGGCTGATGAAGAGGTACGAAGTGCCCGTCGACTGCTGCAGGTCGACCAGCAGGTTGAGGATCTGCGCCTGCAGCGAGATGTCCAGCGAGGCGATCGACTCGTCGTGCACGACGAGTGCGGGTCGCGCGATCAGGGCGCGTGCGATCGACGCCCGCTGCTGCTGGCCGCCCGAGATCTGGTGCGGCATGCGCGACGCCATGTCGGGGCTCAGGCCCGACGAGCTCGAGCATGCGCACCACCTCGTCGTCGGTCTTGCGCACGCCGCGGGCCTGCAGCGGCTCCGCCACGCTGGCGCCGACGCTGCGCCGCGGATTCATCGAGCCGGCAGGATTCTGGAACACCATCTGGAACTGGCGGCGACGTTCGCGCCCGGCGGCGCCGGGTTCCCAGATGTCGCCCCCCTGCACGCGGATGACGCCCGCCGTCGGCTCCAGCAGGCCGACCACCAGCCGCGCCAGCGTCGACTTGCCGCAGCCCGACTCGCCGACGATGCCCAGCGTCTGGCCGGCCGCCAACGTCAGCGACACGCCATCCACCGCGCGCAGCGTGCCGCCCGGCGATCCCGCACTGGCACTGACCTTGAAGTGCCTGACGACCTGGTCGACCGCCAGCAGCGGGGCGCCCGGTTCAGTGGACACCGGGTGCCCCCACGCCGGCGGCGTCCTGCGCCACCCAGCAGCGCACGCGGTGCGCGGGCGCCGCGTCCAGCAGATCCGGATGCGCCGCGCAACGCGCCTGCGCGAACTCGCAGCGCGGGCGAAAACGGCAACCCACGGCCAGCGCGCCCATGTCGGGGGGCGCACCGGGCAGGGTCGGCAGCTTGCCACGGGGCTGGTCGGCGCGCGGGATCGACCGCAGCAGACCCTGCGTGTACGGGTGGCGCGCGTGCGCGAAGAGTTCGTCCACCGGCGCTTCCTCGACGATCTCGCCGGCGTACATCACCGCCACCCGATCGCACATCTTCGCGATCACCCCCATGTTGTGGGTGATCAGCAGCAGCGCCGTGCCGTGGTCGTGCGTCAGGCGCTTCATCAAGTCCAGCACCTGGGCCTGGATCGTGACGTCCAGGGCCGTCGTGGGCTCGTCGGCGATCAGCAATTGGGGATCGTTGAGCATGCCCATCGCGATCACGACGCGCTGGCGCATGCCGCCGGACATCTGGTGCGGAAACGACGCCGCCTGGCGCACGGGGTCGGGCATGCCGACGTCCGCAAGTGCACGCTGGATCAGCGCCGTGGCGTCTTGCTCCCGGCCGTGGGCCCGGAGCGCCTCGCGCATCTGCCAGCCCACGCTGTACACCGGGTTGAGCGCCGTCATGGGGTTCTGGAACACCATGCCGACCTCCGTGCCGCGCCGCCGCCGCATGGCCTCTTCGTCGAGCCGGAGCAGGTCGGTGCCGTTCATTTCGACCGTGCCGGCCTCGATGCGCCCGGGGGGGACACCAGTCGCAGGATCGACATGGCCGTCACGCTCTTGCCCGATCCCGACTCGCCGACGAGGCCGAGCGTCTCGCCGCGACCGACCCTGAACGACACGCCATCGACGGCGGTGACCGCACCGTGTGGCGTGTGGAACCGCGTCGTCAGCTGCCTGACCTGCAGCACGGGTGTATCGCTCACGCGGATCGGTCTTCGGAGGAAATTCGGGGCCGCGCAGGCAGTGGCTCGGCGCCTGCCCGGAGCCGCTGCTGCTTGCGCGCTACTTGAGGGACACGTTCGCCAGGAAGGTGCGCGACAGCGTCGCGTCGGGCTTGGCGCCGGCGACCTTGGCGCTGTGCGAGACCCAGGCGTTGCGCGCCGCCACCGTGATGTCGGGGTAGACCAGGTCGTCCTGCATGATGGCGATCCTGGCCAGCGACGCCGCGTAGTCGTCCGGCGATCCGCTCTGCGCCTTGGCGATCAACTCGGCCATCTCCGGCGGCGTCGGGCCCTGGCGGCCGGGGCGCGGCATCAGGTAGAACATCGGGTCGGCCTGGTAGGCGTACTCGTTGGTCATGATCTCGTAGTCGGCACGGTTCTGCTTGTCGAGCCAGACCGCGTTCTGGTTGGCCTGGATGGTGACGCGGATGCCGGCCTGCGCCATCTGGGTCTTCAGGATCTCGGCGAACCGGTCGAGGTAGGTGGCATAGCCGGCCAGGTGATTGAGCGTGATGTCCACGCCGTTGGGGTAGCCCGCCTTGGCCAGCAGCGCCTTGGCCTGCGCGATGTCCTGCTTCTGGTACTTCAGGTCCGCCAACTTCGGCGCCCAGCTGTACGACGGCGGGATCTGCGCGCTGGGTACGCCTTCGCCGAGGAAGGCACCCTGGACGATCTCGTTGCGGTTCATCGCCAGCGACATGGCGCGGCGGAAGTCGACGTTGCTGAACGGCGCGCGGTTGGTGTTGACGTTCAGGCGCACGGTGTTGGTGGAGCTGACCGCCACCGTGGTGACCGTGGCGTCGCCCTTGAGCTGCAGCCGGCTCTCGGCGCTGGGGAACATCAGGTCGATCTGGCCGGACTTGAGCGCCGCGATCTGCGCCGACTGCTCGGGCATGTAGCGGACCGTCAGGTCGGACACCTTGGCCATCGTGTCCTTGTTCCAGTGGTTCTCGTTGCGCTTGAGGACGAGCTGCGTGTTGGGCGTGTACGAGACCATCTGGAACGGCCCTGTGCCCATCATCGCCTGCTTCGGGTCGTTGGTCTGCAGCCACTTGTGGCTCAGGATGGCCGAGCCGACGACGAAGGGGCTGCCCAGGTTGAGCAGGAAGCCGGCGTCGGAGGTCTTGAGCTTGAAGCGCACCACGCGATCGCTGACCTTGGTGACGGAGTCGAGCGACTTGAAGCGGTCCTTGGCGTAGGGCAGGCCGCGCTCCATCAGCCGCTGGAACGAGGCCACCACGTCGTCGGCGACGACCAGGCTGCCATCGGAGAACTTCACGCCATCGCGCAGTGTGAAGTCATAAGTCGTGCGGGCGGCATCCACGGTCCACTTGCTGGCCAGCACCGGGACGATCCTGCCGTCGGCCTCGCCCCGCACCAGCCCCTCGTAGACGAGTTGCCAGGCGTACCAGGTGCGGATCTGCGACGACTGGGTCGGATCGAAGGTCTGCGGGACGACGTCCTCGGCCACGATCAGCGTCGACGCCCTCGGCGCCTGCGCTTGTGCCGTGCCGACGGAGACGGCGATCAGGACGCCGGCCGCGGCCATGAAACCGGCGATCCGGTGAAATGTGGAACTCATGCAAACTCCTCCGGGGTCAGTGTGGGGGTTGGAACGCTCCGCATGCCATTGCCGGTCACGACCGCAGCAGATGCTCGAACAACTCAGCCAAGCGTCTGACGCTCGCACGTGTCGTTTGCAGGTCACGACGGTCATCAAATCATGATAGCTCGATTGCGGCTGGGAGGCCTCAGCACACCGTGGAGTCCTGGAGTGCGCGGCCAAGCGTCGCTGCCGGCACGCGCAATCGCTTCTCGCGCGTCCAGAAGTTTCGCTTCCTCGGTCATAGCCACCGATGCCAGCAGATGAACACCGACAAGCGCCACGCCCTCGTCACGCAGGGTGTGGAACCCATGGCGATGGCGCGGCGCGGCCTTCAACTCGGGCTGAGGACTTCCCAACCGGGCGGGACGCCTGGCGCTTTCACATGCGATGAGCGCCATCAGTCGCTCGCCCCCCACGCCGGTCCGATCCATCACAGCGACCACGGCAGCGCGCCGGCCATGGTGGCGGCGTCCTCAAGTCGGGTCCCCGGCGGGCCGATATCCGGGCGATGGCTCTGTTTTCGCTCGTCACCCCGGACTTTGTGCTTCGTGCGCACGGCTGGGCACGGGCCTGCCTGTTCGGCCTGGGACTGCTGGCCACCACGACGGCGCTGCAGGCCAGCGCGGCCGCGCCCGCGGTCGACAGCCTGGCGCAACGGGTGCTTGCACTCGAGCGCGACGGCCGGGCACGACCGCGCGAGTGCGCCGCCGAACTGGCGGCACTGCTGGCCACCGGCCAGGGCGACGCGGCCTCCCGCCTGGATGCACTCATGGTGCAGGGCTGGCTGCTGGCCAGCGTGCCCGACAAGGATGCAGCCGAGGCCGTGGCGCACCGCCTGGACGCCCCAGCGGTCAAGGGAACCCGGCCGCTGGCCGGCGCCGCCGCACTGTGGGTGCGCGCGCGCCTGGCCGAACAGACCGGCGACCTGCGCGGGGCCGGCACGCTGATCGACGACGCCATGGCCCGGCTTCCTGCCGACGCCGCGCCGATGACGCGGCTGCGCTTCGTCGCAGCCCAGGCGCACATTCGCAATGGCGCCAGCCGGCTTGAGGACGCCATCCGCCACGATCACGAGGCGCTGAAGCTGGCCGACTCGCTGGGCCTGGCATGGCGCCAGGCCGAGGTGCGCAACGACCTGGCCTACAGCTACTTCCAGGCCAGGCAGCTGGAGCCGGCGCACCGCCTGAACCGCGAGGCGATGGACATCGCGATGCGCGACGGCGACCCGATGACGCTGGCGCACGTCAGCACGGTGAAGGGCATCATCCTCGACGCGCTGGGCGACACGACCGGCGAGAGACACTCGCTGCAGGACGCGCTGGACTACGCGCGCCAGGCCGGCGCCAGGATCGACGAAGCGCTGTACCTGGCCAACCTGGCCGACTTCTACCTGAAGCGAGGCGACTACGCCACCGCGCTGCGCTACGCCCAGCAGGCACTGCCCCTGACGCGCGCGTTGAAAAACCTGGGCGGCGAGACAGTGGCGCTGGCCAACATCGGGCTGGCGCAGATCGCCATGCGCGACATCGAATCGGGCAAGCGCCACGTGCGAGCATCGATCGACATCGACGAGCGCCGCGGCTCGGTCACCGGCGTGTCGGACTCCTATGCCGAGATGGGCCAGTACCTGGAGAGGGCCGGCGACCATCGCGGCGCCATCGATGCGCTGCACCAGCACCGGGCACTGTCCGACCAGATCCTGCAGCGCGACCAGCAGCAGGCCATCCTGGGAATGCAGGAGCAGTTCGACAGCGAGCAGCGCGCGCGCGAACTGGAACTGCTGCAGCGCGACGGCGAGCTCAAGACCGAACAGCTGCACGCACGCGACCTGCAACAGGGCCTGTGGTGGCTGATCGCGGCAAGTTGCCTGCTCACCATGGTGATGGTGTTGATGGGCGTGCGCCGCGTGCGCCAGACGAACCGGCAGCTGGCCAGCAGCAACGCCCGGCTCAAGGTACAGGCCGAGATCGACCCGCTCACCGGGCTGGCCAACCGGCGCCACTTCCAGGCCGCCATGCGCCAACTGGCGGCGGATGGCAAGTTCTCCGGGACGGTGTTCCTGGCCGACCTGGATCACTTCAAGCGCATCAACGACCAGCATGGCCATGCCGCCGGCGATGCCGTGCTGGTGGAGGTGGCGCACAGGCTGCGCGCCATGCTGCGCGACGGCGACCTGATCGTGCGCTGGGGCGGCGAGGAGTTCCTCATCGTCGTCAGTGCGCTGGGCGCCGACGCGGTGCAGGGGCTGGCCCAGCGCATGCTGGACGTCATCGGCGGCACCCCCTTCGACCACGAAGGCCGGCGCATGCACACCACGGTGTCGATAGGCTACGCCACCTTCCCGATCGAGCCGCTGCTGCTGGCCGTGTCGTGGGAGCGGGCCATCAACCTCGTGGATACCGCCCTGTACCTGGCCAAGGCCCATGGCCGCAACCGGGCCTATGGCGTGCGCATGCTGAATGCGCGCGACGAATCGCAGCTGGACGCCATCGGCAAGTCGCTCGAAGCAGCCTGGCACGCCGGTGACGTGGCACTGACCCACCTGGACGGCCCGGGCAGCCCGCCGGTGCCGCACGACGAGCGATTGGCGCAAGCGGCATGAAGCCCGCATCGTCGATCGCCTGGCTGCAGCACGCCTTCGTGCTGTGCGCGCTGTTGCTTGCGCCACCATTGCTGGCGCAGCCCGGTCTGGACCGGACGGTCGACGACGTGCTGCGCCAGGGCTACGACCGTCCGGACCGGGCGATGGCAGCGCTGAGGGCCCTGGAAGTGCCTGATGAGGATGTCGCCGCCAAGCGCCTGTTGCTGCTGGCGCGTGGCATGGTGCTGGCACAAAGCGGGCGCGACGCGGATGCCCTGGGCTGGGCCGGCGCGCTGCGCAGGCATGCGCGCAGCCAAGGCGATGCCCAGTCCGATGCCGCGGCCAGCCTGGTGCAGGCCCTGTCGGCACACAACGCCGCCCGGCTCGACGTGGCGGCGTCGCTGGCGCAAGCCGCACTGGACGGACTGCAGCCGCACTGCCCGGCGTTGGGCGACGGCGCCGCGGCCGCGCAGCGCAGCCGGTCCGTGACGGATGTGGCCAAGGCCGACGATGCCCTGGCCTGTGAGCACCGCGCTGCCTGGCAGGCGTTGCAGCTGCTGCAACAGCACTCCGCGCGCACCGGCGCGTGGGCCACCGCCAGCGCGCACGCGCGCGCGGCGCGCGATCTGGCTGCCTGGGCCGGCGACGACTTCCGCCTGGGACTGAGCACCGCCGAACTGGCCTGGCTGACGGCACGCAGTGTAGGCCTCGACGCCGCGCAGCCACTGCTGCATCAGGCACAGCGGCTGGCGCAGCGCTCTGCCAACCCGGTGCTGCAGGCACGCACCAGGCTGGCCCAGGCGCAGATCGCAAGCCAGCGCGGCGAGCACGACAGCGTGCGCCGCCTGGCCGAGGAGGCCTTGCCGCTGGCGCAGCGCGCCGAGTCGCCGCGCCTGGAAGCCAGCGTATTGACCTTCCTGAGCGATGCCTATGCCAAGCAGGGACGTGCCGCCGACGCGCTGCGCGCGGCCGAGCGCGGCCTGCCGATCGTGCGCCGCCACCGCGACCGGCGCACGGAGCTGGCGCTGAGCAACAATGCCGGGCTGGCGAAGATCGGCCTGCAGCGCATCCCCGAGGGGCTGCTCGACTTGGCGCGGGTGGAAGAGCTGATGCAGAACGCCGGCCTGACCGCGATGCGCGCCGAAGCGCTGCGCGAATACGACGAGGCACTGGCCGCGGCCGGCGATGCACGCGGCGCGCTGGCGCTGTACCACCGCGAGCGGGCTTTGAGCGGGGAGGTGATGCGCCAGAACCGCGATGCGGCGCTGAAGCAACTGCAACTGCGCAACGACGGCGAGCGCCAGCAGCGCGAGATCGAGCTGCTCGCGCGCGACAACCAGCTCAAGGCCGCGGCGCTGGTCAACCGCGAGCTGACGCGCCGCGTCTGGGGCGTGGCCGCGCTGGTGCTGCTGCTGTCAGTGGTGGTGGTGGCGCTGCTGTACCGTCGAGTGCGCGCTACCCACCACCAACTGGTGTCGAGCCAGGCGCAGTTGCGCGTGCAAAGCGAGCGCGACCCGCTCACCAACCTGGCCAACCGGCGCCACTTCCTGTCGGTGATGCAGACAGCTCGTGCGGTCGGCACGGGCGGGCAGGCTTTCGAGGGAGCGCTGCTGCTGGTGGACATCGATCACTTCAAGCATGTCAACGACGGCCATGGCCATGCCGCCGGCGACCTGGTGCTGTGCGAGGTGGCGCGCCGGCTGAACGAGGCGGTGCGGGGTGACGATCTGGTGGTGCGCTGGGGTGGCGAGGAGTTCCTGGTGCTGGCGCTGAAGGCACCCGCGGCGCAGGTCGAACAACTGGCCGAACGTGTACTCAGGCTCATCGGCGAGCGGCCGGTGGTGGTGCAGGGCCTGCCCGTGCAGGTCACCGTGTCGATCGGCTACGCGCACTTTCCGCTGCCGCCAAACGTGCTGCCCGTGGCCTGGGAGCAGGCCATCAACCTGGCCGACATGGCGCTGTACACGGCCAAGAACCAGGGCCGCAATCGCGCTGTGGGCATCGTCGCCGCACAGGCCGAAAGCCCGCCGGAGCTGCGCCACATCGAAGGTGACTTCGACCTCGCCTGGCACGAGGGCCGCGTCACGTTGAAGGTGGCGCCGGGGCCGGTGCCTCTGGCCGCCTGAACGCACGGCCCGCGGCACGCAGCGCCGGGCGCTCGACCGCATCAATGGATGCGCACCACGCAGCGCCCGCGCATCTGCCCCGCCATCAGCTTCGCGGCTGCGGCCGGCGCCTCGGCCAGCGGGATCTCGGTGATCATGCGCTTCCAGCAGCGCCGGGTCGAGGTCGCGCGCCAGGCGGTCCCAGGCCTCCTGGCGCCGGGCGCGCGGCGCCATCACGCTGTCCACGCCGGCCAGCGTGACGCCGCGCAGGATGAAGGGCGCCACGCTGCCCGGCAGGTCCATGCCCTGCGCCAGCCCGCAGGCCGCCACCACGCCGCCATAGCGCGTCTGCGCCAGCGCGTTGACCAGCGTGTGGCTGCCCAGCGCGTCGACCACGCCCGCCCAGCGCTCCTTCTGCAGCGGCTTGCCCGGCGGCGGCGAATTCGGCGCGGTCGATGACCGCGGCGGCGCCCAGCGCGCTTCAGGTAGTCGGCCTCCTGCGGCTTGCCGCTGGCGGCCGTGACGCGGTGGCCCAGCCGGGACAGCAGCGCGATGGCCACGCTGCCGACGCCGCCGGTGGCGCCGGTGACGAGCACTTCGCCGTCGCCGGGCTGCAGGCCGTGGCGCTCCAGCGCCAGCACGCACAGCATGGCGGTGTAGCCGGCGGTGCCGATGGCCATGGCCTGGCGCGGCGTGAAGGCGGCCGGCAGCTTCACCAGCCAGTCGCCCTTGAGCCGCGCACGCTCGGCCAGGCAGCCCCAGTGCGTCTCGCCCACGCCCCAGCCGTTGTGCACGAAGCGGTCGCCGGGCTGCCAGTCGGGGTGGCGGCTTTCGAGCACCGTGCCGGCGCCGTCGATGCCCGGCACCATGGGCCAGGTGCGCACCACCGGGGCGCGGTTGGTGAGCGCCAGCGCGTCCTTGTAGTTGAGCGTGGAATATTCGGGCTGGACCAGCACGTCGGCCTGGTCCCAGCCGGGCAGGCGCGAATCGTCCAGCGTGGTCAGGCCGGCGCGGAAGCCGGCGTCGTCCTTTTCGAGCAGCAGGGCCTTGAACATGGCATTCGGTGAGTTGAGGTCGGTAGCGGATGCTGCCTCGTCCACGCGTCCACGGCAAGGCCCGTGGCGCCGGGGCCCCGGGACCTCCCTGTGCCGGCGCGCGCCGCCACCTGCTATCCTGCGCCGCTTCGCCCATGCTCAACTCCGCGATCCGCACCCTCCTCCTGGCGCTGTGCCTGGCCACCACGGGCCAGGCATCGGCGGCGCCCGAGCCGCCGGCCGCGTCGACCGACGCCGCACTGCAGTTGCTGCAGGACTGGAGCCTGGTGCCGGCAGGCGCCGACGCCGAACCGATCAAGTTCGTGCGCCAGGTGCGCGACGCGGCCTCCGATCTCGTGCTGTCGGCGATGAACTTCGTCGGTGTGCCCTACCGTCGTGGCGGCGAGACGGCCGACCAGGGTTTCGATTGCAGCGGCTTCACGCGCTACGTCTTCGAGAACAGCCTCGGCCTCGTGCTGCCCCGGCGAGCCGACCAGCAGGCGCGCGAGGTCGGGCTGATGCCGGTGGTGCGCGAGGACCTCAGGCCCGGCGACCTGGTCTTCTTCAACACCATGCGGCGCGCTTTCTCGCACGTCGGCATCTACGTCGGCGAGGGCCGGTTCATCCACGCACCGCGCAGCGGCAGCGAGGTGCGCGTCGAGGACATGCGCCAGCCCTACTGGTCCAGGCGCTTCAACGGCGCCCGCCGCGCAGCGCCGGCCGAAGCCCGGTCGCCACAACGGCCTTGACCGGCACCGCCGGGCCCGCGGCGGCACAATCCCGCCATGGGTGAAACCTTCGTTCCGCTGGCCGACCTGCGCTATGCCGCCGCGCTGCCGCGCATTCCCGAGCATGCCGCGCCGCCCACGGGCCTGCTGGCCGACCGCCTGGGCCGGCCGCTGCGCGACCTGCGCATCTCGGTCACCGACCGCTGCAACTTCCGCTGCAGCTATTGCATGCCCAAGGAGGTCTTCGACAAGGCCTACAAGCTTCCTGCCGCACAGCTCGCTGCTCAGCTTCGAGGAGATCACGCGCACGGCGCGGCTGTTCGTCGCCCACGGCGTGGGCAAGCTGCGGCTGACCGGCGGCGAGCCGCTGCTGCGCAAGCACCTCGAAGTGCTGATCGAGCAGTTGGCCGCGCTGCGCACGGCGCAGGGCGAGCCGCTGGACATCACGCTCACCACCAACGGCTCGCTGCTCGAACGCAAGGCCGCGGCGCTGCGCGCGGCCGGTCTGCAGCGCGTGACGGTGAGCCTGGACGCGCTGGACGACACCATCTTCAGGCGCATGAACGACGTCGACTTCCCGGTCGCCGACGTGCTGCGCGGCATCGACGCCGCGCTGCGCAGCGGGGCTGGCGCCGATCAAGATCAACATGGTCGTCAAGCGCGGCACCAACGACCACGAGATCGTGCCGCTGGCGCGCCACGTGCGCGACACCTACGGCCCGGGCGTGATCCTGCGCTTCATCGAGTACATGGACGTCGGCGCCACCAACGGCTGGTGCATGGACGAGGTGCTGCCCTCGGCCGAGGTGGTGCGCCGGCTGTCCGACGCCTTCCCGCTGCGAGCCGCTGCAGCCCAACGCCAGCGGCGAGACCGCCGAGCGCTGGCGCTACCTCGACGGCGGCGGCGAGATCGGCGTCATCAGCAGCGTCACGCAGGCCTTCTGCCGCGACTGCAACCGGGCACGGCTGTCGACCGAGGGCAAGCTCTTCCTGTGCCTGTTCGCCAGCCGCGGCCACGACCTGCGCGCGCTGCTGCGCGGCGGCTACAGCGACGAGCAGATCGCCGCCGCGATCGGCCTCGTCTGGAGCGAGCGCGAAGACCGCTATTCGGAGCTGCGCGGCGCCGGCAGGCCAGCGGCCGGCAGCGGCGAGCGCCGCGTCGAGATGCACTACATCGGCGGCTGAGGCGCGCGGCACGCCGGCCGCCGGGCCGCCGGGTCAGTCGGCGACCGCCTGCGCCAGTTCCGGCGTCACGATCTCCCCGGGCACCTTCCTGCGCGCCAGACAGCGTGTAGACCGTCGGCACGACGAAGATCGTCAGCAGCGTGCCGATGCTCATGCCGCCGACGATGACCCAGCCGATCTGCTGCCGGCTCTCGGCGCCGGCGCCGCTGGCCAGCGCCAGCGGCAGCGCGCCCAGCACCATGGCGCCGGTGGTCATCAGGATCGGGCGCAGGCGCAGGCTGGCCGCTTCGACGACCGCCTCCAGCGTCTCGCGCCCCTGCTTGCGCAACTGGTTGGAGAACTCCACGATCAGGATGCCGTGCTTGGTGATCAGCCCGACCAGCGTGATGAGGCCGATCTGCGAGAACACGTTGAGCGTGCCGCCCGACCACTTCAACGCCAGCAGCGCGCCCACCATCGACAGCGGCACCGCGAGCAGGATCACGAAGGGGTCGATGAAGCTCTCGAACTGCGCCGCCAGCACCAGGAAGATGAACAGCAGCGCCAGCACGAACACCAGGCCCAGCGCGCCCGACGAGGCCCGGAATTCGCGGCTCACGCCGTTGAGTTCGGTGGCGTAACCGGCCGGCAGCACGCGCGCCGCGGCCTCGTCCATGAAGGCCAGCGCCTCGCCCAGCGAATAGCCCGGCGCCAGGTTGGCGGTGATCGTGACGCTAGCGCCGCTGGTTGAAGTGGTTCAGCTCGCGCGGGCTCACCGCCTCGCGCACCTTGACCAGCGACGACAGCGGCACCATCGTGTCGCCGCGGCCGCGCACGAAGAGCTTCTCGATGTCTTCCGGCGTGGCGCGGCCGCGGCCCTCGGTCTGCACCATCACGTCGTACTGCTCGGCGTCGCGCTTGTAGCGCGTGACGACGCGGCCGCCGAGCATGGTCTCCACCGTGCGCGCCACCGACTCCACCGACACGCCCATGTCGGCGGCGCGGGCGCGGTCGACCTCCATGAAGATCTCGGGCTTGTTCAGCTGCAGGTCGCTGTCGGGCTGCACGATGCCCGGGTTCTTCTGCATCTCGGCCGATCATGGCCTGCGCGGCGCGCGCCATGTTCTCGTAGCTGTCGCCGCTGACGATGACGAAATTGATCGGCCGCTCGCGGAAGCCCTGCCCCAGGCTGGGCGGCGTCACCGGGAACACGCTGACGCCCGGCAGCGCCCTGACCTGCGGCAGCAGCTTCGCGCGCCAGTTCCTGCGTCGTGATGCTTGCGCTCGGTCCAGTCCACGGTGCGCAGCACCGCCGAGGCCGCTGGACACCTGGCCGCCGCCGATGAACATGAAGCGGCGGTCGAATTCCGGGTACTGCGCGGCGATGGCGTCGATGCGCATCCAGGTAGCGCGCGGTGTACTCCAGCGTGGCGCCGTCGGGGGCGCGCACCGGCATGACGATGACGCCGCGGTCCTCCATCGGCGACAGCTCGCTCTTGGCGTTGGTGAACAGCCACCAGCTGCCCGCCGCCGAGGCGAGCCATCACCAACAGCACCAGCCAGCGGTGCGCCAGCGTCCAGCGCAGCATGCGCGTGTAGAGGCCGGTGATGCGCGACCAGCATGGCCTCCATGCCGCGGTCGAAGCGGTTCGGCGTGGGGTTGTGGCGCAGCAGCTTGCTGCACATCATCGGCGTCAGCGTCAGCGCCACGAAGCCCGACACCAGCACCGCGCCGGCCAGCGTCAGCGCGAACTCGCCGAACAGGCGCCCGGTGCGCCCGGGCGTGAAGGCCAGCGGCGCGAACACCGCCGCCAGCGTGAGCGTCATCGCGACGACCGCGAAGCTGATCTCGCGCACGCCCTTGATCGCGGCCTGGAACGGCGTCAAGCCCTCCTCGATGTGGCGGAAGATGTTCTCCAGCACCACGATCGCGTCGTCGACCACCAGGCCGATGGCCAGCACCAGCGCCAGCAGCGTGAGCGTGTTGACCGTGAAGCCGGCCAGCGCGATGAGCGCGAAGGCGCCGATCAGGCTGACCGGGATCGTCACCAGCGGGATGATCGACGCGCGCAGCGTGCGCAGGAACACGAACACCACCAGCGCCACCAGCACCACGGCCTCGACCACCGTCGTGTACACGGCCTTGATCGAGCGGTCGATGAAGACCGAGTTGTCGTTGGCCTGCACCACCGTCACCGAAGGCGGCAGGTCGCGCTGGATCTGCGGCATCAGCGCGCGCACGCCGTCGGCCACTTCCAGCGGGTTGGCGGTGGCGTTGCGGATGATGCCGGTGCTGATGGAAGGCACGCCGTTGAGCCGCACCCGGCTGCGCTCGTTGGCGGCCGCCTCCTCCACGCGCGCCACGTCGCGCAGCCGCACCGTGTAGCCGCCGGTGGTCTTGAGCGCGATCTCGTTGAACTGCGCCACCGTGTTGAGGTCGGTGCGCGCGGTGACGCTGAACTCGCGCTGCTGGCTCTCGATGCGGCCGGCCGGCACCTCGAGGTTCTGCCGCCGCAGCGCGTCCTCGACGTCCTGCACCGTGAGCCGGTAGCCGGCCAGCCGGTCGGGGTCGACCCAGATGCGCATGGCGTACTGCGGTCGCCGCCGATCTGCACGTCGGCCACGCCGGGCACGGTCTGCAGCCGCGGCTTGACGACGCGGTTGATGAGGTCGGTGAGCTCCAGCGGGCCCATCGTCTCGCTGGTGTAGGCCAGCCAGATCGTCGGCGTGGCGTCGGCCTCGACCTTGGCGATGACGGGCTCGTCGACCGCGTCGGGCAGGCGGCCGCGCACGCGGGCCACGCGGTCGCGCACCTCGGCCGCCGCGGTGTCGGGGTCCTTGCTCAGCTTGAAGCGCACCGTGATCTGGCTGCTCTCGGTGCGCGACACCGAGGTCATGATGTCCACGCCGTCGATGCCGGCGATGGAGTCCTCCAGCGGCTTGGTGACCTGCGACTCGATGACCTCGGAAGAAGCCCCGATGCAGCCGCGTGCTGACGTTGACCAGCGGCTCGTCGATGCGCGGGTACTCGCGCAGGCTCAGCTGGTTGAAGGACACCAGGCCGACCAGGATCAGCAGCAGCGACATCACGCTGGCCAGCACCGGGCGGCGGATCGACGGTTTCCGAGAGCTTCATGACGACTCCTTGCAGTGCACGGCGGCGCGCTCAAGGCTGCGCCGGCCGACGGCGGCCCGGACGCCGCGACCCAGGCGGGCCGCCCGCCGGCCCGCCGGGCCGCCAGCGGCCGACCGCCGCGCCGGCTTGGTGAGGTCGATCACGCGCACCGGCAGGCCGTCGCCGCGCA
Source organism: uncultured beta proteobacterium (assembly GCA_963717575.1). Lineage (GTDB taxonomy): Bacteria > Pseudomonadota > Gammaproteobacteria > Burkholderiales > Burkholderiaceae_C > Rubrivivax. Next base: position 96,490 of record CAVQWK010000026.1, on the reverse strand, counting down.
GCAGCCGCGCCTGGCCGGCGGTGGCCACGATGTCGCCGGCCTTCAGGCCCTCCAGCGATCTCCACCTTGCCCGGCAGGCGCAGGCCGATGCTTCGCCTCCAGCCGCTGCGACACCTTCTTGCCGTCGGGCCCGTCGACCACCTTGAAGACGAACTGCTTGGCGCCCAGCGGCACCAGCGCCTCCTCGGGCACGACGACGGCGCCTTCGCGCACCGAGAACACCACGCGCGGCCGCGCGAACATGCCCGGCTTGAGCAGCGCGCCCGGGTTGTCGACCTGGGCCAGCACCTGCAGCGCGCGGCCGTTGGCGTCGACCTGCGAGTCGACGGCCTGCACGCGGCCCTTGAAGCTGCGGCCCGGCAAGGCGTCCACCGCCACTTCCACCGGCTGCCCGGCGCGCAGGCGGTCGATATAGCGCTCGGGCAGCGCGAACTGCACCGTCAGCGCCGTCAGGTCCTCGATATTGACGATGTCGGCACCGTCCTTCACGTAGTCGCCCACGTCGACCTGCTTCAGGCCCGCGGTGCCGTCGAAGGGCGCCAGCACCTTCATGCGCGCCAGCTGCGCCTGCGCCAGCGCCACCTGCGCCTCGGCCACCTGCAGGGCGGCGGCGTTCTGGTCCACCGCGCTCTGGCTGACGAAATTCTGCGCCAGCAGTTCGCGGCTGCGCTGCAGGTTGGTGCGCGCGATGCTGGCCTGCGCCTCGGCCTGCTGCAGCTGCGCCTGCTGCAAGGTGTCGTCGAGCTGCACCAGCAACTGGCCGCGCCTGACACGCTGGCCGTCGGCTGAAGCCCAGGCGCGGCGATGCGGCCGCTGACCTCGGGCCGCAGCATCACGCCCTGGCTCGACTTCAGCGAGCCCACGGCCTGCACGTCGTCGGTGAGCGTCACCGACTCGGCCCTGGCCACCTCGACGGCCACCGGGCCGCCGGGCCCGCCCGGTCGCCGCGCCGGCGCCGCCACCAGCCCGGCGCGCCGCCGGCCGGCTTCGCGCCCGGCGCACCGGCGCACCGGTGCACGGCTCCCGTGGGCTGGTTCTGCCACCACCAGGCGGCACGCACCAGCCAGCGCGATGCCGACGACGGCCACCACCGTATAGATCGTTTTCAAGGGCATGCTCTCGCGGCGACGGGAAACCCGGGACTTTAACGACCCCGGGCGATTGCTGCTGCGATGGGGTCGACGCGGCTGCGTCGGCATGGGCGTCAGCCCGCCACCGAATCGACGCCGCGGTTGGCCAGCTGGTCGGCGCGTTCGTTGCCGGGTCGCCGGAATGGCCCTTGACCCAACGCCAGTGCACGTCGTGCGCCGCGTTGAGTTCGTCCAGGCGCTGCCAGAGTTCGACGTTCTTCACCGGCTGCCGGCTCGCGGTCTTCCAGCCGCGCGCCTTCCAGTTGTGGATCCAGCTCGTGATGCCGTCCTTCACGTAGGCGCTGTCGGTGTAGATGGTGACCTTGCAGCGCCGCTTCAGCGACGCCAGCGCCTCGATCACCGCGGTCAGCTCCATGCGGTTGTTGGTGGTGAGCGCGTCGCCGCCGAAGAGCTCCTTCTCGTGCGCGCCGCTCTTCAGCCAGGCGCCCCAGCCGCCGGGCCCCGGGTTGCCGCGGCAGGCGCCGTCGGTGTAGATCACCACTGCATCGCCTCGGCTCATTCGGGCTGCTCCAGCTCTCGGCCTCGGCGCGCGCCGCTTCGCGCCGGCGGTTGGCCACCACGGCCGGCGGCGCATGGGCCTTGCGCCTCTCGTTGCGCACCAGGCCCACCAGCCGCATGCCGCGCACGCGCTTGACGGCGACCACGAAGTACACCGCACCGAGCACCGGCCACCAGCGGTCGCCCAGGCGGTCCATCCAGGCAAAACGCTGCAGCCACTTCTCGGTCCTGACAGGCGGCCGCCAGCAGCCGAAGCGTCCGGCCTCGACCTCGAAGCCCAGCAGGCGCAGCCAGTCGCGCAGTCGCCAGTAGCCGATGAACTCTCCGGCACGCGGCAGGTACAGGCGTTCTGCTCACCGCCGAAGCCCAGGCTCCGCCGCAGGTGGCCGGCGCGCTGGCGCAGGCCCCACAGGCTGGCCGGATTGAAGCCGGCGATCACGACGCGACCCTCGGGCACCAGCACGCGCTCCACCTCGCGCAGCGTCAGGTGCGGGTCCCGCGCCAGTTCCAGCGCGTGCGGCAACACCACGCAGGTCGATGCTGGCATTGGGAAAAGGCAGCGCCTCGAAGTCGCAATGCAGGCTGATCGGCTCGAGCGCCGGCTGCATGGTGATCATCTCGTCCAGCGGCGGCGGCATCGGCAGCGCTTCGGGCACCACCAGCGAATCGCTGGCCACCCAGCGGTGCGGCATGCGGTTGGCGCGCAGGCCCTCGAGTTCGGGCAGGCCCAGCTGCACGGCATGGAAACCGAAGGCGTCGGTCACCGCATGGTCGAGCCGGTCCTGCTCCCAGGCCAGCAGGTGGCGGCCCGGCGCAGTCCGCAGCCAGGCCCCCAACTCTATAATCGACTCGTCTCTCGTCATGATGAATCTGATCGCCCTGCCCGCCTTCGCCGACAACTACATCTGGATGCTTCACGACGGCGCGCAAGCCGTGGTGGTGGATCCGGGCGATGAGGCACCGGTGCGTGCCGCTCTCGACGCCCAGGGCCTCGCGCTGGCCGGCATTCTAGTGACGCATCACCACCCCGACCACGTCGGCGGCATCGACGCGTTGCGGCCGCGTCTGCGGGGCCCCGTGTACGGCCCGGCGCGCGAGAAGATCCCCGGCCCTTTCATCGCCGCTGCACGACGGCGACACGGTCGAGGTGCTCGGGCATGCGCTTCTCGGTGCTCGACGTGCCCGGCCATACCGCCGGCACATCGCCTACCTGCAGCAGGGCGCTGCCGACGCGGCACCGACGGCGCCGCTGCTCTTCTGCGGCGACACGCTGTTCTCCGCCGGATGCGGCCGCCTCTTCGAGGGCACGCCGGCGCAGATGAACGCTTCGCTCGAGCGGCTGGCCGCGCTGCCGGCCGACACGCAGGTCTGCTGCACTCACGAATACACGCTGTCCAACCTGCGCTTCGCGGCGGCGGTGGAGCCCGGCAACACGGCGCGTGCCGAATACGAACGGCACTGCCGCGCTCGGCGCGAAGCCGGCCTGCCGACGCTGCCCTCGTCGATCGGCCTGGAAAGGCGGATCAACCCGTTCCTGCGTTGCGACGTGCCCGAGGTCGTGGCCTCGGCGCTCGCCCAGGGCGCCGCCAACGACGAGGCTGTGGCCGTGTTCACCGCGCTGCGCGAATGGAAGAACCGATTCCGATGACCTTGCCTGCACCGCCGCCGCGTCCGCGGCATTCGACGTGGCTGGCGGCGCTCGCCGTGGTTGCGCTGGCCACCGGCTGCGCCAGCCTGCCCGCCCCCGAGTCCGGGGCCGCTGCAACGTCCGCCATCACCGAACTGCCCGGCGAGCCTGAATTCGGCACCGTCGAGGTCAGGTCGCAGGCGCGGCCCGACGATGCCGACATCGTGCTCGCGCCGTTGCAGCCGCGCTCCCGCCTGGACCCCGATCCAGGACGCCGAGCGCAGCGACCTCTGGCAGCGCGTGCGCGACGGCTATGCCCTGCCCGCGCTGGACGGCGAGCTGGTGCAGAAGTGGGAGCAGTGGTACGCCAGTCGTCCCGACTACGTGCAGCGCATGACCGAGCGCGGCAGCCGCTACCTCTTCTACATCGTCGAAGAGGTCGAGCGGCGCGGCATGCCCGGCGAGCTGGCCTTGCTGCCCTTCATCGAGAGCGCCTTCAACCCGCAGGCCGTCTCGAGCGCACGGGCGTCCGGCATGTGGCAGTTCATGCCCGCCACCGGCAAGGACTTCGATCTGCGGCAGAACCTGTTCCGCGACGACCGGCGCGACGTGCTGGCCTCGACACGCGCCGCGCTCGACTATCTGCAGCGCCTGCACACCCAGTTCGGCGACTGGCACCTCGCGCTGGCGGCCTACAACTGGGGCCAGGGCAACGTGCAGCGGGCCATCGATCGCAACCGCCGCGCCGGCCTGGCGGCCGACTACCTCAGCCTGCGCATGCCCGACGAGACGCGCAACTACGTGCCCAAGCTGCAGGCGGTGATGAACATCGTGGCCAGGCCCCAGACCTTCGGCTTGTCGCTGCCGCCGCTGGAAAATCACCCCTACTTCCTGAGCGTGCTGATCGAACGCGACATCGATGTCGTGCTGGCAGCGCGCCTGGTCGGGCATGTCGCTGGAGGAGTTCCAGTACCTCAACCCCCAGCACGACAAGCCGGTGATCCTGGCCGCCGGCACACCGCAGGTGCTGCTGCCTTACGACCACGCCAACCGCTTCCTGCGCGAGCTGCCGCGCCACAACGGCCCGCTGGCCAGCTGGACGGCCTGGGTGGCGCCGAAGACGATCAAGCCTGCCGAGGCGGCGCGACTGGTGGGCATGAGCGAGGCCCGGCTGCGCGAGGTCAACCACATCCCGGATCGCATGCTGGTCAAGGCGGGCTCGACGCTGCTGGTGCCGCGCCGCGAGCACTCCGGCACCGACGTTGCCGAATACCTCGCGCACAACGCCGTCATGACCTTGGCGCCCGACGTTCCGCCGCTGCGCCGTGTCACCTTCAAGGCCGGGCGCAAGGGCGACAGCGTGGCGGCCGTGGCGCGCCGCTATCGGGTGAGCGCGGCGCAGGTGGCGCTGTGGAACACGGTCGGCACCGCAGTCGACGTTCAAGCCGGGCCAGCAGATCGTGGTCATGCTGCCGTCCCAGCCGAAGGCGCGTGCCGCAGCGCCCGCCCGCAAGGAGCCGCCCAAGCGCGCGGCGAAACCCGCGCCGCGCAGCCGCGCCACTCAGGCCGCGCCGAGATAGTCGCGCTTGCCCAATTCCACGCCGGCGTGGCGCAGCAGGGCGTAGGTGGTGGTGGCGTGAAAGTAGAAATTCGGCAGCACGAAGTGCTTCAGGAAAGCCTCGCCGCTGAAGCGCAGCGGGTCGCCCTGACGCGTGGGCAGCAGGATCTCGCGGGCCTCGCTGCCGTCGATCTGCTCGGCGCTGAATGTCTGCACGTAGTCGATGGTCTTGAGCACGCGCGCGCGAAGATCGGCCAGCGTCGCCTCGGTGTCTTCCCACTTCGGAACCTCGATGCCGGCCAGGCGCGCCACGCAACCCTTGGCGCCGTCGGTGGCGATCTGGATCTGGCGGCTGAAGGGCAGCATGTCGGGCGCCAGGCGCAGGCCCAGGTAGTTGGCGCTGTCGAACTTCCTGGCCGCGGCATGCGCCTCGGCCTTGTCCAGCCAGTTCAACATGTTGCCCAGCATGCGCACGAAGACGGGTACGCTGGCGGAATGCATCGTCAGGCTCATCGCGGATTTCCTTTGGTGTCGAAGCGGGCAGATGCTACCCCCGCCGAGTCCGCGCCGCCGGACACGGCAGAATCCCCGCTCAAACGCGTATGAACATCATCATCCTCGACGACTACCAGGACGCCGTGCGCAAGCTCAAGTGCGCAGCGCAACTGGAGCCCTACAACGCCAAGGTGTTCACCAACACCGTCAAGGGCATCGGCCAGCTGTCGGTGCGCCTGCGCGACGCCGACGTCCTGGTGCTGATCCGTGAGCGCACGCAGTTCCCGCGCGCCTTGCTGGAGAAGCTGCCGCGCCTGAAGCTCATCTCGCAGACCGGCCGCGTCGGCCCGCACATCGACATCGAGGCCTGCACCCGGCTGGGCATCGCGGTGGCCGAAGGCGTGGGCTCGCCGGTGGCGCCGGCCGAGCTGACCTGGGCGCTGATCATGGCGTCGATGCGACGGCTGCCGCAGTACATCGGCAATCTCAAGCACGGCGCCTGGCAGCAGAGCGGCCTGAAGACGGCATCGATGCCGCCCAATTTCGCCATCGGCATGGTGCTGGCCGGCAAGTCACTGGGCATCTGGGGCTACGGCAAGATCGGCCGCCTGGTGGCCGGCTACGGCGTGGCCTTCGGCATGAAGGTGCAGGTGTGGGGCAGCGAGGCGTCGCGTGCGCGCGCCGTCGCCGACGGCCACACGGCGGCACCCACTTGCGAGGCCTTCTTCGAAACCTGCGACGTGCTGTCGCTGCACCTGCGCCTGAGCGAGCACGACGCGCGGCGTCGTGCGACTGGACGCGCTGTCGCGCATGAAGCCCACGGCGCTGCTGGTCAACACCTCGCGCGCCGAACTGATCGAGGACAACGCGCTGGTCGCCGCGCTCAACCGGGGCCGCCCCGGCATGGCCGCGGTGGACGTGTTCGAGAGCGAACCCATCCTGCAGGGGCACCCGCTGCTGCGGCTGGAGAACGCCGTCTGCACGCCGCACATCGGCTACGTGGAGCAGGACAGCTACGAGCTGTACTTCGGCGCCGCATTCGCGAACGTCATCAATTTCATTCACAACGAACCCAGCCACCTGGTCAACCCCGAGGCGCTGAAGGTCCTGCGGTGAAAGCACCCCCTTGAGCGCGGCATCGGCGGCGGCCATGACGCGCTCGAGCCGGGCGCTGCTGGCAGGCAACTTCGCCATCGGCTGCGGCGTGATGGTCACCGCCGGTTCGCTGAACGACCTCGCGCACTCGCTGCAGGTCTCACCCGCGGTCGGCGGCCAGCTCATCACGGCGGCTGCGGTGGCCATGGGCGTGGGCGCCCCCACGCTGGCCGCCGCGATGGGCCACTGGGACCGCCGCCGGCTGCTGACGCTGGCGCTGCTCTGGTACGCCGTGGGCCACGCGGTGTCGGCCCTGATGCCCAGCTTCGCGGCGCTGCTGCCGGTGCGCGTGCTCAGCATGCTCGCGGCCGCCGTGTTCACGCCGCAGGCGGCGGCGGCGATCAGCGTGCTGGCGCCGCCCGAGCAGCGCGGGCGCGCGATCACCTTCATCTTTCTGGGCTGGTCGCTGGCGTCGGTGCTGGGCATGCCGGCGCACAGCTTCGTGGCCGAGACCCTGGGCTGGCGTTGGGCCTTCGGGCTGGTGGCCGTGCTCAGCGCCGCTGCGGCGTGGGGGGTGTGGCGCGCGCTGCCCGGGGGCGTCCGGCCGCCACCGATGTCATTGGGCAACTGGGGCACGGCCCTGTCCAACCCCTTGTTCATGGGCATGGTGGCGGTCACCGCCCTCAGCGGCGCCGGGCAATTCACGCTCTTCAGCTACTTCGCACCCTACTATCGCCAGGCGCTGGGGGCCAGCGCCGGCGGCGTCAGCTTCCTGTTCCTGTGGTTCGGCGCCTTCGGCCTGCTGGGCAACCTGCTGCTGTCGCGCAGCATCGACCGCTGGGGCGCCGCACGCTGCGTCCACTTCACGCTCGCGCTGATGGCGCTGTCACTGGCCGCCTGGCCGCTGGCCGACAGCGTGGCCGCCATGGCCGTCGTGCTGGTGCCGTGGGCACTGGGCTGCTTCGCGTCGAACTCGGCGCAGCAGGCGCGGCTGTCCAGCAGTTCCCCGACCTACGCTTCGGCGCTGCTGGCGCTCAACACGTCGGCCATCTATGTCGGCCAGGCCGCCGGCGCCGGCGGCGGCGGCGCCCTGCTGGCAGCCGGCGGCTTTGCGCTGCTGCCTTGGGCGGCGCTGGCCTGGATGACGGCGGCGATCGGCTTGAGCCTCTGGGTGGCGCGCCGCATGCGCATGAAGGCTGTCCATGACTGAGGACGCCGGCATGCGCGCACCCGCGTCCAGCCGCGAGCTGTTCGCTGTCTTCACACCGCCTGGCGATGCAAGGCTTCGGCGGCGTGCTCCCGGTGGCGCAACGCGAGTTGGTGGAGCGCCAGCGCTGGCTCAGCCACGACGAGTTCCTGCAGATGCTGTCGGTGGCCCAGGTGCTGCCGGGCCCGAACGTGATCAACCTGTCGCTGATGATCGGCGACCGCTACTTCGGCTGGCGCGGTGCCGCCGCGTCGCTGGCCGGCATGCTGCTGGCGCCGCTGGCGGTCGTGCTGGCGCTGGCGATGCTGGCGGTGCGCCTGCAGGAGGCGCCGCTCGTCGCCGGCGCCCTGCGCGGCATGGGGGTGGTGGCCGCCGGCCTGGTGCTGGCCACCGCACTGAAGTTGAGCCCGGGGCTGCGCCGCAATGCGCTCGGCCTGCCGACGGCGGCGCTGTTTGCCGTGCTCACGCTGCTGGCGGTCGGCTGGCTGCGCTGGCCGCTGGTGTGGGTGGTGCTGGGGCTGGGCCTCGCGTCCTGCGCCCTGGCCTGGTGGAGGCTGCGGCCATGAACGCCGTGCTCTGGGGCTCGCTCGGCCTGGGCGCGGCGGAATGGCTGCAGCTCTTCGTGCACTTCCTCATGCTGTCGCTGCTGGCCATCGGCGGCGCGATCACCACGGCGCCGGACATGCAGCGATTTATCGTCGGCGAGCGCGGCTGGTTGTCGGACGCTCAGTTCACCGCGTCGGTCGCGCTGGCGCAGGCCGCGCCGGGGCCCAATGTGCTCTTCGTGGCGGTCATCGGCTTCAACGTCGGCGGCCTGGCCGGCATGCTGGCCACCATGGTGGGCACGCTGCTGCCGTCGACGACACTGGCCCTCACTGCCACGCGCTGGGGCGAGCGGCGCCGTGACTCGCGCGCCTTGCAGGCATTCACCGTCGGGCTGGCGCCGCTGACCGTCGGCCTGCTGCTGGCCAGCGGCTGGATCCTGCTGGAGCCCACGCGCACGCAACCGGGCGCCGTGGCACTGGTGGCAGTCACGCTGTGGCTGATGCTGCGCACGCGCTGGAGCCCGCTGTGGTCGATCGCACTGGGCGCCGCGGTGGGTGCGGCCGGGCTGGTGTGACGACAGCCGGGCCCTACTTGGTACCGAAGATCTTGTCGCCGGCGTCGCCCAGTCCCGGGATGATGTAGCCCAGCTCGTTGAGGTGGCTGTCCACGGCGGCGGTCCAGCATCGCACGTCGGGGTGCGCCGTCTCGAGCGCCCGAATGCCTTCGGGCGCGGCCACCAGCACGAGCGCACGGATGTCCCTGCAGCCGCGCCGCTTGAGCAGGTCCACGGTGGCGATCATCGAGCCCGCCGTCGCCAGCATCGGGTCGACGATCAGCGCCGTGCGCTCGTCCAGATGGCCGACGAAGCGCTCGAAGTAGTGCTCGGGCTGCAGCGTCTCGTGGTTGCGGCTCAGGCCGACGACGCTGACACGGGCGTTCGGGATCATGTCGAGCACGCCGTCGAGCATGCCCAGCCCGGCGCGCAGGATCGGCACCACGGTGACCTTCTTGCCGGCGATCTGCTCGATGGCCACCGGTCCGCTCCAGCAGTCGATGGTGGTCGTCTCCAGCGGGAAGTCCGCCGTGGCCTCGTAAGCCAGCAACCGGCCGAGTTCACCCGTGAGTTCCCGGAACTTCTTGGTGGAGATGTCCTTCTCACGCAGCAGGCCCACCTTGTGGCGGACCAGGGGGTGTCGAACGTGGATGACGGGCATGGGGGGGCGGCACGATGGCGGCGATGGGCAGTGCCCGCAGTGTAGCCAGCGCGCGCGCGCGGGCCTCGGCGCGGGCCTCAGCCGCGCCGCTGCCGCAGCGCTTCGAACAGGCACACGCCGGCGGCCACCGAGACGTTCAGGCTTTCCACCGCACCGGCCATCGGGATGCGCACCAGTTCGTCGCAACTCTTGCGCGTGAGCTGCCGCATGCCGGCGCCCTCGGCGCCCATCACCAAGGCCACCGGGCCGCGCAGGTCGACGTCGTAGATCGTCGCCTCGGCGTCGTCGCTGGTGCCGATGACGCGGATGTCGCGCTCCTTCAACTCGCCCAGCGTGCGCGCCAGGTTGGTGACCATCAGGTAGGGCACCGTCTCGGCCGCGCCGCTGGCCACCTTGGCCACGGTGGCGTTCAGGCCCACGGCGTGGTCCTTGGGCGCGACGACGGCGTGCGCGCCGGCACCGTCGGCCACGCGCAGGCAGGCGCCGAGGTTGTGCGGGTCGGTCACGCCGTCCAGCACCAGCACCAGCGGCGGGCCGCTGACGCCGTCGAGCACCTCGTCCAGCGAATGCTGCGGTCTGCGAGCACCGCCACCCGCGCCACCACGCCCTGGTGGCGCGTGGTGCCGGCCAGCTGCGCCAGACGCTCATCGTCGCTGTCGATCAGGCGCGCACCGGCCGCGCGGGCACGCTCGACGAACTGCCGCATGCGCGCGTCGCGCCGCGTGGCGTCGACGTGGATCTCGCTCACGGACGCGGGCGCGGTCTTCAGCCGCACGGTGACGGCATGGAAACCGAACAGGACCTTGGTGCTCATCGCCCGATGCTAGCCGGCCCCGGCGACAGCGCCGACTCGTCGATGTTGCAGCGCACAATAGCGGCTCCATCAGTGCACGGGGTCGAATATGCGACGGGTCGTTTTCAATCAGAAAGGCGGGGTCGGCAAGTCCACCATCACCTGCAACCTGGCCGCCATCGCGGCGCACGAGGGCTGGCGCACGCTGGTCGTGGATCTCGACCCGCAGGGCAATTCCAGCCGCTACCTGCTCGGCGACGCGGCGGGCGACGAGATGCCGGGGACGACGGCGTTCTTCGAGTCCACGCTCAAGTTCAGCCTGCGCCCGCAAGCCACGGACGACTTCATCGTCGAGACACCGTGGCCGAACCTGCACCTGATGCCGGCCAGCCCGGCGCTGGACGAACTGCACGGCAAGCTGGAGAGCCGCTACAAGATCTACAAGCTGCGCGACGCACTCGCCGCGCTGGACGACGACTACGACGCGATCTGGATCGACACGCCGCCGGCGTTGAACTTCTACACGCGCTCGGCGCTGATCGCGGCCGACGCCTGCCTGATCCCCTTCGACTGCGACGATTTCTCGCGCCGTGCGCTGTACGGCCTGCTGGAAGCCGTGAAGGAGATCCAGGCCGACCACAACGCGGACCTGCGCGTGGAAGGCATCGTCGTCAACCAGTTCCAGCCGCGCGCCAGCCTGCCGCAGCGCACGGTGCAGGAACTGATCGACGAAGGCCTGCCCGTGCTGCAGCCCTACCTCAGCGCGAGCGTGAAGATCAAGGAATCGCACGAACAGGCGCGGCCGATGATCCACCTCGACCCGCGGCACAAGGTGACGCAGGAGTTCGTGGCGCTGTTCCAGACGCTGGGCTGAGCGAGCGAGGATCGCCACGGCGCCGGACGGCGCCCTGGGCCAGCCCTGCTCAGACTGGCCGACCGTATCCGCCTTCGACCCAGGCCGTGGCGCTGGCCAAGGTGAGCTTGAAGCCGGCCGCCACGCGCACCTGGGCCAGCGGGTCGCCGGCAGCGTCGTGAGCGGCCAGCAGCGCGTGCGGATCGTCGTCGTCGGGCACGATGTCGAGCATGACCTCGACGCGCCCCCGCGGGCCGGTCACCGTCACCTGCCGGTGCAGCAGCGCATGGCGTTGCTGCTCATGCCGGCGCAGCACTTCCGACGCCGTCTTCACCAGCGTGTTGAAGGCCGTGGTGTCCAAGGGCTTGGGGTTCTTCTTGTCGCGGCCCATCGTCCAGGGGCCCACCAGTGCGGGCTCGGGCTCGCCCTGCTTGATCATCTCGACGGCCCAGCCTTCGTCGTCGTTGTTCTTCACGACGCGAGCGGTCCAACCCTGGTCCCGCCACAGGCGGGCTTCATGAATGGGATCCGGCGGGTCGTGGGTGTCGATGGCAGTCTGCTTCGGCATGGTTCAGTGCGGAGCGAAATCGTCACCGCGCAAGGTGATCGGCTGGCCGTGCGGCGTGCGTTCGGCGGCATGGGCCCAGGCCTGGCGGTGGCTTTCGAGTTCGGCCGCCGACGCCAAACCCTTGGCCGCCATCAGCCGCTCCAGCGCGGCCAGCCAGTGGCGGTAATAGGTGTCGCCGAGGTCGGCATCGCCGGCGGACTGCGCGGCGGCGATCTCTGCCGCCAGCGTGTCGGCCCACTCCGGCCAGGTGAAGATGCCCTGGCGGTGCAGCGCCAATGTCATCGCAAAGGCCTGGGCCTGCCAGGGTTCGCTGAACACCGGCTCGTCACCGCGGGAGCCGGGCCACTGCGGCGGGGTCGGATTCATGGCGCGGGCTCCAGATAGGGTTGCCAGGCGTCGATCGACACCGTCAAGCCTGCCGCGCCAGGCTCGTCGCCCCACAGTTCGGTGCCGCTGAAGGCCACCGTGTACAGAGGGCACGGCTGCTCGCCTGCACCCTGGGCGTGGGCGTCGGCGAAGACGTGCGGGCCATGCACGGTGGTGATGGTGCCGCGCTTGCCGCGCGCATAACCGGGCAACCGGGTGTGGTGCGGCACCGGTCCGCTGCGCAGGTGCACGGTGTCACCGACGGCAAAGGCGGGCGTCGGCCCGGGCCGGGCGGTAGGAGACCCGCGCGCCAGGGCGTTGGCCACATCGGCGGCCGCCAGCACGCGCGGCAGCGCCGGGGCTCGGCCGGTGGCGATGCCGCTCTCCAGTTCGCCCGGATGCAGCAGGCCTCGCTCCAGCATCAGCTTCTCCAGCGCCTGGATCCAGATTTCGTAGTAGCTGAGCCTGGCGTAGTCGGGCAGCGTCTCGCGCGCGGCACGGCTCATGTCGATATTCCAGGACCCGGTGGCCCCCATGGCCAACACCAGGGCCAGCGCGCGCGGCTCCCAGGCGGCGTGGAACAGCTCGCCTTCGGGTTCGGGCGTGACGCGCCCGTGGCCGAGTTGGCCGCCGATGTCGGCGTGCGTCCGGTAAGTCATGCCGTGGCCCCGGGCGAGCGCGCCAGGCCGGTGCCGATCATCGAGTCGCGCGTCACCAGCGTCGCCAGTTGCTCTTCATTCAGATGCTCGGTGCCGGCCGGCCGCTGCGGGATGACCAGATAGCGCAGTTCGGCGGTGGAATCCCAGACCCGGATCTCGGTATCGGCCGGCAGCGCGACGCCGAAGTCGGCGAGCACGCCTCGCGGGTCGCGCACGGCGCGCGACCGGTAGGGCGCGCTCTTGTACCAGGTGGGCGGCAGGCCCAGCACCGGCCATGGGTAGCAACTGCACAGGGTGCAGACCACCAGGTTGTGCCGCGCGGTGGTGTTCTCCACCGCGTGCATGTGCTCACCTTGACGGCCGCTGTAGCCGAGCGACGCGATGGCCGCCGTGGCGTCGGCCAGCAGCCAGTCGCGAAAGGCCGGGTCGGACCAGGCCTTGGCCACGACGCGGGCGCCGTTGCGCGGGCCGATGCGGGTCTGGTAGGTGTCGATCAGGACGTCCAGCGCCGCCGGGTCGATATAGCCCTTGGCCGCCAGCACGGTTTCCAGCGCGCGCACGCGCAGGTCCATGGGGCCGATCTCGCTGTGCTCGTGGTCGTGGTCGTGGTGATGTTCGTGCGAATGATCGTGTGCCATGCCTGCCATCGTATTGCCGCCGAGCTGCATTCGATCGTACAGGTAGGGGCTGCCCGCTCGCGGCCATTATGAAAAGGTCGCAGTTATGGAAAAGTTCGTCCACAGCGACGCCACTTCTGCCTCGCACGCGCGGCCAAAAGGCGTGCCGGATCCATGCATAAGTTCGGCGCCGCATTTGGCAGCGGGTGGAGCGCCAACAGCGCGGGGCAGGTGCGGTGCCGCTTCGAGCCCAGCACGCTGCCAAAATGACGGGTGTCCACTCTTTCGCAGGAACTTCCATAACAGTCGTACCGATTGCCGCGCCCTCAACTCAAGCATTCGACGTCATGTGAGCGTCAGCCTGCAAACGTCTCGGGAACCGGAGAAACCAGATCATGCACGTCAAGGACCTGAAGTTCGTTGTTGCCATCGCGGCGCTGGCGCTTGGAGCATGCTCCCTTGCCCACGCGGCAGACGCAGCCGCGGACAAGCGCGGAGCGCAGACGGCACCGTCCTGGAGCAGCCCGTCCCTGCGCAGCGAAACCGTCGTCGGGCACAACGGCGCGGTCACGACCGATACAGCGCGCTCCGTCAACGCGCGAATGGGCATTACGGATTCGAAGGTCGCCGAGCGGGTCGCCGCTGGCGTCTATGCACTGCGTGGCTGGGGCATTGCAAGCAGTTTCGCCATCGAAGCGCCGAACGGGTGGATCATCGTTGATACCGGCGATTCGACCCGCGCCGCAGCTGAAATGCGCGAGACGCTCGAGCGTGGGGTCGGCAAGAAGATCAAGGTCGCCGCCATCCTGCTCACCCACTTCCACTACGCCGACGGGACCGGCGCCTGGCTGGACGAGGGCACCGAGGTGTGGGGGCACGAGCACCTGGACCGCAACCGCGGCGCCGCCGGCGGGCTCAACGTGCTGGGCGGCGCCCTCGTGTCACGGACGATTGCGCAGTTCGGCGTCTTTCATCCCACGACGGGTCCCGACGCGTTCCCGAACGCGATGAGTTTCACGCCAGAGAAGTTCCTGGCAGTTTCGAGCTACAAGCCTCCGACGAGACTGTTCGCGGACGGCAAGGTCGTGGACGTCGTGATCGCCGGTGAGCCGGTCCAGGTCGCGCCGGCTCGTACGGACACGATGGACAGCGTCGCTTTCCACTTCCCGCAGCGGCGCCTGCTCGTGACCAACTTCCTGGTGATCGACACCGTCTTCAATATCTACAGCCTGCGCGGCGGCACCTATCGAAATCCCGAGATCCTGGTCAATGATGCCCGCTGGGTCGAGTCCAGGAACGCCGAAATCCTGCTGGACATCCACGGGCCGACGCTCAAGGGCGAGAAGGCCGTGCGCGAGGCGGTCGAGCGCTCCGTCGACTCGGTGCAGATCATCCACGACCAGACCCTGCGCCTGATCGCCGGCGGCAAGGGCCCGCGCGAGGCGGCGGAGACGGTGTACTTGCCCGGTGAACTGCGTGATCGACGCGAGGCCTATGGGCAGGTCGAGAGTCACGTCAGGCAGGTCTACAGCGGAAACATCGGCTGGTTCGACGGCGATGTCTATGAAATCAATCCGCTTGCGGTCAGGGAAGAAGCTGAGCGCGTGGTGCAGGCGATGGGCGGCCGCGCGGCGGTGAACAAGTTGGCCGCGAAGGCGGTGGCCGACGGCGGGCTGGCGAACTGGCGCTGGGGGCTCAAGCTCACCTCCCTGCTGCTGACGCTGGATCCCGCCGACCCGGCCGCACGAATGGCTCGCGCGACGGCGGCTCGCGCCCTCGGCCAGCGCACCGACGCGGCCAATGCGCGGGGGTTCTACATTACCGAGGCGCTGCAGCTCGAAGGGGGAATGAAGTTCAATGGTCAGTCGCTGACCATCGACGCGATCCGTCGATTCATCGGCACGCCGACTGCCCAGGCGCTCGTCGCGGCATCCGTGGACCAGAACCTGCAGTTCGTGCGCTACCTCGTCGATCCGCGCAGGGCCGAGGCCCAGCGCCAGAACTTCACGCTCGCGGTCGTTGGCGACCCCCGCATCCGGCGCATGGAGTTGCGCAACGGGGTGATCGTGATCTCCGATGCCGACGCTGGTTCACCGACCCATGTCAAGCTCACGCGACAGGAACTCGCCGCCTTCGTGCTCGGCACGCGCGCGCCGTCGCCCGCGGATCCGCTGAGCCAGCTCGACCGCGTGCTCGATCGCAGCCACCTGATGCCCCCGGCGCGGTGGAGTCCGTGATGCAGGGAATGAAGGACGTCAATGGTCCTTGAAGCTTATGGGCTTTGAACGGGTGAATTGAACAAGCCGGTCTGTAACTCGAAGGAAACCATCATGAAAATGACCACCAAGATTCCGCCGCAGATCACCACGCCGGATTCGGTCGAAACCAGTATCGGCACCCTGAAGTTCTTCGATGGCCTGCCGGACGGGGACACCGTGCAGAAAGTCTTATGACAACCTTGACCGCATGCGTGGCGTCGATGTGTTTCTGAACACGCTGGCGCCGGCTTCCCTGCTCGCCAACATCGAGGGGCTGCAGAGCGTGGGCTGTGACAACCATGCCGCTGTCATCCACGAAGATCGTGTGGATGCCAAGACGCTGCTGCTGACGCCGAACACGCAGACGGCCACCCTCTGGGCATTCATGGACTTGAAGGGCGGGCCGCTGGTGGTCGAGATCCCGCCCGGCGTGCTCGGTTTGGCCGATGACGCGTGGATGCGATACGTCATCGACCTGGGCTTGGTCGGGCCCGACAAGGGCAAGGGCGGCAGGTATCTCTTTCTGCCCCCGGGCCATACCGGTCCGGTGCCGGAAGGCTACTTTGTGGCGAAACCGGGCACGTACAAAGTCTGGCTTGTTGCCCGTGGCTTTGCGGACAAAGGCGGCACCGGCCCGGCCGTCAAAGCTTTCAAGGATCAATGGAAGGTCTATCCGCTGGCGGCGGCGGCAAATCCTCCGAAGATGAAGTTCATCAACGGCTCCGGCCTCTACTTCAACACCATCCATGCGGTGGACTTCACGTTCTTTGAGGAGGTCAACAAGGTCATTCAGGAGGAGCCGGCGGATTCAGCCGACCCTGAGATTCTCGGTCAGCTTGCCGCCATCGGCATCGTGAAAGGCAAGCCTTTCGCACCCGACGCGCGGATGAAGAAGATCCTTACCGACGCAGTGGCCATTGGCAACGCCACGGCGCGCGCCCTGTCGTTCAAATCTCGTGATGAGCTGATGTACTTTTACCCGGGCAAGTCCTGGTTCACGCCATTCGTCGGTGGCAGCCACGAGTTCATTCAGAACAACGTCCGCCTGCTCGACGCGCGAACCGTGTTCTTCTACATGGCCACGGGCATCACCCCAGCCATGAGCGTGAAGATCATCGGCGGCGGGTCGCAATACGCGGGGGCCACGTTCGATGCCGATGGCAATTACCTGGACGGCGGGAACAACTACCGGCTCCGTCTGCCGCCCAACGTCCCCATCAACAACTTCTGGTCGATCATTCCCTACGACACGCAGACCCGCTCGGTCCTGCAGACCGACCAGCGCGACACCGCCCTGACCAGCAACTCGGGCACGGTGGCATCCAACCCCGATGGCTCGGTGGACATCCACTTCGGACCACAAGCGCCAGCGGGCAAGGAAGGCAACTGGGTGCAGACCACGCCTGGCAAGGGCTGGTTCACCATCCTGCGCCTCTACGGCGCGCTCGAACCCTGGTTCGACAAGACCTGGCGGCCGGGCGAGATCGAGCGGGTGAAGTGAACAACCCGATCGATCAGAGGCAAGGCATTCCATTCAACTTGTCACCTGATTCTGAAAGAAGAAAATGAAAGAGATTAGCGAGACACCCGCCGTGACCAGCCCGTCCCTGCGCAGCGAAACCGACGGTCAGCCGCTCCCCGGGACGAGGCAATCCGTTCCAGATCTCGAAGAACAGGTCGCTTACCAGCGCGCTTTCGAGGCCGTGGTGTGGGCGATGCCCGCATCGGCCATCCACCGCTTTCGCGAAGGGCTTTATGAAGTGCCCGGCGTTGAGGACAACGTCGTTCTCGCCTTTTCAGGGACTTTGAAAGCGCGGCATGAAGTCATCACCGCCAACACGGCACTCCCGTACATCGCCGCGTTCACCGACCTGCGAAAGGGTCCGATGGTCGTCGAAGTGCCCGCAGCCACCGACAAGGCGAGTTTGTACGGGCAGGTGGTTGATGCCTGGCAGGTCACCATCGCCGGCGTCGGCCCCTCGGGACCGGACAAGGGGGCCGGCGGTAAGTACCTGTTCATCCCACCCGGTTACCAGGCGCCAATTCCGGAAGGCTACTTCCCGATCCGCTCCACGAGTTACCGGCTCGCATTGGCGTTCCGGTCCGTTCCGGGCAAGGGCGCCAGCCAGGCCGACGCCTACGCCTACACGAAGACCTTGAAGATGTACCCTCTTTCGGAAGCCGGCAACCCGAAGCCCACGCGATTTGTCGACGGCCTTCCGCTTGCGATCCAGACGCTCCCGTACTACGACATCCGCGCGCTGCAAGACATCCATGACTTCGTCAACGTCGAGCCGGTGCAAGAGCGCGACAAGGTCATGATCGGAATGCTCGCCGCCATCGGCATCGAGAAGGGCAAGCCGTTCAATCCGTCGCCGAAGATGCAGGCGGCGATGGAACGGGGCGTCGTCGATGCCTACCACTACATGCAGGAACTGACCCTGAAGTTGCTGCAGGAGAACCTGTGGTGGCCTGATCGGCATTGGGCCATGGTCCTGGTTCCGGACGAAAGCGGCGGGTTCGAGTTCATCACGGACCGGGCCGTCGAGGTCGACAAGCGTGCCGCGATATGGTTCCCCGCCATTTTCCTCCCTCCCAAGTTCAATGAAAACGCCGCTACGGTGTATGTGTCACCGATTGCCGACAGAGATGGAAAGGCCGTGGAAGCGGGCAAGCTCTACCGCATCCGGGTCCCCAAGGACACCCCGGCCAAACAGTTCTGGTCGATCACCGTGTACGACAACGCTACCTGGGGCTTCATCATCAACCCGCAGGATCGATCCGGATTGGGGATGTTCGACAAGGACAAGATGAAGGTGAACGACGACGGGAGCGTGGACGTCTATGTGGGGCCGAAGGCTCCCGACGGCCTGGAATCCAACTGGATCCCGAGCATGGACAAGATCCCTGTCATCTGGCTGCGGCTGTACGGACCGGATGAGCCGTTCTGGAAGAAGACCTTCAAGATGCCCGACATCGAATTGGTGAAGTGAACAACCCGATCAATCAGAGGGAAGGCACAACCATGAAGATCACACCTGCTTCCTGGCAGCAACCTAGATAACCGACGAGAGTTCAATTCCCGGCCTTTTCAAGCCGCTTCCAGCCCGACCGAAAGGCCAACCGATGAATGCCCTGCCACGCTCCTGGCCATACCCCACGCTGCTGCTGTGTCTGGCGCTGGCCGGCTGCGGCAAGTCGCCCACCTCCGAGACGCCGGCGGGCGCCGGAGCCGCTCCGGGCTACGACACCGGGGCGGTGGCCGAAACGCCGGCACCAGCGTCAGCGGTTGTCACCACCACATCGCCGCCAGCCTCCGCGCCGAAGTGAGGCGCCGTCGGCGAAGGCGCGGTGCGGCGGCTTGCCCACGTTCATCCGTTGACACGGGTCGTTCAGACCCGCAAGCATCGCGGATGATGCCTACGCGGTGAACCACTCCTGCGCGCTGCGTGATCGGCCGCCACCCGTGCAAGTCGACCCTCGACCCACGCGTGCCGCCTACCACCAGCCTAGTGCGCGGCCGCCCAGGATGGCGCCGATGAACACCGGCTGGTGCAGCATGTAGAAGCTCAGCGGCCAGCGCCCCAGCAGCGCCAGCGGCCGCAGCGCCGCCGGCACGGCGCCGGCCAGCACGGCCGCGCCGGTGCGCGCAGCAGCCACTGGCCCGGCGGCCAGGCCCCACAGCATCACGCCCAGCCAGGGCAGCACGGGCACGTAGTCCTCGGTGACTGGGCTTGCGCGTGACCAGGCCCACCCAGTTGGTGAGCCGGCGTGTCGAAGAACGGGTGCTGCACCAGCCACGGCAGGGCGAGCGCCAGCGCGCCCAGCAGCCACAGCCACGCCGCGCAGCGGCGCCAGCCAGCCGCGCCAGCGACCAGCATCACCGCCATGCCGTGCAGCACGCCGAAGCTGATCCAGCTGCTGCGGAAACATCCACGCCGAGCCCAGGCTCACCAGCAGCGCGCAGCCCGCCACCTGCGCCCAGCGGCGCCAGAAGCGCGGCCAGCCCTGCGCCGGCCTCCAGCGCCACGCGCCTGGCCGAGCCCGGCGCAGAGCAGGAACAGGCTGACGATGGCGGTGCGCTGCCCGGTCCAGAAGGGGTCGTGGTAGAAGTTCTGCCGCGGCTGCGATCAGGCCGTAGAAGTTGAGGTCGAAGCAGAAGTGGAAGACCGCCATCCAGACGATGGCCGCGCCGCGCAGCGCGTCGAGGCGGTCGAAGCGCAGCGCCCTTCATTCGGTCTTCTCGTAGACGTCGGTGAAGCGCTGCGCCGTCCCAGGCGTAGAGCAGGTAGGCGGCGTGCAGGCAGCGCGCTGGCGCCGCGCGGCTTGAACAGGCCCACGCACTGGCCCGCGCTCGTGGCGCACGCTGCGGTAGGCCACGCCGGCCGAGCCGGCGGCGTGCAGGCGCGCGCCCAGGGCCTGCGCCGCGCGCGTAGTCGCTCGGCGTCGTACACGGCGGCGGCCACCGCGCCCGGCGGGTCGCAGGTCGTGCAGCCGGGCGTCGATGGCCACCTGGTACAGCCGCATCGGCAGGTGCATCGGCCCCTGCCGCGTGGCGGCCAGGAAGCGGCCGTGGTGGTGGCGCGTCTCGGCCACCGCGGTGGCGCGTTCGCGCGCGGCGTAGAAGACGCCGTAGTCGCCGCCCGAGAAGCGGCTGCCGAGCACGTTGACGTGCGTGAACGCGGCCATGATCGGGCCCGCTGCCGGGGCCGAACACGCGGTCGCCGCGCGGCACGCGCTCGACCTGGCCGAGCTCGTCGCGCACGCGCTCGTTGGTCATCGCTTCCAGCGCGTACAGCGCGTCGAAGTCGGCGGCGTCGGCCACGCGGTCGAACAGCGTCACCGCCGGGTAGCGCGTCGGGCACGATGCGGCAGGCCTGCTGCCAGCGCACGCGCCGCACGCTCGGCGCGCCGCGGCCGGCGGGGTCAGCTCCAGCCCCCGCCGCGCACGCCGTCGAGGTAGCGGCGCACGAGGTTGAGGTCGCTGACGTTGCCGGCCAGCATGCGGTCGCAGCGCGCTGCGGCCGCCGAACGGCGGCGCGCTGTTGGGCTGGCGCACCCAGGCGTCGGCCGCGGCGGCGTCGGGCAGCAGGATCTGCAGGCTCTTGTAGATGCCCAGCAGGTTGGACAGGCGCTCCAGCGTGTCGCGCGGCAGCGCTCGCCTTGTCGGGCTGCTTGCGCCAGGCGAAGAAGGTGGAGCGCGGCGGCTGGCCCAGCAGGCGCAGCTGCTCGTCGACGCTCAGGCCCCAGGCCTGCGGCGATGCGCGCGAAGGCGCGCAGCCCGGCGGCGCCCAGGCGTTCGGGGCCGATCTCGGCCGGCGCGCGTCGGGGCCAGCACGGCGCTCATCGCTCGAATCCTGATCTGGACATATCGATAATCATAGTCCAGAACTGGATCACGGCGCAAGCCCGCGCATCGTCCAGCAGCAGGCCGGCAGCATCTGCGCCGCGGTGCCGCGCAGCACCCGGTGGGCCTGGTCGTCGATCTCGCTCGGCGCCGGGTTGACGATGATCACCTGCGCGCCCTGCTGCCGTGCCCGCCCCACCAGCCCGGCCGCCGGCCAGACCGCGCCCGAGGTGCCCACCACCAGCATCACCGCAGCAGGTCTTCGGCGGCGCGGCGCGCCGATGCCAGCGCCGCGGCGGGCAGGTCTTCGCCGAACCACACCACACCCGGCCGCAGCAGGTTGCCGCACTCGCGCACAGCGCGGCGGCCGGCCCGGCCAGCGCGCTCGATCGGGGCTGCAGTCGCGGCCGCTGCGGGCAGGCCTGCAACCAGCGGTCGGCCAGGATGTCGCCGTGCAGGCGGACGGCATCGGCATTGCCGGCGCGCTGGTGCAGGTCGTCGACGTTCTGCGTCACCAGCACCAGCGTGCCCGGCCAGCGGCGCGCAAAGCTGCGCCAGCGCGTGGTGCCCGGCGTTGGGCTCGGCGCGGCGCACGCCCTCGCGGCGCTCGGCGTACCAGTCCCAGACGCGCTGCGGGTGGGCGCGAAAGCCTTCCTCGCTGGCCAGTTCGGCCGGGTCGAAGCGCGCCCACAGGCCGGTCAGCGCGTCGCGGAAGGTCGGGATGCCGCTCTCGGCGCTCATGCCGGCGCCGGTCAGCACGCACAGCGCGCCGGGCCGGCCGCGCGCGGCCTGCACGGCGGCGCGGGCCGCGCCCAGGTCGCTGCACGGCTTGCGTCAGGCGTCGGCGAAACGGCCGCCGCTGCCGGCCTGCCGCACGACGATCGCCGCCGGCTCGAAGCGCGGCCCGTAGCTGCGCCGCCAGTTCACGCGCGCGGGCGACGAAGGCCGCCGCGCCCATGGCGTTGATGAACTGCAGCGCACCGCCGTGGAAGGGCGCGAAGCCCCAGCCGAAGATGCTGCCGATATTGGCGTCGGCCACCGAGCGCAGCACGCCTTCCTCGTAGCAGCGCGCCGCCTCGTTGGCCTGCGCGAACATCAGGCGGTCGATCAGTTCGCGCTGCTCGGGCTGCTGCGCCGCCACCGGGTAGAGCGCGCGCCAGCTCGGGCCACAGCTGCTTGCCGTCGTCGGTCCAGTCGTAGAAGCCCTTGCCCGGCCTTCCTGCCGACGCGGCCGATCTCGCACAGCTGCCGCACCACGCCCATGCCGGGGTGCTCGGTGTAGGGCTTGCCCTCGGCGGCCAGGTCCTTCTTCGTCTGCTCGGCCACGTGCAGGCCCAGCGACAGCGAGACCTCGTCCTGCAGCGCCAGCGGCGGCATCGGCATGCCGGCCTGCAGGCCCGCGACCTCGATGCTGCGCGGGTGCACGCCCTCCTTCAGCATCGCGATGCCTTCCATCACGTAGGTGCCGAAGACGCGGCTGGTGTAGAAGCCGCGGCTGTCGTTGACGACGATCGGCGTCTTGCCGATCTGCAGCACGTAGTCGAAGCCGCGCGCCAGCGTCTCGTCGCTGGTCTCCTTGCCGACGATGATCTCCACCAGCGGCATCTTGTCCACCGGGCTGAAGAAGTGCAGGCCGATGAAGTTGCGCGGCCGCGCGCTGGCCTGCGCCAGGCCGGTGATCGGCAGCGTCGAGGTGTTGGACGCGAAGACGCGCCGCGTCGGCGAGCACGGCCTCGGCCTGCTTCGTCACGTCGGCCTTGATCGCGCGGTCCTCGAACACGGCCTCGATGACGAGGTCGCAGCCGGCGCAGCAGCGCGTAGTCGGTGGTCGGCGTGATGCGCGCCAGCAGCGCGTCGCGCTTCTCGGCCGTGCTGCGGCCCTTCTTCACCGCCTTGTCGAGCAGGCCCTGCGCATAGCGCCTTGCCGCTGCTCGGCCGCCTCCGGCGTGCGTGTCGAGCAGCACGACCTCGATGCCGGCCTTGGCCGAGACGTAGGCGATGCCCGCGCCCATCATGCCGGCGCCCAGGATGCCGAGCTTCTGCACCTTCGACGCCGGCACGCCCGGCGGGCCGCGAAGCGCCCTTCTTGATGGCATTGAGCTGGTACCACAGCGTGCCGATCATGTTGCTGCGACGCCTGCGACATCGCGCAGGCCGCGAAATAGCGGCTCTCGACCACGCTGGCGGCGTCGAAGTCGAGCAGGCCGCCTTCGAAGACGCTGCTCATGATGTGCTGCACGGCCGGGTAGTTGCCCCAGCTCTTGGCCGACGCGACCGAGGGCGCGATGGCGAACACCTGCGCCACCGCCGGCGAGCGCGAGTCGCCGCCGGGGAAGCGGAACTTCGGCTGGTCCCAGGGCTGCCTGGCCTTCGGGTTGGCGGCGATCCAGGCCCTGCGCCTTCGCCATCAGCGTCGTCGCGGTCGGCGGCCAGCTCGGTCGAGCAGCCCCATGCCCAGCGCCTTCGGCGGGCTCGAGGTCGTCGCCCTCGCCGCATGATCTGCAGCGCCTGCTGGATGCCCACCAGCCGCGGCAGCCGCACCGTGCCGCCGCCGCCGGGCAGCAGGCCGAGCTTGACCTCGGGCTGGCCGATCTTCAGCCGCGGGTCGTCGATCGCGAAGCGCGCGTGGCAGGCCAGCGCGATCTCCAGCCCGCCGCCGAGCGCGTGGCCGTTGATCGCCGCCACCACCGGCTTGCCCTGCGTCTCCAGCCTGGCGCAGCACCGCCTTCATCGCATCGCGGCCTCGAAGGGCTCCTCGGGCCGCGTCCACTTCGACATGCGGTCGAGGTCGCCGCCGGCGCAGAAGTCGGCCTTGGCCGAGGTCAGCACCAGGCCCTTGACCGCCGGGTCGGCCAGCCGTTCGACGCGCCTCGGCGATGCCGAGCATCAGCTCGTCGTTGACCACGTTCATCGGCCGGCCCGGCAGGTCCATCGTGGCGACGAGGATGCCGTCGTCGCCCACGTCCAGAGTGACTGGCGCTCGACATGCTCAGACCCTCTCGATGATGGTGGCGATGCCCATGCCGCCGCCGACGCACAGCGTGGCGCAGCCGGTGGCCAGGTTGCGGCGTTCCAGTTCGTCGAGCAGCGTGCCCAGGATGACGCAGCCGGTGGCGCCCAGCGGGTGGCCCATCGCGATGGCGCCGCCGTTGACGTTGACGCGGTCGAGGTCGACGCCGAGGTCGCGCGCGGTCTTCATCGGCACCACGGCGAAGGCCTCGTTGATCTCCCACAGGTCGATGTCGCCGGCCGCCATGCCGGCCTTGGCCAGCGCCTTGCGGCAGGCCGGCGTCGGGCCGGTGAGCATGATGGTCGGCTCGCTGCCGATCACCGCCGCGGCGCGGATGCGCGCGCGCGGCTTCAGCCCGGCCTTGGCGCCGCCCTCCTTCGACTGCCCACCAGCATCAGCGCCGCGCCGTCGACGATGCCCGACGAGTTGCCGGCGTGGTGCATGTGCTCGATGCGCTCCACGGTGGTGTACTTGCGCAGCGCGGTGGCGTCGAAGCCCATCGCGCCCATCATCGCGAAGCTGGGCTCGAGCCTGGCCATCGCCTCCAGCGTGGCGCTTGGCGCGGATCGTCTCGTCGCGGTCCAGCATCAGCAGGCCGGCGATGTCGCGCACCGGCACGATGCTGCTTCGCGAAGCGCCCGGCGGCGCGCGCCGCGGCCGCCTTCTGGTGCGAGCGCAGCGCGAAGGCGTCGACGTCGGCGCGGTGCCAGCCTTCCAGCGTGGCGATGAGGTCGGCGCCCACGCCCTGCGGCACGAAGCCCAGCTTCTGGTTGATGCGCGGGTCCATGAACCAGGCGCCGCCGTCGCTGCCCATGGGCCAGCGGCTCATGCTCTCGACGCCGCCGCCGACCACCAGGTCCTCGAAGCCGCTGGCCACCTTGGCCGCGGCCAGGTTCACCGACTCCAGCCCGCTGGCGCAGAAGCGGCTCTGCGTGACGCCGGCCACCGTCTGCGCCCACTCGGCGTCGAGCACCGCGGTGCGCGCGATGTCGGCGCCCTGCTCGCCCACCGGCGTCACGCAGCCCAGCACGACGTCGTCGACCAGCGCGGTGTCGAGCGCGTTGCGCTGCTGCAGCGCCTGCAGCAGCGTGCGCAGCAGCCACACCGGGGCTGGCCTGGTACAGGCTGCCGTCCTTCTTGCCCTTGCCGCGCGGCGTGCGCACGTGGTCGTAGATGTAGGCGGTGGACATCGGGGTCTCCTTGCAGGTGCGCGCGCGCAGCGCGCGGCACGCTGTCTTCAGGCGTTGCGCCGCTCGAGTTGCTGGCGGACTTCGGCGTTGATGACGCGCAACTCGGCCAGCGAGGCGTCGATGTGCGCGCGCTTGAGCTCCAGTTCGCGGATCGCCGCGTCGGTGCGCTCGAGCACGAACTTCATCTGCTGCACGCGGCCCTCGCCGTGGTCGCCGTAGAGGTCGAGATAGTGCCTGATCTCGTCGAGCGTGGCGCCGATGGCCTTGGAGCGCAGGATCAGCGCCAGCCGCGCGCGGTCGCGCCGCGTGTAGACGCGGGTGCCGTTGATGCGCCGCGGCGCGAGCAGGCCCTTGTCCTCGTAGAAGCGGATCGTGCGCAGCGTGATGCCGAACTCGCGCGCACAGCTCGGTGATGCCGAACAGCTCGCCGCTGTCGTCGGCGCGGTGCGAGGCCACGACCTCCTGCGCCGAGGCCGGCGCGCTTGCGCGCGGGCCGGCGATGCAGCACGGTCAGACCACGCGCTGCAGCTTCAGCGCCACGCTCATGTCGCCCGAGACCTTGAACTTGCCCATCATGAAGCCGGTGGTCGGCTCGAGTTCGCCGGTCAGCAGCGCGGCCAGGTTCTCGCGCGTGATGGCGATGGTGCAGTCGGCGTCGCGGTCGGTCGTTGTCCACGGTGTTGGGCGTCGAGCGGCCGTCGATGTAGGCCACGCCGTCGGCGCCGCAGTCGAACTTGAGCGTGGCGTTGAGGCCGCTGGCGTCGCCCACCTTGGCGCGCAGGGTTTCGGTGATGGCTGGCATGTCCATGGAAGAGATCCTCGGAGGGATCGAAGCGGATGCCGGCATGCTAGCGGCGCGCGCTGCCGCGAGCATGCTCGTAATCACCTGATACGTGATCCGTTGACGTTAACGTCACCCTGTCGCCTAATGCGGCGCCTGCCCGCCACTGCGCTCCGCCCCGCCCGACCGATGAACCCGCCCTCCGCCCGCTACCGCAGCGTCTTCCGCCCCGGCCTGTTCGCCGGCCAGGTGCACTGGGTCACCGGCGGCGGCAGCGGCATCGGCCGCTGCGTGGCGCACGAGCTGGCCTCGCTCGGCGCCACGGTGGTGATCAGCGGCCGCACGCAGGACAAGCTCGACCGCGTGGCCGCCGAGATCGCCGAGGACGGCGGCCGCTGCCGACACCATCGCCTTCGACATCCGCGACGAAGACGCGGTGAAGGCCGGCGTGGCGGCCGTGGTCGCGCCGCCACGGCCCGGTGGCCGGCCTCGTCAACAACGCCGGCGGGCAGTTCCCGGCGCCGCTGATGGCCATCAGCAAGAAGGGCTTCGACGCCGTGGTGGCCAACAACCTCACCGGCGGCTTCCTGATGATGCGCGAGCTGTTCAACCAGTGCATGCAGGCGCACGGCGGCGCGATCGTCAACATGACGGCCGACTTCCGCAACGGCATGCCCGGCATGGGCCACAGCGGCGCGGCGCGCGCCGGCATGAGCAACCTGACGATGACCGCGGCCTTCGAATGGGCGCACGCCGGCGTGCGCGTGAACGCGGTGGCGCCGGGCT
The DNA here is from genome assembly GCA_963717575.1 of uncultured beta proteobacterium. GTDB lineage: Bacteria > Pseudomonadota > Gammaproteobacteria > Burkholderiales > Burkholderiaceae_C > Rubrivivax. The sequence continues at coordinate 69,871 of CAVQWK010000026.1, read as the reverse complement.
GGATCGCCTCCAGCGGCATGGACAGCTACGGCGGCGCCATGCAGCGCCTTCATCCCGCAGCTGAAGAGCCACGTGCCGCTGCGCCGCCTGGGCGTCGAGGCCGAGGTCAGCGCGGCCATCGTCTTCCTGCTCTCGCCGGCGGCGGCCTTCATCACCGGCGTCACGCTGCAGATCGACGGCGCGGCCTCGCTGGGCAGCGAGATCTTCCCGCTGGGGCCGGACGGCGAAGTCGGTGCCCTTCGACGGCTTCCACCGCGCCGTGACGCCCGACGTGCTGAAGTGATGCCGGCGCTGCACAGCCAGCTCGACCCGCGCTCGGCGGCCTTCGCGGCCAATGCCGCAGCGCATGGCCGCAGCGCCTGGCCGAGGTGCGCGCGCTGCGAGGCCAAGGTGGTGGCCGAATCGTCGTCCAAGCGCGCGAAGTTCGAGGCCCGCGGCCAGCTGCTGCCGCGCGAACGCGTGGCCCGGCTCATCGACCGCGGCAGCGAATTCCTCGAGCTCAGCCCGCTGGCCGGCCTGGGCATGCACGACGACGACGGCAAGAAGAGCGTGCAGGGCGGCGGCAGCATCGTCGGCATCGGCGTCGTCGCCGGCAAGCGCGTGCTGGTCTCGGCCAGCGACAGCGCCGTCAAGGGCGGCACCGTGGCGCCGATGGGGCTGAAGAAGGCGCTGCGCGCGCAGGAACTGGCGCGCGAGAACAAGCTGCCGCTGATCGCGCTGGTGGAGTCCGGCGGCGCCAACCTGATGTACCAGGCCGAGATCTTCGTCGACGGCGGCCGCACCTTCGCCAACCAGGCGCGGCTGTCGGCCGCCGGCATCCCGCAGATCGCGGTGGTGCACGGCGCGTCCACCGCCGGCGGCGCCTACCTGCCGGGCCTGAGCGACTACGTGGTGCTGGTGCGCGGCCGCAGCAGCATCTACCTGGCCGGCCCGCCGCTGGTGAAGGCCGCCATCGGCGAGGACGCGACCGAGGAAGAACTCGGCGGCGCCGAGACGCACGCCGAGGTCACCGGGCTGGGCGAGTACCTGACCGAGAACGACGCCCACGCCATCGCGCTGGCGCGCGAGCTGATCGACAAGCTGCCCTGGGACACCGTGCCGCGCGCCGGCCGCCGCGCCTGCGCCGCTGTTCGCCGCCGAGGAACTGATGGGCGTGGTGCCCGCCGACGAGCGCGAGCCCTACGACGTGCGCGAGGTCATCGCCCGCCTCGTCGACGGCTCCGACTTCCTCGAATTCAAGGCCGCCCTACGCCACCGACACGGTCTGCGGCCACGCCCGCATCCACGGCCACGCGGTCGGGCCTGATCGGCAACAACGGCCCCATCCAGCCCGCCGGCTCGCACCAAGGCGGCGCAGTTCATCCAGCTCTGCGACCAGAGCGGCACGCCGCTGGTCTTCCTGCAGAACACCACCGGCTACATGGTCGGCAAGGCGGCCGAGCAGGCCGGCGCCATCAAGCACGGCAGCAAGATGATCCAGGCCGTGGCCAACGCGCGCGTGCCCAAGTTCACCGTCGTGCTCGGCGGCAGCTTCGGCGCCGGCAACTACGGCATGTGCGGCCGCGGCTTCGACCCGCGCTTCATCTTCGCTGGCCCAGCGCGCGCACCGCGGTGATGGGCGGCGCGCAGGCGGCCAAGGTGATGGACATCGTCAACCGCAACAAGCTCGAACGCCTGGGCCTGCCGGCCAACGACGAGGCGCTGGCCGCGATGAGCGACGCGCTGCGCCAGCGGCTCGACGCCGAGAGCGCCGCGCTCTTCGGCACCGCGCGGCTGTGGGACGACGGCATCATCGACCCGCGCGACACGCGCCGCATCCTCGGCCTGTGCCTGGCCATCGCCCGCGAGGCCGAGGCCCGGACGCTGCGGCCCAACACCTTCGGCGTCGCCCGGCTCTGAACCCTGCACGACGAGACCCCCATGAAATTCACCCCCGAACACCGCGCACTCGAAGACACCGTCGTCAAGTTCTGCGACAAGGAGACTCAACCCGCACATCGCCGAGTGGGAGGCCGCAGGGCCAGTTCCCCGCCCACGAGGTGTTCAAGAAGCTCGGCGACCTGGGCCTGCTGGGCCTGAAGTACCCCGAGGAATACGGCGGCGCCGGGCTGGACTTCAGCTACAGCATGGTCATGGCCGAGGCGCTGGGCCAGTGCAACTGCGGCGGCGTGCCGATGGCCATCGGCGTGCACACCGACATGGCCACGCCGGCGCTGGCGCGCTTCGGCAGCGACGAGCTGCGGCGCGAGTTCCTCGCGCCCACGATCGCCGGCGACGTGCGTGGCCTGCCTGGGCGTCAGCGAGCCCGGCGGCGGCAGCGACGTGGCGGCGGTCAAGACCACGGCGCGCAGCGAGGGCGGCGACTACGTCATCAACGGCACCAAGATGTGGATCACCAACGGCATGCAGGCCGACTGGTGCTGCCTGCTGGCCAACACCAGCGACGGCCCGCCGCACAAGAACAAGAGCCTGATCGTGGTGCCGATGGACGCGCCCGGCATCACGCGGCAGAAGATCCACAAGATCGGCATGCACAGCAGCGACACCGCGCAGCTGTTCTTCGACAACGTGCGCGTGCCGCAGGCGCAACCTGATCGGCCAGGAAGGCCTGGGCTTCACCTTCCAGATGCTGCAGTTCCAGGAAGAGCGGCTGTGGGGCGCGGCCGGTTCGCTGCGCAGCCTGGACCGGCTGATCGACCAGACCATCGACTACACGCGCCAGCGCAAGGCCTTCGGCAAGAGCATCCTCGACAACCAGGTCGTGCACTTCCGCCTGGCCGAGCTGCGCACCGAGGTCGAGGCGCTGCGCGCGCTGACCTACCGCGCGGTGGAGATGTACGTCAGCGGCAAGGACGTCACCAAGCTCGCCAGCATGGCCAAGCTCAAGTGCGGGCGCCTGAGCCGCGAGGTCGCCGACGCTGCCTGCAGTACTGGGGCGGCATGGGCTTCACCGGCCGACAACCCGATCTCGCAGGCCTACCGCGACAGCCGCCTCATCAGCATCGGCGGCGGCGCCGACGAGATCATGCTGGGCATCATCTGCAAGCTCGAAGGCACGCTGCCGGGGAAGGCGCGATGAGCGCGGCCACGGCAGCGCCGCAGACCCTGCTGCTGCAGCGCGAAGGCGCCGTGCTGCACGTCACGCTGAACCGGCCCGAGGCGCGCAACGCCATGTCGCTGGCCATGGTGCTGGAGCTGCGCGCAGGCGCTGGCCGCGGCCGAGGCCGACGGCAGCACGCGCGTGCATCGTGCTGCGCGGCGCGGGCGGGCACTTCTGCGCCGGCGCCGACCTGCGCGACATGGCCGGCGCACGCATGCAGCTGGCCGACGACCCGGAGGCGCTGGTCAAGGTCAACGCCGCCTTCGGCGACCTCTGCGTGGCCTACGCCAGCACCGGCCTGGCCACGGTGGCGGTGCTCGAAGGCACGGTGATGGGCGGCGGCCTGGGCCTGGCCTGCGTCGTCGACGTGGCGCTGGCCGGCTCCGGCGCGGTGTTCCGCCTGCCCGAGACCTCGCTCGGCGTGGTGCCGGCGCAGATCGCGCCCTTCCTCGTCGAGCGCCTGGGCTACGCCGAGGCCAAGCGCCTGGCCGTCACCGGCGGCCGGCTCGACTCGCAGGCGGCGCTGACGCTGCGGCTGGTGCACGCGGTGCATGCCGCCGGCGCGCTGGACCATGCGCTGGCCGCCGTGCTGGCCGAGATCCTGCAGTGCGCGCCCGGCGCCGTGGCCGCCACCAAGGCGCTGATGGCGCAGGCGCGCTTCCACGCCGCCGGCGTCGATGGTGCGCCACGCCGCCGAAGTGTTCTCGCAGGCCGCGCTGGGCCCCGAAGGGCTCGAAGGCACGACCGCCTTCCTGGAGAAGCGCAAGGCGAGCTGGGTGCCGCAGTGAGCGTTCCTTCGCAAGATCCTGGTCGCCAACCGCGGCGAGATCGCCTGCCGCGTCATGCGCACGGCGCACCGCCTGGGCTACCGCACGGTGGCGGTGTTCAGCGATGCCGACGCCGGCGCGCCGCATGTGCGGCAGGCCGACGAGGCGGTGCACATCGGCGCGGCGCCGGCGGCGCGATTCCTACCTGAACATCGACGGCGCTGCTCGCCGCGGCGCGGCGCACCGGCGCCGACGCCGTGCATCCCGGCTACGGCTTCCTGTCCGAGCGCGCCGACTTCGCGCAGGCCTGCGCCGACGCCGGCCTGGTCTTCATCGGCCCGCCGCCCGCGGCCATCCGCGCGATGGGCGACAAGGCGGCCGCCAAGCGCCGCATGATCGAAGCCGGCGTGCCCTGCGCGCCGGGCTACCTGGGCGAAGACCAGAGCGACGAGCGCCTGGCCGCCGAGGCCGCGCGACTGGGCCTGCCGCTGCTCGTCAAGGCGGTGGCCGGCGGCGGCGGCCGCGGCATGCGGCTGGTGCGCAGCCTCGGCGAACTGCCCGGCGGCGCTCGCCGGCGCGCGGCGCGAAGCGCTCAGCGCCTTCGGCGACGGCACGCTGATGCTGGAGCGGCTGATCGAGCGACGGCCGCCACATCGAGATCCAGGTCTTCGCCGACGCCCACGGCCAGCGCCGTGCACCTGGGCGAGCGCGACTGCACCGCGCAGCGGCGGCGGCAGAAGGTGATCGAGGAAGCGCCCTCGCCGGTCGTCGAGCCCGGCGATGCGCGCGGCGATGGGCCGCGATGCGGTGGCCGCGGCGCTGGCGGTCGGCTACCGCGGCGCGGGCACGGTGGAGTTCATCGTCGACGCCGAGCTGCACCACTACTTCCTGGAGATGAACACGCGGCTGCAGGTCGAGCACCCGGTCACCGAGTGCATCACCGGCCTCGACCTGGTCGAGTGGCAGTTGCGCGTCGCCGCCGGCGAGCCGCTGCCGCTGACGCAGGAGCAGATCACCTTCAGCGGCCACGCCATCGAGGCGCGGCTGTACGCCGAAGACCCCTACGACGGCTGGAAGCCGCAGACCGGGCGCATCGTCGACTGGCGGCCCGAGCGAGTGGCCGGCACGGCGCAAGCGCTGGCGGCGTGCGCATCGACCACGGCATCGCAGGCCGGCGGCGAGGTCACGCCCTACTACGACGCGATGGTGGCCAAGTTCATCGCCCACGGCCGCGACCGCGCCGACGCCGTGCGCCGCCTGACGCGCGCGCTGGAAGACGTGCCGCTGTTCGGCCTGCGCAACAACGGCCGCTTCCTGCGCGACCTGGTCCAGCACCCGCAGTTCACGCGCGGCCGCGCTGACGACGACGCGGCTCGACGAATGGGCCGCCGGCGGCGAGCCGCTGCTGCAGCGCCCGGCGCCGCCCGACGACGCCTGGCGCATCGCCGCGGCCTGGCTGGGCGGCGGCGCCGGTGCGACGGCGTGCGGCCCGGCCAGCGTGCGCCGGCTTCGACCTCACGCTCGAGTGCGACGGCGAGCGAGCGCACCCTGCGCGCGCCGCCCGACGGGCGTGACCGTGCTGTCGCTCGACGACGGCGAACTGCGCTGCGTCGTCGACGGCGTGCACCGGCGCCGGCCCTGCGTGCACGACGGCGCCACGCTGCACCTGGCGATCGACGGCGCCGTCTTCGGCTTCACCGAGCCCTCGCCCTACCCTGCCGCCGACAGCCGGCGCCGACCCGCGCCGCGCCCGCGCCCCGGTGGCCGGCGTCGTGGCGCAGGTGCTGGTGGCGGTGGGCGACGCGGTCGCCGCCGGCCAGCCGCTGGTCTGCGTGGAGGCGATGAAGATGGAGATGTGGCTGCACGCCGCCGCGCCCGGCACCGTGCAGGGCGCTGCACGCCGCCGTCGAGGCAGTCGGTGGCCGCGGGCGCCGTGCTGGTCGAACTGGAGATCGCCGAATGACATGAACGACACGACAAGGCCATCCTCACCTGCGCGCTCACCGGCGTGCTCACCAACCCGCAGCAGCACCCGGTGCCGGTGACGCCGGCGCAGATGGCGGCCGAGGCGCGCGACGCCTTCAACGCCGGCGCCAGCATCATGCACGTGCACCTGCGCATGCAGGAAGACAGGCTTCGGCCACATGCCGAGCTGGGACCCGGACGTGGCCGAGGCCGTGGTGCGACGCCATCCGCGCAGCCTGCCCGGGCGTCGATCATCAACCTGACCACCGGCGTCGTCGGCAAGGACATCTCGGGCCCGGCGGCCTGCCTGCGGCGCGTCAAGCCCGAAGTCGCGGCCTGCAACGCCGGCAGCCTGAACTACCTGAAGATCAAGGACAACGGCGAATGGGCCTGGCCGCCGATGGTCTTCGACAACCCGGTGGCCAAGATCCAGCAGATGCTCGACGTGATGCGCGAGACCGGCACCCACCCCGAGTTCGAGTGCTTCGACGTCGGCATCGTGCGCAGCGTGGGCATGTACCTGAAGGCCGGCCTGTTCACCGGCGTGCCGGAGCTCAATTTCGTCATGGGCGTGGCCAGCGGCATGCCCTGCGACGCCGACCTGCTGGCGCTGCTGCCGCGCTATGCGCCGCCGGGCGCCGTCTGGCAGACGACGCTGATCGGCCGCGCCGAGATCTGGCCCGTGCACCAGAAGACGGCCGAGCTCGGCGGCATGCTGCGCAGCGGGCTGGAGGACACCTTCTACCTGCCCGGCGGCGAACGCGCCAGCGGCAACGGCGTGCTGATCGAGGCGCTGGCCGCCTGCGCGCGCCGCGCCGGACGCGAGATCGCCACGCCCGGCGGAGGCGCGCCGGCCGGGCCTGGGCCTGCAGCACCGCGTCGCGCCGGGCCGCCGGCGCACTGGACGCGCCGCCGCACCGCATGACCGCCGCCGCAGCGCCGCGACGCCGAGCAGGCGCGGCTGGACGCCGAGCTGGTGCGAGCTCTTCGAGCACCGCATCACCTTCAACCAGACGCTGGGCCTGAAGATCGAGTCGGTGCGCCCGGGCGACGTGCGCGCCACCTTCGCCGATGCGGCCCGAGCTGGTGGGCCACTATGCCTACGGCCGGCTGCACGGCGGCGTCATCTCGGCCGTGCTCGACGCCATGGGCGGCCTGGCGGCTATGGTGGGCATCGCCGAGCGTCACCCGAACGACAACGCGCAGCAGGTGCTGCACCGCTTTGCCCGCCTGGGCACGATCGACCTGCGCGTCGACTTCCTGCGCCAGGGCCTGGGCCGGCACTTCGTCGCCACGGCCGAGGTCACGCGCCTGGGCGGGCGCGTGGGCTCGACGCAGATGCGGCTGGTCAACGACGAAGGCACGCTGATCGCCACCGGCGGCGGCCTCGTACATCGTCGTCCTGACGCCGCCGCCGTCCAGGCGCCGCGGCCTTGACGGCGGCGCGGGTCGGCCCCATCTGGCACGCATTCCGGCGGTCGTTGCCCGCCGCCTGCCGGCACTGCCCACCATGAACACGCCCCGCCGTTCGCGCTTCGTCGGCCTGGGCCTGCGCGGCCCTGCTCGGGCGGCGCCGTCGCGTTGCTGGCCGTGCCGCCGCTGGTCAACGGCCGCACCGACGCCGCGCCGCGCGCCGTGACGCCGCGCGGCCCGCTGGCCGCCGACGAGCAGGCGCAACATCGAGCTGTTCCGCAAGGCCTCGCCTTCGGTCGTGCACATCACCATCGCTGGGCGTGCAGCGCGACCTGTTCTCGCATGAACGTGCAGCAGGTGCCGCGCGGCACCGGCACCGGCTTCGTGTGGGACGAGCGCGGCCACATCGTCACCAACTTCCACGTCATCCAGGGCGCCAACGGCGCGCGCGTGACGCTGGCCGACCAGAGCAGCTACGACGCCGAACTCGTCGGCGCCTTCCCCGACCGCGACCTGGCGGTGCTGCGCATCGAGGCGCCGCACGGAGAAGCTGCCGCCCATCGCGCTCGGCAGCAGCCGCGACCTGCAGGTCGGCCAGCGCGTCTACGCCATCGGCAACCCCTTCGGCCTGGACCAGACGCTCACCACCGGCATCGTCAGCGCGCTCAACCGCGAGATCGAGTCCTTCAACAGCCGCACCATCCGCGGCGTGATCCAGACCGACGCCGCCATCAACCCCGGCAACTCGGGCGGCCCGCTGCTCGACTCGGCCGGGCGGCTGATCGGCGTCAACACGCAGATCGCCAGCCCCAGCGGCGCCAGCGCCGGCATCGGCTTCGCCATCCCCGTCGACGAGGTCAACCGCATCGTGCCGCGGCTGATCCGCGACGGCCGCTTCCTGCGCCCGACGCTCGGCATCACCGCCGGCGACGCCGGCGCTGCAGCCGCGCGCTGAACCTGCCCAAGGGCGTGGCGCTGGTGCAGGTGGCGCCCGGCAGCCCGGCCGCGCGCGCCGGGCTGCAGCCCTTCCGCCGCGGCACGCGGCGGCGAGGTGCTGGCCGGCGACGTCATCACCGCCATCAACGACGAGCCGGTGGCCGACCTCGACGACATGCTGACGCACTTCGAGCGGCGCCAGCCCGGCGAGACGGTCACGGTCACGGTCTGGCGCGCCGGGCAGACGCGCAAGGTCAGCCTGGTGCTGGGCAGTTCGGATTGAAGGCCGCTGCGCCGGGGGCACACGCCCCGGCGCCGGGCGAGAATCGCGGCCTGTCCCTCCAACGCCCCGCCCGACCATGCAAATGATCTGCCTCGACCTCGAAGGCGTGCTGGTGCCCGAGATCTGGATCGCCTTCGCCCAGCGCACCGGCATCCCCGAGTTCCGCCGCACCACGCGCGACGAGCCCGACTACGACCGGCTGATGCGCTGGCGCCTGGACCTGCTGCGCCGGCACGGGCTGAAGCTGGCCGACATCCAGGCCGTGATCGGCGGCATGGCGCCGATGGAGGGCGCGCGCGACTTCCTCGACGACCTGCGCGCGCGCTACCAGGTCATCATCCTGTCGGACACCTTCTACGAGTTCGCCGACCCGCTGATGCGCCAGCTGGGCCGGCCGACGCTGTTCTGCCACCGGCTGGTGGTCGACGACGCCGGCTTCGTGGCCGACTACCGGCTGCGCCAGCCCGACCAGAAGCGCCACGCGGTGAATGCGCTCAAGAGCCTGAACTACCAGGTCATCGCCGCCGGCGATTCGTACAACGACACCGGCATGCTGGGCGCCGCCGACGCCGGCTTCTTCATCCACCCGCCGCCGGGCATCGTGGCGCAGTTTCCGCAGTTCCCGGTGAACTCGAGCTATGCCGAGCTGAAGGCCGTCGATCGACGGCGCCGCCGCGCGCCTGCGCCAGGCGCCCTGACGACGACGCGGGGCAAACGCTGCACGGGCGGGCGCGGCAGCGCGCTATGCTGCGCCTTCATCGCACGGCTTTGATCTGGCGTAAGGCCGCATGCCAGCGCGAAAGCGTCAACTTCGACTTTTGACCCGCCAGACGGCAAGGAGACGACAGCATGAGCAAGCGAGACGTGGTGGTACTGGGCGCGGCCCGTTCGGCCATCGGCACCTTCAACGGCAGCCTGGCCGACATCGAGCCGGCCGAACTGGCCGGCATGGTGATGAAGGAGGCGGTCAAGCGCTCCGGCGTCGACCCCAAGGCCATCAACTACGTGACGGTGGGCAACTGCATCCCCACCGAGAGCCGCTACCCCTACGTGGCGCGCGTGGCCTCGATCCAGGCCGGGCTGCCGATGGAAAGCGTGGCCATGGCCGTCAACCGGCTGTGCTCGTCGGGCCTGCAGGGCATCGTGACCACGGCGCAGAACATCCTGCTCGGCGACTGCGACTACGGCGTCGGCGGCGGCGTGGAAGTCATGAGCCGCGGCGCCTACCTGTCGACCGCCATGCGCAGCGGCGCGCGCATGGGCGACACCAAGCTCATCGACGCGATGGTCGCCGCGCTGACCGACCCCTTCGGCGTCGGCCACATGGGCATCACGGCCGAGAACCTGGTCACCAAGTGGGGCATCACGCGCGAAGAGCAGGACCAGCTGGCCGTCGACTCGCACCGCAAGGCGGCGGCGGCCATCGCCGAGGGCCGCTTCAAGAGCCAGATCGTGCCCATCGTCAAGCAGACCCGCAAGGGCGAGGTCGACCTTCGACACCGACGAGCATGTGAAGGCCGGCACGACGCTGGAGACGCTGGCGCAAGATGAAGCCGGCCTTCAAGAAGGACGGCTCGGTGACGGCCGGCAATGCCTCGCGGCATCAACGACGGCGCGGCCTTCTTCGTGCTGGCCGACGCCGCGGTGGCCGCCGCCGCCGGCCACAAGCCGATGGCCCGCCTGGCCAGCTACGCCATCGCCGGCGTGCCCAACGACGTGATGGGCGAAGGCCCGATCCCGGCCACCAAGCTGGCGCTGAAGAAGGGCGGCTTCACGCTCGACCAGATGGACGTCATCGAGAGCAACGAAGCCTTCGCGGCGCAGGCCATCGCCGTGGCGCGCGGGCTGGAGTTCGACATGAAGCAAGGTCAACCCCAACGGCGGCGCCATCGCCCTGGGCCACCCCATCGGCTGCAGCGGCGCCTTCCTGGCCACCAAGGCGGTGTACGAACTGCACCGCACCGGCGGCCGCTATGCGCTGGTGACGATGTGCATCGGCGGCGGCCAGGGCATCGCCGCGGTGTTCGAGCGGCTGTGACGCTGAGGGCGCGGCCGCCCGGCCGCGCCTGCCCCGGAATGCAAAACGCGGCCCGTCGGGGCCGCGTTTCTCGTTGGAGACCTCGCTTCAGCGCTTCGGCGGGCCGCCGCGCGATGCCGCAGGGCGGGCGCCGCCGTAACCGCCGCCGCCGCCACTGACCGGAGCGGCGCCGGACGCGAGCCGCCGGGACGGCCCGGCGCCTGGCCGGCGCCGCGGCCGCCACCGCCACTGCGCCGCCGCCCGCCACCGCCGCCGCCGCCAGGACGCCCGCCGCGACCACCGCCGCCGTAGCCGCCCGCCGCCGCCGGCATTGCGGCGGGTGCCGCCGACACCGATGGTCATGCGCCCGAGCACGATCGGCTCGGCGCGCTCGCCGGCCGGCGGCTCGAAGCCGGGCACCGTCTCGCGCGGGATGCTGCGCTTGATGAGGCGCTCGATGTCCTTCAGGAACACCTCCTCGTCCAGGCAGGCCAGCGAGATCGCCTCGCCGCTGGCCCCGGCGCGGCCCGGTGCGGCCGATGCGGTGCACGTAGTCCTCGGGCACGTTGGGCAGCTCGAAGTTCACCACGTGCGGCAGCATGTCGATGTCGATGCCGCGCGCCGCGATGTCGGTGGCCACCAGCACCTGCAGGTCGCCGGCCTTGAAGTCGGCCAGCGCCTTGGTGCGCGCGCCCTGGCTCTTGTTGCCGTGGATCGCCATGGCGCGTGATGCCGTGGTCGTTGAGATAGTCGGTGAGCCGGTTGGCGCCGCTCTTCATGCGCGTGAAGACCAGCACCTGGTGCCAGTCGCCGGTCTTGATCAGGTGCGCCAGCAGTTCCTTCTTGCGCTCGCGGCCCACCGGGTGCACCTTCTGCGCAATCAGGTCTGGCGGTGGCGTTGCGGCGCGCCACCTCGATCAGCACCGGCGCGTTCAGCAGCCGGTCGGCCAGGGCCTTGATCTCGTCGCTGAAGGTGGCGGAGAAGAGCAGGCTCTGCTTCTTGGCCGGCAGCACCGCGAGCACCTTCTTGATGTCGTGGATGAAGCCCATGTCGAGCATGCGGTCGGCTTCGTCGAGGACGAAGATCTCGACATGCTTGAGGTCCAGCGTGCCCTGCTGGTGGTGGTCGAGCAGGCGGCCCGGCGTCGCCACCAGGATGTCGACGCCCTTGCGCAGGCGGTCGATCTGCGGCTGCATGCCGACGCCGCCGAACATCACCATGCTCGTCAGCGGCAGGTACTTGCCGTAGGTGCGCACGCTCTCCTCCACCTGCGCGGCGAGTTCGCGCGTCGGCGTCAGGATGAGGGCGCGGATGGGGATGCGGCCGCGTGGACCGCGCAGCGGCCACCTTGTGGCCCCTCCTCGCGCACCGGCTTGGCCAGCGACAGGCGCTGCAGCATCGGCAGCGTGAAGCCGGCGGTCTTGCCGGTGCCGGTCTGCGCGCCGCCCATCAGGTCGCCGCCCTGCAGGACGACGGGAATGGCCTGCGCCTGGATCGGCGTCGGGGTGTCGTAGCCCTGCTCGCGAACGGCGCGCAGGAGCGGCTCGGCCAGGCCGAGGTCGGTAAATTGCATGTGGTCTTGGGGCCCGTGGACTTTCGTCAGAGGGGCCGTGGTTCGCAGCCTGCTGTCACCCGGGGCGGGCGCACCAGTCGGTAGGCGCGAGGGAAACAACGGAGGTCGGAAGCGACCGCGCCGCGATGACTGGAAGCCGCGGCGCAACCGTGGATTCTACGCGCATCGGCATCGGCAGGTGATCGTTCAGCCGCATCCAGCCGCGCGCGATGCGGTAGATGGCCCACAGGCCCAGCACGGCCATGCCGAGCGACCCAGGTGCCGAAGCCGACCGATCACCGTCAGCGGCGCCGACACCACGGCGACCACGGCGGCCCACAGCAGCGCGAACCAGAAGGTGCGGATCTGCCAGCTGAAGTGCGATTCCAGCCAGGTGCCGCGCGCGTCGCCGCGTTTCACGTAGTTGATGATGACGGCGATGATCGACGGCCAGCCGAACAGGAAGGATCCCAGCACGGTGGCCGCGCCGAAGGCCCCGATCACCAGTCCCAGCGCGTGCAGCGCGTAGACGACGTGCGTCGTGTTCACGAGCGACGGGGTCGCTTCGATGGTCGTGACGGTGGTGTTCATGGCTTGACCCCTCCTTTGCGGGCAAGCCTCATTTTCCGCCACTGTGCTGGATTGCAAGGGTCGGCGCGACGAATCGGCCCCGACGGACAACGGCGGGCGGGGACCTGCCCCGCCCCGGCCTGGAACCAGCGACAATCCAGGTTGGGTCGCCCGGCGACCTCCTCCGCAGCATTCAGCAAAGCACAGCCATGGCCCAGTACGTATTTACGATGAACCGCGTCGGCAAGATCGTGCCGCCGAAGCGGCAGATCCTGAAGGACATCTCGCTGTCCTTCTTCCCCGGCGCCAAGATCGGCGTGCTCGGCGTCAACGGCTCGCGGCAAGAGCACGCTGCTGAAGATCATGGCCGGCGTCGACAAGGAGTACGAGGGCGAGGCGATGCCGATGCCGGGACTGAAGATCGGCTACCTGCCGCAGGAACCGCACCTGGAGCCCGAGCAGACCGTGCGCGAGGCCGTCGAACAGGGCATCGGCGGCGTGCTGGCGGCCAAGAAGCGGCTGGACGAGGTCTACGCCGAGTACGCCGACGAAGATGCCGACTTCGACAAGCTCGCCGCCGAGCAGGCCGAGCTCGAAGCCGATCATTGCCGCCGCCGGCAGCGAGAACACCGACCTGCAACTGGAACTGGCCGCCGACGCGCTGCGGCTGCCTCCCTGGGACGCCAGGATCGGCGTGCTGTCCGGCGGCGAGAAGCGCCGTGTTGCGCTGTGCCGTCTGCTGCTGAGCAAGCCGGACATGCTGCTGCTGGACGAACCCACCAACCACCTGGACGCCGAGAGCGTGGAGTGGCTCGAGCACTTCCTGCAGCGCTTCCCCGGCACCGTGGTCGCCATCACCCACGACCGCTATTTCCTGGACAACGCCGCCGAGTGGATCCTGGAACTCGACCGCGGTGCCGGCATCCCCTGGAAGGGCAACTACTCCGACTGGTTGGAACAGAAGGAGAAGCGCCTGGAGGTCGAGCAGAAGACCGAAGACGCGCGCATGAAGGCGATGAAGGAAGAACTCAAGTGGGTGCGCTCCAACGCCAAGGCGCGCCAGACCAAGAGCAAGGCCCGCCTGGCGCGCTTCGAGGAATTGAGCGACGTCGACTACCAGAAGCGCAACGAGACCAACGAGATCTTCATCCCGGTGGCCGAGCGCCTGGGCAACGAGGTCATCGAGTTCAGGAACGTCAGCAAGATCTTCTCCGAACGCCTGCTCATCGACAACCTCAGCTTCAAGGTGCCGCCGGGCGCCATCGTCGGCATCATCGGCCCCAACGGCGCCGGCAAGTCGACGCTCTTCCGCATGCTGCAGGGCGAGCAGAAGCCCGATTCGGGCGAGGTGGTGATCGGCAAGACCGCGCAGCTGGCCTTCGTCGACCAGAGCCGCCAGGCCCTGGCCGACGACAAGACGGTGTGGGAAGACGTCTCCGGCGGGCTCGACAACATCGTGGTCGGCAAGTTCGTGATGCCCTCGCGCGCCTACCTCGGCCGCTTCAACTTCAAGGGCAACGACCAGCAAAAGCGCGTCGGCAGCCTGTCGGGCGGCGAACGCGGCCGCCTGCACCTGGCCAAGACGCTGGCGCAGGGCGGCAACGTGCTGATGCTCGACGAGCCCAGCAACGACCTCGACGTGGAAACCCTGCGCGCGCTGGAAGAAGCGCTGCTGGAGTTTGCCGGCTCGGCCATGGTCATCAGCCACGACCGCTGGTTCCTCGACCGCATCTGCACCCACATCCTGGCCTGCGAGGGCGACTCGCAGTGGTTCTTCTACGCCGGCAACTACCAGGAATACGAGGCCGACAAGAAGAAGCGCCTGGGCGAGGAAGGCGCGCGACCGAAGCGCGTGCGCTTCAAGCCGATCCACTGAGGCATCCGGCGGCGGCGCGCCCGCCGGCGGGCGTGCGAACCTGCGCAGCGCACGCCCTGCGCAGCGGGCGGCTTTGACTCACAATGGATTCCTGGCCGCAGCAACCTGGCCCCGCGGCAGAGCCCATGCGCAATCGCCCCGACCTGCACCGAGCCGTCCTGGCCCTGGCCCTGGCTTTCGCCGGGATGCTGGGCGCCTGCGCCGAATTGCCGACCGTCAGGGAGGCCGCCGACCCCGCGCGGCCGGAAGCGGCGGCGAATTCGGCCGTCACGGGTCCCGCGGCAGCCCCCAAGGTGCCCTCGGGCGCCGCCGGCACGCCCACGCGCCCGGCCGGCGCACAGCCTTCGTCGCCGGCCCTGCCTCCCTTTGCCACGGTGATCAAGGAGGCACGCCGCATCGATGGCGCGATCACGCTGTGGCAGAAGGACGAGAAGGTCTGGATCGAGTTGCTGCCGGCGCAACTGGGTCAGCCCTTCCTGTTGTCGCCCAAGATCAAGAGCGGCATCAGCGAGGCCTGGGTGCTCGGCGGCTTGATGGCCTACGCCATCAACGGCGCCGGCGGCCCGCAGGTGGTGGAGTTCGTGCGCGTGCACGGCCAGGTCCGGCTGCAGGCGCGCAACACCGAGATCACGGCCAAGGCAGGGACACCCGAGGCGCGAGCCGTGGCCGACGCCTATTCGCACAGCCTGCTCGGGACGACACCGGTGGTCAGCCTGCCGCACCCCGAGCGCAAGAGCGTCCTGGTGGAAGCGAACGGCCTGTTCCTGAGCGACCTCCAGGGCATCGGCATGATGCTGCAGCGCGGGCTGCGCCAGGGTTACGCGCTGGACGGTCGCAACTCGGTCATCACGGCCGTTCGCGGCTCGCCCGAAGCCACCGTCATCGAGACCCAGAACCACTACTACAGCGCCAATGTGGGCACGCCCGCCGGCGCTGCATCCCCGGGCGCACCGGTGCCGGCGCTGCCGCGCTTCCTGCCCGACACGCGCAGCCTGCTGGTGGGCCTGCACTATTCGCTGGCACCCCTGCCCACTTCAGCCGATGGCGCCGCGCCGCGCCGACCCGCGCATCGGCCTGTTCACGACCACCGTGCTCGACTTCAGCAGCGACCTTCAGGATTCGCCGCGGCAGCGCTGGGTCAACCGCTGGCGGCTGGAGAAAAAGGACCCGGCGGCCGAGATCTCCGAACCCGTCAAGCCCATCACCTTCTGGATCGACCGCAACGTGCCGCTGGCCTACCGCGACACGGTGCGCGCGGCGATCATGGAGTGGAACAAGCCGTTCGAGAAGATCGGCTTCAGCAACGCCATCGTCGTGCAGCAGCAGCCCGACGACGCCGCCTTCGACACGCTCGACTTCGGCTACGCCTCGGTGCGCTGGATGATGAACGCCGACCCGGTGTTCGGCGCCATCGGGCCGAGCCATGTCGACCCGCGCACGGGCGAGATCCTCGACGCCGACGTCGCCTTCGAAGGCATGCAGGCACGCCGCACGCGCCAGGAGCGCACGCAGATGCTGGGCCGCAGCCCCCCCGGCTGCCGATGCCGTGCCGCCGGGCTTTGCCGCGCCGTTCGAATTGCCCGGTGGCGGCGCCGCACGCCAGGACCACCGGCTTTGCCAGCACGGCGCGCTGGCCGCCGAACAGCTGGGCTACGCGCTCGACGTGCTCGAGGCCCGCGGCGAGCTCGACCCCGACAGCCCGATGGCGCAGCAGTTCGTGCTCGACTACGTCAAGCAGGTCGTCATGCACGAGATCGGTCATGCCCTGGGCCTGCGCCACAACTTCCGCGCCTCGCGCGCCTACACCGAGGCGCAGCTGTCCGACCCCGAGTTCACGCGGGCGCACGGCACCGCGGCTCGGTGATGGAATACAACGCCGTCAACCTGCCGCTGCCGGGCCATACGCGGCGGCCTGCCCTTCCAGACCGCGCTCGGGCCCTACGACTACTGGGCCATCGAGTACGCCTACAAGCCCATGCCGCCGGGCGCCGACGCCGAGGTCGAGCGCGCCGAGCTGCAGCGCATCGCGGCGCGCAGCAGCGAGCCGCTGCTGGCCTTCGGCACCGACGAGGACAACGCCTTCGGCATCGACCCCGAGACGATCCAGCTCGACCTCGGCTCCGACCCCATCGCCTTCGCGTCCAAGCGCCTGGAGATCGCGCGCGACCTGTTCAGGCGCCAGGAGACGCGCGAGCTCTCGCCGCAGCGCGACTACGCCGTGCTGCGCCGCTCGCTGGCCTATGCCATCGCCGACGTGACACGGGCGGTGGGCACGCTGGTGCGGCAGATCGGCGGCGTGCGCACGCTGCGCGACTTTCCCGGCAGCGGCCGCGACCCGCTGCAGCCGGTGGACGCCCAGCCGTGCAGCGCCAGGCGCTGGACCTGATCGCCGGTGCCGTGCTGGCGGCCGACGGGCTGGAGCTGTCGCCCTCGCTGCAGCGACGCCTGGCGCCCGACTACCTGGAGCGCGCCGAGTTCGTTCCTGCCCACCGACTATCGCGGTGCCGCAGCGCCTGCTGGAGCTGCAGCGCGCCGTGCTCGCCTACCTGATGAGCGACACCCTCGCCGCCCGCATCCTCGACAGCGTGGGCAAGTTCGACCGCCCCGCCGAGGCCTTCAGCTCTCCGAGCTGTATGCGCGGCTGCTCGACGAGGTCTGGAGCGACCTCGGCCGCGGCGCCGGCCATCCCGCCGCAGCGACGCGAGTTGCAGCGCGAGCACGTCAACCGCCTGGCCGCGGCGCTGCTGCGGCCCTCGCCGCACGGCCCGCGCCGATGCGCGCGGCCTGGTGCGTGCGCAGGCGCGCGCTGCTGCTGCGCCGCATCGAGGCGGCTCAGCGCCGCCTCGGCCGCGCCGACGCAGAGACGCGCGCCCACCTGGCCGACGCCGCCGACACGCTGCGCGCGGCGCTGGCCGCCCCGCTCCAGCGCCAGGGTCTGTAGCGCAGGGCACTGCGCGGCACGGCGCCAGGGGCGCCGGGCGGCCAGCGCGGGCGGCGTGCTTATGATCGCCGCGCTGCGCCGGCCTTCGCCCGCACCCACCCCAAGGAAATTGCCATGCACGCCTGGCTCTGCGAAACCCTCGACGGCGCCGACGCGCTGCGCTGGCAGGAACTGCCGACACCCGAACCCAAGCCGGGGGAGATACGCATTGCGATCCGCGCCGCCAGCCTGAACTTCCCCGACCTGCTGATCGTGCGCGGCCAGTACCAGTTCAAGCCGCCCATGCCTTTTGTGCCGGGCTCCGAATACGCCGGCATCGTCGACGCCGTCGGCACCGGCGTCACGCACTTCAAACCCGGCGACGCCGTGGCAGCGCTGGCAGGCACGGGCGGCTTCGCCACCCACGCCTGCGTCGACGCGGCGCGGGTGCTGCCGCTGCCACCCGGCTTTGCGGTGGAGGACGGCGCCGCCTTCGCCTTCACCTACGGCACCTCGCACCACGCATTGATCGACCGCGGTCAGCTGAAGGCCGGCGAGACGGTGCTCGTGCTCGGCGCCGCCGGGGGCGTGGGCACTGCCGCACTGCAGATCGCCAAGGCCGCTGGGGCGCGCGTCATCGCCGCCGCATCCACCGACGAGAAGTGCTCGCTGTGCCGCCAGCTCGGCGCCGACGAGACCCTCAACTACAGCACCGCCAACGTGCGCGACGCGCTCAAGGCGCTGACCGCCGGCAAGGGCCCGGATGTCGTCTACGACCCGGTGGGCGGAAAACTCGCCGAGCCGGTGTTCCGATCCATCGCCTGGCGCGGCCGCTACCTCGTGATCGGATTTGCGGAAGGCAGCATCCCGGCGCTGCCCTGGAACCTGCCCCTGCTCAAGGGGGCGTCGATCGTGGGCGTCTTCTGGGGCGAATTCGTCAAGCGCGAACCCGCGGCCCATGCTGCCGGGTTGAGGCAGCTGGCGCAGTGGTATGCGCAGGGCCTCGTCAAGCCGGTGATCGACCAGCGCCTGCCGATGAGCGAGCTGAAGGCCGCCTACAAGCGCATGGGCAGCCGGCAGGTCATGGGCAAACTGCTGCTGGTCAACGCGTAACGCCCTGCTTCACGGCGGCCGGCCGGCGACGTTTCGGCGCTAGCATGGCCGACCCGTCAAGGAGATCACGGCCATGGCCGTCAAGGTGCTGGTTCTGGAAGACAACGCGATTGCGCGCGCTTTCCTGTGCCGCGTGGTTCGTGAAAGCTTCAGCGACACGATCATCATCACCGAGGCCGGCGACCTCGAGACCGCGCGCCGCCACATCGCGCTGACCGGCGGCGCACTGGGGCTGCACGGCACGGACCCGTTCAAGTTGATCCTGATCGACCTCGAACTGCCCGACGGCAACGGCCCGGAACTGCTGGCCGAACTGACCCACTACCCGGCCACCAAGATCGTCACCACACTGTATGCCGACGACGAACACCTGTTCCCTGCCCTGCAATGCGGTGCCGACGGTTACCTGCTCAAGGAAGACCGCTTCGAGGTGCTGGTGGAAGAGCTGCAGAAGATCGTGCGCGGCCAGCCGCCGCTGTCACCGGCCATCGCCCGCCGCTTGCTGACGCACTTCCGTCAGGGCGCCGGCGGCGACAGCCAGGCGCCCGACTCCGGCCCCGCGACGCTTGGCGGCTCGCCCGCCAGCAAGCCGGTGCCGCTGGAACAGCCGCCCGATCAAGAACGCCTGACGCCGCGCGAAAGCGAAGTCCTGACCTACCTGAGCAAGGGCTTCACGATCAAGGAAATCGCCAGCCTGACGGGCATCAAGTGGTTCACCGTCAACGATCACATCAAGTCCATCTACAGGAAGCTGAACGTGTCCAGCCGCGCCGAGGCCGCGGTGCTCGCCACGAAGCAGGGCCTGGTGTGATTCGGCCGCGCGCAAGGGCGCCAACGCAGGGCTTGCGGCGTACTCTGCCGGCAGCGCCCGGGCAGCTGCAGCAGAGCGATCTGAACCCGACTCGACGGGGTCCAGGAGACCCCCGAGTGCGAACACTGTCATTTCGAGAGAAAATAGCGGTGTCGCGCCATCCGGGGCGCCCGCCCGGAAAATTCCAAGCCATGACCAATCGACGCACGCCCTCCAGCCCCGACGCCGCCAACGGCCCCAAGCTGCGCCAGACGCAGGCCGAGTACACCGCCGCCCGCCCGCATGCCGAACCCGGCGTACGGCCGATGATGTCCAGTTCCAAGATGTATGTGTGCATACGCTGCCACGCCAATTTCAAGACCGGCGATGGAAAGCCGGATGCACGACTGCGCGGCCTCGGCCGCTGCAATACCTGCCTGGGTGTCACAATGCCGGCCGCCTGAGCACGGCAGTCGCAATGCCGGCCGCGTGGGGCTGTGCCCTGCGGGTTGCCCTGGCTGCCCTTTCGAATTCAATTTCCCTCCCAGACCAAGGACTTACACCATGTCGAATACGAACCGTCGGATCTTCTTGATGCAACTGGCTGCCGGCACCACCGCGCTGGCCGCGGCGCAGGCACAGGCGCAGGCCGCCAAGGTCGACGAGAAGGATCCGCAGGCCGTCGCCCTGGGCTATGTGCATGACACCACCAAGGCCGACGCCAAGAAGTTCCCCAAGCACGCCAATGACCAGAAGTGCAACAACTGCGCGCTGTTCCAGGGCAAGCCCGCCGACGCCGCGGGCGGCTGCCCGCTGTTTGGTGTCAAGCAGGTTGCCGCCGCCGGCTGGTGCAGCGCCTGGGCCAAGAAGGCCTGAGCAAGACCGCGGCGCGAACCACTCGCGCCCGCTGATCGCATCGAGGGGGCCCGCCAGGGCCCCTTGCCATTGGGGTCGCGTCCGGCAGCGGACGACGATCAGCGGTCGTGCCCCGACAAGGCCACGAGGCTCTCGCCGATGGCCAGCGCCGAGGTCAGCCCCGGCGACTCGATCCCGAACAGGTTGACCAGTCCCGCCACGCCGTGCCGGGCCGGACCATCGATGCGGAAGTCGGGCGCCGCTTCACCCGGGCCGTGGATCTTGGGCCGCACGCCGCTGTAGTCGGGCCGCAGCGCGCCCGCAGGCAGGCCGGGCCAATAGCGGCGGATGGCATCCTCGAACGCCTCGGCCCGACGCGGCTCGACAGCGTAGTCGATGGCCTCGGGCGTGTCGACGTCCAGCCATTCCAGGTCGGGTCCGAAGCGGACCTGGCCCCCGAGGTCGATGGTGACGTGAACGCCCAGCCAGGCGTCCACGGGCGCCGGGTAGACCAGGCGCGAGAATGGCGGCCGGCCGGGCAAGGTGAAGTAGCTTCCCTTGGCGTAGCGCTCACGCGGCACGTGGCCGGCGTCGAGGCCGCCGAAACGCCGCGCCAGCGCGCAGGCGTGCAGCCCGGCGGCGTTGACCACCAGGTCGGCCTCGATCTCGAAACCCCCTTCGGCGGTGCTCACCTGCACCACGGCCGGACGCCCGGCGGCGAAGGCGGCCGACCGTACGCACGACAGCAACGCCACCCCGCCGCCGGCCCGTTCCAGGTCACCCTGAAGCGCGAGCATCAGCGCGTGGCTGTCGACGATGCCTGTACTGGGCGACAACAGCGCGGCCGTGCAGTGCACGGCAGGCTCCAGCGCCTTGGCGGCCGCGGCATCCAGCCACTGCGCCGGCACGCCGTTGCTCGACGCTCGCTGCTGCAGGCCCTGCAGCGCCGTGTGCTGGTCCACTGCCGTGGCCACCACCAGCTTGCCGCAGCGTGCATGCGGCACGCCATGCGTGGCACAGAATTCGTAGAGCAGTTCCTTGCCGCGCACGCACAACCGCGCCTTGAGCGAGCCGGGCGCGTAGTAGAGACCGGCATGGATGACCTCGCTGTTGCGCGAACTCACGCCCTGCCCTGATGTGCGGGCCGGCCTCGACGACGATGGTCTCGCGGCCCGCCTGCGCCAGCGCCCGGCCCACGGCCAGGCCCACCACGCCGGCACCCACGACCAGCGCCTCGACACGCTCCATCGGGCGGCCTCCGCAAATTTCAGACATCGTCCGCGCCCTGCGCGGGGCTGAAGCCGGGAGGTTAACAGTGCATGGAGCGGGCCGCCGCCACACTGGCGCCGCGGCTGCGGGGATAGCATCCGCTCGGCCATGTGCAAAGATGAGGACCATCGATCATGACCCGCCATGTCATGCACTCGGGCGAAAGCCCGCCGCCGAGGGGGCTGCCCGATAGCCGCGGGCGGCACGCCGATGCCTGCACGGCCGGCCGGTTCTGCACATGAACCCCGCTCCATGGCGCTGGATGGATCGCCGGGCGATCGAGGTTCTGCAACACCCGGGCGGCTTCGCGCTGCAGGTCCTGAAGGGCTTTCGCGCCAACCAGGGTCTGCTGCTCGCGGGCGCGGTGGCGTATTACGCGCTGCTGTCGATCGTGCCCTTGCTGATTCTCGCGGTGATGGCGCTTTCACACGTCGTCGACCAGGCCGAGCTGTTGCGCACGATCGGCCGTTATCTGGAGTGGCTGGTGCCGGGGCAGTCCGGGGTCATCGTCGCCGAACTGGCCAATTTCCTGGCGCACCGCGAACTCCTGCGCTGGGTCCTGCTCGCCACCATGCTGTTCTTCAGTTCGCTCGCCTTCACGGTGCTGGAGAACACCATGTCGGTGATCTTCTACCACCGCGTGGCGATACGACGGCGGCACTTCCTGGTCTCGGCCGTCATCCCCTACCTCTACATCCTGAGCCTCGGCGTGGGCCTGCTGTTCGCGACCCTGGTGGCCGGCAGCCTGCAGGCGATGGGCGAGCATCAGGTCGATTTCCTCGGGCGCCGCTGGTCGCTGGACGGTGTGTCGGGTTTCCTGCTGTACCTGCTGGGATTGGCAGGCGAGATCTTCGTCCTGACCTCCGTGTACCTGGTGATGCCGGTAGGCCGGCTGTCGCCGTGGCACGCCTTGTTCGGCGCCGTGGCCGCGGCCGTGCTGTGGGAGGTGTCGCGCCACGCGCTGGTCTGGTATTTCTCGACCCTGTCGCAGATCGGCGCCGTCTACGGGTCGCTGACCACGGCCATTGCCGTGCTGTTGAGCCTGGAGCTCGCGGCCACCCTGCTGCTGTTGGGCGCCCAGGTGATTTCCGAGTACGAACGCTTCGGTCCCGTCGACGCGACAGCGCCCGCACAGCCCTTCACCACCGAGCAGGGTTGACCCTCTCCGCCAGGCGCCGCGCCGCGCGGCGCTCCTTCGCGCGGGCCGGCCCTTGATCGCGCTATGTGCGACTTCGTACAGACAGCGAAGGGGCGACGCGTCATGCTGCCGTTCATCCTTCGAAGAGAACGGCACATGAAAGCATTGTTGAGAACGATGGTGGCGGTAACTGGCGTGGTCTTCGCCGCCCAGGCGGTTGCGGAAGCCACCTTTTACGAACACGATGGTTTTGCAGGGCGTTCCCTCAACGCGACGGCGCCGGTACCGGCCTTCGAGCAGTATGGATTCAATGACCGCGCCTCCTCGGCCGTGGTCGTCGGCGATGGCTGGGAGGTGTGCCAGGACGCCGGGTTCAACGGCCGCTGCGTCGTGTTGCGCCCTGGGCGGTATCCATCGCTCAGCGCGATGGGCCTGAACGACCGCATCTCATCGGCCCGGATGGTGGGCCGCAATGCGCGCATCGACGAAGATCGCTATGCGCCCGCACCGATGGCCGCGCAGGTCACGTTCTACGAACGTGAAGGCTTTGACGGTCGTTCCTTCACCACGGCGAAGCAGATTGGCAACTTGCAGCGCTCCGGCTTCAACGGCCGCGCCTCGTCGGCGGTGGTGGTCGGCGACCGGTTCGAAGTTTGCGACGACGCCAGGTTTCGCGGTCGCTGCGTCGTGCTGCGTCCCGGCCGCTACGCGTCGCTGACGGCCATGGGCTTGTACGACCCCGTTTCGTCGGTACGGGTGGTGGCCTCGAATGCGCGCATCGGCGACGATCGCTATGCGCCCGCGCCGGTGCCGGTCTACGACAGCCGCCGCCGCGCCGGCGAACGGCTGTACGAGGCCAATGTCACGTCGGCGCGTGCCGTGCTCGCCACGTCCGGGCAACGCTGCTGGGTCGAGAGCGAACAGGTGCCCCAGGCTCGAGGCGGCGCCAACGTGCCCGGGGCGATTGCCGGCGCCATCATCGGCGGCATCCTCGGCCATCAGGTCGGCGGCGGACGCGGCCAGGACATCGCCACCGCCGGTGGTGCCGTCGCCGGCGCTGCGGTCGGCGCCAACGTCGGTCGCAACGGGCAGACGACAACCCAGGACGTCCAGCGCTGTGAAAACGTGCCCGGAGGCGCACAACCGGCGTACTGGGATGTGACCTACGACTTCCAGGGCCAGGGCCATCGC
Organism: uncultured beta proteobacterium; assembly: GCA_963717575.1. Taxonomy (GTDB): domain Bacteria; phylum Pseudomonadota; class Gammaproteobacteria; order Burkholderiales; family Burkholderiaceae_C; genus Rubrivivax. The sequence continues at coordinate 46,115 of CAVQWK010000026.1, read as the reverse complement.
GTCCAGATGGCCGCGCCCCCGGATCCACGATCACGGTCAATGAGCAGGGCGAGCCCCGCCAGTAACGGCCGACCCCGCCGGCCGGTGCCGCAGCAGGACAGAGCGGCACGCCCTCACGGCGCGATCCGGCGCCTGAGCGATGCCAATGCTTCACGCACACGACTCGATTCCAACCCGCCCAGGAGGCACCATGTTCAATCGCAACCCCACCGTCCCCGCCAGCCATCTGGTTGACCAGGCCGCCACGGCCGCCCACCAGGGCATCGCTGCCACGCAGCATGCGCTGGACGGCCTGGCCGGCAGCGTGCAAGCCCTGCGCGACGATGCCGGCACACGCCTGGATGACGCCACCGAACACGCCAACGCACTGGCCCACCGCGGCGTGGAGGCATTGCGTGACGGATCGCAGCGCCTGCGCACCCAGGCGCACCGGGCCAGCGAAGGCACCACCCACTACATCCAGCAAGAGCCGGTGAAGGCAGTGTTGATCGCGGCGGCCACGGGCGCCGTGCTGATGGCCCTGATCGGCTTCGTGACGCGCTCGCGCCACAGCGCCTGACCTGCGCTGCCCGCGTCGGGCCTTCGCACGCGAAACGGCCCGGCAACGATGCATTCGTTGCCGGGCCTTGTCACGCAGGAGGCTCAGGCCATCAGCGGGTTCGGCGGCCCCAGCACCCCAGGGCTTGAAGGCCGAAGGTTGCGGCCACCGCAGGCCCGGTCTGAGCACCAGCAGGTGCCGGACGCGGACCCCACACTGACCTTCAGCGCGGTGCGACCACGCCACCGTCGTCCGACAGCACGATCTCGACGCGACGGTTCATCTGGCGGCCGCCCGCGCTCTCGTTGCCGGCCACGGGAAAGCTCTCGCCGTAGCCCTGCGTGCCGATGCGTCCGATCTCGACGCCGCGCGACACGAGCGCCGTGCGCACCGCATCGGCGCGGCGCGCCGAGAGTTCCTGGTTGAACTCATCGCTGCCGACGCTGTCGGTGAAACCCTCCACCATGGCCGTGCGCCGCGGGTACTCCTTGAGGAAGCTCACCAGCTTGTCCATGCTGCGCAGGCCGCCCGACTTGAGATCGGCGCGGCCGGTGTCGAACAGCACGTCGCCGACGGTGATGACCATGCCGCGCTCGGTCTTCTTCGCGTTCAGGTCACGCAACTGGCCTTCGAGCAAGCGCGCGCGCTGCTGGGCGTCGCTGGCGGCCTGCTGCGCTGCGCTGGCCTGCTGCTGCGAGGCGTCGGCCTGGCGCTGCGAGTTTCGCGCATCCCGTTCAGCGGACTGCGCCTGGATCTGCGCCGCCCGCGCGTCGAGTTGCGAGGCCTGGGCGCTGCGCAGCGCGGCATCGGCTTCGCGCGTGCGGGCCGCCAGGCGCAGTTGGTCACGGTCGGCGCTGGCCTGCGCCACTGCAGCCTCGGCCGCCTTGCGATCGCCGGCCTCCTGGGCCAGCGCGACACGCTGGCGGGCCAGGTAGGCCAGATGGTCCACCGTGGCCGCATCGTCGCGCCGGGCGGACGCTTCGTTGGCGCGGGCCAGCGCGTCGGCGGCCTGTTTCATCTCGGCAGGTGCGCCATCGCGCGTCTGCGGCGTGGCCTGTGCCCTGCTGTAGGCGCTGCGGGCTTCTTCCAGGCGGGGATTGCTGTCGGGCACCGTACTGCAGGCGGCCAGGCCGGCCAAGGTGGCCACGGCGAGCAGGCTCAGGCCCAGCGGGCGTTTCGTGATCGTTTGCGGGAGCAACATGTTCAATTCCTCGGGGTGTTGGTGGGGGTCTGGCGGCTCATCTCTTCGCGCAGCGCTCGGCTGGCGTCCACGAGCGCATCGGCGGCCTTGCGTGACTTGACGGTCTCGGCCTTGGCCTCGGCCAATTGCGCATCCAGCTGCGCCTGCTGCGCCAGCACCAGAGCGCGCTCGTACTCCTTGGCGGTGACGGCCTGTTCGGCGCGGGCCATCTTGTCGCGCGCCAGACTCATTTCAGCCGGGGCCAGCGCACCGGCATCGGCACCCACCGCATGCTTGAGCGCAGCGCTGGACACCGCCATCTGTTCAGTGGGCGGCGGCACGCTGGCGCATGCGCCAAGACCGAGTGCCGTGATGGCCAGCAGGCCGGCCAGGGTGGTGGCTCGCCGCAGCGTGCCTGGGGGAGCGATCTGTCGATGTGGGTTCATGTTGGTTTCCGTTCGTGGGCTGCACAGGGGCCGTGCGCCGCGTCGGCCCTGTGCCCACGCCGCGCCCAACCCTGGGGACCTCACCTTGGGCGCGGCCGCGGCGGCCGTCGGTACGGCGACGCACACAGGCGCCGAAAGGGACGCCGTCCTACACCACGCCGAGCCAGACGCTGATGGCTGGGTCTGCGGCCCGTGCCTACAGTCACTCACGGGGTTGCGATATCCCGCCAACCCGATCCCTACACCGGAGCCTTCACATGTTCATTCGCCACACCCTCGCCGTTACCGCCGCCGTCCTGGCGCTCGCCACCGTCACCGGATGTGCCGTCACGCGCGGCCAGGAGTCGGTCGGCGCCTACGCCGACGACACGGCCATCACGACGGCCGTCAAGGCCCGGTTCGTCGACAACAAGAACGTGGATGCGACGGCCATCAGCGTCGAAACGCTCAAGGGCACCGTGATGCTGTCCGGCTTCGCGAAAAGCAGCGACGAAAGGACCGTGGCCGAAAGCCTGACCTGGAAGGTCGACGGCGTGCGTTCGGTGAAGAACGAGATCGCCGTCCGTCCGTGACCCGATCCATTCCGCAACACAGCAGCAGGAAGAACACACCATGAACTGGGACCAGATTCAAGGCCATTGGAAGCAGCTGACCGGACAGGCCAAGGAGCAATGGGGCAAGCTCACCGATGACGACATCGACGTCGTCGCCGGCCGCCGTGACCAGCTGGCAGGCAAGATCCAGGAACGCTACGGCGTGGCCAAGGATGAAGCCGAGCGGCAGCTTTCGGCCTGGCAGCGCAAGGCCACCGATGCCTGGTTCAGCAAGGGCCCGCCCGCCCCGTGATCGGGGCTCGGGGCCGGTACGACACCATGCATGCCTTTCCCACCCCCTTGGGTCGGATCGACCCTGCGCACCTTGGCAGCGAGCGCGGGGTCCGTGCCTTGCTGTGGTCCCTGGCCGCCCTGGCCACGCTGGGCCTGCTGCTGAGTCTGACCCTCGTGGTGCAGAACATCGTGCGCCAGGCCGGCCTCCGCCACGCGGCCACGGCGGCACAGACCGATGCCCTGTGGCGATGCAATACCTTGCCCGGACGCGACGCGCGCGACGACTGCCGGCGCGTGGCGAGCTCGACAACGCCGCGCACGGGAAACTGAGTCCACGGCCCTCGGTCGCGGCGTTGAGTGGGCGCGCTCAGGGCGCGTCACCCGGGTCGGCCACCCCCAGCCCGGGCGAGGTCGGCACAGGCAGCAGGGGCCGCGCAGGCGCGGCGTCGCGCAGACCCGCGTGCGGCGCCAGACCGCAGGGCAAGGGCGGCCGTGGCAAGGCCGCTGCCAGCGCGCACGCGGCAGCGTGGCCCAGCGCGCCGTCCATGCTGTGCGTGACGATGATGCCCAGACCCTGTTCGGCGGCCGTGGCGGCCAGGGCCAGGCAGCGCGACAGGCCGAGCTCGGCCGGCTTGAGCACCCAGGCGCCGGGCCTTCGCCCCACAGGCAGTTCGAGCAGGGCCGAGGCCAGCCCGGCGTCCGCCAGCGATTCGTCGGCCGCCCAGGGCAGCGGCAGCGCCGGCATCTGCAGCAGTGCCGCGCCGGCCACGGGCTCCTCCACCAGTTCGATGCCGTGGCGTGCCAGCGCGGCCATGCGCGCCCGCAGTTGCGCCGGGTCCATGGCGCCGTTGGCGTCGAGTCGCAGCAGCGCGGGCTGGCCCGTGCCGGGGCATGCCGCGTCGGCCGCGGCGCGCACGGCGCCGAGCAGTGCGTCTTCGTCGGACAGGGTGCGATCGGCCCGCGCGATCTTCAGCTTCAGCACGCGGTGGCCGCGCGCCACGGCCGCTGCCGCCTCGGCAACGGCACCGGACGCGTCATCGGGCAACAGCACGCTCACCGGCACCGGCTGCAGCGCGCGACCCCGCGCCAGCCAAGTTGCAGCGCTGACACCGTCGCGCCGCGCCAGCAGGTCCAGCAGGGCGCACTCCAGCGCAAAGCGAGCGCTGGGCGCAGCGCGAAGCACCTGGGCGTGCGGCCCCAGGCAGGCGGCGATAAGCGCCGCGCCTGCGGGCCCGGCCGGCACCGCCAAGCCCGTGTCGGCCAATTTCAGGGCCAGCGCGGCGAGGACGCGCTCGGCGGTGGCGGCGTCGTCGCGGCTGTAGCCGGGCAACGGCATGGCCTCACCGAGGCCATGCGTGCCCGATGCGTCCAGCAGGCGAATGCGCACCGCCTGACGTTCGCGCCGGATGCCACGCATCCACACGTCGCCCACGGCGACGCAGCGGGGCGCCTGCAGGCGCAGGAACAGCGGTGCGGGCGGGGTCGTCATGCGCCGGCGCTGCGCTGCGACTCGTGCTTCTGCTGGCACCCCTGGGACAGCGCATGAACCTGTCGCGCCACATCGACCGGCGCTTCCAGCAGCAGGTTGTGGCCCACCCCGCTCACCTGCCGATGGGTGACCCAGGGCGGGCGCACCAGCGCCGCCGCCAAGGCGCTGAAACGCTCATCCCGCGCGCCGGTCATGAAGCACAGCGGCTGCCGAGCCGCAACCACGGCTGGGCGCAGGTCGGGCATCTGCGCCAGGCCCGCCACCTCGAATCCCCAGGCCAACGCCTGCGCGTCATGCGCCAGCCGCGCGGCCCGCTGCCGGGCCTGCAACTCCGCGGGCAGTGCGCGCTGGGTGGCGAACAACGGCAGTGCCTCCCAATCGGCGACGAAGGCTTCCAGCGGACCCGAGCGCAAGGCCGCGGCGCGGACCGCATCCAGTGCAGCGCGCTCGGCCCGAGCCGCGCCGGCGCCCAGGCCGACATGCCCACCCACCAGCAGCGTGCCGCGCAGGCGGTCGCCCACGCGCAGCGCAGCGGCCAGCGCCAGCCGCGCGCCCAGCGAATAGCCGGCGAGCATGGCATCCGCGGGCAGCGCATCGGCCAGTGCCTGGACGGCGGCGTCCCAGTGCGCGGGCGTCGGCAAGGCCGGGCCGTGGCCGGGCAGCCAGGGGCACCAGGCCGGGCCGTGGTGCGGCATGGTGTCCAGCACGGCATCCCAGGAGGAGGGTGCGCCCAGGAAGCCGTGCAGCAGCACCAGCGGCGGTCCGCCCGTTCCTTTGGCCGGGTGCAGCCGGCCGGGATGCCGGCCCGCGATCACGCCCGGGTCGCCTGCTCGGCGGCACCGGCCATCGCGGCCAGCAGCACCGCCCGGCTTGCACTGCCGCCGGGTGCGGGGCGGGCCTCGATGAGCATGGCCCGGTCGGCCGCCAGCGCCAGCGCCAGCGCCGCTTCCAGCGCGGCCGGCGTGTCCACTCGGGTGTAGTCGAGCCCCCAGGTGGCGGCCAGCCCGTCGAAGGCGCGGCCGTGCGGGGTGACGAAGAGCCGCTCGCGCGCTTCGGCCACGCTGGGATCGCGCCCCAGCGGCAGCCGCTCGAAGATGCGCCCGCCGTCGTTGTTGATCACGACGATGGCCAGCGGCCCTGGCACCGCGGCCGCCGCGGCCAGGCCACCGGCGTCGTGGAGCAGCGACACATCGCCCAGCAGCAGCGCCATCGGGGGCAGGCTCACACTGCGTGCGCCGGCCGCGCCTGCGACCAGGCCGTCGATGCCGGCAGCGCCGCGCTGGTGCAACACGCCCAGCAGCCGGGTGTCGGGTGGCAGGTCGTGGTCGAGGTCGCGCACCGGGCTGGAATTGCCGATGGCCAGCGAGGCGCCGGCGGGCAAGGCCGCGCGCAACAGCGGAGCGATGTGGTGCTCCTGCAGTGGCGTGCCGTCGGCCGCCTCGAGCGCAGCGTTCGGCAGTCCCCCTGCCCCCGCGCCGCCCAGGCCGCCGCCTCGGCGGTCTGCCAGAGCTGGCGGTATGACGTGCCGGCTCGGCGCTCATCATCGCCCCGGGGCTGCGCCTGCAATTGCGCTGCGGCGGCGTCGAGCAGGTCGGCCACCGGGCCCAGCAACATGGCTTGCGCGCCGCCGGCGGGATCGGCCGGGCGCCCACCGGGCAATACCAGGCGCGCGGGCGCGTCGTCACCGTCGATCCACGCCAGCCATTGCGCCGACACCGCCGGCGCGCCGATCTCCAGCGCGAGTTCCGGGCGCAGGCGCTGCCGCAGTGCCCGCTCGCGCAACAGCGCGTCGAAGGCACCGCAGCAGGCCGCCTGCGCGGACGCGTCGAGGCCGAAGCGGAGCTGACTGGTGGCCTCGGCCAGCAGCACGTAACCGCTGGCCACCAGAAAGCGTTGCACCGCACGGCGCAGATCCGCGGCCTGGAACAGCGGCATCGGCCCCGCCACGAGCACCCCGCGCGGCGCGGCACGCACCTGTGCCACCAGTTGCGCCACGGCCTGCGGGTGCGGCACGGCCTGCGGCGCCACCAGGCGCGGCGCGCCGGCCCCTGCCAGGGCTTCCAGGCGCGCGCGCCAGGGCTCCCGCCCCGTGCTCGGCTGCGGCTCCAATGGCTTGCGGAAGTGCGCGTTGACCTGCACCGCACCGGCCAGCGGGTAGCGCGTCGCCAGCACGGCCTGCGCCGCGATGCGCGGCACCGCGCGCAACGCTTGCGGGGTGGGCGTCGGGCACGCCCAGTTCGAAGTAGGCGTTGGCATGGTGGCCGAACAGGCGTATCTGGTCCACCGTCTGCGAAGCCTGCGCCTGTTGCACCTCCCAAGGCCGGTCGGCGCTGAGCAGCAACAGCGGCAGCCCCGCTTCGCGCGCTTCCATCACCGCCGGCAACCAGTGGCCCGGCGCGGTGCCGCTGGTGGCCAGCACCACGCTGGGCCGGCCGCTGGCGCGGGCCTGGCCCAGCGCGAAGAAGGCGGCGACGCGTTCGTCGTGCAGCACCGTGCTGGGCAACTGCGCGGCCAACGCCAGCGCGAGCGGTGTCGAGCGCGAGCCCGGGCTGATCACCGCATGGGCCACGCCGCATTGCGCCAGCGAGGCGGCGAACAGGTGGGCCCAGGCGCTGTGCAGGTCGTCGGCCGGCCCGCTCAATCGTCGCCCCGGAAGGCGTCCAGCACGCTGCGCTACTTGACCCGGGTCTCGGCCAGTTCGGCGTCGCCGTCCGACCCTTCGACGATGCCGGCGCCGGCCGGCAGCACCGCATTGCGGCCTTCGACCACGGCACCGCGCAGCGCCACCACGGCATGGCCGTCGCCGTGAGGCGACAGCCGCACGAAAGGCCCGGCGTACAGGCCGCGCGGCTCGGGCTCCAGCACCGTCAGCAGGGCCGCGGCACGGTCGGCCGGCAGGCCGCACACGGCCGGCGTGGGGTGCAGCGCGCGCACCAGGCGCAGGAAGTCGACGTCCTCGCGCAGCAGCGCCTCGATGGGCGTCTGCAGATGTGCCAGCCCTGCAGCCGGCGAATCACCGGCTCGCTGGGCGGCAGGCAGGGCGCGCGTGAGCGGCGCGATGGCGCGGCGGATGGCATCCACCACGATGGCGTGCTCGTGGCGGTCCTTCACCGAGTCCAGCAGTTCGGCAGCCAGTTCGGATCGCCGCGTGCCGGCCAGCGCCTGGGTGCTGAGCCTGCGGCCGTCCACGCGCACCAGCGTCTCGGGCGTGGCGCCCAGCCAGGTCTTGCCGCCGCGCCGCCAGGCGTAGCGCACGCAGTCCGGATGGTGCGTCACCCAGCCGCGCCAGCAGCGCAGCGGGCGACGGCGCGGCATCGAAGACGCACGCTGCCGCGGCGCGCCAGCACGACCTTGACCGAGTTCACCCTGCCGGATGCGCTCGACCGCCCGCGTCACCGCGTGCGCATAGTGCTGCGGCGCAGACCGCCTTCGTCCGGCGTCTGCCAAGGCGGCACGGCCGCGCCTCGGCATGGGCCAGCGCCGCCAGCGTCCTGCGCGCTCTGCGCCAGCCGCGCGCGGCAGCGCGTCGGCCTCGCGCCACCGGCAGCGTCAGGCGCCACCAGGCGCGACCGCCGTGCTGCACGTACAGACGCTCGGGCAGCATCAGGCCGCCGGGCATCAGCCCTTGCCAGAGGGCGTCGGGCGTCTCGCCGGCACGGAAAGGGCAGCGCGCCCAGCGCCGCCGGGGCGGGTGCATCGGGGCTGTCGTCCAGCAACCCGGCCCACAACGGCCCGGACTGCGCCCGCTCGGGGGCCGAGCCAGCGCGCCGCGCCCAGGCCGACCCAGGCGTTGCCGCTGCGGCGCGATGAAGGCCGCCGCCGGGTCGGCGCCCATGCGCCAGCAGGCGCTCGGGCGGCAGGGGGTCCACCTCGATCGCGGCCGAGCACAGCTGCAGTGCGCAGTCGGTCAGCAGGGCGGCATTCATGAGACGCCACCCCCAGGTGGCAACAAGGGTCGAGAAGACAGGGACATCGAAGCTCGGCTTGCGTCGGTATGGGACAGGTCGGGCCCAAGCCCTCGAGCCGGACGACGGCCGAATGCTACGCGGCGGCTGCCGGCATTCACTTGACGGGCGTCAGAGCACTTGAGCCTGGGGTACTGCACCAGACCTGCGCCATGATCGTGCGCAGCCCCTTTGGAATCGGGCGTGAAGTGTATGGATGGGGTGGCTGATGGGACTCGAACCCACGACGACCAGAATCACAATCTGGGACTCTACCAACTGAGCTACAGCCACCGCCGAACCGGGAATTATAGCCGTGGGCCCGTCCGCGGCAGGGTGCCCACTCAGCGTGCAGGGGCCGAAGCCGCTTCCGCCGCGGCAGACGCCGCCGCCTTGATGTCGACCTTGAAGCGCTTCCTCAAGGCACCGAGGTAGGCATCGGCCTCGGCCGCCGCCCAGGCCTGCGCGTACTGCAGGCGCAGCGGCTCATCGCCCCCGGGCGTGGCCTCGCGCGGCAGGACCTGCGTGATGCGCAACACCACGTAGCCCTGCGCACCGAGGTCCACCCCGGCCAGGGCCGGCAACTGCGCCGCGTCGGCACGCAGCACGGCATCGACCAACGGCGCCGGCAGACCCTGCGTCTGCCGGCGCGAGATCGTCAGCGCGTTCGGCAGTGACTCGGCAGGCGCCTGGCGCAGGGCCGCCAGGCGGGCCTCGCCTTCCTTGCGCGCGAGTGCGGCACTCTGCTCGTCGAGCAGACGCGCGCGCACGGCCTCCCGCACTTCGGCCAGCGGGCGTGTCCGCGCCGGCGTGTATTCGACGATGCGCGCCGAGGCGAGCTGGTTCGCGCCGACGTCCACGGCGTCGGTGTTGCGCTTGTTGCGCAGGGAATCGGCCGCGAACACCTTCTGCAGCAGCTTGGCGGAGGCCAGCGCCCCCGTGGCATCGGGAGCCGGCGTGCGCTGCACGGTGGCGGTCTTCTTCTCGAGCTTGAACTTGTCGACGACCGCCTGCAGGTTGTCGGACTGCTCGTACACCATGTTCGTGAACTGCTCGGCCACCTCCGCCCAGCGGCGCTGCGCGAGCGACTTGCGCACCTCGGCCTCGATCTCGGCGCGCACTTCCTCGAACGCCTTCTTCTGGCCGCCGCGCTGGCCGGTCAGCGTGATGATGTGAAAGCCGAAGTCGCTTTCGACGAGATTGCTGATCTCGCCGCTCTTCATCGCGAAGACCGCATCCTCGAAAGGCTTGACCATGGCACCGCGACCGAAGAAGCCGAGGTCCCCGCCGCGCTCGGCCGAGCCCGGGTCCTGCGAGTTCTTGCGCGCGACCTCGGCAAACGTGGCCGGGCTCCTGCGCACCTCGGCGAGCAGCGCTTCGGCACGCTCGCGCGCCTTCTTGCGGTCGGCCGCGGCCATGTCGGACCCGGCATTGATGAGGATGTGGCTGGCACGCCGCTCCTCGGCCACGGTGTAGCGGCTGGCGTTTTCGGCGTAGTAGGTTCGAAGGTCTTCCTCGGGCACGGTCACGCCCTTGGCGAGCGGCTCGATGTCCAGCACCACGTACTCGATCACGGCCTGCTCCGGCGCCTGGAAGCGTGACTCGTTGGCCTTGTAGAAGGCCTCGATCTCGGCATCGGTCGGGGTGACGCGGGCGCGATAGGCGGCCGGATCGAAGCGCTGCAGTTGCACCTCGCGGCGCTGGAACAGCGGGTCGATCGCAGCCGCCGCGGTGGCCACCGGCGCCACCGGCGTCTGCGTGATGCCGGCCAGCACCTGCTGCATGGCGAAGTCCTGGCGCAGCCGCTGGTCGAACATTTCCGGCGTCATGCCCTGGGCAGCGAGCAGGTCGCGGTTGATGCGGCCGTCGGGGCCACGCAACCCGGCGAACTGCGGGTCGCTGTCGAACAGCATGGCCATGCGCGCGGCGCTGGGGAAGAGCTGCATCTCCTTGGCTGCGGCCAACAGCACGCGTTCACGCACCATGCCTTCGAGCGTCTCGCGCTTGACCTGCGGCGAGTCGAGCATCTGCACGTCGATGTCGGGTGACTGCCGGCGCACGCGCTCGACGTTGCGCGCGTGCGCAGCATCCCACTCGGCCCGGGTGATCGCCACGCCGTCGACCTTGGCCACCGTCTCGTTGCCGGCTTCCGTGAACCGCGAATAGCCCTGCACGCCAAAGAACACGAACGACGGGACGATCAGCAACAGCAGGAAGCCGAGCACCACGCGGGTGTGATTGCGGACAAAGTCGAACATGGATCGGGACCTCGGGGAACGGCCTCGGGCCGGCATGCGGCGGCGCGAAGCCCAAAAAAAGCGAACCGTGGTTCGCCTGGATATGCTGCAGCCGGCGGCCGGGCCGCGCAGGCACACGGCATCACCCACGAAGCCGCGCCGTGGATTCTAGCCGAGGTGGTGGGTGCTGACGGGTTCGAACCGCCGACCTACGCCTTGTAAGGGCGCCGCTCTACCGGCTGAGCTAAGCACCCGGTGGCACCCGCCTCAGACGGCGTCGCGCAAACCCTTGCCAGGGCGGAACTTGGGCACCTTGGCGGCCTTGATCTTGATCGCTGCGCCGGTGCGCGGGTTGCGGCCGGTGCGCGCGGCCCGCTTGGGTGCGGTAAAGGTGCCGAAACCGGTGATCGTGACGTTGCCGCCCTTCTTGAGCGTGACCTTGACCGCACCGATCAGGGCCTCCAGCGAGCGTGACGCGGCGGCCTTGGAGATGTCGGCCTGCTTGGCGATGTGCTCGATCATTTCACTCTTGTTCACGTCGCGATCCCCTCTGTAGGTGGTTCGGAATTGATGTCGGGCTGCCGATCAGCCGCCCGCGGATGACGCTGCGAGCCGGGCGAATCCATTAAGTCCCCTGGCTCCGACAGTGTCAAGCGGCGTCGAAGATTCTAGGCGCAAGTCCCCCTCATCCGAGGGAGCCCCGGGCGCCCCGGGGCAGCGTGATTCCCGCTTGACAAGCGCGGCTGCGCAGCCTACCCGCGAGACACCTCACGGGCCAGGGCCAGGCCCAGGTCGCGCGTGCCGGCGTTGCCGCCGAGGTCGGGCGTGCGTGGCGCGTGCCCGTCCGCGAGCACGGCCTCGATGGCTGCCAGCACCGCGTCGTGCGCGTCGCGGTGGCCGAGGAAGTCGAGCATCATCGCCGCCGACCAGGCCTGGCCGATGGGGTTGGCGATGCCGCGGCCGGCGATGTCGGGCGCCGAGCCGTGCACCGGCTCGAACAGGCTCGGCCACTGGCGCGTCGGGTTGAGGTTGGCCGACGGTGCAATGCCGATGGTGCCGGTGCAGGCCGGACCCAGGTCGGACAGGATGTCGCCGAACAGGTTGCTGGCCACGACCACGTCGAACTGCTGCGGCCGCTGCACGAAGAAGGCGGTGAGGATGTCGATGTGGAACCGATCCACCGCCACCTCGGGGTAGCCCGCGGCCATGGCCGCCACGCGCTCGTCCCAGTAGGGCATGGTGATCGAGATGCCGTTGCTCTTGGTGGCCGAGGTGAGCTTGCGCCGGGGCCGGCTTGCGGCCAGCTCGAAGGCGAACTTCAACACCCGGTCGACGCCGGTGCGCGACATCACCGTCTCCTGCACCACGATCTCCCGGTCCGTCCCTTCGAACATGCGCCCGCCGATGCTCGAGTACTCGCCTTCGGTGTTCTCGCGCACGATCCACATGTCGATCTCACCCGGCTTGAGCGGCTCGCCCTGGCGGTTCACCAGCGGCGAGCGGATGCCCGGCATCAGCCGCGCCGGGCGCAGGTTGACGTACTGATCGAACTCGCGTCTGAACTTGAGCAGCGAGCCCCACAGCGACACATGGTCGGGCACGGTGGCGGGCCAGCCGACGGCGCCGAAGAAGATCGCCTCATGGCCGCCGATGCGGTCCTTCCAGTCGTCCGGCATCATGGTGCCGTGGCGGGCGTAGTAGGCGCAGTTGGCGAAGTCGAACTCGTCGACCTGGAGCGCAATGCCGAAGCGGCGCGCCGCGGCGTCGAGGACGCGCAACCCCTCGGGCATGACCTCCTGGCCGATGCCGTCGCCGGCGATGACTGCGATGCGGTGGGGGCTCATCGGGACTCCTTCAGGTTGAGGGCAAGGGGCGTGGGTCCCGCACGACGAGCGCCACGCCCGCGGCGGTGAGCGCCAGCCCGGCGAGCACGAGCACGCTCAATGTCTCGCCGAACAGCAGCCAGGCCAGCACCGCCGTGCAAGGCGGCACCAGGTACATCAGGCTCGTCACCGCCGTGGCGGCGCCGCGCTGGATCAGCAGGTACAGCAGCGAACTGCCCCCCAGCGTGAGCACGAGCACCGACCAGGCCATGGCGCCGATCAATTCGGGGTGCATCTCGAAGGGCTCGGTCTCCAGCAGCGCCAGCGGCGCGGTCACGACGAATGCGGCGAGCAACTGCACGGTGTTGGCGGTGCGCACGTCGCAGGGCCTGACCCAGCGCTTCTGGTACAGCGTGCCCGCGGTGATGCTGGCCAGGGCAACCACGGCCAGGCCCACGTTGAAGGCGCCGCGCCTCGCCCAGGTGCAGCTTGTGCCACACCACCAGCAGCAGACCCGCCAGGCCGAGCACCAGACCCAGCCACTGCCGGCCGCTGACATGGTGACGGTGCCCACGCGCGCTGATCCACAGCGCGGTGATCATCGGCTGCAGGCCGACGATGAGCGCCGCCAGGCCCGCGCCCAGGCCGTCCTTCACGGCCGCCCAGACGCCGCCCAGGTAGCCCGCATGCATCATCACACCCGTCATGCCCAGGTGCAGCCACTGCGCGCGGCCCTGCGGCCAGGCGGCTCGCGCCCACAGGATCCAGAGCAGGAAGGCCGCCACCGAAAAGGCATAGCGCAGCACCAGGAAGCCCATCGGCGGCGCGTGCGGCATGCCGAAGCGCGCGACCACGAAACCGGTGCTCCAGATGAGCACGAAGACCACCGGCATGGCGTTGAGCAGCGCCGCCTGCCGGGCCGCGCCGGCCGCGTCGGCAGGGGCTGCGCCGGTCATCTCGCCTTGGCCCGGATCTCGGGAACGGCTTTGCGCAGGTAATAGACCATCGACCAGATGGTGAGCAACGCCGCGATGTACATCAACCAGTTGCCCCACACGCGGGTGTGCATGAGGCCGAACAGCCGCCCGTCGTAGAGCAGGAACGGGATCGCCACCATCTGCGACACCGTCTTGAGCTTGCCCAGCATGTGCACGGCCACGCTGCGGGAGGCGCCGATCTGGGCCATCCATTCGCGCAGCGCCGAAATGGCGATTTCGCGGCCGATGATGATCAACGCCACCAGGGCTTCCACCCGGCCATGCTCCAGCAGCACCAGCAGCGATGCGCAGACCAGGATCTTGTCGGCCACCGGATCGAGGAAGGCGCCGAAGGCCGACGCCTGGTTGAGCCGGCGCGCAAGCCAGCCGTCGAGCCAGTCCGTGAGGGCGAACGAGACGAAGAGCACGGTCGCCACCAGGTTCTTGGTGGCCATGTCCCAGCCCAGGTAGTACACGCCGATGATGAGCGGAATCGACGCGATGCGGGCCCAGGTCAGCAGCGTGGGAATGGTGAGGAACATGCGCCGATTGTGCCGAAGGCGCGAGGCGCCCTCAGCGGTCCAGCGTGGCCGGCTTGAAGCGATGCTCGTCGTCGAACAGGAAGACCTCGACGAAGCGCCACGGCCGCGGCAGGCGCGACACGTCGCCGAAGGGGGCGGCACGGCGCACGGCGTCGATCGCCATCTGGATCGTCTCCTTGGCCTCGCGCGGCTCCCGCACCACCCTGATGCCGCGCACGCTGCCGTCGGCGTTGAGCTCGATCTCCAGCACCGGGATGCCCAGCAGCGGCTCCGGCGGCGTGCCCATGTAGCTGGTGTCGGGATGGGCGGCAACGAGGCGGCGCGCGGCGTTGAGCTTGAGCTCGTCCCAGCTGCGCGAAACGGGCGGCGGCGGCAGCTTGACGTAGCGCGGTGCGCGAGGGGCCGACGCTGCAGGCGCCGCCGGCGGCGGCGGCGTCGCAGCCGGGGCCGCCGGTGCGGCGGGGGGCTGTGTCTGCGGCTGCAGCGGTGGCTGTGCCGGCGCCTGCACGGGTTGTATCGGGGGCGCGCAGCCGGCCAGCGCCAGCCACAGCAAGAGCCCTGCCCCGCGCCACGACGGCCATGGCCATGCGGGCGACTTCCTAATGCAGGGCACGGTAGATCTCCTCCGCCAGTTCGCGCGAGATGCCTTCGACGGTCGCCAGGTCGTCGACACCCGCGCTGGCCACGCCACGCAGGCCGCCGAAACGCTGCAGCAGGCGCGCGCGCTTGCGCGGTCCGACGCCGGCGATGTCCTCCAGCCGGCTGCCCCCGGTGCGCACGCTGGCGCGACGCGCGCGCATGCCCGTGATCGCGAACCGGTGTGCCTCGTCGCGGATCTGCGCCACCAGCATCAGGGCCGCCGAATCGTGACCCAGCCACACCTTCTCGCGGCCGTCGGCAAACACCAGTTCCTCGAGGCCGACCTTGCGCCCCTCGCCCTTCTCCACCCCGACGATCAGCGAAACGTCCAGCCCCAGTTCCTCGAACACCTCGCGCGCCATGGCCACCTGGCCGCGGCCGCCGTCGACGAGCACGATGTCCGGCAGCCGCGCCAGCCCGCGGCGGGGCCTGGTGGCGGCCGCCTCGTCCGTGCCTTCGGCCTCGGCAGCCCCGCCCGGCGCCGACTCGCCCCTGCCCGCTGCCACGGCCTCGGCCAGCCGGGCGTACCGGCGCATCAGCACCTGGCGCATCGCCGCATAGTCGTCGCCGCCGGTGATGCCTTCGATGTTGTAGCGGCGGTACTGCGCGCTCTGCATCTGGTGGCCTTCGAAGACCACGCAGGAAGCCTGCGTGGCTTCACCGGCCGTGTGGCTGATGTCGAAGCACTCGATGCGCAGCGCCGCCGGATCGGCGATGTCGAGGTCGAGCGCCTCGACGAGCGCACGGGTCCGCTGCTGCTGCGAGCCTTCCTCGGCGAGCAGCCGCGCCAGCGAGAGTTCGGCACCCTTGGCGGCCATCTCCAGCCAGAGGCGGCGCTGTTCGCGCGGCTGGTGCTGGGCGCGCACGCGCACCCCCGAGGCCTCGCTCAGCGCATCGATGAGTTCCGAACTCACGGCGTGGCTGGTCACCAGTTGTGGCGGCACCGGCTGGCCGATGTAGTGCTGCGCGATGAAGGCCTCCAGCACCGCGGCCTCGGGCGACCGCGGCGCCGCCGCGCCGGCGAGGCCTTCGTCGCAGCGATCATCGGCCTGCTCACCGCTGATCGCCGCGCCTTCGTCGACGTGGGTCGGGAAGTAGGCACGATCCCCCAGGTGACGGCTGCCGCGCACCATGGCCAGGTTGACGCAGGCGCGGCCGCCGGCGACCTTGGCCGCCAGGATGTCGACGTCCTTGTCGATGGCCGACAGGCTGCTCACATCCACCGACTGCTGATGCAGCACGCGCGACAGCGAGCCGATCCGGTCTCGCAGCTCGGCCGCTTTCTCGAACTCCAGCGCCTCGGCCCAGCTCATCATCTGCGACTGCAGGTCGTCGATCACGGCCTGCGTCTCGCCGAGCAGGAAGCGCTCGGCGTCGCGCACGTCGCGTGCGTAGTCCTCCCGGCTGACCAGGCCCACGCAGGGCCCCGAACAGCGCTGGATCTGGTAAAGGAGGCAGGGCCGCGAGCGGTGATTGAACACCGTGTCTTCGCAGGTGCGCAGCCGGAACACCTTCTGCATCAGCTGGATCGTCTGCTTCACGGCCCAGGCGTTGGGATAGGGGCCGAAGTAGCGGTGCCTGCGGTCCACGGCACCGCGGAAGTAGGACATCCTCGGGAACCGGGTGGCCAGCGGCGCGGCCTGTGCGGTCGGGCGTGTCGCGGCGGCGGCCGCTGCGGCCTCGCCGGGCTGCGTGCCGTTGATCTTGAGATACGGGTAGCTCTTGTCGTCGCGGAACAGGATGTTGAACCGAGGCGCCAGCGTCTTGATGAGGTTGTTCTCCAGCAGCAGTGCCTCGGCCTCGCTGCGCACCACGGTCGTTTCCAGGCGCGCGATGCGGCTGACCATTTGACCGATGCGGGTGCCTTCGTGGTCCTTGTGCAGGTAGCTCGAGACGCGCTTCTTCAGGTTGCGCGCCTTGCCGACGTAGAGCACCTGACCCTGGGCGTCGACCCAGCGGTAGACCCCCGGCAGGCCCGGCAGCGCGGCAACCTCGGCAAGCAGCCGCTCCCGGGCCGCGGCGTCGGGAGCGAGGTCTGCGGGAGTCGCCGGCTCGGTCATCGAGCGCGATTTTGACCGCCTTCGATAATCGACGAATGACCGCCCGGCACTGGGACCTGTTCTGCCGCGTCATCGACAACCACGGCGACGTGGGCGTGTGCTGGCGACTGGCGCGCGACCTGGCCGCGCGCGGCCAGGCCGTGAGGCTCGTCATCGACGACGCCTCGGCGCTGCGCTGGATGGCGCCCGGCGGTGAACCGGGCGTGCAGGTGCTGCCCTGGCCGGGGCCGCCGGAGCCGGGCGAGGTGGCGATCGAGGCCTTTGGTTGCGAGCTGCCGGCGGCCTACGTCGACGCCATGGCGCGGCGGTCGGTGCCGCCGGTGTGGATCAACCTCGAGTACCTCAGCGCCGAGCCCTACGTCGAACGATCGCACGGCCTGCCCTCGCCGCAGCGCAACGGCCTCGTCAAGTGGTTTTACTACCCGGGCTTCACGCCCCGCACCGGTGGGCTGCTGCGCGAGCCGGGGCTGATGTCGCGGCGCATCTCCTTCGACCGGGCCGCCTGGCTGGCCAGGCATGACATCACGGTGTCTCCCGGCGAGCGCGTCGTGAGCCTCTTCTGCTACGACAACCCCGCCCTGCCGGCGCTGCTGGCCCAACTGGCGCGCGAGCCCACGCTGCTGCTGCTGACCCCGGGCCACGCCCAGCGACAGGTCGCCAGCGCGCCGTCCGGCGTGCGCCTGGTGCGGCTGCCCTGGCTGAGTCAGGTCGATTTCGACCACCTGCTCTGGGCCTGCGACATCAACTTCGTGCGCGGCGAGGACTCGCTGGTGCGCGCGGCATGGGCCGGCGCGCCCTTCGTCTGGCAGGCGTATCCGCAGCACGACGACGCGCATCGGGCCAAGGTCGAGGCGATGCTGGCAGGAATGGCCGCGCCGCCCGACGTCGCGGCGCTGTGGCGGGCCTGGAACGGCATCGCCACGGCGCCGTTCGCATGGCCCGGACTGCCGGCGCACGCGCCCTGGCGCGCCACGGCCCTCGCCTGGCGCCAGCGCTTGCTCGACCAGGCCGACCTGACCACCACGCTGCTGGCCTACACCCTCGGGAAAGCCCGCCCTTGCTGCTAGAATTGCGGGCTTTGCGCGAAACGCGCTCACCCGCTGCGGCTCGGCCAGGCCCTGGTCAGTCGACGAACCGGCCACGGCCAGGCCACGACCGGTCCACGACCAGCCCACGAACCCGAAGCGGGACCCACACCCCCACGGAATCAGCCATGAAACTCGCTCAGGAAATTCGCGCCGGCAACGTCATCATGCAAGGCAAGGACCCGATGGTCGTACTCAAGACGGAGTACAGCCGCGGCGGCCGCGGTGCCGCCACGGTGCGCATGAAGATGAAGAGCCTGCTCAGCGGCTTCGGCGCCGAGACGGTGTTCAAGGCCGACGACAAGATGGACCAGATCATCCTCGACAAGAAGGAGTGCACCTACTCCTACTTCGCCGATCCGATGTACGCCTTCATGGACGCCGAATACAACCAGTTCGAGGTCGAGGCCGAGAATATGGGCGACGCCATCAACTACCTCGAGGACAACATGCCCGTGGAAGTGGTCTTCTACGACGGCAAGGCGATCTCGGTCGAGCTGCCCACCACCGTGGTGCGCGAGATCGTCACCGAGCCGGCCGTCAAGGGCGACACCTCGGGCAAGGTCATGAAGCCGGCCAAGCTGGTCGGCACCGGTTTCGAGATCGCCGTGCCGCTGTTCGTGGAGAACGGCGACAAGATCGAGATCGACACCCGCACGCACGAGTACAAGAAGCGCGTATAGCGCCTGCGGCCGGACGGAGAGCGGGCACCCTTGCGGGTGCCCTTTCCTTTTGTGGGCATCATCTCGGGCCATGGCCTTCGACTTCGACGCCGCCGTCAGCGCGCCCTTTCGCATGCAGCCCGGCCTGCGCCGGCTGGCGGCGGGCAGTGCGCAGCTCACGCCGCTGGCTCCCGGCTCGCGCCACCAGCGCGAGAAGCTCGCGGTGCTGTCGGCGTTCTGGCCGCAGGCGTTGGTGGCGATGCCGGGGTTCGACGCCGGGCCCGCACTGGCGGCGCTGTGCCGCCACGCCGCCGCGGAACAGCCCGAAGCCTGGGCCTGGGATGGTGCGCGCGCGGAGGCGCGCCGCCTGGGCACGGCGGTGCACGCCGACGGCGAGATCGAGCAGACGTCGCCCGGCCGCTTCGGCCTGGGCGACGAAATCACGCGCTGCCTGCAGGGCCTGCCGGCGGCCTGGCGCCTGGCCGGCCTGTTGAGCCTGGCCTTCGCGGAGGACTTTGCCGTGGTGAACGGCCGCGACGGCACCATTCCCTGGCTGGCCGTGGCGCTGCCGAGCCACTGGGCACCCGAAGACAAGATCGGCCGCCACTTTGCCGCCGTGCACGCCCCGGTGGCCGACGGCGAGTTGCTGCGCAAGGCGGGCGACTCGCTGATGCGGCTGGTCACGGGCGCCGAGCGTTGGGAGCGCTTCGTCTGGAACGTCACCGACCAGCCGCGGCTGCATGCGCACCCGGCGCGCGTCGATTCGCGCCGTTGGCAGCACACGGCGGTGTCCGACGCCTGGTGGCGCACCGAGCGGCAGACCTTCATGCCGGTGCCGGGGCTGACGCAGGCGGTGTTCACGATCCATGTCGAAGTGCAGCGCCTGGCCGACGCCATCGACACACCGGCGCGGGCCGCCGCGCTGCACGCCGCCATCGCGTCGATGAGCGACGCCGTGCTGGCCTACCGTGGCCTGACCGCGGTGCGCGAGCCGCTGCTGGCCTGGTTGGCGGCACGAATGTGAAGACGCGGCCGATCACACCCGCTCGCATCCGGTTCGATGCGACGGCCGGCGAGCCGCCCCGGTCGCCTGACTTCGACGACCTCTACCACCCCAGGGTCGGTGCGGCGGCGCAGGCGCAGCACGTCTTCCTGCAAGGCAACGGCCTGCCCGGGCGCTGGGCCGGGCGCCGCTTCTTCACGATCCTGGAAACCGGCTTCGGCCTCGGCAACAATTTCCTCGCCACCTGGGAAGCCTGGCGGCGCGATCCGGCACGCTGCGAGCGGCTGTTCTTCGTGTCCATCGAACGCCATCCGCCCACCCGCGACGACCTGGCCCGGGCTCACGCCGCGTCGCCCTGGCCGGCGCTGGCGGCCGCGCTGCTGCAGGCCTGGCCGCCGCTGGTGCCCAACCTGCACCCGATCGATTTCGACGGCGGCCGCGTGCATCTGCTGCTGGCGTTCGGCGACGTGGCGGCGCTGCTGCCGGCGCTGCACCTGGCGGCCGATGCCTTCTTCCTGGACGGCTTTGCGCCCGCGCGCAACCCGGCGATGTGGGCGCCTCATCTGATCAAGGCCATGGGTCGCAAAGCCGCCCCCGGCGCCACCGCAGCCACCTGGAGCGTCGCGCGCGACCTGCAGGCGGGCCTCACGACGGCCGGCTTCGAAGTGCAGCGAGCCAGCGGCATCGGCGGCAAGCGCGAGATCACCGTCGCGCGGTGGGCGCCACGCTTCGTGCCGCGCGGGCCGGCACCGGCGGCTGTGCCTGACAGTGCCACCGCCGTCGTCGTCGGCGCCGGCCTGGCGGGTGCGGCGGCGGCGCAGGCCCTGGCGCGCCTGGGTGTGGCCGTGACGGTCCTGGATCGCCACGCCGAGCCTGCCACCGAGACCTCGGGCAACCGGGCCGGGCTGTTCCACGGCACCGTCAATGCCGACGACGGGACCCATGCGCGCCTCTTTCGTGCCGCGGCCCTGGTGGCGCAACGTGCCTACCGCGCGGCGGTCGGCGCCGGCGTGGCGGGCCGCGTCGACGGCCTGCTGAGGCTGGACACGCGCCCCGGCGGCGTCGACGCGATGCAGGCCGCCTTGCAGCATCTGGGATTGCCACCGGACTACGCGCGGGCCCTCGACGCCGACGCGGCCTCGGCGCTGGCGGGCGTTGCGCTGCCCGCGGCGGCCTGGTTCTACCCGGGTGGCGGCTGGATCGCGCCGCCGGCCTGGGCGCGGCACGCGCTGGCGACGCCGGGCGTGCACTTCTGCGGCGGCTTGCAGATTGCCGCGCTCGAGCGCCATGGCGCCAATTGGCTGCTGCGCGATGCGGCCGGAAATGCCGTGGCGCAGGCGCCCATCGTCGTGCTCGCCAACGCCGCCGACGCGGCGCGGCTGCTGGCCCCGCTGGGCGGACCGGCGTGGCCGCTCGAGCACAGCCGCGGTCAGGTCACGCAATGGGCTGCGCCTGGCCCCCTGCCGCTGGCCATGCCGGTGGCCGGTGACGGTTACGCGCTGCCCCTGCCCGATGGCGGCCTGCTGTGCGGCGCCACGCGCGAGGCCGGTGCACCGGGCGACGACCCGGCACCGCGCCTGGCCGATCACCGGATCAACCTGGACCGCCTGCAGCGCCTGACCGGGCCTGGCTCCGCCACGGGACCTCGCGTCCCTGCAGGGCCGTGTCGGCTGGCGACTGCAGAGTGACGACCGCTTGCCCATTGCCGGCGCCGTGCCGCTGGCCATGGCCCGCATGGGGTCGGGTCAGCGTCTCGATCAGGCCCGCTTGCTGCCGCGGGAAGCAGGGTTGTTCGTCTTGACCGCGCTCGGCGCGCGGGGCTTGACGCTGGCGCCCCTGCTGGGGCGCTTGGTGGCGGCACAGGCCACCGGCACGCCATGGCCCCTGGAGCAGGACCTGGCAGACGCCGTGGACCCGGCGCGCTGGATCGTTCGTGCCGCTCGGGCCGGCTCGTCGGGCCCGGTCGGCGGCCCTGGGAAATCTCAGGCGGGCTGAGCGGGCTCGACGGGCGGCTCGCCTTCGTCGGGTTCGTCCGCCGCGGGCGGCAGCCCGGCGGCTTTGCGGGCGGCCTTGTCCCTGTCCTTCTCTTCCTTCTTCTTCTTCTTGGCCAACTCGCGCTGGCGCTTCTCGAACGAGTAATTGGGTTTTGCCAAAGCGGGTCCTCGGGTGACTGGGTGTGCCCCCCGATTAGAACACCAGCGTTCGCACGCCCAGGGCCGTGCCCAGCAGGCAGACACTGGCGCGGTGGCGGGCGAAGATGCCCACCGTCACGACGCCCGGCCACTGGTTGATCTCGGCTTCCATCGCCAGCGGGTCGGCGATGGTCAGGCCCCGCACGTCCAGCAGCGGATTGCCGTTGTCGGTGGTCACGCCGGTGCGCACGGTGGCCGTGCCGCCCAGGGCCGCGAAGCGCCGCACGACCTGCGACACCGCCATCGCGATCACCTCCACCGGCAGCGGGTAGCTGCCCAGAACCTCGACGAGCTTGGATCCATCGGCGATGCAGACGAAGCGATCCGCGAGGTCGGCCACGATCTTCTCGCGCGTGAGCGCCGCACCGCCGCCCTTGATCATGTAGCCGCGGCGGTCGATCTCGTCGGCGCCGTCGATGTAGACCGGCAGACGCTCCACCTCGCCGGCCTCGAACACCGCGGATGCCGTGCCGCCGCAACCGTTCCGTGCTGGCGGCCGAGCTGGAAACCGCGCCCGTAAAGCGGTCCTTGATCGAGGCCAGCGCGTCGATGAAGTGGTTGGCGGTGGAGCCGGTGCCGACCCCGACCAGTTGGCCCGGCACCACATGCTCGACTGCGGCGCGGCCCACGAGAGCCTTCAATTCGTCTTGCGTCATGGGGCATGATTATCCGGGGCCGACCGGCTGAGACAATCGGCGCCATGTCCATCGTTCCGTACGCACTGACGCGCCCGTTCCTGTTCGGCCTGGATCCCGAACGGGCCCACGACCTCACGATCGCCAGCCTGGCCCGGCTGCAGAACACCCCGGCGCAATGCCTGTGGCAGCAGGCCCGCGTCGAAGACCCGGTGACGGTCGCCGGGCTGCGCTTTCCCAACCGCATCGGCCTGGCTGCGGGACTCGACAAGAACGGCGAATGCATCGACGGCCTGGGTGCGATGGGTTTCGGCTTCATCGAAGTCGGCACCGTGACACCCAAGGCGCAGCCGGGCAACCCCAAGCCGCGGATGTTCCGGCTGCCGCAGGCCGAAGCCCTGATCAACCGGCTGGGCTTCAACAACCAGGGGTTGACCGCGTTCCTGGCCCATGTGCAGCGTGCGAGGACCTTCCGTGCCGCCGGTGGCATCGTGGGCCTGAACATCGGCAAGAACGCCGCCACGCCCATCGAGCAGGCGGTGGACGACTACCTGATCGGTCTGGCGGGCGTCTATCCGCACGCCGACTACGTGGCCGTGAATATCTCGAGCCCGAATACGAAGAACCTGCGCGAACTGCAGAGCGACGAGGCGCTGGACGCGCTGCTGTCGGCGCTGCAGGCAAGGCGCGAGAAGCTCGCGCGCCAGCACGAGCGTACGGTGCCGATGTTCGTGAAGATCGCACCCGACCTCGACGAGCCGCAGATCGGCGTCATCGCCGCCACCTGTCGCCGCAACGGCATCGACGGCGTGATTGCCACCAACACGACGATCGCACGCGATGCGGTGCAGGGGCTGGCCCATGCGTCGGAGTCCGGCGGCCTGTCGGGCCGGCCGGTGTTCGAAGCCAGCAACCGCGTCATCCGGCTGTTGCGAGCGGCACTCGGCCCGGGCATCCCGATCATCGGCGTGGGCGGCGTGATGAGCGGCGCCGACGCGCGGGCCAAGGTCGACGCCGGCGCCGACCTGGTGCAGATCTACACCGGGCTCATCTACAGGGGCCCGGCGCTCGTGAACGAAGCGGCACGGGCGCTGGCGCGGCACCACTGACGTTCAGTCACCGCGCACCACGCCCTCGCGTCGCGGGTCGGCGCCGCCGCGCCAGCCGACCGAGGTGCGCTGGATGGCCTGCACCCCGCTCGTCAGCTCGATCTCGGCCACGGTGTGGCCGCGTGCGCGCAGGGCCTCGATCGTTGCCTCGGGAAAGCGCCCCGCCTCCAGCACCGTGGGCCCGTTGAAGCTGCCGAAGTTCGGCAGGTCGATCGCGCTCTGCACGTCCAGGCCCCACTGCAAGGTGCCGAGCAGCGTCTTGGCGGTGAAGTGGATGATGGCCGGCCCGCCGGGCGAGCCCAGCGTCATCAGCAGGCGGCCGTCGCGGCGGTCGAACACCAACGTTGGGCTCATGCTCGAGCGCGGGCGCTTGCCGGGTTGCAGGCGGTTGGCGACGGGTCGGCCGGCGGCGTCGGCCGGGACTGCCGAGAAGTCGGTGAGCTGGTTGTTGAGCAGGTAGCCACCGGGCAGGCCGGTGCCACCGTCGGCCATGACACGGGCACCGAACGCGGCTTCGATGGACGTCGTCATCGCCACGGCGCGGCCATCGCCGTCGACGACGCTGATGTGGCTGGTCCCGTATTCGGGCTGCTCGGGCATGGGTGCGTGGGCACTGCGCGCCAGGCCGGGGGGCTGGCCCGGCGGCGCCTCCTTCATGCGCCGCGCACCGATGAGCGCGGCCCGCTGCTGCAGGTAGGCGCCATCGAGCAGTTGCTTCCAGTCGCCCCCCGGTGCGGCGACGAAGTCCGGGTCGGCCACGTAGAGCGCACGGTCGGCATAGGCCAGCCGTGCGGCCTCGGTGTAGGCGTGCAGCCAGTCGGCGCCGGGGATGCCGGCCTGCAACGCATGCGCCTGTGACGGCAGCCGCTCCAGGATGCCCAGGATCTGCATCATCGCCAGATGCCCCGACGACGGCGGCGGAAAACCGCAGACCCGGTACGCGGCCTGCCAGTCGGTGCAGATCGCTTCGCGCTGCCGGGGTGCATAGGCGGCCAGGTCGGCCTCGCTCAGGGTGCCGCGCACCGAGTGGTCGCGGACGCGCGCCACCAGGTCGGCCGCCACCGGCCCCCGGTAGAACGCGTCGGCGCCCTGCACGCGCCATGGCGCGCAGCACGGCCGCCAGCGCCGGGTTGCGCAGCCTGTGCCCCACCGGGTGCGGGGTGCCGTCGGCGCGGTAGAAGTAGCGGCGCGCGATGGCGTCCTTGCGCAGGTGTTCGTCGGCCTGCAACTGGCCGTGCAGGCGCGGGCTCAGTGCAAATCCGCCTTCGGCAAGCGCGATCGCCGGCGCGAACAGCCGCGCCCAGGGCAACCGGCCGTGTTGGCGGTGCGCGGCTTCCAGCATCTTCACCACACCCGGCGTGGCCACGGCACGGCCGCCGAAGACCGCCTCGTCGAAGGGCAGCGCCTTGCCGTCGGAGCCGACGAAGAGCCGCTCGTCGGCCGCGGCGGGCGCGGTCTCTCGGCCGTCCCAGGCCTGCACCTCGGCGCCCTGGCTGTGCATCAGGAAGGCGCCGCCGCCGATGCCGCTGGACTGCGGCTCCACCAGCGTCAGCACCATCTGCACGGCGATCGCGGCATCGAGCGCCGAACCACCGGCCTCGAGGATCGAATGGCCCGCCTCTGCCGCCAGCGGATTGGCCGCCGCGACCATGAAGCGCTGCGCACTCCATCCGGGCTTGGCGGTCCAGCCGCTGCCGGCCTCGGGCAGCGAGGGCAAGGCCGCGCCGCTGGTGTGCTCGGCGCCGAGGCCGGCACACGCGGCCAACAATGGCAACAGCGCGGCGCAGACCAGCGCCCGCGTGGCCGCCCCGCGGTGCCTCATCGGAACCTGCCGCTGCGCCGGGAGCGGCGGCCTACTGCAAGGGCACGCCGGTCTTGGCCTGCAGTTCGTCGCGCGTGACGCCGGGCGCCATCTCCACGATCTTCAGGCCGTGCGGCGTGACGTCGAGCACCGCGAGGTCGGTGATGATGCGGTCGACCACGCCGACGCCCGTGAGCGGCAGCGTGCAGTGCGGCAGGATCTTGACATCGAAGCCGCCGTCCTTCTTGCGCGCCACGTGCTCCATCAGCACGACGACGCTCTTCACGCCGGCCACCAGGTCCATCGCGCCGCCCATGCCCTTGACCATCTTGCCGGGGATCATCCAGTTGGCGAGGTCGCCCTTCTCGCTGACCTGCATGGCGCCCAGGATGCTCAGGTTGACCTTGCCGCCGCGGATCATCGCGAAGCTCTCGTGGCTGCCGAAGATGCTGCTGCCGGGAATGGTGGTGACGGTCTGCTTGCCGGCATTGATGAGGTCGGCGTCGACCTCGTCCTCGGTCGGGAACGGACCGATGCCGAGCATGCCGTTTTCGCTCTGCAGCCAGACCTCGATGTCGGGGCTGACGAAATTGGCCACCAGCGTCGGCAGGCCGATGCCCAGATTGACGTAGAAGCCGTCCTGCAGTTCCTTGGCCGCGCGCGCGGCCATCTCGTCGTGGGTCCAGGCCATGGTCAGGCTCCCGCTTTGACTGTGAGGGTGCGCTTCTCGATGCGCTTTTCCGGGTGGGCATTGAGCACGATGCGGTGCACGTAGATGCCGGGCAAGTGAACGGCATCGGGGTCGAAGGTGCCGGTGGGCACGATCTCCTCGACCTCGACGACGGCGATCTTGCCGGCCATGATGGCGGCCGGGTTGAAGTTGCGCGCCGTGCGGCGGAAGATCAGGTTGCCCGACACGTCGGCCTTCCAGGCCTTGCCCAGCGCCACGTCGGGCACCAGCGCGCGCTCCATGACGTAAGCGTGGCCGTCGAATTCACGCACCTCCTTGCCCTCGGCCACCAGGGTGCCGACGCCGGTGCGCGTGAAGAAGGCCGGGATGCCGGCGCCGCCGGCGCGCAGCCGCTCGGCCAGCGTGCCCTGTGGCGTGAATTCCAGCTCCAGTTCACCGGCCAGGAACTGGCGCTCGAACTCCTTGTTCTCGCCGACGTAGCTGGAGATCATCTTGCGGATCTGCCGTGTCTCCAGCAGCTTGCCGAGGCCGAAGCCATCGACACCCGCGTTGTTGGAGATCACGGTCAGGCCCTTTGCACCGCTGTCGCGCAGCGCGTCGATCAGCGCCTCGGGGATGCCGCACAGGCCGAAACCGCCGACGGCGAGCAGTTGGCCGTCGTGGACGATCCCGTCCAGTGCCGCCGCAGCGCTGGGATAGATCTTCTTCATGAGTCGTGCCTCCGCAGGAGCGTTGGTGTGAGTCGCATAGGGTACTACTTAAGGCATTACGTAGTCGTTACGTAGAATCGCTTAACCACCCGCCCATGATCGGCCCGCCATGACCGTCAGCGCGCTCGCCGCCTTCGATTACCGCACGGCCTTCGAACTGGCGCCGGTGGGTCTGGTGCTGTCGCGCCAGCGCTTGATGGTCGACTGCAACCGCGAACTGCTGGCGATGTTCCGTGCCGAACGCGAACAACTCATCGGCCGCTCCTTCGAGATCCTCTACCCCACCGCCGACGAGTTCGAGCGCACGGGCCAGCGCATCGCCGCGCAGTTGGACACGATGGGCCGCTACGCCGACGAGCGCGTGATGCGGCGCCTGGCCGGTGCCACCGGCGCGGCCGAGGGCGAACTCTTCTGGTGCCACGTCAGCGGCCGGGCGCTCGACCCGAGCCGGCCGCACGCGGCCGGCATCTGGGCCTTCGAGGATCTGTCGTCCAAGCGTGCGCTCAAGTACGAGCTGACGCCGCGCGAGCGCGAGATCGCCGCGCTGCTGATCGAAGGCCTGACCAGCAAAGGAGTCGGCAAGCGCCTGGCCATCAGCCCGCGCACGGTGGACGTCTACCGCGCGCGGCTGATGCGCAAGACGGGCGCGGCAACCACACCCGAACTCGTCAAGCGCTTGCTCAGCGGGCAAGGCTGAGCACACCACCGGGCCACGCCCGCGACGGCGATGCGGCATCATCGGCCGCATGATCACCCTGCATCATCTCGAAAACTCGCGCTCCCAGCGCGTGCTGTGGCTGCTGGAAGAGCTGGGCCTGCCCTACGAGGTGCGCCGCTACGCGCGCAACCCGAAGACGATGCTGGCACCCCCGGAGCTGGCGCGCGTGCACCCGCTGGGCAAGTCGCCCGTGATCACCGACGGCGACGTGACGGTCGCCGAATCGGGCGCCATCGTCGAGTACCTGCTCGACACCTACGGCCGGGACCGCCTGCGCCCGAAGGCGGGGACACCCGAGCGGCGGCAGTTCACCTACTGGCTGCACTTTGCCGAGGGCAGCGCGATGCCGCCGCTGCTGATGAAACTGGTCTTCGACAAGGTGCGCTCGGCGCCCGTCCCGTTCTTCGTCAAGCCGGTCGTCAAGGGCATCGCCGACAAGGTGACGAAGAGCTTCATCGCGCCCAACATCGAGCGCCAGCTCGACTTCATGGAAGCCGAACTTGCAGCGCGGCCCTGGTTTGCCGGCGCCGATTTCAGCGCCGCCGACATCCAGATGAGCTTCCCGCTGGAAGCCGCCGCCGCGCGCGCCGGGCTCGACGCTCGCTACCCGAAGCTCACCGACTGGCTGGCGCGCATCCACGCGCGGCCGGCCTACCGGCGCGCGCTGCAGGCCGGCGGGCCCTACGACATGGCCGGCTGAGGCTCGGTCCCCGGCGCGCGGCTACGACACCAGCTGCCGCAACCAGTCCGGCAGCGGCGCCGATTTCTGCGCCTTGAAGTCGGTCCACACCGTCTTGCTGCCGCCCTCCGCGTAGATCGTGCCGGGCTTGTCGGTGCGTTCGAGCGTGATGTAGGTGTCGAAGCTGGAGCGACCGGGGTTGGTGACGTAATGCCGGGCCAGGATGTCGCCCGGAAACTCGAGCTGTCGGATGAAGTTGCAGAAGGCGTTGACGATCACCGGCCCGCAGCCGGCGGGGTCGGGCGGCCCCCCCACCTTGTAGAGCCACTCCAGGCGCGCGATCTCCAGGTAGCGGAAATAGATCGTGTTGTTGACATGGCCCATGAGGTCCATGTCGCCCCAGCGGATGGGGATGATCATCTCGTGCGTGAGCTTCTTCTCGGCGGGGACGTGGAATCTCATGATCGTGCGCGGCTGTACGGGTGGTGGCGTCACTCCGCTTCGACGCCGAGTTCACGGGCCAGCTTGTGGACCAAGGCCTTCAGGGCATCGACCTCGGCAGCGACCCGCGTCTGCTCGGCCTTCAGCGCCGCCAGCTCGCCCGCCGACACGCCCCCGGCGCCTTCCAGCAGGGCAGCGGTGCCGGCCTCGACGACCTCGCCGCACAACAGGTGCGCCCAGCGCGCCTCGCGCGAGCCCGGGGCGCGCGCCAGTTTCACCACGCGCGGCGGGTCCTTGGCGGCCAGTTCCTCGAGGAAGCCTTCGACCGACGAGATGTCGGCAAAGCGGTGCAGGCGCTCGCAGTTCAGCCGCAACTCGGCCGCCGTCTGCGGGCCGCGCAACATCAGCACCGTGAGCAGCGCCACGGCCTGGCTGGGCACGCCGAGCACGCGACCCATGTTGTGCTCGAACTTGACGACGCGGCTGCCGCTGCCTTCGAAGACGAGGCTCAGGCTCTTGAGGCCGTCCACGGCGGTCATCACCTCGGCCTCGGTGGCCTCGATGACAGGAAAGCGCGCCGTCTTCTGGTTGCAGCCCGAGGTCAGCGCGTTCACCGACAGCGGATACGTGTCGGGCACCGTGTGCTGCTTCTCGACCAGCACCCCGAGCACGCGCGCCTCGAGGGGGGTCAGGGACCGCACGCCTCAGACTCCAAAGCCATCGTCGGCAGCGATCACGGCGCCGTTGACGAAGTGGCTCTGGTTGGCGCACAGCATCATCAGCGCCGCGTCCAGGTCCTCGGGCTTGCCGATGCGCTTGCGCGGCAGCATCTGCACCAGTTTCTGGCCGGCCTCGGTCTGCCAGTGGTGGTGGTTGATCTCGGTGTCGATGTAACCCGGGCACAGCGCGTTGACGTTGATGCCCCAACGCCCCCACTCCAGGGCCATCGCACGCGTCATGTGGATCACCGCGGCCTTGCTCATTGCATAGACGCCCAGCTGGCCCAGCACGCGCAGCCCGGCCATCGACGCGACGTTGACGATGCGCCCGCCGGTGAAGGTGCCCGGCGCCTCCCCCTTGGCGCGCGCGATCATGCGCTTGGCGACTTCCTGGGCCACGAAGAACGCGCCGCGCGTGTTGGTGCCCATCACGTAGTCGTAATCCGCGGGCGTCACGTCGGTGAGCTTCTGCGTCGTGCTGACGCCGGAGTTGTTGACGAGGATGTCGATGGCGCCCATCTCGGTCTCGGCATGCGCCACCGCGGCGCGGATGCTCGCCGGGTCGGTGACGTCCAGGCCCACCACGTGTGCGTCGCCGCCGGCTGCCTTCGATCTCGGCGCGCAGCGTCTTCAGCCGCTCGACACGGCGCGCGGCCAGCACGACCCCGGCGCCCGACGCCGCCAGGACACGGGCGAATTGCGCCCCCAGGCCGCTCGATGCGCCCGTGACGAAGGCCACGCGGCCGGACAGATCGATCTCGTAAGCCATGGCGCCTTTTTCCCCTGCTGCGAACCCTGTCGATCACGATAGCACGCAAGGCGCGCCGGGCCAGGCGTGCCATCATCGGCGCCTGTGATGTTGCGTGTCGAAGGCCTGGGCAAACATTTCGGCGAGACGGCCGTCTTCGACTCCGTGTCGCTGCAGTTGGCGCGCGGCGAGTTCGTGGCGCTGCTGGGCGAATCGGGCGTGGGCAAGTCGACGCTGCTGAACTGCATCGCCGGCCTCGACCGCGCCGACCGCGGCCGCGTGGTGGTGGCCGGCACCGACCTCGCCACGCTCGACGACGACGGCTGCGCGCGATTGCGGCGGGCCCAGCTGGGCTTCGTGTTCCAGGCCTTCCACGTGTTGCCGCACCTGACCGTGGCCGAGAACGTGAGCCTGCCGCTGCGCCTGCTGCGCCGGCCCGACGATGCGCGCGTGGCCGCCATGCTCGATGCCGTGGGGCTGGGCGGCCTGGGCGCACGACTGCCGGCGCAGCTGTCGGGCGGCCAGCTGCAGCGCGTGGCGATCGCGCGCGCGGTCGTGCACTCGCCGGCCCTGATCCTGGCCGACGAGCCCACCGGCAATCTCGACCCCGAAACCGCCGAGCGCGTGCTGGCGGTGCTGCAGACGCAGGTGCGCGAGGCCGGCGCGGCTTGCCTGCTGGTCACGCATTCGGCCGCCGCCGCCGCCCGCGCGCACCGCGTGCAGCGGCTCTCGGCGCACGGCATTCAGGATGCGTAGCCCGACTGCGGGGCGGCGCCAGGGCGGGCCGACGTGCTGAGCCGCTCGTTGTTCCTGGCGCTCATCGTCCGTGAGTGGCGTCACCACCCGTGGCGCCATGGCGTCGCGTTGATGGCGGTGGCCTTGGGCGTCGCGCTGGCATTCTCGGTGCACCTCATCAACAACTCGGCGCTGAGCGAGTTCTCGGCTGCGGTGCGTGCCGCCAATGGCGAGCCCGACCTCACGCTGCGCGGCCCGCGCGCCGGCTTCGATGATGCCGTGTTCGAGCGCGTGGCCGCCGATCCCGGCGTCGCCATCGCCAGCCCCGTGCTCGAGATCGACACCTATGCCGCCGCCGCGGGTGGCCGGCGCGTGACGGTGCGCGTGCTCGGCATCGACACGCTGCTGGCGGCACCGCTGGCCCCGGCCTTGCTGCCGCGGCCGGCAGCGGGTGAAGACCGGCTGGTGTTCCTCGACCCCGATGCCGCCTTCCCCAACACGGCAGCGCGCGACCAACTCGGCCTGTCCGACGGCGGCACACTGGCGCTGCAGGCCGGCCCCAGCTTCCAGCGCCTGCGCGTGGCCGGCACGGTGCCGGCCGGCGGCGTGCCGCTGGTGGTGATGGACCTGGCCGGCGCGCAGCAACACTTCGGCAGCCTGGGCCGCCTCTCGCGCATCGACCTGCGGCTGGTGCCGGGCACCGACCGCGCGGCATTGCTGGCGCGGCTGGCGCTGCCCCCCGGCGTCACCTCGGCGCCGGCCGACGAGGCCGAGCAGCGCGTGTCGGAGTTGTCGCGTGCCTACCGCGTCAACCTCACCGTGCTGGCGCTGGTGGCCCTGTTCGTGGGCGCCTTCCTGGTGTTCTCCGTGGTCTCGCTGTCGGTGGCACAGCGCACGCCGTCGCTGGCCCTGCTGGGGGTGCTCGGCCTGACGGCAGGGGAGCGGCGGCGACTCGTGCTGCTGGAATGTGCGCTGCTCGGCGCCGCGGGCAGCGCCATCGGCCTGCTGCTGGGCAGCGGCATGGCCGCGGTGGCGCTGCGCCTCCTGGCGGGCGACCTCGGCGGCGGCTATTTTCCGGGCATCGTGCCCCCGCTGCAGATCGACGCCGTCGGCGTGGCGGTGTTCGGCCTGCTGGGCACGGCATCGGCCCTCGTCGGTGGCTGGTGGCCGGCGCGGCAGGCCGAGCGCATCGCCCCGGCGCTGGCCCTGAAGGGACTGGGCACGCCCGAGTCGCTGGTGCCGCCCACCTGGCCGGGGGTGACGCTGCTGGCGCTCGGCGCTGCCGCCGCGTTCGCGCCGCCCATTGCCGGTCTGCCGCTGGCGGCCTATGTCGCCGTGGCCGCACTGCTGTTCGGTGGCGTGGGGCTGGTGCCCGCCGTCGTGCACGCCCTGCTGGCCGCCGTGCCGCCGGCACGCGGCGCGCTGCCGCTGCTTGCCTTGCAGCGCGCGCGCTTCCAGCGTCGCACGGCCACCGCGGCGGTGGCCGGCGTGGTGGCCAGCCTGGCGCTGTCGGTGGCGCTGACGGTGATGGTGGCGAGCTTCCGCGTCGGCGTCAGCGATTGGCTGGGCAGCGTGCTGCCGGCGGATCTCTACGCGCGCAGCGCCGCCACCAGTGCCACCAGCGACCAGGCCTGGCTGGCACCCGAATTCCTGGCGCGGGCGGCCGCCGTGCCCGGCGTGCAGCGGCTGGAGGCTTCGCGCGTGCGCTCGCTGCAGATGGCGCCCGGGCGGCCGGCCGTGGCGCTGATGACGCGGTCGCTGGCCGATCCGGCCGCCGCGCTGCCGCTGCTCGAACCGCCCTTGCCCGCGCGCCCGGGTGAGGTCGGCGTCTTCGTCAGCGAAGCCATGGTCTCGCTCTACGGCGCGCGGCCCGGCACGCTCGATCGAACTGCCGCTGGCCGAAACGCCCGTGCCGGCGCGCGTGCTCGGCGTCTGGCGCGACTATGCACGCCAGTTCGGCACCATTGCCATCGACGACCGGGTCTACCGCCGGATCACCGGCGACGAACGCATCAACGACCTGGCGCTGTGGCTGGCACCGGGCGCCGACCTGGCCGCCGTGCAGCAGGCGCTGCGCGGCTTGCTCGAGGACCCGTCGATGCTGGATCTTGCCTCCACCGCCGACTTGAAGCGCCTGTCGCTGCGCATCTTCGACCGCAGCTTCGCCGTCACCTACTACCTGCAGGCGGTGGCCATCGCCATCGGGCTGATCGGCATCGCCGCCAGCCTGTCGGCGCAGGTGCTGGCGCGGCGCAAGGAGTTCGGGCTGCTGGCGCACCTGGGGCTGACCCGGGCCCAGGTGGTCGCCGTGGTGGCCGGTGAAGGCGCGGCCTGGGTCGCCGCGGGCGCCATTGCCGGGCTGCTGCTGGGGCTGGCGGTGAGCATGGTGCTGGTGTTCGTGGTCAATCCGCAGAGCTTCCACTGGACGATGGACCTCGTGCTGCCCTGGGGCCGGCTGGCGCTGCTGTGCGCCGCGGTGCTGGTGGCCGGCACCGCCACCGCCGCTTTCAGCGCCCGCCGCGCGGCCGGTACGGCGGCCGTGCTGTCGGTGAAGGAGGACTGGTGAATCCGGCCCGGCGCCGCTGGCTGCTGGCGCTGCCGCCGCTGCTGGCGACCGCCTGGTCGGCGCCCGCCACTGACCAGGCGCCGAGCACGGTGCGCCGCGGCCGCGCACTCGAGTTCCCGCGCGACCACGGTGCGCACCTGTCGGCAAGCATCGAGTGGTGGTACGCCACGGGCTGGGCAGGCAGCATCGACCGACCCGCCTACGGTTTCCAGGTCACCTTCTTTCGCAGCCGCACCGGGCTCGCCGCCGACAACCCGAGTCGCTTCGCGGCGCGGCACCTGCTGTTTGCGCACGCCGCGGTCACCGACCTCGGGGCACGACGACACCATCACGACCAGCGCATCGCGCGCTGGTCGGGAGCGGAAGCGGCCGCACTCGGCCGGGCCGCCGAGGGCGACGCCGACGTCCGCCTCGGCCCGTGGTGGCTGCGCCGCGAGGCCGACGGCGTGGCGATCCGTCGTCCGGGGCGCCGGTTTCAACCTGGACCTCACGCTGGCCCGCACCCAGCCGTTGTTGCTGCAGGGCGATGCCGGCTTTTCGCGCAAGGGCCCCGACGAGCGCCAGGCCAGCCACTACTACAGCGAGCCGCAACTGGCCGCCACGGTGCGGCTGGCCGTCGATGGCCGTTCAGGCGGCGCTGAATCGCGCCGCGGCAGGCCGCGCCTGGATCGACCACGAGTGGAGCGACGAACTCCTGCACGGCGACGCCGTGGGCTGGGACTGGATCGGCATCAACCTCTTCGACGGCAGTGCGCTCACCGCGTTCGTGCTGCGCCGCCGCGACGGCAGCACGCTGTGGGCCGGCGGCAGCTTCCGCGCCGCGGGGCAGCCGGCAGGCGCGTTCGCCGCCGAAGAGGTTCGCTTCGAACCCGGCCGCCGCTGGCGCAGCCCGCAGACCGCCGCCAACTACCCCGTGCAATGGCAGGTGCAGACGCCGGCCGGGCGCTGGGAGGTGCGTGCGCTGATGGACGAGCAGGAACTCGACAGCCGCGGCAGCACCGGCACGGTGTACTGGGAGGGCCTGAGCGAACTGCTCGACGCCCAGGGCCGGCGCGTCGGGCTGGGCTATCTGGAGATGACGGGCTACGCCGCGGCGCTTCGCCTGTAAAGGCGCGGCCGCCGCGGTCGCTGCCGCCGAGGGGCAAAAGGGGTCAAGGCCGCGGCGTTGCCGCCGACATCAGGGCCGCGGCTGTTGCCGCGGCGTGCGCCGATCATCTCGCCACGAATCCAGCCCCGCCGTTCGCGGCCCGCCTCCGGCGGCAACATGCGCACGCAATTGCCGCCGGCCTGCCGGGCCACGGCCAGGGCATCCTTCGCGTCTTCGATCAAGGCCTGCAATTGCGGGTGCGCCGGTCGCAGGTGCGCGACCCCCACACTGACCGTGATGCGCAGCGGCTGTCCGGCCCAGGTCAGGTCCAGCCGCTCGGCACGCTCGCGTATGCGCTCGGCCACATCCAGGGCGCCCGTGGCGTCGGCCTGCGCCAGGAAGACGGCCATCTGGCCATCGGCGAACTGGGTCAGCACGTCGGCCCCGCGCAAATGGACGGAGGTATTGCGCAGCAGATCGGCAAGCACGGCGACACCGGCTTCGCGGCCACGCGCTTCGCAAAGTCGCGGGTAGCGGTCGACGTCCACCAGCAGCAAGGCCGCGCCCGTGTTGTAGCGGCGGGCGCGTGCCCATTCGCGTTCGGCCAACTGGAAGAAGAGCGGGCGCGGGGTCACGGCGCTCACGCCGGCGGCCGCCAAGGCCGGCACGGCGCTGCGGGACGGGTCTGTCGGGCGAGCCAGCTTCAGCGCCAGCGCCGTTGCCGGCAGTGCCATGCCGGCGACACCCAGCGCGGCCCCCCACAGCGCGGCCCAGGGCGCCGTGGTGCCCCACCAGGCTTCCAGCACCAGGGCACTGCCAGCCGCCAGCAAGGCCGCGGCAAGCGCCAGCAAGAGCACCGCCACACCCAGCGGCAGGCGCCGGCCGGGGACGCCTGCGGCGGCACCGGCTGCGGCGCCGGGCTGTTGGCTGGAAAACGGGACGGGGCTCATGGCGCAAATGACAACAGGCCCTATTCGACCACATCCGCGCCCTTCTCAAGCGCCTGTTTCACTGCCGGATGGGCCGCAGCCCGCGTTCGCGGGGGGTCGGGGATGGCGGCCGCACGCCGACTCCGAGCCCGCTGCGGCCGCCGCGGTGCCGGCGCATAGACTCCGCGCCATGTCCGACGACCCCAAACGCCCCGCGGCGGCATCGCCACGCTCGCTGTCCGGCCTGCTGCCATTCATCCGCCCCTACCGCGGCCGCGTCGCGCTGGCGCTGGTGTTCCTGGTGCTGGCGGCGGTCAGCACGCTGGCCTTTCCGGTGGCGCTGAAGGTGCTCATCGATCAAGGCCTGGTCGCCACCGACCCGGGCGAGCGCCTGATGGCGCTGCGCGGGCACTTCCTGGCGCTGTTCGCCGTGGCGGCGGCGCTGGGGGCCTTCTCGGCCGCGCGCTTCTACATGGTCAGCTGGCTGGGCGAACGCATCACCGCCGACCTGCGCAACGCCGTCTATGCCCACGTGCTGCGGCAGAGCCCGGAGTTCTTCGAGAGCACCAAGACCGGCGAGGTGCTCTCGCGCCTGACCACCGACACCACGCTGGTGCAGACGGTGGTGGGGTCGTCCCTGAGCATGGGCCTGCGCAACACGGTGATGGGCATCGGCGCGCTGATCGCGCTGATCGTCACCAACCCCTGGGTCATGACGCAGGTGCTGGGCGTGCTGGTGCTGGTGGTACTGCCCAGCATCTATTTCGGTCGCCGCGTGCGCAAGCTCAGCCGCGCCAGCCAGGACCGCGTGGCCGACTCCAGCGCCATCGCCGCCGAGGTGCTGGGCGAGATCCCGGTCGTGCAGAGCTATGTGCAGGAAGCGCGCGAGACGCGCACGCTTCGACCGCAGCACCGAAGACGCCTTCGAGACCGCACGCAAGCGCACCCGCGTGCGCGCCTTCCTGGTGGCGTTCATGATCACCGCCACCTTCGGCACGCTGCTGTGGGGCCTGTACCAGGGCACGCAGGCCGTGCTGGCCGGCAAGACCAGCGCCGGCCACCTGGGGCAGACGGTGGTCTTCGTGATCATCTTCGTCGGTGCGGTGGCGGTGCTGTCCGAGGTCTACGGTGACCTGTTGCGCGCCGCCGGTGCCACCGAGCGGCTGATGGAGCTCCTGGCGGCCCGATCGCCGGTGGCCGACCCCGCGGTGCCGGTGCCGCTGCCGGCCACGCGCGGCGGCTCGGCGGTGAGCTTCGAGCATGTCGGCTTCCACTATCCGTCGCGGCCGAAGCAACATGCGCTGGCCGACTTCTCGCTGGACATCCGG
This sequence comes from uncultured beta proteobacterium, assembly GCA_963717575.1. GTDB lineage: Bacteria > Pseudomonadota > Gammaproteobacteria > Burkholderiales > Burkholderiaceae_C > Rubrivivax. The sequence continues at coordinate 9,575 of CAVQWK010000026.1, read as the reverse complement.
CCCGGCGAGACGGTGGCGCTCGTCGGCCCCAGCGGCGCCGGCAAGAGCACGGTCTTCCAGTTGCTGCTGCGGTTCTACGATGCGCAGGCCGGCACCGTGCGTATCGACGGCGTGCCGGTGCGCGACGCCGCGCTGGCGGCGCTGCGCGAGCGCGTAGGCATCGTGCCGCAGGACAGCACGGTGTTCTCCACCAGTGCGCTGGAGAACATCCGCTACGGCCGCCCCGGCGCCAGCGACGACGAGGTGATCGCCGCAGCCCACGCCGCCTACGCGCACGAGTTCATCAGCGCGCTGCCCGAGGGCTACGGCACCTATCTGGGCGAACGCGGCGTGCGCCTGTCGGGCGGCCAGCGCCAGCGCATCAGCATCGCCCGCGCCATGCTCAAGAACCCGCCGCTGCTGCTGCTGGACGAAGCCACCAGCGCGCTCGACGCCGAAAGCGAGCGCGTCGTGCAGGCCGCACTGGAAGCCGCGATGGCCGACCGCACCACGCTGGTCATCGCGCACCGCCTGGCCACGGTGCTCAAGGCCGACCGCATCGTGGTCATGGACGGCGGACGCATCGTCGACATCGGCACGCACGATGAACTGGTGGCGCGAGGCGGGCTGTATGCGCGGCTGGCCGCGATGCAGTTCGACCTGCAGCCGGCGACGGCGTAGGCCCGCGCCGCCGGGCACCGGCAGGGCCCCGCGAGGGGGGCCGTCGATAGAATCCGCGCCATGACGCGCCCCGCCCGATCGCAGTACGAAGACTTCATGCGCCATGTCGATACGCACGGCGTGGCCAAGGCCGACCGCACCGGCACCGGCACCAAGAGCCTCTTCGGCCACCAGATGCGCTTCGACCTGCGCGAGGGCTTCCCGCTCGTCACCACCAAGAAGGTGCACTTCAAGAGCATCGCGCTGGAGCTGCTGTGGTTCCTGCGTGGCGACTCCAACGTGCGCTGGCTGCAGGAACGCGGCGTCACGATCTGGGACGAATGGGCGCGCGCCGACGGCGACCTGGGGCCGGTCTACGGCGTGCAGTGGCGTTGCTGGCCCACGCCCGACGGCGGCCACGTCGACCAGATCGCGCAGGTCGTGCAGCAGCTGAAGACCAATCCCGACTCGCGCCGCATCATCGTCAGTGCCTGGAACGTGGCCGAGCTCTCGAAGATGGCGCTGCTGCCCTGCCACGCCTTCTTCCAGTTCTACGTGGCCGAGAACCGGCTCAGCTGCCAGCTCTACCAGCGCAGCGCCGACATCTTCCTCGGCGTGCCTTTCAACATCGCCAGCTATGCGCTGCTGACCCACATGCTGGCGCAGCAGTGCGACCTGGACGTGGGCGACTTCATATGGACCGGCGGCGACTGCCACATCTACAGCAACCACCACGAGCAAGTGGCGCTGCAACTGTCGCGCGAACCGCGCCCCTATCCGGCGCTGGTGATCAAGCGCCGGCCGCCTTCGATCTTCGACTATGCGTTCGAGGATTTCGAGGTGCAGGGCTACGACCCGCACCCCGCCATCAGGGCCGCGGTGGCGGTTTGATCGCTGGCCCGCGCGCTGCGGCGGACAACCATGAAGCGACCCGCTGAGATCGTCCTCATCGCCGCCGTCGCGCGCAACGGCGCGATCGGGCGCGGCAACGCGCTGCTGTTCAACGAACCGGCCGACCAGCGCCACTTCCGCGAAGCCACCCTGGGCTGCCCGGTGATCATGGGCCGCAAGACCTGGGAGTCCTTGCCGCAGCGGTTCCGGCCGCTGCCCGGGCGGCGCAACGTGGTCGTCAGCCGCAACGCGGCGCTGCAAGTCCCCGGCGCCGAGGTCGTGTCCAGCCTGGGGCAGGCGCTCGACCTGGTGGCCGAAGCCCCGCGCGTCTTCGTGATGGGCGGCGCACAGCTCTACGCGCAGGCGCTGCCGCTGGCGCACACGCTCATGCTGACCGAGATCGACGCCGACCTGGACGGCGATGCCTTCTTCCCGGCCTGGGACCGCTCGCAATTCGAGGCCTTGGCCAGCGCCGGGGCCGTCACGGCAGCCGGCGTGACGTATCGCTTCGTCACCTACACGCGACGCCGGGGCGGGAGTACAACCACCCCGTGACCGCCGGAGGCGTCACGTCGATGATCTGCCGCGCGCGACTTCGGACGCGGACACCGCACGAACCCTGATGCCGACGATGCCGATGTTTCCCCCGAACCACCCCGAGCGGCTGGCGCTGGCCGGCGAAGTGCACGCGCGTCCGCCCGAGCCGGTGCAGACGCCGGCGCGCGCCAGCTACATCGCGGTCCAGATCGACACCGACGACCGCGTGCGTGAGAAGGCACACCTGACCTGGCTGTGCCAGCGCCACGGCGTCATGCCTCCGGCAGCCGACGCCACGCACTTCCGCTGCGACATCGGCGCCGTGCGGCTGAAGTGGGAGCGCCACGGCGAGTTCTCGGGCTATCTCCTCATCGTCGCCGGCGCCGCCGAGCGGCCCTTCGGCGAATCCGCCGCCGCTTTAATGCCTGCCGGCTGGCTGGCCGACATCCCCGGCCCCACCGTGGCGGCGGTGCACGTCGACTTGCTCTCCGGAGCCGCCGAACCGCTGGAAGCCGCCGAACTGACCGAGCACTTCGGCGGCCACGCGGTTGCCGGCTCGCGCATCGCCGAAGGGGCCGGGTCGGTCTACACCGACTTTCGGATCCACGACGACGGCTTCTCGCGCTATCTCGTCTTCGACCGCCAGCTCACGCAGGGCCAGGCCGGACGCACGCTGCAGCGCGTGACCGAGATCGAGGCCTACCGCATGCTGGCGCTGCTGGCGCTGCCCATAGCGCGCCGCCAGACGCCGCGTCTGCTGCAGATCGAACGTGAACTGGCCACGCTCACCGACGGCATCGCCCTGGGCGGCGGCGACGACGAACGGCTGTTGCACGAACTCACGCGGCTGGCCGCCGAAATCGAAAGCAGCGTGGCGGCGAGCCAATTCCGCTTCGGCGCCTGCAAGGCCTATGACGAATTGGTGATGCGGCGCATCGCCGAGTTGCGCGAGTCGCGGTTGCCGGGCGTGCAGCCGATCGAGGAATTCATGGCGCGCCGTTTCACGCCGGCGGTAGCCACCTGCAACACCGCGTCGCAGCGGCTGCTTGGCCTGTCGGAGCGCGTCGCGCGGGCCAGCAACCTGCTGTCCACCCGCGTCGACATTGCGCGCGAACGCCAGAACCAGGCGCTGCTGTCGTCGATGAACCGCCGCGCCAAACTGCAGCTGCGCCTGCAGCAGACGGTGGAGGGGCTGTCGGTGGCGGCGATCGTCTACTACCTGGCCGGGCTCGTCGGTTACGTCACCAAGGGCCTGAAGGCCGGCGGGCTGAAGCTCGAGCCCGACCTGCTGGTGGGCGTTGCCGTGCCGGCGCTGGCCGTGTTGGCCATCCTGGCCGTGCGCCGGGCACGCAAGCATGCCGCCGAAGAGGCCGTTCCCTGACGTCACCGACGCGCCGGGCGCGCTCCCCGTCACTCCCCCCGGAACACCGGCTGCCGCTTCTCCTTGAAGGCGCGGATGCCCTCGCGGTAATCGTCGCTGTCGTAGACCAGCCGGCGCAGGCCCTGGACGCGCTCGAAGCCTTGGGGCGACATCGGGTGCGCACCGGCCAGGATGCGCAACTGCTCCTTCATCACCGAAATGCTCAGCGGCGCATTGGCGGCGATATCGGCGGCCAGGTCCAGGCAATAGGCCTCCAGCTCCCCGATGGGCACGACATGGTTGATGATGCCCAGCCGCTCGGCGCGCTCGGCCGAGATGGGCTTGGCGGTGAAGGCCATCTCCTTGGCGATGCGCATGTTCGACGCGTTCAGCACCGTCAGCATGCCGCTCACGTTGTAGGGCACGCCCAGCCGCGCCGGCGTCAGCGCAAAGGTGGCGTTCGGCGCGGCGATGACGAGGTCGCAGGCGAACACGGTCTCGCAGGCGCCGCCCCAGACGCTGCCCTCGACCATCGCGATCACCGGCGCCGGGAAGTTCTCGATCTCGCGTATGAGATAGCGCAGCGGATCGTCCCAGCCCAGAGGGTCGCGGCCGGTATCGGGCAACTCGTGCACATCGTGCCCGGCCGACCACACCGTGCTGCCGGCAGCGGCGCGCAGCACCACGACGCGCAGGCGCCTGCGGCCGAACTCCGCCAGCGCGGCCACGATCTCGTCCACCAGCTGCCGGCTCAGCGCATTGCGTTGCCGCGGATGGTCGAGCGTGATGATGCCGACGGCATCGCGAATGTCGATACGCACCAGGGATGTCGCGGACATGGCCAGCCTCGTGAAAATGGAAGGACGGGCGCGAACCGCTCGCCGGGTGGCGGATTCTCGGCAGCCACCGACACTCTCCGGTTGACCGATGTCAATGGCGCCGGCCTGGCGATGGTCTAATCCCGCCCGACTCCCGAATCACACCATGAGCCCGCCGGGCCGCCCCAAGGGCGAATACCGGAGTGCGCAGCACGAAGGCACACCAGTGAACACCCTCGCAGACACCCTTTCCAGTGCCCTGGCCCTGCAGCGCCAGGCCTATCTCGCCCACCCCGTGCCGACGCTGGCCGAGCGTCTGTCCGATTTGCGCACGCTGCAGCGCTTCGTGCGCGAGAACCAGGAGGCGCTGTGTGACGCCATCAGCGCCGACTACGGCCACCGCTCGCGCCACGAGACGCTGCTGGCGGAGATCGTGCCGGCGGTGGACGGCATCGACCACACCGCCCGGCACCTGCGCGGCTGGATGAAGACGCAGCGGCGCGGCGTGGACCTGCGCACCTTCTTCGGCGCGCGCAACCGGGTGATTCCGCAGCCGCTGGGCGTGATCGGCGTGATCGTGCCCTGGAATTTTCCGGTCAACCTGAGCCTGGTGCCGTTGACATCCATCTTTGCCGCCGGCAACCGCGCCATGGTCAAGATGAGCGAGAACTCGCGCCACCTGGCGCGTCTGCTGATCGACCGCATCCCGGCCTACTTCCCGCCCGAGAAGCTGCAGTTCTTCGACGAGACCGGCGGCGTGGGCGTCGAATTCTCCCGCCTGCCTTTCGACCACCTGCTGTTCACCGGATCGGGCGCCACCGGCCGCCTGGTGATGACGGCCGCGGCGCAGAACCTGTGCCCGGTGACGCTGGAACTCGGCGGCCGTTCGCCGGCCATCGTGTGCGACGACTTCCCGGTGCGCGTGGCGGCCGAGCGCATCCTGTTCGTCAAGTTCCTCAACGCCGGGCAGATCTGCACCACGGTCGACCACCTGTGGCTGCCGCAAGCAAAGGTCGAGGCCTTCGTGCAGGCGGCGCGCGAGATCGTGCCGGCACGCTACCCGTCGCTGGCCTCGCCCGACTACACGTCGATCATCGACCAGCGGGCGTTCGACCGCCTGCTGGCCGGGCTGGACGACGCGCGCGAACGCGGCGCCACGCTGCTGCAGTTGCTGCCCGGGCCGGCGTTCGACCCCGCCACGCGCAAGATCGCGCCGCACATCGTGCTGGACGCGCCGCCCGACAGCGTGCTGTGGCAGCGCGAGATCTTCGGGCCGATCCTGCCGATCCGCGGCTACCGGTCGCTGGAAGAGGTGGTCGACGCGGTCAATGCCGGCCCGCGGCCGCTGGCGATCTACCCCTTCAGCCACGACCGCGACACGGTGCAGATGCTGCTGGACCGCGTGATGTCGGGCGGCGTGTCGGTCAACGACGCGCTGTTCCATGTCGGCCAGCACGACCTGCCCTTTGGCGGCGTCGGCGAGTCGGGCATGGGCCACTACCACGGCGAGGAGGGCTTCCACACCTTCTCCAAGCTGCGGCCGGTGTTCTACCAGGGGCGGTTCCCGACGCTGAAGTTCCTGATGCCCCCCTACGGCAAATTCGCCGACCGCGTGCTGGCCTTCCTGATCCGCTGAAGGCGCGGCTGGGAAGTGGTCGGCGAGAGGCGCGACCCGATGCCATTTCAAGCAAGCAAAGAAGGAGATCTCGAACCGTGCGGCTCGCCACCTGTAACGTCAAAGCCTGTTCACATAACTTCAAGAACCTGCATACGCTGAACCTAAGTGCCCGTTGCTGCCGGCTTTTTCTTGTCGATTGACTTCACATCACATCACTTCACTGCATCACCTTAGAGGCGCTGGCCGAGATCAAGAACCCGCGCGCCGTGGCGTTCGTACGGCAGACCAACAGCGCCGCCGGCCCTCAGCAAGTGAACAACGGCGTCGACTCGCCCGCGAGAGAAATTCATGCGGAGCCAGACAAACTCTTGGAGGCGTCGAATAGCGAACGGCTGGACTTTGGAGCGCACGCGCGACAGGCGGAGCTCATCAAGGGCTGGCGACCGTGGGAGCGGTCAACGGGGTCGACGAGCGCCGACGGTAAGGCTGTGGTCGCGCGTAACGCATCGAAGGGCGGGCAGCGTCAGGAATTGAGGGAGCTCTCGCGCACGCTGCGCGAGCAGCGCGATGCCCTCGATGACTTTGATCGGGAGGTCTGGGCGGCGGACCTGTGAGGGCAGATGTCCGGCAGCAAGATCGCGCAGCCACCGCCAAATTTGGGCCCTTGGTCATGGCGGTCTGCGGCCGCCCCAGCACCGACGACGCCCAAGAACTGACGCAGGATCGTCAACGATGAAGCTGGCACTTGACCGCAGACTCGCCGCGCTGGAGGCGGTCAGCCGCGCCGCCGACTACCTCGTCCTGATCGTGATCCGGTTCATCGACCCCGGCGTGCAGGCCGGCGAGGCGACGTTCGCCACGGCGCTGGGCCAGCGCTTCACGCGCGAGCCTGCCGAGACCGAGCACGACTTCATCGACCGCGTCCACGACTATGCCCAACGCGGCATGCAGGGCAGACCCGCTACTGGCATCCTGCAGTCGCTAACCATCCTGGCAATGCACCCACGTCGAGAATGGAATTGTTGGACATTGGTCCAAGGTAGTAGACGTGACCATCGGCAGAGGAGATCCCTAGATAGGCATTGGTCTGATAGTAGTACCGATAGTAATACGGATCGGAAAGTCCTGAAGTGGCGCCAGCAGGCGCGAACAGATCTGGGTAAGCACTCTCTGCCCAGCTAAAGAGGCAGTCCGATTGGGAGTTCGAAGCGGGCATCACCGTAATCACCGTATCCGCCAGGACATAATGCTCATCGCTGTTCTTGACTACCACGCGGACTCCGACCGGCCGGGGAAGTCCGTACTTGGTGTATACGCTACTGTATTTATTTGGATAAACAGACCCGACGAATGTGCCATCGCCTTTATTCGTCAGTGGTGTAGTATAAGAGAGGGGTTCGTACACTTGGCCGTATGGAAATTCCCGACCATCCACAAGGGTATGCATCTGTACTGAGACTATATTGCTCACTCCCTTGGGATCATTCACGTGAACTGTAATCGGGATCGGTGTTGTGCTGCCGAGAAAGAGTTGCTGTTGTCCAAAGCTTATAGAGACAACATCAGGAGCGGGAGCGGTACTCTTCGGATTCATATCGACGCGGTGAATGTATGACACCGATGCCGGCTCACTTCCCATGTAGTAAAAGCGGTTATCAGCTGTAATATCCGTCAGATTACTGCCACCGACCGAGCGCGATTGCGGAAAGTGATAGGAGAAAGTGTCCCGCATTTCTCCCGTGGCGAGGATGCGGGCGCGTGGCTTTGTAACCACCCGAACTCCAGCGCGCAACGGTTCCGTCAGGCGATAGGGCTGGAAACTCCAAGAGATCGAGCCGATCGACGAGTTGAATCAATGGAGTCTTTGCACCGGTATCCAGGTCGAGGAGATGCAATTCAGGAAGGCCGCCGGTATTCTGGAAGTTGTAGAGGACCTTGCTGCCATCAGCGCTCATGATATGGCAGTATTGGAGTGAAGTAGCCGAGTTGTCCCAGATCATTGTCATGCCACTCGTTGGGCATTGGCTGAGCGGAGGGTCTTCCACATCACCTCGCGACGGTCTTTCCAGTAATCTGGGTAGTAGGTCAAAAGAAGCCTGACCATCCGTGCGAGACGCATCCAGAAACTGGAGGTCATAATCGACGGTTTTTCGTGGCGTAAGCGACAGCACGTCCACTGCCGGGGTAAGGACATTGCTTCCCACCACCGTCGAAACCAGACCGTAGTGAGACGTGGTACCGACGTTCCAGAAGTGTTTCAGATAAATAACCGTGCCCGCGCTGTTCAGGCTATAGCTTCTTTTGCTTCCCAACCAGAATGTATCCGGCTTGTAGGCTGTATGAACACTGAAGGGGGCAAGGGTGTCGATATAGTAGATATTGCCTTTGCCGTAGTCCCAGAAGAACAGCCGCGAACCGTCGTCATTCAGTTGAGGAGTACCAGGAGAGACGCCGGCGGGAAGTCTGCTGGTCAGGTCCATCAAACCGGTGCCGTCGCTGTTCATCACGTAGATATGCCTGTCGCTGTAAGAGTTCAGCTTCACAGTAAATCCCAATTTTCTACCGTCGGCGCTCACGGCGATGAAATCGGGATACCGGGGTGTCGTGGTCAAGCCGGCTCGGCCAGCCCTGAATGTCGCCTTCCTGGAGAACCTTGACCATGGACTGCTTGTATTCAATAGCAGCGGGGTAGTCTGGCGGCGATGGACTCTTCCAGCCGAGGGAAAAACACGACCAAGGCACAAAACATCCAACGGATGGTAGTTCTCGTGGTCATCTCAGCCTCCTTTGCGTGCTCGGCCTTCAGTAGGCCTCGATTCTGTTCAATTCCTTCGGTTAGCCGGCAAACTGCGGCAGCCAAACTCCTGTTTACGAAGCTTACGCCGGAAATCAATTGATCTTGAGAATGCTCAGCCGATGGCGCAGGTTGTCCGCGTCTTCGCCAGCGGAACACACGACCCTCTCAAGCAACCGGGGCAACGTTGTGCATGATCTCGTGCTCGTCTTGACTGGGGATCATGTGTCTCACGCGAACAGCCGGCGGTCCGGCCACTCGCAGCGCCCGGGATGCGGGCCGGCCCGCGATCCTGACGAACGGGCGCGGAAAGATGCCGGCGGCCACCCACCGCGCAAGGTCTCGCCGCGACGCCGGCGGGTTGCTCAACGGCGTTGCCATGTAGGAGGGCGTCGCGCTCGATGTGTCCACGGCAGCGCGTGGCTGCGGCCACCGTACTACCGCCGCGCCGCCTGCGTCTGCGCTACGCGCTGCGCCCGCCGCCGCTGGCGCAGGCTCGCCAGCGCCAGCCCGACCACGCCCAACCCGAGGGCGGCGAGCAGCCACCCTTGGGGGTCCCGGTCTTCGCCCGGCGCCACCGCGTGGCCGCCTCGCCGAAGCTCCAGCAAGACCGCCGCCGACGATCACCAGCGCCCCAAGCAGGGCGCCAAGTCCTTCGTTGTCGAGGGCAAACTCCATGCCTCCAGGCTCGACATGCCCATCGTCGGGCCGGCGACGCGCAGCCCGTTCCGCGAACATCACCAATAATAGCGGCGGCATGCAGACGCTGAAGCGGCTGGTTGGGGCGCGTCGGCCAAGACCGGGCCAGCGGTTCAGCGCGCGTTCCGCCATGGTGCCCCCGAGGCCGAAACCAGAACTGATCGCCACAAACACGAACCACGCGGGGGCGATGACCAAGAGCACATCACCAAGCAATTG
>CAVQWK010000025.1:0-235503 GCA_963717575.1 uncultured beta proteobacterium | reverse complement strand
GGTTGGCGGTGGCGAACGACAGCGCGATACCCGTGCCGATGATGAACGCCGCGTCGATCAGGCCGGCCAGCAGGAACATCTTGGTCTGCAGTTCGCCCATCAGTTCGGGCTGGCGGGCGACGATTCAGGTACTTGCTGCCCATGATGCCGATACCGATACAGGCGCCGACAGCGCCGAGACCAATGATGGGGCCCGCGGCGAGGGCAACAAAGCTGATGACTTCCATTTTTAGCTCCTGGTGTGGAAGGTGAGTGAGAAAGGGGTGAAGCGGGAAACGGGAAAAGGAACGAGGCGTGCGCTCAGTGCGAGTCGTGCGCCTGGCCCACGTAGATCAGCGTCAGCATCATGAAGATGAAGGCCTGCAGCGTGATGATCAGGATGTGGAAGATGGCCCACGCCGTGCCGGCGATGATGTGGCCGATGGCCAGCGCAATGCCGGTGGCGGTGAAGGCCCAGGCGCCGCCCATCAGCGCGATCAGCATGAAGATCAGTTCGCCGGCATACATGTTGCCGAACAACCGCATGCCGTGCGAGACGGTCTTGGCCACGAACTCCACCAGCTGCATCAGGAAGTTCACCGGATACAGGAACCACTTGTCGCCGAAGGGAGCCGAGAACAGCTCGTGGATCCAGCCGCCGGCACCCTTGATCTTGACGTTGTAGTAGAGGCAGATCAGCAGCACGCTGACGCTCAGGCCCATGGTGATGGACAGGTCGGCGGTGGGCACGACGCGCATGTAGTCCTTGGCGCCCAGCGCCGGGCCGGCGACGTGCCAGAAGGCGGGGATCAGGTCCACCGGCAGCAGGTCCATCGCATTCATCAGGAAGATCCAGACGAAGACGGTCAGTGCCAGCGGGGCCACGAATTTGCGGCTCTGCGCGTTGTGCACGATGCCCTTGGCCTGGGCGTCGACCATCTCGACGAGGATCTCCACGGCGGCCTGGAAGCGCCCCGGCACGCCCGACGTTGCCTTGCGCGCGGCCAGCCACAGCAGCCAGCAGGTGAGCACGCCCAGCGAGACGGCCCAGAAGATCGAGTCCATGTTGAAGACCGTGAAGTCGACAACGCTGGTCTGCTTGTGGTTCTGCAGATGCTGCAGGTGATGGACGATGTACTCGCCGGCAGTCGGCGCGTTCGCTTCGTGACCCTGGGCTGCCATTTGTTCCCGTCCCGTTTTCTATCTCTTCGCCGGCCGGCGCCACAGCAGCGCCAACCAGTACACCTTCATGCACAGCACCAGACCCACCAGCAACGCCGGCCAGCTCAAGGGCTGCACGAACTTCGGTGCCAGCACCAGCATGGCCACCGAAACCGCAATCTTGACCATCTCCCACAACATGAAGCTGACGGCGCTGGCGCCGGGCGACATGCTGCTGAGCCGGCTGGTCATGCCGCGCGCCATCAAGGCCCCGGGCACCACCACCGTGGCAGCGCCATACAGCGCCGACCACCCCATCTCCTGCCGTCCGGTGAGCAGCACGGCCAACACGGCCACTGCCAACCCCACCGCCCCTTGCGCCCCGATCACCCGCCAGGGTGACACCGGCGGATCGGCGGCACGCAAGGCCTGCGCCTGCTCTCGCGTCAGCGGCTTGAAAGCCCTTGACCAGCCCCCTTCGGAACCCTCGTCTTCTTCGTCATCCCAGCGGTCGCTCCGGGGGGGCCGTTCGATCGCCATCATGGGTGAGCTCAGCAAAGCCTCGAAATTATACGAATAAACCCGCAGGCCCCGATGGCATACGCCGCAGATCGGGTTTGACCGTTGCCGCGGCGAAGCACAATCAGCGATGGCGCGGAACTTGCGCCCCTCGCTCCGTCTCCATCCCGCTGCATGAAATTCATCAGACTGCTGCTCGTCGCATGGCTGGGTGTCCCGGCACTGGCCGCCGCCACGCCTGGCGCCGTCGTCACCACGCCACAGGTCCGTGCCGAACTGGTGGCCCATGCACCCGCCGGCGTCTCTGCCGGTCAACCGCTGCGGCTGGGCCTGAAGCTCGAGCACCAGCCCCACTGGCACACCTACTGGAAGAACCCGGGCGACTCCGGCCTGCCGACCACGCTGAGCTGGACGCTCCCCACCGGGGTCGTGGCCGGCGACGTGGAGTGGCCGACGCCGAGCAAGCTGCCTCTCGGGCCGCTGATGAACTACGGCTACGACGGCACGCTGCTGCTGCCGGTGGCCGTGACCGTGCCCCCGGACTTCAAGGCTGACACGCTGAGCGTGAAGCTGCGCGCCGAATGGCTGGTGTGCAAGGACGTGTGCATCCCCGAAGAGGGCGAGTTCGCGCTCGATGTGCCCGCGCAGGCCGCCACCGCCGGCCACGCCGCGCTGTTTGCCGCCGCGCGCGCGGCCTTGCCGCAGGCCGTACCGGGCGCGCACGCCACGGCGGCGGTGGAAGGCGGCGCACTGGTCGTGCGCGTGGCCGGTCTGCCGGCGGACTGGCAGGGCCGGGCACTCACTTTCTTTCCCGAGACAGCGGGCGTCATCCACAACGCCGCCCCGCCGCAGAGCGCGTGGCAGGGAGGCGAGTGGACGGCCCGCGTGCCGCTGGACCCGCAACGCAGCGCCTCGCCGCAGGCCCTGCCCGCCGTGCTGGCCGCGCCCGGCCAGGTCGCGGGGTTGTCGGTGCAGGTGGCGCTGACGACACCGTGGCCCGCCGTCGCGGCCCCGCCCGCCGCACTGGGCGACGCGGCCGTCGCGACGCCTGCACCACCGGTCACGCCCACGGCACCCCCGCTCGGCCTGGCGCTGGCCCTGCTGTTCGCGCTGGCCGGCGGCGTGCTGCTCAACCTGATGCCCTGCGTCTTCCCGGTGCTGTCGCTGAAGGTGCTCGGGTTCGCGGCCCACGGCGACGACCGGCGCGCGCTGCTGGCCGGCGGCCTGGCCTACACCGCGGGCGTGGTGCTGTCCTTCGTGGCGCTGGCGTCGTTGCTGCTGGCCTTGCGTGCGGGAGGCGAGCAACTCGGCTGGGGCTTCCAGCTGCAGTCGCCGGCCGTCGTGGCCACGCTGGCGGCGCTGTTCACGCTCATCGGGCTCAATCTGGCGGGGGTGTTCGAACTCGGCTCGGTGCTGCCCGGTTCGGTGGCCGCCGTCCGGGCGCGACACCCGGTGGTCGACTCGCTGCTGACCGGCGTGCTGGCGGTGGCGGTGGCCTCGCCCTGCACCGCGCCCTTCATGGGCGCCTCGCTGGGCTTGGCCGTCACCTTGCCCGCGTGGCAGGCGTTGGCGGTCTTTGCCGCCCTGGGGCTGGGCATGGCCTTGCCCTACCTGGCGGCCAGCGCCTGGCCGGCACTGGCGCGGCGGCTGCCGCGGCCCGGGGTCTGGATGGCGCACTTCAAGACCGTGATGGCCTTCCCGATGTTCGCCACCGTGGTCTGGCTGGTGTGGGTGCTCGGGCAGCAGGTGGGCATCGACGGCGCGGCGGCGCTGCTGGCCCTGTTGCTGGCGCTGGCCTTCGCCGCCTGGGCACTGGGCTCGCCGGTGCTCGGGCCGCGCGCCCGCGGCGGTTTTGGCGCCGCGGCGCTGGTGCTCGTCGCGGCAGCGCTGTTCTGGGCCGTTCCCGCGCTGCGCCACGAGGCCGCGGCACAGGGGCCGGGCGCGGGCGAAGCCTGGCAGCCCTGGTCGGTCGATCGCGTGGCGCAGGCACAGGCGGCGGGCCAACCGGTGTTCGTGGACTTCACCGCCGCCTGGTGCGTGACGTGCCAGTTCAACAAGCGCACCACGCTCGCGCGGCCCGAGGTGCAGGCCGCCTTTGCCGCCAGGCGCGTGCTGCTGCTGCGCGCCGACTGGACGCGGCGGGACGCCGCCATCACCGCGGAACTCGCCCGGCTGGGCCGCAGCGGCGTGCCGGTCTATGCGCTCTATTCCCCGGGCGCCGCAGGGCCACGCCTGTTGAGCGAAATTCTGAGCTCCGAAGAAGTGCGCGACGCCCTGTCCGCCCTGCCTTCTTCCTGACTGCCCAAGGAGCCTGACGATGAAGCTGACACTCTTCGCCACCGCCCTCGCCCTGTGTGCCGGGCCGGCACTCGCCGCCGCCACCGTGGGCCAGCCCGCCCCCGCCTTCACCGCCGTCGATGCCGGCGGCAAGACGGTCTCGCTGGCCGACTACAAGGGCAAGCACGTCGTGCTGGAGTGGGTCAACCCCGGCTGCCCGTACGTGCAGAAGCACTACCACAGCGCGAACATGCAGGGCACGCAGAAGGAGGCCGTGGCCCAGGGCGTGGTCTGGCTGGCGGTCAATTCGACGGCGCCGGACGCCAGCGACTACAGGACGCCGGCCGCGATGGCGCAGTGGATGCAAGACCAGAAGGCCGCCGCCACGGCCACGCTGATGGACAGCGACGGCAAGGTCGGCCGCACCTACGGCGCGCGCACGACGCCGCACATGTACATCGTCAACCCCGTCGGCACGCTGGTCTATGCCGGCGCCATCGATAACAAGCCCACGGCGAACCCGGCCGACATCACCGGCGCCACCAACCACGTCAAGGTGGCTCTGGCCGAGTCGCTGGCCGGCAAGGCGGTCGGTACGCCGTCGACGCGGGCCTATGGCTGCTCGGTGAAGTATTCGTCGATGTAGCTGCCGGTGCCAAGGCGTTCCGTGCGCGGCTACGGCAGGCGCTGATAGGCCGCGGCCAGGGCCTTGAAGGCCGCGGCATCGATCTCGCGATCGAGTTCTTCGGCCAGGATGGCCGCCACCGCGTCGGCCTGGCGGGCCGCCTCGGCGGCGTCCAGGAACAGCAGCCGGCAGCGCCGCGCCAGAATGTCCTCGACATCGCGCGCCATCTCGTAGCGCGCGGCAAAACGCACCATGGCCTCGCTGAGCCCGCCCCGGCCCGATTCGGAGTCGCGCCACAGCCAACGCTGCGCCCCGGGCAGCGTGCGCAGCAGCGGTGCCTCGCTGCCGTACAGGTGTTCCCCCGGCGGCTCGGCCAGCGGGCGGCCGGGTGCGGCGCCCACGAGCGGCAACTTCGCCGTCACGCCGCCCGGGCGACGCGCCAGCAGGCCGCGCGCCATGGCGCGGTCCAGCACGTCCTCGGCCATCGACCGATAAGTCGTCCACTTGCCGCCGGTGACCGTGATGAGGCCGGAGCGGCCGACGATGACGGTGTGCTCGCGCGACAGGGCTTTCGTGTTCTCGCCCTCCTCGCCCGAGGGCTTGACCAGCGGCCGCAGGCCGACCCACACCGACCGCACGTCGCTGCGATGCGGTGCACGCAGCAGGTAGCGCCCGGCTTCCTGCAGGATGAAGTTCACCTCCTCCGCAAACGGCGCCGGTTCCCGGGCGAGATCGTGGCGCGGCGTGTCGGTGGTGCCGAGGATCGTCTTGCCGAACCAAGGCACGGCGAACATCACGCGGCCATCCTCGGTCTTGGGCACCAGCAACGCGTGGTTGCCGGGCAGGAAGCTGCGGTCGACGATGAGGTGCACACCCTGGCTCGGCGCCACCATCGGTGGCCGCGACGGCGCACCTTCGTCGCGGTCCATGTCGCGCACCGCATCCACCCAGACACCGGTGGCGTTGACGACGCAGCGGGCACGCACGGCGGTCTCGGCACCGCTTTCCTCGTCACGCACGACCAGGCCGCGCACCTGCTTGCCGGCGTCGCCGCCTTCGCGCACCAGCGAGGTCACCGCACAGTGGTTGAGCAACAGCGCACCACGTGCGGCTGCCGTGCGCGCCAGCAACAGCGCCAGGCGGGCGTCGTCGAACTGGCCGTCCCAGTAGCGAACACCGCCCCACAGGCCCCGCGGCTGCACGCCGGGGAGCAGCTCCAGCGTGCGGCGGGTGCTCAGCCACTCCGTGCCGCCCAGGCCCTGGCGCCCGGCCAGCGCGTCATAGGCCTTGAGCCCGACACCGTAGAAGCCGCGCTCCCACCAGTGGTAGCCCGGCATGACGAAGGGCAGCCGCTGCGCCACGTGCGGCGCGTTGGCGAGGATCGCCGCGCGTTCGTGCAATGCCTCGCGCACGAGGCCGATGTCGCCCTGCGCCAGATAGCGCACGCCCCCGTGCGCGAGCTTGGTGGCGCGCGACGAGGTGCCATGCGCGAAGTCGTGCGACTCGACCAGCACGACGCTGAAGCCGCGCACCGCGGCGTCCAGCGCCACGCCGAGGCCGGTGGCGCCGCCGCCGATGACGGCCAGGTCCCACTCGCGGGGCACCTGCAACCGTTGCAGCAGACTCTTGCGGTCGAGGGCCAGGCTCATGGGATCACCGGTTGAAGGGTTCAGCCGCGTTCAAAGTTCACCGGCAGGAGTGCCGTCGTGCTGCGCACTCCGGTGCTCGCCCTCGGGGGCCGCCCGGCGGGCTCACGCGTGATCGACCTCGATCTTCATCCAGGCATCGAAGGTCGCCTGGCTCGCCAGCGAGCGCAGGCCGTGCGCCATCGGGTCCGCCATGTGGAGGGCGTTGCTGACATGGCTCACCGGTTCGACGCAGTAGTAGGGCTTGGTCTCGGGCGTGAACACCACCAGGTAGGGCAGCGACGAGGTCAGGCGCAGCGACAACTTCTCGTCGCGGATGCGCGCGGCGCCGCGCCAGCCTTCGAAGCAGTGGTCGAAGCCCAGGTGCGCCACATCGCCGTCGATGCCGGGCTGCGGCACGCGGCGCGTCGGCAGCCCGCTGGGGTCGTTCTCCCAGCGGTCGGTGAGCTCGATGTGCAGCCGGCTGCGCGAGCGCTTGGGGAAGTACGGGTGCCAGCCCAGGCCCACCGGCTGCGGCTGCGCGGCGCGGTTCGTGAAGGCCAGGTGCACCTCCAGCGCCGCCGGCGTGAGCACGTAGCGCTGGCGCAGCTCGAAGGCAAAGGGCCAGTGTTCGTCGCCGGCGTGCTCGTAGCGCAACTCGGCCTCGTGCTCGCGCGTGGCCAGCACCTCCCACGCGCGCTGCCAGGCCACGCCGTGCACCGAGTGCGGGTTGTCGTCGAAATTGGGCGCGGTGGTGTAGTCGTGCCCCAGCCAGCGGAAACGCCGGTAGCCCAGGCGGTTGGAGTACGGCGCCAGCGGGTAGCAGCCCGACAGGCGCGACGACGCCAGGTCGGCCGCCTCGGTGCTGCGCAGCACGGGCTGTTCCCCCTGCGGCCCCGAGCCAGAGGCCGGCGATGGCGCCGCCGAGATCGGGACGCAGGGCCAGGCGCAGTTCGCCGGCGCGGAGTTCGAGTGGTTGGGGGGTCACTGGGTTGCCTTCGTGCTGCGCACGCCGCCATTCGCCCTTGGGGGCGGCCCGGCGTGCCGATGGACCCGATGATGCCGCAAGCGCGGCCGGCTTCAAACCGACCAGGGATCGGGACCCGCGGCCAGGCCGTAGCGCTGCCGCGCGGCCGCGGGTACGGCGGCGTCGATGTCGCCGTCGTCGGCCAGGGCCTGCAGCGCGCGCAGCACGACGTGACGCGGGCTGACTTCGAAGAATTCGCGCAGCAGCGCGCGGCCGTCGCTGCGGCCGAAACCGTCGGTGCCGAGCGTGACGTAGCGACGGCCCGCGGGCACCAGTGCGCGCAACTGCTCGGGCACGGCACGCACATAGTCGGTGGCCGCGACGATCGGGCCGCGCGTGCCCTGCAGCACCTGCGTGGCCCAGGGCAGAGCGGTCGTCTTGCCACCGAGCACGCGATGGCGCTCGAGCGACTGGCCTTCGCGCGCCAGCTCGCTGAAACTGGTGGCGCTGCACAGGTCGGCCTGCACCTGCCAATGCGCCGCGAGCCACCTCGCCGCCTCGATGACTTCGTGCAGGATCGCGCCGCTGCCCACCAGCGTGCAGCGCGCCACGGGCGCGGCCGCGCGTCGGCCGGCGCCGGCAGCCGGTACAGGCCCCGCAGCACGCCGTCCTCGGCGCCCGTCGGCAGCGAAGGCTGGGCGTGGTTCTGGTTCATCACCGTGATGTAGAAGAACACGTCGTGGCGCGGTCCAGCATGCGATGCATGCCGTGGCGCACGATCAAGGCCAGCTCGTAGGCGAAGGCCGGGTCCCAGGCCACGCAGTTGGGCACGGTGCTCGCCACCAGGTGGCTGTGGCCGTCCTGGTGCTGCAGGCCTTCGCCGCCCAGCGTCGTGCGGCCCGAGGTGGCGCCGAGCAGGAAGCCGCGCGAGCGCTGGTCGGCGGCGGCCCAGATCAGGTCGCCGACGCGCTGGAAGCCGAACATCGAGTAGTAGATGTAGAACGGCAGCATCGTCAGGCCATGCGTGCTGTGGCTGGTCGCCGCCGCCGTCCAGGAGGCCAGCGCGCCGGCTTCGCTGATGCCTTCTTCCAGGATCTGGCCGTCGCGCGCCTCGCGGTAGCTCATCAGGCTGGCGGCGTCCTCGGGCTCGTAGCGCTGGCCCTCGGGCGCGTAGATGCCGACCTGGCGGAACAGGCTGGCCATGCCGAAGGTGCGTGCCTCGTCGGCGACGATGGGCACGATGCGCGGCCCGAGCTCCGGCGCCTTGAGCAGGTTGGCGAGCAGCCGCACGAAGGCCATCGTGGTGCTCATCTCCTTGCCGCCGGCCTGCAGCGCGAAGCCGCCGAAGGCGTCCACCGCCGGCACCGGCAGGCCCGGCGCAGCGGCCTGCCGCACCGGCAGCGAGCCCCCCAGCGCGGCGCGGCGCTGGCGCAGGTGGCGCATCTCGGGGCTGTCGTCGGCCGGGCGGAAGAAGCGCTGCGCCAGCGCGTCTTCCTCGCTCATCGGCAGCCGGAAGCGGCGCACGAAGTCCAGCAGGTCGGGGCCCTCGAGCTTCTTCTGCTGGTGCGTGGTCATGCGGCCCTGGCCGCTGGCGCCCATGCCGTAGCCCTTCATGGTCTTGGCCAGGATGACCACCGGCGCGCCGCGGTGCGCGACCGCAGCCGCATAGGCGGCGTGGATCTTGACCAGGTCGTGGCCGCCGCGGTGCAGGCGATCGATCTCGTCGTCGGTCATGGCGTTGACCAGCGCTTCGAGCTCGGGACTCTGGCCGAAGAACCTGGCTCGGTTGTAGGCGCCGTCGTTGGCCGAGAAGGTCTGGAACTGGCCGTCCACCGTGCGCGCGAAGGCGCGGGCCAGCGCCTGCGTGTGGTCGCGCGCGAAGAGGGCGTCCCAGTCACTGCCCCAGACGAGCTTGATGACATGCCAGCCGGCGCCGGCGAAGACGGTCTCCAGCTCGTCGATGATGCGGCCGTTGCCGCGCACCGGGCCGTCCAGTCGCTGCAGGTTGCAGTTGACGACGAAGATCAGGTTGTCGAGCTTCTCCCGGGCCGCCACGCTGAGGCCGGCCAGCGACTCGGGCTCGTCCATCTCGCCGTCGCCGAAGAAGCCCCAGATGCGGCGGTCGCTGGCGGCGACCAGGCCGCGGTGTTCGAGGTAGCGCATGAAGCGCGCCTGGTACACCGCCGACAGCGGCCCGAGACCCATCGAGCCGGTGGGGAACTGCCAGAAGTCGGGCATCAGCCACGGGTGCGGGTACGAGCACAGGCCGCGCGCCGTGCCGCCGCGCATGCGTTCGGCGCTGGCGGCCACCTCCTGGCGGTAGTGGTCGAGGTCGGCTTCGGTGAGCCGGCCCTCGAGGAAGGCGCGCGCATAGACGCCGGGCGCCGAGTGCGGCTGGAAGAACACCAGATCACCGCCATGGCCGGCATGGCGGGCGCGGAAGAAGTGGTTGAAGCCGACTTCGAAGAGGTCGGCCGCCGAAGCGTAGCTGGCGATGTGGCCGCCGAGTTCCCCCTGGCGCTGATTGGCGCGCACGACCATCGCCAGTGCGTTCCAGCGCATGATGGCGGCCAGCTTCTGCTCGATCTCCAGGTGGCCCGGGAAAGGGGCCTGGTCCTGCAGCGAGATCGAATTGAGATAGGGCGTCTGGCGCTGCGGCTGCCAGGCCAGCGCATGGCGGCGCGCCTCGTCCTGCAGCGCGCTCAGCACGAAGCGCGCGCGTTCGGCGCCGCCTTCGCGCACCAGGGTGGCCAGCGCGTCGAGCCACTCGCGCGTCTCGGCGGGGTCGGCATCGCCGGGGAAGCGTATGGCGTGCAGCAGCGCCTCGAACTCGGGGCTGCCCGGTGGGGCGGCGGGGCTCATCTCTGGGGCAACTTGCAGCGGTGGCTACCAGCGTGTGCCGGGTGCGTCGAGATCGACCTTGAGGTAGTGCGCGCCCGGGATCGGGTTGTAGTAATAGGGCGGGATCTCCTCGAAGCCCAGCGACGCGTACAGCCCGCGGGCTGCTTCCATGTCGTCCAGGGTGTCCAGCAGCAGCGTCGAATAGCCGGCTTGCATCGCCAGGTCGATCAATTGCTGTGCGATCAGCCGCCCGAGGCCGAAGCGGCGGAAAGCGCGCGGCACGTAGAGGCGCTTCATCTCGCAGGCGTTGGGGTAGTCCACGTCGTTCAGCGGCCGCAGCGCACCGCAACCGGCGGGCTGGCCGTCGAGCAGCGCCACCAGCAGCGCGCCGGCCGGCGCCGCATATTCACCGGGCAGGCCGGCGAGTTCGGCCTCGAAATTCTGGAAGCACAGGTCGACGCCGATCGTCTGGGCGTATTCGCGGAACAGCAGGCGCGCGGCCTCGATCAGGGCCGGCTCGTCGGCCGTCGCCAGCGTGATCTGCGGCTTGCTTTCCATGGCCTCAGGCGCCCAGCCGCACGACCCAGGCGACGATGCCGGCACACAGCAGCAGCAGCAGCAGGGCCACCAGCCGCTGCGGCAGGCCGTCGGCACTGGCCGGCGTTCCGGCGGGCAGTGTCTTGTCGCCCACCAGCATGGGTCGCACGAGATTGATCTTCTTGCGCCAAAGGTAGAAGACGATGGCGCCGATGTGGAGCACCACCAGGACCAGGATCAGCGCCTGGCCCCAACGCTTGTGCCAGGCCGTGGCGCCGAGCGCCGTGGCGCCGCTGACGAAGCGGTTGAGCGGACCGAGGTTGGCGATCTCGTCGTCGGCGACCAAGCCGGTGCCCACCTGCACCGAGAGCAGCGCCAACAGCGCGAAGACCGACAAGCTGCCCAGCGGGTTGTGGCCGACGTCAAGGTGCTCGTCCGGCCGCGTATCGCCGCGCAGATAGCGCAGCACCGTGCCCGGGGCATGGATGAAGTTGGCAAAGCGCGACCAGCGCCCGCCCACCAGGCCCCACAGCAACCGAAAGACCAGCAACGTGAATACGACAAAGCCGAAGCGGAAGTGCCAGACCATCGCGCTACCGCCGATCTTGGCACTGAGCACCGAGCCGACGATCGTCAGTGCCAGCCCCCAATGGAAGAGCCTTGTCGGCAGGTCCCAGACGCGTACGGGCTGTGGGGTGGGGTCGGGCATCGAACGGGTGCTTGCCGCTGCGGGCGTGCTCGGAGGGGCTGCAACCATACCGCGACTTGCCCACGGTGCGCATCCGGGCCGCGCCGATTTGGGGGCTTACCGTGGCGTGCGGGTGGCGCTGACGTGCCTTACGTACACTGCGCCCGACCGGCAATGACTGCCTGGCCGCCCCTTCAATCCCGCCCCGTCCGGAGATCCGCGCATGACCCGTCTTCTCGTCGCTGCCCTCATCGGCCTTGCCACGGCGCTGCCTGCTGCAGCGCAGTTCCGGAATGCCGAGCACGCCATCAAGTACCGGCAGAGCGTGATGCAGATGCAGTCCTTCCACTTCGGCAGGATCGCCGCCATGGCATCCGGTCGCATGCCTTTCGACGCCAAGGTGGCCGCCGAGGACGCCGCGCTGCTGGACACCATCGACAAGCTGCCCTTCGTCGCCTTCCTGGACGGCTCCGACAAGGGCGGCAACACACGCGCCAAGCCGGAGATCTGGAAGGAGCGCGCGAAGTTCGATGCTGCCGCCGCCAAGTTGCAGGCAGAGGCCGGCAAGCTGAACGCGGCAGCCAGGACCGGCAACCTGGACGCGATCAAGGCTGCCACGGGCGGCGTGGCCGAGGCCTGCAAGGCGTGCCACGACGCCTACCAGCAGCCGCAGTAGGCGCCAGCATCGCGCTCTTCTTCTGGTGAACGCTCACGTCCGCTGCGCGGACATGAGCATTCCCCGAAGAGATCAGCCCCGGCCTTCGGCCGGCTCGGCAAAGCCGAGCACGACCCTTCGGGTCATGGCTGATTTCTTCTCGATCTTCGTGACGACGACGCGGCCGACCTCGGCCGTGTTCGCCACGTGCGTGCCGCCGCAGGGCTGCAGGTCGACACCCTCGATCTCGAGCACGCGCACGCGCCCCTGGCCCCGCGGCGGCTGAACGCTCATGCTGCGCACGAGCTGCGGGTTGGCGTCGAGCTCGGCCTCGGTGATCCAGCGGTGACGCACCGGGTGTGCCTCGGCCACCAGGCGCGCGATGCCGGCGGTCAGGGCCTCCTTGTCCAGCGGCTCGTTCATGTGGAAGTCCAGCCGCGCGTAGCCGGCGGTGATCGAACAGCCGTCCACCGGGTGCGGCACCAGCGCGCACAACAGGTGCGTGGCGGTGTGGAAGCGCATGTGGGCGCGGCGGCGCCCGGTGTCGATCGCCGCCACCACGCGCGTGCCCGGCGCGAAGGCGGCCAGGTCCGCCCCGGCCGCCGGAACATGTGCGATGTCGCCCGGGCGCGCCGGGTGCTTGCGCGTGTCGGCGATGGGCAGCACCGCGCCCGAGGCCGCGGTCAGCGTGCCGGCGTCACCCGCCTGCCCGCCGCCGAGCGGGTAGAAGACGGTGCGGTCGAGCACGATGCCGGCCTCGTCGCAGGCCAGCACGGTGGCCTCGCACGCCGGCAACGCGGCGTCTTCGCGGAACAGTTCTTCGGTCATGCGGACTCCAGGGTCACTTCGCCCAAGGGCGTGGCCAGCGTTGCACTCACGGCCGGACCCATGCCGCCATGCACCTGCACGCCGCGCAACTGAAGCAGCTCGCGTGCCGCGGCCGGCACGCCGGAGAGCGTCAGCGCCCGCAGGGCGAGCCCGGCGTCGGGCATTTGCGCCGCCGGGTGCGCGCCGTCCCATTGGATGAGCGTGGGCAACGCGCCGGCACACAGCAGGCGACCGTCGGCACGCACCAGGATCTGCCACGCCAGCGTGCCGTGGGGCGTTTCGCGGCGGGCCTGGACGGGGTCGCCCGGGTCCAGGCCGGCACTGAGGAGAGCCCGCCGGTGCGACCCCAGCGTCTCGGTGCGCACCACGACGTGGATCAAGCATGGGGATGCCGCCAAGCGCTGCTGCAACGCCGGGTCGTCGAGCCCGAACCAGCGGGGTCGACGCTGCGGCGGTGCCTCCGGGTCGATGGCGATGATCTCCAGGTAGGCGTTGGGGTAGGCCGGCGTGGCCACCTTCGCAACCCGGTTGTGCGTGCCGAACAGCACGTGCCGGCCGCCCGGCCCCGGCGTGACGCCGAGCTTGGCCTCGCACCAGGCCACGCCCTGTTCGAGCGAAGCGGCAGCCACCACCAGGTGGTCGACAGGCAGCGTCACAGCCTCACCGTGCCCTCGATGCAGCCGGCAACGTCGCCGCCGACCCACACCGTGTCCTTCACCTGTTCGACGTAAACGCGCCCGTCGCGCCCGAGCGCCGTGCCCTGCACGGCCGTGTAGATCGGAGGTGCGAGGCCGGCGCCGATGAGCCACTGCGCCAGGCTGGCGTTGAGGCTGCCCGTCACCGGGTCCTCGCCGACACCCAGCGACGGCACGAAGGCCCGCACCTCGAACATCGCCTCGTGTCCGGCCGGTTGTTTGCCGACGACGCCGAGCCTGATCTCGCCCAGCAGCACCGGATCGGGCCGGCAGGCCAGCACCTGCGCCGCCGAGTGCAGCATCACCGCGCACCAGCCGGGGCCGTTGTCGACCCAGTGGTGGTGCAGCACGTCGCGCCGCGCCACGCCCAGCGCGGCCGCGATGCGTTGCACCAGCGACGCGTCCAGCGGCCCGCTGCGCCGCAGCGGCGGCGCGGCTGAACGCCAGCCGACCCCCGCTGCGCCGGATGCGCACCAGCCCGACGCCGCACTCCTGCACCACCAGGTCGGCTGTGCGCGGCACCCCCCCTGCGGCCAGCCAGGCGTGGCAACTGCCCAGCGTGGGGTGGCCGGCGAACGGCAACTCGCCGCCGGGGGTGAAGATGCGCACGCGGTAATCGGCCGCGGGGTCGGTGGGCGGCAGCAGGAAGGTCGTTTCCGACAGGTTCGTCCAGCGCGCAAAGGCAGCCAGGGTGTCGTCGGGCAGGCCCTGGGCGGCGTGCACCACGGCCAGCGGGTTGCCCTTGAGCGGCACCGCGGTGAAGACGTCGAGCTGGTGGAAGCGTCGTGGCATGGGGCCATTCTCCTGCGGCCGTCTCCGGCCGGCGACGGGCAGCGGGGCCTTGGTTTATTGGGTCGAGACCGGCAAAGTCTATGCGGCGCGCACGCACAACCGGATACGTCTGAAACAGCTGACACGACCAGCGGTGATGCCGCTGCGGGTCCAATGCAGGTCGTGGCACGACGCGCGTCGTGAACGAAAACTGCCATGTTCGAATCGTCCCTGCCCTTCGATAGCGCCGAGCTGATGCGCGTGAGCGACTTCCGCCGCCTGCAGGTGGATGCCGCGCGCGCCAGTGCGACCGACGCCGGGGCGACCCGGCTCACCTCGCTCAGCGCGACGCTGCTGGAGGACCTGAAGCGCTTCGAACCCGTCGGCCACGACGGCGACGGGCTCGAAGCACTGGAGGTACTGGCCGCCGCGGTGCGCCATGGGCGCGCCCTGCTGCTGCACCTGCAGCACCAGTACCGCGTGATCCCGTTGACCGTGTTTCCGGCTGAAGGCTCCCTGCATTGCACGATGCCCCTGCAGCAGTTGCTGGGCCTGGAGCTGAGCGACGTGCTCGTGCTGCATGTCGAGCCCGCGTGGATGCGCCCGCTGGACAGCAGCGACACCGCCCGCGTCGGCGAGGCGCGGCACTACGCGCCGCTGGGCCCGCTGCTGTGGGAGCTGGCGCTGCGCGGCGCGCGCGAGTCGCTGCTGCCCGAGATCGCCGGCCCGGCGGCCTACCGCGTGCCCCCGGGCACGGCGCTGCACCTGCTTGGGCTGACCGGCACCTTGGGCGCCGCAGTGGCGCGTCTGCGGCGGCAGGTCTGCAACGTGCAGGAGATCGCGTCCTGGCCGGGTTTCGATCGTGAGCGCGCGATGCGTCTTCTCAACGGCCTGTACCTGCAGGCGGCGTTGATGGTCAGCCGCACGCACCCGGCGGCCATCAACGAAGACCGCCTCAGCCACAGCCACTGACCCTCCGCGCTCAGCGCACGGCTTGCAGGCGCAGACGGCGCGCCGCTTCCTCGGCCCGCGCGTCGTCGATCTCGCGCAGCACGCCGCCCATGTCCACCGGTCCGGCCCGGCGCTCGAAGCGGCCGCTGAGCGACGCGCCAGGGTGCAACGCGCCGCGCTGATACAGGTCCCAGATCTCGGCGCCGTACTCCGTGGCCAGCAGTTCCGGGGCCCAGCGGCCGAAGAAGCCGCGCAGGTTGGCCACGTCGCGCAGCAGCATGCGCTGGGCGTGGTTGTTGCCGGCGGCGTCCACGGCCTGCGGCAGGTCGATGATCACCGGGCCGTCGGCGCCCAGCAGCACGTTGAACTCCGACAGGTCGCCATGCACGACGCCGGCGCACAGCATGCGCACCACTTCCTGCAGCAGCGTGCCGTGGTGCAGCCGCGCCTGCTCGGGCGTGAAGGCGACGTCGTTCAGGCGCGGCGCGGCGTCGCCGTGTTCGTCGGCCACCAGCTCCATCAGCAGCACGCCGTCGTGAAAGTTGTACGGCACCGGCACGCGCACACCGGCGGCGGCCAGGCGGTAAAGCGCGTCGACCTCGGCGCTCTGCCACGCGGCTTCGGTGGCCTGGCGGCCGAACCGCGTGCCCTTGGCCATCGCCCGCGCCTGGCGCGTGTTCTTGACCTTGCGGTTCTCGGTGTAGTCCACCGCCTGGCGAAAGCTGCGCTGGGTGGCGTCCTTGTAGACCTTGGCGCAGCGTGTCTCGTCGCCGCAGCGCACCACGTAGACCATGGCTTCCTTGCCGCTCATGAGCTGGCGCACGACGGTGTCGATGAGGCCTTCGTCGATCAGCGGCTGCAGGCGCTTGGGTGCTTTCATCGACGGATTGTCCGCCGGACCGGGCCGTCGCGCAGGATGCCCGCCCGACGCCGGCGTTCAGGCGCGGGCCGCAGGCCGGCCCAAAGGGCTAGGCCGGCGCTCCGGGCTGGGCCAGCGGGTGTGCGCTGGCGAAGGCGTCGAGTGCAAGGCACCGGTCGGCGAGCGCGGCGAGCCGGGGTGCGCGCTGCAGATCGGCCTGGAACATCCGTGCGCCGATCACGTGCGACACCAGCGCGAGGTCCGCCAGCGTGAGCTGGTCGCCGTGGGCATAGCGGCCCTCGATGCCGGCCTCGCCCAGGCGTGCTTCGATGGCTTCCGACCCCTTGTCGAACCAGTGCCGGATCCACTTCAGGCGCCCCGGCTCGTCGATGCCGAACTCAGATTCCAGCAGGCCGCGCACGCGCGGCACGATCAGCGGGTGCACGTCGGCGGTCGGGATCTGGGCCAGTGCGCGCACGCGTGCGCGGCCTGCCGTGTCGTCGGGGAGCAGCGGACGCCGGCGCCACGTCTCGTCGAGGTATTCGATGATCGGCAGCGACTGCGTCAGCAGCAGACCGCCGTGCTCGAGCGCCGGCAGCACGTGCTGGGCATTGATGCGGTGGAAGTCCTCGCCGAACTGTTCACCCCGGCCGAGATCGACGACGGTCTCGGTGTAGGCCAGGCCCTTGAGATTCAGCGCGGCACGGACGCGGAACGTGGCCAGCGAACGCCAGTAGCCGTAGAGCACGATGGACATGGCGCTCCTCAGGTGCGCTGCGAGCGGGACGGGCGCGCCGGTTCAGGCCGCCGGCGCGCCGGCGAGGAAGCCGCTGATCGCGGCGAGGAAGACATCCGGCGCCTGCAGCTGCGGCACATGCGCACACCCTGGCAGGACCACGAGCCGGGCGTCGGGCAGGCCGGCAGCCAGTTCGTGCGACATAGGGGGGGGCGTGGCTTCGTCCATCTCGCCGACGAGCACGAGAACGGGCTGCCGCACCGACGACAGTCGGGGCCGCAGGTCGAGCGCCGCCAGGGCGCTGCAGGCGGCGTGGAAGGTGCGTGGGTCGATGGCCAGGAAGCGCTCCTTGCGGTCGGCGATCAACTCCGGATGCAAGGCCTGGTACTCGGGGGCGAACAGCCGCCGCATGGCGACATCGGCCACGGCCGCCAGCCCGCCCTTCTCGGCCGCGGCCGACATGCCGCGAAACGCGGCGCGTCCCGGCTCGCTGAACGCCGCGCCGCAATCGGCGAGCACCAGGCGCTCGACCAGGGCGGGGTGGCGCATCGCCGTCAACAGCGCGACGAAGCCGCCATAGCCGTTGCCCAGGAAGATCGACTTCTCGGGCAGCCGCAGGGCTTCGAGGGCTTCGGCGATGCGGTCGGCCACGGCCTCGAGGCCGCCTTCGACGGCCTCCGAGCCTCCGAACCCGGGCAGGTTCAGCGCGATGACCTGGTGCCGCGCGGCCAGCGGCGCGGCGATCCGGTCGAAGCTCGTGCGATCGGCCAGCAGCGAGTGGAACAGCACGAGCGGACGCCCGCTGCCGCCGACCTGCATCGTCATGCGCGCCGCGCCCAGCATCAGGTCGATCGGCCTCAATTCGACGGGCGCCGGCGGGGTGGTCTCGGTCATCTTTGGGTTCCTGGTTCCGTGCGATGAAGGGGGGTGCGCGTTGTAGGGCCCGACGCCATCAGTTGAGCCGCGGCTGGCTGGCGGTGTCCTTGTACCAATCGAAGGGCGCGTCATCCAGGCGCACCATGACGCTCTTGGTCTCGAAGTGCTGGTCGAACGACTCGGTGCCGCATTCGCGGCCGATGCCCGAGTCCTTGACACCGCCCCAGGGCGAGGCCGGGTCGAGCCGATGGTGGTCGTTGATCCAGACGATGCCGCACTTGAGCCGGGCCGCCACGCGGTGCGCACGCGTCAGGTCGCGGGTGCGGATGGCGCCGGCCAGGCCGAACGGCGAGTCATTGGCCATCGCCAGGCCTTCGGCTTCGGTGCCGAACTTGCTTACCGAGACGAAGGGCCCGAACACTTCTTCCTGGAAGATGCGCATGCGGGGCGTCACGTCGGCGAACACGGTGGGCTCGACGAAGAAGCCCGCGGCCAGCGCCGGATCGGGCGGCACGCGGCCGCCGGCCACCAGGCGTGCGCGGTCTTCCTCGAGGCCGATCCTGATGTAGCGCAGCACGCGCTGCTGCTGCCGCGCCGACACCACCGGCCCGAGTTGCACCGACGGATCCGCCGGGTTGCCGATGCGGATGGTCCTGGCCTTGGCGGCCAGGCGT
The DNA here is from genome assembly GCA_963717575.1 of uncultured beta proteobacterium. GTDB lineage: Bacteria > Pseudomonadota > Gammaproteobacteria > Burkholderiales > Burkholderiaceae_C > Rubrivivax. The sequence continues at coordinate 217,239 of CAVQWK010000025.1, read as the reverse complement.
TCGACGAACTCGTCGTAGATCTTCTCCTGCACGATCTGGCGGCTGCCGCAGATGCAGGTCTGGCCGGCGCCGATGAAGGCGCCGAAGGCGGCATAGTTGACGGCCTGCTCGACGTCGAAGTCGTCGAACACCAGCACCGGCGTCTTGCCGCCGAGTTCGAGCGTCTGGTGCGCGAAATTCTGCCCGGCCAGCGCGCCGGTGATGCGGCCGGCTTCGGTGCCGCCGGTGAGCACCCACTTGGCCAGGCCCGGGTGTTCGGCCAGCGCCTTGCCGGTGGTCGGGCCGAGGCCGGTGATGACGTTGAAGACGCCCGGCGGCAGGCCGGCGTCGACGAACAGCTGCGCCAGGCGCAGCGTGGTCAGCGGCGTGTACTCCGAGGGCTTGACCACCGTCGTGCAACCCGAGGCCAGCGTCGGCGCCAGGCTCTTCATCATGATCATCAGCGGGTGGTTGAACGGCGTCGAGTTGCCGACCACGCCGATCGGCGTGCGCACCGTGTAGTTCAGGTAGTTGCCGTCGACCGGAATCACCGCATCGCGGCGCGCGATCGCCAGGCCCGCGTTGTAGCGCAGGAAGTCGGGCAGGCGCGACACCTGGGCCCGCGTTTCGTTGAGCGAGCGACCGTTGTTGGTGGTCTCCAGGTGGTACATCTCCTCGAGGTTGGCCTCGAAGACGTCGGCCAGCTTGTTGATGAGCTTGGCGCGCGTGCGGTTGGACAGGCCGCTCCACTCCGGGCTCTCGAATGCCGTGCCGGCGCTGCGCACCGCACGGTCGACATCGGCGTCGGTGGCATGGGCGATCTGTGCGATCAGTTCACCGGTGGCCGGATTGAGCACGTCCAGCAACTCGGGCTGCGACGCCGACACCTCGCGGCCGTCGATGAAAAGTCCGTGGACGCGGGCCGCCGTGGCGGCATCCTTCCCGTATGGGTTCGACATTCGTCTTCCTCGAGGTGGTTGGAAATCTCAGGCCGCGATGACCACGCGCGACATCGCCTGCATGACGCGCTTGCCGGCCCCGGCGACATGCCGGCTCGCCAGGCGCTGGGCGCGCGGCCCCTCGCGCGCCTGCAGGGCGTCGATGATCTGGCAGTGCTCGTCCACGACGGCCTGCGGATCGCCCTTGTTGAGGCTGCTCACGCTCAGCTGCACGGCGCGCTCCATCTGGTCGATGAGGTCGATGAGGTGGTCGCGCATGCGGGCGTTGCCGGAGATGCGCGCCAGCGAGCGGTGGAACTCGCGGTTGTAGGCGACGAAGCCACCGCCCCAGCCGCCGGGCTCGAAACGACGGAAGCGGTCGAGCTGCGCCAGCTGCTCGGGGCTGGCGCGGCGCACGATGCGCTCCATGCAGGCCCGTTCGAGAGCATCGCGCAGGTGGAACATGTCCTGGATGTCGACCAGCGAAACCGGCGCCACGCGGTAGCCCTGGCGGGGCAGCGTGATGACCAGGCCCTCGCGCTCCAGGCGCATCAGCGCGTCCCGCACCGGCGACTTGCTGACGCCGAAGCGCTGCGCCAGGTCGTTCTCGCGGATCTCGGTCCCCGGCGCCAGGCGGCAGCTGATCATGTCGGCGCGCAGCTGGTCGTAGACCTTCTCCCGCAGCAACCGGCTGTCGTTCGCGGGGGTCGGGAGGGTGGTGTCCAGCATGGCTTTTTCAGAATATCACGGTTCAACCTGGTCTGGCGCTTCTGATACATCAGATCGAGAGGGATCTCCGGCGTCGCCGACCTCCGTCGGGCCCCGGTCCAGCTCCCGATCAGGAGCCATCGTTGTGACATAAGTCTTTGATTAATAACAGATTTTATTCAGTCCTGACCGACAACTCAAGGGTGACATCTCTCTCATGACACAACCCGACTCAGGGACTTCCCGCTTTGACTTGCATCACTTCGTGATACATCATCATTGCGCTCGATCCACCCACCGGAGACTCTCCATGCGCCGCAACCGTCGACTGCTCTTCACCCTGTCCATGACACTGCTTGCGGGGGTCGTGTCCGCGTCGGCGCTGGCCGCCGAGAGCGACCCCATCCGGGTCGGGTTCCTGACCATCAAGTCCGGCGCGCTCGCCGCCGGCGGCAAGCAGATGGAAGACGGGCTGCGCCTGTTCCTGAAGGAACGCAACAACATGATCGCCGGCCGCAAGGTCGAGCTCTTCGTGGGCGACACCGCCGGCCAGCCCGCGGTGACCAAGACCAAGGCGCAGGAGATGGTCGAGAAGAACAAGGTGCACGTCATCATCGGGCCGCTCGCCGCCTTCGAGGCGCTGGCCGTCGACGACTACATCCGCTCGACCGAGACGCCCACCATCTCGCCCTCGGCCGCCGCCGAAGACCTGACCCAGCGCAAGCCCAACCCCTGGTTCGTGCGCGCCGTGGGCACTTCGGCGCAGCCGAACCACCCGCTCGGCGACTACGCGGCGAAGACGCTGAAGTACAAGCGCATCGCCATCATCGCCGACGACTTCGCGTTCGGTCACGAGATCGCCGCGGGCTTCCAGCGCGCCTTCGAAGACGCCGGCGGCAAGGTCGTGCAGAAGCTCTGGTCGCCGCTGAACGTGGCCGACTACGGCACCTACATCGGCCAGATCAAGCCCGACGTCGACGCCGTGTTCGCCGCCTTCGCCGGCGGCAACGGCATCAAGTTCCTCAAGCAGTACAACGAGTACGGGCTGAAAGCCAAGATCCCGCTGCTCGGCGCCATGACCACGGTCGACGAGGGCGTCCTGAAATCGATGGGCGACGAGGCCCTGGGCGTCGTCTCCTCGGGCTGGTACACCGCGACCATCGACAACCCCAACAACAAGCGCTTCGTGTCCGGCATCCGGCGCGACTACCAGCAGGACCCGGGCTACTACTCGGTCGGCGCCTACGGTGCCGCGCTGATGCTCGAAGAGGCGCTGAAGGCGGTCAAGGGCAAGATCGAGGACAAGACGGCGTTCATGGCGGCGCTGCGCAACGTGCAGGTGGCCAGCGACCCGCGCGGCACCATCGCCCTGGATGCGCTCGGCAACCCCGAGATGGACGTCTACATCCGCAAGGTCGAGCGCAAGGAAGGCCGTCTGGTCAACAGCGTGGTCCAGGTCTACCCGAAGGTCTCGCAGTTCTGGACCTACGGCCGCGCCGCCTTCCTGACCAACCCGGTCTACTCGCGCGACTACCCGCCGGCGAAGAATCTCGGCCAGTAAGGCTGCAGTTCGGGTTCCAGCCGCCGGCGCCAGGGCCACGCGATGTCCTTCTGGTTGATCCAGAGCCTGAACAGCCTGGCCCTCGGCGGCGTGCTGTTCACGCTGGCCGCCGGCTTTTCGCTCATCTTCGGACTGATGCGGGTGGCCAACCTGTCGCATGGCGCGTACTTCATGCTCGGCGCCTACGTCGGCTTGAGCGTGCTCGACCGCGGCTGGGGCTTCGGCTGGGCCATGCTCGCCGGCGGCCTGTCCGTGGGCCTGCTCGGTGCGGTCGTCGAGCGGCTGGTGCTGCGGCGGCTCGCCGGCAACAGCCTGGGCCAGGTGCTGGCGACGCTGGGCATCGCCTTCGTCATCGCCGACGGCAGCCTCTGGCTGTGGGGGGGTGACCCGCGTCCGGTGTCGGGCCCGGCGTTCCTGCAGGGTGGCATGAGCCTGCTGGGCCTGACCTTCCCCGCCTACCGCCTGGCGGTGGTGGGCTTCAGCGTGCTGCTGGCGCTGCTGCTGTGGCTGCTGCTGGACAAGACGCGGCTGGGCGTGATGATCCGCGCCAGCGTCGACGACATGCAGATGGCGCGCGCCGTCGGCATCCCGGCGTCGCGCCTGTTCACGATCGTGTTCTGCCTCGGCGCCGCGCTCGCCGGCGTCGGCGGCGTCATCGCCGCGCCCATCCTGTCGGTCTACCCGGGCATGGACGCCGACATGCTGCCGCTCGCGCTGGTCGTGGTCATCCTGGGCGGGCTCGGGAGCCTGGCGGGCGCCTTCGCCGGCAGCTTCCTGATCGGCTTCATCTACAGCTTCGGCCAGGTGCTGGTGCCCAACCTCGCCTACATCATCCTGTTCCTGCCGATGGTCGTGATCCTGGCGGCGCGGCCGCGGGGCCTGTTCGGAAGAATCACGGCATGACGCGGACGCTGGCGCTGGGGCTGCTGGCGTTGCTGGCCGCCCTGACCCTGCCGCTGTGGGCCGGCGGCGTCTACTACGTCAACCTGGCGAGCCAGGTGGCCGATGCGGCGCTGTTCGCGCTGAGCCTGAACCTGCTCGTCGGCTACGCGGGCCTGACGTCGCTGGGCCACGCGGGTTACCTGGGCTTGTCGGCCTACCTGAGCGGCTGGTTGATGCTCAACCTGGGTTGGGGCCATGGCGCGGCGGCGGTGGCGGCGCTGGCGGGCACGACGGCCATGGCGGCGGTCTTCGGCCTCGTCGCGTTGCGCGCCAGCGGCATCAGCTTCCTGATGATCACGCTGGCACTGGGGCAGATCCTCTGGGGCCTCGCCTACCGCTGGACCGAAGTCACCGGCGGCGACAACGGGCTGTCGAGCCTGACCCGGCCCCGCCCGTTCGGCATCGACCTCGGCGACGCGACCGCGTTCTATTTCTTCGCGCTGGCCGTGCTGCTGCTCGTCTGCGCCGCCATCGCGATCTGGGTGCACTCACCGTTCGGCGTCAGCATCCGTGCCACGCGCGACCAGCCGCGGCGCATGAGCACGCTGGGCTTCAACGTCTGGCTGATCCGCTGGATCGCCTTCGTCGTCAGCGGCTTCTTCGGCGCCATCGCCGGCCTGATGTACGTCTACTACCACCAGTTCATCAGCCCGCACGCCTGTCGCTGGCCAATTCCGCGGAGATGCTGCTGATGGTGATCGCGGGCGGACCCGGCACGCTGCTCGGCCCGGCCCTGGGCGCGGCCATGGTCGTGCTGCTGAAGAACCTGGCCAGCGCCTACGTCGACCGCTGGACCATGCTGCTGGGCTTCGTCTTCCTGTTCATCGTGCTGTTCGTGCCCGGAGGCATCGTGCCGGCCTCGCGCGCGCCACGCGCCGCCTGCAGGCGACGGCCCGGCCCGCCGCGCCGCCGCCGATGCCGACCGGCCTCCCGAGGGGCCGCGGTGAACGCCGCGCTGGACGTCGTCGGGTTGTGCAAGTCTTTCGGCGGCCTGCAGGTGACGCGCGCCGTCGACCTGCGCGTCGCGCGCGGCGAGCGCCACCTGCTGATCGGCCCCAACGGCGCCGGCAAGACGACGCTCTTCAACCTGATCGCCGGCGACCTGCGCGCCGACCAGGGCCGCATCCTCCTCGACGGCCTCGACGTCACGCGCGCACCCACGGCGGCGCGCGCGCAGCGCGGCATCGCGCGCACCTACCAGATCGTGACCCTCTTCGGCCGCGACAACCTGCTGCACAACGTCAAACTGGCGCTGCTGGGCAAGTCGTCGCTTCGCTGGCGTCACTGGGGCAGCTTCGCCGCCGACCGCGGCCTGTCCTCGCGTGCCCTCGAGGTGCTCGAGTCGGTGGGCCTGGCCGACAAGGCCACGCTGCCGCTGGAGCAGACCTCCTACGGCGAAAAGCGCCGGCTGGAGATCGCGATGGCGCTGGCGCAGAGCCCGAGCCTGCTGCTGCTGGACGAGCCGCTCGCCGGGCTGTCGGCACCCGAGCGCGCCACCATCACCGAGCTGCTGTCGGGCATTCCGCGCGAGATCACGATCGTCATGATCGAGCACGACATGCAGGCCGCACTGGCCTTCGCCGACCGCATCACGCTGCTGCATTACGGCGAGGTCATCACCGCCGGCACCCGGCAGCAGGTCGTGGACGATCCCCGCACCCAGCAGATCTATCTTGGCCACTAGCCTGCTCACGCTCGACCGCGTCGACGCCTTCTACGGCGACAGCCACGTGCTGCACGGCGTGTCGTGGCAGCTGGACGAGGGCCGGCTGCTGGCGCTGCTGGGCCGCAACGGCGCCGGCAAGTCGACGACCATCGCCGCCATCGTGGGCTTCCTGGCCGCGCGCGCGGGCACGGTGCGGCTGGCCGGCGCCGAGATCCAGGCCGCGTCGCCGGAGGCCATCTCGCGCGCCGGCGTCGCGCTGGTGCCGCAGGGCCGGCGCATCTTCGGCAGCCTGACGGTGAAGGAGAACCTCGACGTCGCGGCGCGCAAGGCCGCGCCCGCCGGCCGCCGCCTGTGGGTGCGCGACGACGTGTATCGCATCTTCCCGCGCCTGAAGGAACGCCAGCACCAGGTGGCGTCCAGCCTGTCCGGCGGCGAGCAGCAGATGCTGGCCATCGGCCGCGCCTTGATGACGAGCCCGCGGCTGCTGCTGCTGGACGAGCCGTCGGAAGGACTGGCGCCGCAGGTCGTGCACGAGGTACAGAACGTGCTGCAGGCCTTGAAGGGGCAGATGAGCATCGTGCTCGTCGAGCAGAACCTGGGCCTGGCGATGGCGCTGGCCGACGACGTCGTGCTGCTCGACACCGGACGCGTCGTCTTCGCCGGCACGGCCGAAGTCTTCAGCGACCGGCAGAGCCAGTTGCAGGCCCACCTCAGCGTGACTTGAGCCACGCGCAACGACCAACAGGAAGCCCACATGGACACCCTCTTGCGCGACGCCGTCGTCGGCCGCTACACGCTGCGCACCCTCGATGTCGGCAGCGGCCCGGCCGTGGTGCTGATCCACGGCCTGGCCGGCGACCACACGGCCTGGCGCGCCCAGATCGAATTGCTGCGGCCGCACTTTCGCGTCATTGCCTTCGACAACCGCGGCGCCGGCGCCAGCACGCAGATCGACGAGCCCATCTCGACGCAGGACCTCGCCGACGACACGCTGCGACTGATGGACCTGCTGGGCGTGCGGCAGGCACACGTGGTCGGCCGCTCGATGGGCGGCGCCGTGGCCCAGCACATGGCGCTGCGGGCCCCCGACCGCGTGCTGTCGCTGGCGCTGTGTGCGTCGTTCGCGCGGCTGGACCCGCTCGGCCGCCGCGTGCTGGCCAACATGCGCGAGGCACTCGAGTGGCGCAACAGCTGGGCCGACCACGCCCGGCATTCGGTGCAGAACTTCGTCTCGGCCGCCTTCTTCAACGAGCAGTTCGAACAGGTGGCGGCCATCGAGCGCCTGATCGGCGGCGAGACGCGCCTGCCGGCCTGCTATTCGCGGCAGAACGAGGCCTGCCAGCAGCACGACACGCTGGCCGACCTGGGCCGCATCCCGCAACGCACGCTGGTGATGGCCGGCGAGTGCGATCCCATCTGCTCGCTCACCGCGACGCGGGCACTGGCCGCGGGGCTGCCGAACGTGCGCACCGAGATCTTCGCCGGGGCCAGCCACTTCTTCCTGATGGAGCAGCCCGCGAAGTTCAATCGATTGCTGCTCGATTGGCTGCACGGGCCCGCGGCGGCCTGATCGGTGGCGCGTCGGCGCCCGGCCGCGCCCCCCGGGCTGTCCTATCGTGCGGCCAGCGTCTCCCAGCGCTCCAGCGCCGCCATCAGCTCGGCCTCGATCTCGTCGTGCCGGGCCTGCAGGGCCGCCACCTGCTGCGGCGCTTCGGTGTACAGCGAGGCGCTGGCCAGGCGTTCGAAGAGGGTCTTCTGCTCGGCTTCCAGCGCCTCGATGCGCCCGGGCAGCGATTCGAGCTCGCGCTGCTCCTTGTAGCTGAGCTTGGCGCGCGCGGCCGCCTGGCGCGGCGCCGCGGGGACGGCCGCCGCCTTGGCCGCGGCCGGTGCGACGACGGCTGCGCGCGTGCGTTCGCGCTGCAGCTTCCAGTCCTCGTACCCGCCTTCGTATTCGCGCCACAGGCCCGGCCGGCCGCCCCAGGCCGGGTCGCCCTCCCAGGCGATGGTGCTGGTGACGACGTTGTCCAGGAAGCGCCGGTCGTGGCTGACCAGGAACACCGTGCCGTCGTAGGACTGCAGCAACTCTTCCAGCAGTTCCAGGGTCTCGATGTCGAGGTCGTTGGTGGGCTCGTCGAGCACCAGCACGTTGGCCGGCAACGCGAACAGGCGCGCAAGCAGCAGCCGGTTGCGCTCGCCACCGGAGAGCGTGCGCACCGGCGCCTGGGCGCGCTCGGGCGCGAACAGGAAGTCGCCCAGGTAGCTCATCACGTGCTTGCGCGTGACCTTGGGCTCCTGGCCGAGCTCGATCCATTCGCTCCCCGGGCTGATGGTGTCGGCCAGCGTGGCGTCGAGGTCCAGCGCGGCGCGCATCTGGTCGAAATAGGCCACCTGCAGGCGCGTGCCCTGGCGCACGCTGCCGCGCGTGGGCTGCAGCTCGCCCAGGATGAGCTTGAGCAGTGTCGTCTTGCCGCAGCCGTTGGGGCCGATGAGGCCGACCTTGTCGCCGCGCAAGATGGTGGCCGAGAAGCCTTCGATCAGGGGTTTATCACCGAAGCGAATGCTCACGTCCTTGAGCTCGGCGACGATCTTGCCCGGCGGCAGCCCGGCGTCCAGCTCCAGCCGCACCTGGCCCAGCACGTTGCGCCGTGCCGCGCGCTGCTCGCGCAGCTTCAGCAGCCGCCCGACGCGGCCGACGCTGCGCGTGCGGCGCGCTTCCACGCCCTTGCGCACCCACACCTCTTCCTGCGCCAGCAACTTGTCGGCACGGGCGTTGGCCAGCGCCTCGTTCTCCAGTTCGCGCACCTTGGTCGCCTCGTAGGCGCGCGAAGCTGCCCGGGTAGCTGCGCAGCACGGCGCGGTCGAGCTCGACGATGCGCGTGGCCACGGCGTCGATGAAGGCGCGGTCGTGCGAGACGAAGACCAGCGCGCCGCGCCAGTTCACGCAGCAGGTCCTGCAGCCACTCGATGGCGTCGATGTCGAGGTGGTTGGTGGGTTCGTCCAGCAGCAGCAGATCGGGCTCGGCGACCAGCGCCTGCGCCAGCGCGACGCGCTTCCTGGTGCCGCCGGACAGCGCCTCGACCGCCGCGCTGCCGTCCAGTTGCAGGCGCTGCAGCGCCTGGGTGACGCGCTGCTCCCAGGTCCAGCCGCCCAGCGCCTCCAGGCGCGTCTGCACGGCGTCGAGGTCGTCTGCCGGGTCGTGGCGCTCGAAGCGTTCGCGCAGGGCGCGCGCCTCGGCCACGCCTTCGGCGACCGCCTCGAACACGGTCACGCCGGCCGCGAACACCGGCTCCTGCGCCACGTAGACGCGCCGCAAGCCGGTCTGCACCTGCAGCACGCCGTCATCGGGCTTGTCCAGCCCGGCCAGGATCTTCAGCAGCGAACTCTTGCCGGCGCCGTTGCGGCCGATCAGCGCCACGCGCTCGCCCGCCTCCAGCGCCATCGCCGCGCCATCGAGCAGCGGCACGTGGCCGTAGGCGAGGTGGGCGTCGGTGAGCGTCAGCAGGGCCATCGGAGTCGAGATCGGGCAGGGCAAGAGGGGGCGGTGCATTCTCGCCCGAGTCCCTGGCCCGGCCCTGGGGGCGCCTAGAAGCGCAGCGACAGCCCCACCGTGAGCGCATCGACGCGGCCGCCGACCTGCCCACATAGCCGCGCGTGCCGTCCAGCGAAAGCTCCAGGGCCAGTTGGGGCATCAGCATGTAGCCCATGGTGAGGCCGTAGTAGCCTTCCGCCGACGTGGAGCTGGACGGTGGCGCCGTGCCGGCAGGGAGGACCTGCAGCGTGCTGCGCACGCTGGCCACGCCCAGGCGCAGCAGGCCGTTGAAGCGCGCGCCGTAGTCCACCGGCAGCACGATGCCCACGCCGACCATGCGCACGCCGAACTCCGCGTCGCCGTAGCGGTCGCCGATGCGGCTCTTGCCGAAATCGGCCGCGGCCACCTCCAGGCCCAGCCACGGCATCAGGAACAGCCCCAGGGCCGCCCGCCCCGCGCCGCCGATGCTGTCGCATTGGTGGCTGTAGGCGCAATCCGCTTCGTAAGCCGAACCGCCGATGCCGACGCTCAGGTAGGCGCGCGGCGCCATCGGCGGCGGCATGGGCATGACCTGGGCCCAGGCTGCGGGTGCGGCGGCCAGCACGGCCAGCGCCATGGCGACGCGGACGCGAAATCGGTTCAGCGGGTTACCTTCGTGCCGCGCACGCCGGTATTCGCCCTTCGGGCGGCTGCGCGGGTGTCTCATGCGCCTGCGTCCGCGCGGGTCGCCCCATCGCGCAGCGCCGCCTCGAGTGCATCGACGAAGCGCCTGGCCACGTCGAAGCCGCTCTGCTGCGTGATCTCGGCGAAGCAGGTCGGGCTGGTGACGTTGATCTCGGTCAGGCAGTCGCCGATCACGTCCAGCCCCACCAGCAGCAGCCCGCGCGCGGCGAGGACGGGGCCCAGCGTGCTGGCGATCTCGTGCTCGCGCGGCGTCAGCGGCTGCGCCACGCCCTTGCCGCCGACGGCCAGGTTGCCGCGGATCTCGCTGCCTTGCGGGATGCGCGCCAGCGCGTAGGGCACCGGCTCGCCGCCGATCACCAGCACGCGCTTGTCGCCCTTCACGATGTCGGGCAGGTATTTCTGCACCATCACGGTCTGGGCGCCGCCGCGGTTGAGCGTTTCGCTGATGCTGCCCAGGTTCAGCCCGTCGGGGCCGACGCGGAAGATGCCCATGCCGCCCATGCCGTCGAGCGGCTTCAGGATGATGTCGCCGTGCTCGGCGTGGAAGCGCCGGATGTCGGCGGCGTCGCGCGTCACCAGCGTCGGCGCGATGAACTGCGGAAACTCCAGGATCGCGAGCTTCTCCGGGTGTTCGCGCAAGGCGGCCGGCTTGTTGAAGACGCGCGCGCCCTCGCGCTCGGCCTGGCTGAGCAGGTGGGTGGCGTAGAAATACTCGCTGTCGAAAGGGGGGTCCTTGCGCATGAGCACCGCGTCCACTTCGCGCAGCGGCTGCGGGCGTTCGTCCGGCGGCTGCTGTGCGGCGCGGAACCAGTCGTGGCCGCCTTCGCCGCCGTGGCCGGTGAGCTCGATGTCGCGCACGAAACCCAGCACCGGCTCGCCGCGCTGCCAGCGCAGGTCCTCGGGCCGGCAGGCCATCAGCGTGTGGCCGCGCGCGGCGGCCTCGCGCATCATGGCGTAGGTGCTGTCCTTGTAGATCTTGAACGACTCCAGCGGGTCGGCAACGAAGAGCAGTTTCACGCGCGTCTCCTCAAACGGGCTGCCACTGTGGCACAAGGCGGCGTGCCCTGCCCGGCGCCCCTAGAGTTTCAGCTCCAGCCGCACCTGCCAGTTCGTGTAGGTGGGGCCGCCGCTGACGACGCGGGTGCGCTCGACCAGGCCGCTGGCCGGGTTGTCGCTGTCGTTCAGGTTCTCGGTGGCGTAGGTCGCGCGGCAGCAGGTTGTTGGCCATCAGGCGCAGGCCGACTTCCGGGTTGAAGGCCCACAGCGCATAGGCGTCCCACTGGCGCTTGGTGGTGGGGCGGGTGGTCTGGTCGGCGGCCAGCCGGGTGGTGGTGGCGGGCACCCAGTTGAAATTGCCGCCCAGGGTCAGCGGCAGGCCGCGCAAGCGGTAGTCGGCGCCCAGGTTGGCGGTGGCCTTGGCCTGTTCGTCGAGCCGGTTGTCGGGGCCGGGGACGCTGTCGACCTGCGAGCGGTACAGCGAGACGTTGGCGCGCAGCTCCACCGGGCGGCGTGTCGGCCAGCCACTGGTCGAGCCGGAACTTGGCCTCCAGCTCGATGCCCTGCGGTGGTGGCGTTGCCGATGTTCTGCGGTGCGCCGCACCCAGCGCGGCAGCGGGCTCCAGGGCACCGTCTCCAGCAGCGTGACGGCGCGCATGACGTCGCTGATGCGGCGGTGGAACAGGTTGGCGCTGAGCAGGCCGCCGCCTTCCAGGTAGCGCTCGAAAGCCAGGTCCACGCCGGTGGCGAGTTCGGGCTGCAGGTCGGGGTTGCCGGCGACTGTCGGGGCTGGTCTCGATGTTGCTGCCCAGCGCCGGGTCGTACAGCCGCGGTTGATGGTGGGGCGGCCGATGAGCGTGGCCGCGGCCGGCGCGCGCCAGCTGCGCGTCAGGCTCAGGCGCACCTGGTCGCGCCTCTTCGGGTCGGGCTTCCACAGCAGGTGCACGAGCGGCGTCCAGACGCTGCTGCGGTTGACCGGCCGGTTGCCGTCAGGCCGGCATCGCCGCGCGTGTTGATGCCTTCCCAGCGCAGCCCGGCGTGCACGGCCCAGTGCGGGTCGAGGTTCCACTCGTCCTGCGCATAGGCGGCCAGGCGCATGACGCTGGCCTGCAAGTTGTCGCCGAACTCGGTGAGCTGCGGCACGCCGTCCTGCAGCGTGCTGCGCGTGTCGTCGCGGCGCGCGGCCTCGACCTCGGCGCCGCCGCACCAAGCTGTGCTCGCTGCCTTCGCCGCCGCAGCAGCCGGCTGCCCTTGGCGTTGAGCGGTCAGATCGCCCGTTCTGCGCGTCGCGCGAGCTGTCTCATCGCTGCGTGCGCAGCAGCTGGCCGTCGGCCGCTGCAGTCTTCGCGGCCGCTGTGCGCGCTGGGCGCGCGAGCACGGCCGGTGCCGCCACCGAGTTCCAGGCGCGCGCCGCCGACAGGCGCTGGCGGTACTGCAGCATCAGCCGCGGGCCGACGAAGCTGTTGTCGCTGCCGCCGCTGCCGCGGTCGGCGAGTCGGGCGTGCATGGCGGCGGTCGGCAGGCGTCTGCGTCGAGCGTCGAAGCGTACTGGCCTTCGTTGCGGTTCTGCGAAACAGCCCGGGCGTCAGCGTCAGCGAGTCGCCGGCCGTCGCCCAGCCGCCACTGCAGGCGCGCGTTGAGGTTCAGGCCCTCGTTGCGGCCCTGGCTGGTGCTGGCGCTGCTGCGGTCTTCCAGCAGCGCGCCGCTGTCCGGTCGGTCACCTGGGTCTCGGTGCTGGTTGGTGCTCAGCCGCCGGTTGGCGAACAGGCCGGCCGACAGCGTGTAGGTGAGCGTGCCGGCGCTGTCGTTGTGCGACCAGAAGCACGCCCGGCGAGAGCTCGCCGTTCTCGACGCCGGTGCCCAGGCGCAGGTCGTTGAGGCGGCGCCTGAAGCCTTCGCGCGTGATGATGTTGATGGTGCCGGCGATGGCCCGCGCGCCGGTCTCGGCGGTGGGCGCGCGCAGGATCTCGATGCGCTCGATCTGCTCGGGCGTCAGCGACTCGAGGCTGAAGCCGGGCGGGACGCGCTGGCCGTCGATCAGCAGCTGCGTGAAGCCGCCGCCCAGCCCGCGCATGCGCGGCGGCCCGCCGCGGCCGGGCGCGCCGGGCGTGGTGACGCCGGGCAGGCGGCGCAGCACCTCGCCGACGGTGGCGTCGCCGAACTTGTCGATCTCGTCGCGGCCGATGACGATCTTGGCCGCGGTGGACTGGCGGCGCTGTTCGGTGTCTGGATTCGCGGCCGCCGGTGATCTCGACCTGCTGGCCGGCGCCGGCCGGCGCAGCGGGTGCGGCGGTCGAGCCGGTGCCGGCCGACGGCGCCGAGGCCGCGGCGGCCGGCGGCACCGTGCGCACCGGCGTCGCGGCTGGGCAGCCGCCGACGCCGCCGCCGGCAGTGCCAGCAGCGAGACGGGGCCGGGGGCGGTCTGGGCCAGGGTCGCCGTGGCAGCCCAGAGCGGACCCCAGCGCCCGCACGGGGCCCAGCGAGTCTGCCTGGCCGGCCAGGGCGATGCCGGCATTGTCCGGGCGCGGCCTACGCGCCATGGCGGGCGCCGCGCGACGGTCAGGCCCGCGTGCGAGCGCAACGGCAGCGTCAACTGCTGCGGCGCGTAGCGTGCGCTGCAAGCACGGCATGCGGGGCCGACGCCGAGGCAGCGCTGCGAAACGGCGGCAGGAGCGGTCCATGCCAAGCCCGGCGCGGGTAGCGGCGCATGCGAGGGCGCAGATGCGTGTTCTTCATACCTGGCTTATCGGCCCCCTGCAGCCGGACTTTAGCGGGTCGGCGCGGCTGCACGCGCTGGCCGCCGGGGGCGGCGTGCCTATAGTCGAGCCCGCCCGCACCACGCCCCGAGGAGACCGCCATGCGCCCGCGCCCGCACGTCTGCTACGACCGCATCCTGCCGCGCGAGTTGCTGCGCCCGCAGGCGACCGTCAGGCGCGGCGGCCGCCTGCGTGGCGTATCGCCCCTCGGCAAGACCTGGATGAACGGCAGCACGCTGCGCGTGCGCTTCATCGGCGGCACGGCGGCGCAGCGCGCCAAGGCGCGGCGAGCAGGCCGGCTGGTGGGAGGCGGTGGCCAACCTGAAGTTCGACTTCAACGACGCCCCCGACGCCGAGATCCGCATCAGCTTCGACGCCGACGACGGCGCCTGGTCGTATATCGGCACCGACTGCCGCGAGCATCCCGCGCAACGAGGCGACGATGAACCTGGGCTTCCTGGACGGCGGCACCGCGGCGCACGAATTCGGCCACGCCATCGGGCTGGCGCACGAGCACCAGAACCCGGCCGGCGGCATCCAGTGGAACGAGGCGGTGGTGATCCGCGAGATGGCCGAGTCGCCCAACTTCTGGGACGAGCAGACGACGCGCCACAACATCCTGTCCGCGCTACCGCGCCGACCAGGTCAACGGCACCGACTTCGACCCGCAGTCGATCATGCTGTACTTCTTCCCGGCCGAATGGACGACCAACGGCATCGGCACCGAGGCCAACGAGGTGCTGTCGGCGATGGACAAGCAGTTCATCGCCGGTGCGCGCATGTACCCGAAGCAGGCGCCCACGGTGGACAGCGCCACGCCGCTGGTGGTGGGCGCGCGCAGGCGCACGGCGGCCGCCATCGGCAAGGTCGGCGAGGAGGACCTGTTCAGCTTCACCGTCAAGACCGCCGGCAAGCACATCGTCGACACCGCCGGCCCCACCGACGTGGTGATGAAGCTCTTCGGCCCCGACAGCCCCACCGCGCTGATCGCCGAGGACGACGACTCGGGCCTGAGCACCAACGCGCGCATCGTGGCCGACCTCATCCCCGGCGAGTACTGGGCGCAGGTGCGCCACTACAACAAGGCCAGCGGCATGGGCGACTACACGATCAGGGTGCGGCGGGCGTAGGGCGCCCGGTCGGGCGGCCACGCCGTCCCCTCGGTCGGCGGGCTCGCGTCGGGGCGCGGCCTAGAATCCGCCGCCCGCCCTGTGGCGGGCGACCCCCAACCCCTGGAGCACCCCACCCATGTCCCGCCTCATTGCCACCCTTGCCGCGCTGTGCCTGGCACCCACGCTGGCCCTCGCCCAGACGGCCAGCGCGCCCTTCGAGGGCCGGCTGAAGAAGATCCAGGAGACCAAGACGATCGCGGTGGCCTACCGCACCGATGCCTTGCCGTTCTCCTTCGAGGACGCCGAGAAGAAGCCGTCCGGCTACATGGTGGACCTGTGCCGCAGCGTCATCGGCGTCATCGAGCGCCAGATCGGCGTGGTGCCGCTGCAGGTCAAGTGGGTGCCGGTGACGGTGCAGACGCGCTTCACCGCCATCAGCAGCGGCCAGGCCGACATGGAATGCGGCGCCACCTCGGTGACGCTGGGGCGCATGAAGGAGGTGGCCTTCTCGTCGCTGACCTTCGTCGACGGCACGGGCCTGCTGGTGCGCAAGTCCACCGCCGGCAATTCGCTGATGGACCTGGCCAACAAGAAGATCGGCGTCATTGCCGGCACCAGCAACGAGCGCGCGCTGGCCGAAGCCTTGAAGGCCAAGGTGGTGACCGCCACCGTGGTGCCGGTGCCTTCGCGCGAGGACGGCCTGGCGCAGCTGGAGGCCGGCACCATCGACGCCTTCGCCAGCGACCGCGTGCTGCTCGTCGGCCTGGCCAGCAAGGCCAAGGACCCGAAGGCGCTGGCGCTGCTGGGCGACCCCTTGTCCTACGAGCCCTATGCCATCGTGCTGCCGCGCGGCGACTGGGCCCTGCAGCAGGCGGTGGACGCGGCGCTGGCGCAGATCTACCGCAGCAGCGCGCTGCCGGACATCTACAACCGCTGGTTCGGCGCCCTGGGCCGCCCGAGCCCCGTGCTGGAAGTGATGTTTGCGCTGGGCCGCTTGCCCGAGTGCACGGGTGGGGCCGACGTCAAGCCGCCTGCGGCAGCATCGGCCCCGCGCTGATCAGGCTGCCGCCGGGTCGGTACGCCCGCGCGGTAATCAGGCGGCCGCGCGGTACCCGCGCGGAATGGCCGCCAGCAGCCGCTTCGTATAGTCCTCGCGCGGCGCGGCCAGGATCTGCGCCGCGCTGGCCTGCTCGACCACCACGCCGTCCTTCATCACCAGCACCTCGTCGCTGATGAAGCGCACCACCGCCAGGTCGTGGCTGATGAAGACGTAGGCCAGGCCGAATTCGTCCTGCAGGTCCTTCAGCAGGTTCAGCACCTGGGCCTGCACGCGACACGTCCAGCGCGCTCACCGCCTCGTCGAGCACCAGCACCTCGGGGTTCAGCGTCAGGCAGCGCGCGATGGCCACGCGCTGGCGCTGGCCGCCGCGAGAATTCGTGCGGGTACTTGCCGAAGGCGCGGCCGTCCAGGCCCACCTTCTCCAGCAGGCTGCGCGCGCGCTGCTCGCGCTCGGCGGTGTCCTTGCCGATGCCGTGGATGACCATCGGCTCGAGCAGCGTCTGGCCGATGGTGAAGCGCGGGTTCAGGCTCGCATAGGGGTTCTGGAAGACGATCTGGATGCGCCGGCGCATCAGCTGGCGCTCGCGGTCGCCGAGTTTCAGCAGGTTCTGGCCGTCGAAGATGACCTCGCCGCCGGTCGGTTCGTGCAGGCGCAGCAGCGTCAGGCCCATCGTCGTCTTGCCCGATCCCGACTCGCCCACCACGCCCAGCGTGTGGCCCTTGCGCAGCTGGAAGTTGACGCCCTGCACGGCCTTGAATTCGCGCTTGCCGAACAGGCCCTGCTTGAGCCAGAAGCTCTTGGCCAGCGAACGCACCTCCAGCACCACCGGCGCGGTCGGGTCCTTGGCCTGCGCCTGCGGCACCGGCCGCGGCGCGCCGGCGCCGCGGCGGCCGGCTGCGCGGCGATGTGGTCGTCGATCACCATCAGCCGCGCCGGGTTGCCTTCCAGGCTGGGCCGGCAGGCCAGCAGCGCCTTGGTGTAGTCGTCCTGCGGCGCCTCGAAGATGCGCGCCACCGGGCCCTGCTCGCGGATGATGCCGTTGCGCATCACCACCACGCTGGTCGGCGATCTCGCCCACCAGGCCGAGGTCGTGGCTGATGAAGAGCACGCTCATGCGGTGCTGCGTCTTCAGCTTGGCCAGCAGCTCCAGGATCTGGCGCTGGATGGTGACGTCCAGCGCCGTGGTCGGCTCGTCGGCGATCAGCAGCCGCGGCTCGCAGGACAGCGCCATGGCGATCATCACGCGCTGCTGCTGGCCGCCGCTCATCTCGTGCGGGTAGCTCTGCCAGGCGCCGCTTCGGCTCGGGGATGCCGACCTCGCCCAGCAGCTCCTCGGCGCGCGCCAGCGCCTGGCGGCGGCTGAGGCCCGAGGTGCTTCATCAGCGGCTCGCAAGTTGCTGGCCGACGTTGAACACCGGGTTGAGCGAGCTCATCGGGTCCTGGAAGACGCAGGCGATCTCCTTGCCGCGCAGCGCCTGCAGCTCGGGCAGCGCGGCCTGCAGCAGGTCGCGCCCCTGCCACAGGATGCGGCCCTGGCGCTCGGCGTTGTCGGGCAGCAGGTTCAGCACCGACATCGCGGTGACGCTCTTGCCCGAGCCCGACTCGCCCACCAGCGCCACGGTGGTGTTCTCGGGGATGTCGAAGCTGACGCCCTTGACGGCCTCGGCGCGCACGCCCTTGCCCATGCGGAAGGCGACCCTGAGGTCCTGGATGCTACAGCAGCATGGTCACTCCAGGCCCGCGCAGCTTCGGGTCGAGCGCGTCGCGCAGGCGTCGGCCATCAGCGAGAACGCGGTCACGAACACGGCCATGAACAGCGTCGCCGCGGCCAGCTGCCACCAGTGGCCCAGGATCAGCTCGCTCTGCGCCTCGGCCAGCATGGTGCCCCAGCTGACCTGGTCCACGCGCACGCCCAGGCCCAGGTAGGACAGGATCACCTCGGCCTTGATGAAGCCCACCGCCAGCAGGCTCATGCGCACCAGGATGACGTGGCTGACGTTGGGCAGGATGTGGCGGAACATGCGGCTGCCGACGCTGGCGCCGATGGCCTCGGCGCTGCGCACGTATTCGCGGCTGCGGTGCTTGATGAATTCGGCGCGCACCTGGCGGTACATGCCGGTCCAGCCGGTCAGCGCCAGGATGACGACCACGCTCTCCACGCCGCGCCCCACCACGGCGGCGAAGGCGAAGATGAGCAGGATGTTGGGGATGCTCTCGAAGACGTTGTAGACCCACTCCAGCAAGTCGCCGACCTTGCCGCCGAAGAAGCCGCCGAAGGCGCCCAGCCCGGTGCCGATGAGCGTGGCGCACAGGGCGGCCATGACGCCGACGAAGACCGAGATCTCGGTGCCCTTGACGGCCTTGGCCAGCACGTCGCGGCCCAGGCGGTCGCCGCCGAAGGGCAGCGTCTCGGCCTTCACGGTCTCGGTGGTGGCGAACTGCCTGGCGCGCTCGTCCCACTCCTTGTAGCGCGGCGCCAGCGGGTCGATGTCGGACAGGTCGACGTTGGGGCCCTTGGGCACTTCGATGGCGGCGGCGGCCTGCGGCGCCGCCGGGCCCATGAAGGTGGGCGGCGCGTTGGCCACGCCGACCTCGTCCTGCCACTGGCTGGCCACCAGGCCCAGCGCCGACAGCACGATCAGCGCGATGAAGCCCAGCACCACGACCAGCGACACCAGGCCCACGCGGTCGGCCTTGAAGCGGCGCCAGGCGGCGTGCCAGACGCCTTCGCTCTTCTGCTGCGCGTCGGCCAGCGGCGCCGTCGGCGGGAAGGACCGCGCTCATTTGAGGACCACCCGCGGGTCGGCGACCTTGTAGGCCAGGTCGGTGAGCAGGTTGATGAACATCGTCAGCACCGCCAGGTAGATGGTCACGGCCTGGATGACCGGGAAGTCGCTGCGGTTCACCGCCAGCAGCACCTCGCGGCCCAGGCCGGGGATCGAGAAGAAGACCTCGATCAGGAAGCTGCCGACGAAGATGCCCGGCAGCTGCAGGCCGATGTTGGTGAGGATGGGGATCATCGCGTTGCGCAGCACGTGGCGGAACAGCACCACGCCTTCGGTCATGCCCTTGGCGCGCGCGGTGCGCACGTAGTCCTGGCCGAGTTCGTCGAGCAGGAAGCTGCGGTACAGCCGCGTCTGCGGCGCCAGGCCCACCGCCACCGCCAGCATCACCGGCAGCGGCGCATAGGTGACGCAGGTTCTTCCAGACGCTGTCGCTCCAGCCCTGCACCGGGAACCAGCCGAGCTGGAAGCCGAAGACATACTGGCCGACGATGACGTAGACCAGGAAGCTGATCGACAGCGCCACCGTCGTCACGACCATGATCGTGCGGTCGGTCAGGCTGCCGCGGCGGTAGGCCACCCACATCGCGATCGGCAGCGCCAGCAGCACGTCCAGCACCAGGATCGGCACCATCACCGTCAGCGTGGCCGGCAGCCGGGTGGCGAAGAGGTTGCTCACCGCTTCGTTGGTGGCCCAGCTCTTGCCCCAGTCGAAGGTGACGATCTGCTTGACGAAGACCCACAGCTGGTACCAGCACCGGCTCGTCCAGGCCGAGCTGCTGGCGGATGGCCTGGATCTGCTCGGCGCTGGCGTTCAGGCCGCCCAGCACCTCGGCCGGGTCGCCGCCGAAATATTTGAACAGGAAGAACACCAGCAGCACCACGCCGGCCAGCGTGGGGATCATCTGCCAGAGGCGGCGTATCAGGTAGGCGGCCATGCGATTGCCAACTCCAGAACGCGCGCCGCTCGTGGCGGGCCCGCCGGATTCCGGGATGCGCGAGTGTAGGGGCCGCGCCTCGCGCCGGCCGGCCGGTGATTTCCCCCTCGCGCCGCGGGGGATCGCCGACGCCAGCGCCGGGCCGGCCGCGATCTAGACTCGCGCGCCTCGTCGGGCCCTGGCGCCGCGTTCATCAGTCCTCCCGCGCAGCCCGGAGCGCGCCATGAGACTCGCCGCACGCCCTGGCGCGCTGCCGCTGGCCTGCCTGCACACTGCGCCGCCGGCCGGCGGCGCCGCATGGCGCTGCAGCCGCTGAAGGTGCTGCGCTATGCCTTCCCGATCGCCGAGACCAACTTCGACCCGGCGCAGATCACCGACCTGTATTCGCGCACCGTGGCGGTGGGCTTCTTCGAGGCGCCGCTCGAATTCGAATTCCTGGCCACGGCCGGCGCGCATGCGGCCGGCCACCGCGGCCGCGATGCCCGAGGTCAGCGCCGACTTCAAGACCTTCACCTTCCGCATCAGGCCCGGCATCCACTTCGCCGACGACCCGGCGTTCAAGGGCCGCCAGCGCGAGCTGACGGCCGAGGACTACGTCTACTCCATCAAGCGCCACTACGACCCGCGCTGGAAGAGCGGCAACCTCTACATCCTGGAGAACGCCAAGATCCTGGGCCTGTCGGAGCTGCGCAAGAAGGCTGCATCGCCGAGAAGAAGCCCTTCGACTACGACACGCCGGTGGAAGGCCTGCGCGCGCTCGACCGCTACACCTTCCAGATCAAGCTCGCCGAGCCGGCGCCGCGCTTCCTCTACAACTTCACCGACGGCTCCTTCACCGGCGCGCTGGCGCGCGAGGTGGTCGAGTTCTACGGCGACAAGGTCGGCGAACACCCGGTGGGCACCGGCCCCTTCGTGCTCAAGAGCTGGAAGCGCAGCTCGCGCATCGTGCTGGCGAGGAACCCGGACTACCGCGAGGTGCCCTACGACGAGACGCCCGCCGGCCGACGACGCCCGGCTGCAGGCCGTGGCGCGGCAGTTCAAGGGCCGCAAGCTGCCGCTCATCGACGAGGTGCACATCTCGGTGATCGAGGAGACGCAGCCGCGCTGGCTGAGCTTCCTCAACGAGGAGCAGGACCTCAACGAGAACGTGCCGGCCGAGTTCGCCAACCTCGCCTTCCCGAACAACGTGCTCGCGCCGCAACCTGGCCAAGAAGGGCATCCAGATGGTGCGCTACGCGCGTTCCGACGTCGCGGTGTCGTATTTCGGCATGGAGCACCCGGTGGTCGGCGGCTACGAGCCGCACAAGGTGGCGCTGCGCCGCGCCATCAGCCTGGCGGTGGACATCGACCGCGAGATCCAGCTGCGTGCGGCGCGGCCAGGCCATGCCGGCGCAGGGCCCGATCGCGCCCGAGGTCTGGGGCTACGACCCCAAGCTCAAGACCGAGATGAGCGATTTCAGCCGCGCTCGCGCCAAGGCCCTGCTCGACATGCACGGCTACGTCGACAAGAACGGCGACGGCTGGCGCGAGCAACCCGACGGCCAGCCCCTGGTGCTGGAGTATTCAACGCAGCCCGACCAGCTGAGCCGCCAGGCTCAGCGAGCTGTGGAAGAAGAACATGGACGCGATCGGCATCCGGATCGAGTTCAAGACCGCCAAGTGGCCCGAGAACCTGAAGACCTAGCGCGCCGGCAAGCTCATGATGTGGGGCGTGGGCTGGACCGGCGGGCCCGACGGCGACACCTTCCTGGCGCTGGGCTACGGCCCCAACAAGGGCCAGGCCAACCACGCGCGCTTCGACCTGCCGGCCTACAACCGCCTGTACGAGGAGCAGCGGCAGATGCCCGACAGCCCCGAGCGCCAGGCCGTCATGGCCAGGGCCGCCAAGCTGATGGTGGCCTACATGCCGTACAAGATCCACGTGCACCGCGTCTGGACCGACCTCGCGCACCCCTGGGTGCTGGGCTACCACCGCAACCTCAACGTGCGCGACTTCTGGAAATACGTCGACATCGACCCCGCCGCGATGCAGCAGCGCGGTGCAGCCTCGCACTGAAGTGAACCCCCAAGCTCGCTCTCGCTCGCTGCCCCCCAAGGGGGCGCTCAGTGGCTTCGGGCGGCCGGGCGCCACTGAAGTGAACCCCCAAGCTCGCTCTCGCTCGCTGCCCCCCAAGGGGGCGCTCAGTGGCTTCGGGCGGCCGGGCGCCACTGAGATGCGGCCCGGCCCTCGAGGCCGGGGCCCCGGCGCGCTGCGTGTCAGCGGCCGAAGATGCCCTTGAGCAGGTCCTTCACGCCCGGCTTCTTGTCCTCTTCCTTGGCCGGTTCGGTGGCCGGTGCCGCGGCCCCGGCGGGCTCGGCCTGGGGCATCTCCATGCCCAGCATGGCCATCGCCACCGATTTGACGCGCACCTTGGCCGCCCACACCGGCTCCCAGGCCACGCGCGGGTCGGTGGGCCGCGGCGGGTGCGCCAGGTTCAGTTCGCTGCCGTAGGCGATCATGCGCAGCATCGCGCCCTGGCCGGTGAACACGCCCTTGGGCACGGCGCAGCGCGTGGTCTGCGGCGCCAGCAGCACCTGCTCCTTGAGCCAGCGGTCGACGGCCGGGTTGGTCTGGTAGTCGAGCAGGCCGAAGCCGATGTCGGGCTGCTCGCTGCTGGTCCAGATCACCATCTCGTCGTTCTCGCGCATGCCCATGCCCGAGATGAAGTAGGCCCGCGCGTGCGGCAGGGCCTGCCATTCGAGCAGCGTGCTGCCGGCGACGTCGGTCTGCTTGAGGGCGATGGGCGGCATCAGGTCCTGCGCCGCACCGAGCTGGAAGCGAAAGCCCTCGGGCACGCCCTGGCCGCTGAAGGCGTGCGCCCCCACCAGTGAAGCCTGCGCGGGCACCATCCGCGCGTCGGCCACGCTGGGCCACACCGGCCGGCCCGCCGGCGGCGTGGGTACCGCGCTGCGTGGCCCGGCGCGACTGGAAGAAGCGCCCCAGGTCGGCCGGCGACGCGGTGGCGAAGTCCACCACGCGGGGCTGGCCGGGGCGCACCTTGTCGCCGCAACCCCAGTACAGCAGCATCTTGCCCTTGGGGCGCTCGTGGTCGGGCTCGGTGGTGCTCTCGTCGCCGGGGTCGGGCGCCGTGCCGCGGGTTTCCTTGGGGCTCTGCAGCTTGAGCGCCGGGCTCAGGAAGCCCGCGGGCACGCTCTGCTCGGCTTCGGCCAGCTGCGGGTTGTTGCGCGTATACAGCGTCACGTCGACCCAGCGGCCGGGCGACTGGGTCTGGGTCTGGCCGAAACGGTTGGCACCCGCCCCGCCGCCACCGAACAGGCTGCCCAAGGCGGCCATCGGGTTGCCGCCACCGAGGCCCGACATGCCCATGGGCATGCCCATGCCGCCGAAGGTGGCCACGTCCACCCAGGCCTGCGCCACCGGTGGCTTGACGACCTGGGCCGGTTGCGCCCAGGCGCCGGCGCCCAGGCCGGCCAGGGCCGCGGCGGCGACACACACGGGCAGATGACGGACCGTCATGATTCACTCCTGCACTGCGACCGTGCGAGCTTAGGCCGGCGCGAGGGCGAATACAAATCGGGTGTGCCGCAAGACTGCACGCTCGCGCGCCGCGAGGGCCCTTACAGTGCGCGGCATGCACGTCAACGGCACGGCGGGCGGGCGCCGGCCCGTCAACATCGGCGCTCGGGTCCACGGCCGACGGGCCGGCCGCGCGCGCCTACCCTGAACGGGCGCGCATGGATCGGCGCTCCCTGCTCGCCGGCGCTGGCGTCTGGCCGCTGCTCGGCCCCGCCCGGGCGACGACCCCGGCGGCGTCGGCCCCCAGGACGCTGCGCGTGGCCTTCAGCTTTGCCGAGACCGGTTTCGACCCACCGCGGGTGGGCGACCAGTCGTCGATCCGCGTCATCGCGCACATCTTCGAGCCGCCGTTGACGTACGACCCGCTGGCGCGGCCGGCGGTGCTGGTGCCGCTGACGGCGGCCGGGCTGCCCGAGGTGTCGGCCGACTTCCGGCGTTTCGTGGTCACGCTGCAGCGCGGCATCCTGTTTGCCGACGACCCGGCCTTCGGCGGCCAGCCGCGCGAGCTGGTCGCGGCCGACTACGTCTACACGCTCAAGCGCTACTACGACCCGGCCATCCGCACCGAGCACCTCTACACCTTCGAGAACGCGAAGATCCTGGGCCTGTCGGAGTTGCGCCGGCGCGCGCTCGCCGGCAAGACGCCGTTTCCCTACGACACCGAAGTCCCCGGCCTGCGCGCGCTGGACCGCTACCGCTTCGAGATCGTGCTCGCCGATCCGGCACCGCGTTTCGTGCACGTGCTCGCCGGCTGGACCCTGGGCGCGGTGGCACGCGAGGTCGTGCAGGCCCATGCCGACGACCCCATGGCGCACCCGGTGGGCACCGGCCCCTTCATGCTGGCGTCATGGCGCCGGGCCTCGCGCATCGTGCTCGTGCGCAACCCGCGCTTTCGCGAGCAGCGTTTTGCCACCGTGGGCGCCGGCGACGAGCCGCACCTGCAGGCCGCGGCCCTGCAGCTCGCCGGTGCGCGCGCGCCGCTGCTCGACCGCGTGGAGATCGACATCGTCGAGGAGTCGCAGCCGCGCTGGCTGGCCTTCCTGCGCGGCGAGCACGACGTGCTGACGCTGCCGCCGGAGTTCGGTGAACTGGCGATGCCCGGCGGCCGGCTGGCGCCTTTCCTGGCGCGGCAGGGCGTGCAGGCGCGGCGCTCGCTGTCGGCGGCCACGACGCACACCTTCTTCAACTTCGACGACCCGCTGGTCGGCGGCTATGCGCCGGCGAAGGTGGCGCTGCGCCGCGCCATCGTGCTGGCCTTCGACAACGCCGAGGAGGTTCGCCTCGTGCTGCGCGGCCAGGCAGCGCCGGCGCACGGCATGATCCCGCCGCACTGCTGGGGCCACGACCCGGCGCTGCGCAGCGAGATGGGCTCGCCGAGCGCGGCGCGGGCGCAGGCGCTGCTGGACCTGTATGGCTACACCGACCGCAACGCCGACGGCTGGCGCGAGCAGCCCGACGGCCGGCCGTTGCTGCTGCGCCTGGCCTTCTCGCCCGACCGGCGCTCACGCGCGGCCAGCGAACTGTGGCTCAAGCGACTCAAGGCCGTGGGGCTGCGGGTGCAGTTCGAATTCGCGCCCTTCGGCGAACTGATCAAGCGCTCGCTCGCCGGCCAGCTGATGATGTGGGGCTTCACGTGGTCGGCCGGCAGCCCCGACGGCGACTTCTTCCTCGGCCTGGCCTACGGCCCCAACGCCGACCAGAGCAACGACGCGCGCTTCAGGCTGCCTGCCTTCGACCGCCTCTACGAGCGGCAGCGCGTGCTGCCCGACGGGCCGGAGCGGCTGGCGCTGATGCGGCAGGCCCACAAGTTGATGCTGGCCTATGTGCCCTATATCGCGCACAGCCATCCGATCACCACCGATTTGCTGCATGCGCATGTGCAGGGGCCGCTGCGGCACCCTTTCGGGGGCGACTGGTGGCGGTGGATGGGGGTGGGACGGGACGGCGCAACAGGCAAAGCCTGAGCCCTACGTTGAGACCCCCACGTTCCCCTTGGGCACGCGCTCGTTCCCGCCCCTCTCGCCCTGATAATGGTCGCCGTATGCCCATGGCAGATTTCATTGACGCCCGTCGCGACGATCTGGCCCGCTTGTGCCAGGAGCATGGCGTCCAACGCTTGGACCTGTTCGGCTCTGCCACGAGCGAGCAGTTCGACCCGGACCGAAGCGACATCGACTTCATCGTCGAATTCGGGCCCGCTGCGCAGCAGCAGCTCTTTGTCCACTATTTCGCCCTGAAGCAGGCACTGGAGACACTGTTCGCGCGACCGGTCGATCTGGTGATGGCCGGTGCCATGCGCAACCCGTACTTCATTGAAGCTGCCACGCGCACGCGGCAGCCGGTGTATGCACCCACGCTCACCGAAGCTGCTTGAAGACATCCGCGACGCGGCGGCATTCATCGTCGAGGTGACGGCGGGCCGGCAACTGGCCGAATACAGCGCAGACCGGCTGTTGCGCCAGGCCGTGGAGCGCAACTTCGAGATCATCGGCGAGGCCATCAAGCGGCTGGCTCACCATGACCCGGCCACCGCAAGCCGTATCGGCTCCCACGCGCAGATCATCGCGTTTCGCAACGTGCTGATCCACGGCTATGACCTCGTCGACCATGCGCTGGTCTGGAATGCCATCGAGCAGCAGCTCCCGGCGCTGCGGCGCGATGTCGAGTCGTTGCTGGGGCAGCCCCGCCGGGGCCCCTTAATCCACCGAGCGGCGATTTCGGCCGTGGCGTCAGGGGCAAGAGGCAAGACCCGACCCTGCCGTCTGCAGGCCTACCTCGACACCGTGCTTGCACCGCTCATCCAACTGGGCGCCAGCGTCGACCTGTTCCGCCGCGCGCTGGGCGTCCGCTCACGCTGGCGTTCGCCTTCTACGACTCGCTGATCGTCGCGGCGGCGCTGGCCGCGGGCTGCACCCGCTTGCTCAGCGAAGATCTGCAGCACGGCCAACGCATCGAGACGCTCACCGTCGTTGATCCTTTCCATGACCCCAGTTCCTCAGACGCGAGGAAGCGGCCCGGAGGCCGCTCTGCAATTTGGGGGTGACACGGGGAACTCGGGGCCTTGACACCTTGAGACCCTGGTCCACGAGCTTCGGACCCTGAGAACGCAAGCGACACCGGGCTATCATGGCCGCAACCTTGGGGAGCCCCTTGCTGCCATGAAGCCCTCCGATGCTCTGCTGGCTCACCGCGAAGCAGTGGCGCGTGTCGTCCATGCACACCGCGCCCGCAATGCGCGCGTTTTTGGCTCCGTCGCGCGCGGCAGCGACAAGCCTGGCAGCGATCTCGATCTGCCCATCGACCCGACGCCGCAGACGACCTTGTTTGACATTGGCGCCATCCGCCACGAGCTCCAGCAGTTGCTGGGCGTGCCCGTGGATGTCCTGACACCGGAGGCACTGCCCGAGTCGTTTCGGCAGCAGGTCTTGGCCGAGGCACTGCCGGCATGACCGGCGATGCCTTGCGCCTGCCCGACCACCTGGGGCACGTGCGACAGGCCATCGAACGCATAGCGCGCTACACCGCCGGCATGGATGAAGCCGCCTTCCGGCGCGACATTTTGGTGCAAGATGCGGTCATACGAAATTTCGAGGTGCTCAGCGAAGACCTGCGGCACGGCCAACGCATTGAAACGCTGACCATCGTCGATCCGTTCCGGGCCTGAGACGCCGCGGGGCGCAGCGGTTGGGAGCGGGCGAAGTCCGGGAACTGCGGCAAGTGGCAATCAAGACTTGCCCCCGTTGCCCCGCGTCATCACGTGGAGTGCGATCGGCGCCACATCTCGTGTAGCGCCAACTCGAGATCACGTGCGAACCGCGGCGCGTCAAATAGCGACGATGCCCTTGCCCGGTCACGGAGACCGGCGCGCAGTTGGGCCAGAGCCTCCAGGTTCCCAGCATGTCGCACCGCCCGGCGGACGTAGTCTTCGGCGTCAGCCGCGATCCAGTCGTCCAGCCCGACGCAGTGCAGCAGGCTAGCGCCCTGGCTGGACAGCAGGGAGTCACCGGCAAGCGTCAGTGTCGGAACGCCCATCCACAAAGCTTCGCAAGTGGTGGTGATGCCCGGGTAGGGGAACGTGTCCAGGACGATGTCGACCTCGTCGTGGCAGGCGAGGTAGGCCGTCCGGTCGGGAATGGGCCCGACAAATCTGACCCGCTGGGACGGGATGCCGAATCCTTCGAGTCGCTACGGCGATCCGTGGCCGCGCACTCGGATCTCCCAATCTCCTTGTTCTGCAGGCGCAGGCGCGCACCAGGCACAGCCTGCATGATGCGACCCCAGACAGCCAGACGTCTCGTCGGTGACTTTATTCATCCGCTGGAACGATCCGAAGGTCGACGCTTCCTAGATGTCAGCCCCGGAGATGGGCCGACCGCTGGAGCTGCCGCCGGTGCGGTGAAGCAGTACAGGCTGTTCGGCAGGTACCAGGCCTGTTCGACAAACTGGGTCTGGTTAGCTTCCGGAAGCGAAGTACGGTCCGCCAGGACGTAGTCCATTGACGACAGCCCGGTGCTCGCCAGGTAGCCCAGCCACGTGACCTGGACGGGTGCCGGCCTCCAGGCAAAGACGGGCAAGCGGTTGCTTCCAGTGTGGCCAGCGAGGTCGATCAGGACATGGATGCCATCGGCGTGGATGCGGCGTGCGGCGGACTCGTCATCCATGCCGACGATGGACAACCCAGCCCGGCGAATTGGCGACGCAACCGCGCCGTCGACCTCGTCGTGGCGCCCCGACGTGACATAGGCGAACAACTCGATTCTTCCCTCGATCGAGGTGCTCAAGCACACCCTCGAGGAACTCCGAGACTGGGTGGGCGCGAAGGTCGCCAGAGACCAGCCCGACACGCAACACGGACAGGTTCGTTCGCCAGTCGAGCCCATGCATTGCCAGCAGTCCGTGCGCGCGCTTCCACCTTTGCACCATAGCGGCGCGCTTCCTCGAGATACTCGGTGGGATTGCCCAGGAAACTCAACAGGAACAGCATGCTGCTGTGCGCTTCGATGGCCGTCGGGTCCAGTTCGACCGCCTGGCGCAGACTCGCTACAGCCTCCCCCGGCCGCCCCTGTTCATTCAACTCGACGCCCAAGCCGGCGTAGGCGAAGGCGTGCGACTTGTCGGCGGCGAGGGCGAGCCGGTACTGGGCGATCGCCTCGTCCGATCGTCGCTGAGCTGCGTATGCGCTGCCTAGGCTGGATAGGCCGACCGGCGACGTCGGATCGATCGCGACGGCACGGCGGAAGCTGTCAATCGCGGCGTCGATGCGATCGAGACCCAGCAGCGCGACGCCATACTGCAACTGCGCGCTGAAGTCCCCAGGCCGGAAGGCTGCCACCCTCTGAAGATGCGCGGTGGCCTGATCTAGTTGCCCGAGCGAGCGCAGCACCACGGCGGCGTTTGCATGTGCATCGGCATGGTCCGGTCGGATCGCGATCGCACGTCGGAAGGAGTCCACGGCGGCTGCCCCCTGCCCGGTGGCGTGGAGCGCGTTGCCAAGCAGGAAGTGGAGGGTGACTGAATTCGGCAATGCCTCCAGGCCGCGCCGGAGGGGCGTCTCGACGCGGTCGACCTGGCCGGCCTCGACGCAGGCCTTGCAGAACTCTTGGTAGCCCGGCTCGAAGCGCGGGTCGAGGCCGACCGCCCGCTCGAAGTGCGCGATGGCGGCCACCGCGTCTCCTCGCTCTCGTGCGATGCCGCCCAGCATGAAGTGCGCGTCGACATTCGACGGATCGATCGCGGTGACCTGCAGCAATTGATCTTCAGCCTCTTGCTCGCGCTTGAGCTCAAGCAGAACATATGCAAGATTGACTCTTGCCGGAACTGACCTTTCGTCCAATCGGACGGCCTCAAGGTAGCAGGCGGCCGCCGCACCCAGTTCGTTGCGATTCAGGTGCGCATTGCCTTGAATCCGCTTCGTCTCGCTCGGCGCGAGGACGGGTTCCAAGACGGGCGGCGTTGGCGCGACGGCCGGCACACACTGGGTCTTTCGCTTCGATAGCCAGCCGAACACTACCTGCTCCCAGGCCGAGTTCCGCACGTGAGCCCCAAGGCCGAACTACTCTCGGCACGGTTCGACCCGGCGCACGCCATGCCTGCCTGCGCGGTTGGCGAGGGCGGGCCATCCGAAATATTCACCGGGTGCACGGTCTACTGCAGTTGAAGCACCAGCCAGTCGGTGAGCTTGTCGACATAGGCCGCGTCGTAGCCGGCGTCCTTGAGCGTCCACTTGAATGCATTGCCTAGGCGCGCCTTCTGATAGGTGTTCAGCCGATGGTCGCGGGCAAAGTTGGCGACTCGCTGCCCGAGCTGGTTCAACGCCGACTTTGCCTTCGTCTCGAACTTGCGGTCCGTCATCTTGGCGTCGACCGGCACCAGGGCCATGAAGGCATGCGCCAGCTCCGATCCGAAGGCGCGGGCTGCGCGCGCGTCAAACCAGCCGAAGATCATCTGCAGGTCCCCTGGATCACCATGTCTGCCCTCACGGACGAGACTCACGCCCTCTATGCCGCATCGCCGCAATCGCAGGCGGTCAGCGTGAATCTTAACGGGTCGATCAGGCTTGATCGACGGATCCGGACGGGCGGCCGGTCACTCGGTACAGTCGGGGAACACAACGCCTTGCACAGCAGGTTCGCGCACCTGCAGTTCCTGCCAGCTCTCGCGCAGGGCGACCTGCACGTTCTCGCGATAGCCTTTGCAGATGAGCTGAAGCACGCGCCTCGACTCGGCGGCTCTGTCGTTCAGGGCCAGTGCGTGGGCGTACCTGTACAAGGCCGCAGGATAGGGGAACCGGCGGGTAGTCTCGCGTACCAGTGCCATATCCGCCACCGACGTCCCGGGCTCGAGCTTCAGCGTCGAGGCGTCGTGGTAGCTCTTCCACCCGTCTAGCAGGCGGAGGTCCGGGCTGTGTAGGTCGGCCATCGTAATTCCTACGCGTGCGGTAGCGAA
Organism: uncultured beta proteobacterium; assembly: GCA_963717575.1. GTDB lineage: Bacteria > Pseudomonadota > Gammaproteobacteria > Burkholderiales > Burkholderiaceae_C > Rubrivivax. The sequence continues at coordinate 187,063 of CAVQWK010000025.1, read as the reverse complement.
ACGCAACTGCCGCAGCGCGTCCTCCGCCCGCATGTACTCCGTGCCCACCCAGACCAGCAGGCCCGCCATCAGCAATGCCGGCGCCCACAGCGTCACCTTCGGGGCCGACGGCATACGGGTTACGCTGGTCTTGGTCATGACGTCCAGCGCGCCAATCATCAGCCCTGCAGGGAGCAGGAAATAGAAGTAGTGCAGTGGGTACTCGACCAGCGCGTGCGCCAGCAGGGCCAGCAGGGCCATCGCCAGGCACCAGCTGTCAGCGTCGCGACAACCCCGCAGCATACGGGCCACCCACCAGGCCAACGCCAGGAACAGCGCGAGGCCGAGCGGGATACCGTTGTAGATCACCAGGTCGAGCAGCAGGTTATGGCTGTGCATCGGCAGCGTGCCCGACGCCGGCATTCGTCCGGCAGTGTCGTAGAAGGCCTGCACGACTTGGTTCCAGCCATGACCGAACCAGGGCGCTTGCAGCGCCGCCTCTACCAGCACCCGCCACATCAGCGGTCGCGGTCCGGCGGCGGTGCGCACCGCCGCAGCGGCGCCGGCATCGCCTTGGGCCCAGAGGACCTGCAGCGGACCGTGCAACATGACCAGCGCCGCAAAACACGCCACCCCGGCGATCACGGCCCACGCAGGTGTGCGCAGCCCGGCCCGCCGGCGCAGCAGCCACCAAGCCGCGGCCAGCATACCGACGAACAGCCAGCCCGTGCGCGACTGCGTCATGACGATGCCCCAGCCTATCCAGAGCAGGGTCACACCGGCCACCCAGGCACCGATGCGCCGGGCAGCATGCCAGCGCAGCACGCCCGCCGCCCCCAAGGCCAGCAATGAAGAGAGCTGGTTGGGCTGGCTCAGGTTGGCGTACGGGCGGCCGTCGACATTCAACTCCTCGAGCCAGATACCCAATACAGGAAGCTGGAGCCATTGGCACAACGCCAGTCCAGTCGAGATGATCGCGGCGGCGACGCAGCTCGCGGCAAGCCCGTCTAGCAGTTGGCCACGACGGGGCCCCGAAGCGAGAGTGGCGCCGGCGCAGATCGCCATGGCCAGCGCCAACAGATAGGAAGACGACAGCAGGGCGTCGGTGAGGAAACGGATCTGGCCGGCACCGAACTGCAGCCACGGCACGGCGGCCATGGGAAGTGCCACCCACGCCGGTACGGGCCAGGCGACACGTGGCGACTTCTCCACGGCCGCCCAACACAGCAGCAGGCCAGCTACGGCGGCCACCATCTCCTGGTGGAACATCCACCAGGGCGCGTAGTGGCCCGGCAGCAGCCAAGCCAGCGTCAGCGCGGCGAAACCCAGGATGAGCGGCAGCGACAGCTCCTCGGTGCGGGCGCGCCAGTCGGTCGCAGGGGTCGAGACAGTCCGGGAAACCAACGGATCAGGCATAGAAAAAGGGCCTCACGACGTGAGGCCCCTGGTTCGCACAAAAGAGAGCGCGCGACTTACCTGCAGCTGGACGGGCGATACTTGGCGTCGATGCTGCCGGCACAGGTCCAGGTGACTTGGCCACCGGCGGTGAGCGCCGCGGTGAGCGTAATGTTGCTGGCCGCGATAGAACTGTCGCCCTGTGCAATTGCCGTGATCGTTGTGCCGTCCCAAGCCACGCTTGTCACGTACTTCGACGCCTGCGTTTCGATGACATAGGCGGCGGGCGGGAGCACGCCGCTGGTATTTGCGTACTCGGCGACGCTGGTCTTGCCCGAGGATGCCGCCAGCACCACTTCCGACACCTTGGCGCGGACGGTGTAGTCCTGATACGCCGGCAGCGCGACCGCCGCCAGGATGCCGATGATCGCCACGACGATCATCAGTTCGATGAGTGTGAAGCCTTGTTGAACTCGTTTCATGGATAGCTCTCCTTGGAGGTGAGGGTGGGGACGAAGACACCCCCCTGAATGCAGGGGGCGTGCCAGCCCCGGAAGCAGCCCGCCGACCCCGTTTCGTGCGGATTTGTTCACATCGGGTGACGCAATCGGTCACTTCGAGCGGACCGACCGGTCGGCGCGGACAAAGACAAAGTGACCGAATTCGTCACTCGCCCGCCTCGGGCCAGCCTGCGTGCGAACCGATGGTCGAGCGGCACCGTCGCGGCGACAATGGCGTCGCCCATGCCCATGGAAACCCTGGCCGTCATCGACTTCGAAACCACCGGCATCTCGCCGACGCAAGGCGCCCGCGCCACCGAGATCGCCGCCGTGCTGGTGGCCGACGGGCAGATCGTCGGCCGCTTCCAGAGCCTGATGAACACCGGCGCCTGGGTGCCGCCGTTCATCGAACAGCTCACCGGCATCACCAATGCCATGCTGGAGGCCGCGCCGCCGGCCCGCGCCGTGATGCACGAGGTGATGCGCTTCACGCGCGGCTGCCCGCTGGTGGCGCACAACGCGGCCTTCGACCGCGGCTTCTGGCTGGCCGAGGCCGCGCGCGCCGACTGCGAGCCCGACGAAGCCCACCGCTTTGCCTGCACCCTGCTGCTCGCCCGCCGGCTGTACCCGCAGGCCGCCAACCACCGCCTGGGCACGCTGGCGGCGCTGCACCGGCTGCCCGACCAGGGCCGCGCCCACCGCGCCCTGGCCGACGCCCTGACCACGGCGCACCTGCTGCTGCGCATGCAGCAAGACCTGGGCGAAGCGCCATGCCGCAGCGCTGGCGGGCCGGCCCGTGAACCACGCCCTGCTGTGCGAGGTGCAGCGGGCGCCGCGTACCCAGCTCGACCGCTGCCTGGCAGCAACGGCTTCGTAGCCATCCCAAACGTGCCGAGGCCGCCCGAAGGAGGGCGCCGACGCCAATGCCACCGCGAACGCGCTGTCGAACGCACAAGCGAATAGCGTGCTCCTGCTGCCGGTGGCGGCCGTGGCTCACGCTGTTACCGGCGCTGGAGGAGTTCGAGCCCGGGTTCGAGATCGAACGTGAGCGACTCGATCCGAACACGACATGAGTGCTCGACGAAAGGGCGCCACCCAAGGTGAATGGTCGAGGATGCCGGGTGGCCGGCGCAGTGAAGTAAAGGAGGAGGAACGGGCGCAGTCCGTTCCGGGGGACATGAACGGAGCCGGCCACCCGGCAGCCTCGGCTCGCACTGCCACTTCGGGGTCAGGGTCCGGGCGTACCCTGGTCGAACAGGACGCGCACTCAGGCAAGGGCCAGGGAACTGCGTGCCGCGAAAGACCCAGGCACCGCTGACGCGGCCTGGATCCCGCTCGACGGCAGCGCATGAGGACCAATCGATCATCGGCCTTCACTCCACCTTGCCGATCCGCCGCACCGCCTCCGTCATGCCCTTCATATCCACATCCCAATAGGCCTGGAACGCCGGCGCATCCTGGTACTCGATCGGGCTGCCCGCGCGGTTGATCGTCTGCACCACCGCCGGGTCCGCGGCGGCCTTGGCGGCGGCGGCGCGCAGCTTCTGCACGATCGGCTCCGGCGTGCCCGCCGGCACGAACAGCGCCGACCACTGCGCAAACTGCACCGGCTGGCCGGCGCTCTTCAGGCTGGGCACCTCGGGCAGCGATGTCAGCGGCTTGTCGCCCCAATGCGCCAGCGCGCGCAGCTTGCCCGCCTTGATGTGCGACAGCACGCTGGCCGGCCCGGTGGACAGCGCGTCGACCTGCCCGCCCAGCAGCGCCAGCACCGCCGGCCCGGCGCCGGAATACGGGATGTGGACCATGTGGAAGCCGGCCGAGGCCTTGAGCATCTCCATCGGCACGTGCATGGTGCCGTAGTTGCCCGAGCTGCCGTAGTTGTAGCGGCCCGGCTGCTGCTTCTGGCCGGCGATGAACTCGTTCAGCGTCTTCCAGGGCGAGTCGGCGCGCACCACCAGCACCGTGGGGTCGGCGGTGAAGCGGGCGATGGGCTTGAGCTGGTCGATCGTGTACTGCGGCTTGCGGCCCAGGATCTTGTCGGCCTCGGGCAGGATCGAGATCGACGACAGGCTCATCAGCAGCGTGTAGCCGTCGGCCGGCGCGCGCGCGGCGGCACCGATGCCGGTGGCACCCCCGGCGCCGGAGCGGTTCTCCACGATGACCTGCTGGCCGAGCTGGCGCGCCAGCGACTCGGCCACCGGCCGCGCCACCGTGTCGGCCACGCCGCCGGGCGGGAAGGGCACGATCATCGTGATGGGCTTGTCGGGGTAGCTGCCCTGGGCCAGCGCGACGCCGGCCAGCACGAGCAGGCTGGCGGCGGCGGCGGCGCGCGCCACACGAACGGTACGGGGGGTGCGGATCATCATCATCGGTCTCCTCATTCGAAGGGGTTGACGAGCGTGCCGATGCCGTCGATCTGGATGCGCACGGTGTCGCCGCTGGCCAGCCAGCGCGGCGGGCTCAGGCCCATGCCCACGCCGGCCGGCGTGCCGGTGGCGATGACGTCGCCGGGCCACAGCGTGATGCCGCGCGAGACGGTCTCGATCAGCGTCGGGACGTCGAAGATCAGGTCGGTGGTGCGCGCGTCCTGGCGCAGTTCTTCCGGGCCGCCGGCCGGCGTGACCCAGCAGCGCACGCGGGTGTCGGTGCCGTCCAGTTCGTCGGCGGTCACGAGCCAGGGGCCCATGGGGCAGAAGGTGTCGAAGCTCTTGCCCAGGTCCCACTGCTGGTGGCGCATCTGCACGTCGCGCGCGGTGACGTCGTTGACGATGGTCCAGCCGAAGACATGGTCCAGCGCTTCGCCGCGCGTGATGTTGCGGCCGCCGCGCCCGATGACCACCGCCAGCTCGGCCTCGTAGTCGATCTGCGACGACACCGCGGCGCCCGGCAGCCGCACCGTGTCACCCGGCCCGACCACGCACTCGGGGACCTTGGTGAAGACGATCGGCCATTGGTCGGTGACCTTGGGGCTGCTCTTGAACACCGTCTCGCTCAGCTCCCGCGCATGGGCATGGTAGTTGCGGCCCACGCACCACAGGTTGCGGCGCGGGCGCGGCAACGGGGCCTCCAGGCGGACGTGGGAGAGCGCCACGCGCCGCCCCCGCCAGCGCCGGCCAGGGCACGCCCGCCGCGGCGTCTTCGATGAGCGACAGCGCGCCGCGCTGCGCGACGGCGTCGGCCAGCGTGAACGCGGTGACGCTCAGGCCATCGGCCGACACCTGCCCGACGTGGCGGCGGCCCTGGTATTGGTAGGTGGCGATGCGCAAGGTGGGTCTCTCCGGTGTGCCGCGATGGGACCAAAGGCTACCACCCGGCGGTGCGACGGCGGCACGGATGAAGGCCCCGTTGAGCCAGGTCATGGGCGCGCGCCGCGATCACGGTGCCCAATGGGCGCATCACGGTTCCCGAAAGGCAACCATGGAACGAGCGTCACGACAGACCCCCGGCTGCCTTGCGGTCCCGCGCAGGCGCCGTGCGCTGAAGGCGATCGCGCTGCTGGTGTGGTGGCCGGCGGCTCGCCGTGCCAGCGCGGCGCCCTACCCGGCAACGATCGCCGCCATGCAGAGCGCGCGCGAGACCGAGACCAGCGTCTACTACCACTACACCGAGTTCGCGCGCCGGGCCCAGGCCGACGGCTACCGCGGCGTGGCGTACCTGTTCGCGGCCTTCGCGGCGTCGGAGCTGGTGCACGCCACCAACTTCGGCAAGGTCCTCGCGCAGCTCAGCGTGGAACTGGCGCCGATCGCGAAGCCTTCGGTGCGCGTGGGCACGACCCGCGACAACCTGATCCGCGCCGCCAACGGCGAGATGTCGTCGATCGAGGCCTTCTACCCGAAGCTGCTGGAACAACTGCGGCCGGAGGGCCACGCCGAAGCGATCACGACGGTCCAGTACGCGTGGGCGTCCGAGAAGCAGCACCGCGACAAGATCGGGCAGATCCAGCGCTGGTCGGGCGCATTCTTCGAGCAGGTGGCACGCACGATCGACGAGAAGACCGGCCGCTATTTCATCTGCCAGATCTGCGGATCGACCGTCAACGCCGTGCCGGCGGGCCAATGCCCCGTCTGCAAGTTCCCGTCGAGCCACTACCGGGGCATCGAGCCGCCGGGCTGAGCGGCGGCCCAGACGCCAAGGCGGACCACGGGCAGCGCATCCAGAAGGGTCGCGGTGTGGCTGGCCCGGTTGTTCATGCCCGGCCGCTGAGCGTCCAGCCCAGCAGCAGCAGCCCGCTGGCCGCGATCCAGCTGCCGGCCACGCGCACGGCGATGCGCGTCCACGGCCGCCGCAGCGCCACGACGAGCGCGGCGACCAGCGCCGCGACCACGAACACGGCAGCAGCGGTGCCCACCAGTCCCGTGGCGGGCAAGCCGGCAGCGGCCATCGCCACGCCGTTCTGCCAGCCGTGGGCGAGGCCCAGGGCCAGCACGAGCGCCGCGACGACGGCCGGTGCGAGCTTGAGGTCCGCCGCCGTCAGCAGCCCGATCACCAGCAGCGACAGCGTGGCCGGGCCGGTCGGCAGTGGCATGGCAGGGATCCCTGCTGCCGGCCATGCCGCCGACCAGCCAGGCGAGCGGCAGAGTGAACAGCATCCAACGCCCCGCCCGCGGCCCGTTGAGGCCGGCCAGCAGTGCGATCGCGATCACCGGCAGCAGGTCCTCGAACGACACGAACAGGTGCGCCATGCCGTCGTAGACGGGGCCGATCCCGGTGTTCACCAGGTGCGCCCGCGCAAGGGTGGGCCCGAGCAGCAGCCAGGCGGCGGCGACGGCCGTGGTGAACCGACGGCGTCATGCCAGCGCTCGCCACAGGAAGTACAGCCCGGCCGCGCTCACCGCGGCCCCCGCAGCGCGCAGTGCCATGCGCCCGGAGCCCCAGCGGTGGATCAAGCCGATCGCGATGCCCGTCGCGTGCAGGCAGCCGGTGGCGACGACGAAGCCGACGCTGTAGAGCAACCCGCTCTGCCCGGCCGGCAGCTCGGTGCCGTGGGCGTGGCCGTGGAACACCGCGAAGAAGGCCACCAGCAGCGGCGGCCAGCCACAGCGGTGGCCGTGCTTCGGTGGCCACCATCGCCCCCAGCAGCACGGCCGACGCCGCGATGCCCACCTCCACCCCCGGCAGCGGCACGCCGAGCAGGCCGAGAAAGCCACCGACAGGCCATCACCAGCGGAAACGTCACCGGCAGCATCCAGATCGCCGGTGCGCCGAGCTGTGCGCCCCACAGGCCGACCGCCACCATCGCCAGCACGTGGTCGAGGCCGGACACCGGGTGCAGCAGGCCCGTGACGAAGCCCGCGGCCTGGCCGGCCTGCTCGTGCGCCCAGGCCGGCATGGCGAGCAGCGCCAGCATCAGCAGTGCCGGCACGCCGGTAGGCCAGCTCGCGAACCCGAGTCGTTCATCGCAGCGCCCCGAGCAGCACCGCCACGCGCTGGATCGTCCAGTAGGCGCCGAGCGAGCCGACCGCGTAGGCGGGCAGCGCGGCCACGATCCTGGGCCACTGGATCTCGAGCGCGCGAAAGGCCCGCTCGAGCAACATGACGAGCACGACGAAGGCGAGCTGTCCGAGCTTCGACGCCGACATTGAACACCAGCAGCGCCAGCGGTATCTCCGCCGGCGGCAGCCCCATCGTCGTCAACCCGCTGGCGAAGCCGAAGCCATGCAGCAGGCCGAAGGCGAAGGCCACCACCCACGGATGGCGGATCGTGAAGCTCGTCTGCCCGCGCCGCGCGCGCACGATCTCCGGGCCCAGGAACAGGATCGACAGCGCGATCGCCGCATTCAGCGGCAGCAGCGGCGCGCTCGCGTAGCCGAGGGTGGCCACCGCCAGCGTGATGCTGTGCGCCACCGTGAACGCGGTGATCGTCTTCACCAGCATCCAGCGGTCGCGCACGATCAGCAGCAGGCCCAGCACGAACAACAGGTGGTCGACGCCGAGCAGGATGTGCTCGATGCCCAGGCGCAGGTAGGCGCCCGAACGCTGCAGCGCGGTCGTGCGCTCGCCCAGCGTCACCGCAGGGTTCATCGGCTTGAGCAGGTGTGTCTCGAGCCAGCCGTCGGCGTGGTAGACGCGGACCAGCACGTCGGTGACCGTCGATTCGAGCCCGTCGATGGCGACAGTGCGGCCCCGGATGCCGCCTTCGCAGCCGGATCGAGCCGCGCACCACCAGCGCACCCGGGGTCAGCAGCGTCGCCCCCGGCGTGACGGCGCGGCACTCGGCCGGCAGCACCGGTGCGATGCGGATCTCCACCTCGCCGCCGGCCGGCCGCTTCCACAGCAGGCTGTAGGTGCCGGGTTGGCCCTCGCGAAGTTCCAGCACGCCGGGCCGCAATTCGTGGGCCTGCGCAGCGCAGGCCACCCACAGCAGCAGCCAGGCGATCGACGCCGCGAGCAGCCCGCGTCTCATCGCGCAGGCCCCGATGCCGATGCCGACGCCGACGCTGCGGCCGCCGGGCTGCGCCGTTCGATCACCACCGGGTAGCGGGCCAGCAGCTTGGCATACATCGCGTCGAGCGCGCGCTTGCGCCGCTCGGCCATGAAGTCGCGCTCCACCAGCGGCCGCACGTCGGCCAGTGCCGGCAGCTGCCCGCCATCCCGGCGGTCGACGATGACCACGTGCAGGCCATAGCCCGAGCGAAAGGGGCCGACCCAGCGCCCCGGTTCGGCCTTCAGCAGCGCGCCCGCAAATTCATCACCGAAGATGCGCGCCACTTCGCCGAGGGCGGTGTTCTCCAGGCTGGCGGGCAGCAGCCGCGAGTCGCCCAGGGTGCGGGTGTCGGCGTCGGGGCCGGCGGCCTGCAGCCGTTCGAGCATCTGCCGGGCGTCGTCCTGCAAGGCGTCGCCGCGCTGCGGCCCCAGGTGCACCTGGCGCAGGCTCAGGCGCGGTTCGCGGCGGAAGGTGTCGGGGTAGGTGTCGAGAAAGGCCTGCAGCTCGGCGTCGGTGGGCAGCGTCGCTTCGAAGGCGTCCTCGGCCGCGAATTCGAACTTTTGCCGCAGGCGGCGGCGGATGACGGTGTCGTCGCGGTCCAGCCCCAGGGCCGCCGCTTCGCGCACCGCGATCTCCTCGCGCACGTACTCGTCCAGTTGGGCCTTGAGCTCCTGCTCGTCCGGCGGCCGGTTCCAGGTGCGGCGGAAACCGGCGGCCACCGCGTCGACCTGTCCCGGCGTGACGACGATGCGCTGGCCGCCACTCGCATCGCCCCCGCGCAGGTCGAAGACGATGAAGAGAACGGCGCCGATCAGCAGGAACTGGACGAGCGGCTCGCGCAGCCAGCGCAGCCAGGGCATGCGTCTTGAATGCGTGGTCTTAAGGCGTGTACCAGATCGGCGCGGTATAGGCCCGCTCCTGCAGCACCATGGCCGTGCCCGGCAGCGGCTTGATGCCGAAGCGCTTGGCGTCGTAGGCGGTCCAGCGCGGCGTCGGGATCTCTAGCACGCGGGCGTAGTAGAAGGCGCGCTGCTTGGCGTCGAACTGCGGGTCCTTCCAGACCGTGATCAGCTCCGGCGCGCCGATGGTGTTGGCCCAGGTCGCGTTCGCGACGTCCACCGTGTTGCCCACCGGCGTCTTGGTGCGGCCATCGGCGTCGATCTTGCGGCCGCCGGAGACCGCCACGTCGTAGACGCGCTCTTGCGCCTTGCCGTCCTTGTCGAGCCAGCCCTTGATCACCTGGACGCGGTCGAGGTTGGCGCCGATGGCGTCCTTCAGTGCCGCCACCAGGAAGGTGGGCGACTTGCCCTGCGGCGCTGCTCTCAGGTCGCCGCCCATCGGCACACCCTTGGTGTAGCCGACGGCCGCCGGCATGCGGTTGTTCGCGTCGGCGGGCGCGAAGTCCCAGCCGCCGAAGAAGCGCACGGCCATGCGCGGGCCGGTGGTGGCATAGGTCTCGCGCCGCTTCATCGCGTCGAAGATCGCCTCGCGGGTGTTCTCGGTCGCCCACACGGCGGCAAAGCCCGAGGCACCCACCTCCCAGTCCATGATCTTCACGCCGGTCTTGGCGTTGTCGAAGAAGGCCTTGGTCATGCGCTCGGGGCTGGGCTCCTGCGGGGCGGTCTTGCCGAAGAAGTTGTCTTCCTCCATCGCCGCCAGGCCGGTGTGGGCATCGCTGCTGCCGATCATGCCGAACTTGTAGGGGTTGGTGCCCAGCTGCGCTTCCAGCCGCATGCCGTTCAGCAGCGCCGAGCGCGCGTATTCGGTCTCGAGCATGCCCTTGGCCTTGGCCACGCTGCCGTCGAGGTTGCCCTTGTCCCAGATCTCGAAGTTGGCGAACTCGTCGTTGGGCGACAGGAAGGGGTGGGTCTCACCGGTGCCCTTGGTCTGCGTCATTTCGTACAGCGGCTCCCAGCGGGCGCGGGTCTGCACGTAGTCGGGGTCGAGCTTCTTGCCGAAGGCCTCGATCACCGGGAACATGATGCCGTTGCTCAGGTTGCCGTTGTGCGCGATGGCCAGCACTTCGGTGCCGGTCTTCTGCTCGGTGGCCGCCATCCACTTCCACAGGTCCACCGGGTTGTCGCTGCCCAGCGGCGGCAGGGTGGTGTAGGGCTCGACGAGGCTGGCCTGCGCGCCGTTGCCGCGGAAGACGACGTTGCGGTGCAGGTTGTTGCCGCCGGTGTTCGAGGTCCACTCGAAGCCGATGAACGCGGTGAAGCGGCCGGGTTGGTTGTAGGCCTCGGCGGCCTTGATGGTCTCGCTCCAGGCATTGCGATAAGCCGAGGTGCCCGGGGTCGGGAATCCCTTGGGCATCTGGCCCTTGCCGAAGCTCGTGATGATGTCGATCGCCGCGTCGGCGCCTTGGCCGCCCTTGATCTGGTCGTACCACTTGCGGCCCTGCGGCGTGGCCAGCAGTTCGGGGTCGCCGCTCATCAGTTGCGGGAAGAAGCCCATGCCGTCGGAGTGATCGGCGACGACCAGGAAGTCGAGCGGGCGCGACAGCTTGACGGGCTGGCCGCTGTTGGACGTGACCTCCTCGCCGCGCGCGAAACGGTAGGCGTCCTTGGGCGTGAGGCGCGCGCCGAAGGCCCCGGCGTCCATCGAGAACGACGTGTGCAGGTGCGTGTCGCCGAACAGCGGCAGCGTGGGGAAGTTGCGGCCGGCGTAGGGCGAGTAGCCCGGCTGCTTGGGGAAGGACTTCTCGAGCTTGCCCTTGTCGGCCGTGTTGGCGATGCCGACGCCGCTGGTTTCGGCAGCGACCGCGTGGAAGCCGGGCACGAGCAACGCCCCCGCGAGCAGGGCTGCGAGCTTCGATCGACGCAAAGAGAAGATACGCATGTTATGGGGCCTTCATGAACGGTTGGGACAACGACATCTGGTTTTCCTTCGATTCAAACGAGCGATCGAACAAGGCAGACACCCGGTCGACATTCTCGCTCGTGCCGTAGGCCTTCACGAGCCCCTGTGCACGTGCTTCGCGGGCCGTGATGCGGCCGTCGGCGAGCGCCGCCACGACCGCCTCGTCGGTGACGATGACCACGTCGTCGCGGGCCGGCCCGGTGGCGTGCGACACCATGTTCAAGGTGCCTTCCGGGCTTTCGAAGCGGGTCCACAGCATGGGCCCGATCAGCACCATGGCAAAGGCCGGCATCGGTTGGCCGGCGAGCGCGGTGTGGACGCGGCCGCGCAACTCCTCCAGCCGGGCCTGGGTATCGCGAAGGCGGATCGACTGCTGGAAGCGGAATGTCACCGACAGCGGGTCGGCTTCCGGCAACGGCTCTCGCCGTGCGAGCAGGCCGCTGGCTTGCGCCATCCACACCGCCGTGCGAACGTGCAGCGCGTCCGGGTAGGCCCAGTTGAGCATCCCCACGCTGGCGCTGGCGGGGTCGTGGTAGCCGCAGGCCTGCGCGGGGGGCGAACCCGCCAGCGCCACCGCGGCCATCACCGCCGCGAGGGCCGGCAAGCCTGGACGAGAACTCGACGCGATCTTCACGCAGCACCTTTTCGATCGAAGTACCAATGGTATGCGGGTATACCGGACGCGCATCACGCCGTCGAGGGATCGGCAACTGCGGGCGCGTCAGGCGCCCATGCGTTGACCGCGCGCAACCCCGGCAGGTGCGCGCGCGCGATGATCCGGGTCGGGCTGGTCGATGACGGCACGACGACCCGGCCGGGTTCGGGAGTTGGAGCGCCGTCTCACGAGCCCCATCCTTGCTTCGAACCTGCGATGTCGACGGTCACTGACCCCCCGCCCGCCACGCGGCGAAGACGACTGGCGCTGCTGGCGATGGTCGCCGTCGTGCTGGCTACCGGGGCATCGGCATGGCTGCTCATGCGGCGCCCCGCCGCCGATGACGGGCTGCTGCAGGTCAACGGCCGCATCGAGGGCGATCGCGTCACGGTGGCGCCGAAATTCGCCGGTCGCGTGGTCGAGCTGGCCGTGCGCGAGGGCGACGTCGTCGTCGCCGGTCAGTTGCTGGTGCGGCTGGACGACCGCGCCGTGGGCGCGCGGCTCGAGCAGGCCCGGGCCGCGCAGGCCACCTTGCAGTCGCAACTGGCGGCGCAGGAGTCCGCCATCGGCCTGTTGCGGGCGGAGACGGCGGTGGCGGTGCAGGCGGCACGGACGCGCGTCGCCGCCGCCGAGGCCGAGTTGCGGCGCGCCGAGGCCGCGCACGAGCAGGAAAGGCGGGACCACGCGCGGGCCGCGGACCTGTCTTCGCAGGGCTTCATCGGCCCGCAGGCGCTGGAGCGCGCGGCCCTGGCGCTGAGGCAAGCGGACGAGCAGCGCGACGTCGCGCGCGCCGCGCTGGCGCAGGCGCAGCAGGCGCTGCGCGACGCCGAACTCGGGCCGCAGCGCGTGCGCGCGCGCGAGGCCGAACTCGCCGTCACCCGGGCGCGCATGCAGGAGGCGGCCGCTGCCGCGGCCGAAGCGCGCAGTGCGCTGGACGACCTGACCCTCAGCGCCCCCGTCGACGGCACGGTGACCGGGCGCTTCGTCAACCTCGGCGAGGTGGTCAACGCCGGCACGCCGCTGCTGGAGCTGACCGACCTCGGCCGGCTCTACCTCAAGGGCTACCTGCCCGAGACGCTGATCGGCCGCGTGCGCCGCGGCATGCCGGCGCGCATCCATGTCGATGCCTACCCCGGCGAGCCCTTCGCGGCGACGCTGCGCTACGTCGCGGCGCGCGCGGAGTTCACGCCCAAGGAGGTGCAGACGGTGGACGAGCGCGTCAAGCTGGTCTACGAGGTGCGCCTGTACGTCGACCAGGATCCGGGCGGCCGGCTCAACCCGGGGCAGCCCGCCGACGGCATGATCCGCTGGCGCGACGGTGCGGCATGGCAGGCTCCCCGACCTTGACCTCGGGGGCCGCCGACACGGTGGTCCGCATCGACGCGCTGGTCAAGCGCTATCGGCGTCGGCAGGCGGTGGCCGGCGTCTCCCTGCGCGTCGGGCGCGGCGAGCTGTACGGCCTCATCGGCGCCGACGGGGCCGGCAAGAGCAGCCTGTTCAAGGCGGTGGCCGGCGTGCTCAGCTTCGAGGGCGGCACGCTCAGCGTCTTCGGCCAGCACATCGCCAGCGAACGCGACGCCGAGCGGGTCAAGCAGCGCATCGGCTTCATGCCGCAGGGCCTGGGCCTGAACCTCTACCCCGAGCTGAGCGTCGACGAGAACATCGACTTCTTTGCCGACCTGCGGGGCGTGCCGGCGGCGGCGCGGGAAGAGCGCAAGGCGCGGCTGCTGGCCATGACGCGACTCGACGCCTTCCGCGCGCGGCCGATGAAGCAGCTCTCGGGCGGCATGAAGCAGAAGCTCGGGCTCGGTGTGCACCCTCATCCACGAGCCCGAGCTGATCGTGCTCGACGAGCCGACCACCGGCGTGGACCCGCTGTCGCGGCGCGACTTCTGGCGCCTGCTGCCCGAGCTGATGCAGGAGCGGGGCATGACGGCGCTGGTCGTCGACCGCCTACCTCGACGAGGCCAGCCACTTCGACCGGGTGGGGCTGATGTACGGCGGCGCTCTGCTCGCCGAAGGCGAGCCGGAACGGCTGCCGCAGCAACTGGCCGCGACGGTGGTCGTCGCCGGCAACGCGGGGGCGGGCGCCGTGCAGCGGCTGGCGCAGGCCTTCGGGCCGGTCGACCGGCACGGCGCGAGTGCCTCGGTGCTGGTGCCCACGCGCGATGCCGGCGAAGCGCTGGCGCAGGTGCGGGCCGCCTTGGGGGCGGACGAGAGCCCGAGCCTGCAGGCGCGCCCGCCCACGCTCGAGGACCTGGTCATCGCGCGCGTGCGCGAGCTCACGCCGCAAGCGGCCGTTGCCGGCCACTGCAGATGCCGTGCCGATGCCGGCGCAGCCCATCGGCGCCGACGCTCGCCCCGCGCCCGCGCGATCGAGGCCGTCGGCCTGACGCGCGACTTCGACGGCTTCCGCGCCGCCGACCGCGTCAGCTTCCGCGTCGAGCGCGGCGAGATCTTCGGCCTGCTGGGCGCGAACGGCGCCGGCAAGACGACCGTGATCAAGATGCTGACCGGCATCCTGCCGCCCAGCGACGGCGTCGGCCAGGTCGCCGGGGCCGACATGCGCCGCGCCTCGCGCCAGATCCGCCAGCGCATCGGCTACATGTCGCAGGCCTTCTCGCTCTATGCCGACCTGAGCGTGCGCGACAACGTGATGCTCTACGCCGGCATCTACGGCCTTGCCGGGCGCGCGGCGCGGCAGCGCGCGGCCTGGGTCGTCGAGCTCGGCGGGCTGGGCGCGCACCTCGGCGACACCGCGGGCAGCCTGCCGATGGGCCTGCGCCAGCGCCTGGCGCTGGGCTGCGCGCTGCTGCACCGGCCGGGCGTGCTGTTCCTCGACGAGCCGACGTCGGGGGTCGATCCGCTCGGCCGGCGGCACTTCTGGAACATCCTGTCCTGGCTGGCGCGCGAGGAGCAGGTGGCCATCCTGCTGTCGACGCACCACATGGCCGAGGCCGACCTGTGCGACCACCTGGTGCTGATGTTCGACGGCCGCGTGGTCGCCGACGCCTCGCCGGCCGAGCTGAAGCAGCGGCTGCGGCAGCGCTCGGGCGAGCTGCTCGAGGTCCGCTGCGACGCCCCGTCGCGCGCGCTGCAACTGCTGCGCGAGGCGGGTCACGCCGATGCGGCGCTGCACGGCCACGGCGTGCTGCTGATGGCACCGGACCGCGCGACAGGCCGAGACCCGGATCGCCGCGCTGCTGGCGTCGCAGGGCATCGCGCTGCACGCCGTGCTGCCGCGCGAGATCGGCATGGAAGACGTGTTCGTGCGCGAGGTCGGCGCGTTGCAGGGCACGGGGGCGCCATGAAGCTCGCGCGCGTCGCGGCGCTGGCGCGCAAGGAGTGGCGCGAGATCCTGCGCGACCGCATCTACCTGATGCTGGCCTTCGCGCTGCCGGTGGTGCTGATGCTGGTGTTCGGCCACGGCATGAGCCAGGAGGTCGAGCACGTCGGCCTGGCCGTGCTCGACGAGGACCGCAGCGCCACCAGCCGCGCCTACATCGACCACTTCACGCGCACGCAACACTTCCGCTTTCTCGGGGCGCTGCAGTCGCCGGCGCAGATCGAGCCGCTGCTCGCCACCGGCGGTGCGCGGGTGATCGTGCGCATCGGGCCCGACTTCGCACGCGAGCTGCAGCGCGGCGGCGTGGCCAGCGTGCAGTTCATCATCGACGGCACCTTCACCGCGCCGGCGCGCACGCTGCGCGGCTACGTGGAGGCGATCAACGCCGCGGCCGCCGCCGAGATCCGCGCCTCCGCGCTGGCCCGCCTGGCCGGGCGGTCGACCGAGCACGCGCTGCCGATGATCGAGCCGGTCCGGCTGCAGGTGCGCTACCTCTACAACGAGGAGGTGCGCAGCATCTGGACGGTGGCGCCCTCGCTGCTGATGCTGATCCTGCTCATGGTGCCGCCGCTGCTGCTGGCGGTGAGCGTGGTGCGCGAGAAGGAGACCGGCGCGATCTACAACGTGCGCTGCTCCACCCTCACGCGCGCCGAGTTCATGCTCGGCAAGCTGCTGCCCAGCCTGGCGGTGTCCGCCGCCAACGCCGCGCTGCTGTGGGCCGTGGCGGTCTTCTACTTCGACGTGCCCTTCAAGGGCAGCCTGGGGCTGCTCGCGCTCGGCAGCGCGCTGTACCTGCTGGGCACCAGCGCGCTCGGGCTGCTGATCTCGCTGCTGGTGCGCAGCCAGCAGGCGGCGATCATCATCGCCACCCTCACGGCTTCGATCGTCGCGATCCAGTTCTCCGGCCTGTTTGCGCCGGTCGAATCGATGACCGGTGCGAACCAGTGGCTCGCTCGCGTGCTGCCCGCCAGCCACTACCGCGAGATCGTCATCGGCAGCTTCCTCAAGCGCAGCGACCTCGAGGTGCTGCTCGCCGACTTCGTCTGGATCGCGGGCTTCGCCGCCGTGGTGCTGGTGCTGTGCCACGCGCTGTTCCGCAAGCGGACCGCGTCATGAGGACCGCTTCATGACGCGCGCCGGCGCGGCCTGGGCCGCGCTCGCCCTCTGGTGCGAGCAGGTCCGCGTGCTGATGCTCAAGGAGCTCAAGCAACTGCTCAGGGACCGCGCGCTGTTCGCCTACACCGTCTTCGTCTTCACGCTGGACATCGTGCTCGCCGCCGGCGCCTCGTCGATCGAGTTGCAGCGTGCGCCGCTGGCGGTGGCGCAGGCGCAGCCGAGCGCGGCCGGCCGCGAGCTGATCGGGCGCTTCCGGCCGCCCCACTTCGAGCTGCGCGGGCAGGTCGCCGACGCGCGCGAGGCATCGGCGCTGCTCGACCGCGGCGACGTGCGCGCGGTGCTCGTCCTGCCGGACCGCTTCCAGGACGACCTGGCGCTCGGCCGCCAGACCGAGGTGCAGTTGCTGGTGGACACGGCGCAGGCGAACCAGGGTTTTCTGGTGGCCAGCTATGCCGCACGGATCAGCGCCGAGTTCGGCGCCGAGTGGGCGCAGCGCACGATGCTGCGCGAAGGCGTGGATCCGACGCGGCTCCCCGAACTGCGCGCCGACGTGCGCTATGCGTACAACGCCAGCCTGAACGAGGTGTGGTTCAACACGGTGTCGGAGTGGTTGACGATGCTCACGATCACCGCCATCGTGCTGCCCGCCGCGGCCCTGGTGCGCGAGCGGGAACGCGGCACCATCGAGCAGTTGCTGGTGGCGCCGCTGTCGCCGCTGCAAGTGGTGCTGAGCAAGGTGCTGGCGATGGTGCTGGTGATGCTCGCCGGCACGGCCGTCGCGGTGCTGGGCGTGATGCACGCCGGCTACGGCGTGCCCTTGCGCGGCAGCGTGGTGCTGTTCTTCGCGGTGGTGGCGCTGTTCACGATGGCCTGCGCAGGCGTCGGCATCGTCGCTTCGGGCTTCGCGCGCAACTCCGGGCAGATGGGTCTGATCGTGATCCTGGTCGTGGTGCCGATGGTGATGCTCTCGGGCACCTGGAACATGGTCGAGAGCATGCCCGGCTGGCTTCAGTTCCTGACCGAGTTCTCGCCGCTGCGCCACTTCATCGTGCTCGCCTACGGCATCCTGATCCGCGGCGCCGGCCTCGACGTGCTGTGGCCGGCATTGCTGAAGATGCTGGTGCTGGGCGCCAGCCTGTTCGCGATCGGCGTGCTGCGCTTCCGCCGGCAGTTCCGCTGAGGCGCCGTTGCAGGCCCATCATGGGCCTGCGTCCCGCAGCGCAACGATCTCACGCGTCGATGTTCGCCGCCCGCAGCGCATTGCTCTCGATGAACGCCCGCCGCGGCTCCACCTCGTCGCCCATCAGCATCGTGAAGACCCGGTCGGCCTCGATCGCGTCGTCGATCTGCACGCGCAGCAGCCGGCGCACGGTGGGGTCCATGGTCGTCTCCCACAATTGCGCGGGGTTCATCTCGCCCAGGCCCTTGTAGCGCTGGCGGCCCACGGCGCCTTCGGCCTGGCTCATCAGCCAGCCCATCGCGGCGCGGAAGTCCGCCAGCTTCTGTTCCTTCATGCGCTCGCCTTCGCCGCGGCGCACCACGGCGTCGGGCCCCAGCAGGTCCCGGAAGGTCAGGCCGGACTCCTTGAGCGCGGCGTAGTCGGCGCCGTGCAGGAAGTCCTGCGTGATGACGCTGCTCTTGATATTGCCGTGATGGCGACGGCTGATGCGCAGGATGTGCTTGTCGCTGCGGGCGTCGAATTCGGCGCTCACCTCGGCGTCCTTCAGCGCCGCCTGCAGCGCCAGCGCGCTGGCCTCGGCGGCGGCGGTGCTGTCCAGGTCCAGCACCAGGCCGTTGGCCATGGCGCGCAGGGCGTCCAGGTCCATCCAGTTGGACAGGCGCTCGATCACCGTGGTGGCCAGCAGGTAGCTGCGCGCCAGGCTTTCCAGCGCGGCACCTTCGATGGCCGGGCGGCCGCCCTCGGCCGCACCGTCGGGCAGCACCACGGCGCCGGCCAGCGCCACGTCCAGCAGGAAGGCATTGAGTTCGCCGCCGTCCTTCAGGTACTGCTCGTGCTTGCCGTGCTTGACCTTGTACAGCGGCGGCTGTGCGATGTAGATGTGGCCGCGTTCCACCAGCACCGGCATCTGGCGGTAGAAGAAGGTCAGCAGCAGGGTGCGGATGTGCGCGCCGTCCACGTCGGCGTCGGTCATGATGATGATGCGGTGGTAGCGCAGCTTGTCGATGTTGAATTCATCCGGGCCGATGCTGGTGCCCAGGGCGGTGATCAGCGTGACGATGCTGTCGCTGGACAGGAGCTTCTCGTAGCGCGCCTTCTCCACGTTCAGGATCTTGCCGCGCAGCGGCAGGATCGCCTGGAACTTGCGGTCGCGCCCCTGCTTGGCGCTGCCGCCGGCGCTGTCGCCCTCGACGATGTAGATCTCGCACAGCGCGGGGTCCTTTTCCTGGCAGTCGGCCAGCTTGCCGGGCAGGCCCAGGCCGTCCATCACGCCCTTGCGGCGTGTCATCTCGCGCGCCTTGCGCGCCGCCTCACGGGCGCGCGCGGCGTCGACGATCTTGCCGCAGATGATCTTGGCGTCGAGCGGGTTCTCCAGCAGCCAGTCGGTCAGCAGCTTGGAGACGATCTCCTCCACCGGCCCGCGCACCTCGCTGCTCACCAGCTTGTCCTTGGTCTGGCTGCTGAACTTGGGCTCGGGCACCTTGACGCTGACGACGCAGGCCAGGCCTTCGCGCATGTCGTCGCCGGCCACTTCGACCTTGGCCTTCTTGGCCAGCTCGTTGTCCTCGATGTACTTGTTGATGACGCGGGTCATCGCCGCGCGCAGGCCGGTCAGGTGGGTGCCGCCGTCACGCTGCGGGATGTTGTTGGTGAAGCACAGCACGTTCTCGTTGTAGCCGTCGTTCCACTGCATGGCCACTTCGACGCCGATGTTGGTGCCCTGGTCGCTGAGCTTGTCGCCCGCGGCGTGGAAGACGTTGGGGTGCAGCACCTTCTTGCCGGTGTTGATGAACTGCACGAAGCCGCGCACGCCGCCGGCGAAGGCGAAGTTGTCTTCCTTGCCGCTGCGCTCGTCGACCAGGCGGATCTTGACGCCGTTGTTCAGGAAGCTCAGCTCGCGCAGGCGCTTGGCCAGCACGTCGTAGTGGAAGTCGATGTGGCTGAAGATGGTGTCGTCGGGCAGGAAGTGCACTTCGGTGCCGCGCTTCTCGGTCTCGCCCACGACCTTCATCGGGCTCACGTCGAAACCGTCGCGCTGCTCGATGACGCGGTCCTGCGTGAAGCCGCGCTTGAACTCGATGGCGTGCACCTTGCCGTCGCGCCGCACGATCAGGCGCAGCCACTTGCTCAGCGCGTTGACGCAGCTCACGCCCACGCCGTGCAGGCCGCCGCTGACCTTGTAGCTGTTCTGGTTGAACTTGCCGCCGGCGTGCAGTTCGGTCAGCGCGATCTCGGCGGCACTGCGCTTGGGCTCGTGCTTGTCGTCCATCTTGACGCCGGTGGGGATGCCGCGGCCGTTGTCGACGACGCTGATGCTGTTGTCGCTGTGGATGGTGACGACGATGTCGTCGCAGTGACCGGCCAGCGCCTCGTCGATGGAGTTGTCGACGACCTCGAACACCAGGTGGTGCAGGCCGGTGCCGTCGGAGGTGTCGCCGATGTACATGCCCGGGCGCTTGCGCACCGCCTCCAGGCCTTCCAGGATCTGGATGCTGCCCTCGCCATAGGCGGCCGAGGCTTCGTTGCCGGTGCTGGCGGCGGGGCCCTGGGCCGACGGCACCTCGCGCTGGGTGACGCCGTGGTCGCGGTCGCTCTTGGGGTCTTGCGGCTTGCTGGAATCACTCATCGGGGGCTCTTTTCTGGGTCTTCCGTCATCGGGGCCCCTGCCGTGGGGCGCCGTCAAAAACGCTGAAGCGGGCCGCGGCCCGCTTGGTCACAAGGGGGCTCGCGGGCCGGTCAGATCCTCATCGGCATCACGACGTACTTGAAGCCGGTCTGGTCGGGGACGCTGATCAGCACGCTGGCGCTGCTGTCCTGCAGCTCGAGCTTGACCATCTCCTGGCTCATGTTGGCCAGCACGTCGATGAGGTAGGTGACGTTGAAGCCGATGTCGATGGCGTCGCCGTTGTAGTCGACCTCGAGCTCTTCCTTGGCCTCTTCCTGTTCGGCATTGCTCGACGCGATGCGCAGCAGCCCCGGCTCGAGGTTGATGCGCACGCCCTTGAACTTCTCGCTCGTCAGGATGGCGGCGCGCTGCAGGCAGCCCAGCAGCGGCGCGCGGCCCAGCACGAGCGAGTTCTTGTGGTTGCGTGGAATGACGCGGTTGTAGTCGGGGAACTTGCCTTCCACCAGCTTGGTGACGAATTCCATGCCCGAGAAGCTGAACTTGGCCTGGTTGCTGGCGAAGCGCATCTCGATCGGCGTTTCCTCGTCCCTCAGCAGGCGCTGCAGTTCCAGCACGGTCTTGCGCGGCAGGATCACCTCCTGCTTGCTGGGCACCTCGGCCGCCAGCTGGGCCTGCGCCCAGCGCCAGGCGGTGGCCGTCGGTGGCCACCAGCGTCAGCGTCCTGCCTTCGGCGATGAACAGGATGCCGTTGAGGTAGTAGCGGATGTCGTGCACCGCCATCGCGAAGTGCACCTGGTTGACGAGGTCGCGCAGCGTCTTCTGCGGCACGCTGAAGGTGGGCCCGAAGTCGACGCTCTCGTTGACCAGCGGAAAGTCGTCGGCCGGCAGCGTCTGCAGCGTGAAGCGGCTCTTGCCGCCCTGCAGCGTGAGCTTGTTCTGGCGCCGAGCTCAGCGTCACCACCTGGTCGGCCGGCAGCGCGCGCAGGATGTCGATGAGCTTGCGCGCCCCCACCGTGGTGGCCATCTGGCCGGCGTCGCCGCCCAGCGTGGCATGGGTGCGGACCTGGATCTCCAGGTCGCTGGTGGTGAACTCGATCGAGTCGCCGTTCTTGCGCAGCAGCACGTTGGCCAGGATCGGCAGCGTATGGCGCCGCTCGACGATGCCGGCCACCGATTGCAGGGCTTCGAGCACCTGGGCCTGCGCGGCTTTGAGAACGATCATGTCTTCCTCTTTTTTAAACTTGGTAGCAGTAGTAGGGCGGCGCGATTTCTGGGGACAAGCGCTATTTTCGCCTTTTCCATCAAGGGCTTATGAGGCGGCGAACCCTGTGGGTGCGGGCCCTGTGCCGCTGTACCGCCAAAAGGGACAACTGCCGGCGTGGCCAAGCGTCTGTGGACAAGTGCAAGCTTGTGCCGGTTCTTTCCACAGCCTTCCCGGCCGGCTCGCTCGGTCACCCTTTCAGGGTCTGCTCCAGCACGTGCAGTTGCTGGTTGAGTTCGGGGTTGGTGGTGCGCTCGGCGGTGATCTTGCGCACCGCGTGCAGCACCGTGGTGTGGTCGCGGCCGCCGAAGAGTTCGCCGATCTCGGGCAGGCTCTTCTTGGTCATGTCCTTGGCCAGGTACATCGCGATCTGGCGCGGCCGCGCGATGCTGGCCGGGCGCTTCTTGCTGTACATGTCGGCGACCTTGATCTTGTAGAAGTCGGCCACCGTCTTCTGGATGTTCTCGACGCCGATCTGCCGGTTCTGGATCGACAGCAGGTCCTTCAGCGCATCGCGCGCCAGGTTGATGTTGATGTCCTTGTGGTTGAAGCGGCTGTAGGCCAGCACCTTGCGCAGCGCGCCTTCGAGTTCGCGCACGTTGGCGCGCACGTTCTTGGCGATGAAGAAGGCCACGTCCTCGGGCATCTCGGTGCCCTCGGCCAGCGCCTTGCGGATCAGGATGGCGACGCGCATCTCCAGCTCGGGCGGCTCGATGGCCACCGTCAGGCCGGCGTCGAAGCGGCTCTTCAGGCGTTCGTCGATGTCGACCAGCCCCTTGGGGTAGGTGTCGCTGGTCATGATGATGTGCGCGCGCTTGGCCAGCAGGGCCTCGAAGGCGTTGAAGAACTCCTCCTGCGTGCGGTCCTTGCCGGCGAAGAACTGCACGTCGTCGATGAGCAGCAGGTCCAGGTGGTGGTACTTGGCCTTCAGTTCGTCGAAGGTCTTGCGCTGGTAGTTCTTGACGACGTCGCTGATGAACTGCTCGGCGTGCAGGTACAGCACGCGGGCGTTCGGGTTGTCCTTGAGCAGCGCGTTGCCCACGGCATGCACCAGGTGCGTCTTGCCCAGGCCGACGCCGCCGTAGATGAACAGCGGGTTGTACATGGCGCCGGGCGCGCCGGCGACGTGCAGCGCGGCGGTGCGGGCCATCTGGTTGGCGCGGCCGGCGACCAGGGTGTCGAAGGTCAGCGCCGTGTTCAGGCGGTGCGGCGTGCGATGGCCGGCGCCGGCGCGCGCGCCGCGCCGGCGCCTGGGGCGGCGCGGCCGGTGCCGCTGCCGGCAGCGCGGTCCAGCGCCGCGGCGGCGATGGCGGCGGCCGAGGCCATGGTGCCGCCGCGCGCCGGGCCGGAGGCGCCGCGCCTGGGCGCCGGCTCGGCGCGTGGCGCCAGCGTCAGTTCCAGCCGCACCGGCGTGCCGGCCAGTTCGGTCAGCACCGATTCGATGCGGCCGGCGTACTGGGTGCGGATCCAGTCGAGCTTGAAGCGGTTGGGCACGCTCACCGCGACCACGTCGGTCGCCGTCGGCACCGGCCGCGCGGCCGCGGCGTGCGGCGGGCCAGCGGGCGGATCCAGGTGTTGAATTGCTGTTCGGGCAACTCGGCTGCGAGACGCTCGCAACCACGCTGCCACAGGTCGAGGCTCATTGTGGACATCTTCTTCTGGGAGCCGCCGGAAACCGCTCTCCTCGCGATCGGCGGAACGCAGTTATCCACATATTCGGCGCCGCGTCAACCCCGCCGAGATGCAGCGGCTTGTGGTGCAAGTGTTTGACCGGAAACGGATTTTTTGCTGTAATCGTGGGTTTCCCGAATTCAGCTCCGATGGGTTGAGAGACGACGGGTGCGATGCCGTCCGCGTCCAACGCGCGGCGCCGCATCCCACACCCCTGCCGAGGATTCGCCATGGCCATGAAGCGCACCTACCAACCCAGCAAGATCCGCCGTGCCCGCACGCATGGCTTCCTCGTGCGCATGAAGACGCGCGGCGGCCGCGCCGTCATCAACGCACGCCGCGCCAAGGGCCGCAAGCGCCTGGCCGTCTGACGCCGGCGCCTGACCCGCGCCCGGGCCGCCCTGACCCGGTCCACCATGGTCGGCCGCCTTGTGCACAAGGCCGATTTCGAACGCGTGCTCGCGACGCCGTCGCGCACGCGAAGTGCTCACTTCGCCGTCCATCACGTGGCCAGTGGGCCGGCTGCCGCGCAAGGCCGGCGCCGCGGGAGCCCGGATCGAACAAGTTGTCCACAGGCGCTGCACCGGCATGTCCCCAGCCTGTGGATGACTTCCGCTGCGGCCGAGGCCTCTGGTTCGGTTGCGTCGTGCCCAAGCGACACGCCCGCCGCGCGGTCACGCGCAGCCTGCTCAAGCGGCAGATCCGCGGCGCCTTCCGCCGCCACGCCGCGGCGCTGGCGCGCGGGCTGTGGCTGGTGCGCCTGCGGGCGCCGTTTGCGGCCGCGCGAGTTCGTCTCGGCACGCTCGGCGGCGCTGGCCGCGCGCGGCGCACGACGAACTCGACCGCCTGCTGGCGCGCGCCGCCGGCTGAGCCGGCGACGACCGCCGCAGCCGCCATGATCGACGCCCTGATGCCGCTGCCGCGGCAGGCCCTGATCGCTGCTGGTGCGCGGCTACCGCCTGCTGCTCAAGCCCTGGCTGGGCAACGCCTGCCGTTTCGAGCCCACCTGCTCGGCCTATGCGATCGAGGCGCTGCAGCGCCACGGCGCGCTGGCGCGGCTCGGCGCTGAGCGGCTGGCGGCTGCTGCGCTGCCAGCCCTGGTGCGACGGCGGCTGCGACCCCGTGCCCGAGCGCTTCCCGAATCCCGCGGCCGGGCTGTTCACCCGCCTGGGCCTGCGCGACGGCCCCGGCCCGCACCCGACCCCTGACCCCACGGCGGCCGAACCCCGCCTGCCGACCCGGAATCTCCCATGACCGATATGCGCCGCACCCTGCTGTGGGTGGTGTTCACGATGTCGCTCGTCCTGATCTGGGACGCCTGGAACAAGCACACCGGCCAGCCGTCGATCTTCGGCGGCGCGCCGCGGCCGGCGGCCACCGCCGGCGCCGACCCGGCGGCGCCCTCGTCGGCCGCCGCGGCGGCGGTGCCCGCGCCGGCGGCGGTGCCCGCGCCGGCCGGCGCCACGGCGGCCACCGGCGTCCGCGCTGCCGGCCGCCGCGCCGCGCGCCGCCGCCGCCGGCGAGCTGGTCACCGTCACCACCGACGTCGTCAAGGCCACCTTCAGCAGCCAGGGCGGCTCGCTGGTGCAGCTCGAACTGCTGGGCTACCGCGACCACGCCGACCGCAGCCGCAACGTGGTGCTGCTCGACCAGAGCGCCAAGCGGCTGTACGTGGCGCAGACCGGGCTCATCACCGGCCAGGCCGGCGTGGCCCTGCCCAACCACCTGACGCCGATGACCGTGGTGCCGGGCGAGCGCACGCTGGCGCCCGGCGCGCAGGAGCTGTCGGTGCGCTTCGAGTCGCGCCGGCGCCGACGGCGTGCAAGCTGGCCAAGACCTACACCTTCAAGCGCGGCGAGTACACCATCGGCGTCAAGCACGAGTTCAGCAACGGCGGCCGCCACGCCGGTCACGCCGCAGCTCTACCTGCAGCTGGCGCGCGACGGCAACCCGCCCGAAGGCGAGTCGAGCTTCTACTTCACCTTCACCGGCCCGGCGGTCTACACCGACGCCAGCAAGTTCCAGAAGATCGACTTCAAGGACATCGCCAAGGGCAACGCCAGCCACGCCAAGCAGCGGCAACGACGGCTGGGTGGCGATGGTGCAGCACTACTTCGCCTCGGCCTGGCTGGTGCCGGCGGCCGGGCCGCGCGAGTTCCGCACCGCCAAGGTGGCCGACAACCACTACACCGTGGCCATGGTGCTGCCGCTGGGCGAGGTGGCGCCGGGTGCCACCGCCAGCGCACG
Organism: uncultured beta proteobacterium; assembly: GCA_963717575.1. GTDB lineage: Bacteria > Pseudomonadota > Gammaproteobacteria > Burkholderiales > Burkholderiaceae_C > Rubrivivax. The sequence goes on along the minus strand of CAVQWK010000025.1, from coordinate 161,804 downwards.
ACGCGACGCTGTTCGCCGGCCCGCAGGAAGAGAACAAGCTCGCCGCGCTGGCGCCGGGGCTCGAACTGGTCAAGGACTACGGCTGGTTCACCGTGCTGTCCAAGCCGCTGTTCTGGCTGCTCGACACAGCTGCACGGCGTGCATCGGCAACTGGGGCTGGGCCATCGTGGCGCTGGTGGTGCTGCTGAAGATCGCCTTCTACTGGCTCAACGCCAGCGCCTACCGCAGCATGGCCAAGATGAAGGCCGTGGCGCCCAAGGTCACCGAGCTGCGCGAGCGCTACAAGGACAAGCCGCAGCAGATGCAGCAGGAGATGATGCGCATCTACCGCGAGGAGAAGGTCAACCCGCTGGGCGGCTGCCTGCCGATCGTGGTGCAGATGCCCTTCTTCATCGCGCTGTACTGGGTGCTGCTGTCGCAGCGTGGAGATGCGCAACGCGCCGTGGATCGGCTGGATCACCGACCTGTCGGCCAAGGACCCCTGGTTCATCCTGCCGGTGCTGATGACGGCGTCGTCGCTGTTCCAGGTCTGGCTCAACCCGACGCCGCCGGACCCGATGCAGGCCAAGATGATGTGGTTCATGCCGCTGGCCTTCGGCATCATGTTCTTCTTCTTCCCGGCCGGCCTGGTGCTGTACTGGCTGACGAACAACATCCTGTCGATCGCGCAGCAGTGGTTCATCAACAAGCAGCTCGGCGTGCTGGGCAAATAGCGGCGCGGCCTGCGCAACACGTCACGGCGCCCCTGGCGCTCTCCCCTGGATGAGGGTTGAGTCCGGCGCCGGAAAGCGCCGACGATGCAGGTCATGCGGGCGACCCGGTTCCTACCAGAGCCGGCTCAGGAGGTCCAGGCGCAAGACCCCTCGGGGTGGCGCACCGCTCCACCCGCGCCATCTTCGGCCGGCGGCGCGCCAGAATCACCACAAGATGCGCGCCGCTTCCCACCTCGGCCGGGCCGCTGCCCGGCCGCCACCGTGACCCCATCGTGGCCGTGGCCACGGCGCCCGGCCGCGGTGCGGTGGGCATCGTGCGCGCCTCGGGGCGCGACCTCTCGACGCTGATCCAGGCCATCTGCGGCCGCGCGCTGGCGCCGCGTCAGGCCACCCTGCTGCCCTTTGCGGGCAGCGACGGCCAGCGCGCTCGACCGCGGCCTGGCGATCCACTTCCCGGCGCCGCATTCGTACACCGGCGAAGACGTGCTGGAACTGCAGGCGCACGGCGGCCCGGTGCTGCTGCAACTGCTGCTGGCGCGCTGCCTGGAGGCCCAGCCCGGCCTGCGCCTGGCCGAGCCGGGCGAGTTCACCGAGCGCGCCTTCCTCAACGACAAGCTCGACCTGGCGCAGGCCGAGGCCGTGGCCGACCTCATCGACGCCAGCACCGAAGCCGCGGCGCGGTCGGCGGCGCGCTCGCTGTCCGGCGCCTTCTCGGGCGAGGTGGCAGCGCTGGCCGAGCAGATCGTGCAACTGCGCACGCTGGTCGAGGCGACGCTCGACTTCCCCGAGGAGGAGATCGACTTCCTTGAGCAGGCCGGCGCCCGGCGCCCGGCTCGACGCCATCGACGGACGACAGTGAAGCAGGCGCTCACTCGCGCCAGGCAGGGCGCGTTGCTGCGTGAAGGGCTGCGCGTCGTGATCGCCGGGCAGCCCAACGTCGGCAAGAGCTCGCTGCTCAATGCGCTGGCCGGCGCCGAGCTGGCGATCGTCACGCCGATCCCCGGCACGACGCGCGACCGCGTCAGCGAGACGATCCAGATCGAGGGCGTGCCGCTGCACGTGATCGACACCGCCGGGCTGCGCAGCGACGCCGCCGACGAGGTCGAGCGCATCGGCATCGGCCGCAGCTGGGAGGCCATCGGCGCAGCCGATGCGGTGCTGTTCCTGCACGACCTGGCGCGGCTGGGCGAGCCCGCCACCGCGGCCGCCGATGCCGAGATCGCCGCCCGGCTGCCGGCGGGCGTGCCGGTGCTGCAGGTCTACAACAAGGCCGACCTGCCCGGGGCCGCAGAGCGCGCCGCTGCGGCCGATGCCTCGCGCGCGGCACCGGGTCTGCTGATCTCGGCCCGCACCGGGCAGGGCCTGGACGTGTTGCGCCAGGAGCTGCTGCGGCAGGCCGGCTGGCAGGCCGTGCCCGAAGGCCTGTTCATCGCCCGCACGCGCCACGTGCAGGCGCTGCGGCGCACGCTGGACCACCTGCACGCCGCGCAGCGCACGCGGCGGCGCGCGACGCGGCGCTGGAACTGCTGGCCGAGGAACTGCGGCTGGCGCACCGCGCGTTGGGCGAGATCACCGGCCAGTTCAGCAACGAGGACCTGCTGGGCGAGATCTTCGGGCGCTTCTGCATCGGGAAGTAGGGCGGTTGCTGCAAGGCCCGTCTCGATGGGCGCGCACCGGCGTGCTCAGCGGGCGTCGAACTGATCCGGGTTGCGGCCGCGCAAGGGCGCATAGAAGGCCTTGATGCGCGCCAGGTCGGCGTCCATGTCGTCGCCGGGATCGATGAGCGGGCCGAGGCCGCAGCGCCGCCGGGCGTAGTCGAGGTAGGCGATCTGGATCGGCAGCCCGGCGCCGCGGGCGATGTGGTGGAAGCCGGTCCTCCACTGCGTCACGCGCCCGCGAGTGCCCTCGGGCGACAACACCAGTTGCAGCGGGCCTGGCGCGGCCTTGAGCGCCGCCACCGACGCGACCACGGTGCTGCCGGCCTGGTCCCGCCGCACCGCGACGCCGCCGAGCCAGCGCATCAGCGGCCCGAAGGGCGGCCGGAAGAGCGAGGCCTTGGCGAGGAAGCGTATGTTCATGCCGAGCGCGAAGGCGCCCATCAGCGTGTACGGCATGTCCCAGTTGCTGGTGTGTGGCGCGGCGATGACGACGCAGCGCCGCGCCCGCGGGGCGAGCGAGCCTTCGACGCGCCAGCCGGCGATGCCGAGGATCGCCCGCGACAGGGCGCGCATCACGGGCGCGACGAAGGGGGTTTCGAAGATGGTCGCCGGCACGGCGCCGAGCATAGGGCCTGCGCCGGCGCCACTACACTGGCCGACCCCGCCCGCCCCATGCCCGACCAAGACCCCGACGCCCCGCCGATCGCTCCAGGCGCATGCGGCCCCGCGCATGCGCTGCTGCGACGCAGCCCGATCTTCAAGCGCTGCAAGGACGACGACCTGTCGGCGCTGGCGACCGGCGCGCGCTTCGTCGACCACGCCGACGGCGCGGACATCGTGCGCGAGGGCGACCCGGCGCGCGAGTTGCTGATCATCGAGCGCGGCGAGGCGCGGGTGATCAAGCGCGGCCTGTCGGGGGGCGAGCACGCGATCAACCGCCTCGTCGCCGGCGACTCGATCGGCGAGATGGCGCTCTTCGACCGCGTGCCGCGTTCGGCCACCGTGCGTGCCGTCGGACCGGTGCGCACGCTGGTGCTGTCGCTGGCCGAGATCGTCGCGCTGGCCGAGACGCGACCCAGCCTGGTGCCGGTGCTGGTGGACATCGGCGCACTGGTGGCCGAGCGCCTGCGGGGGGCCAGCGACCACGCGGCCGCCGCCGCCGACCGCGCGCTGACCGAGGAGCGCACGCGCGCCGTGATGGGCCGCTTCACGCTGCTGCTGATCGTGGCCTACACGCTCTACACCTGGTTGCTGGGCACGGCGGTGCAGCTGAAGGCCGCGCTCGGCCGCAGCGAGTTCATCACCGTGCCCTTCATCGTCGTCTGCTGCGCCATCCTGTTCGTGTTCGTGCGCGTGTCGGGCTACCCGGCGCGCTTCTTCGGGCTGACGCTGCAGGACGCCGGCCGTCACGTGCGCGAGGCCCTGCTGTTCACGCTGCCGCTGTTGGGGCTGACGGTGCTGTTGAAGTGGGCCCTGTCACCTGGGTGCCGGCGATGCACGGCCTGCCTCTGATCCAGATGAGCGCGCCGCCGCCCACGGGCCTGCCGGCCAGCGGCTTCAATCCCTGGCTGGCGCTGGCCTACGTGGTGTTCGCGCCGTTCCAGGAGCTGATCTACCGCGGCGGCGTGCAAGGCTCGCTGTCGCACTTCCTGACCGGCCGCTGGCGGGACTGGCTGGCAATCGTCGGCGCCAACATCATCTTTTCGGCGGCGCACCTGTACGTGTCGCCGGGGCTGGCGGTGACGGCCTTTGCCGCCGGGCTCTTCTGGGGCTGGCTGTACGCGCGCCAGCGCGGCCTGGCCGGTGTCGCGGTGTCGCACGTGCTGCTGGGCTTCTGGGCGTTCGAGGTCGTCGACCTCGGTGTGCTCGAATGAGCCTCGGTCAGGCGGCCGCCAGCCCCAGCATCTGCGCCGCCAGCGCCTCCGCCACCTCGATGCCGTCGACGCCGGCCGACATGATGCCGCCGGCATAACCCGCGCCTTCGCCGGCCGGGTACAGCCCGGCCACGTTCAGGCTCTGCAGGTTCTTGCCGCGCGTGATGCGCAACGGCGACGAGGTGCGGGTCTCGACGCCGGTGAGCACGGCGTCGGGCATCGCGTAGCCCTTGATCTGGCGCTCGAACGCCGGCAGCGCCTCGCGCAGCGCCGCCAGCGCGTAGTCGGGCAGAGCGCCGCGGCCCGGCGCCGCCAGGTCGGTGAGCCGCACGCCCGGCTTGTACGAAGGCAGCACGCTGCCGAGAACGCTGGAGCGGCTGGCCCTTGATGAAGTCGCCCACCAGCTGCCCGGGCGCCACGTAGCCGCCGCCGCCGAGTTCATAGGCGCGCGATCTCCCAGTGGCGCTGGAAAGCGATGCCGTCCAGCGGGTTGCACCGGGCCGCCGGCAGCGCCGTCCTGGCGGTAGTCCTGCGGCGCGATGCCGACCACCAGCCCGGCGTTGGCGTTGCGCTCGTTGCGCGAATACTGGCTCATGCCGTTGGTGACGACGCGGCCGACTTCGGACGTGGCGGCGACCACCGTGCCGCCCGGGCACATGCAGAAGCTGTAGACCGAGCGCCCGTTGCTCGCGTGGTGCACCAGCTTGTAGTCGGCCGCGCCCAGGATCGGATGGCCGGCGCTGGGGCCGAAGCGGGCGCGGTCGATCAGGCTCTGCGGGTGCTCGATGCGCACGCCCACCGAAAACGGCTTGGGTTCCATGAACACGCCGCGGCCGTGCAGCATCTCGAAGGTGTCGCGTGCGCTGTGGCCGAGCGCCAGCACGACGTGGTCGGCGGCGATCTGCTCGCCGCTGGCCAGCACCACGCCGCAGATGCGGCGTGTCGGCTGATCACGGCCGCGATGTGGCTTGTCGGCTGATCACCACTGCGGATGCGGGGTGTCGCTTGCTCGCTGCCGCGAGTGCGGCCTCTTCGATGCACACGTCGGCCACCCGCTGCCGGAAGCGGATCTCGCCGCCCAGCGATTCGATCTCGGCGCGCATCTTCTCGATCATGCCGACCAGCCGGAAGGTGCCGATGTGCGGCTTGGAGACGAACAGGATCTCTTCCGGCGCGCCGGCCTTGACGAATTCGGTGAGCACCTTGCGCGTGAGGTGGCGCGGGTCGCTGATCTGGCTCCACAGCTTGCCGTCGGAGAAGGTGCCGGCGCCGCCTTCGCCGAACTGCACGTTCGATTCGGGGTCGAGCACGCCCTGGCGCCACAGGCCCCAGGTGTCCTTGGTGCGCTCGCGCACGGTCCGGCCGCGCTCCAGCACGATGGGGCGCAGCCCCATCTGCGCCAGGATCAGCGCCGCGAACAGGCCGCAGGGGCCGAAGCCGACGACCAGCGGCCGCGGCCGCCCGGCGGCGTGGAAGTCGGCCGGCGCATGGCCGAGGAAGCGGTAGCGCGTGTCGGGGCTGGGCCGCACATGCGGGTCGCCGGCGAGGCGCGCGCAAGACCGCGGCCTCGTCGACGCCGTCGGCGAGCTCGCAGTCGATGGTGTAGATGAGCACCACGGCGGCCTTCTTGCGCGCGTCGTAGGCGCGCTTGAAGACGGCGTGACGCCGCAGTTCGGCGTCGGCCAGGCGCAGGCGCGCCAGCACCGCCGGGCGCAGCGCGTCTTCGGCGTGGTCCAGCGGCAGGCGCAGTTCGGTGATGCGCAGCATCGTGACGGCGCGCGCGAGGCCGGGGCGGGCTGCGGCGCCCGGCGCGCTTGTCGGGTCAGGGCGTCAGGGCGGGTCAGCCGCCCTTGCCGGCGCGCTTGCCCGGGTTCTTCTTGCTGCGCGTGTGCGAGCCGCGCTCCTTGCTGATCTTCTGGCCGCGCGCGGTGGTGAGGTTGGTGCCCGGCGTCGGCGGCACGGGCGGGGTGGCGCGGCGGTCGGCTTCGGTTCTGATCTTGTTGGCCATGGTGGGCTCCGGCAAAAGTGTGAGCGAAAGGCGGATTAGGCCACAAGGCGCGGCGGCTGGCAGGCGCGTCCTTGCGCGTCGACCTCGGCTGCCGCAGCCGGTGCCCCGCACCCGTGCGCGCTCAGTGCCCTGCGAAGTCCACCAGCGTGTACAGCGCCAGCCCGGACGCGCGCAGCTTGTCGGACCCGCCGAGTTCCGGCAGGTCGACGATGGCCGCGCCTTCGATGACTGCGCGCCCAGGCGCTCGAGCAGCTTCTTGCCGGCCATCATGGTGCCGCCGGTGGCGATGAGGTCGTCGATGAGCAACACGCGGTCGCCCGGCTTGACGGCATCGGTGTGGATCTCCACCGTGGCGCTGCCATATTCCAGTTCGTAGGTCTCTTCCATCGTCGTGAAGGGCAGCTTGCCCTTCTTGCGGATGGGCACGAAACCCACGTTCAGTTCGTAGGCCACCACGCTGCCGATGATGAAGCCGCGGGCGTCGAGTCCGGCGATGACGTCGGGCCGCACGTCGAAGTAGCGGTGCACGAACTGATCGATCAGCACCCGGAAGACGCGCGGCTGGCTCAGCAGCGGCGTGATGTCGCGGAACATCACGCCCGGCGCCGGCCAGTCGGCGACGGTGCGGATGTGCGAGCGGATGTAGTCCGACGGCGAGGCAGTGGGATCGGCGGCCATGCGCGGCATGATAGGCGGCCTCAGCCGCGCAGCAGCTTCTGTTCGGCCAGTGCCAGCGGCTCGGGCAGGCCCGAGAGCACCAGCGTGTCGCCGGCCGCGATCGGGTGCTCCGGCAGCAGCAGCGTGCCCCCGCCGCCGGCACGCCGAATCGACACCACGCTCACGCCCAGCGCGTGCAGCGCCAGGTTGTCCAGCGGCTGGCCGACGCAGCGGGCGGCCTCGGGCACCGTCACGCTCTGCAGCCGTGCCTGGTTCAGTTCTTCCACGGTGTCGTCGTCGGCACCGTGGAAATAGCCGCGCAGCAGGCTGTAGCGGGCGTCGCGGGCGTCGCGCGTGATGCGCACCACGCGCTTCATCGGCACACCCACCAGTGCCAGCGCGTGGCCGGCGAGCATCAGCGAGCCTTCGATGGCCTCGGGCACGACCTCCGTGGCGCCGGCGGCGCGCAGCTTGTCGATGTCGGTGTCGTCCACGGTGCGCACGATCACGGGCACGCGCGGCGCATGCTCCTGCACCAGGCGCAGGATCTTCAGTGCCGAAGGCGTGTCGTGGTAGCTCACCACCACCGCGGCGGCGCGCGCCAGGCCGGCGGCCATCAGGCTCTGCAGCCGCGCGGCGTCGCCGAAGACAACGCTCTGGCCCGCGGCCGCGGCCTGGCGCACGCGGTCGGGGTCGAGGTCGAGCGCCATGTAGGGGATGCCCTCGGGCACCAGCAGCCGCGCCAGGTTCTGGCCGCAGCGGCCGTAGCCGCAGATGATGACGTGCCGCTCGGTGGCGATGGCCCGGCGCGCGATCGTCGTCAACGCCACCGACTGCATCATCCAGTCGCTGGCGCTGAGCCGGTTGACGAGCTGGTTGCTGTACATGATGAGGAAGGGCGTGGCCAGCATCGACAGCACCATGCTGGCCAGCACCGGGCTCACCCACTGCGGCGCCACCAGGCCGTGGCCGGCGCCCAGCGTCAGCAGCACGAAGCCGAATTCGCCGGCCTGCGCCAGGTACAGGCCGGTGCGCAGTGCCACGCCCGGCTGGGCCCCGAAGAGCCGCGCCAGCGCGGCCACCAGCGCAAATTTCGCCAGCACCGGCGCCGTCGTCAGCAGCAGCACCAGGAACCACTGCTCGAGCAGCGGGCGCCAGTCGAGCTTCATGCCGATGGTGATGAAGAACAAGCCCAGCAGGACGTCGTGGAAGGGCCGGATGTCGGTCTCGACCTGGTGCTTGTATTCGGTCTCGGCGACCAGCATGCCGGCAACGAAGGCGCCCAGCGCCAGCGACAGCCCGAAGTGCTCGGTGACCCAGGCCAGGCCCAGCGTGATGAGCAGCAGGTTCAGCACGAACAGTTCTTCGCTCTTGCGACGTGCCACCAGCGTGAGCCACCAGCGCATCACGCGCTGCCCGCCCACCAGCAGCACGGTCAGCAAGGCTGCGGCCTTGAGCATGGCCCAGCCCACGGCGGAGGCCAGCTCCTCGCCGCTGGAGCCCAGCGCCGGGATCAGCACCAGCAGCGGCACCACCGCCAGATCCTGGAACAGCAGCACGCCCATCACGCGGCGACCGTGTTCGGCTTCCAGCTCCAGCCGCTCGGCCAGCAGCTTGGCGACGATGGCGGTCGACGACATCGCCATCGCACCACCCAGCACCACGGCGCCCTGCCAGCCCATCTCCCAGGGACGCGAGCCGAAGGTGCCCCAGGCCCACACCAGCATGAAGTGCCCGGCCAGCGTGCCGATCATCGTCAATACCACCTGCGACATGCCGAGCCCGAACACCAGGGTGCGCATGCTGCTCAGCTTGGGCAGGTTGAATTCGAGCCCGATGACGAACATCAGGAAGACGACGCCGAACTCGGCCAGGTATCGCACGCCGGCGCTGTCCTGCGCAAAGGCCAGCGCGTTGGGGCCGATGACCACGCCCACCAGCAGGTAGCCCAGCATCGGCGGCAGCTTCAGCGAGCGGAAGACCACGACGCCGAGCACCGCGGCGACGAGATACAGAAGGGTCAGCTCGAGGGTGGTCGCCATGGGTGCCTAGAATGCCTCGATCGTATTCGAGACCCCATGGTGAACCCCCTGCGCCCCTTCGATGCCGAACGTGCGCTGCGCCTGGCGCAGCGCACGTTCGAGATCGAGGCGCGCGCGTTGCTGGGGCTGGTGCCGCGCCAGGGCGAGGGCTTCGCGCGCGCGGTGCAGGCCATGCTGGAATGCCGCGGCCGCGTCGTCGTGATGGGCATGGGCAAGAGCGGCCACGTCGGCCGCAAGACCGCGGCCACGCTGGCGTCCACCGGCACGCCGGCGTTCTTCGTGCACCCCGCCGAGGCCAGCCACGGCGACCTGGGGATGGTGATGGCGGGCGACGTGGTGCTGGCCATCAGCAACAGCGGTGAGAGCGACGAGCTGGCGGCCATCCTGCCGGCGATGCGGCGCCTGGGCGTGACCTTGGTGGCGATGACGGGCCAGCCGGATTCGACGCTGGCCCGGCACGCCGACGTGGTGCTTTCCAGCGCCGTGGACGAGGAGGCCTGCCCGCTGAACCTGGCCCCTACCGCCAGCACGACGGCACAGATGGCGCTGGGCGATGCCCTGGCGGTGGCGCTCCTCGACGCGCGCGGCTTCCGCGAAGAGGACTTCGCGCGCTCGCACCCCGGCGGCTCGCTCGGCCGCAAGCTGCTGATGCATGTGCGCGACCTGATGCGCAGCGGCGACGCGGTGCCGCAGGTGTCGCCCGGCGCCAGCTTCGGTCCGCTGCTGCGCGAGATGACCGGCAAGGGCCTGGGTTTCACCGCCGTGGTCGATGCGGCCGGTCGTCCGATCGGCATCTTCACCGACGGCGATCTGCGACGCCTCATCGAGCGCGGCGCCGACCTGCGCACGCTCACCGCCGCCGACGTCATGCACCGCAGCCCGCGGCTGGTGCGCGCCGACGCGCTGGCGGTAGACGCCGCCGCCGTCATGGAGCAGCACCGCATCACCAGCGTGCTGGTGGTCGACGAAGCCGGGCTGCTGGTGGGCGCGCTCAATTCCAACGACCTGATGCGGGCCAAGGTGATCTAGGCATGGCGCCCCCAGGCTCACTGCGTTCGCCACCCGCCGAAGGGGCCGCTGGCGCCCTTGGGGCGGCCCGGCGGGTGCCGGGCCCGGCGCTGACCTTCCCGCCCGCTCTGCTGCTGCTTGCGCAGGGCCTGGGCTTGGGCATGAAGGCGGCGATCTTCGATGTCGACGGCGTGCTCACCGACGGCCGCCTGTACATCGGCGAGCACGGCGAGACCGTCAAGGCCTTCAGCACGCTCGACGGCCACGGCCTCAAGCTGCTCAAGCTGGGCGGCATCGAGCCCTTGGTCGTCACCGGGCGCGACTCGCCAGCGGTGCGCCGGCGCGTGGCCGACCTCGGGCTGGTCCGTGCGGTCTACGGCGCGAGCGACAAACTGGCCGCGGCCGCGGCCTTGCTTGCCGAGCTGGGCCTGGCCTGGCCCGAGGTGGCCGCGATCGGCGACGACTGGCCCGACCTGCCGCTGCTGGCGCGCGCCGGCTTCGCCTGCGCGCCCGCGAACGCCCATGCCGAAGTGAAGGGGGCGGTTCACCACGTCACCGCGGCGGCGGGCGGATACGGCGCGGCGCGGGAGTTCTGCGACCTGCTGCTGATGGCCGCAGGCCGTTACCAGGCGTTGCTGCAGGGTCATCTGCAGACGCTGGACGGGGCTTGAGGTGGGGCGATGACGGTCGAGCTGCACTTGCCCGACCTGCCCGAGGTGCCGATCTCGCTGGGCGGCGCGCCCGGCCCGGCGCGCGCATCGAGGCCCTGGTCGCTGCGCCTGCAGGAGGCGCTGTCGGCCTACCTGCCGCTGCTGCTGATGGCGCTGCTGGCGCTGGTCACGTGGTGGCTGGTGAAGAACTCGCCCCAGCCGCCGGCGGCCGTGGGCGAGCGCCCGGTGTCGACGACGCCCGACTACACGATGACCGCGTTCTCGGTCGACCGCTTCGATGCTGCGGGGCGGCTCAAGCTGCGCATCGAAGGCGATCGCATGCGCCACTATCCAGCCACCGACCGCATGGAGATCGACGGCGTTCGGATCCGCGCCATTGCCCCCGACGGGCGCGAGACGCTGGCGCGGGCGGCGCGCGCCATCGGCAACGGTGACGGCAGCGAGGTGCAGCTGGTCGGTGGCGCCGAAGTCACGAGCGAAGACGCCAATGGCGCGCCGCTGCTGATGCGCGGCGAGTTCCTGCACGCCTTTCTTGTCACGGAGCGTGTGAAGTCGCACCTGCCGGTGGTGGTGCAGACGGCCGGCACCGAGATGCGCGCCGCCGCAATGGAGTACGACCACGCGACGCGCCGCTTCGACCTGCAAGGGCCGATGCGTGTCGTCATGGCGCCGAGGGCTCCGGCCTCGGGGGCCGTGCGATGACGATGACGCAGAGGCTCGACATCGACGCCGCATCACGAGCCCGCCGGGGCGTCCCAAGGGCGAATTCAGGCGTGCGCAGCACGAAGGCACTCCATTGAGCGCGCCGTTGGTCTTCATCACCGGCGCGTCGAGCGGCATCGGCCAGGCCCTCGCCGGGCGCTACGCGCGGGCCGGCTGGCGGCTGGCGCTGGCGGCCAGGCGCACCGGCGAGGTCGAGGCCTGGGTGCAGGCGCAGGGGCTGACGGCCGATCGCGTGGTGATCTACGCTGCCGACGTGGCGGCGACCGACAGCATCGTTGCCGCCGGCGTCGAATGCATCGAACGCCAGGGCCTGCCCGACGTCGTGATTGCCAACGCCGGCATCAGCGTGGGCATGGACACCGGGGAACGCAGGGACCTCGACGTCATGCGCGACACCTTTGCCACCAACAACATCGGCCTGGCCGCCACCTTCCACCCGTTCCTGCGCCGCATGCGGCAGCGGGGCTCGGGCACCCTGGTGGGCATTGCCAGCGTCGCCGCCATCCGCGGCCTGCCCGGCCACGCCGCCTATTGCGCCAGCAAGGCCGGCGTGGTGGCGTATTGCGAGAGCCTGCGGGGCGAAACGCGCGGCACGGGCGTCAAGGTGGTGACGCTGGTGCCGGGCTATGTCGCCACGCCGCTGACGGCCCGCAATCCCTATCGGATGCCCTTCCTGATGTCGGCCGCACGCTTTGCCGACCTGGCCTATCGCACCATCCAGGCTGGCGCCAGCTACCGCGTCATACCCTGGCAGATGGCGGTGGTGGCCAAGTTGCTGCGCCTGCTGCCCAATCCCCTGTTCGACCGCCTGTTTGCCGGCCGTGGGCGCAAGCCGCGCCGCAGTTGAAGGCCCGCCGCACGCGCAGCGGCGGAGCCGGCGGCGCGCGCCGAGGTCCGATGGGTCCTGTCGCCAGCAACGACAAAGGGCACCCGAAGGTGCCCTCGTGATTCGTGCGGGGTGCGCTGGCGGTCAGTAGCCGCCGCGGCTGCCGCCGCCGCCGCTTCCACCACCGCTGCCGCCGTAGCCGCCGCGGCTGCCGCCACCGCCGCCGCTGCCGCCACCGCCGTACGGGCTGCGGCCACCACCGCCGCTGCCGCCGCCGCCGTACGGGCTGCGGCCACCGCCGCCACCGCCGGCACCGCCGCCGCCACCACCGTAGCCGCCACCGCCACCGCCGCCGTAGCCGCCACCGCCGCCGCTGCGGCCACCACCACCGCCGCCAAAGCCACCCGGGCGCTCTTCACGCGGGCGAGCTTCGTTGACGACGATGGCACGGCCCTCGAGGGCCTGGCCGTTCATGCCGTTGACGGCGGCTTGCGCCTCGGCGTCGGAGCCCATCTCCACGAAGCCGAAGCCCTTGGAGCGGCCGGTTTCGCGGTCCATCATGACCTTGGCCGACGTCACGGTGCCGAATTGACCGAATGCCTGTTGCAGCGAGTCGTCGCGCACCGAATAGGCCAGATTACCTACGTACAGTTTGTTTCCCACGGGGAGCCCTTAAAAGATCGATAAAACCATGTGGAGCTCAACCCTGCATGAACCAATCAGGCGAAAGGTGCGGCTGCCAGACACAGACTCCGTATTATGGAGTCCTCAAAGCTTTGCCCGTAAAGCGCCCTCGCGTCAAGTGTTGTTTTGGCGCCCCCGTGAAAACCCTGGGTCTCGGACCGGATCCGGCGCGGCCCCCGCACTGGCCCGTCAGGGCTCCGAGGCTGCGCCTACCATCGCGCCATGGACCTCCTGAAGCCGCTGGTGGCGCTGCTGGCCATCGTCAACCCCATCGGCGTGGTGCCCTTCTTCATCCACTTCACGCAGACCTTCACGCCCGAGGAGCGGCGGCGCACGATCCGCATCAGCGCCTTCACCGCCTTCCTGGTGATCGCCGTCAGCGCGGTCGCAGGGCTCAAGGTGATCGAATTCTTCGGCATCTCCCTGGCGTCGTTCCAGGTCGGCGGGGGCACGCTGCTCCTGATCAGTTCGCTGGCCATGCTCAACGCGCAGCCGGCCGAGACCAAGCCCACCGACGTGAGCGAGGGCGACGAGAAGATCGACTCCGGCGCCAGCATCGCGGTGGTGCCGCTGACGATCCCGCTGCTCACCGGTCCGGCAACGATCTCGACGATGGTGATCTACGCCGAGAAGACGCGCCACCTGTGGGAGCACGCCGTGCTGGTGGGCTACGGCGTGGTGATCGGCATCGTGACCTTCCTCGTGTTTTCGGCCTCGGGCCGCATCGCCAAGGTGCTGGGCCGCACCGGCATCAATGTCATGACGCGGCTGATGGGGCTGATCCTGGCCGCGATGGCGGTGGAGCTGCTGGCGGACGGGCTGGTCAAGCTGTTCCCGGTGCTGGCGAGCCACCTGACCCGATGAATCCACCGAGCGGACCACCGTGAACCCAGAACCCGTCACCTACGACCACATCATCGTCGGCGCCGGCACCGCCGGCTGCCTGCTGGCCAACCGCCTGTCGGCCGACCCGCGGCGCCGCGTGCTGCTGGTCGAAGCCGGCGGGCGCGACGATTACCACTGGATCCACATCCCGGTGGGCTACCTCTACTGCATCGGCAACCCGCGCACCGACTGGCTGTATTTCACCGAGGCAGATGCCGGCCTCAACGGCCGCAAGCTGCGCTACCCGCGCGGCCGCGTGCTGGGTGGCTGCTCCAGCATCAACGGCATGATCTACATGCGGGGCCAGGCGCGCGACTACGACCACTGGGCCGCCGTCACCGGCGACCCCGGCTGGCGTTGGGACGCCTGCCTGCCCCATTTCAAGCGCCACGAAGACCACTGGCGCGGCGCCGACGCCTGGCATGGTGCCGGCGCGGAGTGGCGCGTCGAGCGGCAGCGCCTGAACTGGGAGATCCTCGAAGCCTTCGGCGCCGCGGCGCGCGAGGCCGGCATTCCCGCCACCGACGACTTCAACCGCGGCGACAACGAGGGCGTGGGCTATTTCGAGGTCAACCAGCGCCGCGGCGTGCGCTGGAACACCAGCAAGGCCTTCCTGCGGCCGGCGGCGGGCCGCGCCAACCTTGAGGTCGTCACCGACATGCTGGTGACGCGCGTGCTGCTGGAAGGTGCGCCGCCACGCGCGGTGGGCATCGAGCTGCGGCCGGCCGCCGGCGGAGCACCGCGGCAACTGCGCGCGGCAGGCGAGGTCGTGCTGGCCGCCGGCGCGGTGGGCACGCCGCAGTTGCTGCAGCTGTCGGGCATCGGCGCCGGTGCGCTGCTGCACGAGCACGGCATCACGCCGCGCCACGAATTGCCGGGCGTCGGCGAGAACCTTCAGGACCACCTGCAGATCCGTGCCGTATTCGCGGTGGAAGGCGTGAAGACGCTGAACGTGATCGCCAACTCGCTGTGGGGCAAGGCCCTGATCGGCCTCGAATATCTGCTCCGGCGGAGCGGACCGATGAGCATGGCGCCGTCGCAGTTGGGCGCTTTCACGCGGTCCTCGCCCGATCGGGTCTGGCCGAATGTGGAGTACCACGTGCAGCCGCTGTCGCTGGACGCCTTCGGCCAGCCACTGCACAGCTACAACGCCTTCACCGCCAGCGTGTGCAACCTGAATCCGGGCTCGCGCGGCTTCGTGCGCATCGCCTCCCCGAGGCCCGAGGACGCGCCGCGCATCCAGGCGAATTACCTGTCCACGCCCGAAGACCGCCAGGTGGCGGCGGATTCGCTGCGCCTGACGCGCCGCATCGCGGCCATGCCCGCGCTGGCCAAATACCGGCCGCGCGAGGTCAAGCCCGGGGTGCAGTTCCAGACCGACGACGAGCTGGCGCGCCTGGCCGGCGACATCGGCACCACGATCTTCCACCCGGTCGGTACCTGCCGCATGGGCGCGGCCGCCGACGCCGGTGCGGTGGTCGATGCGCGGCTGCGCGTGCGCGGCGTGGCCGGCCTGCGCGTGGCCGACGCCAGCGTCATGCCCACCATCACCAGCGGCAACACCAACGCGCCGGTGCTGATGATCGCCGAGCGGGCCGCCGAGTGGCTGGTCGAGGCGGCCGGTGCTCCGGAGCGCGCGGCGGGTTAGTCCGAATGGCGGGGCCGGGGCAGGGGGCTACATTGCGCCGACTCGTGACAGTCGGCGCGCCAGCCGGCCTGTCGTCGGGGGTCAGAGGAGACGATCGACACAACAGCAACGGACGACACAGACCGGCGGGCAGCCGGCCGTTCCAAGCGCCGCGCCGACGGCGCTTTTTTCTGTGCGGAAGTGGCGGTGAATGGCAGGTCGTTTCCGGATCCACGCGGCATCGCGACCCCATAGCATCGAAACTTGCTGCTTCCGCCCCCCTGCCGCCCGCCATGTCCGTCAATCCCGCACTGCGCAGTCTCGACATCGACATCCCCTCGCAGCCTCAGTCGCTGGTGCAGCTGTCGCTGTTGCTGGCCGACGACGACATCAACCTGCAAGCCTGTGCCGAGCTGATCGAGGCCGACATGGCGCTGGCGGCGGCGGTGATGAAGGCGGTGAATTCGTCGCTCTACGGCCTGAAGGGCAGGGTGCAGACGGTGCACCAGGCCGTGACCTACCTGGGCATGCGCGAAGTGGCGGCGATCACCTTCGAGATGGGGCTGCGCGCGGCCTTCCCGCCGGCCGCCGAGCTCGACCCTCTGTGGCAGCGTGCGGCTCGCCGTGGCCAGTTGATGGGGCGCCTCGGCGCACGCCTGTCGCTCGACGGCTGGGCGGCCCATTCGGCCGGCCTGTTCGAGGAATGCGGCAAGGCGGTGCTGTTCCGCCATGCCCGCGACCACTACGCCGCCATGCTGCGCGCCGCCGCCTGCGACGCCGACCTGGTGACACTGGAGCACGCCGGCTTCGGCGTCAGCCACGACGCCCTGGGCGCCGCGCTGTGCGAGAGCTGGGGTCTGGGCGCCGCGGCGGTGGCCAGCGTGCGCCACCACGTCGCGGCGCAGGCCACGCACGAACTGCCGGCGCCGCCGGCCCATCGAGCGGTGAGCGCGCTGTCGGTGCTGGCGCATGCGCTGATGAGTGCCCCGGACACGCTGGACACCGTGGCGCAGGCGATGGCAGCGGCTGCCGACCTGGACGTGACGCTGGTGCTGCGCGCCGCGCGCCAGGTGCAGGAGCAACTCGAGAGCGCCTTGGCGCACGAGCGGACCGCTTAGGGCAGCGGGCGCCGTCCGAGGCCGGCCTCGCACGGTCCGAACCCCCCATTCGGGAAGTTCTGCTGGCCGCCGCGTCCCGGCTTCGGTACGCTATCGGGTCTACTCCGACGACTGGCCCAGAGTGGCCCAAGACATCATGGCCTACACCGCATCCCCCAACGCGCTCGCCCTGCAGCGCCTGTACCACTGGGAATCGACCGCGCCCGACCGCGTGGCGCTGACGCAGCCGCTGGGCGGCGGCGCCGTGCGCGACTACACCTGGCGCGAGGTCATGGACCAGAGCCGCCGCATGGCCGCGCACCTGCAGAGCCTGGGCCTGAAGCCCGGCGACAGGGTGGCGCTGCTGTCCAAGAACACGGCGCATTGGCTGATGAGCGACTTCGCCATCTGGCTCGGCGGCTTCGTTTCGGTGCCGCTGTACCCCACGCTGGCCGCCGGCACCATCCGCCAGATCCTCGAGCACAGTGAGTCCAAGCTGCTGTTCGTGGGCAAGCTCGACGGCTGGGAGGGCATGAAGCCCGGCATCCCCGCCGGGCTGCCTTGCGTGGCCTTGCCGCTGGCACCGGCAGACGCCGCCAAGAGCTACCCGACCTGGGAAGACATCATCGCCAAGACCCAGCCCCTGAAGGGCAGCCCGTTGCGCGATGCCGGTGAACTGTCCACCATCATGTACACCTCGGGCACCACCGGCGCGCCCAAAGGTGTGATGCACACCTTCGGCAATTTCGCCATGGCCGTGGAGCAGGGCCTGCAGCGCGTTCCGCTGCGCGAGGACGGCCGCATGCTGAGCTACCTGCCGTTGTCGCACGTGGTCGAGCGGGCACTGGTCGAGCACGGGCAACTGGCCACCGGCATGCATGTGTTCTTCGCCGAGAGCCTGGACACCTTCGCGGCCGATCTGCAACGTGCGCGGCCCACGGTGTTCTTCTCGGTGCCGCGGCTGTGGGTCAAGTTCCAGCAGGGGGTGCAGGCCAAGATGCCGCCCTCGAAGATGGACCTGCTGCTCAAGCTGCCGATCATCGGGGGCCTGGTACGCAAGAAGATCCTGGGGGCGCTGGGCCTGCAGGACTGCATCTTTGCGGCCGGCGGCGCCGCGCCGATGCCGGTGGAGTTGCTGCGCTGGTATGCACGGCTGGGCCTGAAAGTGGCCGAGGGCTACGGCATGACCGAGAATCTGGGCGCCAGCCACATCTCCACGGGCGATCCGGCCAGCTTCGGCACCGTGGGCCGCCCGTACGATGCGGTGCAGTGCCGCATCGACCCGGCCAACGGTGAGATCCAGGTGAAGGCGCCCTGGACCATGCTCGGCTATTACAAAGAGCCCGAGATGACGCGCCAGACGCTCGACGAGGACGGTTGGCTGCACACCGGGGACAAGGGGGCCATCGATGCCCAGGGCCACCTGAAGATCACCGGCCGCGTGAAGGACCTGTTCAAGACCAGCAAGGGCAAGTACGTGGCGCCGGCGCCCATCGAGGACCGGCTGGTCATGCACAGCTCGGTGGAGGCCTGCTGCGTGACCGGGGCCAACCTCGGCCAGCCGCTGGCGCTGCTGATGCTGAACATGGAAGCCGCGAAGAAGGCGGCCGACCCCGCCGGCAGGAGCGAACTCGAGGCTTCGCTCGCGCAGCACCTCACGGGTGTCAACGAGGCGCTCGACCCGCACGAGCAACTCGACTGCCTGGTCGTCATGACCGAGGCCTGGACGGTGGACAACGATCTCATCACGCCGACCTTCAAGGTCAAGCGCAACCGCATCGAGGACCTGTTCGCCAGGAACTACGACACCTGGGTGGGCATGCGCAAGAAGGTGATCTGGCACAAGGCCTGAGTTCCGGCGGCGACTGACGGAGGTGCGTTGAGCGGGCAGGTGCGCGACATCCCGCCCGGCTTCGCGCCGGTGGTGGCCGGTGGCGGCTTCATTGCCGCCAACGGGCCGCTCTATGTGCTGCAGGAAGGCGCGGTGGTGAAGCTCGGCTTCCGTGTCGAGCCGCGCCACTGCAACCCGATGGGTATCTGCCACGGCGGCATGCTGGCGAGCTTCTGCGACATGCTGCTGCCGCTGAGCGTGCACCGCAAGAGCGCGGAGGTGGGCCTGCGCTTCCTGCCCACGGTCAGCCTGCAGCTCGACTACATGGCGCCGGTGCCGCTGGGGGCCTGGGTCGAGGGCGAATGCGACGTGCTGACCGTGACGCGGGCGATGGTGTTCGCGCGGGGTCTGGTGCGCGCCAATGGCGTGATCGCGGTGCGCTGCAGCGGCGTGATGAAGATCGGGCCGAAGTTCGGCGACGACGCGCGCTGACATCTCCCCCGAGGCTTCCACCCGGCCTCGCCTGCCCCGCGAGCGGGCCAATCGACCCGGCGCGGCCCGGCGTTGACTCGAGTGCGCGCCGGCCGGTCAGCGCGACGCCGCCGAGGCGGCGGCCGACGCCGCGTGGGTGGGCACCATCACCCCTGCGGCGAGCGGGATTTCCTCGCTGACCGTCACGTTGTTGACGAAGTGCCGCGTCTCCCCGAAGCAGGTGGTTGGCAGGCCGACCTTTTCTTCGTAGTGAAGCGTCACGCGTTTGCCCATGACCTGGGAGACGCGTGCGGCCACGGCGTCGTCGTGGATCGTGAAGAGAAACTTCTCGGGCGTGGTGCCGGGCAAGGACACCAGCGCCAACTCACCCTCCCAGGTCTTGCACAGCCAGCCCTTCTTCGACAGCTTCTGCACCCAGCCGGCACGGTCGCCGACGGAAAAGTTCCAGCTCAGCGCCACCCAGAAGTACAAGGTCGCGAGCGCCGCGATCAGCACCAGCGGCAGGACGATACGTTTGAACATGGTGGGGAAGCCCTGAAGTCGGTGCCGCATTATCGAAGCCCGCCGGGCGGCGGGATGCCGCCCGGTGTCGGCGTTTCACTCCGGCCGCTTCAGCTACTTCGTATTGGCCTTGAAGCTGGTGAAGATGCGCGTCTGCACGCGGCGAATGTCCTGCGGCACGGCGTCGGGCGAGGTCACCTTCTTGAGGTCCTCGGCACCGAGGAAGACGGTCGGGTTCTCCGCCACTTCCTTCTTGACGAACTTCTTCGATGCCAGGTTGGGGTTGGCGTAGAAGACCTTGTTGGTCAGCGACGCGTGCACCTCGGGGCGCAGGATGTAGTTGATGAACAGGTGCGCGTTCTTCACGTTCTTGGCGTCCTTGGGGATCGCCATGGTGTCGAAGAACAGCGTCGAGCCGGTGGGTGGGATCAGGGCCTGGATGTCGTGGCCGCTCTTCGTGTCGATGGCCCGCTGGCGCGCGATGTTGATGTCGCCCGAATAGCCCATCACCACGCACAGCTGGCCGGCGGCGAGGTCGTTGATATAGCCCGACGACGAGAAGCGCGTCACACTGGGCCGCGCCTTCATCAGCAACTCGCGCGCGGCGTCGTAGTCCTTGGCCGTCTTGCTGTAGGGTTCCTTGCCGGCGTAGATCATCGCCACCGGCATGACCTCGGAAGCCGAATCCAGCACATTGATGCCGCAACCCTTGAGCTTGCTGGCGTACTGCGGGTCGAAGATCAGCGCCCACGGGTTGGCCGGCATCGGCGTGGCGCCCAGCGCGGCCTTGACCTTGCCGGTGTTGATGCCCACGGTGACATAGCCCCACATCCAGGTCACGAGATGCTCGTTGCCGGGATCGATGGCGGCGAGCTTCTCCAGCAGCGCCGGGTCGAGGTTGCCCCAGTTGGTGAGTTGCGCGCGGTCGAGCTTCTGGTACAGGCCCCCGGCGATCTGCGTCTTGGCGAAGTGCGCCGAGGGCACCACGATGTCGTAGCCGCTGCGGCCTGCCACCAGCTTGGCCTGCAGGATCTCGTTGGTGTCGTAGTTGTCGTAGCGGACCTTGATGCCGGTCTCTTTCTCGAAATTCCTGATCGTGTCGTCGGCGATGTAGTCCGACCAGTTGTAGATGTTGAGTACCTTGGGCTCGGCCCCCTGGGCCTGGGCGATGGTGGCGGCGGCGGCCAGGCCGATGGCCAGGAGCGAGCGGGTGAAACGGGACGACGGGGTCATGGCGGGTTCTCTCCGAGTCAGGGTCAGGACCAGCAAGTAACGGGTGGGGCCGGATTGTGGCCGACCTCGCGCCGCGCAGCCGCTCGACGCCGCCCGGGAAGACGGGCTCCGAAGGGCAGCGCGCCACAATGCAGGCCTCGTCGTCTGCCTCGGAACTGCCGCCATGACCCTGCTGATCCTCGGCCTCATCGTGTTCCTCGGCGTGCACTCGGTGCGCGTCTTCGCCGAAGGCTGGCGCGCGCAGATGCGCCAGCGTCTGGGCGAAAACGCCTGGAAGGGGCTGTACTCGCTGGTGTCGATCGCCGGCTTCGTGCTCATCGTCTGGGGTTACGGCCAGGCCCGCCTGCAACCGGTGGTGCTGTGGCCGTCACCGGCCTGGACCCGGCACCTCGCGGCCCTGCTCACGATCCCGGCCTTCGTCCTGCTGGTGGCCGCCTACGTCCCACGCAACGCCATCAAGGCCCGGCTGCACCACCCGATGGTGCTCGGCGTCAAGGTCTGGGCCCTGGCGCATCTGCTGGCCAACAACACGCTGGCCGACCTGCTGCTGTTCGGTGGCTTCCTGGCCTGGGCGGTGGCGAGCTTCACCGCCGCGCGCAGGCGCGACAACGCCACCGGCGTGGTCTACCTGCGCGGCCACGCCGGCCCCACCGTCGCGGTGGTGGTCGCGGGCGGGGCCGCCTGGGCCGGCTTCGCGTTCTGGGCGCACGCCGCCTGGATCGGCGTCAGGCCTTTTGGCTAGCCGACCGGCGGTTCCGGCACGGGCGCGATCAGCGCCTCGCCCTCGGCCGTGCCGCGGCTGACGGCGCGCGAAACCGGCCAGGCCTGCAGGGCTTCGGGCGGGCAAGGCACGAGCAGCGGCGCCAGCGGCGCCGGTTCCTGCTCGCCGCGGGCCAGCCAGGCGGCCCAGTGCGTGGGTGCCAGCAGCACCGGCATGCGGTCGTGGATGGGTGCCATGAGCGCATTGGCGGCCACCGTGATCACGCAGCAAGTGAGCAGCCACTCCTCGGATTCCGATGGCCGCCAGGCCTCGAAGAGCCCGGCCATGGCCAGCTGTTCACCACCGCGGCCGGAGATGTACCAGGGTTGCTTGCCGGCCTTCGTGGCCTGCCATTCGTAGAAACCGCTGGCCGGCAGCAGGCAGCGCCGGCGGCGTGCGGCCTGGCGGAACGAGGGCTTGTCGAACAGGCCTTCGGCACGTGCGTTGCTCAGCTTGTGGCCGATGCTGGGGTCGCGCGCCCAGTGCGGCACCAGGCCCCAGCGCATGAGTTCGGCCACGCGCTCGCCTTCGCGCGTCTCGTAGACCACGGGCACCGGTGTCTGCGGTGTGACGTTCCAGCGTCGCGGGAAAGGCGTGACGCGGGTGACGCTGAAGCCCGACACCAGCGTCTGCGGATCGTAGGCAACGACGTAGCGGCCGCACATGCCGCGATCTTGGCACGGGTCCCCCCAACCGGGGGCCTCGGGATGGGGGCCTGCCACGATCCGCCCTCGTGGCGATGGGCGCACGGCGGCGCGCCCACGACGATGGTGGCCTGTGCTTGACGGAGGCGCTCCATGATCTTCCTGTCCCGGTGGTTTCGCCGCTCGCCGCTGCCGCCCGCGGCGCATGCGGTGGCCGCGCTGGCCGAGACCGCTGCCGCCGAGGAAGCGGCGGGCGGCTGCGGCTGGTTCGACTCCAGCCACGAACTTCAAGTGGGCCTGTGGGTGCTCGAGCACGCTTCGCCGGACGAGGTGGCGGCCGTGCTGCCGTTGGCGTCCTGGCTGGAACTGCATCTGGCAGGCAGGGCGGCCGCACCGCCCGCTTGAGCTCGGACAAGGGCGGTGGCCCGGTGGCGCAGGCATGATGGCGGCCCACGAGCCCGTGCCTGGAGCGCCCGATGACGTTACGCTGGATCACCGCGCTGGCTGCCGCCGCGCTGCTGCTGGCCGCCTGTGGCGGTGGCACCGACCGAACCAAGGCCCAGTTGCGGCTGGTCAACGCCAGCGACGCCTATGCCGCACTCGACCTGCGCGTCGACAGCCAGGTTCGCCAGGGCGGCGTGGCCTATGGGGCCGGCGCCGATTACGTGGAGATCGACACCGACAAGGCCGACAGCGTCATCGCGCGCAGCGGCTCGGCCACCGCGCTGCTGTCGTTCACGCCCTCGGTGGCGCGCGGCAAGTACTACACGGTGCTTGCCTTCGGCGCCGAAGGCGCGCTGCGGCAACTGTCGCTCGACGACAACGTGGGCGCCCCCGAGAGCGGCCGCACCGTGCTCCGCGTGGTCAACGCCGCGCCCGACGCCGGTGCATTGGACATTTACCTCACCGGCGCCGACGAACCGCTGGCGTCGGCGGTGCCCGTGCGGGCCGGCGCCGCGTTCGGCGTCGAGGGCAGCCTGCTCACCGTCGACAGCGCGACCTGGCGGCTGCGCGTCACCGCCGCAGGCAGCAAGACCGACCTGCGGCTCGACCTCTCCGCGCTGACCCTGGGCAGCCGGGAGGTGGCGACGCTCGTGCTCACGCCCGGCCGTGGCGGTGTGCTCATGAACACGCTGCTGCTCGTGCAGCGAGGCGGCATCGGGCGCCAGGACACGGCGCTGGCCCGCGTGCGCGTGGCCGCCGGCGTGGCCGACAGCGGCGCGGTCAGCGCCCGTGTCGGAGACCAGGTCCTGATGACCAGCGTCGGCTCGCCGGCCGTCGGCCTGTACACGCTGCTGGCGGCCGGCACGCAGCCGGTGGTGCTGGCCGTCAACGGCAACCCATTGGTCACCGCCCCGGTGACGCTGACTGCTGGCGCCGACTACACGCTGCTGTTGCACGGTGCCGCCGCGGCGCCGCAGGCGGGTTGGATCGAAGACGACAACCGTCTTTCCGCCGACGTCGGCAGCGCGCGGCTGCGGCTGGTCAACGGCGTGGCGGCGCTGGCGGTGCCGCTGTCGATGACGGTCGACTTCCTGCCCGTGGCCGACGGCGTGGCGGCCGGCAGCGCGTCGGCCTACGTATCGCTGGCGGCCACGACGACGGCGCAACTGTCGGTGACGGCCGCTGGCCGGGCCGCGCCCCTGTTCAGCGCCGTCGATCAGCGGCTCGACGCCGGCGCGGTGTACACGGTGTTCGTGGTCGGTGCGCCGAGCGCCGCCGTAGGCATCCTGCGCAAGGACCGCTGACGCCGGGGCCCACCCGCCTGGAGGCGGCGGCCGGCGCCGACATCCGGCGGCGCCCCGACCCCGCCCCGCCCGCTCAGGCCAGGCGGCCGGCCTGGAAGTCCGCCACCGCCTGGAAGATTTCCTGCTGCGTGTTCATCACGAACGGGCCGTGCTGGGCGATGGGCTCGTTCAGCGGCCGGCCGGCGATGAGGAGGGCGCGCGCGCCGGCGGCGTCGGCGCTCAGCACCACGCCGTCGGCTGCGGCGCATTCGCCAGGATCGCCATGCGTTGCTGCG
Source organism: uncultured beta proteobacterium (assembly GCA_963717575.1). Classification (GTDB taxonomy): domain Bacteria; phylum Pseudomonadota; class Gammaproteobacteria; order Burkholderiales; family Burkholderiaceae_C; genus Rubrivivax. The sequence continues at coordinate 137,847 of CAVQWK010000025.1, read as the reverse complement.
GCACCGGCGTGCCGGCGATGCGCAGCGCGCCGCGATAGACATAGACGAAGGCGTTGTCGCCGGCCGCCAGCGGCTGCTCGAAGGTCGCGCCCGGCTCCAGATGCAGGTCCAGGAAGAGCGGCTCGGTGACCTCGCGCTGCATGGCACCCGCCACGCCCAGCGCGTGGCCGGTGATCACGCGCACGCGCACGCCCGGCGCCGCGGCTTCCGGAATCTCGTGCGCCGGGATGTCGCGATACCAGGGCTCGCGCATCTTGTCGCGCGCCGGCAGGTTGAGCCAGAGCTGGAAGCCCTCCATGCGGCCGGCCTGCTGCTCGGGCATCTCGCTGTGCACGAGGCCGCGGCCCGCCGTCATCCACTGCACGCCGCCGGGACCCACCAGACCCTCGTGGCCGGCCGAGTCCCGGTGGCGCATGCGGCCGTCGAGCATGTAGGACACGGTCTCGAAGCCGCGGTGCGGGTGGTCGGGGAAGCCGCCGATGTAGTCGCCCGGGTTGTCGGTGCCGAAGGCGTCGAGCATGAGGAAGGGGTCGAGCCGGCGCTGCAGGTTCTGCGTCAGCACGCGGGTCAGCTTGACGCCCGCGCCGTCGCTGGTGGCCTGGCCCTGGACCAGGCGTTCGACGGTGCGCGGCGTGGTGACGGGGGTGAGGGGGGTGGCGGTGCTCATGGCCAGACTGTAGCCAGCGCCGCGGGGGCCGGGATTGCACGGCCCTGCACGCAGCATTCAGCCGCGCTGGTGTTACGCTGCCGGCCCCGACATCCGCGTGGAGAGATCAGCGATGAAAGCCATCTGGAAGGGCACCGTCGTGGCCGAGAGCGACGACACCGTCGTCGTCGAGGGCAACCACTACTTCCCGGCCGTCGTCGCTCAAGCGCGAGTTCACGCTGCCGAGCAACACGAAGACGATGTGCTCGTGGAAGGGCCAGGCCAGCTACTGCACGCTGTTCGTCAACGGCGACGCGAACCCGGATGCCGTGTGGTTCTACCCGGAGCCCAAGGAGGCGGCGGCGCAGATCAAGGACCGCGTCGCCTTCTGGAAGGGCGTGCAGGTCGTCGAGTAGGGGCCGGCATCCCCGACCGAGGGACAGCCTTGGACCGGCGGGCGGCGGGCGCCCCGCACTTCAGGGGGAAGTCCGAGCGCCGGGGGCACGGCCCGCAGCGCACAATCCGCCCCTTGCCCCAAGGGCCGGCGCCGGCCAGAAGCGGTTGCCTGGGCCCGAGCCTCACACGCCGGAGTACCGCTTCGATGCGCCCTACACACGCTGCCCTGTCCGCGCTGGTTCTTGCCGCAGCGCTTCTCGGTGGGCCGGCCCGTGCCGCCCCCGGATTGCCGTCGACCAACGTGGCCTGGTTGCCCGCCGCGGCCGATGCGGACATCGAGCGCGCCTTCGCCCAGGCCCGCGCCGAGAAGAAGCCGGTGCTGCTGTACTGGGGCGCCACCTGGTGCCCGCCGTGCAACCAGCTCAAGGCCACTTTCTTCAACCGCCAGGATTTCGCCGTGCTGTCGAAGAACTTCGTCGCCGTGCACGTCGACGGTGACCGCCCCGGCGCGCAGAAACTCGGCCGCCGCTTCAAGGTCAGCGGCTACCCGACGGTCGTGCTGTTCACGCCCGACGGTGCCGAGATCACCCGCCTGCCCGGTGAGGCCGACGCACTGCAGGTGATGGCGGTGCTGCAGCTCGGCCTGGCGGGCGGCCGCCCGGTGAAGGCGGTCCTGGCCGACGCGCTGGCCGGCAAGGCGCTGCCGGCGAACGAATGGAAGCTGCTGGCCTTCTACTCCTGGGCCACCGACGACCAGCAGCTGCTGCCGCGCGCCGAGGTGCCTGCCACGCTGGTGCGCCTGGCTGCCGCCAGCCCGGCCGCCGACGCCGACACGCAGACCCGGCTGTGGCTCAAGGCGCTGGCCGCCAGCGACGACGGCCAGGGCGTCAAGCCCGACGCCGCGCTGCGCGCCCGCGTCATGCGCGTGCTGGCCGACCCGGAGCAGGCGCGTACGCAGATGGACACCTTGACCGGCAGCGACGCCGCGGCCATCGTGCGCGTGCTCGAGCCCGAAGGCAGCGCCGGCCGGGCGTCCCTCGTGGCCGCGTTCGACGCCGCGCTGCGCCGGTTGGAGACCGACGCCACGCTGTCGCGCGGCGACCGCATGGGCGCTCTCTACGGGCGCGTCGAGCTGGCCCGCCTGGACAGCGACAAGGACGCGGCGCAGGTCCGCCTGCCCGAGCCGATGCCCAAGGAGGTACGGGACCACGTGGCGCGCGTCGACCGCGAGATCACCGACGGCTACGAGCGCCAGGCCGTCATCACCTTTGCCGGCGGCGTCTCGGCCGTGCCGGCCTCTGGGCCGACAGCGATGCGCTGCTGAAGGCCAACCTCGGCAGGAGCCACTCGCCCTACTACCTGATGAGCCAGCTCGGCGGCAATGCGCGCAAGCAGGGCCGCACCGATGAAGCGCTGAACTGGTACGCACAGGCCTTCGACAAGAGCGAGGGCCCGGCGACGCGACTGCAGTGGGGGTCGGGCTACTTCAGCGCCTTGGTGGACCTGGCGCCGCAGGACGCGGCGCGCATCGAGAAGACCGCGTCGCAACTGCTGGCGGAGGCGGCGCGCGACAGCGGCGCCTTCGAAGGCCGCAGCGTGCGCTCCCTGCAGCGCGTCGGAACCAAGCTGACGAGCTGGAATGCCGACGGCAAGCACGCGGCTGTCGTGCGCCGACTGCAGACGCAGCTCGACGCCCTCTGCCCCAAGGTGGATGCTGCCGAAGGCCAGCGCGCCGCTTGCGAAGCGCTGCTCAAGCCGGCCGGCGCGAAGACGGGGAAGGCAGCGTGAGCGAGACGCAGACCGTGGACCAGGCGCGCCGGCGCCTGGCGGCACTGCTGGTCGGCACGCCGCTGGCCGGCGCGCTGCATGCGGCATCGACCCCGAGCCCGTCCGCCCCGGCCCCCACCGACGGCGGCGGCGATTTCACCGGCCGCTGGGTGCACGCCTTTGCGATCTTCGGCGCGCCCAAGTACGGCCCGGACTTCACGCACTTCGAGTATGTCGACCCGGATGCGCCGCGCGGCGGCACGCTGCGTCTGCGCAACCCGGATCGCCGCACCAGCTTCGACAAGTTCAACCCCTTCACGACGCGCGGCAATGCGCCGGCTGGCGTGCTGATGTGGATGTTCGAGGGCCTGGCGCACCTGGCGGCCGACGAGCCGTCGACGATGTACGCGTTGCTGGCCGAGTCGATGTTCATCGCCAACGACTTCTCGTCGGTGAGCTTTCGCATCCGGCCGCAGGCGCGGTTCTCCAACGGCGACCCGGTGACGCCGGCCGACGTCGTGCACAGCTTCAAGGCGCTGTCGGGCAAGGGCGCTTCGCCCACCTACCAGACGGTGCTGGCGGGCATCGAGCGCGCCGAGGTGGTGGACGCGCGCACGGTGCGCTTCGACCTGCGCGAGAAGACGCGCGACCAGGTCTTCAACGCCGGCACCATGCCCGTCTTCAGCGCCAAGTGGGGCGACGGCAAGAAGCTCGACGAGATCGTCACCGACTACCCCATCGCCGCCGGCCCCTACCTGATCGCCAAGGTCGACATGCCGCGGCGCATCGAGTTCGAGCGCAACCCCAACTACTGGGCCGCCGGGCTGGCGGTGCGCAAGGGGCACTTCAATTTCGACCGCGTGATCTACCGCAACTACACCGACCAGGCGGTCTCGCGCGAGGCCTTCAAGGCCGGCGAGTTCGACATCCTCAAGGAGTACGGCGCGCGCTCGTGGGTGCGCCAGCACAAGGGCGTGAAGTGGGACGACGGGCGCATCGTCAAGCGCGAGTTCGTCACCGGCTACGGCCAGCTGATGCAGATCTACACCATCAACATGCGCCGGCCGCTGTTCCAGGACATGCGCGTGCGCGAGGCGCTGGTCTACACCTACGACTTCGAGAACGTCAACAAGACGGGCCAGTTCAGGCGCGCCAACAGCCTGTTCAACAACAGCATCTTCGCCGCCGAGGGCCCGCCCACGCCGGCCGAGCTGAAGCTGCTGGAGCCCTGGCGCGCCGAGTTGCCGCCGCGCGTCTTCGGCCCGGCCTTGCTGGCGCCGCGCACCGACAGCGCACCCGCGCGCCTGCGCGCCAACCTGCTGAAGGCGCGCGCGCTGCTCGAGCAGGCGGGCTGGAAGCTCGACGACGCCGGCGTGCTGCGCAACGCCAAGGGCGAGGCCTTCGAGTTCGAGTACCTGCTCGCCGCGCGAGGGCGGCAACAACGACTGGGAGCGCAACCTCAAGAAGCTGGGCATCACGATGAAGGAGCGCGTGGTCGACTTCGCGCTCTACCGCACGCGGCTGCAGAAGTACGACTACGACATGGTGGCGCTCGCCGGTGGCGACTTCACGATTCCCGACGCCGGCACCTTGGCGGCGATCCTGGGCAGCAAGTCCTTCGACGAGCCGGGCAACAGCAACTTCCGCGGCGTCAAGAGCCGGGCCGTGGACGCGCTGATCGAGGCCGTGGGCCGGGCCGAGACGATGGAACAGCTGCGCGACGCCTGCCGCGCGCTCGACCGCATCGTCACCTGGAGCTTCTTTCAGATCCCCGACCTCTACAACAACGTCGAGAAGTGTCGTACTGGAACAAGTTCGGCATCCCCAAGGTGCAGGCCCTGTACTTCAACGCCGACACCTACTTCACCGGCATCAACGAGTTCGGCCCGTGGCCGTTGTGGACCTGGTGGGACAAGAGTCTGGCCAAGGGCCCGAAAGGAAAGAGCTGATGCTCGCCTACATCCTCAAGCGCATCCTGCTCATGGTGCCCACGCTGCTGGGCGCGCTGACCATCACCTTCATCGTCATGCAGTTCGTGCCCGGCGGCCCGATCGAGCAGATCATGGCCGAGGCGCAGGTGTCGCAGAAGGGCGGCGGCGAAGGCGGCGGCGGCGGCTACAAGGCCGGCCGCGACATCGACAAGAAGCAGATCGAGGAGCTGAAGAAGCTGTACGGCTTCGACAAGCCGGCGCACGTGCGCTACTTCGAGATGCTGGCCAGCTACGCGCGCTTCGACCTCGGCAAGAGCTTCCTGCAGAACAAGGAGGTCTGGCAGCTGATCAAGGAGAAGCTGCCGGTGTCGATCTCGCTCGGGCTGTGGAGCTTTCTCATCGCCTACCTGATCTCGATCCCGCTGGGCATCGCCAAGGCGGTGCGCGAGGGTTCGCGCTTCGACACCGTCACCACGCTGTTCGTGCTGCTGGGCTACGCGATCCCCGGCTTCGTGCTGGGCCTGCTGCTGATCGTGCTGTTTGCCGGCGGCACCTACTTCGACTGGTTTCCGCTGCGCGGCCTGACCAGCGACAACTGGGAAGAGCTGGCCTGGCCGGCGCGCATCGCCGACTACTTCTGGCACCTGGCGCTGCCGCTGACCTGCCTGGTGATCGGCAGCTTCGCCACGCTGACCATGCTGACGAAGAACACCTTCGTCGAAGAGATCCGCAAGCAGTACGTGCTGGTGGCGCGCGCCAAGGGCCTGAGCCAGGAGCGCGTGCTCTACAAGCACATCTTCCGCAACGCGCTGATCCCGCTGGTCACGGGCTTTCCGGCGGCGGTGGTCGGCGCCTTCTTCACCGGCGCCCTGCTGATCGAGACGCTTGTTCTCGCTGGACGGCCTGGGCCTGCTGGCCTTCGAGAGCGTGGTGCGGCGCGACTACCCGGTGGTGCTGGGCTCGCTCTACCTCTTCACGCTGATCGCGCTGGTGGTCAAGCTGATCTCCGACCTGATGTACGTGGTGGTCGACCCGCGCGTGCAGTTCACCAGCGTGGCCAAGTAGGGAGCCGCCGACATGAGTTCCATCCTGACCCCGGGCGGCGCGCCGCTGGACGAGCCCGCCGAGGCGATGCCGGCCGCCCGGCCGATGTCGCCCAACCAGCGCGCCTGGGCGCGCTTCAAGCGCCACCGCATCGGCTACTTCTCGCTGTGGATCTTCCTGGCCATGCTGGTGGCGGCCACCGGCGCCGAGTTGCTGAGCAACGACCGCCCCATCGTCGCCAAGATCAACGGCCAGTGGTACGCGCCGATGTTCAGCAACCCCGTCGAGACGGCGCTGGGCGGCGACTTCGGCACGCCCACCGACTGGAAGGACCCGTTCATCACCGAGCTGCTGGCCAAGCCCGGCAACTGGGCGCTGATCACCCTCAACCCGCACTCGGCCACGTCCACCGACTATTTCGACAAGACGCTGCCGCCGGCGTGCGCCCCAGCGCGCGCAACTGGCTGGGCACCGACGGCAACGGCCGCGACATGGTGGCGCGGCTGCTCTACGGCTTTCGCGTCAGCATCTGGTTTGCGCTGGCGCTCACCGTCACCGGCACGCTGATCGGCATCGCCGCGGGCGCGCTGCAGGGCTACTTTGGCGGCAAGGTCGACCTGGTGCTGCAGCGCTTCATCGAGATCTGGGGCTCGGTGCCCGAGCTCTACCTGCTGATCATCTTCGCGTCGATCTTCGAGCCCTCGCTGCTGCTGCTGCTGATCCTGCTCAGCCTGTGGGGCTGGATGGGGCTGTCGGACTACGTGCGCGCCGAGTTCCTGCGCAACCGCGGCCTGGAATATGTGAAGTCGGCGCGCGCGCTGGGCCTGAGCAACCGGCAGATCATCTTGCGCCACGTGCTGCCGAACTCGCTGACGCCGGTGATCACCTTCCTGCCCTTTCGCATGAGCGGCGCGATCCTGGCGCTGACCTCGCTGGACTTCCTGGGCCTGGGCGTGCCGAACACGGTGCCGAGCCTGGGCGAGCTGCTCAAGCAGGGCAAGAACCAGCTCGACGCCTGGTGGATCATCGTGCCCACCTTCGCGTTGCTGGTGCTGACGATGCTGCTGCTGACCTTCATCGGCGACGCGCTGCGCGATGCCTTCGATACCCGGAAGTCCTGACGATGTCGAACCTGCTCGAGATCGACCGGCTGAACGTGCGCTTCGGCGCCAGCGTGGTCGTCAACGACGTGTCGTTCACGGTCGCGGCCGGCGAGAAGTTCGCGCTGGTCGGCGAGTCCGGCTCCGGCAAGAGCATCACCGCGCTGAGCGTGCTGCGGCTGGTCGATGCTGCGGTGACCACCGGGGCCATCCGCTTCGAGGGCGAGGACCTCTGCGCCAAGAGCGAGCGCGAGATGCGTGGCATCCGCGGCGCGCGCATCGGCATGATCTTCCAGGAGCCGATGACGGCGCTGAACCCGCTGTACACGATCGGCAACCAGATCGGCGAGGTGCTCGAACTGCACGAGGGCCTGGCCAGGAACGCCGCCCGCGCGCGCGCCATCGAGTTGCTCACGCGCACCGGCATCCCCGACCCCGACAAGCGCATCGACGTCTATCCGCACCAGCTCTCGGGCGGCCAGCGCCAGCGCGCCATGATCGCCATGGCGCTGGCCTGCCGGCCCAGGCTGCTGATCTGCGACGAGCCCACCACGGCGCTGGACGTCACCATCCAGGCGCAGATCCTGGCCCTGCTCGACGAGTTGCAGGCCGAGATGGGCATGGCGCTGCTGTTCATCACGCACGACCTGAACCTGGTGCGCCGCTTCACCCACCGCGTGGGCGTGATGGAGCGCGGCCGGCTGGTGGAGATGGGCGACACGGCCGCGGTCTTCGACCGTCCGCAGCACAGCTACACGCGCCGGCTGCTGGCCAGCCGGCCCGAGCGCGTGGTGCTGCCGGTGGCCGACGACGCGCCGGTGCTGGTGCAGGGCGACGGCGTGGGCGTGAGCTTCGAGTTCCGCCAAGGCTGGTTCGGCAGGCGGCACTTCCAGGCCGTGAAGAGCGCGACGCTGGCGCTCAGGCGCGGCGAGACGCTGGGCATCGTGGGCGAGTCCGGCTCGGGCAAGACGACGCTGGGGATGGCGCTGCTGGCGCTGCAGCCCATCGCCGCCGGCAGCGTGAGCCTGAGCGGCGCGCGCATCGACAACGCCGACCGCAAGACGCTGCGCGCGATGCGGCGGCGCATGCAGGTGGTGTTCCAGGACCCCTTCGCTCAGCCTGAGCCCGCGCATGACGATCGGCCAGATCGTCGGCGAGGGCCTGGCCCTGCATCGCAGCGAGCTGGGTGCCGCCGAACGCGAGAAGCTGGTGCTGGAGATGCTCGACGAGGTCGGGCTGTCCGAGCGCCAGGGCGTGGCCGGCGTGCTGCAGCGCTACCCGCACGAATTCAGCGGCGGCCAGCGCCAGCGCATCGCCATCGCGCGTGCCGTGGTGCTGCGCCCGGAGGTCCTGGTGCTGGACGAGCCGACCTCGGCGCTGGACGTCTCGGTGCAGCAGCAGGTGCTCAAGCTGCTGGGCGACTTGCAGCGCCGCTACGGCATGAGCTACATCTTCATCAGCCACGACCTGGCCCTGGTGCGCGCGATGTCGCACCGCGTGATGGTGATGAAGGACGGCGACGTGGTCGAGGAAGGCGAGGCCGAGGCGCTGTTTGCCGCGCCGCGCGAGCCGTACACCCAGGAGTTGCTGGCCGCGGCCTACCTGGAGGCCATGGTGCCCTGACGGGCCAGAATCGACGCTTTGCGAGCAGCCGACCATGAGCAGACCGATCCTCGACGAATCACGCATCCACCCTGCGGTGCGCGCGCGCGTCGCCAGCCACTACGACGACACTCTGCGCGAGGTGCAGGACGCCGTGGCACAACACGCCGTGGTCGTGGTGGGCATGCGTCAGAACCCGTTCTGCCGCAAGGCGCGCAAGGCGCTGGACGCCGCCGGCGTGGCCTACAAGTACCTCGAGTACGGCAGCTATCTCAGTGAATGGCGACGCCGCAACGCACTGAAGATGTGGACCGGCTGGCCGACCTTGCCGATGGTCTTCGTCAAGGGCGTGCTCGTCGGTGGGGCGGAGGATCTGCAGCGGCTGATCACGGGGGGCGAGTTGGCGTCGATGCGGAGTTGAGGGCAGATCGGCGGGGCAAAGCTGCTTGCGGGCAGGCCTCCACGGATCACTGAGCAGGGGCCACGCACCCCGGCGTGGTGTCTTCACGCGCGACGCGACCGCGTCATTTCACCGCAGCAGATCCGCCGTTCGCCCACGTTGCGGGCCTGCGCGGTGTCCGGCACCGCAGAATCGGCGCCCATGCAGATCTCTCTCTTCGCGGCCGCGCTGCTGTCAGGGGCGTTGATGGCCTTGCCCCTGCAGGCCGCCGAATCCCGGCCCGGTCTGCAGCCCTGCCGCTTGCAGGGCGTCGAGCACGAGGCCTGGTGCGGCAGCGTGCGCCGTCCGCTGGACCCGGCTGCGCCGCAGGGCACGCAGATCGATGTGCACTTTGCCGTGCTGCCGGCGCTGGCGCGCAATCGCAGGCCGGACCCGGTATTCTTCTTCGCCGGTGGGCCGGGGCAGAGCGCGATCGAGAACGCCGGCAGCGTGGCGCGCATGCTGGGGCGGCTGTCGAACCGGCGCGACATCGTGCTCATCGACCAGCGCGGCACCGGCCGCAGCGCGCCGCTGGGCTGCGACGAGGCGAGCCCGACGCAGCCGCTGGCCGAGGCCGTGGACCCGGCGCGGGTGTCTGCCCGCCTGGCGGACTGCCTGGCCCGCCTGCAGAAGCTGCCGCACGGCGACCTGCGGCACTACACCACCGTCGTCGCCATGCAGGATGCCGATGCCGTGCGCCGCCAGTTGGGGGTCGACGCCGTCAACGTCGTCGGCGGCAGTTACGGCACGCGCGCGGCACTGGACTACATGCGGCAGTTTCCGCAGGCCGTGCGCCGGGCCGTGATCGACGGCGTGGCGCCGCCCGACATGGTGCTGCCGGCCTCGTTCTCGACCGACAACCAGGCGGCGCTGGACGCCGTCTTCACGGCCTGCGAAGCCCAGCCGGCCTGCCTGGCGCGCTACCCGGCGTTGCGCGCCGACTGGCGCGCGCTGCTGGCCACGCTGCCGCGCGAGATCGGCGTGGCGCACCCCGTCACGGGCGAGGTCCAGCGCCTGACGCTGACGCGCGACACACTGCTGGGGTTGGTGCGCACGCCGCTGTACGTGCCGGCGCTGGCCTCGGCCCTGCCCGCTGGCGCTGGCCGAGGCCGCCCGCGGGCGCTTCGAGCCGCTGGCGGGCCTGGCCACGGCGTTGTCGGGGCGGCGCACGGGGGCGCTGGCCGAGGGCATGCACTTCTCGGTGGTCTGTGCCGAGGACGTGCCGCGGCTGGCGCAGTCCGCTGACCGGCCCGGCGCCGACTTCGGCGACGCCTTCGGCGACCTCTACCGTCGCACCTGCGCCGGCTGGCCCCGAGGCCCGGTGCCGGCGGCGTTCTACACCCTGCCGCCGGCGCCGGCGGCGACGCTGGTGCTGTCGGGCGGCGCCGACCCCGTGACGCCGCCGCGCCACGGCGCCCGCGTTGCCCAGGCGCTGGGCGCCAAGGCGCGGCACGTGGTGGTGCCCGAGGCCGGCCACGGCGTGATGGCACTGGCATGCCTGCGCGACGCCGTCTTCCGCTTCATCGACGCCGCCGGCGACGACGAGGCGTTGCAGGTCGACGCCGACTGCGCGCGTGCCGTGCCGCGGCCGCCGGCCTTCGTGCCCGTCACGGCGGAGGCGTCGAAGTGATCGAGGTCCAGCAGCTCAGCAAGCGCTTCACGCAGGGCCGGGGTGCCCAGGCGCGCAGCGTGCTCGCGGTGGACGGCGTGAGCTTCACCGCCGCCGACGGCTGCATCACCGGCCTGCTGGGCCCCAACGGCGCCGGCAAGACGACGACGCTGCGCATCGCGGCGGCGCTGATCGATGCCGACGCCGGCCGCGTGCAGGTGGACGGCATCGACGTCGCCACGCGGCCCACCGAAGCGCTGGCCCGCATGGGCGTGCTCAGCGACGCGCGCGGCCTGTACCCGCGCCTGACGGCGCGCGAGAACATCGTCTACTACGGCCGCCTGCACGGCATGAGCCGGGCCGCCGCCGCGATGCGTGCCGAGACGCTGGCCCGCATGCTGGACATGCAGCCGCTGCTGGACCGCCGCACCGATGGCTTCAGCCAGGGCGAACGCATGAAGACGGCGCTGGCGCGGGCGCTCGTGCACGACCCGGCCAATATCGTGCTCGACGAGCCCACCAATGGGCTGGACGTGCTGGCCACGCGAGCGCTGCGCGACACGTTGCGCCGCCTGCGCGACGAACAAGGCAAGTGCATCGTCTTCTCCACGCACATCATGCAGGAGGTGGAACGCCTGTGCGACCGTGGTGGTGGTGGTCTCGCACGGCCGCACCGTGGCCGTGGGCAGCGTCGCCGACCTCAATGCCGCCAGCGGCCATGCCGACTTCGAGGAGACCTTCGTTTCCCTGGCTTTCAGCGCCGAAGACCGGCAACAGGCTCCATACGCCGGGGGGGCCGCATGATGGCCGCGGCGTGGACGGTGTACCTGAAGGAGTTGTTCGACGCGCTGCGCGACCGGCGCACGCTGCTCGTGGTGCTGCTCAGCTCGGTGGCCATCGGCCCGGTGGTGCTGGTGCTGATCTCGCAGCTGGTGGGCGGCATCGAGAAGCGCGCCGAGGCGCGCGTGGTCGTCGTGCACGGCATCGAGCACGCGCCGACGCTGCGCAACTACCTCGAGCGCCAGACCTACACGGTGCGCGAGGCGCCCGCGGGCTACGAGCAGCAGATCAGGGACAGCCGGCTCGGCGACCCGGTGCTGGTGGTGCCGGCGGGCTTCGAGGCCGATCTCGCGCGGGGCGAGGCGCCGGTGCTGGAGCTGCTGGCCAGCGCCGCCAACCCGCGCTCGCAGGCCGGCAGCGGGCCGGTGGTGCGCCTGCTGCGCGGCTTCAACCAGGAGCAGGCGACGCTGAGGCTGGCCGTGCGCGGCGTCTCGCCCACGGCGCTGGAGGCGCTGCGCATCGAGGAGCGCGACCTGGCCGACCCGGCCAGCCGCGCCGCGCAGTTGTCGACCATGGTGCCGTTCTTCGTGCTCATGGCCGTGCTCTACGGCGCCTTGAACGCGGCGCTGGACACGACGGCGGGCGAGCGCGAGCGCGGCTCGCTGGAGCCGCTGCTGATGAACCCGGCGCCGCGCCTGGCGCTGGTGCTGGGCAAGTGGGGCGCGGTGGCCAGCGTGGCGATCCTGATCGCGCGTGCTGTCGTGCCTGAGCTTCCTGCCCGGGCAGTGGCTGCTGCGCAGCGAGGCGCTGTCGGCGATGTTCCGTTTCGGCCTCGGCGAGGCGGCGGCCTTCGTCGGCCTGTTGTTGCCGCTCGCCGGCGCGCTGGCGGCGGTGCTGATGGCGATCGCCATCCGCTGCAAGACCTTCAAGGAAGCACAGGCCAACGCCACCGTCGTGATGCTGGGCGTCTCGATGCTGCCGCTGGTGACCATCTTCAACCAGGAAGGCCAGGCACCCTGGCACCTGTGGGTGCCGGCGCTGGCGCAGACCACGCTGATGGGGCGGGTGCTGCGTGGCGAGGCGCTGCCCTGGGCGGATGTGGCGGTGGCTGCCGGCGTGTGCGTGCTGCTGGCGGTGGCGGCCATCGCCTTCGTCGCCCGCACCCTGCGCACGGCGGCGCTGAAGTAGGGCCGCGCGCCCGGCGGATCACCCGGGGCCGCGCGGCCCGATGCCCCTGCCGTGTCGGCGCGGCGGGAGGCCGGTCGATCGCTACGTCTTCTTCATCGGGCAGCTGCTGAAGCCGAGCACGGTGTACAGCGGGCAGAAGCCGATGGCGGCGGTGGCCACCAGCACGATGCCGATCCAGCCCCACGGACCGATGGTGCCGGTGAGCGTGAGCGCGATCAGCACGAGGCCCAGGACGATGCGAAGGATGCGGTCGATGCCGCCGACATTGGTCTTCATGATTGGCTCCTGCAGGTGTCACGGCGAAGTGGCCGATGCGCGCAGTGTGGGGCCGCGGTGGCCCCGGGGTCGGTGACCTGGGTCACTCAGCGCATCGGCTGCCGTTCAGGCGGTGGGGGGCCAGGCGCCACCGCCGGCCATCGAGCGCAGGGCGGGGCTGTCGAGCAGGTCGATGCGTTCGCGCCCCAGCCTCACCCAGCCGGCGCGTTCGAAGCGCTTGAGCAATCGGGTGACGATCTCACGCACCGTGCCCAGTTCGTCGGCCAGGGCCTGGTGAGTGGTGTGCACGCTGGCGCCATGGCCCAGCAGCGAGTGAGCCAGTCGCTGGTCCAGGCGCTGGAAGGCCACCGCTTCGGCCAGCGCCATGAGGTCGGCCAGGCGGTCGGCGAAGACCCCGAAGACGTAGCGGCGGAAGGGCTCGTGGCGCACCCAGCGGTCGAAGCCGGCGGGCGACAGCAGCACCAGTTCCGTCGGCTCGGTGGCCTGACCGTGGGCGGCCAGCGGTACCTGGCCGAACAGGCAGGACGTGGACACCACGCACAGCTCGCCGGGGGTGACCCGGTAGAGTTCCAGCGTGCGCCCGCGCGGCGAACCGCGCGCCACGCGCACGGCACCCGACACCACGAGCGGAAAGCCGCCGCAGGGCGCACCCTCTTGGAACAACATCGCCGCCGCCGGCACGATGACGTGTTGCGCCTCCTGGACCAGGACGGCATCGCGCTCGGTGGCGTCGAGGCTGGCCAGTGCCGGGTAGAGCGTGGTCAGGCGCAGGGTGCTGGCGGTGTCCATGGCTTCAAGGAGGAGAGGTCAGGTATTCGAGCCGCATGAGCCAAGTGAGCGCTTGCTCTCGGGATTTGCCGCACATCTCGGGCGAGGGCTGGAGAGAAAGGCACACCGCCGGGCGCTCGGGGTGGCCGAACAGGCGGCAACGCTCCTGCGCATCGAGTTGCACGCAGCGCACGCCGGCGGGCTTGCCCCGGGGCATGCCTGGGACGGGCGAAGTGATCGACGGTGCCGTGCAGCATGCGCCACAGGCGGGGCGGCAGTCCATGGCCGGCGATGTTATCCGTGCCATGACACCAGCGTGGTCGTCGCCGGAGCGATCACTTTGGTCGAACTCCGCGTCCACACGGCGGCGCACAATTTCTTCGACCCTTGGCGGGAAAGACGAACACAGCCCCTGCCGGCGGGGGCGGCTTCGTAGAATCGGCACCTTCATGTTGCATCCCCAACACTTCGACGTCATCGTGATCGGTGGCGGCCACGCCGGCACCGAGGCGGCACTGGCCGCCGCCCGCATGGGCTGCGCCACGCTGCTGCTCACGCACAACCTCGAGACATTGGGGCAGATGAGCTGCAACCCTTCGATCGGCGGCATCGGCAAGGGGCACCTGGTCAAGGAGATCGATGCCCTCGGCGGCGCCATGGCCGCGGCCACCGACGAAGCCGGGATCCAGTTCCGCATCCTCAACGGCAGCAAGGGCCCCGCCGTGCGCGCCACCCGGGCGCAGGCCGACCGCGTGCTGTACCGTGCGGCGATCCGCCGGCGGCTGGAAAACCAGCCGAACCTGTGGCTGTTCCAGCAGGCGGTCGACGACCTCATGCTGGAGGGGGATCGCATCGCCGGGGCCGTCACGCAGGCCGGCCTGCGGTTTCGCGGCAGGGCGGTCGTGCTGACGGCGGGCACCTTCCTGGACGGCCGCATCCATGTGGGTCTGCAGAACTACAGCGCCGGCCGGGCGGGCGACCCGCCGGCGCTGAGCCTGTCGGCGCGGCTCAAGGAACTGAAGCTGGCGCAGGGGCGGCTGAAGACCGGCACGCCGCCGCGCCTGGACGGGCGCTCGATCGACTTCTCGCAAATTGCAGAAGCAGCCCGGTGACGGCATGCCCGCGGCAGACGGCACGCCGGCAACCCACCCGGTCCCGGTCTTCAGCTTCCTCGGCGACCCCGGGCAACACCCCGAGCAGCTGCCGTGCTGGATCACGCACACCAACGAGCGCACGCACGACATCATCCGCAGCGGCTTCGACCGCAGCCCGATGTTCACCGGCGTCATCGGTGGCGTGGGGCCGCGCTATTGCCCGAGCATCGAGGACAAGGTCAACCGGTTTGCCGACAAGATCCAGCCACCAGATCTTCCTGGAGCCCGAGGGGCTGACGACGCACGAGTTCTACCCCAATGGCATCTCGACCTCGCTGCCTTTCGACATCCAGATCGCCGCGGTGCAGTCGATGTGCGGGCTGGAGCGGGCGCACATCCTGCGGCCGGGCTATGCCATCGAATACGACTATTTCGATCCGCGCGAACTGAAGCAGAACTTCGAGACACGCGCCATCGGCGGCCTGTTCTTTGCCGGCCAGATCAACGGCACCACGGGCTACGAAGAGGCCGCGGCCCAGGGCCTGTACGCGGGCGCGAACGCGGCGCTGCAGGTGCAGGGCAGGGAGCCGTGGCTGCCGCGCCGCGACCAGGCCTACCTGGGCGTGCTGGTGGACGACCTCGTCACCAAGGGCGTGACCGAGCCCTACCGCATGTTCACGAGTCGCGCCGAGTACCGCCTGCAGCTGCGCGAGGACAACGCCGATCTGCGCCTGACCGA
This sequence comes from uncultured beta proteobacterium, assembly GCA_963717575.1. Classification (GTDB taxonomy): domain Bacteria; phylum Pseudomonadota; class Gammaproteobacteria; order Burkholderiales; family Burkholderiaceae_C; genus Rubrivivax. The sequence continues at coordinate 122,468 of CAVQWK010000025.1, read as the reverse complement.
AGCCGGGCGCGCGTTGGGCCTGGTGGACGACGCGCGCTGGGCCGCCTTCGAACGCAAGCGCGAGCGGCTGGCGCTCGAGCTGCAACGCTTGAAGTCGACCTGGGTGCGCCCGGCGACGGTGCCGGCGGCGGATGCCGAGCGCTTGCTCGGCAAGGCGCTGGAGCGCGAATACAGCCTGGCCGACCTGCTGCGGCGGCCGGGCGTCGGGTTCGATGCGGTGGGCGAATTGGCGCATATCGCGGCGCATCCCGAGGCAGTTTCACGTGAAACACTGCGGGCGCGAGTACGGCGAGCGCGAGGCCGACGCCGTGATCGAGCAGGCCGAGATCGCCATCAAGTACGCCGGCTACATCGACAAGCAGAACGACGAAGTCGATCGCGCGTCGGCACTGGAGAGCACGGTGCTGCCAGCCGACCTGGACTACGGCGCAGTGACCGCGCTGTCGTTCGAGGTGCGCCAGACGCTGGCGCGCCATCGGCCGGCCACGTTGGGGCAGGCGTCGCGCATCTCGGGGGTGACGCCGGCGGCGATCTCGCTGCTGCTGGTTCATCTGAAGAAGCGCCGCCTCGCAGGTTTCCTGCTGGGCGAGGCGGCCTGACGCGCCGACCGGTGCCGAGCGAGCTCGACCCGATCTGCGCCGAGCTGGGGCTGGCGCCGAGCGAGGCGCAGACAGCCGCGCTGTTGCGTTATCTCGACTTGCTGCAGCGCTGGAACGCCACCTACAACCTCACGGCCGTGCGCGACCGCGCGGCCATGCTGACCCAGCATCTGGCCGACTGCCTGGCGGTGATCCCGCCGCTGCAGCGGCATGCAGGACAGGGCCGGTTGCTGGACGTGGGCAGCGGCGGGGGCCTGCCAGGTGTCGTGATCGCAACCATGCTCCCCGCTTGGGACGTGACCTGCGTGGACGCCGTTGGCAAGAAGGCCGCCTTCGTGCGGCAGGTGGCCGGCGCGCTGGCGTTGCCAAACCTGCACGCCCAGCACGCTCGCATCGAGGACCTGAAGGCGCCGCCCTTCGACGTCGTCACCTCGCGCGCCTTTGCCTCGCTCGCCGATTTCACGGCGCTGACACGCCGGCACCTTGCTCCGGGGGGCGTCTGGATCGCGATGAAGGGTCGTGCGCCGGACGACGAAATGGCCGAGCTCCCAGCCGACATCCAAGTGTTCCACGTGGAACCTCTCTCCGTGCCCGGACTGGACGCCCAGCGGTGTCTGGTCTGGATGCGAATCCGAAAGCACCCATGAAGCTGTTGCCCTGCCTGTGGTCATCGATCCTCTGCGCTGCTGCGCTGCCCGCCCTGGCGCAGCCGGCGACCTCGGGCCCGCCTCCAAACCCACCACCGAGCCCACCACTGAGCGCACTGCCTTCGCTCGACGTGCCGGGCTACATGGGCACCTGGTACCAGGTCGCGTGGTATCCCAACCGCTTCCAGAAGCAGTGTCTCTCCGACACCACCGCCACCTACCGCCGGTTGCCGGAGGGGGTGGAGGTCGTCAACCGCTGCCGCAACGCCGAAGGTCGCATCGAGAGCATCACCGGTCTGGCCCGCCCGGCGGGGGCCCAGATCCGCGGCGATGCCCTGCAGCCGGCGCAACTGGAGGTGAGTTTCCTGCCGAGCTGGCTGCGCTGGCTGCCGATCTGGGGCTCGTACTGGGTCATCCAGCTCGCCGACGACGGGCGTTACGCGGTGGTCAGCGAACCCAAGCGCGAGTACCTCTGGGTGCTTTCGCGCACGCCCAGCCTGGCACCGGCCGATGAATCTGCGATACGCTCCCGGCTGGCCCAGCAAGGCTTCGACCTCGCGCGCTGGCAGACCCACACCCACACGTCCCCGGCCCAAGGCGCACGCTGAAGCTGGCCCCGGAGTCCACCCATGCTCGGCATCGCCGACTACGGCGCCTTCTGCGCCGCCATCCTGCTGTTCCTGGCATTGCCGGGGCCGGGCACCTTTGCGCTGCTCACCTCCACCGGCAAGGGCGGTTTCCGCGCCGGTGCGGCGGCCACGCTGGGCGTCATCGTGGGTGACCAGGTGCTGCTGTGGCTGGCCGTGGCCGGCGTCGCCGCGCTGCTGGCGGCGCAGCCGCTGCTGTTCAAGGCGGTGCAATACCTGGGCGCCGCCTACCTGGCCTGGATCGGCCTGAAGCTCCTGTTCGCGCGGCCCGGCGGCGGCGCCGGCCCCATCCGCATCGAGCCGCGCCACTACGCGCGCCAGGCCTTCCTGATCACCTTGCTCAACCCCAAGGCCATCGTCTTCTACATGGCCTTCTTCCCGCTCTTCATCGACCCCGCCACGCACCGCGGCGCCGTCACCTTCGCGGCCATGGCCGCCACCATCGCCGTCATCACCGCCGTGTACTGCCTGCTGCTGTGTGCCTTTGCCGATGTCGTGAGCGCCAAGGTCAAGGCCAACCGGCGGCTGGCGCGCGGGCTGGAAAGGCTGGCAGGGGTCTTCCTGGTGGCCTTCGGCATCCGGCTGGGCACGCAATGAGCGAAGCACGCATCTTCTGCATCGCCAACCAGAAGGGCGGCGTCGGCAAGACCACGACCACCGTCAACCTGGCGGCCGGGCTGGCGCAGGTCGGCCGCCGCGTGCTGCTGGTCGACCTGGACCCGCAAGGCAATGCCACCATGGGCTCCGGCATCGACAAGCGCGCGCTGGAGCTGAGCGTCTACGACGTGTTGCTGGAATCGTCGTCGATCGCCGAGGCCCGCCAGCCCAGCCCCAAGGGGGGCTACCACGTGATCGGCGCCAACCGTGAACTCGCGGGGGCCGAGGTCGAACTGGTCGAACTGGAGCGGCGCGAGAAGCGGCTGCGGGCCGCCCTGGCCGCCGTGCGCGAAGAGTACGACTTCGTGCTCATCGACTGCCCGCCGAGCCTGAGCATGCTCACGCTCAATGGCCTGTGCGCGGCGCACGGCGTGATCGTGCCGATGCAGTGCGAGTACTTCGCGCTCGAGGGCCTGTCGGACCTGGTCAACACCATCAAGCAGGTGCATGCCAACCTCAACCCCGACCTCAAGATCATCGGGCTGCTGCGCGTGATGTTCGACCCGCGCATCACCTTGCAGCAGCAGGTCAGCGAACAGCTCAAGGCGCACTTCGGCGACAAGGTCTTCAACACCGTGATCCCGCGCAACGTGCGCCTGGCCGAGGCGCCGAGCTATGGCCAGCCGGGCGTCACCTTCGACCCGGCGTCCAAGGGCGCGTTGGCCTTCGTGGAATTCGCGCGCGAAATGGCGCTGCGCCTTGGATGAAGCGCTGCTGTCGCGCGTCGAAGACGCCGGCCTGAACGCCAGCGCGCCGCCGCAGCAGCGCTGGCTCGACGGTTGGCTGGTGCGCTACTCCCCGGCAAGGCCAAGCGGGCGCGCTGCATCAATGCCGTGGCTGTTGGCCGGCTGCCGCTGGAAGACAGGCTGCGGCGGGCGCAGGCCGTCTACGCCGAAGCCGGCCTGCCGGCGCTGGTGCGCATCACGCCGTTCACGCAGCCTGCGGGGCTGGAGGCCTGGCTGGCCGACCGCGGCTGGGCGCGGCTCGACGATACGCGCGTGATGGTCTGCACGCGCCTGCCGGCGGGTGAGCCGGCGCCGCTGCCGGACGGCACCTGCTGGGAGCCGCTGGATGCGCCGGCGTTTGCCGAGGCCGTCGGCGCGCTGCGGGGTTCGCCGCCCGGGCAGCGGCGGGCCCACGCGCAGCGGCTGGCCTTTTCGCCCGTGCCGTATCGCGGCTTTGCCATCCGCAGCGTCGCCGACGGCAGCGTGCTGGCCTGCGGCCAGTTCGCTTGCGAGGGCGAATTGGTCGGGATCTACGACGTCTTCTGCCAGCCGCAGGCCCGGGGCCGCGGTCTGGCCACGACATTATGTGAGCACTTGCTTACATTGGCGGTGCCGGGAAGGGGCCGTGGCGGGCTACCTGCAGGTCGAGGCCGACAACCACCCGGCGCGGCGCATCTACCAGCGCCTGGGCTTCGCCGACGCCTACGCCTACCACTACCGCGTCGCGCCCTGAGCGCGGCGGCGCTGCCGCCGCACCCGGGTGAGACCGGAAGTCCCGCCGACCGCGAACTGCTTCACGGTCGCGCCGATCGGCCCCCTCAAGTCCGGGGGATAAACACCCGATCTGGTGCCCTACGCGGGTGGCTTTCGTTCGTCAATCAACGCAACTTGTGCTGCCCGTCATGAATGCGTGCCAGCCCGCGACTTCACTTGTGCAGTGGGGCGCCGATAAGTTGGATGGAGGGATCGGGTTTTGCCTTTGTCGATCCCTGCCTTCCGAGCCGACGACCCTGTCCCCGCGACCCGACGAGACCCACCGACAAGAACCATGACCGCCAACGCCTTCTTCCGCACAGCCGGCCCCGGGCCGGGGCGCAACGGCTTCACGTTGATCGAGTTGATGATCACCGTGGCGATCGTGGCGATCCTGGCGGCGGTGGCACTGCCTTCGTACCAGAGTTATATCCGCAAGGGGAACCGGGCGAGATGCGACCAGTCTGCTGCAGGCGGTGAACCTGGCTCAGGAGAAGCACCGGCTTGGCAACGTGAGCTACGCGGCCACCTTCGCTGCTCTCAGCCCGCCGTGCAGCTGCAGCAGCACGAGCGAGCGCGGGCACTACACGGTGGCGGTTTCCGGTGCCTCGGCCACTGGGTACACCTTGACGGCCAACGCCGCCTCGTCGATGCAGCAGGCTGACACCGGGTGCACGGCCATCACGCTGACGGTGAACGGCGGCAATACGAGCTACGCCCCGAACGCCTGTTGGAGCAAGTGACGTCATGGACAGACGAAGCCGTGGTTTGACGTTGATCGAAATGGTCGTCACAGTGGCCGTGATGGGTGTGCTCGCCGCGGCTGCCTTCCCTAACATGAGTGAGTTCATCGACCGCCAACGGCTGGTCAGCCAGACGCGGGCGATTGCCGAACTGGCGCAGACGGCGAGGTCGGAAGCCACAAGCGATCCGCCAGCGGCGCTTCGGATGCTCAAGTCGATCGCGATGACGGTCAACCCCGGGCCCTCCTGGTCCGTCGGGTTGGCGAATGGCACCGCTGCGTGTACCGGATCAACCTGCGTGATCAACAGGGCGGCCGACCAGTGGCCGTACGCAGTCGACTGCAGGCCAGTGCCCGGGTTGTTCGATGGCGTCGCCGGCCGCGCAGACGGTGATGGTCTTCGACCTACCAGCGGCCTCGTCACGGGGGCAGCCGCCAGACGGCGATGACGCTGACTTCGCCCAGCAGCAAGCAGTTCAGCGTGCGCATCAGCCGTCTCGGGCGTGTCTCCCTCTGCTCGCCCGGCGGCACAGTTACTGGATACCCGTCATGCCCAGCGTGAAGTTCCGCCGAGGCAGCGCCGGCTTCAGCCTGGTCGAATTGATGGTCGGCATTGCCGTCGGCCTGGTCGTGCTGGTCGGACTGTCATCGGTCTATGTCAACTCCGTGCGGGGCGGCCGCACGACGACGGCGGCGAATCAGCTGAACCAGGAGATGCGTGCGCTGATGGACATCATGGTCAATGACCTCCGGCGCGCCGGATACTGGGCACGGCGGCCGCGGGCGTGGCAAACCCCTTCATGGCGTCTGACGACCCAGCCCGCCATCAACGGCGGCAACTGCATCCTCTACAGCTACGACGCGACCTTTGCCGGCATCACTCCCGGCGTGCCGGTCCCGAAGACCGCTTCGGCTTCCGGCTGAACACCGGTGGCGTCGTGCAGGCCGTGCAGCCGGGGACGCTCGCCAGCACGGCCACACCCTGCGCCAACGCGAACTGGGAACCTCTCACCGACGAGCTCTCCACCCAGGTGACGCAGCTGACCTTCGACACCGCCGGCTCGAAGTGCATCGCATTCATTCCCGCCAACTACGTGCCCACCGATTCCACCACGTACACGCAGTGGACCACGGCCAGCGGGAGCGGCGCGGCCTGCGATCCCGGCGCGTCGAACGCGCCCTCGCCCTATCCCGACACGGCCACCCACCACTTCGTCGAGACGCGCCAGGTCAACATCACGCTGGCAGGCCAGCAGCCGGACCGACCCGACGCTGCCCGTGGTGACGCTCAACGAAGTCGTGCTGATCCGCGCCAACCGCGTCATCACTCCCTGACCCCGGCCCTCGCAATTAGGGAACGACCATGACCAGCCTCGACCCCACGCCGGCAAAGCCAGCGCGGCGTCGCCACCTTGTTCATCACGGTGGTGCTGCTGCTCTCCGTGGGCCTGATCGCCCTGTATACCAGCCGTTCGGCCGTCGCCGAGCAGCGCCTGTCGGCCAACGAGGTGCGGGCCAAGCAGGCGCTGGCAGCTGCCAATGCGGGCATCGACCACGCGCTCGCCTACATGCGCAACGGCGGGCTCGATCACGACAACAACGACGTCGTCGACGACGATTGCCGCGAACACGCTCACGAGCAGCGGCGGCATACCCTCGTACTACCGAGTCCTCTTTGTCAATTCGTCGCTCGCGCTCCCCGACTGCCCGACGTCTCGGGCGGCTACTTCGCGGGCAGTGCGCCCGTCGTGCCGACCGAAGTCATGGCCGTCAGCTGCGGCTGGAGCGACGACGACGGCTCGGTCCAGCGCGTTGTGCAGCGGCTCACGACGACGCCGTCGACGGGCGGCGGCATCTCGACACCGCTGGTCACCGCGGGGCGACCACGACCTGCTGACCGGCGGCGCTTCGGTGCTCAACTTCTTCAACGACCTGACCGTGTGGTCCGGCGGCAGCCTGCTGGGCCAGAGCAACACCGGCAAGACCTTCATCCGCGACACGGTCACCAACCCGGCACGCCGACCCGAACTTCAACTATCGCAACACCGGCAACAGCCCAGCCTGCAACAACCCGCCCGGCGGGTATACGTGCTCGACGCAGGGCTCCGTGCTCGGGCACGACACGGTCGGCGGCGACACCAACCTGTCGAGCAAGACCCCCGACCAGTTCTTCCAGTACTTCATGGGCGCAGACGCCCGGCCACCTACCGCGAGAACACGTGCCGCGACCTGGGTCGTCGACGCCAACAACACGCTGAGCACGAGAACTCCACCGACGTCGGCAGCATCGCCGGCATGAAGAACAACGTGATCTGGGTGGAGGGCAACCTGACGCTGCCGAGCTCGGCACGTACGACAAGCCCGGTCGTCCTCATCGTCAACGGCGACCTGAGTTGTCGGCCAACGCGGTGGTGTACGGCCTCGTCTTCGTCATCGGCAACGTCACCGGCAACGGCAACCCGACGATCTACGGCGGCCTGATCAGCTGCCGGCACGGCCTCCGCCAACGGCAACCCGTCGATCGTCTACGACCCCTGGCTGCTGGGCAGGGCCGCGAACCTGGGCAGCGCCGCCAAGGTGCACCGGCACCTGGCGCGACTGGTGAGCGTGCCGATACCAGGAGTGCACAGCCATGAGCCACGTCCAGAGTCCCGCCGCTCGGGCTTCGCCCTGCTCGAAGCCCTGATTGCGCTTGCTCCTCATCCTCGTCGGGCTGGTCGCGGTTTCCAAGCTGCAGACGCTCAGCCTGATCGGCTCCGGCGAGGCGACGTGCACGCACCGAGGCCGCCAACCATCTCGCAGCAGAAGCTCGAGCAGCTGCGCAACCTGCTGCAGAAGGGCGACTTCACGGCGCTGGCCGGCGGCAGCGACCGACGGTCACGCGGCATGCAATGCGACATACACGCTGACTGGACCGTGACGACGCCGGATGCCGCCGCTCGGAACAGCGCCTGGTGCAGCTGTCGACAACCTGGACCGACTCCCGCGGCGTGGACCAGCGCTTGGACCTGAACAGCCTGGTCGCCTGGGACGACCCAGGCGTCGCGGCACGCCTGGCGACCAGCGGCGACAGAATCCTGATCTCGCCGACCGGCGAGGCGCAGCGCGGCGGCGAACTGCCCGACGAACCCGGGTACGCCTCATCATCAATCACGACGGCACCAAGATCTACACAGCCGACGATGCAGGAACCTACCTGACCGACGCGAACGACAATGTCATCCTGTTATCTGCCGCCCAAGAGGACGGTACACGCCACAGGATTTCACGACGATCACCGGCCGCATCTACTTCGACCAGAATGCCGGCAACAATGCGCTGCCGCCGCGAACGAATGTCCGTGTCGGCTCTCGAGCGAAGGCGAGTGCATCTACAACAATACCGGTGCGTCTGCCGCCGATCACGCGCCGGCAGCAATTCGTACAAGTACTTCACCTACACCTGCTACGTCGGCCCGGGCTGGTACGGCAACGTCGGCGTGAGTCGTCGACAGCAAATGGTCGCAGGCGACCCAACGATTTGCGTCGGCGACCCGGGCTTCAACGGCGGCGTGAGCAACAGCACGACTGACCAGCGCGCACCCGGTCGAAGCCGGCGTGCGGACCTACCGCGGCTTCAGGGGCACCTCCACGACCAGCGGCTACCAGGCGTCGGACCGGCGTCATAGCGGACGGCACGCGGCACGGGCACCTTCGCGGCCGGCTGACCGGATGCCGACGTTCTGCGGCGACCGCCTCCTGGCGACTACCTCAACCAGCGACTTCCTGCTCACCAATCCAGTCCCGAAGAACAGCAGTTGCGCGTCCAAGATGGCCGGCGGCGTGTTCGCCCGCAACGCGGGCAAGTACGTCTGCATCAGCCCCGATGCAGTACATCGACGAGGCCGACCAGTGCCCCAGCGTCTGGCCGGCTTCGAAGCCGAAGTCGGCGTCGGCGGCACGATCAACTACACGCTGCAGGTGACGCCGGCGGGCAATGGTCGCGGGAACGTGACCAGTTCCTCCGGCGGCATCAACTGCGGCGGCATCTGCTCGGCAGTGATCGCCAAGGCACGTCGGTCACGCTGACGGCCGCGGCCCGAGCGGCTCGATGTTCGCCGGCTGGACGGACTGCCCGAGCGGAATACGGCGAACACCTGCACCGTGACCATGACGACCGACATCGACGGTGACTGCGAACCTTCAACACCGGCGGGTCGTCACGCAGTATGCGCTGACGGTGACGCAGAAGCGGACGCGGCAGCGTCACCAAGCAGTCCCGCGGGTATCGCCTGCGGCAGTACCTGCTCGGCCAACTTCGCCGCCGGCACCGATGTCACGCTTACCGCCACTGCAGGCAGCGGCCAGTACTTCTGCAGGCTGGAGCGGCGATGCCTGTGCCGTTCGACATCGGCACCTGCACCGTGACGATATCGGCAGCGCGCAACGTGACAGGCCACATTCACTCAGCGGCACCCTCCTGCACGACGACCGTTTCCGGCAAGATGAAGGACAGTACGGTGCTTGGTGGCTGCGGCGCCCATTACGCCGGGAAGCAGTTGCGATTCCGGCGCCGCTGCTAGGCAATCGAATCCACAAGTGCATCCTACAGGCTCCGAACAACACGCAGTTCGTGCTTACCAACACCCGCCCCAATGGCCAGACCAGGACAACGACCGTGACGACCAACTGCGGTACGGTGACCTACAACTTCTAGTTCCGCAGCGGGCGCTTACCGCGCCGGCGACCGGCCAAGGGGCTGGGCTACAGCCCCAGCCCCTCCTCCACCCCCAAGTGCACATTCATCGCCTGCACCGCCGCCCCGCTGGCCCCCTTGCCCAGGTTGTCCAGCCGCGCCATCAGGATCGCCTGTGACTCGTTGGCGAAGACGAAGAGGTCGACCCGGTTGCTGTCGTTGCACGCCTGCACGTCGAAGAAGCCGCCCTCCAGCGTCGCTGGGTCGCGCAGCGGCATGACGCGGATGAAGCGCTCGTCGGCGTAGCGCGCCGCCAGCGCCGCGTGCACCGCCTCGGGTGTGGTGCCAAGAGCAGCCAGGTGCAGCGGCACCGACACCGCCAACCCCTTGTAGAAATTGCCGACGATGGGCATGAAGATCGGCCGCGCGGTCAGCCCGGTGTGCGCCATCATCTCCGGCACATGCTTGTGCACCAGCGTCAGCGCATAGGGCCGCGGCGAAGTGAGCGCCGGCTCCGCACCGGCCTCGTACTGTTCGATCATCTTCTTGCCGCCGCCTGAATAGCCGGTGATCGAGGTCGCGCTGATCGCCTGCGCCGCCGGCACCAGCCCGGCGTCGACCAGCGGCCGCAGCAGCAGGATGAAGACGGTGGCGTGGCAACCCGGGTTGGCGATGCGCTTGCCGGCGCGGATGGCGTCGCGCTGGCCGGGCGCCAGTTCGGGCAGGCCGTAGACCCAGCCCGGCGCCGTGCGGTGCGCGGTGCTGGCGTCGATGAGGCAGGTCTTCGGGTTCGTCACCAGCGCCGCGGCTTCGCGCGCGGCGGCGTCGGGCAGGCACAGGAAGGCAACGTCGGCGGCGTTGAGCAGGCGCGCGCGCTCGGCGGCGTCCTTGCGGCGATCGGGGTCGATGCGCAGCACTTCCACGTCGCGGCGCCCGGCCAGGTACTCGTGGATGCGCAGGCCGGTGGTGCCTTCCTGGCCATCGACAAAGACGGTGTAGGACATGCTGCGCCCTTCCTGGGTGGCTCTGGTGGTGGTTCGCGCGGCGTGTTCCGCACGGGTTCGAGGATAAGGGATTGTCCGCACGGGCGGATCGCGCCGCCGCGCGCGCGGGCCGCTCGGACACAATCGGCCCCCATGGTCACCAAAAAACCCAAGGGCCTGGGCCTCGGCCTCGAAGCCCTGCTCGGCCCCAAGGTCAGCGACACCCCGCCGGCCCCCGAGGGCCTGCCCACCAGCCTGCCGCTGGACCGCCTGCGCCACGGCAAGTACCAGCCGCGCACGCGCATGGACGAGGGCTCGCTGTACGAACTGGCCGAGAGCATCCGCAGCCAGGGCGTGATGCAGCCGATCCTGGTGCGGCCGGTCGCAGGCGGCTACGAGATCATCGCCGGCGAACGCCGCTTCCGCGCCGCCAGGCTGGCGGGCCTCGACGAGGTGCCGGTGCTGGTGAAGGCGGTCGCCGACGAAGCCGCGGCGGTGATGGCGCTGATCGAGAATATCCAGCGCGAAGACCTCAACCCGCTGGAAGAAGCGCAGGGCCTGCAGCGGCTGGTGACCGAGTTCCAGCTCACGCACGAGCAGGCGGCGCAGGCGGTGGGCCGCTCCCGCAGCGCGGCGAGCAACCTGCTGCGCCTGCTCAACCTCGCCGAGCCCGTGCAGCAGATGCTGATGGCCGGCGACCTGGACATGGGCCACGCCCGCGCCTTGCTGGCGCTGGGCACGGCCGAGCAGGTGATGACGGCGCACGAGGTCGTGGCGCGCAAGCTCAGCGTGCGCGACACCGAAAGGCATGTCGCGCGGCAGTCGGCCCCCGGCCGTGCCCCGTCCGCGGCGAAGCCGGCCAAGCCGAGGGACATCGTGCGCCTGGAAGAACGCCTGGCCGACCAGCTGACCGCGCCGGTGGAGATCCGCGTCAAGCGCCGCACCCGGCGCGGCGAACAGGGCGAGATCGCGATCGCCTTCGACACGCTGGAAGAACTCAACGGCCTGCTCGAGCGGCTGGGCCTCGCCGGCGGCTGAGGCGTCGGCAGCGCGCCGCGGATGCCGGCCGACCGCCGCGCCCTGGTCGTCGGCGCCTTGTTCGCGCTGGCCGCCGGCCTGCTGTGGGGCCTGGTCTTCGTGGTGCCGACCTTGCTGCCGTCGTACCCGGCCGCGCTGCTGTCCTTCGGCCGCTACCTGGCGTTCGGCCTCATCGCGCTGCCGCTGGCATGGTGGGGCCGGCAGGGGCTGGCCGGGCTGACGCGCGCCGACTGGATCGAGGCCGTCAAGCTGTCGGCCGTGGGCAACCTGCTTTACTACCTGTTCCTTGCCGCCGCGATCCAGCGCGCCGGCGGGCCGTTGCCGACCATGATCATCGGCACGCTGCCCGTGGTGATCGCCGTCAGCTCCAACCTGCGCGACCACGCCCGCGACGGCCGGCTGGCCTGGCGCCGCCTGGCGCCTTCGCTGGGGCTCATTGCGGGCGGCATCGCGCTCGTCAACCAGGTCGAGATCGACCGCCTGCGCAGCGACCCCCGGGCCGACCTGGACGCGTACGCGCTGGGCGCCCTGCTCGCCCTGGGCGCCGTGGCCTGCTGGACCTGGTACCCGCTGCGCAATGCCGACTGGTTGCGCGCCCGCGCCAGCGGCGCGGGCCGCAGCCCCGGCACCTGGGCCACGGCCCAGGGCGTGGCCACCTTGCCGCTGGCCGGGGCCGGCTTCCTGGGCTTCTGGGGGTGGAATGCGGCCAGCGGCCAGCCGTTCGCGATGCCCTTCGGGCCGATGCCCGGACTTTTCGTCGGCCTGATGTTCGCCACCGGCCTGCTGGCTTCCTGGCTCGGGACGATGTGCTGGAACGAGGCCAGCCAGCGCCTGCCGACGACCTTGGTCGGCCAGCTCATCGTCTTCGAGACGCTGGCCGCGCTGGCCTATGCGTTCTGGCTCCGCGGTCAATGGCCGGGCCCGGCCACGGCGGCGGGGATCGGCCTGCTGGTGGCCGGCGTGATGTGGGCGCTGCGCAGCCGGCCCGGGCTGTCGGCGTGATGCCCCGCGCTGACAGGAGGACCGTCAGCCGCGGAGGTTTTCCAGCGCGCGCCTCGTCCGAAGATCAGGCGGCCAGGGCGTCGTCCAGCACTTCCACCCAGTGACGCACCGGTGTCGTGGTGCCGGTCTGCAGGTGCTGGATGCAGCCGATGTTGGCCGAGACGATGACCTCGGCCTGCAGCGGCTGCAGCGCACCGAGCTTGCGGTCGCGCAACTGCGTCGCCAGCTCGGGCTGCAGCACGCTGTAGGTGCCGGCGGAGCCGCAGCAGAGGTGGCTCTCGCTGGTAGCCAGGCTGACATCGAAGCCGAGCGCCCCCAGGTGCTTCTCGACGCCGCCGCGCAACTGCTGGCCGTGCTGCAGGGTGCAGGGCGGATGGAACGCCAGGCGGACCGCCCGCCGTGCCGGAGCGGAAGCGGCGCCACCCCCGCGCGTCGCCGCGCCGCGGGGGAGGGCCAGTTTCGGCTGCAGCAAAGGCACCAGATCGGGCAACAGCTCGCTGATGTCCTTCGTCAGCTCGCTCACGCGGCGCGCCTTGTCGGCATAGGCCGGGTCGTGCGCCAGCGCGTGGCCGTACTCCTTGACGGTGACGCCGCAGCCGCTGGCGTTCATGACGATGGCCTCCACCTTCCCCTGCGAGGTGAACCCTTCCACGAGCGGCCACCAGGCGTCGATGTTGCCGCGCATGTCGGCCAGGCCGCCGTCGGGGTCGCCCAGGTGCGTGCGGATCGCGCCACAGCAGCCGGCACCGTCGGCCACCAGGGTCTGGATGCCGGCGGCGTCGAGTACCCGCGCGGTGGCACTGTTGATGTTGGGCATCATCGCCGGCTGCACGCAGCCCAGCAGCATGAGCACCTTGCGCGGGTGTTCACGCGTCGGCCAGCGGCTTGCGCGGGCGCCGCCTGCGGCCGGCACCTTGGCCTTCAGCGCGGCCGGCAGCAGCGGCCGCGCGAGCTGGCCCAGCTTCATGGCCGGGCCGAACAGCGAAGAGGTCAAGCCGGCCTTGAGCAGCCAGCGCACGGCCTTCTCGCCCGTCGGCCGCTCGACCCGCTCTTCGACGATCTTGCGCCCGATGTCCACCAGACGCCCGTATTGCACGCCGCTGGGGCAGGTGGTCTCGCAACTGCGGCAGGTCAGGCAACGATCCAGGTGCAGCTGCGTCTTGCGTGTGACGGGCGCGCCCTCGAGCACCTGCTTCATCAGGTAGATGCGGCCGCGAGGGCTGTCGAGTTCGTCGCCCAGCAACTGGTAGGTCGGGCAGGTGGCGGTGCAGAAACCGCAGTGCACGCACTTGCGCAGGATGGCCTCGGCCTCCTCGCCGTCGTGCGTGCCCTTGAATTCGGGAGCCAGGTTGGTTTGCATGGGCCAGGGTGTCGTTCGGCGTTGGATCGGGGGAGGGGGCTCAGAACAGGCGCGCGACGAGCGGCAGGAGCAGTGCGGCCAGCAGCACCTGCAGGCCCAGCGCCAGCGCCGCATACGCGCCCGCGTCGGGGTGCACCTGCAGGGCGCGCGCCGCGCCCACGCCGTGCGAGGCCGTGCCCAGCGCGAAGCCGCGCACGGCCGGCGACCGGACGCGCGCGGTGTCCAGCAGCAGCTTGGCCGTGATCGCGCCGACCAAGCCGGTGAGTACGGCGAACACCGCCGCCAGCGCCGGGATGCCGCCCAGTTGCTCCGCGATGCCCATCGCCACCGGCGCCGTCACCGACTTCGGTGCCAGCGAGGCAATCACCGCGGGCGGCAGGCCCAGCGCCCAGCCGATGCCCACGGCGCTGCCGCTGGCGGCCGCACCGCCGGCCAGCGCGGCGAGCAGCAAGGCGCCGGCCCGCGTGCGCAACTCGGCGCGGCGCTGCCACAGCGGCCAGGCCAGTGCCACGACCGCCGGGCCGAGCAGGAAGTGGATGAATTGCGCGCCGGAAAAGTAGGTCTGGTAGGGCGTCTCCGTGGCACCCAGCAACAACGCCAGCACCACCACCGACCACAGCACCGGGTTGGCCCAGGGCGCCCGCTCCAGGCGTTCGTAGAGCGCCGAGGCCGCCACGTAGACACCCAGCGTGGCCGTCAGGCCGAAGAGCGGCGTGGCCGCCAGGTAGACCCAGAGTTCGACGACGTTCGGCATCGGGGTGGCCCTACCGCGCCAACGGCGCTTCGGCCTCGCGCGGCAGCAGCGCCTGCAGCACGAGCGCCGCCACCAGCAGCCCGACCCAGGTCGACAGCACCAGCGCCAACATCATGCGAACGCCGTACTGGCCGATCAGCCCGAGGTGTCCGATCACGCCCACGCCGACCGGCACGAAGAGCAGCGACAGGTGGCCCAGCAAGGGCTGCGCTGCCGCTTCGACCGGCGCCCGCACCGCAGGCCACTGCAGCAGCGCGCCCATCAGCACGAGCCCCAGCACCGGCCCCGGCAGCGGCCATTGCGCCAGCCGCGCCAGCGCTTCACCTGCCGACTGGCACAGCAGGAGCAAGGTGAAGCCCTTCAGCGCGTCCATGCCTCAGGCCCGTTCTTAGGGCAGCACCCAGTCATGCTCGTAGGCGAGCCATGCCGCGTCGCGCACAGGCTCCGGGCAGCCAGCTCTTCATGGCGCGCAGGTCGTGCTGGCGCTCCCGCTTGTGACAGACGCGTTCGTGGTAGTCGGCGCGGCGCGTGGAATAGCCGCGCATGCGCGTCGACGACGTCGGCGGCCACGGTCACAGCCCTGGCACGAGCCGGCCGGGGTTGAAGACGCCGTCGGGGTCGAAGGCCCGCTTCAGTTCGCGGTGGATGCGGTCCAGCGGCGGCGACAGCGGCGCAAAGGCGCCGGCGGTCTTGTCGGCGGCGCGGAACAGCACCGCGTGGCCGCCCACGGCCGCGGCGGCGTTGCGCAGGGTGGCAGCCGGCGCACTGGTGCACAGCCAGCGCTGGGCGCCGCCCCACTCCACGAGTTGCTCGCCGGACAAGGCCAGCGGCGCGGTGGTGGCCGGCACGGAGAAGCGCCACAAGCCGGCGCCGCCTTCCAGCGCCCGCAGCGCGCCGAGGAAGAATTCGTCGCGATGGTCGCGCAGCCCGGTCCAGAAGCCCGAAGCCATCGCCGGCTCGACGACCTCGCCACCGATCTTCGCCGCTGCGGCGCGCACGGCAGCGGCGGCGCCGGAGAGGCGAATCACCAGCGTCCCCTCCCACCATGCGCTGGCATTCAGGGGCAGCGGCTGGCCGCCCCATTCATTGACACGGCGGATGGCGGTGGCGGCGTCCATCTCCAGCCGCAACGTCTGCGTGGCGGGCGCGACCGGCAGCACCTTCAACGACACCTCGCAGATCACGCCCAGGATGCCCATCGATCCGGCGAGGATGCGCGACACGTCGTAGCCGGCCACGTTCTTCATCACCGTGCCGCCGAAGCTCACGACTTCGGCGCGGCCGTTGAGCAGCGTGGCGCCGAGGACGTAATCGCGCACGCTGCCCACCGCCGCACGCGCCGGCCCCGCCAGGCCGGCGGCGACCATGCCGCCCACCGTGCCGGCGTCGCCGAAGCGCGGGGGCTCGAAGGGCAGGCACTGGCCCTTTTCGGCGAGCGCCGCTTCCAGTTCGGCCAGCGGCGTGCCGCCGCGCGCGGTGACGACGAGTTCGGTCGGCTCGTAGCTGCTGATGCCCGCCAGCGGCTTGACGTCCAGCGGCTCGCCGCGCGGCGGCCCGCCGTAGAAGCCCTTGGTGTGGCCGCCGCGGATGTCGAGCGCGGTGCGTGCGGCGCGGGCGGCCTGCACCTGCTCGACGATCCGGGAAAGCGCCGCGTCCATCAGAAGCGCTCCAGTTCGGGGAAGGGCAGCAGGCCCCTCTTCACGTGCATCTTTCCGTACTCGGCGCAGCGGTGCAGGGTGGGGATCACCTTGCCGGGATTGAGCGTCTCGCCGGCGTCGAAGGCGCGCTTGAGCGCGTGCATCTGCTCGCGTTCCTCGGCGCTGAACTGCACGCACATCGAGCTGAGCTTCTCGATGCCCACGCCGTGCTCGCCGGTGACGGTGCCGCCCAGCGCGACGCTGGTTTCCAGGATGTCGGCGCCGAACAGTTCGCAGCGGTGCAACTGGTCGGCGTCATTGGCGTCGAACAGGATCAGCGGGTGCAGGTTGCCGTCACCGGCATGGAAGACGTTGACGCACTTCAGTCCGTATTTCTGTTCCATGCCGGCGATGGCCTCCAGGATATCGGCCAGGCGCCGGCGCGGGATGGTGCTGTCCATGCACATGTAGTCGGGGCTGATGCGGCCCGAAGCCGGAAACGCATTCTTGCGCCCGCTCCAGAATTTCAGGCGCTGCGCCTCGTCCCTGCTCACTTCCATGCGCGCGGCGCCGGCGCCGGAGAGCACGTCGAGCATGCGGTCGATTTCCTCGGCCACCTCTTCGGGCGTGCCGTCGCTTTCGCACAGCAGGATGGCGGCGGCGTCCAGGTCGTAGCCGGCGTGCACGAAGTCCTCCACCGCGGCGGTCATGGGCTTGTCCATCATCTCCAGCCCGGCGGGGATGATGCCGGCGGCGATCACCGCGGCCACCGCCTCGCCGGCCTTGCGGATGTCGTCGAAGCTGGCCATGATGCAGCGCGCCAGTTGCGGCTTGGGCACCAGCTTGACGGTCACGTCCAGGATCACCGCCAGCATGCCCTCGCTGCCCACGATCAGCGGCAGCAGGTCCAGCCCCGGCGCGTCCAGCGCCTCGGAGCCGAAGCTCACGGGCTCGCCCTCGACCGTCAGGCCGCGCACGCGCAGCACGTTGTGCAGCGTCAGGCCGTACTTCAGGCAGTGCACCCCGCCGGCGTTTTCAGCCACGTTGCCGCCGATGGTGCAGGCGATCTGGCTGGAAGGGTCGGGCGCGTAATAGAGCCCATGCGGCGCCGCGGCTTCGCTGATGGCCAGGTTGCGCACGCCACACTGCACGGTGGCGGTGCGCGCGGCGCGATCGAGCTGCAGAATCTTGTTGAACTTGGCCAGGCTCAGCGTCACGCCCAGGGAGTGCGGCAGCGCGCCCCCGCTCAGGCCCGTGCCGGCGCCGCGGGCCACCACCGGCACGCTCAGCGCGTGGCAGGCCTTCAGCACGGCTGCCACCTGCGCCTCGGTTTCGGGCAGGGCCACCAGCAGCGGCATCTGCCGGTAGGCGGTGAGGCCATCGCACTCGTAGGGGACGGTGTCTTCGCGCTGCCACAGCAGTGCGTGCGGGGGCAGAAGCGGCGACAGTGCGGCCACCACCTGCGCCTGGCGGTGGGCGCGGTCGGCAGCGTTTTCGGCCACCTGGGGCGGCAGGGGTGCATTCATCGGCAGATTCCGGGTGTCGTGGAACGATGTCCGTCCAATGGGAAATGTAGTGGCGGTGCGGCAGCCATCGACGGTTTCCGCCGTCGCGCAAGGTCAAAGCCGCTTTGACGCCGGCGCGGCTTATCCGCGATCCTCATCCGTGGCTGGTGAATACCGTGAGCACCCCCGTGTAGCCGTACAGGTGGTGGTGGGCGATCTCGCCACCGGCAAAGAAGCCCACCAGCGGGACGTCGCCCAAGGCGTGCTGCACGACCTTGAGTTCCGCCGATGGCCCGCCGAAGTGCGGCCCGCCACGGCCCGCGCAGCTGATGTAGAGGGCGCCGTCGATGCGCCGTGAGGGGTCGGCATCGGCCGGGCCGCCGGCGGGCAGCAGCACGGCCTCCGGGGCCAGCTCGTCGCGGATTTCGCTGCAGATGCGCACCAGGTCGCGCCGCGCCGCGGCCACGTCGCGCTGGCAGAACGCGATCTGCATGCCGGGCTGCAGCATCTCGGCCACGGCCACCGCCTCGCGACCGGGGTCCAGGCCGATGAGGTGGCGCACGCGCACGTCGGCGCCGAAGGCGCGGTGGCGCGCTGCGGTGGCCAGCGGCCCGTCGGCGGGCGCCGTGCTGCCGGCGACGTCGGTGACGCCGACCAGCGTGGCGCGCAGCCGCGGCAGCGCCTGGCGCGGGTCGTCCAGCGTCGCCAGGCCCAGGTCGCCGAGCAGGCAGGGCAGGGCCGGCCGGCCATCGAGCTCGACCACGATGTTGCGTTCGCACGCCGTGACCGTGCGTGTCGGCCCCACCGGTTGGCAGCCCTGCGTCACGCGCGAGACCAGTGCCACGTCCTCGCTGAAAGCCACGCCGGACAGGCCGCCCTGCCAGACGCCGTCGGCGATGTGCAGGTTGTCCGCGCGCGACGACGACAGGCCGCCGAAGAGGTAGCCCGATGCGGTGCGGTCGCTCATCTCGGCGATCAGCTCGGCCAGGTCCGGCGTCGCCGGGTCGGCATGGACCAGCGCGCTGTAGGGCGCGATGCGCTGCAGCTTGTGGGCCCCCGAGAAGACCTCGAAACGACCCACCGGCAGCGCCGCGAGCATCAGCGCCAGCGCCGGCTCGTCGAAATACTCGACGCCGCTGGCGGCCACGCCCACGCCGACGCTGCCGACCCATGAAACACCCGGCCAGCGAGCGCGCAGCGCGGCCAGCAGGGGCGCGGCGTGGCGGGCGTAGTGGTCGGTGAAATAGACGAAACCCAGTGTCAGCGGCCCGGCACTGCTGGCCTCGTGGCGCTCACGCTGGCCGTCGATCTGCAGGGCGGCCAGCGCCAGGGCTGCCGACCAGTCGGGGTGGGTGGCGTGGCCGACCAGGAAGCCCGGCATGGTGGCGACGGCAGTGGCTCAGCCGCTGCGCTTGCGGGGCGTCGCCGCACGCTTGCGGGCCGGGGCCTTCTTCGCCGGCGCCGGCTTCGCCGTGCCGCCGGCAGGCTTGGGCGCCACCGCCGCGGTCGCGCTGGCCGCCACGCCCTGGGTCTCCTTCATGGCCTGCGATGCGATCTCGGTGAACTGCTTCGTCAGCGCCCCCCACCATTGCATGGGGTCGATGGCGCCGGCGGGCGGTTTGCCGGCGCCGGCTGCGGCGGCCGGCGCTGCCGGTGCCGGCTCGGGCGCCGGGGCAGGCATCGGAGGGGGTGCCGGTGGCGGCTCGGCAGGGGTCTTGATGCTCAGGGCGTCGCGCAGGTCGGCCAGCGGCAGGTTCATGGTCTTCAGCGTGGACAGCGTCATGCGCTGCACCTCCAGCGCCTGGATCGTGGTCGCCAGCAGGCGCGCGTTCTGCTCCAGCCAGAACTGCACCGTGCGCAATTCGCCGATGCGCTTCTCGATCTCCTCGGGGTCGAGCGTGGGTGCGATCCACTGGCCCATGCCGGGCACGGCGGCGCCGGCGCCCTTCATCAGGCTTTGCAGGAAATCGAAACCCGGCACCATCCGGGCCAGGTCGCTGGCACCCATCATTTCGTGTCTCCTCGGCGTCGTCGTTCCGGATTGTGCGCCCGCCCCACCGCGCCGTGCTCGGGCCTCAGCGGCCGAACGGGATGCGTTCGACCTTGAAGCCGCGAGCGGCCAGCAGCCGTGGCAGCGACTGCGGCCCCGTCATGTGCAGCGCGCCCACCGCGGCAAAGATGCGCCGGCCCTGGCGATGCAGGGCCTCGATGCCATCGGCGAGCGGTGGATTGCGTTCATCGTTGAGGCGGCGCATGTAGGCGCGGTCGCTCTCGTCGGCGATGCACTCGCACCACGCCGCATAGTCGTCCAGGATCGCCAGGTCGCCGGCTTCCCAGGCTGCCGCCAGGCGCGTCAGCACGCGGCGTGCGCTGCGGTCCTCGAGCTGCTGCAGGCTCTGGTCGATCACCGCCTGCGCCTCTTCGTCGCTGCTGGGCACCAGCGCCGCCTTCTGCTGCGCCGCGGTTTCCAGCGACACCACGCGCCGCCCCAGCGTGCGTGCCTCGGTGCTCAGCAACTGCTCCATCGCGTAGAGGGGGTCCATGCCGAGCCAGCGCGCCTCGAGCATCGTCAGGGTGGTGGCCTGCAGCACCGGGTGCAGCTCGGCCAGCGACTCCGGCGCCACGCAGGCGCGCTCGAAGGCGCGCTTGAGCCGCTCGGCCAGTGCCGGCGGCAGTTCGGCGCCGTGGCGCAATTCGGCCAGCGCCGCCAGCAGTGCCGGGTCGTTGGGGTCGATCTCCAGGGCCAGGACGTCGCTGTCGCGCAAGGCCACCTTGACCTGCGGTCCGAGCCGGCGCCACGCCGGCTTGCCGACGTGCAGCGTGCCGTAGAGGTAGGACGTGCGGCCGTCGCGCACCGACGCGCCACAGCAGGCCGCGGTCGCGCGCGGCGCCGGCGCTCGGCCTTCGCCGCGCTCGGCAGCATGGGCGGGCAGGCCGTGGCGGCCTGGGCCGCTGCCGACGCTGCCGCCAGGGCCAGCGCCCCCGCCGCCAGCGCGGCGAGCAGCCGCCGTGTCCAGCGGTGCGTCACCGCGCCGCCCCGTGCAGGTCGATGCGCAGCAGGCCTTCGCCTTGCTGCCAGCGCAGGCGGCCGAGCACGTCCATGCCCAGCAGCGGCGCCGCCAGCCCAGGCAACGCCACCATGCGCAATCGCTCGGCGTTCACGCCGCCTTGCAGCGACAGGTCGCCGACGACGACGGTGCCGGTGACCTCGCCGCCGGCGGTCTGGGAGCGCACCGTGCCCAGCGCCGGCAGCCCGAGGGCGCTGGCCAGCGCCGCCGGGATCGCGGTGCCGCTGGCGCCGGTGTCGACGAGGAACTCCACGCTGCGGCCGCCGATGTGCCCCGGCCAGTGGTAATGACCGTCGGCGGCGCGACGGATCTCGACCGTGCCGCCCTCGACCATGAAGCGCGTCGCCGCTTCGCGCGCCATCCAGGCCTGCACGCCGAGGAAGAGGCCGACTGCCAGCAGCAGCCAGACGGTGGTGTGCTTGACCCAACCGGGCAACTCGTTCATGGGCTCGGCTTCAAGGGGCCAGCGGCGCCACGCGCTGCTCGATGGCACCGAACAGGCTCTGCCCGTCGCGGCCGAGCATCTCGATGCGGATGGTGTCGCCGAACTGCATGAATGCGGTCCGGGGCGCGCCGCTCTCGATGGTTTCGATGGCACGCTTCTCGGCAATGCAGCTGTAGCCATGGCCCCAGTCCTGGTTGCTCACCGTGCCGCTGCCGACGATGCTGCCGGCGCGCAGCCGGCGCGTCTTGGCCACGTGGGCGATGAGCTGGCCGAAGTGGAAGCTCATTTCCGGGCCGGCCTCGGTGCGGCCCACGCTGCGGCCGTTCCAGCGGCTCTCCAGCGTCAGGTGGACGCGCCCGCCTTGCCACGCATCGCCCAATTCGTCGGGCGTCACCGCCACCGGGCCGAAGGCGGTGGCCGGCTTGGCTTGCAGGAAGCCGAAGCCCTTGGCCAACTCGGCCGGGATCAGGTTGCGCAGGCTCCAGTCGTTGACGAGCATCAGCAACCGCACGCTGTCCAGCGCGCTGTCGGGGGAGGTGCCCATCGGCACGTCGCCGGTCACCACCGCGACCTCGGACTCGAAGTCGATGCCCCAGTCGGTGCTGGCGAACACGGCGTCGTCGGTGGGGCCAAGGAAGTCGTCGCTGCCGCCCTGGTACATCAACGGGTCTTCGTAGAAGCTGGCGGGAACTTCGGCGCCACGCGCCTTGCGGACCAGCTCGACGTGGTTGAGGTAGGCCGAGCCGTCCACCCACTGGAAGGCGCGCGGCAGCGGTGCCATGCACTGCCGCGGATCGAAGGCGAAGGCGTGCCTCGCCTTGCCGTCGTTGAGCGTGGCGTAGAGGTCCTCGAGTTGCGGCGAGATGAAATTCCAGTCGTCGAGCAGGTGTTGCATCGTGCCGGCAATGCCCGTGGCGTGGTGCGCTTGGGTCAGGTCGCGCGACACCACGATCAACTGGCCATCGCGCGACCCGTCCTTCAGGGTGGCAAGTTTCATGGGGGATACGGCTGCTGGGGCCCTGGGCCGGATGGCACTATTGTGAAGTGCGTGGCGCCAAGCCGATGACCCTGTCCACATCACGGCCATCACGCCGGCGCAGCGCGCTGGCGGTGGCCGCCCTGGTGCTGGTTGCGCATGCCTTGCTGCTGGGCCGGGCGCTGCCGCCGCCCGGGCTCGAGCGCGGTGCCGACGGGCCGCGGCCGTTGCAGGTGCGGCAGATCGTGATGGCGCCATTGCCGGTGCCATTGCCATTGCCGGTGCCGGCACCGGTGGCGGTCGCTGCCGCGCTCCCGGCCATCGCCCGCCCGGGCGCCGGCGTCGCACGGCAAGGCGCCCTTCCGGCGGCCCGACCCACACCGGAGCGGGCGATCACCGCCCCGGCCGCCGCCGCCACGGCGGTCCCGACCGCGCCCGACGCGGGCGGCACGCCACTGCCGGTCTACGCGACCCGGCTGCCGCCAGCGGCCACCCTGCGGTATGCGCTGAGACGAGGCGCAAGCACCGGCCAGGCCGAACTGCGCTGGCGTCCCGCCGACGGCCGCTACCACTTGGCGATGGATGGCGGTGGCGCCGCTGAATCGCGGCTGGGCTCGATCAGCCAGGGCCGTCTGGACGCCACCGGCATCCTTCCCGAGCGCTACACGGAAGGCCGCCGCGGCCGCGAGACACGTGCCGTGAACTTCCAGCACGAGTCCGGCCGCATCACCTTCAGCGGCCCTTCCTTGCACTACCCGCTGCTGCGAGGTGCGCAGGATCGCCTGAGCTGGATGCTGCAACTGCCTGCGGTGATGGAAGCCGAGCCCGCGTTGCGCGAGGCCGGCAGCGAGGTGCTGATGTTCGTGGCGGGGACGCGAGGCGACGGCGAGACCTGGGCCTTCACGGTCCTGGGCGCCGAAGCCGTGGACACACCCGGCGGCCCCGTGACCGGCGCGCTGCACCTGCGGCGGCAGCCGCGCCGGCCCTACGACACGCAGGTGGACGTGTGGCTGGACCCTGCGCGGCACCACCTGCCGGTGCGGGTGCAACTGCTGGCGCAGCCGGCGGACGGCGGCGCCGAGTTTCTGCTCGAGCAGCACACGGCCCCCTGATCGGGGCGCGCCGGCTTGATATCCGGCGATCTGCACCCAGGTTGTGCATAGGGAGGCTCACGCCATGCAGATGCTCTACAACTCGGACAGCTACATCGTCGTGCAGTTTGATGTGCCGGGGGTCACCGAAGACGCGTCGCCACGGCGCGGCGGTTTCGAGATCGTGGACAAGTTCGCGCGCAAGGAGATCTTCATCGAAGGCGCGGTCGCCGAGAGCTTCCAGCGCGGTGTGCATGCGCTGGTGCAGCAGGGCCCCAACGAAGAGGCGATCGATGACTTTATCGCCGGCTTCACCGCGCTGGCGCAACAGCCCGTGGTGCTGCACTGAGCAGGCAGGCAGGGCCGGTTGCAGCCGTGCAATGTGGGCGGCGATGCGACTGCTGTCGCTGGCGGGGATGTTGCAGGCCACGGATATCACGAATCGCGGCTCAAGACCGAGGGCCGCGCAGTCGATAGAAGTGCGATGGGGTCGCTCTCAAGCGCAATCATCGCTGCTCAATCGAATCCCTTGGTCTGGGGGCTCTCGGTCAGCCTGCTCGCGGCCGGCACCGCGCTGGTGCTGCTGTGGCGGCAGACCCGCAGCGGGTCACGATTGCAGTCGAGCCTGCGCGACGCCAATTCGCAGCTCAACCAACTGCGGGGGCGCGACCCACTGACCGGGCTCATGACGCGACCGGAATTCGAGCTGGCGCTCGACGAGGCCGCGCGGGCCTGTGACCACGGTCCGACCCATCTGGCAGTGCTGTACTTCGGGCTCGACAACTTCCGGCAGTTGAACGAGGCCTTCGGTCACCAGGTGGGCGACGCACTTCTGGTGGAGGCGGCGCGCCGCGCCGTC
The DNA here is from genome assembly GCA_963717575.1 of uncultured beta proteobacterium. Classification (GTDB taxonomy): domain Bacteria; phylum Pseudomonadota; class Gammaproteobacteria; order Burkholderiales; family Burkholderiaceae_C; genus Rubrivivax. The sequence goes on along the minus strand of CAVQWK010000025.1, from coordinate 98,306 downwards.
GCGGCGGTGGGCCAGCCGCCAGCCGCCGCGCGCGTGGGCGGCGGCGAATTTGCCGTGCTGGTCATGGACGACGCGGCGGCCGCCGGGCGTGCCGCCGAGCAGTTGGTGGAGTCGCTGCACAGCCCTTTCCTCGTCAACAAGCTCGAGTTGCAGGCCAACGCGTCAGTGGGCATCGCTGTCTATCCCGACCATGGCTCACGCCCAAGGCTGCTGGCCCACGCGTCGCTGGCCATGCGTGCCGTCAAGCTGGGCGGCGGCGCGGGTCACGCCTTCTTTGCCCCGGCGATGGGCGTGGACTTGCGTGACCAGGCCGAGTTGTTGCAGGACCTGCGCCGCGCTGTCGAGCGTGGCCAGTTCGAGCTCTACTACCAGCCCAAGATCGACGCAAGCAGCCTGCAGATCACCGCTGCCGAGGCGCTGCTGCGCTGGAAGCACCCGCGGCGCGGCATGATCAGTCCGGAGGTCTTCATTCCGCTGGCCGAGCGCCACGGCCTCATCGGATCGATCGGGTTGTGGGTCATCGACGAGGCCTGCCGCCAGGCAGCGCTCTGGCGGGAGCGTGGCCTGCGCATGCGCGTCGCGGTCAACATCTCCGGGCATCAGTTGCGCCAAGAGCAACTCGTGCAACAGATCGAAGCCGCACTCGAGCGCAACGGCATCCCGCCCGGGCGCATGACCTGCGAGATCACCGAGTCCGTGGCCATGGAAGACACCCACCAGACGCGTGCCGCCTTCGAACGGTTGCGCCGCGCGGGATTGCACATCTCGATTGACGACTTCGGCACGGGCTATTCCAGCCTGGCGGTGCTGCGGCGCCTGCCCGCGGCCGAGTTGAAAATCGACCGCGCCTTCGTCATCGACCTGGCGACCAGCGCCGAGGCGCGCTCGATCGTGCAGACCATCGTGCAGCTGGCCAACACCTTGAACCTGCGGGTCGTGGCCGAAGGAGTGGAGACCGAAGCCCAGCGTGACCAGCTCGTGGCGCTGGGCTGCAACGAGCTGCAGGGCTACCTCTTCGCCAAGCCGATGACGGCAAGCTCCCTGGCCATGTGGGCTGACGCGGATGACGAAGGCGCCGATGCGGCGTTTCGTCAATCGCTGTTCGAGTCGACGGCCAACACGCCGCTGGAGTCCTGAAGGGCGCCGCGCCAGGCTGCCGGGGCCATAGGGCGCCTCGCGGCATTCGCGCAGACGATGTGCCCCACGCGAGACGGAGGGCCGGCGCAGAGGCAGCCGATCTCCGTGGGCGCTTCCTACAATCGCCAGATGAGTCCTCATTCCATCGCGTACACGCGCGGCGCGGCGCTGCCTGGCATCCTGCAGCAGCGCATCGCCATCATCGACGGCGCCATGGGCACCATGATCCAGCGCTACAGGCTCGGCGAGGCCGACTTCCGCAACGACGCGCTGAAGGACCACCCCAAGGACCTCAAGGGCAACAACGACCTGCTGGTGCTGACGCGCCCCGACGTGATCCGCGCGATCCACGCCCAGTACCTGGCCGCGGGCGCCGACATCATCGAGACGAACACCTTCGGCGCGACCTCGATCGCGCAGGAAGACTACGGCCTGGCGCATCTGGCGCGCGAAATGAACGTGGCCGCCGCGCGCATCGCCCGCCAGGCCGCCGATGCCGCCGCCACGCCCGAGCAGCCGCGCTTCGTGGCCGGCGCCCTGGGCCCGACGCCGCGCACCGCCAGCATCAGCCCCGACGTCAACGACCCCGGCGCGCGCAACACCAGCTTCGACGAACTGCGCGCGGCCTACCGCGAGCAGGCTTCAGGGCTGCTGGAAGGCGGCTGCGACCTGTTCCTGGTGGAGACGATCTTCGACACGCTCAACGCCAAGGCGGCGATCTTCGCGCTGGACGAGTTGATGGAAGAGACCGGCGAGCGGCTGCCGGTGATCATCTCCGGCACCGTGACCGACGCCTCGGGGCGCATCCTCAGCGGCCAGACGGTGGCCGCGTTCTGGCATTCGGTGCGCCACGCGCGGCCGCTGGCGGTGGGCCTGAACTGCGCGCTGGGCGCGGCGGTGATGCGGCCCTACATCGAGGAGCTGTCCAAGGTGGCGGCCGACACCTACATCAGCTGCTACCCGAACGCCGGCCTGCCCAACCCGATGGCCGAGACCGGCTTCGACGAGACGCCGGCCATCACCGGCGGCCTGATGGAGGAGTTCGCGCGCGTCGGCTTCCTCAATATCGCCGGCGGCTGCTGCGGCACGACGCCGGAGCACATCGCCGAGATCGCGCGCCGTGTCGGCGCCTACCGGCCGCGCAGCCGCCAGGATCCGCTGTTCAGCCCCTTGCTGGCGCGGCCTAGATTTCCAGCTTGGTCCCCAGCTCGACGATGCGGTTCGTGGGCAGGTGCAGGAAGTCGGCCGCGCCGGCGGCGTTGCGGTGCATGTTGGCAAAGAGCTTCTCGCGCCACAGCGCCATGCCGCCGCGCAAGGTGGGGATCACGGTGTCGCGGCTGAGGAAATAGCTGGTCTCCATCGTCGTCGAGCAAGACGCCGCGGCCGGCCAGCAGCTTCAGCGCCTCGGGCACGTCGGGGTCGTTCTTGAAGCCGAAGTGCAGCGTCACCTGCCAGCAGTCGCGGCCCAGGGACTCGACATCGCAGCGGCGGTCGAAGCCGATCCACGGCACCTCGTGATGCTGCACGTTGACGAAGACGTTCTGCTCGTGGAGCACCTTGTTGTGCTTGAGGTTGTGCAGCAGCGCGAAGGGCGTGGCGCCCTTCTCCAGCCCCAGGAACACCGCCGTGCCCGGCACGCGCAGCGGCGGACTCAGGAACACCGATTGCAGGAACTCGTCGAGCCCGATGGCCTCTTCGCGCAGCCGCTCGCTCATCAGTGCGCGGCCCTGCTTCCAGGTCACCATCAGCGTGAACATGGCGCCGCCGATGACGAGCGGGAACCAGCCGCCCTCGAGCACCTTCACCGCGTTGGCGGCGAAGAAGACGATGTCGACGACGAAGAAGAAGCCGGTCGCCGCCACGCACACCGCCAGCGGCAGCCGCCAGGCCCAGCGGATGACGAAGAAGGTCATCACCGTGGTGATGGTCATGTCGATGGTGACCGCGATGCCGTAGGCCGAGGCCAGCGCGCTGCTGGAGCCGAACATGACCACCGCAAAGACGACGCAGACGTACAGTGCCCAGTTGACGAACGGCACGTAGATCTGGCCGGTGTCGCGCACGCTGGTGTGCAGCAGCCGCAGCCGCGGCAGGTAGCCCAGCTGCACCGCCTGCTTGGTGACCGAGAAGGCCGCCGTGATGAGCGCCTGCGACGCGATCACCGCGGCCAGCGTGGCCAGTCCGATCAAGGGGTACAGCGCCCATTGCGGCGCCATCTCGTAGAACGGGTTGCGCGCGTTCTCGGGGTGTTCCAGCAGCATCGCCCCCTGGCCGAAATAGTTGAGCAGCAGCGCCGGCATGACGACACCGAACCAGGCCAGCCGGATCGGCCGCTTGCCGAAGTGCCCGAGGTCGGCGTACAGCGCCTCCGCCCCGGTGACGCACAGCACCACCGAGCCCAGCGCCACGAAGGCGATGCCCGGGTGCAGCAGCAAGAAGCCCAGCGCGTGGTGCGGCGACAGCGCGACCAGCACGTGCGGGTTTTCGACGATGTGCACCACGCCCAGTGCCGCCAGCACCGCGAACCAGGTCAGCGTGACGGGCCCGAACATGCGCCCCACCACCGCGGTGCCGTAGCGCTGGGCGACGAACAGCAGCGTGAGCACCAGCAGCGAGATCGGCACCACGAAGCGGTGCAGGCCCGGTGCCGCCACCTCCAGGCCCTCCACCGCGCCGAGCACGCTCACCGCCGGCGTGATGACGCCGTCGCCGAAGAAGATCGCGGTGCCGAAGATGCCCAGCAGCAGCAGCGCCGAGCGCAGCTTCGGCCGGTGCTTCACGGCCTGCGAGGCCAGGGCCAGCATCGCGATGAGGCCGCCCTCGCCGTTGTTGTCGGCGCGCAGGATCAGCGTCACGTACTTGAGCGTGACGATGACGGTGATGGTCCAGAACACCAGCGACAGGATGCCGAGGATGTTCTCGGGCGTGAGCGGCACGCGGCCGTGCGCGAAGACTTCCTTCAGCGCGTACAGCGGGCTGGTGCCGATGTCGCCGTAGACGACGCCGATGGCGGCCAGCGTCAATGCGGCCAGCGCGCCAGGGGTGCGGTGGGTGGGGTCGGCGCTCATGGACGAAACCACGATTGTGCGTTCGATCCGCCGGGAAGGCCGCAGTGCACCAACGTTGTCGCCGATGGGCGTGGTGCGGCTGCGTCAGGTCGCGGCGCCGGCGCGAGGCTACTCGTAGCTCTCGGCGTCGGGGTCGGTGGCTTCCAGTTCGTAGGCCGCGGCCAGCATCGCCAGGCGGCCGATCACGCCGTACATGTAGAAGCGATTGGGCGCGCTGGCGCCGGGCTTGGCGCCGGGGCGCGGCAATTGGGTGCTTTCGGCAAAGGCCAGCTGCACGTAGCTGGCCCCCGGGGCGTTGAGGCTCTCGTCGAAGGCGCGGCCCGCATGCGTGCGGTAGAAGCCGCCCACCACGTAGCGGTCGATCATGCACACCACAGGCTCGGCCGTCGCGTCCTCGATGCGCTCGTAGGTCGGCACGCCTTCCTGGATGATGACCTCGGAGACGTCGGTGCCGCCGTGGGCGGCGCTCATCGGGTGGCGCGCCAGGTGCTCGACGTCGTCGAGGTCCTTCACGTCGCGCACCGTCATCAGGCCCAGGCCGCTGGTGCCGTTGTCGGACTTGACCATCAGGAAGGGCTTTTCGTTGATGCCGTATTCCTTGTGCTTGCGGCGCACCTTGGCGAGCATCGCTTCGGCCTGGGTCTTCACGCAATCCAGGCCGCCGGGAGTGCCGAAGTCGACCTTGCCGCACTGGGCGTGCATGGGGTTGATGAGCCAGGGGTCCATGCCCAGCAGCTTGGCGAACTTCTTGGCCACTTCTTCGTAGCTCTGGAAGTGGCGCGACTTGCGCCGTACCGTCCAGCCGGCGTGCAGCGGCGGCAGCAGGTACTGCTCGTGCAGGTGCTCCAGCACCGGCGGCAGGCCCGCCGAGAGGTCGTCGTTGAGCAGGATCGTGCAGGGGTCGAAATTCTTCAGGCCCAGGCGCCCGCGCGTGCGCAGCAGCGGCTCCACGACCAGCTCGCTGCCATCGGGCAGGACCCGCGTCGTGGGTGCGGTCACCGCTGTGTCGAGCGAGCCCAGGCGAACGTTCAGGCCGGCCTGCGTGAAGATCTGCATCAGCCGCTGCACGTTGTAGAGGTAGAAGGGGTTGGCCGTGCGGCTGTCCGGGATCAGCAGCAGGTTCTTGGCCTCCGGGCAGATCTTCTCGATGGCTGCCATCGCCGCCTGCACCGCCAGCGGCAGCATCTCGGCCGCGAGGTGGTTGAAGCTGGACGGAAACAGGTTGGTGTCCACCGGCGCCAGCTTGTAGCCGGCGTTGCGCAGGTCCACCGAGGTATAGAACGGCGGCGTGTGCTCCATCCACTCGAGCCGGAACCAGCGCTCGATGGCGGGCATCGACTCGAGGATGCGCGCCTCGAGTTCGTTGATCGGGCTGGTGAGGGCGGTGGTGAGATGCGGGACCATGGCGGGCTCTGAACGGGCGAAGCAGGATTCTAGGCAGCGCGGCCGCGAAGCGTCAGCACCAAAACAGGGCGGGGGAGGCCGGCGACCAGCGCCGTCTCCCCCGCCCGACCCGGCGGCTCAAGCCGCGCGGGGCATCACTTGTTGTATGCGGTCTCGCCGTGCGAGGTGATGTCCAGACCCTCGCGCTCTTCGTCTTCCGGCACCCGCAGGCCGATGGTCATGTCGACGATCTTGTAGGCGACCAGCGAGACCACCGCCGACCACACCACCGTCACGCCGACGGCCTTGGCCTGGATCATCAGCTGGGTGAAGACGCCGTTGCTGCCGACCGTGGCCGTGACCCAGTCGGTCACCAGCCCCGGGCCGCCGAGCGCCTGGTTGTTGAAGATGCCGGTCAGCAGCGCACCGACGATGCCGCCGACGCCATGCACGCCGAAGACGTCGAGCGAGTCGTCGGCGCCGAGCATCTTCTTCAGTCCGTTGACGCCCCACAGGCAGGCGAAGCCGGCCACGGCACCGATCACCAGGCCGCCGACGATGCCGACATTGCCGGCCGCCGGCGTGATGGCCACCAGGCCCGCGACCGCACCCGAAGCGGCACCGAGCATCGAGGCCTTGCCCTTCATCAGCGCTTCACCGGCACACCAGGCCAGCACCGCTGCGGCGGTGGCCGAGAAGGTGTTCATGAAGGCCAGGGCCGCACTGTTGCCCGCTTCCAGCGCCGAGCCGGCGTTGAAGCCGAACCAGCCCACCCACAGCAGCGAAGCACCGACCATCGTCAGCGTCAGGTTGTGCGGCGCCATCGACTCCTTGCCGTAACCGACGCGCTTGCCCACCATGTAGGCTCCCACGATGCCCGCGACGGCGGCGTTGATGTGCACCACCGTGCCGCCGGCGAAGTCCAGCGCGCCCCACTGCCACAGCAGACCGGCCTTGGCGTTCATCTCGTCCACCACCCCTGCGGCGGTGTAGGCGTCCGGGCCCATCCAGTACCAGACCATGTGCGCGACCGGCGCATAGCTGAAGGTGAACCACAGCGCCATGAACAGCAGCACCGCCGAGAACTTCATGCGCTCGGCGAAGGCGCCGACGATGAGCCCGCAGGTGATGGCCGCGAAGGTGGCCTGGAAGGCCACGAACACGATCTCGGGGATGACCACGCCCTTGCTGAAGGTGGCACCCATCGCGAAGGCGCCGGTGGCGGGGTCGAACACGCCCTTCAGGAACAGCCGGTCGAAGCCGCCGATGAAGGCGTTGCCCTCGGTGAAGGCCAGGCTGTAGCCGTAGACGACCCACAGCACGGTGATCATCGAGAACGTCACGAACACCTGCATCAGCACCGACAGCATGTTCTTGCTGCGCACCAGGCCGCCGTAGAACAGTGCCAGGCCAGGGATGGCCATCATGATGACGAGCAGGGTGGCCACCAGCATCCACGCCACGTCCCCCTTGTTGGGCACGGGGGCGGCGGCGGCGGGTGCGCTCGCGGCTGCCGCGGCGGGTGCGGATGCGGCCGCCATGGGTGCCGAGGCCGCCGCTTCGACGGCCGCGGCCACCGGGGCCGAAGCGGCGGCGTCCTGCGCAAACGCAGCGCCACCCAAGCCCAGGGCCAGCAGGCCCAGGGCGCATATCGCAATCAGTTTTTTCATGATGCTTGTCTTCTCGTGGGTGTCAGCGGGCGCCCTCAGAGGGCGTCCTTGCCGGTCTCGCCGGTGCGGATGCGCACCACCTGCTCCAGCGTGGTGACGAAGATCTTGCCGTCGCCGATCTTGCCGGTGCGGGCCGAGCCTTCGATGGCCTCGATGACGCGGTCGACGACGGCATCGTCCACGGCCGCCTCGATCTTCACCTTGGGCAGAAAGTCGACGACGTATTCGGCGCCGCGATAGAGCTCGGTGTGGCCCTTCTGGCGCCCGAAACCCTTGACTTCTGTCACCGTGATGCCTTGAACGCCGATGCCGCTCAGGGCTTCACGCACTTCGTCGAGCTTGAACGGCTTGACGATGGCGGTCACCATTTTCATGACGCTTCTCCTGGTCGATGAGAGTGGGTCAGAACGACTTGCTGACCGAGACCACGAACGTGTCGCCGCTGATGCTGCGGCCGGCGACCGAACCCTGCAGGTCGCGGTTGGTGCCGACGTAGCTCGCGCCGAGGATCCAGCCCGACACGTCGTAGTTGACGCCGATGCTCCAGTCGGTGATCGAGTCCTTGGGGCCGCTGCCGTCGAGTTCGGTGATCTTTGCGCCACCCTTCAGGCTCTGGTAGCCGACACGGCCAATCAGCGTCAGTTCCTTCGACAGCGGATAGGTGAGCTTGGTGTCGAGGTACCACGAGCCGTCGGAATCGGGGAGGCTGAAGAAGTCGCTCACCGCGTACGAGTACTTCATCGACAGCGGACCCCAGCCGGCAGCGACGTAGAGCTCGGTGTTGTCGTACTTGGGGTTCTCGCTGCCGGGGTAGTAGTAGTAGAGGGCGCCGACGTCGTAGCTGAAAGCGTCGACGGCGCCCTTGAAGCCGCCGTAGAAGTCCATTTCCAGGTTCGAGCCGCCGTAGAACCGGGAATCGATGTTGGAGTTCCAGTTGCCGAGGTAGAAGCCGGAAGCGTGCGCGAGGTCGAAGCCGCCCTGGAACGCCGGCTTCTTGTTGGTCTGCGAAATGCCGCGGAAGCGGTAGTCGCTGAAAAGGCCGGCGTTGCCGGTGAAGGCCCAGTCGGACGCCGGGGCGGTCTGGGCAAAGGTGGGCAGCGAGGCCATCGCCAGCAGGGACGCGAGGCCGATCGTGGTTGTACGCAGGGTCATCTTGGGGCTCCGGATGGGGTTGCTTGGGGAAGTGATCCGAGGGTGTATCCGCACGATCCATGCCAATGCGCCCTAGCGGCCGGCGGCGCAGGTTGCAGACGAGGTGGCCGCGCCTGAGGCCCCATTTCTGGGCGGAGTGCTCGCTTATGCACCGAATTGAGGCGACATCCCCCATGGACCCTTCCAAAGCGGGATCGCTCCCGCCAGCGGTGCCATGGAACGATCGGCGGCATGTCGCTAGCCGTCGTTCGCAGCCGGTCGCTCGACGGGCTCGATGCGCCCGCGGTATCGGTCGAGGTGCATCTGACCAATGGGTTGCCGAGCTTCACGCTCGTCGGCCTGGCCGACACGGAGGTGAAGGAGTCGCGCGAGCGCGTGCGCGCAGCCCTCCAGCAGAGCGGCTTTGCCTTTCCGCACAACAAGCGCATCACGGTGAGCCTGGCGCCGGCCGACCTGCCCAAGGAATCGGGCCGCTTCGATCTGCCCATCGCCCTGGGCATCCTGGCCGCGGCCGGGCAGCTCGACACCGTCCGGCTGGCGGCTTGCGAGTTTGCCGGCGAGCTCTCGCTGGCCGGCGAACTGCGGCCGGTGCGCGGCGCGCTCGCCATGGCACTGGCGATGCGCAAGGGCGGCAGCGCGCGCACGCTGGTGTTGCCGGCGGCCAGCGCGCGCACCGCGGCACAGGTGGGCGGGCTGGACGTGCGCGCCGCCGGCACGCTGGCCGAGGTGGTGGCCGCGCTGTTGCCGGGCGCGGCCGCCGTGGCGCTGGCGGCGGCGCTGCCGCCGCCCCGCCAGGTGCCGCCGCCGGGCCCCGACCTGCGCGACGTCAAGGGCCAGGCTGCCGCCAAGCGGGCGCTGGAGATCGCCGCCGCCGGTGCGCACAGTCTGCTGATGGTGGGCCCGCCGGGCACCGGCAAGTCGATGCTGGCGCAGCGGTTGCCGGGGCTGCTGCCGGCGCTCAGCGACGAAGAAGCGCTGGCCAGCGCTGCGCTGGCGGGCCTGGCGAGGGCCGTCACCGACACCGGCGCCGCTCACGGCCATCGACCGATGCGTGCCCCGCACCACACGGCCAGCGCGGTGGCGCTGGTCGGCGGGGGCTCACCGCCGCGGCCTGGCGAAGTATCGCTGGCGCACGGTGGCGTGCTGTTCCTGGACGAGACCCCGGAATTCCCGCGCGCCGCGCTGGAAGCCCTGCGCGAGCCGCTGGAAACCGGCCACATCACGATCTCGCGCGCCGCGCGGCAGGCCCGCTTTCCGGCGCGCTTCCAACTGGTGGCGGCGATGAATCCGTGCCCCTGTGGCTGGCTGGGCGCACCGGCGGCGGTGGGCCGGGCCTGCCGCTGCACGCCCGACGCCGTGGCGCGCTACCAGGGCCGCCTGTCCGGCCCCTTGCTCGACCGCATCGACCTGCAGGTGGAGGTGCTGGCCGCCCCTGCCGGCGCCCTGCTGGCCCTGCCCGACGGCGAACCCAGCGCGGCCGTGGCCGCGCGGGTGGCCACGGCGCGGCAACGCCAACTGGGCCGCCAGGGCGAGCCCAACGCCCTGCTGGAGGCCGGCCGGATCGATGAGCACTGCCGTCTCGACGAGCCGGCCGCGCGCTTTCTGCGCGGCGCCGCTGAACGCCTGGGCTGGAGTGGCCGCCGACTGCACCGCTGCCTGAAGGTGGCACGCACCATCGCCGACCTGGCCGACAGCGACGCCATCGCCACCGCGCACGTCGCCGAAGCGCTGCAGCTGCAACGCGTGCTGGCGGGCTGACGGCGCCACGGGCCGGCCTGACCGCATCCCGGTCGGGCGTGCTGCAGAGCTTCGTGGCGCTTGGGAGCCGCCGCGTCGAGGCGGCTTCAGATGGCGAGCGGATCGACGTCCACCGCCCAGCGCAGCAGCCCTTTGTGCCGCGCGCGCAGTTCATGCAGCCCCGGCAGCCAGGCGGCCAGCATGCGCTGCAGGGCCACGCGCGAGGGCGACTCCACCAGCATCTGCAGTCGCTCCACATCGGCCACCTTGGACACCTGCGGCGGCACCGGCGGGTAGACGGTGACGCCGTCGTGCGCCGCTGCCAGGCCGGACGCGTCCTGCAGGAATTCCCGCGCCACCTCGACCGTGCGCGCCTCGGCGCGCAGCAATGCCAGGCTGGCAAACGGCGGCAGCCCGGCGGCGCGGCGTTCGGCGAGCTGCGCCGCGGCGTAGGCTTCGTAGTCGTGCGCCTTCAGCGCCGCGTAGAGGGGGTGCCGCGGGTGCCAGGTCTGCACCCACATCTCGCTGCGCGCGGCCTGGCTGGCGTCGCGGCCGGCGCGGCCGGCGGCCTGCATGAGCAGGGCGAACAGCCGCTCGGGGGCGCGGAAGTCGCTGCTGAACAGCGCCGCATCCGGGTTCACGGCCGCCACCAGCGTGACGCGGCGGAAGTCGTGCCCCTTGGCCAGCATCTGCGTGCCCACCAGCACGTCCACCTCGCCGGCATGCATGGCACCCAGTTGCTGTTGCAGCACGCCGGCGCCGCGGGTGCTGTCCGCGTCCAGCCGCGCCACCCGGGCGCCAGGCAGCAGGGCGGTCAGCTGCTCCTGCAACTTCTCGGTGCCGCGGCCGAGCGGGGCGATGTCGAGGTTGCCGCAGTCGGGGCAGGCGCGCGGAACCCGCTCGGTCAGGCCGCAGTGGTGGCAGCGCAGCGTGCGGTCGGCCTTGTGGAAGACGCGCCAGGCACTGCAGTGCGGGCAGCCGCTCTTCCAGCCACAAGCGCTGCAATGCAGCACCGGCGCGTAGCCGCGGCGGTTGAGCAGCAGCAGGCTCTGCTCCCCGCGTTCGATGCGCTCCTGGATGGCGGCCAGCACCGGCGGCGCGAGCACCCGCTCCTGCTGCGCGTCGCGCGGCAGCCGGGTCATGTCCACCAGGCGCACTGCCGGCATCACGCCGCCGCCGATGCGACGGTCCAGCGCCAGCCGCAGGTAGCGTCCCTCCAGCGCCCGCTGCCAGGTTTCCAGCGATGGTGTGGCCGAGCCCAGCAGCACGCTGCATGCCGAGCCGGTGCGCGCGCCACACCGCGAGGTCGCGCGCCGAATAGCGCGCGCCCTCCTGCTGCTTGAACGACGGGTCGTGCTCTTCGTCGACGACGATGAGCCCCAGCCGCGGCATCGACGCGAACACCGCCAGCCGCGTACCCAGCACCAGGTCGGCCCGACCCAGATGGGCCAGCAGCCAGTGGCGCAGGCGCTGCGCCGGGGTCAGTCCGCTGTGCAGGCTGACCATGGCGTGGCCCGGGAAGCGCGCCGCGAAGCGCGCCTCGAGCTGCGGCGTGAGGTTGATCTCGGGCACCAGCACCAGCGCCTGCTTGCCGCGCGCCAGTGCGGCCTCGGCGGCGCGCAGGTAGACCTCGGTCTTGCCGCTGCCGGTGACGCCGTGCAGCAGCACCGGCCGGTCGGCTTGCGGCGATGGCGGCCAGCGCAGCCGCCTGCTCGTCGTTGAGGTCGGGCCGCGCCGGCGATGCCGCCGTGGCCGCCATGGCTGCGCGGCAGGCTCGCGCTGGAGCCGCGCCAGGCGGCGCGCCAGCCGGATGTCGTCGAGCTTGCGCAGATCCGGTGGCAGCACGGCCAGCGCCAGTTCGCCGACGCCGCGCTGGTAATAGACCGCGGCGAAGTCGATCAACTCGCGCCACTCGGCTGCCAGCGGCGGCAGCGCCGACAAGACCGCTGCCAGGGGCCGCAGCTCGCCCGGTGCCGGTGGCGCGCCGGCAGCCCGCTGCCAGACGATGCCGGGCACGTCGCGGCGGCCCAAAGGCACGCGCACCATCGTGCCTGGCAGCAGTGATTGCTCACATGCGTAGTCCAGTAGACCCCCCACGGCCGAATAACGGGGGGTCTCCACGGCCACCGACAGGGCAGCCGTCTCAGTCACGCCGCAGGGTGCGAAGTTGCACACGAAACCTAGGATGTGCCTCAAGGAAGAGCCGCAAGTGCATGATCGGTAAAGACTTTTCGACCTGTCCACGCAATCTGTGGATAACTTTGTGGGGAAACTGCGGCAAGGCGCGCCAAGTCCTTGATTTTGCATGCCGGGGCATCCATTGCCCGATTTGGTGGCATGCAGCAAATCTCTTGCAAATCAATGACTTAGTACGTATCGACGAGAAAACCCGCGGGCCGACGATTCGATCCGCTTCAGCGCAGTCGCAGCACGTCTGCTGGGGATAAGTCAAGCCCTGAGTGCTCACTTACCTCGCGTGCGAGGCCTGCCTTGCGGCTACCCGGAGCTGGTGTTCAGGTGGACGAGCGCAGTCGTCGGGAATGGCTGTGAACGGCTTCGACGAGGGTCGCGACGCGCTCGGGAGGGGTGTACTGGCTGATGCCATGGCCAAGGTTGAAGATGTGGCCGTCCCAGGTCCCATCGGGCCGCTGTGGGCGGCCGAAACTGTCGAGGACCGCCACCGCCTCACGCGCCACGGTCTCATCGGGCGCGAACAGCACGTTGGGGTCGAGATTGCCTTGCAGTGCGACGCGGTCACCCGCCAGCTGCCGCGCGCGGCCCAGGTTGACCGTCCAATCCAGCCCGACGACGTCGGCGCCGACCGACGCGATCTCGTCCAGCCACGGCCCGCCGCCCTTGGTGAAGACAATGCAGGGGATGCGCTGGCCGTCCTTCTCGCGCTGGAGTCCCTGCACCACCCGGCGCGTGTAGTCCAGGCTGAAGCGCTGGAAGGCGCCATCGGCGAGCACGCCGCCCCAGCTGTCGAAGACCATCACGGCCTGCGCACCGGCGTCGATCTGCGCGTTGAGGTAGGCCGTCACGGCGGCGGCGTTGACCTCCAGGATGCGGTGCATCAGGTCGGGCCGGCTGTAAAGCAGGGTCTTGACGAGCCGGTAGTCGTCGGAGCCGGCGCCTTCGACCATGTAGCAGGCCAGGGTCCATGGGCTGCCCGAGAAACCGATCAGCGGCACCCGGCCATTCAGCGCGTGGCGGATCGAGGTGACGGCGTCGAAGACATAGCGCAGCTTGTCGAGATCGGGTACCGCCAGCCGTGCCACCGCGGCTTCGTCGCGCACCGGGTGCGCGAAGCGCGGCCCCTCGCCGGCGCCGAAGCTCAGGCCCAGGCCCATGGCGTCGGGCACGGTCAGGATGTCCGAGAACAGGATCGCCGCGTCCAGTGGGTAGCGGTCCAACGGCTGCAGCGTGACCTCGGTGGCGTATTGCACGTTGGTGGCCAGGCCCATGAAACTGTTGCCGGCCTTCACGCGCGTGGCCTTGTACTCGGGCAGGTAACGCCCGGCCTGGCGCATCAGCCACAGCGGCGTGTAGGGAGTGGGCTGGCGCAGGCAGGCGCGCAGGAAGGTGTCGTTTTGCAGCGGTGCGTACATCGGCCGGATTATGGCCGGGCGGGCTTTTCGGCCCCACCCTGCGGGCGTCGTCCAGGGCTGACGGTCGGAGCGGGTGGCGCCGCTCTCGCGCGTATCCTCGGGCACGCATCGAGATGCGCGCATCGTGCAGGTGAATGCGGTGCGAAGGTCGGTACCGATCAGCGGCCGCTGGGCCATGCCTTGCCAGGAGATTTGCGATGAACTCATCAAGCCGGTGGGCGAGCCTGTGTCGGAGCGTGCTGTGGGGCCGATGGCGGTGGCGCGGCGTGACGGCCCTGCTGGCGGCGGGCCCGGCGCTGGTCGCCAGCGCAGCGCCGCCGGTGCCGGACCCCTGCAAGCTCGTCACCGTGGCCGAAATGCAGCAGATCGTCGGGCCGCTGAGCGGTGCCCCGAGGGCCACGGATCCCAAGTCGGGCGAGATCACGTGCACCTACTCGCCCGCCAAGGGGCCGAGCTTCGTCGACATCAGCTTGCACGACGGTGACCTCGCCGCCTGGCGCAAGCGCAATGGCGGCAAGAACCCCGTGGCGCTCCCCGAGTTCGGCAACGACGCGTTCGTGAACCCCGACTTCCAGGATTTCGCCGATCTTTACGCCAAGAAGGGCAGCCTGATCCTCAGGGTGAGCCTGCCCAAGGGGCCGCAGGCGGTCGAGACCGTCAAGGCCATCGCGAGGAAGGCGCTGCCGCGCCTGTAGCGCGAAGGGCCCGTCGGAGATGGCCGCCGAGCGAGTCGCAGAACAGCGGCGTGCACGGAGCTGCAGCGGCAAAGGACTCGTCGCGCAAGTCGGCCGCCGCCTGCGCGGACGCGCTGGACGCAGACCCGGCGGCCCCGACGCCATCAATCGACGATGGCCTGCATCACGCTGTTGTGGAAGCCGTACTGCAGCTCGAGATCCGTCGGCGAGAACGCCAGCTGGGTGAACAGCATCACGATCAGCTGCTCGCGCGGGTCGATGCGGAAGTAGGTGTTGTAGGCGCCGCTCCAGCCGTAGCTGCCGGGCGACCCGAGCAGCCCCGACTCGCCGTCGGCCCGGCGCACCGCGACGCCCAGGCCAAAGTGCTGACCGGGCAGGAAGATCAGCGGCACCGGGTTGACCTGCGGCTCGACCATCAACTCGACCGACTTGCGGCTCAGCAGTCTCCTGCCATCGAGCACGCCGCCGTTGAGCAGCATCTGGCAGAAGCGCAGGAAGTCCGAGGGTGTCGAAAACAGGTTGCCGCCCGCCGACACGAAGCGCGGGTTCAAGGCTTCAGCCGGCAAACGCGTCAAGCCGCGACCTGGTGTGCTCGCATACGGCGGCACGACCCGGCCGTGCTTCGCTGCGGGCACGACGAAGGCGGTGTCGGTCATGCCCAGCGGCGCGAAGATGCGCTCGCGAAATGCCTCGGCCAGCGACTGACCCGTCACGACCTCGATCAGTCGCCCGAGCACGATGGTGGACGGTCCGTACCTGAACTCCGTGCCGGGCTCGGCGTCCAACGGCGATGCCGCCAGATGCTTCACGTAGGCCTCGAGCGTGAAATCTCCGTTCGGCGGCAGCGACTTGACCGCCTGCGCGCGCAGCGCAGCGGCCGGCGACTCGCGAGGCGGCAGGCCCGTGAAGCCGGCGCGGTGCGTGAGCAGATCGAGGATCGTGATGGGGCGGCTGGCCGCCACGAGGGCGAAGCCGCCGGGTGGTGAATCCGCTTGCCTGACCGCGATCTTCATGGCGCCGAACTCCGGCAGGAACTTCGCCACCGGATCGGTCAGAAGAAAGCGCCCCTCCTCCAGCAGCATCAGCGCCATGACGCTGGCGATGGGCTTGGTCATCGACTGGATCTGGAAGATATCGTCGGCCCGCATCGGCCGCTTCGTCTCGAGGTCGGCGAACCCATGCGCCTGGAGCGACACGAGTTGTCCGCGCCGGGCCACCACCGTCACGGCGCCCGCCAGCTTGCCCTGTTCTTGCAGCCGCGCCATCAAGGCGTCCACGCGCTTGAGCCGCTCCGTGGACAGGCCGACCTGTTCGGGCTGGATCAGCACGGGCTGTGCCATCGCGCCGACATGGGCGATTGCCGTCAAGGCGAGCAGCAGTGGGGTAAACAGTTTCATGAGGGAACCCTCTTGCGCGACTCGCCGATGAGCTGGCAAGCTGGCGATTGTGACGGGCACGGGTTTCCCGGGAACGGCCACGCCGCCGGGGCGCGCGCCAGGCCAGGGCCGGCCGCCCGAGCGGCTCGGGCACAGTCCCTGCGTTGGCAACTTGAATGCGCGACATGACGCCCCATCTCCACCGCACGGGTAGCATCGGCCTGCAACCGAAGGAGCAATGCATGAACATCAAGGTCTGGATCGCCGGCTTGGCCGCTGTCATCTCGCTGTCGGGTTGCGGCTACAACGATTTTCAGCGCCTGGACGAACAGGTGAAGTCGGCCTGGTCCGAGGTGGTCAACCAGTACCAGCGCCGCAGCGACCTGATCCCCAATATCGTGGCCACCGTCAAGGGCGAAGCCAATTTCGAGCAGGAAACGCTGACCAAGGTGATCGAGGCCCGCGCCCGCGCGACCAGCATCCAGGCCACGCCGGAACTGGTCAACAACCCCGAGGCCTTCGGCAAGTTCCAGGCGGCGCAGGGTGAACTGAGCGGCGCGTTGAGCCGCCTGCTGGTGACGGTGGAGCAGTACCCCAACCTGAAAGCCAACCAGGGCTTCCAGGACCTGCGCGTGCAACTCGAAGGCACCGAGAACCGCATCACCGTGGCGCGCAACCGCTACGTCAAGGCGGTGCAGGAGTACAACGTGCTGACGCGCAGTTTCCCCACCAACCTGACGGCCATGATCTTCAGCTACCAGGTCAAGCCCAACTTCACGGTGCAGAACGAAGCGGCCATCGCGGTACCGCCCACGGTGAGCTTCGACAAGCCCGCCGCGCCGGCTGCCGCGGCATCCAGGTAGCGCGGCAAGAAGCGGCGCCGACCGAATGCGCGCCCGGGCACGGACCTTCCTGCATGGCTTGCTGCTGGCGCTGGCGCTGCTGGGCATCGCGCGGGCGCAGGACGTGCTGCCCGTGCCGGCGCTGACGGCACGCGTCATCGACCAGACCGGCACCTTGCAGGCCGCTCAGGTGGCCGCACTCGATGCCAAGCTCGCGGCCTTCGAGGCCGAAGCGGGGCCGCAGATCGTCGTGTTGCTGGTGCCGGCCACGGCGCCGGAGGACATCGCGTCCTACGCCCAACGCGTGGGCGACAGCTGGAAGATCGGCCGCCGCGACGTCGGCGATGGCGTGCTGCTGGTGGTGGCCAAGAACGAGCGGCGCGTGCGCATCGAGGTCGCCAAGGCGCTGGAAGGCGCGATCCCCGACCTGGCAGCGCGGCAGATCATCGACAACGCCATCCGCCCGGCCTTCCGCGCCGACGACTACGCCGGCGGCCTGAACGCCGCGGTGGACCAGCTCATCGGCCGCATCAAGGGCGAGAGCCTGCCCGCCCCAGCGGCGCGCGGCGGCGCGCGGCCTGGGCTGCAGCTCGAAGAACTGGCGATGTTCTTCTTCGTCGCGGTGCCCATCATCGGCGCCGTGCTCACCGGCATCTTCGGCCGCAAGTTCGGATCCTTGCTGACGGCGGGCGCGGCCGGCGGCCTGGGCTGGTGGTTCACGGCGAGCATGCTGGCCGGAGTGGCCGCGGCCGTGGTGGCGCTGGTGCTGGTGGGCCTCTTCGGCATCGGCTCGGCCATGCGCCGGGTGGGCCAGAGCGGGCGCGGCCTGCCGCACATCGGCGGTTTTGGCGGTGGCGGCTCCGGCGGCGGGGGAGGCTTCGGCGGTGGCGGCGGCTTTTCGTCGGGCGGTGGCGGCGATTTCGGCGGCGGCGGATCGTCGGGGAGCTGGTGAGATGAACCGCTGGCTCCGCATCTTCAAACACCGCTGGCTCGACGAGACCGATGTGGCTCGGGCGCTGGGTGCCGACGCACTGGCGCGGCTGGAGGCCCGTGTCGCGGCCAGCGAGCGCCGCCACAGCGGCGAGATCCGGCTGTGCGTGGAAGCGGGCCTGCCGCTGTCATACCTCTGGCGGCGCGCCATGCCGCGGCAACGTGCGGTGGCCATGTTCGGCAAGCTGCGGGTCTGGGACACCGAGCACAACAACGGCGTGCTGATCTACCTGTTGCTGGCCGAACACGCCATCGAGATCGTGGCCGACCGGGGGCTGGCACGCCAGGTGCCGCAGGCGCACTGGGATGCCCTGGTGGACGGCATGCGCGAGGCTTTCCGCGCCGGGCGTTTCGAAGAAGGGCTGGCGCAGGCCGTGGACGCGGTGGACGCGATGCTGGCGCGCCACTTTCCGCTGGCCCAGGGGCAGGCCAACCCGAACGAGTTGCCCGATCGGGCCCACCTGGGCTGAGCGCGCGGCGCGGCCGTGCGACGGCACGACATCTCAGGGATTGGCACAGTTGCTGCATGCGGGCTTTGCCGCTACCGTCCCGAGGGCCGCCCGCGCCCAGGGCTGCGGGCACCCCCATCCTGAGAGGAGTTCAGTCATGAAGCAGAAGATTTCCCGCATTGCCGTTGGCGCCTTTCTGGCTGCCGGGGCGCTGGCCGCCCTTCCCGCCCACGCCGGCAAGACGCTCGACGGCATCAAGGCCCGCGGCCAGCTCATCTGCGGCGTCAACACCGGCCTCGCCGGCTTCTCGGCCGCCGACAGCCAGGGCAACTGGTCCGGCCTGGACGTCGACTACTGCAAGGCCGTGGCCGCGGCGGTGCTGGGTGACGCCACCAAGGTGAAGTACGTGCCGCTGAACGCGCAGCAGCGCTTCACCGCGCTGCAGTCGGGCGAGATCGACCTGCTGTCGCGCAACACCACCTGGACCTTGACCCGCGACGCCTCGCTGGGCATGCACTTCGTGGGCACCACCTACTACGACGGCCAGGGCTTCATGGTGCCGTCCAAGGGCAAGATCAAGAGCGCCAAGCAATTGAAGGGCGCCACGGTCTGCGTGCAGTCGGGCACCACCACCGAGAAGAACCTCACCGACTTCTCGCGCGCCAACAAGCTCGACATCAAGCCGGTGGTGTTCGAGAAGCTGGAAGCCGCCACCGGCGCCTATTTCGCCGGCCGCTGCCAGGCCTACACCACCGACGCATCCGGCCTGGCCTCGACACGCAACAAGGAAGCCAAGGTGCCGGCCGACCACCTCATCCTGCCCGAGCTGATCTCCAAGGAGCCGCTCGGGCCCGTCGGTGCGCCGCGGCGACGACGAATTCTTCGCCATCACCAAGTGGGTGTTGTTCGCGCTGCTCGAGGCCGAGGAATACGGCATCACCCAGGTCAATGTCGACGCCTGGAAGACCAAGACCGACGACCCGGCGATCGGTCGCATCCTGGGAGGCACCGAGGACACCGGCAAGCTGCTGGGCCTGGACAAGGAATGGGCCGCGCGCGCGGTCAAGGCGGTGGGCAACTATGGCGAGATGTTCGAGCGCAACGTCGGCCCGACGAGTGCGCTGGCCCTGCCGCGCGGCATCAACAACCTGTGGAACAAGGGCGGCATCCAGTACGCCCCGCCGGTGCGGTAACGCGAATCTTCCTGCTGCGCGAACCGATCTTGCGCCTGCGTTGCTCGCCGTACGGGTGTACGGCTGCGCTACTCGACGCAAGCTCGGCCCGCTCGCGACGGAATCTTCGCGATCCCGCAGTGCCGGCCGCTCGCTTTCGAACCGGGTTCCCTGAGGAGCAATGCCCATGACGGCCCGCGCCGCCCCGCCGAAGAAACGCGACTGGTCGCTGCGCAGCCGTGCCGTGCGCGGCCTGATCTACCAGGTCGTCGCGCTGGGCCTGATCGGTCTGGGCGTCTGGTTCCTGGCACACAACACCGCCGAGAACATGCGGGTGCGCGGCATCCAGAGCGGTTTCGACTTCCTCACCGGGCCGGCCGGTTTCGACATCGGCGAGGTGTTGATCCCCTACGAGTCGATCGACCCGTACTGGAAGGCGTTCCTGGTCGGCGTGCTCAATACGCTGCGCGTGGCCATCATCGGCATCGTGCTGACCACCATGCTGGGCACCCTGCTCGGCATCGGCCGGTTCTCGCACAACGCCATCGTGCGCGGCCTGTGCTACGGCTATGTCGAGCTGTTCCGCAATATCCCGGTGCTGCTGCAGCTGCTGGTCTGGTACCTGCTGCTGACCGAGTGGCTACCCGATCCGGGCGAGCCCATCGCGGTGGCCGGTCTGGTGTTCCTGAGCAAGGGCGGCCTGTCGTTTCCGATACCGGTGTGGGGCTTGGGCCAGGGACTGGCCGCCGCCGGTGGCCTGCTCGGGGCTGCGCTGGCCTGGCTCTGGGCGCGCAGCGCGAGACGGCACTTCGAGCAGACGGGCCAGCCGCGCCCCGTGTTGCTGCCGGCGATCGCGCTGGTGCTCGCGTGCGCGCTCGCCGGCTGGGCGCTGGGCGGCGCGCCGACGGCGCTGGAATATCCCGAAGTCCGGCGAGGTGTCGGTGGACGGCGGCAGTTCGTTCACGCCCGAGTTCATCTCGGTGCTGCTGGGCCTGACCTTCTACACCGCCGCCTTCGTCGCCGAAGTGGTGCGCGCCGGCATCGCTTCGGTGCCGCGCGGCCAGAGCGAGGCGTCGGGCGCGCTGGGCCTGTCCAAGGGGCAGCAGATGCGGCTGGTGGTGCTGCCGCAGGCGCTGCGGGTGATCATCCCGCCGATGACCAACCAGTTCCTGAACCTGACGAAGAACTCCTCGCTGGCGGTGGCCATCGGCTACCCGGACGTGGTGTCGATCTCGAACACCGCGATCAACCAGACCGGCCGCGCCGTCGAGTGCATTGCGATCATCATGCTGGTCTACCTGACCACGTCGCTGACGACCTCCGGACTGATGAACTGGTACAACACCCGTTCGGCGATCAAGGAGCGGTGAGATGACAGCCGTCTTCACCCCGATCACGCCGCGCCCCGCCCCGGTCGCCACCGAAGGCCTGGTGCCGTGGATCCGCCGCAACCTGTTCGGCAACCTGCCCAGCGCCATGGTCACCGTGCTGATGCTGGCGCTGGCGGCCTGGCTGCTGCCCAAGCTGATCGGCTGGGCGATCGTCAAGGCCGTGGTGGTGGCCAATGCCGACCAGTGCCAGGCCGCGCGCGGCATCGGCGCCTGCTGGGGCGTGATCACCGAGAAGTACCGGCTGATCATCTTCGGCCGCTACCCGTTCGACCAGCAGTGGCGGCCCGAGATCGCCACCATCGCGCTGGTCGCGCTGCTGGTGGCCAGTTGCGTGCGCACCTTCTGGAAGCCCTGGCTGGTCGGGCTGTGGCTGGCGGTGCTGGCGTTTTTCTTCGTGCTGATGAAGGGCGGCGTGATGGGCCTGACGCCGGTCGACACCGACCGCTGGGGCGGCCTGCCGCTGACCATCATGCTGGCCACGCTTGTCGATCGTGTTCGCGTTCCCGCTGTCGGTGGCGGTGGCGCTGGGCCGGCGCAGCAAGATGCCGGCGATCAAGACCATCTGCGTCATCTACGTCGAACTGATCCGCGGCGTGCCCTTGATCAGCGTGCTGTTCATGGCCAGCTTCATGTTCCCGCTGTTCATGCCGCCGGGCACCAGCATCGACGTGCTGCTGCGGGTGCTGGTGGGCATCACGCTGTTTGCCGCCGCCTACATGGCCGAGATCGTTCGCGGCGGCCTGCAGGCCATCCCCAAGGGCCAGCAGGAAGCCGCCGACACGCTGGGCCTGAGCTACTGGCAGGCGCAGCGCAAGATCATCCTGCCGCAGGCGCTGGCGCTGGTGGTGCCGGGCATCATGAACAACTTCATCTCGATCTTCAAGGACACCTCGCTGGTGACCATCGTCAGCCTCTACGAGCTGACCGGCGCGATGGGGCTGGCGCTGAACTCCGACAGCGACTGGCGGCCGTTCAAGATCGAGGCCTACCTGTTCATCGCGGCGATCTATTTCGTCTTCTGCTTCTCGATGTCGCGCTACAGCCTGTGGATCGAGAAGCGGCTGTCGTTGAGCAAGAACCGTTGAAGGCCCACAACATGACCGAGCCCATCATCACCTTCGAGAAGGTCAACAAGTGGTACGGCAACAACTTCCACGTGCTGCGCGACATCGACCTGTCCGTCGCCAAGGGCGAGCGCATCGTCATCTGCGGCCCGTCGGGCTCGGGCAAGTCCACGCTGATCCGCTGCATCAACCGGCTGGAGGAGCACCAGCAGGGCACGCTCAAGGTCGACGGCGTCGAGCTGACCGACGACGTCAAGGCGATCGAGGCGATCCGCAAGCAGGTCGGCATGGTGTTCCAGCAGTTCAACCTGTTCCCGCACCTCACGGTGCTGGAGAACCTGACGCTGGCGCCGATGTGGGTGGGCAAGATGCCGAAGAAGGACGCCGAAGACCGCGCGATGCAGCAGCTGAAGCGGGTGCGCATCGCCGAGCAGGCGGGCAAGTACCCGCTGCAGCTGTCGGGCGGCCAGCAGCAGCGGGTGGCCATTGCCCGCGCCCTGTGCCTGACGCCCAAGATCATGCTGTTCGACGAGCCGACCTCGGCGCTCGACCCCGAGATGATCAAGGAAGTGCTCGATGTGATGATCGAGCTGGCCGCCGGCGGCATCACGATGCTGTGCGTCACCCATGAGATGGGCTTTGCGAAGGCGGTCGCCAACCGCGTCATCTTCATGGACCAGGGCCAGATCGTCGAGCAGAACGAGCCGCACGCGTTCTTCGACAGCCCACAGAGCGACCGCACCAAGGACTTCCTCTCGAAGATCCTGGGGCATTGAGTCAGGCCTCGCGTTGCGCAGGCGCGCACCCCGGGCGGCCCGGGGCCTGCGAAGATGAGTTGCCGCACCGGCACCGGGCCGATATGCACCTTGAGGAGATCCCCTATGGCCGCACGCACCACACCGCCGTTCCGCGCCGACCACGTCGGCAGCTTCCTGCGCCCGAAGTACCTGCTCGAGGCGCGTGAACAGAAGGCCAGGGGCGAGATCACCGCCGCGCAGCTGCGCGCCGTCGAAGACAAGGCGATCACCGAGATCGTCCGGTTCCAGCAGGACGTCGGCCTGCAGTCCATCACCGACGGCGAATTCCGCCGCACCTACTTCCACATCGACTTCCTCGACCAGCTGGGCGGCGTCAAGACCGACATCCCGGTCACGATCCGCAAGCCCGACGGCACCGAGGAACTGGCGCCGCCGACGATGCGCGTGGTCGACAAGGTGCGCCACGCCAAGGACATCCAGCGCGCCGACTTCGAGTACCTCAAGAGCCAGGTCGCCCCCGGCATGACGCCAAGGTGACGATTCCGTCGCCGACGATGCTGCACTTCCGCGGCGGACGCGCCGGCATCAGCAAGGAGGCCTACCCCGAACTGGACCCGGCGTTCTACGACGACGTGGCCCGGGCCTATGGCGACGAGCTGCAGTCGCTCGCCGACGCCGGTTGCACCTACGTGCAGATGGACGACACCAACATGGCCTACCTGTGCGACGAGAAGATGCGCGAAGCGGCGCGCCAGCGCGGCGACGACCCCAACGAGCTGCCGCACCGTTACGCCGCGTTCATCAACAAGGTCGTCGCGCTCAAGCCCGCCGGCATGACGCTGGCCATGCACCTGTGCCGCGGCAATTTCAAGAGCACGCACGCGGCGGCCGGCAACTACGAGCCGGTGGCCGAGGCCTTGCTGAAGGAAATGGACCTCGACGCCGTACTTCATGGAGTACGACGACGATCCGCTCGGGCGACTTCCGTCCGTTGCGCTTCCTGCCCAAGGGCAAGATCGTCGTGCTGGGTCTGGTGACGACCAAGTTCGGCCAGCTCGAGAGCAAGGACGACCTCAAGCGCCGCATCGACGAGGCGGCCCAGTACGCGCCGCTGGACCAGCTGTGCCTGAGCCCGCAGTGCGGGTTCTCCAGCACCGTGCACGGCAACAACATCGCGGTGGAGGACCAGCGCAAGAAGCTGCGGCTGGTGATCGAGACCGCGCAGGAGGTGTGGGGGTGAGCGGGGCGCGAGCGGGCTCACTTGGGTACCTTCGTGCTGCGCACTCCGGGATTCGCCCTTGGGGCGGCCCGGCGGGCTCATGAACCCGACCCCGCGCATCGCCTCGTACCAGCGCTGGCTGCAGGAGACCCGCGGCCTGCAGTTCGCCGATTACGACGCGCTGTGGCGCTGGTCGACCACCGACCTGCGCGCCTTCTGGCAGTCGATGTGGGATTGGTTCGGCATCGAATCGCCCACGCCGCACCGCACGGTGCTCGAAGCCGAAGTCATGCCGGGTGCGAGATGGTTCCCCGGTGCCCAGCTCAATTACGCGCGCCAGGTGTTGCGGCATGCCGACGCCGCGCACGCCGCCGGGCACCCGGCCATCGTGTTCCAGAGCGAACGCCTGCCGCTGCCGGTGGAGATGTCGTGGCCGGAGTTGCGGCGCCAGGTCGGCTGCTTCGCCGCGCGGCTGCGTGCCGCGGGCGTGGTGCCGGGCGACCGCGTCTGCGCCTACCTGCCCAACACGCCGCACGCGGTGGTGGCCTTCCTGGCCACGGCCAGCGTGGGTGCGGTCTGGTCGGTGTGTTCGCCCGACATGGGTCCGGTGGCCGTGCTCGACCGCTTTCGCCAGATCGAACCCAAGGTGTTCGTGGCCGTGGACGGCCAGGTGTGGGGCGGCGTGACGCACGACCGCCGGCCGGTCCTGCGCGAGGTGTTGGCCGGCCTGCCGTCGGTGCGGGAGCTGGTGTTGCTGCCCGACGTGGACACCACTGCCCGCGGTGCCGACTTTGCCGCACCGGGGCGGCAGGGCCACGACTTCGCCGACTGGGTCGCCGGCGAGCCCGGTCCCTGGCAGCCGGCCTGGCTGCCCTTCGACCACCCGCTGTGGGTGGTGTATTCGAGCGGCACCACCGGCCTGCCCAAGCCCATCGTGCATGGGCACGGCGGCATCATGCTGGAGATGCTCAAGGGCGGCACGCTGCACAACGACATCCAGCCCACGGTGGAGACCGGCGAGCGCTTCCACTGGTTCAGCAGCACGGGCTGGATCATGTGGAACGCGCAGGTCGGTGCGCTGCTGGGCGGCACCACGATCTGCCTGTACGACGGCAACCCCGGCGGGCCGGCCGGGGCGCCTGACTGGGGCACTCTGTGGCGCTTTGCCGGTGCCGCCGGCGTGACGTGGTTCGGTGCCGGTGCGGCCTTCTTCGCGAGCTGCATGAAGGCCCATGTGGAACCGATGAAGGTGGCCGACCTGTCGCGCCTGCGTGCGATCGGCTGCACCGGCAGCCCGCTGGCGGACGAGGGCTACCAGTGGATCTGGGACCACTGCCCCAAGGTCGACGGGCAGGACATCTGGCTCGATCCGATCAGCGGGGGCACCGATTTCGCTGGCGCCTTCGTTGGCGGCAACCGCATGTTGCCGGTGGTCAAGGGCGAGATGCAGTGCCGCTGCCTGGGGGCGGCGGTCGAGGCGTGGAGCGAAGACGGCCGCCCGCTCGTCGACGAGGTCGGCGAACTCGTGTGCACGAAGCCGATGCCGTCGATGCCGCTGTACTTCTGGGGCGACGACGCGACTCAACGCTACCTCGAGAGCTACTTCGACATGTTCCCCGGCGTCTGGCGCCATGGCGACTGGATCCGCATCACGCCGCGCGGCGGCGCGGTGATCTATGGCCGCAGCGACGCCACCATCAACCGCCACGGCATCCGCATGGGCACGGCCGAGCTCTACCGCGCGGTGGAGGTGCAACCCGAGGTGATGGACAGCCTGGTGGTGGACCTGGAGTACCTGGGCCGCGAAAGCTGGATGCCGCTGTTCGTGGTGCTGCGCGAAGGCAGGGTGCTCGACGAGGCGCTGGTGCAGCGCCTGAAGCTGGCGATCCGGCAGGCCCTGTCGGCGCGCCACGTGCCCAACGACATCTACCAGGTGGCGGCGATTCCGCGCACCTTGTCGGGCAAGAAGATGGAGTTGCCGGTGAAGAAGTTGCTGATGGGCGCGGCGCCCGAGCAGGTGCTCAACCGCGACGCCATGGCCAACGCCGACAGCATCGGCTGGTTCATCGCCTTCGCGCGGCAACGCGAAGGCGGGACCGCCGTTGCTTAACCCGGCTGGGCGACGATCGTCACGCGCCGGTTCTCGGGCGCGGCCGGGTCGCTGGGGTTCATCAGCGCGCTCGAGCCCTTGCCGACGGCATTGATGCGGTCGGCAGCCAGGCCGTGCTGGCTCAACAGGTAGGCGCGCACGGCTTCGGCACGCGCCTGGCTCAGCTTCATGTTGAGGTCGTCGTTGCCGCGCGGGTCGGCGTGGCCTTCGATGGTGAAGCGCTGGCTGGCGAGCCGGTCCGACTTCATGGCGCCGGCCAGCACGTCGAGCGCGCTCTTGGCACCCGGGGTGAGATCCGCCGATCCGGTGACGAACGTGACCAGGATCGAGGCCTTGCTCGGCTGCGCCGCGACGGCGGCCGTGCCGGCGGCCGCGACGGCCGGGCGCGCCGACGGGCGGAAGCTGCGCGTGCGCATCGGTTCGTCGGCGGCAGACGCTGCGGCGTCGGGGCTGGCGGCGGCGGGGGAGAGGGCGTCGATCAGCGCCTTCTCGGTGACCTGACCTTCGCGCATGACCTTTTCCTGCGCCAGGGCGCTGCCGGTCGCCATCAGCAGGGCAAGCAAGGTGGTCGTGAGGCGGGGGGTGGTGTTCATGACTCTGACTCCTGGGGTCTCGGCGGCCTGATACGGAAGCGCATTGTGGATCTTGCACGCATTTGCGACCATGGATCAAGCCCGGGCGTGAATCTGACGCGCAGATGGCGATGGGTGCAGTAACTTCCGTGCCGCGACGCAGCCGTCGCGATCGATCCTTCGGCACACTAGCGCGCTTGGCGCCGGATCGCTGGAGAAGCCGGCGCCGCTCGCTCCGTGACGGTTCAGGAAACGAGGATCAGACATGAATGCCAGCTCGCTCTTTCCCTTGCTCGTGGCACTGGCATCCCTGGCGGTGGCCGATGGCGCCCGTGCCGCCGGGTCGGCGCCCGCCGGGGCGCCCGACACCCCCACGATGATCGAGGCGCTCCAACCGGCGGCCACGGGTGGCACGCGCAACCTTATCGTTCGGCAGCAGTCGCCGGGCGCTGTCGTCACGGCCGCCGAAGCCGCCGCAACGCCGGAATCGCGGCCCAGTCTGTCGCTGGCCATCCAGTTCGAGCCCAATTCGACGCGCGTGCGCGCCGAGAGCGGCGCCGTGCTGGGCAACCTGGTGGCCGCGATGCTCAGCCCCGAACTGCGGACGAACCGCTTCGTCATCGAAGGCCACACCGACGCGAGCGGCGCGCCGGCCCTCAACCAGCGTCTGTCGCAGCAACGCGCCGATGAGGTGCGCCTGTACCTGGTGGCGTTGGGCGTGAGCCCCGCGCGCCTGAAGGCGGTGGGCAAAGGCGCGGCCGAGCCGGCCGACCCGCTCAATCCGCTGGCCGCCGAGAACCGGCGCGTGCGCGTGGTGACGGTCGAATGAAGGCCGCACGCTGGGCGACCGCGTCGCGGGCCCTCGCTCTGGCCTGGGTGCTGGGCCTGGTGCCGAGCCTGATCGCGCCCGCTGCTGCCCAGCCGCTGCCGACCGAGCGCCACACGCGCCACGCGTTGATCATCGGCATCGGCAAATACGCCGATCCGGAGGTGCCGGCCCTGCGCGGCATCGTCCACGACGTGGCCAGTGCCCGCCGCATGGCACGCGCCATGGCCATCCCCGACACGCAGATCACGATACTGCGCGACAACGAGGCCACAGCCGAGCGCATCCTCGACGAGATCGGAGCGCTGCAGGCGCGCGTGGCGGAGGGCGACCGTGTCTTCATCTACTACTCGGGCCACGGCACGCGCTGGTACGAGGAGACGACCACGGACCGCGGCCAGGCCGGTGCCTGCAGCGAAGGCCTGCTCGCGGCCGACGGCCAGGTGCTCACCAACACCGTGCTCGGCGCGTCGCTGGCGCCGCTGGCGCAGCGGACCGACAAGATGCTGGTGTTCTACGATGCCTGCTTCTCCGGCGGCGTGGCTGGGTCGCCCGTGCGAACGCGATCGCTGCGCGGCGGCGCCGAGACCCTGGTGCCGAAATTCACCCGCGCCGGCAGCAGCGAGCGCTGTGCACAAGCCAGCAACTTCCGCCCGCGCAGCTTGGCCGGGGCGTTGCAGCAGCGGCAAGCCTTGCCGCAGAACGTGGTGCACGTGGCGGCGAGCGGACCGGACGAACTCAGCTTCGACAGCAGTGCCCACGGCGGCTTTGCCACCGTGGCCTGGCGCGACTGCCTGCTCGGCGAGGCGCGCGACCTCGACGGCAGCGGTGCCATCACCGTGGACGAGGTGACGCGCTGCGCGCAGGCGAAGATGAATCAGGCACTCGCCGGTCAGCCCGACATCCTCGGCCAGACCCTCACGGTGGCGGGCAACCCGGCCTTCGTGCCGGCCTGGATGGGGCTGGCCCCGGGCACGGCGGCGCCGTTGCAGGGCGCCGCCCGCCCCAGCGAGATCCTCGCCGAACTGCACGGCCAGCGTGACGGCGCGCGCGCTGTCGCCGCCAGCGTGCGCCAGTCTCGCCTGCGCATCGGGGTGGATGCCCTGCAGATGGACGTCACACCCGCCCGCGACGGCCACCTCTACGTGGCCCTGGCCGGCTCGGACGGCCAGAGCCTGTACCTGCTTTACCCCAACGAACTGGCCACCGACAACCGCGTGCGCGCCGGTCGGCGCGTCAGCCTGCCGGGCCCGGGCTGGGAGATCGTCGCCGGCGGCCCGCCAGGGCTCGAGACGCTGCTCGTGATGGTCACCGATGCACCGCGCGATCTGGGCGGCCTCGGCCGCCAGAAGGCCGGTCCGTTCATGAAGACCCTGCTCGACGAGGCGGGCCGCGCGCGGCTGCAGTCGGTGCTGGGCAACGGCACTCCGGCAGCGGGTTGCGGCCAGGGGGGTGCGCCGAGTTGTTCGGACGCCTTCGGGGCCGCGCTGCTGCAGGTGGAAGCGGTGCACTGAACACCGTCGACGCGTCCGCAGGCGCGCACCCTCAGTGGCTTGCCATGGCGACGATCGCACCGGCCGGCACCGCGCCCGATTGCCGCTGCGATTCACGCCCGCCGTCGAGCCGCACCAGCGTCGGGATGCTGCGGATGCCGTAGCGCTGCGACAGCGCCGGGTTGTCGTCGCTGTTGACCTTGACCAGCAGCGCACGCCCCGCCAACTGGCGTCCCGCCTGCTCGAAGGCCGGCGCCATCGTCCGGCACGGGCCGCACCACGGCGCCCAGAAATCCACCAGCACCGGCAGGCGCGTGGCGCCGACGACGGCGTCGAAGTTGCCGTCCGTCAACTCCAGCGGCTGGCCTTGCAGCAAGGGCTTGCCGCAGCGGCCGCACGTCGGGGCCTCGTCGATGCGCCCGGCGGGCAGCCGGTTGGTGGCGCCACAACCCGGGCAGGCCACGTGCAGAGTTTCTTTGTTCATGAGCCCCAGGTAGGGGCTCGATGCCGCAGCGCAAGGGGCATCGTTGCGCCGCGTGCCGTGGGCCGCTGCCTAGAATGCCCGCGATGCCCACACGCACCCGCCTGGCCGCGCTGCACCGCCTGTTCGTCGTCACGCTGCTCGGTTTCGCGTCGGGGCTGCCGCTGGCACTGACCGGGCAGGCCATGCAGGCCTGGCTCACGGTCGAGGGGCTGGACCTGGCGACCATCGGCTTCCTCAGCCTGGTGGGCTTGCCCTACACCTTCAAGTTCCTGTGGGCGCCGCTGATGGACCGCTTCGAGTTGCCGTGGCTCGGCCGCCGCCGCGGCTGGCTGGTGCTCACGCAGCTGGCGCTGGCCGGCGTGCTGCTGGCGCTGTCGTCCACCTCGCCCAAGGACGCCATCCGTGTCTTCGCGCTGCTGGCGGTGGCCGTGGCCTTCGTCTCGGCGTCGCAGGACGTGGTCATCGACGCCTACCGCACCGACCTGCTGCCCGGCGCCGAGCGCGGCATGGGCGCCTCGCTGGGCGTGATGGGCTACCGGCTGGCGATGATCCTGTCGGGTGGCATCGCCCTCATCTGGACCGACGCCACGCAGGGCGCCGGCTGGTCCTGGCCCGAGGTCTACCGTTTCATGGCCGGGCTGATGGCCGGCGCGGCCGTGCTGTCGGCGCTGCTGCTGCCGCGGCTGCCGGCACTGACGGTGCGGCCGCCGCCGGCCCGCAACGACCTGCTCGGTTTTGGCGCCGTGCTGGCCGCGGTGGCGGTGGGGGTCTGGCTGAGCGACCGCTACGGGCCGGCGGTGGCGCAGGCGCTGGTCGGGCCGCTGCTCGAAGGCAGCGCGTTGCCGGCACCGCTGCAGAAGCGCTGGGTCGACCTGGCGGCACTGCTGCTGGGCATCGCCTTCACGCTGCCGTTGGCGGCGTGGGCGGCGCGGCGGGCGCGATTTCACACCTTGCTGGGCGGGCTGCACAGCTACTTCAGCCAGCGCGGCGCGGCCGCGTTCCTGCTCTTCATCGTGCTCTACAAGCTGGGGGATGCCTTTGCCGGCTCGCTGATGACGGCCTTCCTGCTCAAGAGCATGGCCTACACCTCGGCCGAGGTCGGCGTCGTCAACAAGGTGATCGGGCTGTGGCTGACGATCGGCGGCGCGCTGGTCGGCGGCGCGCTGATGCTGAAGATCGGCCTGTGGCGCGCGCTCATGTTCTACGGCGTGCTGCAACTGGTCAGCAACCTGGGCTTCTGGTGGCTGGCGGTGTCGGGCAAGGGGGTCATCGCCGGTACCACGCTGCCGGCCTTCGACTGGGGCTTCGTCGCGCTGGCCGCGCCGACGCCGGTCGACGGCGGCCTCTTGATGGTGGTGGCCTTCGAGAACCTCTCCGGTGGCATGGGCACGGCGGCCTTCGTGGCCTTTCTCATGAGCCTGTGCAACCAGCGCTTCACGGCGACGCAGTTCGCGCTGCTCTCGGCCTTTGCCTCGGTGGGCCGGGTCTGGGTGGGGCCCCTGGCGGGGGTGCTGGCCGAGAGCATCGGCTGGCCGACCTTTTTCATCGTCAGCACGGTGCTGGCAGTGCCGGCGCTGGTGATGCTGTGGTGGTTGCGCGAGAGCGTGCGGGCGCTGGAGGTGCCGCGTGGCATGGGTGCTGTCGATGACTGACGCGCCCGGTGGCGTCGTCCGGGACAGCCGGGGCCAAGGAGGCGGCTTTCCAGCATGCCGCGGAACCTCTGCGCCGCCGCGGCAGTCCCATGGTGCCATGTCCACCATCGCTGTCGCCACCGAGCCCGTGATCGACCCTGCCGCCGGCCACCCCGGCTGCTGCCTGTGCGCGCTGCACTCGCGGCGCCTGTTCACCGGCCTGCTCGCGGCCGGCGGCGCCACGCTGCTGGCGACGCCGGCCAGAGCACAGCAGGGGCTGCAGGGCGACGTGGGCAAGCACCTCCAGCTTCACCAAGCTGGTGTCGGCCGAGCAGATCGAAGCCGCCGCGGTGCAGCAGTACCGGCAAATGCTGCGCGAGGCGGCGGCGCAGCGCGCGCTGGCGCCCAAGGACCACCCGCAGATGGTGCGGCTGGGCGCCATCGCCGACCGCATCATCCCGCACGCGCTGCCCTGGAACCCGCGTGCCAGGCAGTGGCAGTGGGAAGTCAACCTGATCGGCAGCGCGCAGGTCAACGCGTTCTGCATGCCCGGCGGCAAGATCGCCTTCTTCTACGGCATCCTGCAGAGGCTGCAGCTCAACGACGACGAGGTGGCCACCATCATGGGCCACGAGGCGGCGCACGCCTTGCGTGAGCATGCGCGCGAACGCATGGGCAAGACGGCGGCCACGCGCATCGGCGCCGGGGTCGTTTCCAGCCTGCTCGGCCTGGGCGGTCTCGGCGACGCCGCGCTGAGCATGGGCGGGCAATTGCTGACGTTGCAATTCAGCCGCAGTGACGAGACCGAGGCCGACCTCGTCGGCATGGACCTCGCCGCCCGCGCCGGCTACGACCCGCCGCCGGCGTCACGCTGTGGCAGAAGATGATGGCCGCCAGCAAGGGCGCGCCGCCGCAGTTTCTGTCGACCCACCCGGCAGGCGACACGCGGATTCGCGATATCCAGGAGAAGCTGCCCAAGGCGCAGCCGCTGTTCGTGCAGGCGGCCAAGCCGCCGCGGCGCTTTGCGCCGCCCGCCGCGGGCCCGACCGGCTAGGGCATCGGCCGGGTCCCCTGCCCGTGACGGCGAACGTGGCGTTCCGACGCCTGGTCGTCAGGCACCGAACACGAGCGCGCTGCCGCGGGCCGGCAAGGCCAGTTCCATGCCGCTGGCGCCCATTGTCACGGGGGTGCCATCGGCCTGCTGCCAGCGCGCCGGGGGCAACGGAAGACGGTCGAGCGGCAGCGCGACCCGCGTTGCCGGCCCGCGATTGACGGCCACCACCGTGGCGCTGTCGTCGGTGAATCGAGCGTAGGCGAGCCACTCGTCGCCCGTGGCCAGCGTCACGGTGGCGCCGTGCCGCCACTCGACGCGGCGGTGGCGGGTCAGCGCCAGCTGCCGGTAGTGCGTCCAGAGGTCCATGCTCCAGCGCCTGCGGTCCCAGTCGAAGCAACGCCGGCCATCGGGGTCGACCTCTCCTTCGAGCCCGGTCTCGTCGCCGCTATGGATGCACGGCACGCCGGGCCGCGTGAAGAGCAGCGTCACGGCGAGCTTCATGCGCTCGACGTCGCCGCCGAGCTCGATCAGCAGGCGCGGCGTGTCGTGGCTGTCGAGCCGGTTCATCTGCGCCAACTGGTTGGCGTAGGGGATGGCCGCGATCGCCTGTGCGAGCCAGGCCTCGAATGCCGCCGTGCTGATGGGCACGCGGAGGCCGGCGAGTTCCAGCCCCATCAGCCAGGCGTGCAGCGGCTGCGTGAAGCCATGGTGGTTCATCGCGCCGTCTTCCTGGTCGCCCTGCAGCCAGCGCGTGGCCTCGGAGAAGTGCTCACCCAGCACATAGGCCTCGGGGTTCTCCTCGCGCACGGCACGGCGGACAGCGCGCACATGGCGGGCGCTGTTGCGCGCGCCCGGACCGTCGCCGAGCATGTGGATCACATCCAGCCGCCAGCCGTCGACAGCATGAGGCGGCCGCAGCCAGCGTCGCAGCACGGCGTCGGGCGCGGCAGAGATGGCGGGCTGCACGCCGCGCCCGCCGTGGCGGCCCGAGCGGTCGAACCAGAGAGCGTCGTCACCGGCGTGGTTGACCACCGCGTCGAGCACCAGCCGCATGTCGCGTTGATGCATGGCGACCCGCAGGTCGGCCAGACCGGCGTTGCCGCCCAGATGCGGGTCGACTTGCGTGCCGTCGCCGGTGTCGTCGCGGCGGCTGCCGGTGGCGGTGAACACCGGGTCGAGGTGGATCGCGGTGGCGCCGAGTTCGTCCTGCACGTAGGGCAGGCGGTCGGCGAGGCCGACGAGGTCGCCGCCGTGGTCTCCAGGCGCAAAGCGATCGGGAAAGACCTGGTAGAAGACCTGCTCGCGCACCCAGGCCGGCGGCTGCTCGTCCCGGTGGACGCGGAAGTGCTGTGCCTCGGGCGGCACGTGCTCGCGTTCGCCATCGGCGCCCAGCCATCGCTGCCCCTGCAGCGTGGCGGCGACGAAGGCATACAGCGTCAGGGCATGGCCACGGTCCCACGGCACGCGCACGCGCCAGCGATGCAGCGCGCCCTGCTGGCCGTCGGCGTGCATGGGGATGAGCTCTTCCTCGTGGTCGGGCAGCGTGCGCACGAAGACACGGCCTGGCGGCAGCGGCAAGGAGGCCAGCAACACGAGTTGCAGGCCCGATGCGTCGGCCACGCACCAGGGGGCGATGGGGGGGTGCAGCAGAAACAAGGTCGGCCTCCGCGTTCGGTCGGGTCATTGTGCCGATGCATGCCGAGGCCGCCGCTATGATGCGCCGCGTGTCGCTCCGCGTTGCCGCCGCCAGCCTGCTTGCCCTGGCCGCCGCCTGCGCCAGCGCCAGCGCCGGCGCCGCCAAACCGCTGGTCTATTGCGCCGACGCCAGCCCCGAGGGCTTCGATCCGGCGCTGTGGGACACCGCCAGCACGAGCAATGTCACCTCGCAGATCTTCCAGGGGCTGGTGGCCTTCCGGCGCGGCGGCTCGGAGATCGTGCCCGAGCTCGCCACCACCTGGACGGTGTCGCCCGACGCCAGGGCCTTCACCTTCCAGCTGCGCCGTGGCGTGAAATTCCACGCCACGCCCTACTTCACGCCCACGCGCGAGTTCAATGTCGAGGACGTGTTGTTCACCTTCCGTCGGCTGGTGGACGCGAGGCAGCCCTTCAACGTCGCCTTCCCGGCCACTTTCGTCTACCCGCAGAGCCTGGGCCTGGCCGAGATGATCGCCGGCATCGATCGCCTCGGTGACCACGAGGTTCGCTTCCGCCTGCACCGGCCGAATGTCAACTTCCTGTCCTACTTTGCCGGCACCTTCGCGGCCATCCACTCGGCCGAATACGCCGCCCGGCTGCTGGCCGAAGGCCGGGCCAGCGCGATCAACAACCAGCCGGTGGGCACCGGGCCCTACCGCTTCAAGAGCTACCGCAAGGACGACGTGCTGCGCCTGCAGCCGCACCCGGAGTACTGGCGCGGTGTGCAGCAGACCAAGGCGCTGGTCTACGCCATCAGCCGCGAGCCCAATGTGCGGGTGCAGAAGATCGCGCGCGGCGAATGCCATGTCACCGCCGCCATCCGCGACGTCGACATCACCGCGCTCAGCGGCCACCCGCAGATCGACATCCTGAAGATCCAGGCGCTGAACATCTCTTACCTGGGGTTCAACCTGAAGAAGCCGCCGGTCGACAAGCGCGAGGTGCGCGAGGCGCTGGACATGGCCGTGGACCGCGACGCGCTGTTCAAGGTGCTGTTCCCGCGCGGCGACGCGATGCAGGCGGTGAGCGCCTTCCCGCCCGCGGTCCCGGGCTACAACCGGCGCCTGAAGAACGAGTTCGATCCGGCACGGGCGAAGCAATTGCTGGCGCAGGCGGGCCACCCGGACGGCTTCGAGATCGACCTCTGGGCGCTGCCCATCAGCCGCCCCACCAACCCCAACGGCCAGTTGATGGCGCAGATGATCCAGGCCGACTGGGCCAGGATCGGCGTCAAGGCGCGCATCCTCACCTACGAGTGGGGCGAATACCTCAAGCGCGCCAACAACGGCGAACACCACGTCTACATGAGCGGCTGGACGAGCGACATCGCCGCCGCCGACGAGTTCCTGACCCCCAACCTCACCTGTGCCGCCAGCCGCGGCGGCATCAAGTTCTGCAACGCGGAGTTCGACGCGCTGGTCGAAGGGGCGCGCGCCGAGGTCGACGTGTCCAAGCGGCTGGCGATGGTCGAGCGTGCGCAGGAGATCTTCAAGCGCGAGCGGCCCTGGATCACGATGGCGCATTCGTCGGTCTACATCCCCGTGCGCAAGGACGTCACGGGCTTCGTGATGTCGCCCAACGGCAGTGTCGATTTCGAAGGGGTGGTGCGGCCATGATCCGTGTCGAGGACATCGCCGCCGATCCGGCGTTCGTGCGCCTGCACACGCTGCACGGTTTGCGCGTGGACCTGCGCTATGTCGGCAGCAACAACTTCGCCGGGCACAGCCTGTACGGTGCGCTGGATTGCGCCTGGCTGCGCCGCGAGGCCGCGGCCGGCCTGCGGGCCGCCCAGCAGTGGCTGGCGGCGCGCCGGCCGGGCTGGACGATCCTGGTGCTGGACGCACTGCGTCCGCAGCGCGTCCAGGAAGCGATCTGGAAGGACGTGGAGGGCACGGCCATGCAGCATTACTTTGCCCACCCCGGGCGCGGCTCGATCCACAGCTTCGGCATGGCCGTCGACGTGACGCTGCTGGGCGCCGACGGCCGCGAGGCCGACATGGGCAGCGGCTTCGACGAGATGACGCCGGCCTCGCACCCGGCGCTGCACGAAGAGCACCTGGCCAGCGGCGTGCTCACGCCGGCCCACGTGCAGATGCGCCGCTGGCTTGCCGACGCGATGGCGCATGGCGGGTTCCAGGGCATCCCCAACGAGTGGTGGCACTTCGACCACGGCGATCGCGAACGTGTGCGGCACGAACTGCCGCGCGTCTACTGAAATGCCCACCCACACCAGCCGGCGCCAGTTCATCGCCGCCGCCGCCGCCGCCGCTGCGACGAGCGCGACGGCCGGGCGTGCCGCCGGCGCGGCTGCCGCGGCACCGTCGCGCCCGGCGCCGCTGCGAGCACGCCGCCTGCAGCCCGGCGACACCGTCGCGCTGGTCAACCCCTCGGGCGCGATCCACGAGCGCGCCCCTTACGAGATCGCCACCGAAACGTTGCAGGCGCTGGGCTTCAAGGTGCGCGAGGCGCCGAACCTGCGCGCGCGTTACGGGCACTTTGCCGGCACCGATGCGCAGCGCGCCGCCGACGTCAACGCCATGTTTGCCGACCCCGGCGTGCACGGCCTGCTGGCCATGACGGGGGGCTCGGGCGGCAACCGCATCCTGCCGCTGCTGGACTATGCGGCGATGCGCCGCACGCCGAAATTCCTGGGCGGCTTCTCCGACATCACGGCGCTCATCACGGCCGTCAACGCGATGACCGGGCTCGTGACCTTCCACAGCCCGGTGGGCGCGTCGGAGTGGAACGCCTTCAGCGTCGAGCACCTGCGCGGCGCGGTGATGGAGGCGCAGGCCATGACCTTGCGCAACCCCAAGGACAAGGACGACGCGCTGGTCTCCAGCGCCAACCGCATCACCACGCTGCGCGGCGGCATGGCGCGCGGTCCGCTGCTCGGCGGCAACCTGGCGGTGCTCACGTCGATGGCCGGCTCGCCCTTCTGGCCGCGCTTCGACGGTGCGATCCTGTTCCTGGAAGATGTCAACGAATACATCTATCGCATCGACCGCATGCTCAGCACCCTCAAGCTGGCCGGCGTGCTGGACCGCGTGGCCGGCGTCGTGCTGGGCGCCTTCACCAACTGCAGGCCGGGCGACGGCTACGGCACGCTGACGCTGGACGAGGTCTTCGACGACTACTTCAAGCCGCTGAACGTGCCGGTCTATGCCGGCGCGATGATCGGCCACATCAAACGGAAGTTCACGTTGCCGATCGGCCTGGAGGTCGAGATCGACGCCGACGCCGGCACCATCCGCTTTCTGCAGCCGGCGGTGGTGTAGGCAGCGGCGCGCCGGCCGCGCCAGGACCGCGGTCGTCAGTCGGCGGGGTGGCCGGCGCGCGAGCACCAGCGCAACAGCGTGGCGTGCAGCCTCTCGGCGTCGACGGGCTTGGTCAGGAAGTCGTTCATGCCTGCGCTCAGCGCTTCGTCACGCTCGGTCACCAGGGCCGCGGCGGTGAGCGCGATGATCGGCAGGTCGCGCCCGGCGATGCCGGCACGCAGCGCGCGCGTGGCCTCGTGGCCGCTCATCACCGGCATCTGCACGTCCATCAGCACGGCGTCGAAGGGCCGGCCGGCGGCGGCGGCATCGTTGACCTCGGTCACCGCCTCGTGGCCGTTGTGGGCCTGCGCCACCTCGATGCCCCAGCGCTGGAGCATCGCCACCGCGATCATCATGTTGACCGGGTTGTCCTCGACCATCAGCACGCGCGTGCCCTCCAAGCCCCGGTCGTCGTCGGCCACCGCGGTCGGCA
Organism: uncultured beta proteobacterium; assembly: GCA_963717575.1. Taxonomy (GTDB): domain Bacteria; phylum Pseudomonadota; class Gammaproteobacteria; order Burkholderiales; family Burkholderiaceae_C; genus Rubrivivax. Next base: position 60,980 of record CAVQWK010000025.1, on the reverse strand, counting down.
GCGGCGCGCCCGTGCGCGGCAGCGGCAGTTCGGCCCAGAAGGTGCTGCCCTGGCCCGGATGGCTGTCCACCCCCACCTCGCCGCCCATGATGGTGGCCAATTCATGACAGATCGACAGGCCCAGCCCGGTGCCGCCGTAGCGCCGGGTGGTCGACTCGTCGGCCTGCGTGAACGGCTTGAACAGCCGGGCGCGGATGGTCTCGTCGATGCCCGGTCCGGTGTCGGAGACCTCGAAACGCACCCGCGCCGAGTCGGCGCCGCCCGGGCGGCGCGCGGTCACGTGCACGTGACCCGCGCTGGTGAATTTGAGCGCGTTGCTGAGGAAGTTGGTGATGATCTGGCGCACGCGCAGCGGGTCGCCGCTGACGGAGCCTTCGACTTCGGGCCCGATCTCGAAACGCAACTCGAGCGGGCGCGCCTCGGCCAGCGTCGCGTAGGTGCGCAGCAGCGCGCGCAGCAACTCGCCGAGGTCGAACACGGTGGCCTCGATGTGCAGCTTGCCGGCTTCGATCTTGGACAGGTCGAGGATGTCCGAGATGATGCCGGCCAGCGACTGCGCGCTCTCGGCGATCTGGTCCAGGTACTGCAGCCGCTGCGGCTCGGCGGTCTCGGGGGCGCGCGCCAACCGGGCCAGGCCGATCATGCCGTTCAGCGGCGTGCGCAGTTCGTGGCTGGTGTTGGCCAGGAAGGCGCTCTTGGCTCGGCTAGCGGCCTCGGCGTCGTCGCGTGCGCGTGCCAGCGCCTGCTCGAACTGGCGCCGCTCGGTGACGTCCTCGACGATCCACACCGTGCCGCCTTCGGCCGGCCGCTCGGGGTCGATGGCGCGGCCGCGCACGCGCGCCATGAAGGTGCTGCCGTCCTTGCGGCGGCTGCGCCGCTCCAGCTCCACCACTTCGCCGCGCGCCAGTGCCGGGCCCACCAGCTGGCGCACGTCGGCGTAGTCGTCGTCGCTCAGCCACACCGTCTGCCCGGCCTGGCCGATCAGTGCCCCCGGCTCCCAGCCATAAATCTGCTCGAAGTGCCGGTTCGCCAGCACGAAGCGGCGCCCGCGCGTGACGGCGATGCCGATCGAGGCGTTGGCCAGGATCGCCGCACGCTCCAGGCGCTCGCGCTCGCTGTCGGTGACGTCGCGCGCGTTGATCACCATGTAGTCGCGCCGGTCCATCACGAAGCGCGCGGCCGACACCAGCATCGAGATCGTGACGCCGGACTTGGTGACGAAGCGCGTGGGCAGGTCGGCCACTTCCCCCTTGTCGTGCATCAGCGCGATGAAGCGCTCGCGGTCTTCGGCGCTGGCCCAGACCCCGAGTTCGAGCGAGGTGCGACCCACGGCCTCGGCCGTCGTCCAGCCGATGAGGCGCTCGAAGGTGTGGTTGACCATGGCATAGCGACCGCTGGCCATGTCCGTGAGCGTGATCAGGTCGGGGCTCGTGGCCACCAGGTGCGACAGCATCGCCTCCGAGCGGCGCACCGCCTGTTCCGTGGCCAGCCGCTCGGTGTCGTCGACGAAGATCGCCAGCATCGCCGGCCCCCCTTCGGCGTCGACGCGTACACCGGTGCCGCGCACGGCGATGCGGCGCCCGCGCACGAGCAGGCGGTAATCGGCCACCGGCAGGGCGGTGCCCAGCCGTTGGCCCTGCAGCATTTCCATGCGTCGGCGTGCGCGCTCGCGCGAATCGCCGCTCTCGTAGGCGGTGAGCAGATCGCTGCCGAGCATAGCCTGCAGGTCGGGGTGGCCGAACATGGCCACCGCCGACGGGTTGGCGTCGATGACGCGGCCGCCGCGGTGCAGCACCAGCGGCGTCGGGATGCGGGTGAAGAGTTCCTGGTAGCGGGTCTCCGTGGCGGCCAGGGCCTCGCGGGCGGCGTTGACGTCGGTGACGTCGCGTGCCACGCCCCAGTAGCCCTTGAAGACGCCACGTTCGTCGTAGCGCGGCTCTCCGCTCACCAGGTAGGCACGCGCCCGACCCTCGTCGTCGGTCCAGGTGATGGGCAGGTCGCGGAAGGGCACGCGCGAGCCCAGGTCGGCCTGCAGCTGGTCCAGTGTCTCGGAGTCGCAACCGAAGTTCGGCAGCTCCCAGGGGGGCAGCCCGAGGCCGACGACCGGCGCCCGTGGGCCGTGGTCGTGATGGTGGTCCGTGGCCGCCACCAGGCAGTTGTCGTGGTCGATCTCCCAGTAGGCATCGGCGGCCAGCGCCAGCAGCCGACGAAAGCGCTGTTCGCGTTCGTGCGCCGAGCGCATGAAGCGCGCCACCACCTGCGAGATCATCACACCGCCGGCCAGCCCGGCCGCGATGGCGATGAGCTGGGTGCCGATCAGGAACACGGCAGACGGTGCGACTGTTCCCCCCGCGGGCGGCGCCGACAGAGCCAAGACCAGCACCGCCGCGGCGGACACCGCTGCCAGCAGCACGCCGGCGCGCCAGCCCGCCGCCGCACACATCACGCACACCAGCAGGCCCAGTGCCGGCAGGGCCGGCGCAGCGAGGCCCCAGCCGAGGGCGAGCGCGGTGCCCGCCAGCAGGGCGGTTGCCGCGGTCAGCACCAGCGTCAAGGCATGCGCGATCCATTCGTCGGGCAGCCGGATGGCGAGGACCGAACACAGCGCCAGGGTGGCGTAGATCGCCGCCAGCATCTCCCGCGGACCGGGCGCGCCCCGATCGGCCAGGAACAGCAGGCCGCCGGCTGCGCAGGCCACGGCCGCGACCACCAGGAAGGCCCGCGTCATCTGCCGCAGCAGCGCCGGGTGCGGTTCAGCGGCGGCGCGCGGAGGTGCCGGCTGCAACTCCTCCTGCTCGGCGATCGCGTCGACGTCGAGGTCGAGGTCCGGCATCGTTTCAGGCATTGGGTCGGGCCCGCTGCAATTGCGCGCGCGTGGCCAGCGCGACAGCGCGCGCCGCGGCGGCAAAGTCTTCGCCGCTGCCGGCATAGAGCACGGCGCGCGAGGAGCTGACGATGATCGGCGCCCCCGGGCGCCAGCCGGCGCGCACGGTGGCCTCGGCGTCGCCGCCCTGGGCGCCGATGCCTGGGATCAGCAGCGGCAGCGTGGGCGCCAGTTCGCGCACCCGCGCCACTTCGCGCGGGTAGGTGGCGCCCACCACCAGGCCGATCTGGCCGCCGCGGTTCCAATCGCCCGCGGCCAGGCGCGCGATGCGCTCGTAGAGCATCTCGCCGGCACCTTCCTCGCTGCTGCCTTCGGCGGCCGCGAGCCGCTGCGCCTGCAGGTCGCTGCCGCCGGGGTTGGAGGTTCGGCACAGCAGGATCAGCCCCTTGCCGTCGTGGCGCATGTAGGGTTCGATCGAATCGAAGCCCATGAAGGGCGACAGCGTCACCGCGTCGGCGTGGTAGCGCTCGAAGACCTCGCGCGCGTACTGCTCGGCAGTGGCTCCGATGTCGCCGCGCTTGGCATCCAGGATCACCGGCACGCCGGGCGCGCGGGTGTGGATGTGATCGATGAGTCCTTCCAACTGGTCTTCGGCACGCTGTGCGGCGAAATAGGCGATCTGCGGCTTGTAGGCGATGACCAGGTCCCGGGTCGCTTCGACGATGGCCGAGCAGAAGTCGAAGATGCGCGATGCATCGTCGCGCCAGGGGCGCGGGAATTTCGCCGGCTCGGGGTCCAGGCCGACGCACAGCATCGAGCCATTGCGCGCCGCGGCCGAGGCCAGCTGGTCGCGAAAACTCAAGACCACCTCCGCGCCAGCGGCTCGGCCAGGCCGGTGTAGCCGGCGGGCGTCATGTCCAGCAGGCGCTGCTTCTCGGTGGCGGGGAGCGGCAGCGCCTGGATGAAGCCCTGCATCAACTCGCGCGTGATCGGCTTGCCCTGGGTGAAGTCCTTCAACTGCGCATACGGGTCGGGCAGGCCGTGGCGGCGCATCACCGTCTGCACCGGCTCGGCCAGCACCTCCCAGGCGGCGTCCAGGTCGGCGGCCAGCGCCGCTTCGTTGACCTCCAGCTTGTCGAGCCCGCGCGCCAGGCTGTCGTTGGCCAGCAGCGTGTAGCCCAGCGCCACGCCCATGTTGCGCAGCACCGTGCTGTCGGTGAGATCGCGCTGCCAGCGGCTGATCGGCAGCTTGTGGCTCATGTGCGCCAGCAGCGCGTTGGCGAGGCCGAAGTTGCCCTCCGCGTTCTCGAAGTCGATCGGGTTGACCTTGTGCGGCATCGTGCTCGAGCCGACCTCGCCCTTCTTCACGCGCTGCTTGAAGTACCCCAGCGAGATATAGCCCCAGAGGTCCCGCGCCCAGTCGGTGAGCAGCGTGTTGGCCCTGGCATGGGCGTCGAACAGCTCGGCCATGTAGTCGTGCGGCTCGATCTGGATCGTGTAGGGGTTGAAGGCCAGGCCGAGCCGGTCCTCGACGACGCGGCGGCTGAAGGCCTCCCAGTCGAAGCCGGGGTAGGCCGCGACATGCGCGTTGTAGTTGCCCACGGCGCCGTTCATCTTGGCCAGCAGCGGCACCGCGGCGATGCGCGCGCGCGCCGTGGCCAGCCGCGCCGCCACGTTGGCCACCTCCTTGCCCACCGTGGTGGGGCTGGCGGTCTGGCCGTGGGTGCGGCTGAGCATGGGCACGGCGGCCAGCGTGTGCGCCATCTGCGTGAGCTTGGCCAACAACCGGTCCAGCGCCGGCAGCATCACGGTGTCGCGCGCCGCCTGCAGCATCAGCGCGTGGCTGGTGTTGTTGATGTCTTCGCTGGTGCAGGCGAAATGCACGAACTCCCCCGCGGCCTGGAGTTCGGCGTGGCCCTCGAAGCGCGCCTTGAGCCAGTACTCCACCGCCTTGACATCATGGTTGGTGGTTTTCTCGATGTCCTTGATGGCCTGCGCGTCGGCTTCCGAGAAGCGCACGACGAAGCCGCGCAACATCCCGCGGCTGGCCGCGGACAAGGGCTTGAACTCGGCAAAGCCGGCGTCCGACAGCGCAATGAACCATTCCACTTCCACCTGAACGCGGCGGTGCATGAGGCCGAATTCGGACAGCAGCGGCCGCAGTGCCGCCAGTCGGGGTGCATAGCGGCCGTCCAGCGGTGACAGGGCGGAAAGGGCGGTGGTGGTCATCGGGGCGGCGCCTGGCGGCTGCGAGACCGCGGTGGACGGGGCACCCGGCCGAGCAACATGGCCGTCCACCCCAGGCAGGTTGCCGCCGATTCTAGGCGTCCTCCCGGCGGGCAGATCGCAGGATATCCACCCCTTTTGCCAGTGAATCGCGACCCTGCAGCCGGGGTCTCCGCGGGCCCGAAAGCAGGCTCTGGAACAACGGATTGACGCGGTTCGTCAGCGGCCGCCTGCCGCTGGAACGCGTCTTGCGTAATCATTCACCACCGTCACAACACTTCCAGGAGCCCGCATGACCCCGTCCCGCCGCACCGCCCTGAGCGCCGCCATCACCGTTGCCGCGCTGGCGGCGCTGCCCCTGCCCGCGCTGGCGCAGGCCAAGCTCAAGGTGGCCGCCATCTACACCGTGCCGGTGGAGCAGCAATGGGTGAGCCGCATCGACAAGGCGCTGAAAGCCGCCGCCGGCCGCGGCGAAGTCGAGTACGTGTTCAGCGAGAACGTCGCCAACGCCGACTACGAGCGCGTGATGCGCCAGTACGCGGAGAAGGGCAACGTGCTGATCGTCGGCGAGAGCTTCGCGGTGGAAGACGCGGCGCGCCGCGTGGCCAAGGACTATCCCAAGGTCGCCTTCCTGATGGGCAGCAGCAAGGGCCCGCAGGCGCCCAACTTCAGCGTCTTCGACAACTACATCCAGGAGCCCGCCTACCTGAGCGGCCTCATCGCCGGCGGCATGAGCAAGAGCGGCAAGATCGGCATGGTCGGCGGCTTTCCGATCCCCGAGGTGAACCGGCTCATGAACGCCTTCATGGCCGGCGCCCGCGAGTCCAACCCCAAGGTCGAATTCATGGTCACCTTCATCAACAGTTGGTTCGATCCGCCCAAGGCCAAGGAAGCCGCCTTCGCGATGATCGACAAGGGCGCCGACGTGATGTACGCCGAGCGCTTCGGCGTCAGTGACGCGGCCAAGGAGCGCAAGGTGCTGGCCATCGGCAACGTCATCAACACGCAGGCCCAGTACCCCGAGACGGTGATCGCCAGCGCCCTGTGGAACATGGAGCCGACCATCGACGTGGCGCTGAAGGCCGTCAAGGCCGGCCAGTTCAAGGCCGAGGACCATGGCAAGTACTCGATGATGAAGTTCAAGGGCAGCGAATTGAGCCCGCTGGGCACCTTCGAAGGCAAAGTGCCCAAGGCCGTGATGGACAAGGTGGCGGCACGACAGAAGGAGATCCTGGCCGGCACCTACACCGTGAAGGTCGACGACAGTCAACCCAAGGGCACGGCGAAGTAGGCGCGCGACAGGGTGTGGGCAACCGATGCCGTCATCGATGAGTACGATGGCCACCAGGGCTACACCGCTGGTGCGTGCACTCACTTTCGACATCTTCGGCACGGTCGTTGACTGGTACGGCTCGATCGTGGCCGAGGTGGCGCGCATCGGGCTACCGGTCGACGCGGGTGAATTCGCGCTCGCCTGGCGCGCCGGCTACGAGCCGGCGATGCAGGAGGTGCGAAGCGGCGCGCTGCCGTGGACGAATATCGACGGGCTGCACCGCCGCATCCTGGACCGGCTGCTGGCGGAGCGTGGCGTCACGTTGTCCGAGACGGCGGCGGCCGACCTCAATCTCGTCTGGCACCGCCTGACACCCTGGCCCGACAGTGTGGCCGGGCTCACGCGCCTGAAGTCGCGCCACACGATCACGACCTTGTCCAACGGCAACCTTTCGCTGCTGGTGGCGATGGCCAAGCACGCCGCGCTGCCCTGGGATGCGGTACTTTCGGCCGAACTCTTTGCCCATTACAAGCCCGACCCCGAGGTCTACCTGGGCGCCGCGAAGCTACTGGACCTGCCGCCGCAGCAGGTGATGATGGTGGCCGCGCACCCCGGCGACCTGCGTGCCGCAGCGGCCTGCGGTCTGCGCACGGCCTACATCCCGCGTCCACTGGAGCGGGGACCGGGCGGCGCCATGGAGCCGTGCGCCGAAGCCGAGTTCGATCTCGTCGCCGACGGCATCGGCCAGCTGGCCACGCAGCTCGGCTGCTGAGCGGTCAGGACAGCATCGCCACCAAGGCGACACCGGCCAGGGCCAGCGCCAGCGTCATGCCGTAGAAGACGCTCACCACCCCTGCGCGCAGCAGCAACGGCCCCCAGCGGCCGCCGTAGACGCGCCGCATCGCCAGCAGCGTGTACACCGGCACCGCGGCGGCCGCCAGCGGACCGACCCACGGCAGACCGATCAAGCTCAGCGCCAGCATCGTGAACCAGAAAGCATGCACGTGCAGCGCGAAGACCAGGTGTTCCGTGTAGCGCAGCCGCCGGTTGCGATAGACCAGCCACAGCCACAGCGCATAGCCGGGCAGCAACACGAACATGGCGCCACCCAGGTTGGCCACGAAGCGCAGCCCCAGTTGCTCGATCTCGCGCACGAAGAACCGGGGCTCGATGTCGATGCGACGCTGGATGCGCCGGCACAGCCAGGTCGGCAGGTCGGTGCAGAAGAACACGCCGTCCTTCAGGCCGGCGCGCCCTGCGACGAGGTCCAGCTGCACGTTGCGTGGCTCGGCGCCGTCCAGGCGGACGGCGCCGGGCGCTTCGATATTCACCGTGGCGACGGCTCGCAGCAGCAGCAGCACGACGACGCTGATCGTCAAGTACAGGCGCAGCGGCAGCACGAAGTGCCTGCGCCGGCCGGCCAGGTACTGCCGCGTCAGCTCACCGGGCTTGAACAGCAGCAGCTTGAGCGTGCGCCACAAGGCGCCCTCGGCGGCGAAGTAGGCGCCCCCGAACTGCTGCGCGAACTCACCCAGGCGCGGCGGCCTGACGTTGGTCTCCTGCCCACAGGCTGGGCAGTACTTGGGTCGCGGCTCGCCGAAGTGCTCGCCGCAGTTCAGGCAGGTGGCGGCAGGAGCGTCGGGTTCGGAGCGGGCCATCGGCACGCACGGTAGCGCAAAAGGTGGCGCAGAACGCCGGCGCGGCCGCTCTCTGCAAGCGAGCTCGCGTTTCGTGACGAATTGCCGGCGGGCGCCTTCACCCGCAGGGGTGGGCCTCATAAAGCCTCCCGGTGGCGTCGATGACCCCGGAGTGAGGGTCGTGCTCAAGCGAAGCCGCTGCGCCCGCAGCGACCGAAGTCCGGCCCACCGGGGAACCGCATGCCAAACCGCCGCTCGATATTCAAACACCTGCTTGCCCTGACCGCCTGCGTCGGCGCCCTGGCCATGGCCGGGCCGGCCGTCGCGCAGACCGTCAGCCCGAAGATCGCGGCCGACCTGGCGCAGGTCGTCGGCGCCACCACCCTGCCCAAGGTCACCTGGGCCAAGAGCCTGGGCGGGCAGCCGTACGTCAAGGTGCTGATCGTGGCGCGTGGCAGCGATCCGCTCCTGACCGAGCTGCGCAACACCGTTCTGGCCAACAAAGGCTCGGTGTACGCCGTCTTCTACTCGGTGCGGGCGATGGCGGCCCTGGTCCCTGTCTCGTTGCTGCCGACGCTGGCCGCGCGCATCGACGTGCTGTCGATCGCCCCCAATCGCTCGACGGCGCGAACGGGCAGCCTGGTGGCCGACACCACCGGCGCATCGGCGGTGCAGTCCGGCGTTGGCGCCGCCGGCGCCTTCGACGGCCGCGGTGTCGGCATCGCGGTGCTCGATTCGGGCATCGACTGGGACCATCGCAACATGAAGGACGCCGCCGGTAAGTCGCGCGTGGCGCAGGTGGTCGACGTCGTGGGGCTCAACAAGGCGATCGTCGGCACCGGCTGGGCGCCCGGCAGGGACTACAGCCCCACCGTGCGCTGGCAGTTCGGCGTCGACGGCACCAGCTCGCAGGCACGCTGGCGCAGAAGGCGACGCCCAAGGAGGCGCTGCCCGACCCCAACGGCCACGGCACCGTGGTGGCGTCGATCGCCGCCGGCCGCGGCAGCTACCAGACGCCCGATTCGACCGGCGTCGCGCCGGGAGCGACGCTGTACGACGTGCGCGTTCTCGACGAGCGCGGCGTCGGCACCGTGGCCGACCTGCTCGTCGGCATCGACTGGGTGCTGCAGCGCGCGCGCTTCCACAACATCCGGGTCATGAACATGAGCCTGGCCGCCAACGGCACCGACTCGTTCCTGCTCGACCCGCTGGCGCGCGCCGCGCGCAGCGCCGTGGCGGCGGGCATCGTGGTCGTGGCCTCGGCCAGCAATGCCGGCAAGAACGACGCCGGGGCCGAGGTCTATGGTGCGATCAGCTCCCCCGGCATCGAGCCCTCGGTCATCACCGTCGGCGCCGCCAATCCGGTGGCCACGCCGATCCGCAGCGACGACCTGATGGCCGGCTTCAGCTCACGCGGCCCCACCCGCGGCAGCGTGCCGATGCCCGGCGGCAAGCGCTGGTTCGACAACGTGCTCAAGCCCGACCTGGTGGCACCGGGCAACCGGCTGCTCGGCGCCGTCGCCAACAAGAAGAACCAGGCTGCACCCAGCGGCAACGTGCTGGCGTCGCTGTATCCGTCGCTCATGCAGGGCGCGCAGGCGCAAGGCGCCGCGCAGGTCCCCAACGAGGAGCTGATGCAGCTCAGCGGCACCTCGGTGGCCGCGCCCGCGGTGGCCGGCGCGGCGGCCGTGCTGCTGCAGGCCAACCCCGGACTGACGCCGCCGCTGGTGAAGGCGATCCTGCAGTACACGGCGCAGCCGCTGAGGGGTGCCAACCTGCTGCAGCAGGGTGCCGGCCAGCTCAACGTGGAAGGCGCGGTGCGGTTGGCGCAGGCGCTGCGGCGCCGACATTGGCGGGCTGAAGGCGGGCGACAGCCTGGTCGACAACCTCTGGCGCCGGGTGTCCTGCCCGTTCCGTCGTCCACGCTCAACGGCGAGCCCTTCGACTGGAGCCGCATTGCCTACGCCGGCGGCGGCCACCTCGTCAGCGGCGACGCCCTGTTCACGAACTTCCAGCCGATCTACGACCCGGGCCTGACCTGGGTGCGGCAGGTCGCGCTGCGCAACACCGTGCAGTACCTGCCGGCCAGCGCGGGCGTGCCCGCCAACACGGTGCCGAAGGCCGTCGTCGAGACCAACGCCAGCGAGCAGTCGCTGTTGACGGCGGGCGTGGTGCTCCTCGACCGGTTGGCCGGCAGCAATTCGGCCGTGAACGGCGCGGGCGTGTTCGCACCGACCGCCACCGTGGCCGCTCCTGGCCGGCTCGGGCTCGGATACTCAACGAAGGCTTCATCCTCAGCGAGGGCTTCATCCTCTCCGAAGGGCTCAGGCTGGCCCAGCAGCAGGGCGTGGTCGGCAATGGCTTCATCCTGAGCGAAGGCTTCATCCTGAGTGAGGGCTTCATCCTGAGCGAGGGCTTCATCCTCAGTGAAGGCTTCATCCTGAGTGAAGGTTCATCCTCAGCGAGGGGCTCACGTTCGGCAACGGCTTCATCCTCAGCGAAGGGCTTCATCCTCAGCGAGGGCTTCATCCTGAGCGAAGGCTTCATCCTCAGCGAATTGCTGGCCGATCCGGTCGGCGCCTTCGACAAGAGCCTGCTGGGCCTGCCCTGATCGCGCCGGGCCGGCCGCCGCGGCGGGCCCGGGCGGCGGGTGGCCCTTGATTGCGGGCGAGAACAGCCGATAAGACAGCCATGAGCCCCCCGCCCCACGACGCGCATCCCCGAGCCGCTGCCGACAGTGCCCCCCGTCGCGCGCGGTCCGGGCCCTGGACCCGCTTTGCGCAGCGGCATCTGCACGACTACAACGCCACCGCCACGGCGCGCTGGCTGGGGCTGGTCGCGGCGGGGATGCTGGCGGCGGCTTGGGCGCTGGTGCAGCTGGCCGCGCTGCCGACGCCGACGCTGCTGCGGGTGGCGCTGGGCGTGGCCTTCGTGGCCGTGGTGGCGCTGTTTCCCCTGCACATCCCGCGCACGAAATATTCGATCGGCGTCGCCGATGTCTTCGTCTTTGCTCTGCTGGCGCTGCACGGCGCTCCGGCGGCGGCGCTGGCGGCCGGCGCCGAAGTCCTGGTCGGCGCGCTGCCGCACCTCCAAGCGGCTGACCAGCCGGGCCGGCACCCGGCGGCGGCAACCGCCACGATGGCTGCTCTGCGGGCTGGCCTCGACGCGCTGCACGGCGTGCTGGAGGCCGCCGGCCCGCCCGCCGCCATGGCCACGCTTGCGGCGCTGTGCCTGGTGTCGCTGCCCTATTTCGCGGGCACCACGTTGCCGCTGTTGGCGGTGGTGGCGGCCAAGAACGGCCAGCGCGTCTCGCTGCCCGACTGGGCGCAGAACTACAGCTGGCTGGCTGCGATCTACCTGCTCTCTGCGGCGGTGGCCGGGGTGCTGGCCGTGAACGCGCGCCAATTCGGGCCGGCCGTCATCGTGCTGGCGGCCGCGGTGGCCAGCGCCGTGCTGGCCCTGGTCCACTATTCCTTGCGCCGCCAGGAGGCCGACCACCAGGCGCAGGAGGCGCGCATCGCCGAGGCGCAGCGCGAGGCGGCACTGAACCAGCAGCGCTTCACCGCAGCCTTCACCCACGCCGCGATTGGCATGGCCATCGTGCGCCCCGACGGCACCATCCACCAGGTGAACCAGTCCCTGTGCACGCTGCTCGCCCGCACCGAGCCGACGTTGCTGAACCGCCGCTTCGACGAGTTGCTGCACCCGGGCGACGACCAGTTGTTCAGCCGCCGCGTCGAGGGCATGGCCGACGGCAGCGGCGAGTCGTTCTCGATGGAACTGCGCTGCCGCAGCGCAGGCGACCGGCACCTCTGGGTGTCGCTGCACTGCGGCCGCTTCATCGACCCGGCCAGCGAGCGCAACGGGCTCATCTACCAGCTGCACGACATCACCTCGCGCCGCCTGGCCGAAGGCGAACTGCACCACATCGCCTACCACGACAGCCTCACCGACCTGGCCAACCGCAACTGCTTCAACGAGCGGCTGGATGTCGCGGTCGAGCGCACGCGCCTCGACGAGTCGCTGCGCTTCTCGGTGATGTTCCTCGACCTCGACCGCTTCAAGGTCGTCAACGACAGCCTCGGCCACATCGCCGGCAACACGCTGTTGCGCGAGGTGGCGCGCCGCTTGTCCGAAAGCGTGCGCCCGGGCGACCTGGTGGCGCGCCTGGGCGGCGACGAGTTCGCCGTTCTGCTCGAGCAAGTGCACGACCCCGCCGATGCGATGGCGCTGGCGCAACGCCTGCTCGAGGCGGTGTCGGCACCGATGATGATCAACGGCACCGAGGTGATGCCGGGGGCCAGCATCGGCATCACGCTCAGCGACCTCGGCTACCGCACCACCGACGAGGTGCTGCGCGACGCCGACCTGGCGATGTACGCCGCCAAGGCCGACGGCCGCCGCCGGGTCATGCTGTTCGACCAGAGCATGCACGAGCGCATTGCCGAGAAGCTCAAGCTCGAAGGCGACCTGCGCCGCGCCATCGGCGAGGGCCAGTTGTCGCTGGTCTACCAGCCGCTGTACGACCTGGCGCCGCACCGTCTGAGTGGGTTCGAGGCGCTCGCGCGCTGGGTCCACCCCGAGCGCGGGCCGATCGCCCCGGACGTCTTCATCGGGCTGGCCGAGGAGAGCGGCCACATCGAGGCGCTGACTGCCTGGGTGATCGACCGTGCCGTCGAACAGCTGGCGTCATGGCGTGCCGCCGACGGCCACACCGGACACCTGGACATGCACGTCAACATCTCGGGCCGCGACCTGGGCAATGCCGCCCTGGTGCCGATGGTGCGGGAGGTGCTGCAACGCCACGAGGTGCCGGCGCACTGCCTGACGCTGGAGATCACCGAGACCACCCTGATGGGCAAGCTCGAGGTCGCGCTCGGCGCGCTGCATGCGCTGCGCGAAGTGGGCTGCAAGTTCAGCATCGACGACTTCGGCACCGGCTACTCGTCGCTGGCCTACCTCAGCACGCTGCCGATCGACAGCCTGAAGATCGACCGCTCGTTCGTGATGGGCATGGACCAGCAGGCACAGAACGTGGAGATCGTGCGCGCGGTGGTCAACCTCGGGCGTTCGCTGGGCAAGAAGATCATTGCCGAGGGCATCGAGACCGTCGAGCAGCTGGCCACGCTGAAGGACCTGGGGGTGAATGTCGGCCAGGGCTACCTGCTGTCGCGCCCGCTGCGCGCCGACCACGTGCCTGCGCTGTTCGCCACGATGGCAGTGACCGAGCCGGCCTGACGCCGCCGGCCGGCCGGGGCGAACGCCGGAGCGGTTGGCGCGAACGACCCCCGGCGCGCGGTCGTCCTGCAAGAGAATCGGTCGATGCCGGCCGATCCTTCCCCACCTCCCGTGTTGCGCCTGGCGGGCATCACCAAGCGTTTCGGCTCGCTGCTGGCCAACGACGGCATCTCGCTGGACCTCGACCGCGGCGAGGTGCTGGCGCTGCTGGGCGAAAACGGCGCCGGCAAGAGCACGCTGGTGTCGATCCTGTTCGGGCACTACGTGGCCGACGCGGGGACCATCGAAGTCGATGGCCGGCCCTTGGCGCCCGGCCAGCCGCGGGCGGCACTGGCCGCCGGCATCGGCATGGTGCACCAGCACTTCACGCTGGCCGACAACCTGAGCGTGCTCGACAACGTGATGCTCGGCACCGAAAGCCTGTGGCGCCCGCTCTCGCGCCGCGAAGCCGCGCGCCGGCGCCTGCTGGACCTGGGCGTGCGCTTCGGCCTGGCGGTCGACCCGCAGGCTCGCGTCGGCAGCCTGTCGGTGGGCGAGCGCCAGCGGGTGGAGATCCTCAAGGCGCTGTACCGTGGCGCGCGGGTGCTGATCCTCGACGAGCCGACCGCGGTGCTGACGCCGCAGGAGAGCGAGGCCCTGTTCGCCACGCTGCGGCAGATGGTGAGCGCCGGGCTGGCCATCATCTTCATCAGCCACAAGCTCGACGAGGTGCTGCGCGTGTCGCACCGCATCGCCGTGCTGCGCGCCGGGCGGCTGGTGGCGGTGCTGCCGGCGGCCGGCGCCGACAAGCCCTGCTGGCCGAGGCCATGGTCGGGCGCAGCGTGGAGATGCCGCGCCGCGGCGCCGCGCCGCCGCGGGCCGGCACGCCGGCCTGCGAACTGCGCGATGCCACCGTGCGGGCGGCCGGCCGGCAGGGCCGGCCGCTGCTCGACGGCGTGACGACCTGCAGGTGCAGCCGGGCGAGATCGTGGCCGTGGCCGGCGTCTCGGGCAACGGCCAGGCCGTGCTGGCCGAACTGCTGTGCGGGCAGCGTGGCGCTGGACGCGCGGCAGCCTGCAGCGTCGCGGGGCGGGCGCTGCCGCCGCGGCCGCGCGCCTTCGTCGATGCCGGCGTGGCCCGCGTGCCCGAGGACCGCCACGCCGTGGGCGTGGTCGGCGACCTGGCGCTGTGGGAGAACGCCGTGCTCGAGCGTTACCACCGCCCCGCCTATGCCCGCCTCGGCGTCATGAAGCGCCGCGCCGCGATGGCCGACGCGCAGGCCCTCGTCGCGCGCTTCGACGTGCGCGGCACCGAAGCCGCCGGCGTGCACACGGTGACGCGACGCCTGTCGGGCGGCAACATGCAGAAGCTCATCCTCGGCCGCGTCCTGATGGCGCCCGGCCGCCGGACCGGCCGCCGGCACCGCCTGCCGCCGCGGCACCGCCGCTGATCGTCGCCAACCAGCCGACCTGGGGCCTGGACATCGGCGCCGTGGCCTATGTGCACCAGCAACTGCTGGACGCGGCCGCTGCCGGCAGCGGCGTGCTGCTGATCAGCGAAGACCTCGAAGAAGTCTTCGCGCTGGCCGACCGCATCGCCGTCATGCACCAGGGCCGGCTCAGCGACGCCCGCCCGGCGCGCAGACTGGACGCTGGCCAGCATCGGCCTGGCGATGGCCGGTGGCGGCCACGGCGCGCGGCCGAAGACTGCGGCGCTGGCGACATGAGGCTGGAGCGCCGCAGCACCCCTTCGCGCGCGGCGCTCCTGCTGGCGCCGGTGGCCGCCATCGCCGGCACGCTGGCTGGTGGCGTCGCTGCTCGTCGCCTGGGCCGGCGCGCCGGTGGGACGGGCCTACGCGCTGCTGCTCGAGGGCGGTTTCGGCTCGCGCTTCGCGATCACCGAGACGCTGACGCGCGCCACGCCGCTGATCCTCACCGGCCTGGCGGCGGCGGTGGCCTTCCGCGCGCGGCTGTTCAACATCGGCGCCGAGGGCCAGCTCTACCTGGGCGCGCTGGCCGCCGTGGCGGTCGGCGGCCTGCACGGCGGCAGCGGCTTCGGCGCTGCCGGCCTGGCTGCTGTTCCCGGCGATGATGGCCGCGGCGGCGCTGGCCGGCGCGCTGCTGCTGCTGGGCCCGGCGCTGATGAAGAGCCGCTACGGCGTCGACGAGGTGGTGACGACGCTGCTGCTCAACTTCATCGTGCTGCTGTTCGTGGGCGCCATGCTCGACGGGCCGATGAAGGACCCCACGGCCATGGGCTGGCCGCAGAGCGTGGCGCTGCAGGAGGCGCTGCAGCTGGACAAGCTCATCGAGCGCAGCCGCGTGCACACCGGCCTGCTCGGCGCGCTGGCCGCCGCGCTGCTGCTGTGGGCGCTGCTGAAGTTCACGACGCACGGCTTCGAGATCCGCGCCGTCGGCGCCAACGCGCGCGCCGCGGCCTTCGCCGGCATGCCGGTGGGCTGGGTGACGGTCAAGGTGGCGCTGCTGTCGGGCGCGCTGGCCGGGCTGGCCGGCGCCGTCGAGGTGGCCGGCCGCGCCGGCTACGTCACGCTGGACATGAGCCCGGGCTACGGCTACAGCGGCATCGTCATCGCCATGCTCGCGGCGCTGCACCCGCTGGGCGTGGTGGCGGCCGCGGTGTTCGTGGCCGGCATCCTGGTCGGCGCCGACAGCATGAGCCGCGCGGTGGGCGTGCCGACCTACATCGCCGACGTCATCGTCGCCACGGCGCTGATCGCGATGCTGGTGGCGACGCTGTTCACGCAGTACCGCGTGCGCTGGTCGGGGGCCCGATGACGGAACTGCTGGACCTGCTGGCCGCGGCGCCCTTCTGGGTCTCGGTGCTGCGCGTGGCCACGCCGCTGATCCTGGGCACGCTGGGCGTGCTGCTGTGCGAACGCGCCGGCGTGCTGAACCTCGGCATCGAAGGCATCATGGTCGCGGGCGCCTTTGCCGGCTGGCTGGCGGTGTACGCTGGCGCCGGCCTGTGGGGCGGCGTCGCGGTGGCCGCGCTCACCGGCGCGCTGATCGGCCTGCTGCACGGCGTGCTGACGGTGAGCCTGGCGCTGTCGCAGCACGTGGCAGGCCTGGGCATCACGCTGCTGGCCACGAGCCTGGCCAGTTATGCCTACCGTGTGAGCTTCCCCAAGGTCGACACGCCGCCGACCATCGAGCCCTTCGCGCCGATGGCCTGGCTGCCGGTGCCGGTGCTGAATGCGCAGACGCCGCTCACGCTGCTGGCGCTGCTGGCGGTGCCGCTGGTCGGCTGGCTGCTCTACCGCACGCCGCTGGGGCTGGCGCTGCGCACGGTCGGCGAGAACCCGGCCGCGGCCGAAGGCCAGGGGCTGAGCGTGGCCGGGCTGCGCATCGGCGCCGTGATGGCCGGCTCGGCGCTGATGGGCGTCGCCGGCTGCCTTCCTGACGCTGGCCGCCTTCAACGCCTTCTTCTTCAACATGGTCAACGGCCGCGGCTGGGTCTGCGTGGCGCTGGTGGTGTTCGCCTCGTGGCGGCCGGGGCAGGCGCTGCTGGGCGCGCTGCTGTTCGCCTTCTTCGATGCGCTGCAGCTGCGCCTGCAGCAGGCCGGCTCGGGCGTGCTGGGCCTCGAGCTGCCCTACCAGTTCTACCTGATGCTGCCCTATGCCATGGCCATCGTGGCGCTGGTGGTGATGGCGCGCCGCGCCAGCACGCCGCAGGCGCTGATGAAGCCGTATCGCAAGGGCGAGCGATGAGGCGCACCGGGCGGGGCCGGCCCGGTGCACTCGAAGGCCTCATGCGGATTCGCGACCCTTCTGCAAGAAGTGTGACTTCGACCGGGGGCCAGCCCTCTCGCTGGCGCATGATCAGCTGCGCACGGTCTCCAGCAGCCAGGGCGCGGGGACGGCTGGCGCGTCGCCGACCGGCATGGCCGCCGTCACGGCGCGCGCCGCGGCGTCGGCATCGGCATCGCTGGCCGCGTGCACCCGCGCCAGCGGCTCGCCGGCCCGCACTGCGGTGCCGGGCGCCAGCACGCCGGCCAGGCCGACGCGCGGGTCGACCGCCGCGCCGGGCCGGCTGCGGCCGCCGCCCAGCGCGACGACCGCCAGCCCGAGCGCGCGCACGTCGATGGCCGCCGACGAAGCCGGCGCGCGGCGCCGGCACGGCGCGCTGCACCGGGGCCACGGGCAGCTGCGCGTCGCGCAGCACGTCGGCCGGCCCGCCCAGGCGGGCGACCATGCGCGCGAAACGCTCGGCCGCGGCGCCGCCGGCCAGCGCGCGCTCGGCGGCCGCGCGTGCGGCGGCGCGCGTCGGCGGTACAGGCCGCCCAGGCTGCAGCAGCTCGGCGGCACAGCGCCAGCGTCAGCTCGCGCAGCCGCGCGGTCTCGGCGTCGCGCGGCGCTCGCCGCGCAGCAACGCCAGCACCTCCTGCACTTCCAGCGCATTGCCGGCCGTGCGCCCGAGCACGCGGCCCATGTCGGTGAGCAGGGCCACGCGCCGGCAGGCCCGCGCCGCGCGCCGTGCGCACCAGGCTGGCCGCCAGTTCGCGCCCCTGCGCCAGCGTCGGCGCGAAGGCGCCGCTGCCGCACCTTGACGTCGAGCACCAGCGCCTGCAGCCCGGCCGCCAGCTTCTTGCTCAGGATGCTGGCGGTGATCAGCGGCACGCTCTCCACGGTGGCCGTGACATCGCGGATCGCATACAGCCGGCGGTCGGCCGGCGCCAGGTCGGCCGAGGCGCCGACGATGGCGCAGCCGGCCTCGCGCAGCGTCGCCAGCAGCGTGTCGCGGCGGCGGCTCCACGGTGTAGCCGGGCAGCGCCTCCAGCTTGTCCAGCGTGCCGCCGGTGTGGCCCAGGCCGCGGCCGCTGATCATCGGCACCACGCCGCCGCAGGCCGCGACGATGGGCGCCAGCAGCAGGCTCACCTTGTCGCCGACGCCACCGGTGGAGTGCTTGTCGAGCACCGGGCCGTGCAGGCCGGCGTCGGCGCCAGTCGAGCACCGTGCCCGAACGGGTCATCGCCTCGGTCAGCGCCACCGTCTCGGCGGTGTCCATGCCGCGCAGCAGGATGGCCATGGCCATGCGCGGCGACCTGGCCTTCGCTCCAGCTGCCGTTGCGTCGAGGCCCTGCACGAAGGCGCCGATCTGCGCCGGCGTCAGCGCACCGCCGTCGCGCTTGGTGCGGATGATCTCCTGCGGCAATGCGGCGCTCATCGGCATGCGCTCAGTTCAGCCGCATGATGCGGTCCAGCGCCCCCGGCGCCAGCCCCGGGTGGGCCTTCACATAGGCCTCGAAGGCGTCGACGTCCATGACGCCGGTCTGGCGTTCGGCGCCCTGGTCCAGCGCGTTGTAGCCATCGCCGCCGCCGGCCATGAAGCTGTTGACCGTGACGCGCACCGATCGCCGGGCTGCACGAGCGCGGCCGTCGAGCGTCATGCTGCCCGGCACCACGCGGCGGCCGTCGGGCCGTGCCGCGTCCCAGGTGAAGCCGAAGCCGCGCGAGACCAGGGGCACGCGCGGCCGGCTGCCGCGCAACTGGCTCTCGATCGCCAGCCGCAGCTGCTCGCCGCTGAGCGTCAGCGTCACCAGGTTGTTGCCGAAAGGCTGCACGGCGAACAGGTTCTCGTAGCGCACGGTGCCGTCGGCGGCGGGCAGCAGGTCGGCGCGCATGCCGCCGGGATTCATCAGCGCCAGCTGCGCGCCGACGGCGCGCGTGGCCGCCAGTTGCGAGTCGGCGACCACCTGGCCGACGGCGCTTTCGCCGGCGGGGTTGGTCTCGCGCGTCAGCGGCGCCGCCCAGGCGGCCGACCACGCGCTCGGCCAGCGGGCGCGCCACGGCCTCGTAGGCGGCGATCAGCGCGGTCTGCACCGGGTCCTTGGCGAAGCCCTGGGTGCGCACGATGACGTTGTCGGCCCGGGCGTCGACGACATCGCCGCTGCGGCGGTCGATCGTGAGGTCGATCTCGCTCAGCATGCGTGCCGTAGCTGTCGGCGCTGGTCACCAGCCGGCCGGCGATGCGGCAGTTGTAGGCGCGGTGGGTGTGGCCGCTGACCACCACGTCCACGGCCGGGTCGCAGGCGCTTCGACGATCTCGACGATGGGCCCGCTGATGCCCGGGCACTCGTTGTGGCCGCCGGTGGGGATGCCGCCTTCGTGGATCAGCAGCACGATGGCCTGCACGCCTGTCGCGCTGCAGCCGCGGGCACCAGTTCGTTGACGGTCTCGGCCTCGTCGCGGAACTTCAGGCCGCGCACGCCCGTCGGGCACGACGATGCGCGGCGTGCCTTCGAGCGTGAGCCCGATGAAGGCCACCGGCACGCCTTCGAAGCGCTTGACGGTGTACGCCGGCATCAAGGTCTCGCCGGTGGCCCGCACGATGGTGCTGGCGGCCAGGTACATGGAACTTCGCGCCCTTGAACGGCGACGGCCCCTGGCAGCCTTCGCTGGGGTGGCAGCCGCCGCGCTGCAGGCGCAGCAGTTCGGCCGCGCCCTTGTCGAATTCGTGGTTGCCGACGGCGGAGATCTCCAGCCCCATCGCAGTCATCGACTCGATGGTGGGCTCGTCGCGGAACAGCGCCGACAGCAGCGGCGTGGCGCCGATCAGGTCGCCGGCGGCGACGAAGACGTGGTTGGGGTTCTTCGCGCGCAGTCGCCGCGACGGCGGTGGCCAGGTACTCGGCGCCGCCGGCGGGGACGACCAGCGATCTGGCCCGGGTGGGCCGGGTCGGGCACGCGGATGCCGCCTTGCGGTGGCTTCAGGTTGCCGTGGAAGTCGTTGATGGCGATGCACGCTTGCACGCTCAGTGGACCGGCCGGCGGCGCCGGCGGCGCGGCGCAGGCGGCCAGCCAGGCCGCGGCCACGGCGCAGGGGATGAAGCGGAGAGTCGGTCCATGTCGGGGGGGCTGCGTGGGGACGGGGCAGTGTGCCGCGGAACGGTAGCGATGTCGATCAGTAGCGGCGCCGCCAGCGCCGGCGGGCGCCGCCACCCGAGCACCGCCTCGATGTCGTCGAGCAGGCCGCTGGCGCCGATGCGAAAGCGCGCCGGTGTCACGGCCTGCGGGCCCAGCCTCTCGGCGGTGAGGCGATGTAGATCGCCGCGTCGGCCACCGTGCGGATGCCGCCGGCCGGCTTGAAGCCGACGCGGCCGCGTGCCTGCGGGTCGCCGGCAATGGCGGCCAGCAGCAGCCGCGCGGCGTCCGGCGTGGCGCTGACGGGGCGCTTGCCGGTGCTGGTCTTCAGGAAGTCGGCGCCGGCGTCCAGCGCCATGCGGCAGGCGCGGCCGATCAGCGCCTCGTCCTTCAGTTCGCCGGTCTCCAGGATCACCTTCAGCGTCAGGCCTTCGCAGGCGCGCCGCACCGCTGCCAGCAGCGCCGGCGCGGCGGCGAGGTCGCGCCAGGGCAGCACGACGTCGACCTCCTGGGCGCCGGCGGCGACGATCTCGCCGGTGTCGCGCAAGGCGCGCTCGGCATCGCTGCCGCCGTCGGGGAAATTGGCCACCGCGGCGACGCGGATGGACGGCGGCAGCAGCGAGCGCGCCAGGCCCGCCAGGCGCGGCCACACGCACACCGCCGCCGTGTTGCCGAAGCGGCCCTGTGCGCGCGCGCACAGGGCCTCGATGTCGGCCTGGCCGCCCGCCACGTCCTGCCCGTCGTTCAGGCTCGTCAGGTCCAGGCAGGCGAGCGCCGTGCGCGCGGTGGTCTGCAGGTCCATGCGTCAGCTCTCCAGGGCCTGCACCACGGCGGACAGCAACTGCACCGCACGTGTGCTGGCGCGGCCGGCGGCGGCCAGCGTGTGGGCGTGGCTCAGCGTCTCGGCGGCCATGCCGGCGGCCATGTTGGTGATCATCGACAGCGCCAGCACGCGCAGCCCGGCGTGGCGCGCCAGGATGGTCTCGGGCACCGTGCTCATGCCCACGGCCTGCGCGCCGAAGCCGCGCAGCATGCGGATCTCGGCCGGCGTCTCGAACTGCGGGCCCAGCACCCAGGCGTAGACGCCTTCGTGCAGCGGCGTGCCCGCGGCCCGTGCCGCTGCCAGCGCCCGCGCGCGCAGTTGCGGGCAGTAGGCGGCCGACATGTCGACGAAGCGCCTGTCGGCGTCGGGTCGGCCTCCCTCACCGATCAGCGGCGAACGCTGCACGACATTGATGTGGTCGCTGACCAGCATCAACTCGCCCGGGCCCAGCCCGGGGTCCAGGCTGCCGGCCGCGTTGGTCTGCACCAGCACCTGCACGCCGATGGCGGCCAGAGTGCGGATGGCGCCCTTCATGCCGTCGGCTTCACCGGTCTCGTAGGCATGCTGGCGGCCGGCGAGCACGGCGACTTCGGTGCGGCCGATGCGGCCGGCCTTCAGGACACCGGCATGGCCGCCGATGGCGACGACGGGGAAGGCGGGCAGATCGCGGTAGGGCACGTCCACGGCGTCCTGCACCGCGGCCGCGAACGGCCCCCAGCCCGAGCCCAGCAGCACGGCCATGCGGGGCCGCCGCGCGCCCAGGCGCTGCTGCAGCAGGAGGGCGCTGCGCTCGACGGTGTCGGTGTCGATGGGCTTCATGAGGGCAGATGATGCGGCCCGAAGCTGCAGGGCAGCAACTCGCCGACGCTGTGGGTGGCGCGCAGGCCGCCCAGGTCGGCCAGCCACACGGGGCAGTCGTCGGCGGCGAACTCACGCAGCTTCTGGCGGCAACCGCCGCAGGGCGTGACGGGCTCGCTGGCCACCGCACACACAGCCACCGCCAGCACGCGCCGGCCGCCGGCGGCCACCAGCGCCGCGAGCGCCGAGGTCTCGGCGCACCAGCCCTGCGGATAGGCGGCCATTCTCGACATTGGCGCCGGCATGGATGCGTCCCTGCTCGTCGAGCACCGCGGCGCCCACCGCGAAGCGCGAATAGGGCGCATGGGCGTGTTCGCGCACCGCGCGCGCCGCGGCGATGAGCGCCTCGCGATGCATTTCGGGTGTCTCAATGTTCCTTGACATACGGCCTCCCCAATGCCTTGGGCGCCACCGCGCGGCCGATGAACCCGGCCAGCAGCACCACCGTCAACAGATACGGCAAGGCCTGGATGGCCTGCACCGGCACGGCGCCCAGCAGCGGCAGTTCGGCGCCCTGCAGACGAATCGACACCGCGTCCAGGAAGCCGAACAGCAGGCAGGCCCCCAGCGCACCCACCGGGTGCCACTTGCCGAAGATCAGCGCCGCCAGCGCCATGTAGCCGCGCCCGGCCGTCATCTGCGGCATGAAACTCGGGTTCTGCGCCAGCACCAGGTAGGCGCCGGCCAGCCCGCTCAGCAGGCCGTTGAGCGCCAGCGCCTGGTAACGCAGGGCCCGCACCGAGACGCCGGCGGCATCGACCATGGCCGGGTTCTCGCCTGCCGCCCGCAGTCGCAGGCCGAAGCGAGTGCGGTAGAGCAGCCACCAGACGACGGCCACCAGTGCCAGCGCGCCGTAGACCAGCGGGTTGTGGCCGAAGAAGGCCAGCGCGAGGGCCGGGCCGGCGACAGGCATCTGCGCAACGACGGTCGCCGCGCCGCCGAACCAGCCGCCCAGGCGCACGCTGTCGGGCACCGGCGGCGTCTGCCCGCCCTGCGCGAACCAGGCGATGCCCAGCACCACGGTCAGGCCGGCGGCCGTCATCGTGATCGCCATGCCGAGCACGACCTGGTCGCCGCCGTGGCTGACGCAGGCATAGCCGTGCAGCATCGACAGCAGCACGCCGACCGCCAGCGCGGCAACCAGCGCCAGCGGCAGCGAAGCCGTCGTCACGCCGACGGCCGCCGTCGCAAAGGCCGTGAGCAGCATCTTGCCTTCCAGCCCGAGGTCGATGACGCCCGAACGCTCGCTCAGGCTCCCGGCCAGGGCGCACAGGATCAAGGGCGCCGACACGCGCAGCGTGCTGGCGGCGAGGGTGCCCACCAGCACCTCATCCATCGGGGCCTCCCCTGGCCAGGGAGACCCGCCGCCACGACCAGGCCAGCGCCGGCGCGGCCACCTGCGCCATGGCGCCGGCAAAGAGCACGATCAGCCCCTGCAGCAGGAACACCATGTCGCGGCTGAAGCCGTGGATCTCGAAGGCCAGTTCCGAGCCGCCCTGGTACAGCGCGCCGAACAGCAGCGAGGCCAGCACGATGCCCACCGGGTGGTTGCGGCCGATCAGGCTCACCGCGATGCCGGCAAAGCCGGCGCCGGCGACGAAGTCGGGCAGCAACCGGCCGTGCACGCCGGCGATCTCGTTCACCCCCACCATGCCGGCCAGGGCCCCCGATGCCGCCATCGACGCCAGGATCAGCCGCTGCGGCCGCATGCCGGCGTAACGCGCGGCTTCGGGGGCGAAGCCCACCGCCCGCAACGCATAGCCTGGCTGCGATTTCCACAGCACCAGCTGCACGCCCACCGCAGCGGCCACCGCCAGCAGCAGCGTCAGGTTCAGCGGCGTGCGTGGCCATTCGATGCCCAGCGCCGCCAGCACCTCGTGCACCCCCGGCATGTGCGCCGATGCCGCGAAGGCGCGGCTCTCGGGCGACATGTTGCCCGGCTCCCTGAGCGGTTCGACCAGCAGGTAGGACAGCAGCGCCGCGGCGATGAAATTGAACATGATCGTCGTGATGACGACGTGGCTGCCGCGGTAGGCCTGCAGCGCGCCGGGCACGGCCCCCCAGAGCATGCCGAAGGTTGCGGCGGCGAGCACCATGAGCGGCAACAGGGCCCAGGCCGGCAGTTGGGCGCCGAAGGCCAGCGCGGCGAGGCCGGCGCCCAGGCCCCCCATGATGGCCTGGCCTTCGCCGCCGATGTTGAACAGGCCGCCGTGGTAGGCCACCGCCACGGCCAGGCCGGTGAAGACGAAGGTGGTGGCGTAGTACAGCGTGTAGCTGATGCCGGCCTGGGAGCCGAAGGCGCCCTTGACCAGCAGCGCGAGCACCGGGCCGGGCTCGAAGCCGACGAGGGTCACGACGATGCCGGTGACGAGCAGGGCCAGAGCCAGGTTGACGGCCGGCAGGACGGCCACGTCGAGCCAGCGGGGGAGCTCGGTGGATGGCGACATCGTCAACGCCCGGCCCCACCCATCAGCCGCCCCAGGGTACCCACGCTGCTCTCCTCGATCGGCAATTCGCCAGCGATACGCCCGCCGTTCATCACGATGACGCGGTCGCTCAGCGCCAGGATCTCGTCGAGCTCCGACGACACCAGCAGCACCGCCCCGCCGGCATCGCGCATCGCGCGCAGGCGGCCGTGGATGAATTCGATGGCGCCGATGTCCACGCCGCGTGTCGGCTGCCCCACCAGCAGCACGCGCGGCTCGGGCGCCGCCTCGCGCGCCAGCACGAGCTTCTGCTGGTTGCCGCCGCTGAACTTCGAACACCGCAGCATCGGGTTGCGCGGCCGCACGTCGTAGCGTTCCATCATCGCCGCGCAGTCGTCCTGCATCACCCGCTGGCGCATCCAGCCGGCGCGGTCGTAGCGCGGCCACTGCTGGTAGCCGAGCACGGCCGACTCCCAGGCGCAGAAGGGCAGCACCAGGCCGCGGCGCTGGCGGTCCTCGGGCACGTGGGCGATGCGCAACTCGCGCGCCCGGCGGGGGTCGATCCAGTGCGCCGGCGTGTAGCGCCGCGGGCCCACCTGCAGCGCCCCGGCGTCGGGGGTCAGCAGGCCCGACAGCACGTCCAGCAGTTCACTCTGGCCATTGCCGGACACGCCGGCGACGCCGACGATCTCGCCGGCACGCAGCGTCAACGACACATCGGCCAGGCGCGCCACCCCCAGTGCGTCGGTCCAGGCGAGCGCCGTCGCCTGCAGCAGCACCGCGCCCGGGGCGGCGGCATGGCTGTCGCGGCCCAGGTCCACGGGGCGGCCGACCATGGCCTCGGCCAGACCGTCCAGGCTGGTGTCGGCGATGGCGCAGTCCAGCACCACCTGCCCGCCACGCATCACCGTGACGGCGTCGCACAGCGCCATGATCTCCTTGAGCTTGTGCGTGATGAGCAGGATCGTGGTGCCGCGCTCGCGCAGGCCGTGCAGCGTGGCGAACAGCGCTTCGGTCTCCTGCGGCGTGAGCACGGCGGTGGGCTCGTCCAGGATCAGGACGCGCGCGCCGCGGTACAGCGCCTTCAGGATCTCCAGGCGCTGGCGCTCGCCCACCGGCAGGTCGGCGACCCGGGCGTCCAGGTCCACCTCGAGGCCGGTGTCGCGCATCTGCGCTTCGAGCCGCTGCCGCACCTGGCGGCGCGCCGGCAACAGCCGCCAGCCGGGCTCGGCCCCCAGCATCACGTTGTCCAGTGCCGAGAGCGTGTCGACCAGCATGAAGTGCTGGTGCACCATGCCGATGCCCAGCGCGATGGCGTCGCGCGAGCCGCCGATCTTCACCGGCCGGCCGTCGACCTCGATCGCGCCGCTGTCGGCCTGGAAGAAGCCGTACAGGATGGACATCAGCGTGCTCTTGCCGGCCCCGTTCTCGCCGACGATGCCGTGCACCGTGCCGGCGCGCACGGTCAGCGTCACGTCGCGGTTGGCCTGCACCGCGCCGAAGCGCTTGTGGATGTGGCGCATGGCCACCGCCGGCGGCAGTCCCTGCTCCCTCTCCGGCGGGGCGGAGAGGGGGCCATTCACTTGCAGGCGTTGTTCGCCATGTAGTCGACGACCCTGAGCTTGCCGGCGATGATGTCGGCCCGCGCGGCGTCGACCTTCTTCTTCATGTCCGCGCTCACCAGCCTGGCGTTGTGCTCGTCCAGCGCCACGTCGACACCGCCTTCCTTGAGGCCCAGCGAAGTGACACCCGGCGTCACGCCCTTGAAGGCGTTGTAGACGGCCACGTCGACGCGCTTGACCATGCTCGTGAGCATGGTGCCGGGCTGCAGGTGGTTCTGGTTGCTGTCGACGCCGATGGCCAGCTTGCCGGCGTCCCTGGCCGCCTGGTAGACGCCGATGCCGGTGCCGCCGGCGGCGGCGAAGATCACGTCCACGCCCGACGCAAACTGCGCCTTGGCGAGTTCGGCGCCGCGCGTCGGGTCGCTCCAGGCCGCGGGGGTGGCGCCGGTCATGCTGGCGCTGACCTGGACCTGCGGGTTGGCGTATTTGGCGCCCTGCTCGTAGCCGCACTGGAATTTGCGGATGAGCGGGATGTCCATCCCGCCCACGAAACCCACCTTGCCGGTCTTGCTGGCCATCGCGGCCATCATGCCGACGAGGAAGCTGCCCTCGTGCTCCTTGAAGACGATGCTCTGCACGTTGGGCAGGTCGACCACCGCGTCGATGATCGCGAACCGGGTCTTCGGGAAGTCCCTGGCCACCTTCTCCATGCTGCTGCCCTGGCTGAAGCCGATGCCCACGATGGGGTCGGCGCCCCGCTCGGCCATGCGGCGCTGGGCCTGTTCACGCTGCGCCGGGTTGGAGATCTCGAACTCCAGGTAGGCCTTGCCGGTTTCCTTCTTCCAGCGCTCGGCGCCATCGTAGCCAGCCTGGTTGAACGACTTGTCGAACTTGCCGCCCATGTCGTAGATCACGGCAGGCTCGGCGAGCGCGGCCGTGCCGGCAGCGGCCACGGCCAGGGCGGCCAGCAGGGGCAATGGGCGGGGCGTCATGGCGGCAGGCTTTCCGGCAGGCGGGTGGCCGGCAGGATAACAACACTCACATCGGCCGGTTGCCGTATCAGGTGGTCGAACGCCGACAGCGCCGCCTTGGAGCCCTCGCCGGTGGCGATGATGATCTGCTTGTACGGCACCGTGGTCGCGTCGCCCGCGGCATAGACGCCCGGCACGCTGGTGGCGCACCGGTCGTCGATGATGATCTCGCCGTAGCGCGACAGCTCCACCGTGCCCTTGAGCCACTCGGTGTTCGGCACCAGGCCGATCTGGACAAAGACGCCGGCCAACTCCACCGCGTGCTCCCGACCGCTGGCGCGGTCCTTGTAGCGCAGGCCATTGACCTTCTGGCCGTCGCCGGTGATCTCGGTCGTCTGCGCGCTGGTGTGGATGCTGACGTTGGGGAGGCTCTTCAGCTTGTTCACCAGCACCGCGTCGGCCTTGAGCTGTTCGGCGAACTCCAGCAGCGTGACGTGGGCCACCACGCCGGCCAGGTCGATGGCCGCTTCCACGCCCGAATTGCCGCCGCCGATGACCGCCACCTTCTTGCCCTTGAACAGCGGGCCGTCGCAATGCGGGCAGTAGGCCACGCCCTTGGTGCGGTAGGCCTGCTCGCCGGGCACGTTGACATTCTTCCAGCGCGCACCGGTGGCCACGATCACGGTGCGGCTCTTCAGTTCGGCGCCGTTGGCCAGCTTCACGCCGACGAAGCCGCCGGGCGTGGCGGCGGGCTCGAGGGCCGCCACGCGCTGGCCGTTCATGAGCTCCACATCGTAGGCTCGCACATGCGCTTCCAGCGCGGCGGCGAATTTCGGGCCATCCGTTTCCTGCACGGAGATGAAATTCTCGATGGCCATCGTGTCCAGCGTCTGGCCGCCGAAGCGTTCGGCGACGATGCCGGTGCGGATGCCCTTGCGCGCGGCGTACACCGCGGCCGCGGCACCGGCCGGGCCGCCACCGACGATGAGCACGTCGAACGGCGCCTTGCCGGCGAGCCTGGCGGCGTCGCGCGTGGCCGTGCCGGTGTCGACCTTGGCCAGGATTTCGGACAGTTCCATGCGGCCCGAGCCAAACACCTGACCGTTCAGGTAGACCGTGGGCACGGCCATGATCTGGCGCGCATCGACCTCGTCCTTGAACAGCCCGCCGTCGATGGCGACGTGGCGCACGCGCGGGTTCAGCACCGCCATCAGGTTCAGCGCCTGCACCACGTCCGGGCAGTTGTGGCAGGTCAGCGACATGTAGGTCTCGAAGACGAAGTCGCCCTCGAGGGCCTCGATCTGCGCGATCACATCGGCGTCCACCTTGGGGGGATGGCCCCCGGCCTGCAGCAGCGCCAGCACCAGCGAAGTGAATTCGTGGCCCATCGGGATGGCGGCGAAGCGCAGGCCCATGTCGTGGCCGGCGCGGCTGATCGAGAACGACGGCCGGCGTGCGTCCTGGCCGTCCAGGCGCAGGCTGATGCGATCCGACAGGCCGGCGATGTCCTGCAGCAGCTCGCGCATCTCCTGTGAAGCCGGGCGGTCGTCGAGCGAGGCCACCAGTTCGATGGGTTGCGTCACGCGCTCCAGGTAGGCCTTGAGCTGGGTCTTGAGGTCGTTGTCCAACATGGCGGGATCCCTTCTATCGATGGTCATGGGCGTGTCTCGTCCGGCCCGGTCGACAGCACCCGGTTCGGGAGGTGCTGTCGACAGGGCCTGCGGGTCCTGTCGAGGGTGAAGCGGGCCGTGTGGCCCGCGCTCAGGCCAGTGGCGTCAGATCTTGCCGACCAGGTCGAGCGACGGCGTCAGCGTGGCCGCGCCTTCCTGCCACTTGGCCGGGCAGACCTGGCCCGGATGCTTGGCGACGTACTGCGCGGCCTTGACCTTGCGCAGCAGTTCGCTGGCATCGCGGCCGATGCCGTTGTCGTGCACTTCGGCGGTCTTGATCAGGCCTTCGGGGTTGATCAGGAAGGTGCCGCGCAGCGCCAGGCCCTCTTCCTCGATCATGACGTCGAAGTTGCGGGTGATGGTGCCGGTGGGGTCGCCGATGAGCGGGTAGCGCACCTTCTTGATCGCATCCGAGGTGTCGTGCCAGGCCTTGTGCGCGAAGTGCGTGTCGGTGGAAATGCCGTACACCTCGACGCCCAGGTCCTTGAACTGCGCGTAGTTGTCGGCCAGGTCCTCGAGTTCGGTCGGGCAGACGAAGGTGAAGTCGGCCGGGTAGAAGACGAACACGCTCCACTTGCCCTTGAGCGACTGCTCGGTGAGCTCGATGAACTTGCCGTTCTGGTACGCGGTGGCCTTGAAGGGCTTGACTTGGGTGTTGATCAGGGACATGGGGGTTCTCCTTGGGTGGCGATGGTTGAAGACAGAGGGGTGATGAATCAGGGCACAGGACGAATTGTTGGGTTCGGCCGCCATTAGGACAATTGGATTGATTTGATGGCGGCGATAGTGCATGGCAATCTTGGGCCGCCCGAGCCGATGGCGGTTGTGGTGGAAGTAGGATCGGCCTCGCCGCCCGGCAAGACCCGAACGGCAGGTCCCCGATGGCGCACACGAGGAGGCCCGGCAACCACCATGACCGTACGCATCGTCAGACTCGGCAGCCCTCGCCACGAGGGCGAGGGCTTGCGCATCGGCACGGTGCGGCGCCCGCCGCGAGGGGTGCCGAAGGCGGAGTTCGCGGCCCGGAACTGGTACGACGTGTGGTTTCCGACCCTGGCGCCGAGTGCCGAGACCATGAAGCTGGGGCAGGAGGCCGACTCGCCCGGCCAGTGGGCGAACTTCACGAAGAAGTACCGGGCCGAGATGGCCCTGCCCGACGCGAAGCACGCCCTGGAACTGCTGGCCGCGCTGTCCAGGACATCCAACTTCTCCGTGGGCTGCTACTGCGAACACGAGGCGCACTGCCACCGTTCGATCCTGCGCGCGCTGCTGCTCGAGAACGGGGCCCAGCTCGAATAGGGCCGGCCACGAAAGCGTGGCGGCCGGCGCCGGGCTCAAGCCGCGCGCAGGCAGTCCACGATCTTCAGCCGCGCCGCGCGCCAGGCGGGCACGAAGCCGCCGACGAAGCCCATGAGCAGCGCGAACCCCATCGACTGCACGGCAATCGCCGGCGTCATGCGGAACTGGAAGGCGAGCTCGGCGAAGGTGGAGAAATTGGTGGTGGACACGTTCACCGCCTGCATGCCCATGGCTGCGGCCACCCCGACCGCGCCCCCCAGCAGCGACAGCAACAGCGATTCACCCAGGAAGGCCGCGAGCACCGCCGTGCGCCGGAAGCCCAGGGCGCGCAGGGTGCCGATCTCACCGACGCGCGAGGCCACCGCGCCGAACATCGTGATCGTGGCGCCGACCACGGCGCCGATGGAGAAGATCACCGCCAACGCCGTGCCCAGGATGCGGATGAAATTGGCCAAGGCCTCGCTCTGTTCGGCGTAGAAGCGCTCCTCGCGCTTGGCTTCCAGCCCCAGCCGCGGGTCGCCGTCGATCAGCTCGCGCAGGGGCTCGAAGTCCTGCGGGTCGGTCAGCTTGAGGATCACCGAGCTGTAGCTCTGGCGGCGGAAGGCGGCCATCAGTTGCTCGGCGTCGGCCCAGAGCTCGGAATCGAAACCGCTCCTGCCGGCGTCGAAGAGACCCACCACCACCCAGTCGCGGCCGCCGAAGCGCAGCGTGGCGCCCAGGTCCACGCCCTGGAAGCCGGCGGCCACGGCGCGCCCGGCGACGACCTCGCTGCTGCCGGGCCGGAACATGCGACCCTGCACGAGCTGCACCTGCGGCCGCAGCGCCAGGCCCGCCGTTCCGGTGCCGCGCAGCGTGACATTGCTGGGCTTGCCGCTGCCGCGCTTGGGCAGGTTGTTCAGCACCACCGGCTCCTTGCTGGCCAGCGCGTGGCCGCCGGCGTCGTGCGCGATGCCGGGCAGCGTCTCGAGGATGGCCGCCTGCTGGCGGCTGATGCCGCTGTTGATCTCGGCGCCGGCGCCCTTGCGCAGGACGATCAGGTTGTCGGGCTGGCCGGTGGCCACCAGCGTGGCGCGTATGCCTTCGGTCATCATCAGCACGGTGGCGAAGACGTACACCACCAGCGCCATGCCGGCGGCGGTGAGCGTCGTCGTGACGCGCCGCACGCGCAGGTTGCGCGCGATGTAGCTCAGCGGCAAGGCATTCACGCGACGTGCCTCAGCCCGGCCACGATGTCGATGCGGCTCATCTTCCAGGCCGGCCAGGCCGCGGCGACCACGCCGACGACGAACGCCGCCGTCATCTGCAGCGCCATCGTCGACGCCGAGACGCGGAACACCGGGAACAGCGAGCCGGCGGTGCTGGCGAAGGCCGCCGCCAGCGGCAATGTCAGCAGCAGGCCGGCGAGGCCGCCGACGAGCGAGATCAACAGGCTCTCGCCGAACAGCAACCGCACCACGAAGGCCGGACCGAAGCCCAGCGCCTTGAGCGTGGCGTACTCGGCCAGGCGTTCGCGCGCCGTCATCGCCATGGTGTTGGCCATCACCGCCATGATGATGATGACGATGATGTAGCTCACCGCCTGCAGCGCCACCAGGATGGCTTCGCTCATCGAGACGAAACCGAGCTGGAAGGCCTTCTCGGTTTCGGTCAGCGTCTCGGCCAGCGAATTGCGGAACTGCGCGTCGATGCGCT
The DNA here is from genome assembly GCA_963717575.1 of uncultured beta proteobacterium. GTDB lineage: Bacteria > Pseudomonadota > Gammaproteobacteria > Burkholderiales > Burkholderiaceae_C > Rubrivivax. Next base: position 29,620 of record CAVQWK010000025.1, on the reverse strand, counting down.
CGGAGACCGCGCCTGCGTTGTTGGGGTCGCGGATGCCGACCACGAACACACCCACGTAGTCGCCGCGGCCGCTGCGCGCGCGCACCGTCTCGTTGACGAGGCCCCAGTGCATCAGCATCTGGTTCTCGTCCACCGAGGCGTCGGCGCCTTCGTAGATGCCGCGCAGCGTGAAGTTCCAGGTGCCGCTGTAGATGGTGCCGCGCAGCGGGATGCTGTCGCCGAGCTTCCAGCCGAATTTCTGCGCCAGCCGGGCGCCGACGACCACGCCCTTGCGGTCGCGTTGCCAGGCCACGCGCTCGGCTTCACTGAGGCGGAATTCGGGGTACAGCGGCAGGTAGGTGGCGGGGTCCACCGCGAACTGCGGGAAGAAATTGCGCTGGGTGATGTAGATGCCGCCGAACCAGTTCGACCAGCTGACGCGGCTGACCCCATCGACCGCGCGCAGACGCTCGGCGTAGGCCAGCGGCAAGGGCACCGAAAGCGAGGTGGCGCTGCGCGTGATGAGGCGCGTGCTCGAACTCGCCTCGGCACCCGCGTACCAGGCGTCGACGATGGTGCGCAGCAGGCCGTAGGCGGACACCGCCACCACCAGCCCCACCATCGTGAGCAGCGTGCGCAGCCGGTGCCGGAAGGCGTTCTTGAGCAGCAGGCGGAAGAGGAACATCCGGAGGCGGCCGGTCAGGCACCCAGGTCGTCCACCAGCACGCCCTTTTCCAGGTGCACCATGCGCCCGGCGCGCGCCGCCGCCTTGGGGTCGTGCGTGACCATCACGATGGTCTTGCCGAGCTCGCCGACGAGTTGCTCCAGCAGCGACAGCACCTCCTCGCCGGTGGCGCGGTCGAGGTCGCCGGTGGGCTCGTCGGCAACGATCAGCGTCGGGTCCGTGACCAGTGCACGCGCGATCGCCACGCGCTGCTGCTGGCCGCCCGAGAGCTCGCTCGGCAGGTGGTCGGCGCGGTCGGTCAGCGCCACGAGTTCGAGCACCTGCGCCACGCGTTCACGCCGCTGGCGCGCCGACAGGCCCGTCAACAGCAGCGGCAGCTCCACGTTCTCGAACGCCGACAGCACCGGGATCAGGTTGTAGAACTGAAAAATGAAGCCGACGTTGGCCGCCCGCCAGTCGGCGAGGGCGCCTTCGCCGAGCGTGGCGATGTCGATGCCGCCGATCTCTATCGTGCCGGCACTGGGCTTGTCGATGCCGGCGATCAGGTTCAGCAGCGTGCTCTTGCCGGAGCCGCTGGGGCCCATGAGGGCCACGAACTCGCCGGGCATGACGTCGAGGTCGATGTCGAGCAGCACCGCGATGTCCTGCTCGCCGCGGTGGTAGGACTTGGCCAGGCCGCGGATGCGGATCAGCGGCGGGCCGGACGCTTGCATGCGCTCACTTGCCGGCTCACTTGCCGGCCACCACGACGCGGCTGCCGGCGGCCAGCTTGCCGTCCGGGCCCAGCACCAGCCGGTCGGCGGCCTTCAGCGTGCCGCCGGTGATTTCGAGCACGTCGCCCAGCGTGCGGCCGGGCGTCACCGGAACCGCCTCCAGCGTGTCGCCCGTGATGCGCAACACGACCGGCCGGCCGTCGCGCTGGACCACCGTTCGCGGGTTGACGGCCAGCACCGGCTGGAAGTCGGCCTCGGTGGGCCGCTGCTTCAGGAACACGACCTTGGCACTCATCTCGGGCAGCACGCGCGGGTCGAGTTGCTCGAAGCGGATCTTGGTCATCACCGTGGCCTTGGCGCGGTCCACCGTGGGCACGATGCGCACCACGCTGCCGCGAAATCGCGCCTCGGGCAGCGCGTCGAGGGCGATCTCGACCGGCATGTCGATGGCCACCTTGCCGACGTTGCTCTCCGAGACGTCGGCCTCGACCTCGAGCGTGCCCATGTCGGCCATCGTGACCACCGCACCCTGCGCGCCGGCAGCGCTGGAAAACGGCGTGATCATGTCGCCGACATTGGCGTTCTTGACCAGCACCACGCCGTCGAAGGGGGCGCGGATCTCGGTGTTGGCCTGGTTGACGGCCTGCACCTGCAACTGCGCCGCCGCGGCAGCGATGCTGCCGCGCGCGCCGGCGATGCCGGCCTGCGCCAGGGCGATGCCGGCGCGCGCGGCGTCGGCGCGCCGGCGCGCCGCATCCACCACCTGCGCCGAGACGAAGTTCTGCGCCTGCAGGCTCAGCGTGCGCTGCAGTTCCGCGTCGGCGTTCGCCCCTTCCACCTGCGCCTGGCGCAAGCCGGCTTCGGCCTGCTGCAGCGTGGCGTCGGCCTGGAGCTGCCCGGCGCGGGCGGCCTGCACGGCGGCCAGCACATCGCTGGCATCGAGCCGGCCGATCAGCTCGCCGGCCTTGACCGGGCTGCCTTCGCGCACACGCAGCTCGACCAGGCGCCCCGTGGCCTTGCTCGACACGGCCGCGCGGCGCTGCGCCACGACGTAGCCGGACGCCGTCAGCAAGGCGTGCTGCGCCGAGGGATAAGCCGTCATGACGCTGCTGACCTGCACCTCGGCCTTGCGCAGGGCCAGCATCGCGCCGACGGTGGCGACGAGCGCCACGGCCAGCAGCCCCCAGCCCCAACGCCGCCGCCGGCGCGGGCCTGCCGCAGGCGCCCCTCGCACCAGGGCCGCGAGGCGCGGGCGCGGGGGATCGGCGGTGGCAGCGGGGGCGGTGTCGGTCATGCAAGGGTCGGCGGCAACAGGCGTTTCATTGTCCCGCAGCGGCGCGCCCGGCCGGCGCGCCACGGTGGCCCGTCATGACGCCGTGCGGGCCGGTCTCCCTTTCGATGCGGCGGCCGTGACCGGCGGCACCTCGGCGCACGCGATGACACCGCCACCGAGGCAGACCTCGTCGTCGTAGAGCACCGCGCTCTGACCGGGCGTGACGGCCCACTGCGGGGTCTCGAAGCGCAGCATGAAGCCGCCGGGCGCCGGCTCGAAGCCGCACGGGGCGTCGGCCTGCCGATAGCGTGTCTTGGCCGCCAGCGGCCCGCGCGCCGGCGGCGTGCCGGCGATCCAGCTCGTGTCTTCCGCCTGCAGCCAGCGCGACAGCAGCCAGGGGTGGCCATGGCCCTGCACGACGTGCAGCGTGTTGTGCGCCAGGTCCTTGTGCGCCACGTACCAGGGCGCGTGCTCGCCGCCGCCTTCGCGCACGCCGCCGATGCCCAGGCCCTGGCGCTGGCCCAGCGTGTAGAAGCTCAGGCCGACATGGCGTCCGACCTCGCGGCCGCGTTCGTCGAGCATGGGGCCGGGCTCGTGGCTCAGGTAGCGCTGGAGGAAGTCGCGGAACGGCCGCTCGCCGATGAAGCAGATGCCGGTCGAATCCTTCTTCTTCGCGTTCGGCAGGCCGATCTCGGCGGCGATGCGGCGCACCTCGGTCTTCTCCAGCTCGCCCACGGGGAACAGCGTCCTGGCCAGCTGCGCTTGCGTGAGCCGGTGCAGGAAGTAGCTCTGGTCCTTGGCCGGGTCCACGCCCTTGAGCAGTTCGAAGCGGCCGTCGCGCTCGCGGACGCGCGCATAGTGCCCGGTGGCGATCTTGTCGGCGCCCAGCCGCAACGCGTGGTCGAGGAAGGCCTTGAACTTGATCTCGGCGTTGCACAGCACGTCGGGGTTGGGCGTGCGGCCGGCGCGATATTCACGCAGGAACTCGGCGAAGACGCGGTCCCTGTATTCGGCGGCGAAATTGACGTGTTCGAGTTCGATGCCGATGACATCGGCCACCGCCGCGGCATCGACGAAGTCGACGTTGCTCGAACAGAATTCGCTGTCGTCGTCGTCCTCCCAGTTCTTCATGAAGATGCCGACGACGTCGAAGCCCTGCCGCTTGAGCAGCCAGGCACTGACCGCGGAATCGACGCCGCCGGACAGACCCACCACGACGCGCTGCCTGGGCATCATCGGCGCATTATTCCAAGCGCGCGTGTCCCACCGGCCCCGATCGTCAGCGCGAGCGCCGCGCCAGCAGGCGCAGCACCGCGTCGGGCACCGTGCGGCTGAGGCGGTCGCACACGGCAGGGTCGTCGAGCGTTGCGTTCTCCGGCAGCGCCGCGGCGTCGGCTGCGACGCCCGCCAGGCCGCCGCCCAGCCACAGCAGGGGCGCCAAGGCCGGGTCTTCCCAGGCGGTGCCCCAGGCCTCGGGCTGCAAGTCGACGGCCTGGAGAAAGCCGGTGCACCAGTCGCGCGCGTCGGTCCACTCTTCGCGGCCCTGCTCGGCGATGCTGAAGATGGGCTGCCACTCGTCGGGTGCCTCGGCGAGCTGCCAGGCCAGGTGACGCAGGTGGCGCAAGACCATCACCACCGTGGTCTTGCGCTGGCGCTTGCTGGCAAATGGCGCCGCACCGGCCGGACCGGCTTCGTCGTCGCCACCCCAGACCAGCGGCAGCCAGTCCGCCGTGGCCAGGGTGCCCAGCACCTGCGGCGGGCCGACCAGCAGCGCCGTCAGGTAGCCGTCCAGGCCGTCGAGCGACATCACGCCGTCGGCCGGCAGCCCCTGCAGCAGCGTGTCCAGGGCGTCCAGTTCAGCCGCCGTGAGCGGCGTGACGGGCGAGGCGGGGTCGTAGCGGGGGTAGTCCACGGGTCGGAGTGTCGTGTCGTCGGGGCGGGAGTATCCGGCACGCGTTTCGCCGCGACCGGGGGCCAGGAGGTCCTGCATTGGAACCGATCGCGGCACCGATCGGCTGTTCGCCGGGAGCCGGGTTACTGGGTGATGACCTGCCGCAGGCTGCGTGGGATCATGCCCGCCCACTCGCACCCCGCTGCACATCATGCAATCCCAAGCTCTGCCTGCTGCCTACCTGCGCCAGCCCACGCTGCGCGGCGAGACCATCGTCTTCGTCAGCGACGATGACCTCTGGCGCGTGTCCACCGCCGGCGGCACGGCCCAGCGCCTGACCGCCGGGCTGTCCGAGCCGGCCACGCCCTGCCTGTCGCCCGACGGCCGCTGGCTCGCGTTTGCGGGCCGCGACGAGCAGCACAGCGAAGTCTGGCTGATGCCCGCCGCCGGTGGCGCGGCGCGGCGGCTGACCTGGCTCGGCAGCGAGCTGGCGGTGCGCGGCTGGACGCCCGACGGCCGCATCGTCTTCTGCAGCAACCACGGCCAGCCGTTCTTGCGCAACTGGCACGCCTGGACGATCGCCCCCGAGGGGGGCCAGCCCGAACGCCTGCCACTGGGTGCTGCCGATCATCTGGCCCTGGGACCGGCGGGCCGGCGCGTCATCGGCCGCAATACCGGCGACCCGGCACGCTGGAAGCGCTACCGGGGTGGCCGCACCGGCCAGTTGTGGATGGAGAACGAAGGCGTGGGCGGCACTTTCCGCCGCATGAGCGAGCTGAAGGGCAACCTCACGTCGCCGATGTGGGTCGGCGACCGCCTCTGGTTCCTGAGCGATGGCGAAGGCGTGGGCAACCTCTATTCGTGCGCGCCCGACGGCAGCGCGCTGCGCCGCCACACCGACCACGCCGAGTTCTACGCCCGCCACGCCGCCAGCGATGGTGTACGCATCGTCTACCAGTGCGGCGCCGACTTGTGGCTGTTCAACCCGGCGCAGTGAGCGCAGCGAACGGCTCGACATCCAGGTGCCGAGCGCACGCACGCAGGCGGCGCGCCGCTTCGTCCCTGCGGCCGATCACCTGCAAGGCGTGCAACTCCATCCCGACGGCCACAGCCTGGCGCTCGAAGCGCGCGGCCAGATCTTCACGATGGCGCTGTGGGAAGGCGCCGTGCAACGGCATGGCGTGACGCGGGCGCGCCGCCGCCTGGGCCAGTGGCTGGCCGATGGGCAGACCCTGGTGGCGGCCAGCGACGCCAGCGGCGAAGAACGCATCGAGGTTCACGGTGCCGACGCCGTGCGCGAGCTGCCCTGGGACCTGGGCCACGTCACCGCGCTGCGCGCTGCGCCGCAGGGCCGCCGGGTGGCCATCGCCAACCACCGCAACCAGTTGTGGGTGGGCGATGTCGACACCGGCAGCCTCATGCTGGCCGATCACAGCGAATACGGGCGCATCGAGGACCCGGTCTGGTCGCCCTGCGGCGGCTGGATGGCCTATACGTTCGCCACCAGTGCGCGACACACGGCGATCAAGCTGTGCGAGGTCACGGCGGCGGGCACCGCCCGCACCATGCTGGCCACGCAGCCCGAGTTCCGCGACTACGCGCCGGCCTTCGACCCCGAGGGCGCCTACCTCTACTTCCTGTCGCTGCGCACCTACGACCCGGTCTACGACAGCGTGCAGTTCGAGTTGAGCTTTCCGCGCGCTGCGCGGCCCTACCTGGTTGCGCTGCAGGCCGGTGGGCCGCCGCCGTTCGAGCCGGCGCCCAAGGGCATGAAAGAAAGTCCCCGGGACGTCGATCACAAGGATGGCGGTGCCACCGCCCGCGCGCTGCCGCCGATCGAGCCCGAAGGCCTGGCGCGACGCGTCGCGGCCTTCCCGGTGGCCGAAGGCCGCTTCGGCCAGATCGCCGGCGTGGCGGGCCGCAAGGTCGTGTGGACGGCGCTGCCGATCGCGGGCGCGCACGGCCGCGGCGGCCACAAGGACACGCCGGGGCACCTGGAGGTCTTCGATTTCGCCACCGCCGAGACCCAGACCCTGGTCGCGCAGGCCGACAGCTTCACGCTCGCCGCTGACCGGCACACGCTGCTGGTGCGCAGCGGCAAGAAGCTGCGCGCCGTCGACGCCACGCGGCCGCCCGACGACAAGGCCGAGCCGGGCGACGGCAAGCCCTCGCGCAAGAGCGGCGTCATCGACCTCGCCCGCGTGCGCCTGGCGGTGGAGCCGGCGCAGGAGTGGGCGCAGATGCTGCATGAGGTGTGGCGGCTGCAGCGCGACCACTTCTGGGTCGAGGACATGTCGGGCGTCGACTGGCCGGCCATGCTGCAGCGCTACCTGCCGCTGCTGCCGCGGGTCGCCACGCGCGGCGAATTCTCGGATCTGGTGTGGGAACTGCAGGGCGAACTGGGCACCTCGCACGCCTATGAGATGGGTGGCGACCATCGCAAGCCGCCGGCGGTGCCGCTGGGCCACCTGGCGGCCGCACTGCAACCGGCCGGCGACGGCTGGGAGATCGCTTCCACGGTGCAGGGCGACCCCTGGGACGCCAGCGCCGACTCGCCGCTCAACGCGCTGGGCGTGCAGGCCTTGCCCGGTGAACGCATCGTGGCCGTCGGCGGCCAGCCGGTGTCGCGGCAGCAGCCGCCGCAGGCGCTGCTGGTGCACCAGGCCGGCGCCAAGCTGGCGCTGACGCTGGCGACACGCCGAAGGTGCGCGGCGCGAGGTGCTCGTCACCGCGCTGGCCGACGAAACCCCGGCGCGCTACCGCGAGTGGGTGGAACGCAATCGCGCCTGGGTGCACGCGACCAGCGGCGGGCGCGTCGGCTACTTCCACCTGCCCGACATGATGTCGGCCGGCTTTGCCGAGTTCCACCGCTATTTCGCCACCGAATGCGACCGCGACGCGCTCGTCGTCGACGTGCGCTACAACCGCGGCGGCCATGTCTCGCAATTGCTGCTGGAGAAGGTGGCGCGCAAGCGCATCGCCTGGAACATGATGCGTTGGGGCCAGCCCGCCTGCTACCCCGACGAAGCGCCCGCCGGCCCGGTGGTGGCGCTGACCAACGAACACGCGGGCTCCGACGGCGACATCTTCTCGCACGGCTTCAAGCTCATGGGCATCGGTACGCTGGTCGGCAAGCGCACCTGGGGCGGCGTCATCGGCATCTGGCCGCGCCACGCCCTCATCGACGGCACCGAAGTCACGCAGCCCGAGTACTCGTTCTGGTTCAAGGACGTCGGCTGGGGCGTGGAGAACTACGGCACCGACCCGCAGATCGAGGTCGACAACGCGCCGCAGGACGACGCCTTCAACGCCCCGGAGCGCGATCGCCAGCTGGCCACGGCGCTGGCCGAGGCGCTGCGGGCGATCGATCGCGACGGCGTGGCGCGGCCCGACTTCGGGCCACGGCCGCGGCTGGCGCCAGGGCCCTTGCCGCCGCGCGGCTGAGCACGCGTGGGCTGATTCGAATTCACCCCCTCTCCCGCAAGCGGGAGAGCGAGTGACGGCAGGCTACAGGCGCCGCTCGCTCGCCTGCGCCAGGTAGAACCACTCGTGCCCCGGCAGCGCGCCGTGGTCGGGGAATACGATGTAGCCCGCCTGCGGTGCGCGCACCGCGCTGCCGTCGGCGCGATGCGCGATCAGTTCGCCCTCCGCCAGCGCGTCGAAGCTGGCCCAGGTCTTCACGAAGCGGTCGCCCGTGTCGTGGCGGTCCACCACTTCGGCGAGCCGCAGGCATTCGAAGGGCCGTGCCGGCGCGGCCAGCGGCAGGTCGGCGATGCCCAGCAGCGCCAGCGTCTGGCGGATCGCGTGGTGCGCCACCTCGGGTGCCGCCGGGTCGTCGTGCTGGCCGCATTCGAGCGTGATGCCGTAGCCACCCGCCGCGCGCATGAACTCGGTGGTGCCGACGCCGTAGCTCGGGTCTTCATGCACCGCGCCCGGCGTCAGTGCGCGGGCGCGGCGCCGCGCCACGCCGGCGGCGTAGGCGTCCATCCAGCCTTCGACGATGCGGTGCGGGCCCGCGTGCGCGGCCAGCCGCGCTTCGGCTTCGGCATGTGCGAAAGGCTCCAGATCGCCGCGGTTGTCGGCCGGCCCGCACATGACGAAGGGTTGGCCGGGGCTGCGGAAGCTGTGCAGGTCCAGCAGCACGTCGTGCTGTGCCAGCCAGCGGCACAGCACGGCGGCGATGCGGTCCTCGTTATCCTGCGGAGTGGCCGTAGGCTGCAGGCGGCGGTTGAGATTGCGGTCGCCCATACGGCGGCCGTGCACGTACGCCAGCGGGTTGCACACGGGCACGAAGGTGACGCTGCCGCGAACGATCTCGATCTGGCCGCTGTCGATGTCCGCCAGCACGACGCTCGATGCCGCGCGTGCCCGCGGTCTCGTTGCCGTGCACCGCGCCGGTGACGATGAGCCGCGGCCCCGGCGCCAGGCCGGCGAACTGGTGCGCACGCAGGAACCGCGTGGAGATCGTGTCCGCGCTCATTCGTCGCCGCCGCACAGCATCGCGTAGGCGCGCGCATACCGTTCGTGGATGCCCAGGATGACGTCCTCGGGCAGGTCCAGCGCCGCCTGCTCGGCGCCGCCGGTGACGCCGGTGGAGGCCAGCCAGTCGCGCAGCGGCTGCTTGTCCAGCGCTTCGATGCGCCCCTCGCGCAGTGCCTCGGCGAGCCAGAAGCGTGACGAGTCGGGCGTCAGGATCTCGTCCATCAGCGTCAGGCGGCCCGCGCCGTCGAGGCCGAACTCGAACTTGGTGTCGGCGATGACGATGCCGCGTGCCAGCGCGTATTTGCTGGCGGCGCGGTAGAGGCGGATGGCGGTGTCGCGCAACTCGGCCGCGCGGTCCGCGCCGATCAATGCCGCGAGCCTGTCGAAGGAGATGTTCTCGTCGTGGTCACCCGCCGCGGCCTTGGTGGCGGGCGTGAAGATGGGCTCGGACAACGGGGTCGTCATGCTCAGCCCCGGCGGCAGGGGCATGCCGCACACCGTGCCCTGCCTGGCGTATTCTTTCCAGCCCGAGCCGGCCACGTAGCCGCGCACCACCGCCTCGCAAGGCAAGGCGTTCAGTCGCCGCACCAGCATCGAGCGGCCCTCGACCTGTGCCACCTCGTCGGGCGCGACCACGCTCTCCGGCGCGTCACCGGTGAGATGGTTGGCCACGATGCCGCGCAGTTCGTCGAACCAGAACAGCGCCATCTGCGTCAGCAGGCGGCCCTTGCCCGGCACCGGCGCCTTCATCACCACGTCGAAGGCGCTGAGGCGGTCGCTGGCCACCATCAGCATGCGGTCGGCGCCCACGGCGTAGAGGTCGCGGACCTTGCCTCGGGCGATGAGCGGCAAGGAGTGGAGCTGCGTGCTCTGCACGGCGGGGCCGAGGGCAGCCAGGCGCGGCGAGGGTGCGGTCATGGGCAGGCGGGGAGTGGCAGGAAGTCCGGTATTGTCTCTGCAGCGTGCCGTGGCCGCGGCGGGCCGCAACGCCGCGCGGCCAGCCGCCTTCGCGCCGCGTGTTCCGCATGCGGGTGGCGATGGCATCGCCGCGCGATCACGCGAACTCTTCGTTCCAGGCCGCAAGGACGCGGGCGAACGCCCCCTGCAAAGGGCCCCAAGCCGCGCCGTCCAGCACGCGCGGCCGGCGCAGCGGACCCGGGCGCAGCGACCCCAGGGCGGGCCCGTGGCACGCAAAGACCACGCAGTTGGTGCGTTCGCTGTCGAACACCGACAGTGCCACGCCGCCGAAGCTGCGCCGGATGCGTTCCAGCACCTGGACCTGTCGCGCCGGCTGTGTGTAGACATTCATCACCAGCACGCCGCCCGGCTGCAGCGCCTGCGCGCAATGGTCGAAGAAGCGTTGCGTCGACAGGCTGCGCGGCAGGCCGTCGGCGTCATAGCCGTCGACCAGCAGCACGCCGTAGCGCCGGGGCGGCAAGCGCACGAAGCTGGCGCCGTCGGTCTGAACGACGGCGAAGCGTTCGCTGTCCGCGGGCACCAGGAACTGCTCGCGCAGGGCGATCACGTGGGGGTTGTTCTCGGCCACATGGATGTGCGCGCCGGGCAGGTGGCGGTGGCAGAAGCGGGCCAGCGAGCCACCGCCCAGGCCGATCATCGCGATGCTCGCCGGCTCCGGCTGGAGCAGCAGGAAGCCCATCATCAGTCGCGTGTACTCGATGTCCAGGCGATCGGGGTGGCGAAGGTCGATGCGGCTCTCGACGGCGTGGATGCTGAAGTGCAGGGCGCGCTTGCCGCCGGCCTCGTGGACGTAGGGCTTCACGTGGGCGTCCATGTTCGTGGGGGCGTCATCCGGCGGATCAGGCGGGCTCACGACAACTCCCGGACAGGGTGACTCAGCATAGGAAGTCCTGCCGCAGCGTCAGCGTGCCGGCGTCGGCGTCCAGCACCACGCGCAGGCCCATCGGCAGCGGCCGGTTCGGCGTGCCGTGGCCGGTGGGCCAGCCGCCCAGCAGCGGCACGCCGCGCCGCCGGCACAGCGGCAGCAGCAATTCGCGCAGCAGCGGCAGCGGCGACGCCGCTTCGGTGAAGCTGCCCAGCACGATGCCGGCCACCGCCTCCAGCACGCCGGCCAGGCGCAATTGCGTCAGCAGGCGGTCGATGCGGTAGAGCTCTTCGTTGATATCTTCCAGGAACAGGATGGCGCCCTCGGCGCGCCATGCGAAGGCGGTGCCGAGCAGGGCGGCCACCAGGCTGAGGTTGCCGCCGATCAGCACGCCTTCGGCGCGCCCGGGCAGGCGCAGGCCTTCGGTGCCGGGTGCGGGGTCGAGCGTGGGTGCCAGCGTATCGCCGGCGCGCTGGCCGTCGCGCAGCAGGGTGAAGAGCGCCTCGGCGTCGGACTCGCGCCCGGGCTTGACGAGGTCGGACGCCGGCATCGGCGCGTGCAGGCTGGGCAGGCCCTCGCGGCACCACAGCGCGTGCAGGGCGGTGATGTCGCTGTAGCCGATGAGCAGCTTGGGATGCGCGCGCACGAGCGCGACGTCGACGCCGTCCAGCAGCCGCATCGTGCCGTAGCCGCCGCGCAGGCAGTGGATGGCGGCCACCTCGCCGTCGGCGATGGCCGCGTGCAGGTCGGCCAGGCGCAGCGCGTCGGCGCCGGCGAGGTAGTCGAGTTCGCCGTGACGCGTGGCGTGGCAACCGGGGTAGATGCGGGCGCGGTAACCGTGGCGCGCGTACAGCGGTTCGACGGCGGCCAGGGCTTCGGGCCGGACCGGCCCGGCGGGAGCGACGACGCCGATCAGGGCGCCGGAGGGCAAGGTGCGCAAGCTCAAGGCATCGTTCCCATCATCAATGCGTCGATGGCCCCGCCCAGCGCCGGCAACCGCCAGGTGGTGGCGCAGCGACCGGTGGAGGATTCTTGTGCCGCGCCTCCCGGGGTTCGTCCCTCGGACGGCCCCGTGGCCCCATGCGGCGCGTAGCGGCGGCCCAGGCTCGTCAGCACGCACACGACGTAGTGCCGCCCGTCGCAATGAACGATGCCGGCGTCGGACGCGTAGTTGTCGGTGGTGCCGGTCTTGTGCGCATAGCGCGGCGCGTCGGGCAGCCCGCCGGTCCAGCCGGGCACGCCGTGCAGCGAGCCGCTGGACAGGATCTCGTCCAGCTGCTGGCGCGCGAGCACGGCGTGCAGGTGGTCGCGCGTGGCGGCCTTCAGCGTGGCGATGGCCGGTGCCAGCCAGGGCGCGGGCGGGGCGCGGCTGTCCAGCAGCCACAGCAGGCGCACGGTGTCCCAGGCGGTCATGTGGATGTGGCCGACACCGGCGCCGTCGGCATTGCGCCAGCCGCCGCGCGGCGTGGTGTCGTTGAGCTGCAGCGTGGACAGGCCCCAGGCGGCGAAGATGGCGTTGAGCATGTTGTCGCGGGCCGGGCGAGCAGCCCCACGCGGTGCAGCAGCGCCACGCAGACGTCGGTGGCATCGTTGTCGCTGACCACGACCATGGGTTCCAGCGCCGCGGGCCAGCCGCACAGGCCGCGGTCCACCGCCAGGCCCACGCCCACGGCGACCATCAGCTTGAGCAGCGAGGCCGGATACGGTGCGACGAAGCGATGCCGCGCCGAACCCCGGGCAGCGTCGATCGGCGTCCAGTCCAGGCCCGACCAGTCGGCGCCCGGCAGCCAGGCGACCGATTCGTGCTGCGCGTTCTGCAGATCGGCATCGAAGCGCACATGGCGCACGGCGCCGGCGTCGCTGCCGATCTCGGCCACGAGGCCCTGCGGGTGTTCGCGCGAGAACAGCACGTTGGCCCAGCGCGGCCCGCTGGCGCGGCGTGAAGTCCACCAGCGCCAGGTCGATGCTGGGAAAGGCATCCACTGCCGTGCCACCGCGCCAGGCGTCGGGCGTGCCGCCGAAGTCCTGGGCGCGCACGGCCTCGACCAGCCCCTGAGCCAAGCGGTCGTGGCCTTCAATCATGCGTTCACCCCATGGCAGGCCACCTGCCGCCCGTGCATCTCACGCAACACCGGCACCTCGGCCCGGCAGCGCGCCTCGGCCAGCGGGCAGCGGGTGTGAAACGCACACCCCCCCGGCGGGGCCAGGGGGCTGGGTATCTCACCCACCAGCGGAGTCCGCGGCTTGCGATCGGCCCGCCGCAGCACCGGCACCGCGCTCAGCAGCGCCCGCGTGTACGGATGCAGCGGCGCCCCGAGCACCTGCGCCTTGGGGCCCTGCTCCACCGCGGCGCCGAAATACATCACCATCACGTCGTGTGCCACATGCTCCACCACCGCCAGGTTGTGGCTGATGAAGACATAGGCCGTCGCGGTGTCCTGCTGCAGGTCCATGAACAGGTTGAGGATCTGCGCCTGGATCGACACGTCCAGCGCCGAGGTCGGCTCGTCGGCCACGACGATGGCCGGTGCGAGCATCATCGCGCGCGCCACCGCGATGCGCTGGCGCTGGCCGCCGCTGAACATGTGCGGGTAGCGCTGCGCGTGTTCCGGGCGCAGTCCGACGCGTTCGATCATCTGCAGCACACGCTCGCGGCGTTCGTCTCCGCCCAGCCGGGTGTTGATGATCAATGGCTCGGCCAGCGCCGCGGCGATGGTCTTGCGCGGGTTGAGCGATGCATATGGGTTCTGGAACACCATCTGCACACGCTGGCGCAGCTTCTTGCGCGTGGCCGCGTCGGCGGTGGCGGCGTCGGTGCCGTCGATGTACAGCGCGCCCGCCGTGGGCGGCTCGATCAATGTGAGCTGGCGCGCCAGCGTGCTCTTGCCGCAGCCCGACTCGCCCACCACTGCGAGCGTGCGCCCCGCCACCAGAGTGAACGACACGCCGGCGAGCGCCTTGACCGTGGCCGGCTCGCGCAGGAAGCCGCGGCTGACCCGGTAGTGGCGGGTCAGCCCGTCGGCGCGCAAGACCGGGTCAGCCATGCGTCGCCCCCACCGGGTGGAAACAGCGCACACCTTCGACCAGCGCCGGCCGTTCGACACGACAGCGCTCACTGGCGTAACGGCAGCGCGGCGCCAGCAAACAGCCGGCCGGCCGGTCCCGGCGACCGGGCACGATCCCGGGCAGGGCGGCCAGCCGCGCCGCGCCGCGGTTGTGTTCGGGCAGGGCCGCCAGCAAGGCCTCGGTGTAGGGGTGTCGCGGGTGCTCGAAGAGCTCATCCACCGGCGCCGTTTCCACCACCTGGCCGGCGTACATCACCGCCACGCGGCGCGCCATCTCGGACACCACGGCGAGGTCGTGCGTGATCAGCACCAGGCTCAGGTTCTGCTCGCGTTGCAGCCGCGCCAGCAGGTCCATCACCTGGGCCTGGATGGTGACGTCCAGCGCCGTGGTCGGTTCGTCCGCGATCAGCAGCCGCGGCTGGCAGGCGATGGCCATGGCGATCATCACGCGCTGGTTCATGCCGCCGCTCATCTGGTGCGGATAGTTGTCCAGCCGCGACCGGGCGGCGGGAATCTCGACCCGCTCGAACAGTTCGAGCACGCGCCGCTCCAGTGCCGCGCCACGCAGGCCCAGGTGCGCCTTCAGCACCTCGCGCACCTGGTTGCCCACGGTGTGGCTGGGGTTGAGGCTGTTCAGCGCGTCCTGGAACACCATCGCGATGTCCTTGCCGATGATGCGGCGCCGGGCGGCCGGGCTCATGGCCAGCAGTTCATGGCCGTCGAAGCGCATGGCGTCGGCGCTGACGATGCCGGGCGGGTCGATCAGCCCCATCAACGCCAGCATGGCCACCGACTTGCCCGAGCCCGACTCGCCGACGATGCCCAGCAGTTCGCCGGCTTCGACAGCGAGGTCGACGCCGTCGACGGCCTTGAAGCCGCCGAAGTCGACGCGCAGGTTGCGGACTTCGAGCAGGCTCATGGCGGGCTCACCCTCACCCCAACCCTCTCCCGCACGCGGGAGAGGGGGTGATCGCGGCACCTGGCGCGCAGGGCACTCACGACGCAGACCGCAGCTTCGGGTCCAGCGCATCGCGCAAGCCGTCACCCATCAGGTTGATGGCCAGCACCGTCACCAGGATCGTCAACCCGGGCATCGTCACCACCCAAGGCGCGCGCTCGATGTAGTCGCGCGCGGCGCTCAGCATGCTGCCCCACTCCGGCAGTGGCGGCTGCACGCCCAGGCCCAGGAAGCCCAGCGCCGCCGTCTCCAGGATCGCCGAACTGAAAGACAGCGTCGCGGTCACGATCAAGGGCGCCAGGCAGTTGGGCAGCACGGTGTCGAACATCAGCCGCAGCGTGCCGGCGCCGGCGACGCGGCTGGCAGTGACGTATTCACGTGCCATCTCGGCCAGCGCCGAAGCACGCGCCAGCCGCACGTAGCCCGGCAGCGCGCCGATGGCGATGGCGATCACGGTGTTGACGAGCCCTGGCCCCAGGATGGTGATGACGCAGATCGCCAGCAGCAGGCCCGGCAGCGCCAGCAGGATGTCCATCAGCCGCATGATGACGGGTGATATCCAGCGTTCCTGAAAGGCCGCCACCAGGCCCAGCACCACGCCCGGCAGCAGCGCCAGCAGCACGGCCCCGAGGCCGATCCCCAGCGAGACGCGGGCGCCGAACAACAGGCGACTCAGGATGCAGCGGCCCAGCTCGTCGGTGCCCAGGGGAAACTGCGCCAACCCGCCGGCCTGCCACGGCGGCGGCGTGAGCATGTGGTCGCGGAACTGCTGCACCGGGTCGTGCGGTGCCAGCCAGGGCGCGAAGGCGGCGCCCAGCACCACGGCGGCGAAGACGCAGAAGGCCAGCAGCGCGCCGCGGTTGGCGGCGAAGGCGGAAGCGAATTCCCGCCACGGCGAGGGCGCGGACGAGGGCAGCACCGCGGAATTCACTTCGCTGCCCGGATGCGCGGGTTGATCACGCCGTAGAGCAGATCGACCCCCAGGTTGACGGCGATGAAGATCAGCGCCGAGATCAGGATGCCGGCCTGCACCACCGGGTAGTCCCGGCGACCGATGGCGTCGATGAGCCACTTCCCGATGCCCGGCCACGAGAAGATGGTCTCCGTGAGCACGGCGCCACCGAGCAGGCTGCCGACCTGCAGGCCGAGCACGGTGACGACCGGGATCAGCGCGTTGCGCAGGCCGTGGATCACGACGACGCGCGCCGGCGCCAGGCCTTTGGCGCGCGCCGTGCGCATGTAGTCCTCGCGCAGCACCTCCAGCATCGAAGAGCGCGTCATGCGCGCGATCACCGCCATCGGGATCGTGCCCAGCACCACCGCGGGCAGCGCCAGGTGCAGCAGCGCCGAGACCCAGGCGCCGCTCTCCTGGCCGCGCACGTCGGCCAGCGCCGCGTCGACGAGCATGAAACCGGTGACGGGGTCGATGTCGTATTCGATGCCGACGCGGCCCGACACCGGCGTCCACTGCAGCCCGACCGAGAAGAACATGATGAGGATCAGCCCCCACCAGAACACCGGCATGCTGTTGCCCACGGTGGCGGTGGCCATCACCACCTGGTCGAAAAACGAACCGCGCCGGAGCGCCGCCGCCATGCCCAGCGGCAGGCCCACGCACAGTGCCAGCAGCAGTGCCGCGCCGGCCAGTTCCAGGGTGGCCGGGAACAGCACCGCGAATTCCGCCGCCACCGGCTCGCGCGTCACCAGGCTCTTGCCCAGGTCGCCCTGCAGCAGCGCGCCCAGGTAACGCAGGTACTGCACCGGCAGCGGCTGGTCCAGGCCCAGCTGCTGCATCAGCGCGGCGTGGGCCGCGGCGTCGAGCCGGCGTTCGCCGACCATGATCTCGATCGGGTCGCCGGGGATCAGCCGGATCAGCGCAAAGGCCACCAGCGTGACGCCCAGCAGCGTGGGCACCAGCGTGGCGAGCTTCTTCAGCAGGAAGGCGAGCACGGGTCGGGTGGGGCGTCTCGAAACGAATCGGGGCCCCGCGAGAGGCCCCGACTGCAGGCGGCAGACCGTGGGGTCAGAAGAACTTGTACTCCAGGTTCAGCACGAAGGAGCGGCCACGCGGGTCGGCCACGCGCGGCTCCCAGGAACTGCCCGAGCCGAAGTTGCTGTCGTAGGCGACGGCGAACGGCGGGTCCTGGTTGAAGATGTTCTTGATCAGGCCGGTGACGGTGAAATTCTTGATGCCGGTCCAGGTGGCCGACAGGTTGTAGGTCGTATAGCTGTCGACCTCGGGCTTCCAGTCGGGCGGGCTGACGCGGCCCGAGCTCACGCCCGGCAGCACCTGGTCGTCGTAGCCGCTGCGGAAGACCTGGCTCAGTGTGCTGCTCCAGTCGGCGCGCTTGTAGGTCAGGAAGGCGACATGCTTCCAGCGCAGGCCCAGGTCGCCGGCAAAGCTGAATGCGCCGATCTCGCTGGCGCCGAAGTCCACCGATGGCAGCACGCGCGACTTCTTGGTCAGCAGGTAGGTGCCGTCCAGGCCGGCCGTCCAGCGTGCCCCCATGCCGTCGAAGCCGCCGCGCAGGTTGACCTCGACGCCCTCGGTCACGGTCTCGCCGGCGTTGATCCAGCGCTGGTCGATGGCCACCAGGGTGCCGTCGGGCGCACGGGCGAAGCGCTCGGTGAGCAGGCCGTAGTTGTCCACCAGCTGCGTCAGGCTCAGCAACTGGATCGTGCCCTCGCGCTTGATGCTCCACCAGTCCATGCCGATGCTCAGGTTGGCGGCCGGTTCCCAGATGAAGCCCAGCGAAGCCATCTTGGCCTCTTCGGGGCCGAGGTCGGGCTTGCCGCCGCTGACGATGATCGGTCGGATCGGCTCGCAGCCGGGCTTGGTGGAATCGACGCGGCCGGTGGGGCAGGTGGCCGGGTCGACCAGCGTGGCGCCGGTGAAGATGGCCTCGGAGATGCCGTTGTACAGCTGGTTGAAGGTCGGCACGCGGAAGCCGGTGCTGTAGGAGCCACGGAGCAGCAACTTCTCCATCGGGACCCAGCGGCCCGAAATCTTGGGGTTGGTGGTGGCGCCGAAGCCGGAGTAGTCGTCCCGGCGCACCGCCAGCGTGGCTTCCAGGGTCTTGCTCACCGGGACGATCACCTCGCCGTAGACGGCCTTGATATCGCGCTCGACGCCGGCCAGCGCGTTGCCGTCGTCGAACGGCGCGGCGATGATCACCGGCCGCGCCGCCGCGGCACGCTCGTCGCCGTTGAACTTGTACTTCTCGGTGCGCAGGTCGATGCCGACGGCGCCCATCATGTCGCCGGCCGGCAGCTTCATCAGCGGGCCCGACGCCGAGGCTTCGAGTTGCTCCAGGGTGAACTTGCCGCCGTACAGCACCACGCCGCGCGCCGAGGCGGCTTCCAGCGCGGCCAGGCCGGCTTCGCTCTGCGTCTGCCCGGGCATCAGGAAGACGTTGATCTTGCCGCTGTTGAGCGCCGGGACGATGCCGGTCGTGCCGTCGGATGCGCCGGTGGCGGTGGTGCCGCGGTAGTAGTAGCCGCCGCCCAGCGTGGACTTCGATTCGCTGGTGGCCTGCTGGATGCCGGCGCGGTAGTCCCAGCCGAACAGCGG
This sequence comes from uncultured beta proteobacterium, assembly GCA_963717575.1. Lineage (GTDB taxonomy): Bacteria > Pseudomonadota > Gammaproteobacteria > Burkholderiales > Burkholderiaceae_C > Rubrivivax. The sequence continues at coordinate 11,160 of CAVQWK010000025.1, read as the reverse complement.
GCCCTCGATGCCGACGAAGAAACGCTGCGTGTCGGTCTCGGTCTCGATCTCGCGCGGGCCGCACTCGATGCAGCGCCAGCGGTAGGACATCGGCAGGCCACGCTGCGGCTCGAGTTCGGGGAAGGTCGCGACGAGGCGGTTGAAGACCTCGTCGTAGGCGGCGGCCGAGTCGGCATTGCGCGGGAAGCGCAACTGCTGCGTGGTCGTGTTGGGCGTGAGCTGCAGGTTGGAGAAGCGCTTGGCCGATTCGGCCTGCGAACCGATGAACTCGGCCGACAGCAGGTGCTCGCCGAACTTGGCGGTGCCGCTGAGGACGAAGTTGAGGTTCGAGATGGGCTGCTGCAGCACGGCCGCACGGCCGGTGTCCCAGGCGCAGGCCAGGGCGGCCGACGGGACATCCCACAGCTTTTCGTCGTAAGGCGCCTGGCCGTCCATCGAGCCGCAGCCCGGGCCGCCGGGCAGGTCGAGCACGTTGATGCCGCCCGAGGCGCGCACGGTGGTGCCGGGCACGAAGGGCGCATTGCCGGCCGCCGGGATGATGGTGCCGGCGAGCGGCACGATCGTGGCGTGCGGCGAGCCGCGCGTATCGACGCTCAGGCCGCGGTTGGGCTGGAAGGTGTTGACGAAGTCGCGCTGGTCGCCCCGGAGCGCCTTGTTCTCGCCGTAGGCCACGGTGGCCAGCAGGTTGAAGCCGTCGCGGTCGAGGTCGCCCCAACCGCCGACCAGCGAGCCGCGGAAGATATTGCCGCCGCCGGCCTGGGTGACGTCGGCCACCAGCTGCCCGCTCCCCCCGTGTAATTGGTGCGCAGGACGAAATTGATGACGCCGCCGATGGCGTCGGTGCCGTAGATCGCGCTGGCGCCGTCCTTCAGGACCTCGATGCGCTCGATGGCGCTCATCGGGATCTGGTTCAGGTCGACCGTGCCGCCGTTCAGGCCGTGCGCGGCGACGCGCCGGCCGTTGAGCAGGATCAGCGTTGCGTTGGAGCCCTGGCCGCGCAGGTTGGCCGAGGTGGCGCCGTTGTTGCCGCGTTGCGCGCCCCCCACGACGTCGGCGTTGCTGGCCAGGTTGTCCAGGCCGTTGCCGTTGGCCGACAGCATCATGATGACCTGTTCGGCACTGGTCACGCCCTCGCGCTCGATGTCGCCTCGCGTGATGATCTGGACCGGCAGCGCGCCTTCGGTGGCGATGCGCTTGATGCTCGAGCCGGTGATGGTCACCCGCTGCTCGCCGGTCTGCGCCAGGGCGTGGGTGGCCATGCCGAGCAGTGCCAGGCTGCCGACCAGGATCTTCAGTTTCATCAAGACAGCTCCTCGGGTGGGTCGTGCGCGCGACAGGGGCCTGCGTGAAGGCAAAGTGTTGCAGCGGAACATCACGCGGCCCATACGGGAATACCAACGCTCGCCAGCCGATGGCCCATCACCGCAGGCAGTCCATGGTGGTGGCGCGACGCACCTGCGCCCGAGCGGTCGCTGCACGCGCCGCTGGGCGGCGCCGGCCCTGGGCAGGCGTCCGGTAGAGTCGAAGGACCGGGCGGTGCCGGTCTGCCCGGGGATCGCGGTTGCCGCCCGTTTTTCGGTAGGCGGTGGAGGCCCATGAGACTGTCGGAGTGCAGCGAAGCGGAGCGTCGAGAACTCGCCGTTCTCGAAGCGCGGATCGGCCGTACCCATCTCCGGCAGCGCCTCGGTCTCGAGGGCGAACACGAGGCCCATGTCGTGCGCCGGGGCACGCACTTCTTCCACCTCGAGAACTGGTACTCCGTTCACGGCCTGATACGCGCCGCCCTGACGCTGGCCGGCTTGCACCGGCGTGGGCAGCGCAACGCCCTGAACATCCAGCGCCGGGACAACGACGTGCGGCTGGACCGCCTGCCGCCGGCATTCGAGGGCTACACGCTGCTCCACTTGAGCGACCTGCACCTCGACATGAGCGAGGCCCATCTCGAACGATTGATCCAGTGCGTGCGCGGTGTGACACATGACGCTTGCGTGCTGACCGGCGACTTCCGCTTTCGCACCTTTGGCCCGTACGCACCGGCGCTGGCAGCGCTGGCGCGCCTGCGGCCCCACCTGGGCGCGACCGTCTATGCGGTGCTCGGCAACCACGACACGGTCCGCATGGTGCCGGGCATGGAAGCGCTGGGCATCGGCGTGCTCATGAACGAATCGGTGCGGGTCGAACGCGAAGGCAGCTCGTTGGCCCTGGTCGGCATCGACGACGCGCACTACTTTCGCACCCACAACTTTCACAAGGCTGCGGCCGACGTCGACCCCGACGCCTGTGCGATCCTCCTGTCGCACACGCCGGAGCCTTATCGGCACGCGGCGCACGCCGAATTCAGCCTGATGCTCAGCGGGCACACCCACGGCGGGCAGATCTGCCTGCCCGGCGGCATGCCGATCCTCACGGACTCCGATGCACCGCGCGCCTTCGTTCGCGGGCCATGGCACTACCGCGGCATGGCCGGTTACACGTCGGTGGGCTGCGGCTCGTCGATCGTCGACGTGCGCTTGAATTGCCTGCCCGAGATCACCGTGCATCGGCTGCGACGCGGATGATCGGTCTGCGGCGCCGTCGTGCCGGCGTCCTGCGGGCCAGGGGGGTCAAGGGGCAATTCGGGGCCCCACCGGTGGGTGGGCGCTGCGCCGGTCCCGGCCCCTGGCCCGCAGCCTCAATACGGGCGATCGCGCAGCCCGAGCCGGAACGCCAGGCGCGCCAACGGGATCTCGAGGGCGAAGAAGACGAGCGTGATCACAGCGATCTGCAGCCAGGACAGGCCGAGCGCGTCGCGCAGCACGAGCAGCGGCAGCAAGGCCTCGGGGATCTGGTCGATGCCGGTGGCCCGTCCACTGGGAGTGATGCCGAGTCGCCGCTTCACGAAACTCGAAAGGGCATCGCCCACCATCGCCATGGCACCCACCTTCGCGCCGAGGCCGGGCGACAGGCCCAGCAGCACTGCGGTGAGCGCGGTGCCGGCCACGGCCGCAACCAGGCCGCGGAACGTCTTCGAGGACCCGAGCAGCGGCCGGCCGTCGAGAAAGTGCCAGCCTCCATCCAGGGGCGCGCTCCAGCGCACGCCCAGCCAGTGCTTGGCGGCGATCGGTGCCGTGTTGGCCACGCCCAGCAGCAGCAGCACCTGCAGGCTCCACCAGAGATCGTCCATGGCGGTTGCGATCGTAGCCGCGGGCGGGCCGGGCGGCATCGCCCGCGATCCATGTGAACATCGCGCCCTGCCGTCCGCCGCCGCCTGGCCCGCCTGCCCATGAACGCCGCCCATCCCTGGCGCTGGATCCCCACGCTGTACTTCGGCCAGGGCCTGCCGTACGTGGTGGTGATGACGCTGAGCGTGGTGATGTACAAGAACCTCGGCATCTCCAACACCGAGATCGCGCTGTACACGAGCTGGCTCTACCTGCCGTGGGTCATCAAGCCGCTGTGGAGCCCGCTGGTCGACCTGCTGGGCACCAAGCGGCGCTGGATCGTGGCGCTGCAGTTCACCGTGGGCGCGGCGCTGGCGATGGTGGCGCTGACGCTGCCGGGCCCGAAGTTCCTGCAGATGACGCTGGCCGTGTTCTGGCTGATGGCCTTTGCCTCGGCCACGCACGACATCGCCGCCGACGGCTTCTACATGCTGGCGCTGCCGCAGCGCGAGCAGGCGGCCTTCGTCGGCGTGCGCAGCACCTTCTACCGCCTGTCGATGATCGCCGGCCAGGGCGGGCTGGTGTACCTGGCCGGGCTGGCTGCAGGAGCGCAGCGGGCAACCGGTGGCGGCCTGGGCGCCTGGTGTTCTGGCTGCTGGCCGGGCTGTTCACCGTCGCCGGCGCTGTACCACGCGTGGGTGCTGCCGCGCCCCGCCGGCGACCTGCCGGCGCCGCGCGCGGCGCACTTCTGGGCCGACTTCGCCGCGGTCTTCGCGGCCTTCTTCCGCAAGCCCGAGATCCTGCGCATCCTGGCCTTCCTGCTGCTGTACCGCTTTGCCGAAGCGCAGTTGCTCAAGCTGGTGACGCCCTTCCTGCTCGACCCGCGCGAGGTCGGCGGTCTCGGGCTTGCGCACGCAGGACGTCGGCATCGCCTACGGCACGGTGGGCGTGACCGCGCTCACCGCTGGGCGGGCTGCTCGGCGGCTGGCTCATTTCACGCGCGCGGGCTGAAGCGGCTGCTGTGGCCGCTGGTGCTGTGCATGCACCTGCCCAACTCGGTGTTCGTGGCGCTGGCCGTGTGGCAGCCCGGCAGCCTGGCGCTGGTGAGCGCGGCGGTGGCGGTCGAGCAGTTCGGCTACGGCCTGGGCTTCACCGCCTACATGGTCTACATGCTGATGGTGGCCGGCGGCGCCGACGGCAGCAGCGTGCACAAGACCGCGCACTACGCGCTGTGCACCGGCTTCATGGCGCTGGGCATGATGCTGCCCGGCATGTGGGCCGGCTGGCTGCAGGAGCAGCTGGGCTACCCGAACTTCTTCGTCTGGGCCTGCGTCGCCACGCTGCCTTCGTTTGCCGCCGCGGCGCTGCTGCGCATCGACCCGGAGTTCGGGCGCAAGTCGGCCTGATCGTCGCCAAATCGTCGCACAACGGCCGCATTCTGAGCCTAAGATCCGCTGCCCGGTCGAGCCCCGTCGACTGCACGGGCGACCACAGTTGCCACCAAGACCGCAGAGGGAGCCCCATGGCCATCGCCAACTGGACACTAAATCAGGTCTTCGGCCAGCTGAACGGCGGCACCCGTTGGGGCGCCAGCACCATCACGTACGCCTTCCCTGCCACCAGTGACGGCATGTTCTCGCAGGGCGAGGCGGTGGGCTTTCGCGCCACCAACGCCATCCCAGCAGACCCTGATGCTGCTGGCCCTGGCGACCTGGGACGACCTCATCCCGCAGAGCATTCGCCGCCGGAGCCGTCGGCAGCACCGACCTCGAGTTCGGCTACACCAACGCCAACATCGGCTACGCCCACGCCTACTACCCGAAAAACGGCAGCATCTACTTCAACGCCAACGAAGACGAATCTGGTCATCCACCTGCGTCGGCGACTACGGCTTTTAGACCTACATGCACGAGATCGGGCACTCGATCGGTCTCACCACATGGGCAACTACAACGGCAACGGCAACTGGTCGCCGTCGTCTTTCCAGGACAGCGTCGTGTTGTCCGTCATGTCGTATTTCGGGCCGCGCAACACGGCGCCCAACTACTCGCCCGAGATCATGCTGGCCGACTGGACGGGCGCCGACGATCGCTTGGGGGCGCCGCAAACACCGATGGTCAACGACGCGATGGCCATCCAGGCCATCTACGGCACCTCGGCCACGACGCGGCTGGACAACACCGTCTACGGCTTCGGCAGCACCGTCGCGGGCAGCCTGGCGCAGATGTACGACTTCGCGCGCAACCTCAACCCGATCCTCACGATCTTCGATTCGGGGGGCATCGACACGCTCGACGTCAGCGGTTGGAGCACCGCCAGCCGCATCGACCTGCGGCCGGGCACCTATTCGTCAGCGAACAGCATGACGAACAACATCGCCATCGCCTACACGGCGCTGATCGAGAACGCCATCGGCGGTGGCGCCAGCGATCGGCTCACCGGCAACGACGCCGGCAACTGGCTCGAAGGCCGCGGCGGCAACGACGAGACTCTCGGGCGGCGCCGGCGACGACGTGCTGATCGGCGGCCCGGGCGACGACACGCTCGACGGCGGCGACGGCAACAGCGACACGGCCGTCTTCGACGGCCCCTTCGCGGCCTACACCGTCACTGTCGGCGTCGGCGTGGTCATGGTCAATGGGGGCGCCAGCGGCAGCGACCGCGTCATTGGCGTGGAGCGTTTCGAGTTTGCCGACGCCGTGCGCACGATCGCCGAACTCTCGCCCGGCACCGACACGAGCGCGCCGCAGCTGCTGACGCTGGTCCCCGCCGACGGCGCCACCGGCGTGCCCGTCGGCGCGAATCTGGTGCTGGGCTTCGACGAGGCCGTCGAAGCCGGAAACGGCAGCGTCAGCATCTTCAACGCCGACGGCAGTCTCTTCATCGGCATCGCCGCCGGCGACGGCACGCAGCTGCGCTTTGCCGGCAGCAGCGTCACCATCGACCCGGCCGTCGATCTGGTGGCCGGGCGCAGCTACTTCGTCACCCTGTCGCACGGCGCCGTCACCGACCGGGCCGGCAATGCCTACGCCGGCTTCGGCGGCGCGACCGCATGGCACTTCGGCGCCGTGGCCGGCGACACGCTGGCGCCGGTGATCACGGCGCTGTCGCCGGCCGACGAAGCGGGCCACATCGCCGTCGGCGCGGACTTCGTGGTCGAGTTCAACGAGCCGGTGCTGGCCGGCACCGGCAGCATCACTTCCGCGAGGGCAATGCGGTGCTGCGCAGCATCGCGGCAGGCGACACCAGCCAAGTCACCATCCAGGGCAGCACGGTCACCGTCAATCCCGCTGCGGACCTGCCCGCAGGCGGCAGCTTCAGCATCACCATCGATGCCGGCGCCTTCCGCGACGGCCCGGGCAACGGCTTTGCCGGGCTGCTGTCGACCAACGCCTGGAACGTCGTCACGCGCAGCGTCGCCGCGGCCGACGACTACCCCTACGACCTCGGCACGCCCGGGCGGGTCGTCGTCAATGCCGCTGCCGCTGCCGGCGACATCGAAGCCGCCAACGATGCCGACCTGTTATTGTGCGAGCTCATCGCCGGCGTGACGTACAGCTTCACGCTCGAACGCACGGCCGGCGGCTTGCAGGACCCGGTCCTCGTGCTGTTCGACCCGGCCGTCATCCAGGTGGGTCTCGACGACGACGGCGCCGGCGGCGGCAATGCGCGCATCAGCTACACGGCCGCCACGACCGGCACGCACTACCTCGGCGCTTACGACTACGGCGCCGGCACCGGCGCCTACACGCTGCAGGCCGGTACGTCGGACCGCCGGGCGCCGGCGCTCGACACGCGCACGCCGGCGGACGACGGCACGCAGGTCGATGGGGCCGCGGACCTCGTGCTCGGCTTCAGCGAGGCGGTGTTCGCCGGCAGCGGCAGCATCCGCGTCCTCGACGCCAATGGCTCGCTGGTGCGTGAGATCCGCGTCGCGGACGCCGGCGCGGTCGGCATCGACGGCGCCCAGGTCACCATCGACCCGGGTGCACACCTGCCGGCCGGCAGCGCCTTGCACGTCAACATCGACGCGGGTGCCTTCGTCGACGCGGCGGGCAATGCCTACGCGGGCCTGTTCGGCAGCACCGCCTGGAACTTCGAGACCCGGGCGGTGACCGCCATCGACGACTACCCGCTGAGCGTGGATACGCCGGGCCGGTTGGCGGTGGGCGGCGCCGGCACCGGCGCGCGCATCGACAGCCCGAACGACGGCGACCTGTTTCGTGTCGATCTCGTGGCCGGCGTGACCTACGATTCGATCTTGTCGCGCCGCAGACCAGCGCGCTCGACCCGTTCCTGGCGCTCTACGGGCGGCTGCCCGAGGTCGAGCTCGTCGCCAACGACGACGACGGCGGGCCCCTGCCGCTGGACTCGCGCCTGTACTACACGGTGTTCGAGACCGCCACCTACTACGTGGCGGCCCAGCGACTATGCGGAAGAGACCGGCCCGTACACGCTGAGCGTCAGCTTGCCGGACGACGACCACCTGGCCTCGGTGGCCAGCACTGGACGGCTGGCGTCGGCGCGACGGCTGCCACGGCCGGTTCATCGACGTGCCCAGCGATACCGACCTCTTTGGCATCGACGTCGTGGCCGGGCGCCAATACACCGTCGACCTGCGCGCACAGACCCTGGACGACCCCTACCTCGTGCTGCTCGGCCCCGACGGCCCGTGCTGGGCAGCGACGACGACACGGGCGGGGGCCTGGACTCGCAGGTCACCTTCACGGCCGCCCGCAGCGGCCTGCACTGGGTGGCGGTATCCGACTACGACATCGGCTCCGGGCGCTACGCGGTGTCGGCTTTCGAGCGCCGGGTGGTCCGGGCAGCGCCGCGGCCGACCGCCTGACCGGTGGCGCCGGCCCCGACACGCTTGGTCGGACTGGCTGCCGCCGACCGCCTGGGCGGCGCCAAGGCGACGACATCCTGGAAGGGGGTGCCGGATCGACGTGGCGGTCTATGGCGGCCCCGCGGGCGCCTTTGAGCTGGAGCGCATGGACGCCGGGTGGGTCTTGCTCGACACGCTGGGCGATGAGGGGCGCGACTTGCTCTACGGCGTCGAACGCCTCGAATTCGCCGATCGGAAGTGGGCGCTGGATCTCGACGGCAACGCCGGCACCACGGCGAAGGTCCTGGGGGCGTGTTCGGCCGCGATTCGGTGAGCCGTGCGCCTTACAGCGAGCTGTACGTGGGCATCGGCCTGGGTCTGCTCGATGGCGGCATGTCGACCCTGGAGCTGATGCAACTGGCCCTGGAGGCCCGGCTGGGCCCCCACGCCAGCCATGCCGAGGTCGTGAACCTGCTCTACGTCAATGTCGTCGGCGTGCTGCCGGACCTGCAGACGCGCCTGTACTTCGAAGGGCTCATCAGCGGCGGTGACTTCTCGCAAGCCGGCCTGGGGGTGATGGCGGCCGAGACCGAGCTGAACATGTCGAACGTGGACCTGGTCGGCCTGGCAGAACTGGGTATCGGGTATTCGTGACCCGGCTGTGCCGAGCCGGCCGGCAGGTCGGCTGCTGGTCTGCGAGCTTGTGAAGCCCGCTGGCGCGCGACGAGAGCTTCAATGCGCTCTGAGCCTTGGGCTCCTGCAGCGCCAGCCAGGCCAGCACGGCCAGCGGCGCCGTCTCGGCGCGCAGCACGCGCGGACCGAGTCCGGCGACCCGAAAGCCGGCGGCCAGCGCCGCCTCTTCCTCGTCGGCGGTGAGACCGCCTTCGGGGCCGCTCAAGGTGCACAGCGGCGTGCCCGGCGCCAGCGCCACGGCCAGGTCGGGCAGGGCGCGCCCCGGTGACCGCAGGCTGAGCAACAGCCGCAGGCCGGTGGGCGCCAACGGCAGCCACTCGGCCAGCGTGAGCACGGGTTCGACCACCGGCACGCGGGCGCGGCCGCACTGTTCGCGGCGGCCTGGGCCACGGCCTGCCAGTGGTCGCGCTTGCGCTCGGCTCGGTCGCCGGCCAGCCGCAGCACCGACCGCTGGGTCAGCAGCGGCTGCACGCGCGCCATGCCCAGTTCGGTGGCCTTTTCCACCAGCACGTCCATGCGCTCGTTGGCCGGCATGCCCAACGCCAACGTCACCCGCGCGCTGAAGTTCGCACGCCACCGGCCACGGGCGGGCCGACGCGAACGCGCACCTCGCTGCGGCCCACCGCGAGCACGGTGGCCGGCCAGTCGCTGCCGCCGCCGTCGAACAACACCAGGGCGTCGCCGGGCTGCACGCGCCGCACCTGCGCATGGCGGGCCGCGCCGGGCGGCAGGGCAACTCGGCGCCGGCAACCAGCGGCAGTGCCACGAAGAGACGGATCGTCATGCGCCGAGTGTCGCCTCGACCGCCAGCGCCAACTTGGCGTCGGCCCGCACGCGCCGGATCGGCGCGGCGCGGCGGCCCGGTGCGACGGCGGCGCCTGAAGTTCGAGAAGGGTCGGCAACACGGCTCAGGCCAGGTCGCGCAGCGCCCGCCGCAGCACCCTGCCCGACGGGCGTCCGCGGCAGGTCGGCTCGGAACTCCACGATGCGCGGTCGCTTGTAACCGGTGAGCCGGGCCTCGCACCAGGCGCGGATGTCGGCCTCGCTGGGGTTCGGGCTGGCCGGGTCCGCCTTGACCACGATCAGCTTCACGGCCTCGCCGGCGCGGGCATCGGGGATGCCGACCGCGGCGCACGCCAGCACCCCGGGCAATTGCGCCACGATGTCCTCGACCTCGTTCGGGGAGACGTCGAAACCGCCGACCAGGATCATGTCCTTCTTGCGATCGATGAGGCGCCAGGCAGCCACGCTCGTCCATGACGCCGATGTCTCCGCTGCGCCGCAGCCAGCCGTCGGCCGTCATCACCTTGGCAGATCATCGGGGCGCTGCCAGTAGCCGGCCATCACCTGGGGGCCGCGGATGGCGAGCTCGCCCGGGGCGCCGGCCGCTACCTCGGGGCCTTCGGCGTCGAGGAGGGTGACCTCGGTGGCGGGCAGCGGCAGGCCGATGCGCCGTGAAGGCGCTGGTGTCGACCGGGTTGCAGGTGACCCTGGGGCTGGTTCCGACAGGCCGTAGCCTTCGCAGATCGCGCTGCCGGTCTCGTCCACCAGGACTGCGCGGTGGCCGGCTACACCGCCATGCCGCCGCCCACGCTGAGCCGCAGGCTGCTCCAGTCCACGCGTTCGGCCTCGGGGTGAGGGCCAGGGCGGCGAACAGCGTGTCCACCGCGGGAAAGATGTGGAAGCGCTGGCGCGCCAGTGCGCGGAGCGTGGCTGCGGGGTCGCGCGCGTCGGGGATCAGCAGGGTGCACGCGCCCAGGTGCAAGCCCAGCAGCATCACCACGTTGAAGCCGAAGATGTGGTGCAGCGGCAGCGCGCACACCGCCACCAGCTGCTCGCCGGGCGGCAGGGCCCAGCGCGGGCTGGTTACCAGGCCTGGCACTGCAGCAGGTTGGCCGCCAGGGGCGGTGCAGCAGCACGGCGCCCCTTGCTGATGCCCGTGGTGCCGCCGGTGTACTGCAGCGCGGCGATGTCGTCCGGGCCCAGCGGGGCGGCGTAAGGTCAGGCGCGGCCGCGCGCCAGCGCGTCGCCGCCAGCGCACCGCGCCGGGCAGACGAGGGCCCGCAGCTTGGCACGCGGCGGGCCAGCGTGGTTGACCGCGCGCCCTTCAGCGGCCCGAGCAGGTCGCCCGTGGCGGCGACGATGACGTGCGCGCCGGCACGCTTCGATCGCCCGCTGCAGCATGGCGGCGGAGTTCTCGATCATGACGAGGGCGCGTGCCCCAGTCCTTGCAGCTGATGCTCGAGTTCGCGCAGCCGTGGCCTGCGGATCGATGTTGACCACCACGCCGCCCGCGCGCAGGATGCGCCACCACCGCCACCAGGTACTGCGGCAGGTTGGGCAGCATCACGGCCACGCGGTCGCCGCGCGCCAGGCCCAGCGACTGCAAGTAGGCCGCCAGCGCCCGGGACAGGTCGTCGAGTTCGCGGTAACTGGTGTCGCGGCCCAGGCTGCGCAGGGCGGGCAGGTCGCGGCGTGCGGTGTCGTCGAGCAGCGCCA
>CAVQWK010000024.1:0-69388 GCA_963717575.1 uncultured beta proteobacterium | reverse complement strand
GCGTCGAAGTAGTCGGCAGCGGGCACGGTGACGGTGATCTCGCCAAGGTCGCGCACCAGCTCGCCTTGCCGAGGGTGTCGGCAAGAATGACTCTGGAGCGCCGCCTGCAGGGTGTCGAGCTTGAGCGTCATCGTCGGTATCCGGGCTCAGCGCGCGATCGTGTTCTCGCGCCGGATCTTGGCCTGCAGCTGCAGGATGCCGTACAGCAGCGCCTCGGCCGTGGGCGGGCAGCCCGGCACGTAGACGTCCACCGGCACGATGCGGTCGCAGCCGCGCACGACCGAGTAGCTGTAGTGGTAGTAGCCGCCGCCGTTGGCGCACGAGCCCATGCTCAGCACCCAGCGCGGCTCGGCCATCTGGTCGTAGACCTTGCGCAGCGCCGGCGCCATCTTGTTGCACAGCGTGCCGGCGACGATCATGAGGTCGCTCTGGCGCGGGCTGGGGCGGAAGAGCATGCCGAAACGGTCGATGTCGTAGCGCGCCGCGCCGGCGTGCATCATCTCGACGGCGCAGCAGGCGAGGCCGAAGGTCATCGGCCACAGCGAGCCGGTCTTGGACCAGTTGACCAGCTTGTCCACCGAGGTGGTGACGAAGCCTTCCTTCAGTACGCCTTCGATGCCCATTGCAGATGCTCCAGGTGAGCTCCGGCTCATTCCCAATCGAGCGCGCCCTTCTTCCACTCGTAGACGAAGCCCACCACGAGGATGGCCAGGAAGACCATCATGGCCCAGAAGCCTGAGGCCCCGATGTCGCGCAGCGCCACTGCCCATGGGAAGAGAAAGGCGATTTCCAGGTCGAACAGGATGAAGAGGATGGCGACGAGGTAGTAGCGCACGTCGAACTTCATGCGCGCGTCCTCGAAGGCCTCGAAGCCGCATTCGTAGGGGCTGTTCTTCTCGACGTCGGGACGGTTGGGGCCGAAGGCGAAGCCGATGAGCTGCGGTAACACGCCGACCGCCACACCGACCAGGATGAAGAGGATCACCGGCAGGTAGGTTTGCAGGTCCATGGCTCAGTCAGCATCCAGTCAGGATCGTCGCGGCCGCAAAAAAGCGCGCCCTGGCGAACATCGCCGTTGCGGCGGTTGCGCACCGGCGCGCCCGGCTCGTTCATCGAATGTCCTGGTGCCGACGGCGAGACTCGAACTCGCACAGCTTTCGCCACTACCCCCTCAAGATAGCGTGTCTACCAATTTCACCACGTCGGCACGACGTCAATACCCGCATCCCGCGCCCGGCTCGCAGGAGGCACCGGCTCCCCGGAAGAGGAAATTCTAGCCCGAAATCCAGCGCCTTCCGGCCGCTTGCCGGCCTAGCGCGATGCGGCGTCGCGACGGCTGCCGGCACGGGCGCCGGGATCTGCCGCCGGCGCGGCGCCGGGGATGGCACCGGTGGCCGGCGCGCTGGCAGCCGGCGCGGCGCGGTCGAGCACGCTGCCGCCTTCGACTCTGCCGCGCATGCTGGCGCTGTTGCCGATGTAGGCCAGGGCCAGCGTGCAGCAGAAGAAGACGCGTCGCCAGCGCGGCGGTCGAACGCGACAGGAAGTTCGCGCTGCCGGTGGCACCGAACAGGCTGCCCGAGGCTCCGCTGCCGAAGGACGCGCCCATGTCGGCGCCCTTGCCGTGCTGGATCAGCACGAGGCCGATCATGGCCAGCGCCGACAGCAGCTGCACCGCCAGGATCAGGGTCATCCAGATTTGCATGATTCGAAATCTCCGAGAGTGGCGCTCAGCCGGCGGCGCGACAGATGGCGATGAAGTCGGCCGCCTTCAGCGCAGCGCCGCCGATGAGGCCGCCGTCGATGTCGGGCTGGGCAAAGAGCGTGGCGGCGTTGTCGGGCTTGACGCTGCCGCCGTAGAGGATCTTCATGGCCGGCGCCGCGGCCGGTGGCGGCCTGCAACTGCGCGCGCAGCACGGCGTGCACGGCCTGCGCCTGCTCGGGCGACGCCGTGCGGCCGGTGCCGATGGCCCACACCGGCTCGTAGGCCACCACCATCTCGGCGGCGCAGTGCGCCAGCTGGTGGATCACGGCCGAGAGCTGGCGCTTGACCACCTCCTCGGTCTGGCCGGCTTCGCGCTCGGCCAGCGTCTCGCCGACGCAGACGATGGGCGTGACGCCGCGCGCCAGCGCGGCCTGCGCCTTGAGCGCCACCAGCGCATCGCTCTCGGCGTGGTAGGCACGGCGCTCGGAGTGGCCGACGATGGCGTAGCGGCAGCCGCACTCGGCCAGCATCGCCGCCGAGATCTCGCCGGTGTAGGCCCCCTGCTCGTGCGCCGAGACGTCCTGCGCGCCCCAGCGGATGTCGCTGCCGGCCAGCGTGGCCGCGGTCTCGGCGAGAAAGACGAAGGGCACGCACACCGCGACGTCGGCGCGATAGGGCCGCGCCGCCAGCAAGGCCGCCAGCAGCTCGGCATTGGCCGGGCGGCTGCCGTGCATCTTCCAGTTGCCGACCACGAGTTTGCGATTGCATCTGCGCCTCCTTAGGCTTGCCAGGTCAGGACGATCTTGCCGACGTGCCTGCTCGACTCCATCAGCGCGTGCGCCTCGGCGGCCTGCGCGGCCGGGAAGACCTGGTGGATCACCGGCCTGACGCGGCCGGCTTCGACGAGCGGCCAGACGCGCTCGCGCAGTTCACGCGCCAGCGCCGTCTTGTAGGCCACCGAGCGTGGCCGCAGCGTCGAGCCGCTGATCGTCAGCCGCTTGCGCAGCACCAGGCCGGCATCGATCTGCGCTGCATTGCCGCCCTGGGTGGCGATGATCGCCAGCCGGCCGTCCTCGGCCAGGCACTCGATTTCGCGGCCGACATAGTCGCCGGCCACCATGTCGAGCACGACGTCGGCGCCGCGCCCTCCGGTGAGGCGCCTGGTCTCGGCGACGAAGTCCTGCGTGCGGTAGTTGATGGCGTGGTCGGCGCCCAGCGCCACGCAGGCGGCGCACTTTTCGTCGCTGCCGGCGGTGACGATGACGCGCGAGCCCAGCGCCCTGGCCAGCTGGATCGCCGTGACGCCGATGCCGCTGGAGCCGCCCTGCACCAGCAGGGTCTCGCCCGGCTGCAGGCGCGCGATGCCGAAGACGTTCTGCCAGACGGTGAAGAAGGTCTCGGGCAGGCTCGCCGCCTGCGACCATGTTCAGGCCCTTGGGCACCGGCAGGCATTGCCCGGCCGGAGCCACGCACAGCTCGGCATAGCCGCCACCGGCCACCAGCGCGCAGACCTCATCGCCGATCGCCAGGCCGGCCGCGGCCAGATCCTCCGGCGCACCGCCGGCCACCGTGCCGGCGACCTCCAGCCCGGGCAGGTCGGACACGCCCGGCGGCATCGGGTACAGCCCCTTGCGCTGCAGCACGTCGGGGCGGTTGACGCCCGAGGCCTGCACCGCGATCAGCAGTTCGCCCGGCGCCGGCACCGGGTCGGGGCGCTGCACCTCGCACAGCACCTCGGGCGCGCCGTAGCGGGAGATCTCGATGGCCCGCATCGCGCGGCTTCAGTCCTGGCGCTCGGGCGCGCCGCCGCCGGCATCGTGGCCCGCCGGAGCCACCGCGTCGGCCACCGGCGCCTCGGCCGCCGTCTCGCTGCGCTCGCGCGGTTCGCGGGGTTCGCGCGGCTCGCGGGGTTCACGCGGCTCGCGGCGCGGGCCGCGGTCGCCGCGGTCGCCACGACCACCGCGGTCGCCGCGGTCGCCGAAGTCACGGCGCGGGCGCTCCTCCTCGACATAACCTTCCGGCCGATCGAGCAGCGCCTTCATGCTCAGCTTGATGCGACCCTTCTCGTCGGTCTCCAGCACCTTGACCTTGACGATCTGGCCTTCCTTCAGCAGGTCGGTGACGTTCTCGACGCGGTGGTGGGCGATCTGGCTGATGTGCAGCAGGCCGTCCTTGCCGGGCAGGATATTGACCAGGGCGCCGAAGTCCAGGATCTTGGTGATCGGGCCTTCGTAGACCTTGCCGATCTCGGCCTCGGCGGTGATCTCGGCGATGCGCTTGAGCGCGAACGCGGCGCGGTCGGCGTCGGTGGAAGCCACCGTGATGGTGCCGTCCTCGGCGATGTCGATCGTGCAGCCGGTCTCCTCGGTCAGCGCGCGGATCGTGGCGCCGCCCTTGCCGATGACGTCGCGGATCTTCTCCTGGTTGATCTTCATCGTGTACAGGCGCGGCGCGAACTTGCTCACCTCGGCCTTGGCGCCGCCCACGGCCTCGACCATCTTGGCCAGGATGTGCAGGCGCGCTTCCTTGGCCTGCGCCAGCGCCACCTGCATGATTTCCCTGGTGATGCCCTGGATCTTGATGTCCATCTGCAGCGCCGTGATGCCGCCGCTGCGTGCCGGCGACCTTGAAGTCCATGTCGCCCAGATGATCCTCGTCGCCGAGGATGTCGGTCAGCACCGCGAAGCGATTGCCTTCCTTGATCAGCCCCATGGCGATGCCGGCCACGTGCGCCTTCAGCGGCACGCCGGCGTCGAGCAGGCTCAGGCAGCCGCCGCACACGACGCCATCGAAGACGAGCCGTTGCTTTCGGTCACCTCGGAGACGATGCGCATCGTGTACGGGAAGTCTTCCTTCTTCGGCAGCACGGCGATCAGCGCCCGCTTGGCCAGCCGGCCGTGGCCCACCTCGCGCCGCTTCGGGCGACCCGAAGCGGCCCGCCTCGCCGGTGGCGAACGGCGGCATGTTGTAGTGCAGCATGAAGTTGTCGGTGAACTCGCCGGCCAGCGCGTCGATGCGCTGCGCGTCGCGTTCCGTGCCCAGCGTGGCCACCACCAGCGCCTGCGTCTCGCCGCGCGTGAACAGCGCGCTGCCGTGGGTGCGCGGCAGCACGCCGGAGCGGATCTCGATCGGGCGCACGGTGCGCGTGTCGCGGCCGTCGATGCGCGGCTCGCCCGACAGGATCTGGCCGCGCACCAGGCGCGATTCGATGTCGAACAGCAACGATTCGACCTTCACGCTGTCGAAGGCCACGCCCTCGGCCTTGAGCGCGCTCATCACGCTGGCGTAGGCGTCGCGGCAGGCCTGCGTGCGCGCCTGCTTGCTGCGGATCTGGTAGGCGGCGCGCAGCGGCTCCTCGGCCAGTGCGGCGACCTTGGCGATGAAGGCCTCGTCCTTGGCCGGCGGCTGCCAGTTCCACTCCGGCTTGCCGGCTTCGCGCACCAGTTCGTTGATGGCGGCGATGGCGATATTGCCCTGCTCGTGGCCGAAGACCACGGCGCCGAGCATCACCTCTTCGGTCAGCTGGTCGGCTTCGGACTCCACCATCAGCACGGCGGCTTCGGTGCCGGCGACGACGAGGTCGAGCTCGCTCTCGGCGAGCTGCGTCTTGCCCGGGTTGAGCACGTACTCGCCGTTGATGTAGCCCACGCGCGCGGCGCCGATGGGGCCGTTGAACGGGATGCCGCTGATCGACAGCGCGGCGCTGGTGCCGATCATGGCGGCGATGTCGGCCGGCACCTCGGGATTCAGGCTCAGCACGTGCACGATGACCTGGACTTCGTTGTAGAAGCCCTCGGGGAACAGCGGGCGGATCGGGCGGTCGATGAGGCGGCAGGTCAGCACCTCGAGTTCGCTCGGCCGGCCTTCGCGCTTGAAGAAGCTGCCGGGGATCTTGCCGGCGGCGTAGGTCTTCTCGGTGTAGTCCACCGTGAGCGGGAAGAAGTCCTGCCCTTCCTTGGCGTCGGTCTTGGCGACGACGGTGGCCAGCACCACGGTGTCGTCGATATTGACGATCGACGGCGCCGCTGGCCTGGCGTGCGATCTCGCCGGTTTCCATCGTGACCTGGTGCGGGCCCCACTGGAAGGTCTTGGTGATCTTGTTGAACATGCTCATGCGTATGTCTCCTTGAGAGAGGGCAGCGCAATGCCATTCCAGCGCAGCCCCGGCCCGTGTCGAGGCGGCTTTGGAATGACACAGCAGTGCGGCCCGGTTGAAGAAAAGCTCGCCGGGGCCGCGCTGACGCGGCCCCGATGTCGGACTTACTTGCGCAGGCCGAGCTTGGCGATCAGCGCCGTGTAGCGGTCGGCGTCCTTGTCCTTGAGGTAGGCCAGCAGACGCTTGCGCTGGTTGACCATGCGCACCAGGCCGCGGCGGCCGTGGTGGTCCTTGAGGTGCTGCTTGAAGTGCGGCGTGAGCTCGTTGATGCGTGCGGTCAGCAACGCAACCTGCACTTCGGGGGAGCCGGTATCGGCGGCGCCACGGGCGTGGGCCTTGACGACTTCGGCCTTGGCGGTGGTGGTCATGGTCATGGGATTTCCTGGGAGTTGCAGGAAACCGCCGTGCCAGCGCCAGGGGCGCCCGCCACGGTTTCCAGGTTGACTTGCGGCCGCCAGTGAAACCAACCGACGCCGTGCTTTCCCTGCAAAGGGAACCGATGATTATAGCCGGATCGCGGCAGCCAGCCGCTGCAGGCCCTGGTCCAGCCGCGCCGGGTCGCGCGAGGCGAAACACCAGCGCAGCCAGCCCTCCCCTTCCGGCCCGAAGGCCACGCCCGGCGCCAGCCCCAGCCCCTGCTCGGCCACCAGGCGCTTGGCGAAGCCCAGCGAGTCGTCTTCGCCTTCGACGCGGAAGAAGGCGTACATGCCGCCCGGCGGGCTGGCCACGGTCACGCCGGGCAGCGCCTGCAGGCCACTCACCAGGCGGTCGCGGCAGGCCTGCAGGCGCGCCACCAACCCCGGCACGAAGCGTGTCGGCCAGATGCAGCGCAGCGACGCCGCCGCGCTGCACGAAGACCGGCGCGCAGGAGCTGTTGAACTCCAGCAGCTTGCCGGCGGATTCCATGGCCGAGGGCGGCAGCACCAGCCAGCCCAGGCGCCAGCCGGTCATCAGGAAGCTCTTGCTGAAACTGTGCACGACGACGAGGCGGTCCGCGGGCGCCGCGATGTCCAGGAAGGAGGGCGCCGCAGCCGCTCCTCCGAAATAGACCCGTTCGTAGACCTCGTCGGCCACGATCCAGGTGCCGGTGTGGCGGCAGTGATCGAGCATCACCTGCTGCTCGGCGCGCGTGAGGGTCCAGCCGGTGGGGTTGTTGGGCGCATTGACCAGCAGCACGCGGGTGCGCGGCGTCACTGCCGCCAGCAACTCCTGCAGGTCGAGCTGCCACGCGCCCCCATGAGGCCGCAGCGGCACCCGCGTCACGCCGGCGCCCAGGATCGCCGGCTGTGCCGTGAGGTTGGGCCACACCGGCACCACGGCCACGACCTCGTCCCCGTGGCCCACCAGCATCTGCATCGCCAGCATCAGCGCGCTCACGCCCGACGAGGTGACGGCCACGCGCCCGGCATCCAATGGCTGGTGCAGTCCGCTGCCATAGGCGGCGATGGCCGCGCGCAGTTCCGGCAGCCCGAGGTTGTGCGAATAGAAGGTCTCGCCGCGTGCCAGCGATTCAGCGGCGGCCTGGCGCACCGGCTCCGGCGTGACTTCGTCGCTCTCGCCGAACCAGAAGGCGAGCACGTCGTCGCGTCCGATACCGGCATTGGCCACTTCACGGATCTTGGAACCGGGCAAGTCCCGGATGGCGTCACGCATCGGTCGTCCTTCGTTGATGGGCCGTGATCTCGTCCAGCGGCCAGCGCGGCCTGACGTCGAAAGCGCCGTCGCATCGGAGATCGGCGAGGCCGTGCTGCAGCCGCAACGCAGCGGCCAGCGCGATCATGGCGCCGTTGTCGGTGCACAGCGCCAGCGGCGGGTAGTGGACCCGGGCGCCGATGCGTGCGGCACCGGCATCGAGCCTCTCGCGCAGGCGCAGGTTGGCGCCCACCCCGCCGGCGACGACCAGGCGGCGGCTGTCCACCGCCTTCAAGGCCCGCAGTGACTTGGCCACCAGCACGTCGACGATGGCCGCCTGCGTGGACGCCGCCAGATCGGCACGGCCCTGCTCGCAGATGTTCGGACCGAGTTTGCGCGCCTGCGTCATCACCGCGGTCTTCAAGCCGGCAAAGGAGAAATCCAGGTCGCCGCTGTGCAGCAGCGGTCGCGGCAACGCAAAGGCGTCGGGGTTGCCGAAGTCGGCCAGGCGGGCCAGCGCCGGCCCGCCCGGGTAACCCAGGCCCAGGAGCTTGGCACTCTTGTCGAAGGCCTCGCCCGCGGCGTCGTCGATGGTCTCGCCCAGCAGCGTGTAGCGGCCGACGCCGTCGACCTGCATCAGCTGCGTGTGTCCGCCCGACACCAGCAGCGCCACGAAGGGGAAGGCCGGCACCTCGTCGCCGAGGAAGGGCGACAGCAGATGACCCTCGAGGTGGTGCACGCCCAAGGCCGGCTTGCCCAGTGCGGCGGCCAGTGCCACCGCGACGCCGGCCCCCACCAGCAGCGCGCCCGCCAGACCCGGGCCACGCGTGTAGGCCACCAGGTCCACCTGCGACAGTTCGCAGGCGGCCTCGGAAAGCACCTGGCGCGCCAGCGGCAGCACGCGGCGGATGTGGTCGCGCGAAGCCAGCTCGGGCACCACGCCGCCGTAAGCTGCATGCATCGCGGCCTGGCTGTGCAGCGCTTCGGCCAGCAGGCGTGGCGGGCCGTCCGGCCGCGTCTCGACCAACGCGACGCCGGTCTCGTCGCAGGACGACTCGAAGCCCAGGACCTTCATGGGCGGGCAGTGTAGATGTGGCGTGGTCAAGGCAGGCACGGCGCTTGCATGAGACCGGGAGACACCTTCGTCCGGTGTCTCTCTGTCTCCTCAGCAGGGCAAACGCTCTGGTTCGACCCCTCGGCCGTGAGGTCGGGGGGTCCTTTTTCTGGTGCGCCGCGCACCGGTTCAGTGATTCTCGCGGGCGTGGTTGATCGAATACTTGGGGATCTCGATCGTCACGTCCTGGTTCGACAGGATGGCCTGGCAACTCAGCCGCGACGTCGGCGTGAGGCCCCAGGCACGGTCGAGCAGGTCTTCTTCGGACTCGTCCATCTCGCCCAGCGAATTGAAGCCTTCCTTGACGACCACGTGGCAGGTGGTGCAGGCGCAACTCATCTCGCAGGCGTGTTCGATGGCGATGCCGTTTTCGAGCAGGGCCTCGCAGATCGACGTGCCGGCGGGGGCCTCGATGGTGTCGCCCTGCGGGCAGTATTCGGCGTGCGGGAGGATGCGGATGGTGGGCATGGGCGGAGTTCTCTATACGTCTTCGACGCGCCGGCCGGCCAGCGCCTGGCGGATGCCTTGGTTCATGCGCGCGGCAGCGAAGGCCTCGGTGCCTTCGGCCAGCGCCGCCACCGCAGCTTCGATGGCGTGCGCGTCGGTGCCGGCGGCGATGCGCTCGGTCTGCACCGCCAGCGCTTCGATGGCGGTGCGCTCTTCGGCGGTCAACAAGGCACCGTCGGCCGCCAGTGCGGCGCGCGTGGCCAGCACCATGCGTTCGGCCTCGACCCGCGCTTCGCGCAGCGAGCGCGCCGCCATGTCCTCTTCGGCATGGGTGAAACCGTCTTTCAGCATCTGGGCGATCTGCTCGTCGACCAGGCCGTAGCTGGGCTTGACCGTCACCGCGGCTTCGACGCCCGAGATCTGCTCACGTGCGGACACGCTCAGCAGCCCGTCGGCGTCGACCTGGAAGGTGACGCGGATGCGCGCCGCACCGGCAACCATGGGCGGGATGCCGCGCAGCTCGAAGCGCGCCAGCGAGCGGCACTCGCTGACCAGGTCACGCTCACCCTGGACGACATGGAGGGCCATCGCCGTCTGGCCGTCCTTGAAGGTGGTGAATTCCTGCGCCTTGGCCACCGGGATCGTGGTGTTGCGCTCGATGATGCGCTCGACCAGGCCGCCCATGGTCTCCAGGCCCAGCGACAGCGCGATCACGTCGAGCAGCAGCAATTCGCCGTCGCGCGCATTGCCGGCCAGCGCATTGGCCTGGATCGCGGCGCCCAGGGCCACCACTTCGTCGGGATCGACGTTGGTCAGCACCTCGCGGCCGAACAGTTCGCTCACCAGGGTGCGCACCAGCGGCATGCGCGTGCTGCCGCCGACCATCACGACGCCCTGCACTTCCTCGCGCGTCACCTTGCCGTCACGCAGCACCTTGCGCACCGCCGTCAGCGTGCGGTCGATCAGCGGGCGCGCCAGCGTGTCGAGCTGCCTGCGACTGACGGCGACGCGCAGATCCCGCCCGGCGATCGTGGCCGACCAGTCGGCCGATTCGGCGCGGCTCAGCGCCTCCTTGGTGGTGCGTGCGGCCACCAGTGCGGCGCGCTTGTCCTGCGGCGTGGCAGCCGTGGCGCCGGCATGGGCCAGCGCCCAGTCGGCCAGCGCATGGTCGATGTCGTCACCGCCGAGCGCCGCATCGCCGCCGGTGGCCACGACCTCGAACACACCCCTGTTCAGCCGCAGCAGCGAGATGTCGAAGGTGCCGCCGCCCAGGTCGTACACCGCATAGAGGCCCTCGCTGGCGTTGTCCAGGCCGTAGGCCACGGCCGCCGCGGTGGGCTCGCTGATCAGTCGCAGCACGTTCAGGCCGGCCAGTTGCGCGGCGTCCTTCGTCGCCTGGCGCTGTGCGTCGTCGAAATAGGCCGGCACCGTGATGACGGCGCCGAAGAGCTCGGCGTCGAAGGTGTCCTCGGCCCGCTGGCGCAGGCGGGCCAGGATCTCGGCCGACACCTCGACCGGCGTCTTGAGGCCCTCGCGCGTGGCCAGCGCCACCATGCCCGGCTGGTCGACGAAGCGGTAGGGCAGCTTCTCGCGGCCTGCGATGTCGGCCTGCCGGCGCCCCATGAAGCGCTTGACCGAAACGATGGTGTTCTCGGCGTCGTCGGCCATCGCCGCGAGCGCGTCGTAGCCGATCTGGCGGCGGCCGCCCTCGAGGTAGCGCACGGCGCTGGGCAGCAGCACGCGGCCGCGGTCGTCGGGCAGGCATTCGGCCACGCCGTGGCGCACCGCCGCCGCCAATGAGTGCGTGGTGCCGAGGTCGATGCCCACCGCCACGCGCCGCTGGTGCGGGTCGGGCGCCTGGCCGGGTTCGGAGATCTGCAGCAGGGCCATGGCGAGGGTTCTATCGCGGAAGGGCCGGGTCGAGCGCATCCAGGCGGCGCTCGATGTCCTGGCGGAAACGGTTCACGAACATGAGGGCGCGCACCTCGGCAGCGGCAGCCGGCGCGTCGCCCGCCACGTCGAGCAGACGGGCCGCGTCGGCCAGCATGTCGCGTTCGGTGGCGGTCACCTCGGCTTCCAGGCTCTCGACTTCGGCGGCACCCGCCGCCTCTTCGAGGGCCTCGCGCCATTGCATCTGCTGCATCAGGAAGGCAGCGGGCATGGTGGTGTTGTTCTCGGCCTGGATGGGTGCACCACGGCGTTCGCACAGGTAGGCGGCGCGCTTGAGCGGGTCCTTCAGGCGCTGGTAGGCCTCGTTCACGCGCACCGCCCATTGCATGGCGATGCGCTGCGCGGCAGCCCCGTCGCCGGCAAAGCGGTCGGGGTGCACCTCGGCCTGCAACCGGCGCCAGCGTGCGTCGAGATCGGCGCGGTCCAGCGCATGCCGCTCGGGCAGGCCGAAGAGCGTGAAATCGTCGTCGTCGAGCTTCATAGCCGCTTGCCGTAAAAGACCGACAGGCCGTTGTCGGGGTAGCCGCCGAAGGCCGCGCGCCGGGCATAGCCGCAGCGTTCGTACAGGCGAACCGCTCCGGTCTGGTCGCGACCCGTCTCCAGCAGCGCCAGGCCGATGCCGGCCTCCCTCAGCGCTGACTCCAGCGCCGCCAGCAACTGCACGCCGATGCCGCGACCACGCCTTTCGGGGTCGACCATCATGCGCTTGATCTCGCCATAGGCCACGCCATCGGTCGCCGTCTCGCCCGCCACTCGGCGCACGGCGCCGGTGCCCACGGCGCGCCCGTCTTCCCGCGCGACGAAGAAGCTCACGTCGGGGGCCCGCAGTGCCCGTGCGTCGAGGATGTGATTGGCCTCGGGCGGGTACAGCGACGCGAGATAGTGGTCGAGCGCGTCGAGCAACGCCAGGACCTCGGGCTGGTCGGGGCTTTCGCGGCGGATGACGATCTCGGGAGTCATGGGCTGATCAAGAAAAAAGGCGCGGCATCCGAGCCGCGCCTGGCGTCGCGGCATGAGATTCAGACCCGGAAGGATTCCCCGCAGCCGCAGCGGTCCTTCTCACGCGGATTGTGGAACTTGAAACCCTCGTTGAGGCCTTCGCGCACGAAGTCGAGCTCGGTGCCGTCGAGGTAGGGCAGGCTCTTCGGGTCGATCAGCACCTTGACGCCGTGGTCCTCGAAGACCACGTCCTCGGGCGCGATCTCGTCGGCATATTCGAGCTTGTAGGCCAAGCCCGAACAGCCCGTGGTCTTCACGCCCAGACGCACGCCGACCCCCTTGCCGCGGCGTGTGATGTAGCGCGACACATGCCGCGCCGCTGCCTCGCTCAGAGTAACCGCCATGACCTGCCTCAGTGCGTTTCCGCCGCTGCCCCGTGCTTGGCCTTGTAGTCCTGCACCGCGGCCTTGATGGCATCTTCGGCCAGGATCGAGCAATGGATCTTGACCGGGGGCAAGGCCAATTCTTCGGCGATCTGCGTATTCTTGATCGTCATCGCCTCGTCGAGCGACTTGCCCTTGACCCATTCGGTGACGAGCGAGCTCGAGGCGATGGCCGAGCCACACCCGTAGGTCTTGAAGCGTGCGTCCTCGATCAGCCCGGTGTCCGGGTTGACCTTGATCTGCAGCTTCATCACGTCGCCGCACGCGGGCGCGCCCACCATGCCGGTGCCCACCGTGTCGTCGCCCTTGTCGAAGGAGCCGACGTTGCGCGGGTGCTCGTAATGTTCGACGACCTTTTCGCTGTATGCCATTTGATTGCTCCTCTGGAGTTCAGTGTGCAGCCCACTGGATCGTGCTGATGTCGATCCCGTCCTTGTACATTTCCCACAGTGGCGACAGGTCGCGCAGCCGGGCCACGCGGTCCTGCAGCGTTTCCACCGCGTAGTCGATCTCGGCTTCGGTGGTGTAGCGGCCGATCGTCATGCGCAGGCTGGAGTGCGCCAGCTCGTCGCTGCGCCCGAGGGCGCGCAGCACATAGCTCGGCTCCAGGCTGGCGCTGGTGCAGGCCGAGCCCGAAGACACCGCGATGCCCTTCACGCCCATGATCAGCGACTCGCCCTCGACGAAATTGAAGCTGGCGTTGACGTTGTGCGGCACGCGGCGCTCGAGGTCACCGTTGATGAACACCTGGTCGATCTTGCCGATGCCGTCGAGCAGCCGCTTCTGGAGCATGCGGATGCGCTCGATTTCGGCGCCCATCTCGGCCTTGGCGATGGCGTAGGCGGTGCCCATGCCCACGCACTGGTGCGTGGGCAGCGTGCCGCTGCGCATCCCGCGCTCGTGGCCGCCGCCATGCATCTGCGCTTCGATGCGCACGCGCGGCTTGCGCCGCACGTACAGCGCGCCGATGCCCTTGGGGCCGTAGGTCTTGTGCGAGGCCAGGCTCATCAGGTCGACCGGCAGCGCATTGATGTCGATGTTGACCTTGCCGGTGGCCTGCGCGGCGTCGACATGGAAGACGATGCCGCGCTCGCGGCACAGCGCGCCGATGGCCGGGATGTCCTGGATCACGCCGATCTCGTTGTTGACCAGCAGCACCGAGACCAGGATCGTGTCCTTGCGCAGCGCATCCTTGAACTTGTCGAGGTCGAGCAGGCCGTTCTGCTGCACGTCGAGGTAAGTGACCTCGAAGCCCTGCCGCTCCAACTCGCGCATGGTGTCGAGCACCGCCTTGTGCTCGGTCTTCAGCGTGATGAGGTGCTTGCCGCGCGAACCGTAAAAGTGCGCCGCGCCCTTGAGCGCCAGGTTGATCGACTCGGTGGCGCCGCTGGTCCAGACGATCTCGCGCGGGTCGGCGTTGATCAGCGCCGCCACCTGGGTGCGCGCCTTCTCCACCGCTTCCTCGGCCTCCCAGCCCCAGGCGTGGCTGCGCGAGGCGGGGTTGCCGAAGTGTTCGCGCAACCACGGGATCATGGCGTCGACGACGCGGGGATCGCAGGGGGTGGTGGCGCCGTAGTCCAGGTAGATGGGGAAATGCGGAGTCATGGGGCTATCACTTCGTGAAGGCGTTGCCGAGGGCAAAGACCGAATTCGGCGCCGTGACCTTGATCGGCTTGACCACCGGCGCGCTGGAGATCGCGCGCTTGACCGGCGCCTCGTCGATGGACACGCCCTTGGCCAGCTGCTCATCGACCAGCTTCTTCAGCGAGATCGAATCGAGATATTCGATCATCTTCGAGTTGAGGCTGGCCCACAGGTCGTGGGTCATGCACTTGCCGGCATCCTGGCCCATGCAGTCTTCCTTGCCGCCGCAACCCGTGGCGTCGATCGGCTCGTCCACCGCCACGATGATGTCGGCCACCGTGATCTCAGCCGCGGCGCGTCCCAGCGAATAGCCGCCGCCGGGGCCGCGTGTGCTCTCCACCAGTTCGTGGCGGCGCAGCTTGCCGAACAGCTGTTCCAGGTAGGACAGCGAGATCTGCTGCCGCTGGCTGATGGCAGCCAGCGCCACCGGGCCCGAGTTGGAGCGCAAAGCCAGATCGATCATCGCCGTGACGGCGAAGCGGCCTTTGGTGGTGAGTCTCATGAAATTCTCCATGCGCCCGTGGCGCCCAGGGGACCATTGGAAGCGAGCCGTGCTGGCGCAGGGGCCGAAGCGGCTGCCGGAGGTCCCGGCACCTCAGTCTTCTGCGAGCCCAATCCGTTTCCGAGTAATTAACTCAAGTATAGCGGAAGTTGGCCGATTCGTTCACGCGTCACCCCCCCCGAGCGGGGTCGGCCCGCGCGGACGCAGCGATGCGGGCGACCAGGCCGTCGCAGGCGTCTTCCACCAGGTCGAGCACACGCTCGAAGCCGGCCGCTGCGCCGTAATACGGGTCGGGTACCTCGTTCACGTCGGCGTGGCTTCGGGCATGCGCCATCAGCAGGTCGATGCGGGGCGTCGCGCCTTCGGGCACACGGCTCCGCAGCCAGGCCAGGTTGGCTTCGTCCATGGCCAGCAGCCAGTCGAAGCGGGTGAAATCCTCGGCCTGCACCGGCCGCGCGCGCAGATCCGCGAGTTCGTAGCCGCGCTGCGCGGCACTGCGGATCGCCCGCGGGTCCGGTGGCTCGCCGGCGTGGAGTCCGTGCGTGCCCGCGGAGTCCACCACCACCCGGGCGTGCAGTCCGGCCTGTCGGAGCTTGGCGCGCAACACACCCTCGGCCGTGGGCGAGCGGCAGATGTTGCCCATGCACACCATCAGCACGCGCGTCGCCCCTGGCGCGGCCGGCACTTCGAGCGGCGCCTTGCGCAGCAGATCGCGCAGGCGGCGCATCAGGCGGCCCCCCGCGCCGGCGCCAGCGGCACCACGTTGAAGTCGTGCCCGGGCGCGCCGAAGGCCTGTTCGCGCAGCAGCGCCAACTGGTCGCGCACGCGCGCCGCCTTCTCGAATTCGAGGTTGCGCGCGTGCTCCAGCATCTGCTTCTCGAGCAACTTGATGCGCTTGCCGAGGTCCTTCTCCGACATCGCCTCGACCTCGGCGGCGGCCTTGGCGGCCTTCAGTTCCTCCTTGACCGTCTTGTCCGACACGACGCCGTCGATCATGTCGCGGATGCGCTTTTGCACCGTGCGCGGCGTGATGCCCAGGGCCAGGTTGTGCGCGACCTGCCTGGCACGGCGGCGCTCGGTCTCGCCGATGGCGGCCGCCATCGAGTCGGTCATCTTGTCGGCGTACAGGATGGCGCGGCCGTTGACGTGGCGCGCAGCGCGGCCGATGGTCTGGATGAGCGACCGCTCGGAGCGCAGGAATCCTTCCTTGTCGGCGTCGAGGATGGCCACCAGGCTGACCTCGGGGAGGTCCAGGCCCTCGCGCAGGAGGTTGATGCCCACCAGCACGTCGAAGGTGCCCAGCCGCAGGTCGCGCAGGATCTCCACCCGCTCCACGGTGTCGATGTCGCTGTGCAGGTAGCGCACCTTGACCCCGTTGTCGCCCAGGTATTCGGTGAGCTGCTCGGCCATGCGCTTGGTCAGCGTGGTGATCAGCACCCGCTCGTTCTTATCGACGCGATCGCGGATCTCCTGCAGCACGTCGTCGACCTGGCGCGCGGCGGGGCGCACCTCCACCTCGGGATCGACGAGCCCGGTGGGCCGCACGAGCTGCTCCACCACCTGGCCGGCGTGTTCCTTCTCCCAGGCACCCGGTGTGGCCGAGACGAACACCGCCTGGCGCATCTTGCGCTCGAACTCCTCGAACTTGAGCGGCCGGTTGTCCAGCGCGCTGGGCAGCCGGAAGCCGTACTCCACCAGCGTCGTCTTGCGCGCACGGTCGCCGTTGTACATGCCGCCGAACTGGCCGATGAGGACGTGGCTCTCGTCCAGGAACATCAGCGCATCGGCCGGCAGATAGTCCACCAGCGTCGGCGGCGCCTCGCCGGGTGCCGCACCCGACAGGTGACGCGTGTAGTTCTCGATACCCTTGCAGTGGCCCACTTCCTGCAGCATCTCCAGGTCGAAGCGCGTGCGCTGCTCCAGGCGCTGGGCCTCGACCAGCTTGCCGGCCTTGACGAACTCGTCGAGGCGCTGGCGCAACTCGTCCTTGATGGTGCCGATGGCATCCACCACGCGCTCGCGCGGCGTCACGTAGTGGCTGCTGGGGTAAACCGTGAAGCGCGGGATCTTCTGCCGCACGCGGCCGGTCAGCGGGTCCAGCAACTGCAGGCTCTCGACCTCGTCGTCGAAGAGCTCGATGCGCAGCGCCAACTCACTGTGCTCGGCGGGAAAGACGTCGATGGTGTCGCCGCGCACGCGAAAGGAACCGCGGCCGAACTCGATCTCGTTGCGCTTGTACTGCATGCGGATGAGTTGCGCGATGACGTCGCGCTGGCTCAGCCTGTCTCCGACGCGCAGCGTCATCACCATCTTGTGGTAGTCGGCCGGGTTGCCGATGCCGTAGATGGCGCTCACGCTGGCCACGATGATGACGTCGCGCCGCTCGAGCAGGCTCTTGGTGGCCGACAGCCGCATCTGCTCGATGTGCTCGTTGATGGCGCTGTCCTTCTCGATGAACAGGTCGCGCTGCGGCACGTAGGCTTCGGGCTGGTAGTAGTCGTAGTAGCTGACGAAGTACTCGACCGCGTTCCTCGGAAAGAACTCGCGGAACTCGCTGTACAGCTGCGCCGCCAGCGTCTTGTTGGGCGCAAAGACGATGGCCGGGCGGCCCAGGCGCGCGATGACGTTGGCCATCGTGAAGGTCTTGCCGGAGCCGGTGACCCCGAGCAGGGTCTGGAAGGTCAGGCCGTCGTTGATGCCCTCCACCAGTTGCGCGATCGCGGTCGGCTGGTCGCCGGCCGGCAGATACGGCTGGAACAGCTGGAAGGGCGAACCGGGGAAGGAAACGAACTCACCCACCGTCGGCGCGGTGGGGTCGACCGGTGCCGCCGGGGCGGTCGGGGGATGGACGAGTTCGGTCATGCGGGGAATCCCTGAGATGGGTGACGGCTGCCACTTAGAATTGCGGGTCGGGCCGCGCCCATGGGCGCGGCGAGCAACCCGACAGCGTAGCGCAAGCCGCGAGCCGACGCATCGGCCGCCGGACACGCATCCAACCCAGTCCGCCCAGGAAACTTTCCCCATGCCCACAACCCTCTTCGCTGCCGTCGAAATGGCACCGCGCGACCCGATCCTGGGTCTGAGCGAACAGTTCAACGCCGACACCAACCCGGCCAAGGTCAACCTCGGGGTGGGCGTCTATTTCGACGACCAGGGCAAGCTGCCCGTGCTGGCCTGCGTGTCGGCGGCCGAGAAGCAGCTGATGGAATCGCCCAAGGCCAAGGGCTACCTGCCGATCGACGGCATCGCTGCCTATGACAAGGCAGTGCAGGCCCTGGTGTTCGGTGCCGACAGCGAGGCTGTGACGAGCGGCCGCGTGGCCACCGTGCAGGCCCTTGGCGGCACCGGGGCGCTGAAGGTCGGCGCCGACTTCCTGAAGAAGCTCGAACCCGGCGCGCGCGTGTTGATCAGCGACCCGAGCTGGGAGAACCACCGCGCGCTGTTCAGCAGCGCCGGCTTCGAGGTCGCCAGCTACCCCTATTACGACGCCGCCACGGGTGGCATCCGTTTCGATGCCATGCTCGCCGCACTTCAGGCGGCCGCGCCCGGCACCATCGTGGCGCTGCATGCCTGCTGCCACAACCCGACCGGCTGCGACTTGCTGCCCGAGCAGTGGGACCGGGTGGCCGCGGTGTGCGCCCAGCGCGGGCTGGTGCCGTTTCTCGACATGGCGTACCAGGGCTTCGGCGAAGGCATCGCCGAAGACGGCGCCGCCGTGCGGTGCTTCCTGTCCCGGGGCCTGTCGTTCTTCGTCGCGACGTCGTTCTCGAAGAGCTTCTCGCTCTATGGCGAACGCGTGGGCGCGCTCAGCGTGGTCTGCGGCAGCGCCGAGGAGGCGGCGCGCGTCCTGTCGCAGCTGAAGATCGTCATCCGCACCAACTACTCCAATCCGCCGACCTTCGGCGCCCAGGTCGTGGCCACCGTGCTCACCACGCCGGCGCTGCGCGCGATGTGGGAGCAGGAACTCGCCGGCATGCGCCAGCGCATCCGGGCCACGCGCGAGCAACTCGTGGCCAAGCTGCGCGCGGCGGGCGTGGCCGGCGACCTGGACTACATCACGCGTCAGAAAGGCATGTTCAGCTACTCCGGCCTGAGCAAGGAGCAGATGCAGCGCCTGCGCAGCGAGTTCGGCGTCTACGGCCTCGACTCCGGGCGCATCTGCGTGGCGGCCATTAACAGCCGCAATATCGACGCCGTGGTGGCGGCGCTCGCCCGCGTGATGCAAGACGGTACGCCGCTGTCGCCCAGGTGACCGGGCGGCGGATTTCGCCGCCCTGACCCGGTGTTTTCGCGCTATTGAAGCCGCCCGGCACGCGGCACCATACAGGGGTCCACCCGAATTTTGCTGCGCTGCAGCAAAATTCGGGGTACAGTCACCTTGGCCACCGGTCCGTCCGTGCAAATTGCACCCGGATCCCGGGGCCACAACGACCGGAGACACCCCATGCTGTATCAGCTGTACGAAACCCAGCGCGCCTTGATGTCGCCCTTCTCGGAGTTCGCCAGCGCCACGGCCAAGCTCTACAGCCACCCACTGTCGCCCTTTGCGCAGATGCCCATGGCCGAGCGGGTGTCGGCCAGCTTCGACCTCATGCACCGGCTGGCCAAGGAATACGAGAAGCCCGAATTCAAGATCACCGCCGCCACCGTCGGTGGCATCGAAGTGGCGGTGCAGGAGCAGGTGCCGATCACCAAGCCCTTCTGCCGCCTGCTGCGCTTCAAGCGCTTCACCGACAACCCGGAAGCGCTGACTCGGATGAAGAGCCAGCCCACCGTGCTGGTGGTGGCGCCGCTGTCGGGCCACCACTCGACGCTGCTGCGCGACACCGTCAAGGCCCTGCTTCACGACCACAAGGTGTTCATCACCGACTGGACCGACGCGCGCATGGTGCCCGTCGAGGCCGGTCCGTTCCATCTCGACGACTACGTCGAATACGTGCAGGAATTCATCCGCCACATCGGCCCCGAGGCGCACGTGATCTCGGTCTGCCAACCCACCGTGCCGGTGCTGGCTGCGGTGTCGCTGATGGCCAGCCGCGGCGAAGCCACGCCACGGACGATGATCATGATGGGCGGCCCCATCGACGCCCGCAAGAGCCCCACCAGCGTCAACGACCTGGCCGTCAACAAGAGCCACGCCTGGTTCGAGGCCAACGTCATCCAGCGCGTGCCGCCCAATTTCCCGGGCGCGGGGCGGCGCGTCTACCCTGGCTTCCTGCAGTACACCGGCTTCGTGGCCATGAACCCCGATCGCCACGTCTCCAGCCACTACGACTATTTCCAGGACCTCATCCGGGGCGACGGCGACAGCGCCGAGGCGCACCGGCAGTTCTACGACGAATACAACGCCGTGCTCGACATGCCGGCCGAGTACTACCTGGACACCATCAAGACGGTGTTCCAGGACTTCGCGCTGGTCAACGGCAGCTGGGTCGTGCGCGGCGAGCCGGTGCGGCCGCAGGACATCACGACCACCGCGTTGCTGACCATCGAAGGCGAGCTCGACGACATTTCGGGCGCCGGCCAGACGCGCGCCGCGCACGAACTGTGCGAGGGCATCCCCAAGGGTCGCCAGTTCCATTACGACGCCCTGGGCGCCGGGCATTACGGCATCTTCTCGGGCCGCCGCTGGCGCGAGAAGGTCTACCCCGAAGTGCGCGGTTTCATCTCGCGCTTCGGCAGCGAGACCCTGGATCTGGCCACCCCCTTGGCCGCCAGAAGGATGCGCGCCCGATAATCGGGCGGTGACCCCGCCCGCCGCCGCACCAGCTTCGCTCGCCGATCGGCTGGACGCCGCGCTGCCGCAGACGCAGTGCACGCGCTGCGGCTACCCCGACTGCCGCGGCTACGCGCAGGCAATGGCCGACGGCAGCGCCGACATCAACCGCTGCCCCCCCGGCGGCGCCGAGGGCATCGTGCGCCTGGCCGCCCTCACCGGCCGTGCCGTGCGGCCGCTGGATCCCGCACGTGGCAGCGAGGGACCGCGCGCGCTGGCCGTCATCGACGAGGCCTGGTGCATCGGCTGCACGCTGTGCATCAAGGCCTGCCCGGTGGACTGCATCGTCGGTGCATCCAAGGTCATGCACACCGTGATCGACCCGCTGTGCACCGGCTGCGAATTGTGCGTGCCCGTGTGTCCGGTGGACTGCATCGCCATGGTGCCGGTGACCGGCACGCGCACCGGCTGGCAGGCCTGGGGTGCGACCCAGGCCGACGAGGCGCGCGAACGCTATGCCTTCCACCGGTGGCGCATCGACCGCGACCAGAGCGAAAACGACGAACGCCTGGCTGCCAGGGCCGAGGCCAAGCTGGCCGACCTGGCCAGCCACAGCACGATCACCGACCCCGGCGCGCTGGAGGCCAAGCGAGCGGTCATCGAAGCCGCGCGGCAGCGCGCGCGTGCCCGACGCGCCGCGCCCGACCCCAGCCGCGACAGCACCACCGACGCCGATGAAGCCTGAAGCCGTCGACGCCTTCTTCGCCACGTTGGCAGCGGCCAACCCGCGCCCGCAGTCCGAGCTCGAATTCACCAGCGTCTTCGAGTTACTGGCCGCCGTGCTGCTGTCGGCGCAAGCCACCGACGTGAGCGTCAACAAGGCCACCAGGACACTCTTCGCGCTGGCTCCGACGCCGGAGAAGATGCTGGACCTGGGCGTCGAGCGCGTGACCGAACTGATACGCACCATCGGCCTGTTCCGCACCAAAGCCAGGAACCTGATCGAGACCTGCCGCATCCTGGTCCAGCGCCATGGCGGCGAAGTGCCGCGCGCGCGCGAGGCCCTGGAGGCCCTGCCCGGCGTGGGCCGAAAGACCGCCAACGTGGTGCTCAACGTCGCTTTCGGCGAGCCGACGATGGCGGTGGACACGCACATCTTTCGCGTCAGCAACCGTACCGGGCTGGCACCGGGCCGCAACCCGCTCGAAGTGGAGCGAAAGCTGCTGGAACGCGTGCCCGAGCGCTGGCGCGTCGATGCGCACCACTGGCTGATCCTGCACGGCCGCTACGTGTGTTTGGCACGCACGCCGCGCTGCGACACGTGCGCCGTGCGCCGCTGGTGCGACCTGGGCGCTTCTACAATGACCGCGAGCTAAGAGTCGGGGGAGACGCGTGGAGATGGCCAAGCTCGAAGACCTCGCCGAACGGGTGGACCGTCTGGTGCTGCGGCACCAGGAACTCAAGCGCACCAGTGCGCTGATCGAGCGCCAACTCCTGGCCGTGACCGCCGAGCGCGACAGCCTGCGGTCACGCCTGGGAGCCGCACGCGCGCGCATCGACGCGTTGCTCGAGCGGCTGCCCGCCACCGACACGCCCGTCGCCGAACCCGCCCGGAAAGAGAGCCCCCTTTGAAGCAGATCGAGGTCTCGATCCTCGGCCAGGTCTACCTGCTGGCCTGCCCTGAGGGCGGTGAGGCGCTGCTCG
Organism: uncultured beta proteobacterium; assembly: GCA_963717575.1. GTDB lineage: Bacteria > Pseudomonadota > Gammaproteobacteria > Burkholderiales > Burkholderiaceae_C > Rubrivivax. The sequence goes on along the minus strand of CAVQWK010000024.1, from coordinate 47,439 downwards.
CCGCGGCGGTGGCCAGCGTGGACCAGGAGATGACCGCGATCCGCGGTGCCGGCAAGGTCAAGGCGCGGGAACGCATCGCCGTGTTGGCGGCACTGAACCTCGCCTACCAGTTGGCCGAGCGAGGGGCCTCGCCCGCTGCCGCCTCGCACGCGCAAGCGGCGGCAGCGCCGGGCGACACCGATCTCGACGCCCTGATTCGCCGCGTCGACGCGGCCTTGGGCGACGACGGGCAACTTCTGTGAAGTCCGGCGCGGACCGTGGTCACCCGCAAGGTCGGGGCCCGGGGCTAGAATGAACCCGTCCGTCGTGATCGCGTGAGTTCTTAATTTCCTTGAACCGATGGTCTATGACCAAGGGCTTGGAACATTGCCTGGTTGGTGTGAGCGTCTCGCGTCAGATGAACCCGAAGCCAGGCTGACCTCGCCCACCTGAACTTCCCCTTGGGTTCAGGAATGCGGCTCACGGTTCGCGGCGGACACCTTACACCCCATGCCCCGACACTGGCTCATGAACGGCGAGCCCCCCGAGGCCTCCATCGCCGGGCCGGCGCGCCTGGACGGCTGAGGCAGCGGTGGACTTCGGCGGGGTACTGATCGCGGAACTGCTGGCCCTGGGGGCCACGGTGGGCTTTCTGGCCGGCCTGCTGGGCATCGGTGGCGGCATGATGATGGTGCCGGTGCTGACCTTGCTGTTGTCCCAGCGTGGCGTCGACTCCGGCCATGCGGTGAAGATGGCCATCGCCACGTCGATGGCGACGATCCTGTTCACCTCGCTGTCGAGCGTGCGTGAACATCACCGCCTGGGCGCGGTGCGCTGGAGCCTCGCCGCCACGCTGGCGCCCGGCATCGTGCTGGGCGGCCTGGCCGCGGGCGCGGGTGCTTTTGCGGTGATCAAGGGCCAGGGGCTGGCGCTGTTCTTCGCAATCTTCGTCGGCTGGTCGGCGCTGCGCATGCTGCGCGACCGCAAGCCGCGCCCGGGCCGGCAGCTGCCGGGGCCGGTGGGACAGACGGCCGTGGGTGCCGGCATCGGCTTTGCGTCGGGGCTGCTGGGGGCCGGCGGCGCCTTCCTGTCGGTGCCCTTCATGATCTGGTGCAACGTGCCGGTGCGCCAGGCGGTGGGCACCAGCGCGGCGCTGGGCTTCCCGATCGCGGCGGCCAGCACCCTGGGCTTCCTGATCAGCGGGTGGCGGCTGCCGAGCGCCCTGCCCGGCGCCGTGGGCTATTTCTACCTGCCGGCGCTGGGCGTGGTGGCGCTGGCCAGCATCAGCCTGGCACCGCTGGGTGCGCGCACGGCACAGCGCGTCGACGTGCGGCTGCTCAAGCGCCTGTTTGCGGTACTGATGCTCGGCCTGGCCGCCACGATGCTGCACAAGGCCTGGACCGGCTGAGGCGCCGGCACGCGCAAGGCGTCAGTTCGCCTCGAAGCGGATCGCCGCCAGCGTGACGTGGTTGCCGCCCCGGCGCTGCGCCGCGGCCAACGCGGCTTCACAGGCCTCCACCAGGCCTTCCTGCGTGTCTGCCGTGTGCGGGAAGCTGGCCACCCCCATGGACACGGTGAAACCCAGTTCCTGCCCGTCGTGCACGACGATCTGTGTCGCGCACTTGCGGCGCACGCCCTCCATGCGCGCATGCGCCGTGGCCAGGCCCACCCCCGACAGCAGCACCGCGAAGCGCCGGTCGTCGTAGCGGCAGGATGCGTCCATGGCACGGGTGCCGCTGCGCAGCAGGCGGCCCATGGCCTCGAGCAGGTAGCGCTCGCCTTCCGCGCCCATCGTGAGCACCTTCTCGACGGGCGGGTCGAGTTCGATGAAGACGATCGCGAACTCACGGTGCTCGCGTGTGGACAGGTCCACCTCGCGGCGCAACTGGTCTTCGAAGTGTGCACGCCGGTACAGGCCCGAGGCCGGATCACGCAGCGCCTGATCCGAAATCTCGCGGCGCAGCAGTTCGTTGGCACGCTGCTGCTGTTCGATCTGCTCCAGCGCGGCGCGCAATTGCGCTTCTCGCTGGCGATCGGGTGCCAGGTCGGTCCAGAGGCAGCACAACCAGCGCCGCCCTGTCGCGTCGGCCGGACTCAAGGCGCGCAGCACCGAGAACTCGCGCCGAGCGCCGGCCCACTCGAAGCGGTGTTCGCAGGCCAGCGGTGCATCCTGCGCAGCCGCGGTCTGCTCGGCGGCACGCAACGCGGTGGCCAGCGGCGCCTCGAAGAGTTCGGCATCGTTGCGTCCCAGCACGGCGGACGGCGGCCGGTGCAGGAAGGCGGCCATGGCGTCGTTGACATGCGCATAGCGCCCGCTGGCAGCATCCTTGACGGCGAGCAGGTCGCCGCGCCGCGCCAGCAGTGCCGGCAGCAACCCGCCCAGGATCTGCTGCAACTCATGAGTGCCCGGTGGCGACTCGAGCCGCGGGGTCATTTCTGGCACGGAAGGAATCATGGGTAGGCACCGACCTCGCGCTGCGTTGCGGCTCTCGCCTTGTCTTGGTGTGGCGCCGAGGGCAGATCAAGCGACATCGCCATTCTCGCCCCTAGTTTGACCCCTCCATGGGAGGCTGGGAAGAGGCCGGTGCGCGCGGCCTGCGGGCCTTCGCAGGCAGTGCTGGCGTCGCTGGCCGAAGGCAGTTTATAATTTTCGGCTTTGCTGGCCAACCAGCGTGTCGATCCGCCTTACTGGCCCCTGCGGGCCCTGCTTCGCAGACCATCGCCGGACACCGAGCGCACACCTTGCAGGATTCCTGAGTACATGACCACCATCCGCGTCAAAGAGAACGAGCCTTTCGATGTCGCCCTGCGCCGCTTCAAGCGCACCATTGAAAAGATCGGCCTGCTGACCGAACTGCGCGCCCGCGAGTTCTACGAAAAGCCCACCGCGGAGCGCAAGCGCAAGAAGGCGGCGGCGGTCAAGCGCCACTTCAAGCGCGTGCGCAGCATGCAGTTGCCCAAGAAGCTCTACTGACCCGCGGCAATCCCGGACACTGCAAGCCCGCGCGGGATGCCGCAGCGGGCTTCTTTCATTTTCGCGAGGCAGCCCGATGAGTACCCTCAAAGACCGCATCACCGAAGACATGAAGGCCGCCATGCGCGCCCGCGACAGCGAGCGCCTGACGACGATCCGCATGTTGCTCGCAGCCTGCAAGCAGCGCGAGGTGGACGAGCGCATCGAGCTCACCGACAACGACGTCATCGGGCTGGTCGACAAGCTCATCAAGCAGCGCAAGGACTCGATCACCGCCTTCACGCAGGGCGGCCGCACCGACCTGGCAGACAAGGAAAGCGCCGAGGTCCGCGTCCTCGAAGCCTACCTGCCGCAGCGGCTGGGTGCCGATGAAATCGCCGCCGCGGTGGCGGCGATCGTTGCCAGCCTGGGTGCCAGCGGCCCGGGCGACATGGGCCGGGTGATGGCCGCAGCCAAGGCCCAACTGGCGGGAAAGGCCGAGATGGCACGGGTGTCGGCAGCCGTCAAGCAGGCCCTTTCGACATAGGCTTCGCGCCGTGAACACGCACCTGCCCCTGCGTGCCATCGCCGACGATGTCTGCGTCGCACCGCAACTCAGCCCCGCGGCGATGGCCGAGGTCGCCCGCGCAGGCTTCCGGGCCGTCGTCAACAACCGGCCCGATTTCGAGGAAGGCGCCTCGCAGCCGACCAGCGCCCAGATCGAGGCCGCGGCGCAGGCGGCCGGCCTCGTCTACCGCTTCCTGCCGGTGAGCGGCGCCTACCAGTCGCCCGAAGACGCCGCCGCGATGGCGCGCCTGCTGGCCGAACTGCCGCGCCCGCTGCTGATGTTCTGCCGCTCGGGCGCACGCTCGACACGGCTGTTCGCATTGGCGCAATCGGTCTGAACGGACCCGTCCGGGTTCGGGAATCGATCAGTTGTAGAGCGCCTTCGGCAGCCAGGTCGCCAGCGCCGGGAAGGACAGCAGCACTGCGATCGCGACGATCTGCAGCGCGACGAAGGGCACCACGCCCTTGTAGATCATGCCGGTCGTCACGCTGGACGGCGCCACGCCGCGCAGGTAGAACAGCGAGAAGCCGAACGGCGGCGTCAGGAAGCTGGTCTGCAGGTTCACGCCGACCAGCACGCCGAGCCAGAGCGGATCGACACCCAGGTTCAGCAGCACCGGCGCCGTGATCGGGATGACGATGAAGATGATCTCGAAGGTGTCGAGGATGAACCCGAGCAGGAACATCACCAACATGCACGACGATCAGCGCGCCCATCGCTCCGCCCGGCAGGTCGGACAGCACTTCGTGGACCAGGTTGTCGCCGCCCATCATGCGGAAGACGATCGAGAACACCGCCGCGCCGAGCAGGATCACGAACACCATCGAGGTCACGGTGGCGGTATTGATCGTGGCCTCGCGCAGCATCGCGAAGCTGAAGCGCCGCTTGGCCACCGCCAGGATGGCGGCGCCGGCGACACCGACCGACGCCGATTCGGTCGGCGTGGCGATGCCCGCCAGGATCGATCCGAGCACGGTCACGATCAGCAGCAGCGGCGGCAACAGTGCGGTCAGCACGTCACGGCCGAGCGCGGCCCGCTCGGCTTCGGTGACGACCATCGCCGGGCACGACTTCGGATCGAAGATCGTCTTCCAGAGGGTGTAGAGGAAGTACAGACCGACGAGCAGCAGGCCCGGGATCATCGCGCCGGCGAACAGGTCACCGACCGAAACCGGCGTCGGCGCGAAATTGCCCTTGGCCATCTGCACCTGGGCGTTGATGCCGGCCAGCATGTCGCCCATGAAGATCAGCACCGTCGACGGCGGGATGATCTGGCCGAGCGTGCCGGAAGCGCAGATGACGCCGCTGGCGAGCTTCGGGTCGTAGCCGGCGCGCAGCATCGCCGGCAGGCTGATCAGCCCCATCGTCACGACGGTGGCCCCGACGACGCCGGTCGATGCGGCGAGCAGGGCGCCGACCGCGATGACCGAGAAGGCGAGCCCGCCACGCAGCGTGCCGAAGACGCGGCCCATCGTCGTCAGCAGTTCCTCGGCGATCCCCGATCGCTCGAGCAGGGTGCCCATGAGGATGAACAGCGGCACGGCGACCAGCACCTCGTTCGTCATGAAGCCGACGTAGCGCGAAGCCAGCGCGCCGAAGTTCGAGGGGTCGAAGACCCCCAGCATCCAGCCGACCAGCGCGAAGATCAGCGAGGTGCCGGCGAGCGAGAACGAGACCGGGAAACCGATGAGCAGCGTGCCGATGACGCCGAGGAACATCAGGACGGCGAGGATCTCGCCGATCAGGACCGGATCCATCGGCTCACTCCTTCGTGTAGCGGTATTGGGCGGGCAGCAGTTCCTCGCGCCCCTGGAGGACGAGGATGCTGCGCAGCGCCATCGCGATGCCCTGCAAACCGACCAGCACGTCGAAGACCAGGATGAAGGTCTTCAGGATGAAGAGCCCCGGCATGCCGCCCGGGTTGGCCGAGCCTTCGCGCAGCATCCAGGCCCGCTGCACGTACTCGAAGCCCCAGAGCCAGACGACGGCGCAGAACGGCAGCAGGAAGACCAGCACGCCGATGAGGTCCAGGATCGCCTTGCGGCGCGGGCTCGCGGGCCGGTAGAGGATGTCGACGCGGACGTGGCCGTCGATCAGCAGCGTGTAGCCGGCCACGGCCATGAACATCGCGCCGTTCACCCAGACGTAGAGATCCTGCAGCCACAGTTGCGTCGTGGAAAACAGGTAGCGCTGGACGACCACGGCAAAGCAGAGCATGGCCCCGATGGGAGCCAGCCAAGCGAAGGTCTTGCCGACGAAGGCGTTGAGGCGCCCGACGGCGCTCACGAAGCTGACGATGGCATGCATGATCGCTGGTGTCCCTTGGGGGCGGTCGAGAGGCGCGATGACCGCGACGCGTCACACGTCGCGGTCATCGGCCGGTCCCCGGGCGGCGGCGCCGTCGCAGCCACGGCGGCCCGGCCCGGCGATCACTTCAACTGGAAGAACTTCTCGCGTGCGCGCAGGTACGGCGTGTCGGTGCTCTCGGCACGCTGGCGCAACAGGTTCAACGCCGAGATGAAGCTCTCGGCCGTCTTCTTGGCCAGCGCGTTGTCGCTGTTGCGCACGGCCGTCAGGACTTCGACCGACGCCTTGGCGCCTGCCGCCAGGATCTCGTCGGAGAACTGGTGCACCTTCACGCCATGCTTGGTCACCATCGTGTCGAGCGCGCGCGGATCGTTGGCGTAGATGTCGGAAGCAACCTGGTCGTACTCCGCCTGGCAGGCCGTGCGGATGATCTCCTGCAGGTCGGCCGGCAGCGCCTTGTACTTCGACTTGTTGACCACGGCCTCGGTGGCCAGGCCCGGCTCGATGAAGCTCGGGAAGTAGTAGTTCTTGGCGATCTGGTAGAAGCCCAGCGCGAGATCGTTGTACGGGCCGACGAACTCGGCCGCGTCGAGCGTGCCGGCCTGCAGCGCCTGGAAGATCTCGCCGGCGGCGAGGTTCGTCACCGACGCGCCCAGCTTGGCCCAGACCTGGCCGCCGAGGCCCGGCGTGCGGAAGCGCAGGCCCTTGATCTCGGCTGACCTTCTTGATCTCCTTGCGGAACCAGCCGCCGGCCTGCGTGCCGGTGTCGCCCGACAGGAAGCCCTGGACGCCGAACTGGTCGTAGATCTCGTCCCAGATCTGCTGGCCGCCGAGGATGCGCACCCAGGCCGCATGCTCGCGCGACGTCATGCCAAAGGGCACGCCGGTGAAGAACGACAGGCCGACGTTCTTGTTCTGCCAGTAGTAGGCGGCGCCGTGGCTCATCTCGGCGGTGCCGTTGATGACGGCGTCGAGCGCCTGCAGCGGCGGCACCATTTCGCCGGCCGAGTAGACCTTGACCGTGAGCCGGCCGGCGGACATCGTATTGATCCGCTTGGCCAGGTTCTCCGCACCGACACCCAGGCCCGGGAAGTTCTTGGGCCAGGTCGTGACCATCCGCCACTCGATCTTGCCTTGCGAGAAGGCCGGGGCGGCGAGCGTAGCGGCACCGGCAGCAGCGCCGGCGGTCAGGGTGCTCTTCAGTACGGAACGGCGATCCATCACTCTCTCCTTGAGTTCAACTCGTCGGCATCCTGCCGACGCGAATGCCACCCATCAAGCGCGATGTGCGAGTGGCGCAGCCAAGCCTGGGGATTCTAAGCGGACGCCCCCTCGTTCAGCTGCCGGCCAGCTTCATGCGCCGCACCAGCACCGAGCCAATGCTCTTGCTGCCTTGGGTGTAGACATCGGCGCCGATGGCGACGATGTCCTTGAACATCTCGCGCAGGTGGCCGGCGATCGTGACCTCGTGCACCGGGTAGGCGATGCGCCCTCCCTCGACCCAGAAGCCCGCCGCACCCCGCGAATAGTCGCCGGTGACGTAGTTGACGCCCTGCCCCATCAACTCGGTGACGAAGAGGCCGCGGCCCAGCTTGCGCAACATCGCGTCGAGATCGTCGCGGGGCTGCGTGAGGCGGCTCGTCATGGCCAGGTTCTGCGAGCCGCCGGCGTGGCCGGTGGTCTTCATGCCGAGCTTGCGCGCGGAATAGCTGGACAGGAAATAGCCCTGCACGACGCCGCCCTGGACCACCGTGCGCGGCTGCGTATGCACGCCCTCGTCGTCGAAGGGCGCGCTGCCCTTGCCCTTGGGCTGGTGGGGATCCTCGGCGATGTCGATGTGGTCGGCCAGCACGCTCGTGCCCAGGCAGTCGAGCAGGAAGCTGGCCTTGCGGTACAGCGCCCCGCCCGAGGTCGCCTGCACGTAGGCGCCCAGCAGGCCGGCGGCCACGGTCGACTCGAACAGCACCGGCACCTCGGCCGTGGCGACGCGGCGTGACTTCAGCCGTGCCAGCGCGCGCTCGGCGGCGTAGCGGCCCACGGCCTCGGGCGCGGCCAGGTCGGCGGCGTCGCGCATCGAGCTGTACCAGGCGTCGCGCTGCATGCCCTTGCCGCGGCCGGCGATCGGCGACACCGACACGTAGTGCCTGGAACTGGCATAGCCGCCGCGGAAGCCGCGGCTGTTGCCGGCCCAGAAATGCGCCTGCTGAGCCGAGACACCGGCACCTTCGGAGTTGGCGATGCGCTTGTCGACGGCCAGCGCAGCGGCCTCGCAACGGCGCGCGATCTCGGCCGCGCCGGCGGCGTCGATGGCCCAGGGGTGGAAGAGATCGAGGTCTCGTGCCGCTTCCTCGGGGCTGGCCAGGTCGTCGGCGTCAGGCGGGCCGGCTGCCGGGTCTTCGGCGGTGAAGCGTGCGATGTCGTAGGCCGCCTGCACGGTCTGGCGGATGGCGGCAGGCGAGAAGTCCGACGTGCTGGCGTTGCCGCGGCGCTGCCCGAGGTAGACGCTGACGCCCAGCGACTTGTCGCGGTTGCGTTCGACGTTCTCTAGCTCCCCCATGCGCACGGAAACCGACAGGCCCACACCCTCCGAAGCTTCGGCGCCGGCATCGCTGGCGCCGAGTTGGCGCGCCAGCACCAGGCTGTCCTCGACGATCTGCTGGAACTGCTCGGTGCGGTAGGCAAAGCCGGAATCGGCGCGGGAGATGGTCATCGGAAGGGGTTCGGATCGCTGCAAAGAGTCGCACTTATGATACCGGCCCACCCCAACGCGCTCGCGCACACCGACCCATGGCCCGCCGCGCCGCGCCGCACCGCGGCATCGACATCCACTACGGCGACGGCGACGACGCCGCTGCCGAGTCACGCCCGAGCAAGACCCAGCTCAAGCAGCAGTCGCACGACCTGCAGACGCTCGGGTTGGCCGTGTCGGAGTTGTCGGCGGAGCGGTTCGCCGCCATCGACATGCCCGACGCCCTGCGCAACGCGATCGTCGAGTTCCGCCGCACGAAGTCGCACGAGGGCCGGCGGCGCCAGCTGCAGTACGTGGGCAAGCTGATGCGCAGCGCCGACGAGGCCGCGTTGCGCGAGGCGGTGGCCGCCGCCACGCTGGGCAGTGCCAAGGAGACGCTGGCGCTGCACGAGGCCGAGCGTTGGCGTGCCGAGTTGATCGCCGACGACGATGCCATGACGCGCTGGCAGCAGGCGCACCCCGAGACCGACACGCAGCAGTTGCGCAGCCTGGTGCGCGCCGCGCGCCGCGACGCCGCTGCGCTGGCACCGGAGGCGCGGCAGCCGAAGAGCTTTCGCGAGCTGTTCCAGTTCATCAGACCCCTGATCCAGACCTGAGCCCGCCGGGCCGCCCCAGGGCGAAGTCCGCACGGCGCAGCACGAAGGTACCCCATGAACGAGCTTCCCGCCCCCCCCGAACGCGTGACCATCGGCCTGGTGTCGGTGAGCGACCGCGCGTCCACCGGTGTCTACGCCGACCAGGGCATCCCGGCGTTGCGGGACTGGCTGGCGCGCGCACTGCTCAACCCGATCGTGTGGCACGAACGGCTGATTCCCGACGACGAAGCGCGCATCGGTGCCACGCTGCGCGAACTGGTCGACGACATGCGCTGCGACCTCGTGCTGACCACCGGCGGCACCGGGCCGGCGCCGCGCGACGTCACGCCCGAGGCGACGCTGGCCGTGGCGCACAAGGTGATGCCGGGTTTCGGCGAACAGATGCGGCAGATCTCGCTGGCCTTCGTGCCCACGGCGATCCTGTCGCGCCAGGCGGCGGTGATCCGCGGCCAGGCGCTGATCATCAACCTACCCGGACAGCCGAAGGCGATCGCCGAGACGCTGGAAGGGCTGCCGAAAGCCGTGCCGCCGGTGCACGGCATCTTCGCCGCGGTGCCCTATTGCATCGACCTCATCGGCGGCCCCTACCTGGAGACGAACGACGCCGTGTGCAAGGCGTTCCGGCCCAAATCAGCCGTGCGCGTGCGGCCGGCGGCTACTTGACGAGCCGGTTCAGGCGCTCGGCGTCGAAGGTCTCGGTGGTGTGCGCGTCCTGCGGCACACAGTTGTCGGCCGGCAACTCGCGCGCACGGGCCGAAAGCTTCTCGATGGCCTGCCACAGCAGCGCGATCTGGTGCTCGTGGCCCGAGGCATTGTCGATCAGCCCCTTCATGGCCTGCGACACCGGGTCGTCGCCCTGCGTCACGCCGTAGGCCGAGAAGCCCATCTTCGCCGCCGCGGCCTCGCGCGCCGCGTCGACCTCGGCCTGGAGGATGCGGGCCGGGTTGCCCACCGCGGTGGCCCCCGGCGGCACCGGCTTGACGACCACGGCGCTCGACCCGATGCGCGCGCCGTCGCCCACCGTGAACCCGCCCAGCACCTGCGAATTGGCGCCGACGATGACATCGCGGCCCAGTGTCGGGTGCCGCTTGGCGCCCTTGGCCAGCGAGGTGCCGCCCAGGGTGACGCCCTGGTAGATCGTGCAGCCGTCGCCGATCTCCGCCGTTTCGCCGATCACGACACCCATGCCGTGGTCGATGAAGACGCCGCGCCCGATGGTGGCGCCGGGGTGGATCTCGATGCCGGTGAAGAAGCGGCCCAGGTGCGAGATGAAGCGTGCCAGCCAGCGCCAGCCGCGCTGCCAGCACCAGTGCGCGCGACGGTGCAGCACCAGGGCGTGCAGGCCCGGGTAGCAGGTGAGCACCTCCCACGTCGAACGCGCCGCGGGGTCGCGTTCGAGGATGCAGGCGATGTCTTCACGCAGGCGGCTGAACATGGAAATTCCTTGGCTCGGCCCCAGTGTAGCGGCCGGCTGCCACGGCTGCACACCCCCACCGATGCACACCACCGATACAAGCGGAACCCGGCGGGATCTGCAGGCGCTGATCGCCGCTCGGTCTCAGGCGCGCGCCTCTGCAGCACGCATGTTGAGCTTGAACGCGATCATCGCGCGCAGCCTGTTCGGCGGCACCGGCTTGATCAGCAGGTGGTAGTCGTGGTTCAGGGCCTCGTCTTCGTGGCCACCGAGGCTGCTGCCCGTGATCATGATCGCGGGCAGCCGCTGGCCGGGCCAGCGCGCCCGCAGCGCGGTGAGCGCATCGATGCCGGTCAGGCCCTGCGGCAGGCGGTAGTCCACCAGCAGCAGGTCCGGCTTGTCGATCGGCTCTGCAGCCACGCTTTTCGCGTCGGCAGCCACCCAGCCGCGCACCGCCAAGACACTGTCGAAGGCAAGCACCCGCGCACCCCAGGCCTGCAGCAGCACGACCAGGCCCTCGCGCACGGCGGCTTCGTCTTCGACGACGATGAAGGAACGGCCCTGCAGCGTCAGCCCGATGGGCATGCGCGCACCCCCGGGCGCGGGCTCGATGCTGCGCGGCGCCTTGCCGACCGGCACCTCGATCGAGAACACCGTGCCGCGGCCCACGCGCGAGCGCACGCCGATCGGCGCGTTCATCAGGCCCGCCAGGCGCTTGACGATGGCCAGCCCCAGGCCCAGCCCCTTGCGGTGGTGGGCCTGCAGGGGCCGGTTGCTCTGCGCCTGGAAGAACTCGTCCCAGATGCGCGGCAGGCTGGCCTCGGCAATGCCGATGCCGGTGTCCCACACCTGCAGCAGCAGCGTGCCGCCCTCCTTGGATGTCCTGGGCCGGCAGCTCACCAGCACGCCGCCGTTTTCGGTGTAGCGGATGGCGTTGCTGACCAGGTTGCGCAGCGCGCGCTCCAGCAGCGTCGGGTCGGCAAACGCCACGCACTGGTCGCCGCGGAAGGACAGCATCAGCCCCTTCTCGAAGGCGGTGGGCTCGAAGTGCAGCCGCAGACGGGCAAACAGGTCGCGCAAGCGCAACGGTGCCGGGTTGACGTCGACGCCGCCGGTGTCGATGCGGGTGATGTCGAGCAGTTCTCCGAACAGGCCTTCCAGCGCGTCGACGGACTCGTTGATGCTGTTCACCAGCGAGGCCACCTCGGGGTCGTGGCTGCGCTGGCGCAGCGCCTCGGCGAACAGGCCCATGGCATGCAGCGGCTGGCGCAGGTCATGGCTGGCGGCAGCGAAGAACTGGGTCTTGGCGCGGTTGGCGGCCTCGGCGGTGCGTCGCGCGTCCTCGGCCACGCGCCGCGCATCTTCGGTCGCGGTCATCTCGGTGCGCAGTTGCGCCGCCAGTTCGTCGGTGCGCGCCTTCAGCGAGATGGCCTGGCCCAGTGCGCCGACATAGGTGCGTGCCATCAGCACGGTGGCGCAGAAGAGCATGGTCACGATGACCGCCAGCGCGAGATGGCCGCTCTGGCTGGTGTCGCTGGCGATGCGCACGACGGTGGGCACCAGCACCAGGCAGATGAACGCCAGGAACACCCAGGCCTGCGTGGCCAGCAACTGCACCGAGCTGACGCTGAAGGCGTAGACGACGAGGATCAGCGCCAGCTTGTCGTAGGGCGTGCCCAGGCCCCAGAACATCCACACCGCGATGCCCCACATGCCGCCCTGCAACAGCACCAGCACGCGCCAGCTGCGGCGCCAGGCCAGCAAGGTGGCCTCGTCGGCGGAGGGCCGACGCCGGTAGCGCAAATAGTGCAGCAGCCGCACCAGCCACAGCGCCACCACCGCGCCGACCCAGCCCCGGAGGCGCCCCGGTTCGGCCAGAGGCGCGAACAGCACGATGACGACCGCCAGGCCCAGCAGGTAGCCGATCAAGGTGGCCGGCGTCTGCACATACAGCGCCCGCATGTGGTCGGCGTTGCGGCCGGCCGACCCGTGCACGGGTGCCGGCTGCGGCGGGGCGGGGTCGGCGTTCATGCGGCCCCGATGCGGCGCGGTGGCGGCGGGGCCGGTCTAGCGCTGCGCCGGGCGCCGCGCGAAGAAGCCGCCCTGGCCTTGCGTCATCTGGCTCACGGCCAGCACCGCTTGCGTGCGCGAGCTGACCCCCAGCGCGCGCAGCACCGCCGCCACGTGGTCCTTGACGGTCTCCACCGACAGGTTGAGCTGGCGCGCGATGAGCTTGTTCGGCAGGCCCTGCAGCAGGAGCGACAGCACTTCGGCCTGGCGCGGCGTCAGGCCCACGTCGTCGATCGAAGGCAACCGCTGGTGCGGCTCGGGCTGGGCCGCGGCGCCCAAGGGCGCCTGGTCGGCCGCGGCGATGGAGGGTGCCGCGCCAGAGGGCCGCATCACGCCGGGCACGGTGTCGCCGCCGCTGTGGCCGCGGGGCAGGAATTCCAGGCCGAGCATCGACGGCGGCACGTACATCGAGCCCGACATCACCATGCGCAGCGCCTCGTGCAGTTCGCCGTTCGACGAGCGTTTGGGCACGAAGCCCATGGCGCCCAGGTCGATGGCGCGGATGACGTCGCTGGCGCGGTCGGACGCCGACACCACCACCACCGGCACGGCCGGGTAAGCGGCGCGGAATTCGGCCAGCAGGTCGAAGCCATCGGCGTCGCCCAGGGCCAGGTCGAGAAGCACGAGATCGTGGTCGGGGTCGTCGCGCAACGTGGCGCGCGCCGCGGCGGCGCTGTCGACACCCGTCACGGTGACGTCGCTGCCGATCCTCTGGATCACCGCCTGCAGCGCCGCCAGGATGAGTGGGTGATCGTCGACCAGCAGCACTTTCATGTCGTCTCCACGGCCCGGGGTTCCGGATTGGAACGGGTCATTTTGTGCCACGGTGGCCTCGCCGCAGACTCCCCATTTTGGGGGCCTGCGACGTGGCGGGCTAGGTGTAACGCCGCGACACCGATTCGGCCACACAGGCCGGCTTGGCCGAACCTTCGAGCTCGATCACGGACTCCACGGTGAGCTGGGCACCCCCATCCAGGGGCTCGTAGGCGAGCAGCCGGAAGCGCCCGCGCAAGCGGCTGCCGGCACGCACCGGCGCCGCGAAACGCACACGGTTCAGGCCGTAGTTGACCCCCATGCGGAGGTCGTCGATGACGAAGCCGGTCTCGAACAGCACCGGCAGCAGACTCAGCGTCAGGAAGCCATGCGCCACCGTGGCGCCGAATGGCCCGGCAGCGGCGCGTTCCGGGTCGGTGTGGATCCACTGGTGGTCACCGGTGGCCTCGGCGAAGAGGTCGATGCGAGCCTGATCCACCTGCAGCCAGTCGCTGCATCCCAGTTCCTGCCCCACCAGCGCCTGCAGGTCGGCCAGATGTGCGTAATGTTTCATCGCCTGACCCAATCCACCAGCGGGGCCCACTGTTCGAGGTCGCGTTCGACACGGCTGGGGGCCACGTCCCACAGCGTGAGGCCGTGCGCCGCCAGCTGCACGTAATTCTGGGTGTCGCGCAGCCAGCCGACCACCGGCACCGGCAGCATCGCCAGGTAGTGGTGCAGTTGCTCGTTGGCACGCGTGTGCTCACGCACGCGCATGCCCACCAGGCCCAGCCGCACCTCGCCGGCGCGGCGGTGCTGGCGCAGCACCTGCACGAAGGCATGCGTGGCCTGGATGTCGAACAGGCTCGGCTGCAGCGGGATCAGGATGCGGTCGGCGATGCGCATCACCGCCTCGAGCCGCTTGCCGTGCAGTCCGGCCGGCGTGTCCAGCACGACATGCGTGGTGCCCTTGGGCGGCCTGACGATGTCGCCGCTGTCGACGTCCCAGTTGCTGATGCGGGGCAGTTGCGGCGACCTCAGCGCCAGCCACTGGCGCGCCGACTGCTGGCGGTCGACGTCCCCCAGCATCACCGCGTGGCCGGCGGCAGCCAGGCAGCCGGCGATATTGGTGGCCAGCGTGCTCTTGCCGACGCCGCCCTTGGGGTTGGCGACCACGATGACGGGCATGGGGCGATCCTCCTCTTGCCACGGCGGAGTGGCTCTCAGGTATGGTAGCGCCCCCGGGTGCCACCGCTCCAGGCGCCACCCGCGAACCCACCTCCGGTATCCATGGCCGACATCCTGGTCCTGGCTGCGCACCCGCAGCTCGAGCATTCGCGGATCACCCGCACGCTGAAGCAGGCTGCTGCGCGCGCCCAGCGCGAAGCCGGGCCAAGCATCGAGGTGCGCGATCTGTACGCGCTGTACCCCGACTACTTCATCGACACGGCCGCCGAACAAGCCGCGCTGGCGGTGGCACGGCTGGTGGTGTGGCTGCACCCGGTGCACTGGTACTCGATGCCGCCGTTGATGAAACTGTGGCTCGACGAGGTCTTCGCCTTCCGCTGGGCCTACGGCCCCGGCGGCCAGGCGCTGTGCGGCAAGGACCTGTGGCTGGTGGCTTCCACCGGTGGGCCGGCGGAGTCGTACCGGCCCGACGGCTACAACCGCTACTTCTTCGACGCCTTCCTGCACCCCTACGAGCAGACCGCGGCGTTGACCGGCATGCGCTGGCTGCCGCCGCTGGTGCTGCATGGAGCGCACCGCATCAGCGACGCCGCGCTGGCCACGCACGCCGAATTGCTGACGGAGCGGCTGCGGCAGTGGCCCGCCTGGCCCGAAATCGCGGGGCTCGAACCGGTCGTTCCTTGCCAGGTGCCGGTCGACTCGCGGCCCGCCGAAGAGCCCTGACAGCGCAAGGACGCGCCCGCAGCCCCACCGATGGAACATGCCACCTCCTGGCTGCACGGCAGCCTGATCTACCTGACCGCGGCCGTGCTGGCGGTGCCGCTGTCGCGCCTGCTGGGGCTGGGCTCGATCATCGGCTACCTGGCCGCGGGCATCGCCATCGGGCCCTGGGGCCTGCGGCTGGTCACCGATGCCCAGACGCTGCTGCACTTCGCTGAATTCGGCGTCGTGCTGATGCTGTTCCTGGTCGGGCTCGAGCTCGAGCCGCGGCGGCTGTGGAGCCTGCGCCGGCCGATCTTCGGCTGGGGCAGCGCGCAGCTGCTCGGCTCGGCTGCGGTACTGGCGCTGGCGGGTGTGGCCTTCGGCGTCGACTGGCGTCTCTCCGTCGTCATGGCCTTCGCGCTGGCGCTGTCGTCAACCGCCATCGGCCTGGGCGTGCTTGCCGAGCGCAACCTGATGGCCACCACCGGTGGGCAGAGCGTGCTCAGCGTCGCCCTGTTCCAGGACATCGCGGCCATCCCCATCCTGGCGCTGCTGCCGCTGCTGGCCATCGGCAGCGCCGCGACCGGCGGCGGCGGCTGGATCGACGCAGCCAAGGCCGCAGGCATGGTGGCGGCCATCGTGCTGGGTGGCCGGCTGCTGCTGCGCCCGGCCCTGCGCTGGATCGCGCGCAGCGACACGCCGGAGATCTTCACGGCGGCAGCGCTGCTGCTGGTGGTGGCCACCGCGGCGCTGATGCAGAGCGTGGGGCTGTCGATGGCGCTGGGCGCCTTCCTGGCGGGCGTGTTGCTGGCCGAAAGCGAATACCGGCGCGAGCTGGAGACCGACCTCGAGCCCTTCAAGGGCCTGTTGCTGGGGCTGTTCTTCATCGCCGTGGGCATGAGCATCGACTTCGCGGTCGTGCTGGCGCATCCGGGGCTGGTGGCGGGGCTCGTGGTCGGCTTCCTGGTCGTCAAGGCCGCTGTGTTGTGGCTGATGGCGCGGCTGATGCCGGTGCCGCCGCCGGAGCGACCGGCGTTCGTCATCCTGCTGGCGCAAGGCGGCGAGTTCGGCTTCGTCGTGTTGCAGGCGGCGCTGGGGGCCGGCGCCGTGGCGGCCGAGTCGGCGTCACTCGGCGTGGCGGCGATCGCGCTGTCGATGCTGCTGACGCCGCTGCTGCTGGTGGCCAGCGACCGCTGGTGGGCAGGCCGGCTGAAAGGCAAAGCCGCAAGGTCGGGCGTGACGGAGATCAGCGAGTCGCAGCACGCGCCGGTGATCATTGCCGGCTTCGGTCGCTACGGGCAGATCGTCGGCCGGCTGCTGCAGGCCAACGGCCTCACCGCCACCGTGCTGGAACACGACGCCGAGCAGGTCGAAAGCCTGCGCCGCTTCGGCTGGAAGACCTTCTACGGCGACGCCACGCGGCTGGACCTGCTGCGCGTCGCCGGCGCCGAGAAGGCGCGTGTCTTCGTGCTCGCCATCGACGACGTCGCGCAGAGCGAGCAAGTGGCCAGGCTGGTGCGCGAGCACTTCCCGCACCTGACCCTCGTCGCCCGGGCGCGCAACGTCACGCACTACTACCGGCTGCGCGCCATCGGGGTGCAGCACGTCGAGCGCGAGACCCTGGACTCGGCACTGATGAGCGCGCGCAGCGTGCTGGAGCTGATGGGCTGGGAACGCCACGCCGCCCGCACTCAGGCGATGCGTTTTCGCCGCCACAGCATCGAGATGCTGGAGCAGATGGCGCCGCACCACGGCGACGAAAACAAGCTGATCTCGCTGTCCCGGCAGGGTCGCCAGCAACTCGAGGAGCTGTGGTCACGCGAGCGCGAGGAGCAGCGCCGGGAATCCGGGCGCCGCAGCGCGGGCTGGTCGGCACCGGCACACGACGACGCCGACGATTGACCGGGCGACGACACCGAAAGCGGATCGCCGCGGTGCGGCCCTACTTCAACCCATCCCACAACAGCTTGCAGCCGGTGATCGCCATGCCGGTGTAGGCGATGCGGTAGAACCAGCCCGGGTCGACGCGGCGCACCAGCCACACGCCGGCCCACACGCCCAGCGGCGCCGCCGGCAACAGCACCAGGGCGGTGGCCATGTTGCGCAGGTCGATCAGGCCCAGGGCCGCAAAGGGGACCCACTTGGCCAGGTTCACGGCGGCAAAGAAGACCGCCAACGTGCCGGCGAGCACCTTGGGCTCCAGCTTCAGCGGCAGCGTGTAGGCGCTGATCGGCGGCCCACCGGCATTCGCCACGAAACTGGTGAAGCCCGACACCAGGGCGCAGGCGCGACCGACCCAGGGTGACGCCTGGGGTGCGTCGCGCCGCGGCGGAAAGAGCAGCCGCTGCGCCAGGACGGCCAGTGTCAGCGCCCCCACCAGACCGGCCACCGCCTGCGGCGAGAGCAGGCGGAACAACAGCGCGCCGACGCCCACGCCGAGCAGCCCGGACGGCAGCAGCAGCTTGACCAGGGCCGGGTCGCGCTCGCGCCACAACTGCTGCAGCCCGGTGGCGTCCATCACCATCAACAGCGGCAGCATGATCGCCACCGCCTGCGGCACCGGCATCGTGAGCGCGATCAGCGGCGTGGCCAGCGCGCCGAAGCCGCCGGCGAAGCCGCTCTTGGCCAGCCCGGTCAGCAGCACCGCCGGCACGGCGACGGCGTAGAACCAGGGGTCGGTGACGATCGCGATCAGGCGGCACCCCCTCGCTGCAGGGGGTCGCCGGCGCCGGGTGCGTCAGGCAATCCGGCAGGCCTCGTCGAAGGCCAGGCGCGGGCTGCGCGGCAACACCTTGGCCGGATTGCCGGTGCCCAGCGTGCAGAGGAAGTTGGTGCGCACGGCGGTGCCGGCCCAGAACGCGGCGTCCACCTTGGCGGCGTCGAAACCGCTCATCGGCCCGCAGTCCAGCCCCAGTGCACGGGCCGCGAGGATCAGGTAGGCACCCTGCAGGCTGGAATTGCGCATCGCCGAGCTGGCGATGAGGTCGGGCTTGCCGGCGAACCACGAGCGGGCGTCGGTGTGCGGGAACAGCTTGGGCAGTTGCTCGTGGAACTCCATGTCCATGCCGATGATCGCGGTGACGGGCGCCTCGCGCACCTTCTGCTGGTTGCCCGGGCTCACGCAGGCGAGGAGCTGCTCCTTCGCCTCGGCGCTGCGCACGAAGATGAAACGCGCCGGGCAGCTGTTGGCCGCGGTCGGCCCCCACTTCAGCAGTTCGTAGAGCTCATGCAGTTGTTCCTCGGGCAGCGGCCGATCGAGGTAGCCGTTCTGGGTGCGGGCTTCGGTGAAGAGTCGTGCGGCGGTGATGTTCATCGGGTGGGTGCAAGCGGCGGGAGCGACAATTCTCCGATGTTCCAGCCCAACCAGTCGGACGTGCGGCGATTCTTCTGCGCCGCCCATGCCGCGCAGCGAGCCGGCCTGCCGCTGGACCCGATGGCCGCGATCGCCGCGCGCTGGATCGCCGAGCACCCCGAGTACCACGCCGAACTGGCCGACGAAGCCGCGGCGCTGCAGGCCGTGTACACGGTGGAGGAAGGCCGCACCAACCCGTTCCTGCACCTGTCGATGCACCTCACGATCGAAGAGCAGGTCGCCATCGACCAGCCCACCGGCATCCGCCAGGCCGTGCAGCTGCTGGCCGCGCGCCGCGGCTCGCTGCACGAGGCGCACCACGAGGTGATGGAATGCCTGGGCGAGATGATCTGGGCCTCGCAGCGCAGCGGCCTGCCGCCCGACGGCCTGGCCTACATCGACGCCGTGCGGCGACGCGCCACCCGCTGACCGGCCGGACTCAGCGCAGCGTCACCCACGGCACCTCGAGCCAGTTGTCGGCGCGGTGCACCGCGTCGACGTTGCTGCGCGCCGCCCAGGGGATGACCTGGCGGTGCAGCGGGATCAGGTGCACCTGCTCCTTGTACTCGCGCAGCGCGGCCTTGACCAGCTCCTCGCGCTTCTTCGGGTCGGCCTCGGTGCTGGACTGCGCCGCCAGCGCGTCGAACTTGTCGTTGCGTCACGCCGCCGTAGTTGTACAGGCCCACGCCCTTGTCGCCGCGGTTGCGCAGCACCGGCGTCAAGGTGGTCTCGGCGTCGGTGATCGGCGCCGCCCCAGCCGAGCATGTACAGGCTGGTGTCGAGCTTCTCCATCTTCGGGAAGTAGGTCGCGCGCGGCATCGCGTTGACCTTGACCTTGACCTTGATCTGCGCCCACATGCCGGCCAGCGCGATGCAGATCTCCTCGTCGTTGATGTAGCGGTTGTTCGGGCAGTCGAGCGTGACCTCGAAGCCGTCGGCGTAGCCGGCCTCGGCCATCAGCGCGCGCGCCGCGGCCAGGTCGAAGGGCAGGCGCGTCTCGAGCTGCGGGTCGTTGTAAGCTGCCCAGCGGCGACGGCGTGATGCCGCCGGTGGGCACGCTCTGGCCGTTCATCAGCTTGGTCTTGCATCGTCTCGATGTCGATCGCGTGGTACAGCGCCCGGCGCACGCGCACGTCCTTGAACGGGTTCTTGTCCCTTGCACGCTGCCGTAGAGCAGCTTGTCGCGGCGCTGGTCCATGCCGATGAAGACGATGCGGTTCTCGGGGCCGTCGATGACCTTCACGCCGGCGGTGTTGCGCAGCCGGGCGATGTCGCGCGGCGCCGGGTCGAGCACGAAGTCGATCTCGCCCGAGACCAGCGCCGCCAGCCGCGTGGCGTCGTTGGCGATCGGCGTGTAGACGATCTCCTGCACGTTGCCCTCGAAGCTTGCCCCACCAGGCCGGGTTGCGCTTGTAGGTGGTCTTGATGCCGGGCTGCGCGGCTGACCAGCATGAACGGGCCGGTGCCGTTGGCGTTGAAGCGAGGCGTAGCTCTCTTCCTTGTTCTTGAAGTCCAGCGGCCTGGTGCACCTTGTTCTTCTCGCACCAGGCCCTGCTCATGATGAACAGCGTGCTCAGGTGCTGCAGGAAGATCGGGTTGACCTCGTCGAGGCGGAACTCGACCGTCAGCGCGTCGATCGCCACCGGCGTGCCCAGCGCGTTGGCGTAGACGCTGATTTGCGACGTCGGCTCCTTGGCGCGCGTTGACCGAGAACACCACGTCGTCGGCGGTGAACGGCGTGCCGTCGTGGAACTTCACGTTCGGGCGCAGCTTGAAGCGCCAGGTCAGCGGGCCGGTCTGCTGCCAGCTCGGTGGCCAGCGCCGGCACGATGTTGAGCTGGCGGTCGCGCGTGACCAGCGTCTCGTAGACCTGGCCGTTGATCGCGTTGGTCAGGCCCTCGTTCTGCGAGTGCGGGTCCATCGTCTGCGGCATCGCCCTGGCTGGCCCAGCGCAGGGTCTGGGCCTGCACGGCGGCGCCGGCGGCAGCACCAGGGCCGCCAGCAGCGGCGGCTGTGGTCAGGGACTTCATCGCGGCTCCACTCGTCAAGGATGGGCGGCGAGTGTAGGCACGCGCCGCGGCGGCCGCCCAGATGTGGCTCGGAGGCCGCCGCTCAATGCTGCAGCAGGCGCGCAGCACGTCGGCGTCGGCCCAGAGCTCGTTCGAGGCGCGGGAACTTGGCCGCGCCGGCCGGGCTCGCGGCCGACGATGCGGTCGCTGCTGCCGGGGCGCGACAGGTCCAGCCGCATCGGCGTGATCGGCATCTCCGACGCGTCGAATAGAAGGCCTTGACCACCGGCGCCGACCAGGTTGCCGGCGTTCTGCTCCGACCACCACCGCCAGCCGGCCCGACTCCAGCCGCACCACGCGAGCCCGTGGGGTAGATGCCCAGGCTCTGCACGAAGGCGCTGAACAGCGCGGGGTCGAAGTGGCCCTTCCAGCACGCCATGCGCGCGATCGACTGGCCGGGTCCCAGCCCGCCTTGTAGGGGCGGTTGGAGGTGATGGCGTCGTAGACGTCGCAGATGGCGCCCATGCGCGCCAGCGGCGTGAAGGCCTCGCCGGCCAGCCGCTGCGGGTAGCCGGTGCCGTCGATGCGCTCGTGGTGGTGCAGCACGACGTCGAGCATCGCTCGGGCGTGGCGCCGCGGCCCTCGAGCAGCAGCGCATGGCCGCGCTCGGGGTGGCGTGCGCATGACGCCGTACTCGTCGTCGGTCAGCCGGCCGGGCTTGTTGAGCACCTCCAGCGGCATCACGCGCCTTGCCGATGTCGTGCATGCAGCCCGGCCAGGCCGGCCTCGCGGCAGGCGTCC
The DNA here is from genome assembly GCA_963717575.1 of uncultured beta proteobacterium. GTDB lineage: Bacteria > Pseudomonadota > Gammaproteobacteria > Burkholderiales > Burkholderiaceae_C > Rubrivivax. The sequence continues at coordinate 25,998 of CAVQWK010000024.1, read as the reverse complement.
TCGTCCAGGCCCAGGTGGCGCCCCAGCGGCCACCATCAGCGCGCACACCGCCACCGAGTGCATGTAGCTGTAGTCGTCCTTCGTCTTCAGGCGCGCCAGGCTGACCAGCGCGTCGGGGTTGCGCAAGACCGAGCGCGTGATCTCCTCCACCAGCGGCAGGCAACTGGCTCGGCGTCCACCGTGCGGCCCATGCGGGCCTCGTTGAACATCGCCAGCACCGCCTCGCGCCCGCGCTGGCAGACTGCCGCGGCGTGCTGGACTTCATGCTCGGCATGATGCGAAGCCGGGGCCGGGTTCGCCCCCGGCGCGGCGGCAGGCAGGGGCCCCGTCGGCGAGGGCGCCGATGCCGAGGCTGGTACCGGGGCCGGCACCGGGGCAGGTTCGTGGACGGTGGCCACGTCGAGCCCCAACCGGGTGTCGATCCAGCATTCGGCGACCCCGCACTCGTGCAGGCGTTTCAGGTCGGCCGCGCTGTCGATGACGAAGCGAGCCTTCCAGAAGGGGTGGTCGATCCACGCGCCGTCCAGCTTGTGCAGGTGCATGCCCATGCGGAGCTGCTGGACGGCGATTTTCTTCAGCATCGATCGCGGCGCGGCGGGTCGGTAAAGCGGTAGGTGGCCATGGTTATCGGCCGACCTGCCGCCAGCCTGAGCCCCGCGCCCGAGGCTGCCGTCGTCACAAAACGTTCACGCCACGGTGCTGGCTGGCGCACCGCGCTCAGCTCGATGGCGCCGGTTCAACCCCCGGCGTACGGAACGTACTCCCAGCCCTGCTGCGCCAGCCCCACCAGACCGATGTTGGCCGCGTTCAGGTCGAGTATTCGCCGCCATCATGCCCAGGCCCGCCACCGTGGTGCCGCCGCGTGTCCAGCATGCCGACAAAGGAGGCCGTCTGTCTCGGGGGGCGGCACGAAGCCCACCGCGCTATAGCCCACGTTTGGCGTACAGGAGATCCACGACCGCCTGAGGGCTCGCACCGGCGCCCAGCCTTGCATCGATGGCCAGCTGCATCAGGCTCTCGTAGCTCATGCCGCCGTCGATGAAGTACAGGCCGATGCCGCGGTAGCCCTCGTTGGCCACGCTCGGCCATGCCGAACACGGCGCCCAGGATCTTGGCCACGGTGCCCGCGTTGCCGGACAGGTCCAGGGCGACGCTGACGTCGGCGAACTTCAGGCGCTCGACATTGGCCAGGGTGTCCGTGCCGTCGACGGCCGACGTCACCGTGAACCCGGTCGCCGTCGCGCTGAACGTGGCGCCGGCGCGCGCGCTGCCGTAGACCGCCAGGTCGATACCCAGGCCGCCATCCAGGTTGTCGTTGCCGCGCCGCCCTGCAGCCGGTTGCCGGCCGCGTTGCCGACCAGGATGTCGTTGCCGCCGCCGCCGACGGCGTTCTCGATCAGCACGGTGTCGTAGATGTACACGGTCAGCGGGTCGGTCAGCTCGGGGCGAGGCTCGGCCACGCTCAGGTCGGGATTGCGATTGGAGAACGTCAGCGGCATGCCGACGCGACTCCAGCTGCCCGGGTGCGAGGTTGATGACCGCGTCGGCCGTGCCGTCGACGACGATCGTGTCGTTGCCGCCGCCGTCCCAGAGGGTCTCGTTGTAGCGCGCCGTGGAGGTGTAGGTGTACACCGTGTTGCCGGCGTTGTGGGCCAGGTTCGGGCCGTAGAGGTACTGGATGGCGTCGATGTCCACCTTCATCGGGGTGGTGGGTGCGAAGTCGGCCTGCAGCGGCGCCCCCTGCGCCGGGGATGTCGTTGTAGGCCATCACCATGTTCTGCGTCGAGTAGCTCGTCAGCGTGTCGTCGCCCGTCTTGGGCAGCACCGGCGGGCGTGGCCGGCCAGCCCGGCGTGCCGTTCATGCCGGTGTCGTGCGGATGCTTCAGGCCGATGGCGTGTCCGGCCTCGTGCAGCAGGGTGAGGAAGTTCTGCGTGCCGCGGGCCCAGCCTTCCGGGAACAGGAAGGCCTTGTTCATCCAGGTGTCGCCGGCGCCGGCAAAGTCCTGCGGGAATGCCGACACCCCGTAGGTCGTGGCGCCCAGCCCCGGCGGCCCCGTGAACGCGAAGCGCAGCACGCCGGCGTCGACGGTCGTGGCCGGGACCTCGGTGAACTGCAGGTTCGCCACCGCGGCCCACGACGCCAGAACCTGGCGCGCTGCAGCCTGTTCGGCAGCGCCAAACGCGGCGAAACCCTGCAGATAGGCTGCGTAGCCGCCCTGCGTGGACTCCGTGGGGTTGTAGTTGCCGGCAACACCCGCGCGGGTATCGAACTTGTCGAGCGCGGCCGGGAACGAGAAGGTCACCGCGGCGCCGGTGCCGGCGCCGCCGACACCCCACTTCGAGCCGACGATGAGGGCATCGGTCACGGCATTGCCGGTGGGTTGCACCAGAGCCGTCGTGTCGCCGGTGTAGGTCGGCAGGGATGTGGCCATCAAGGAATCTCCTCGCGTGGTCGGTGGGCTCGAAATGGATCCCTTTGCCGATGCGGGCGCATTAGACGACACGGCCAGCCAGGTGTCGAGTCGGGTCTATACGAGAGTCGGGTCTATCCGATCGGAGCGGTTCATGCCTTGATGAGCGACCAGGGCGCGACGCCCGGGCCCGCCTTCATCCCGCCGCGTAGGGGACGTACGCCAGGCCCACCTGCGCCCATCCGACCAGATCGATGTTGATCGCGTTCAGGTCGGTGTCCGCTGCCATCACGCCCAATCTCGCCACAGGCTCGCCAAGGTTCAGCATGCTGACATAGGGGGCCGCCTCCTCGACCGTGGGCGAACGGCCCACGACATTGGCAAACAGAACCTCCACGACAGCCTCAAAGCTCGCACCCGCACCCAGTTGTGGCTGTGCATCGATGGCGAGCTGCATCAGGCTCTCGTACGACATGCCTCCGTCGAGGTAGTACAGGCCGATGCCGGCGTAGACCTCGTTGGTCACCGCCGCCCTGCCGAACACGGCGCCCAGGATCCTGGCCACGGTGCCCGCGTTGCCATCGAGATCCAGCGCCAGCTGGGCGTCCGCGAACTGGAGCCGCTCGACACCAGCGAGACGGTCGCTGCCGTCACTGCCGCCGTTGTCGGTCACTTGCCACCCGCCGGCCGTCTTCAGCACGCCGTACGCGGCGCGCTGACCCGCGTAGACGGCGACGTCGATGCCCGAGCCGCCCTCCAGGGTGTCGTCACCGGCCAGGCCCGTCAGCCTGTCGTTGCCGTCCAGGCCCGCCAGCGTGTCCCTGCCTTCGGTGCCGCTCAGCGCGTCGGCCCTCGCCGTCCCGGTCACCAGGTTCACCGCCGTCTCGAAGGACGGTCCGTAGGTCGAGTTGAAGCCGTGGTCACCGCGCAGCCCGTCTTCGCCGTAGATCCAGCGCAAGGCCAGCAGATCGTAGGCCTGGAACGTCGACTTGTAGGCTCCCACCGCGTTGTAGGACATCACCGTGTTGTCGGTGTTGTCTTCGCTTTTCGGCAGGGCCATCGGTGCCTCGAAAGGGTGCCCCAGCCCCAAGGCGTGGCCGATCTCGTGCAGCAGGACCTGATAGCCGCTCGACCCCGCCGTCGGATTGCCATTGGTCGATCCGAACTCGACGTTGTCCAGGTAGATGAACGCCTCGGCGGAATACGCTGTCAGGGTGCCGTCGGGCATGAAAGACCAGCTCTCGCGTGAACCCGTGAGGCCGGTCAACGAGGCTCCCGCGATGTCGCAGGCTCCGAAGTGCAGATCCGCCGCAGCGCCCGACGGGGTCTCTGCGAACGAGATGCCGCAGACGCTGGCAGCGTGGTTCAGGATCTCGATGGCGGCCGCCCGTTGCACCGCATTGAAAGCGGTCAAGGCCGGATCGGTCGCCGGGTCGATGACGGCGAGGTCGAAGGTGTAGTAAAGCGTCGTGCGCTCGGGCAGCAGGAAATTCCAGTCGGGCATCGGCTTCAGCAATGCGTCGGCGCGCAGGTCGCCCGAATACCGCACGGTCGTGACGTCGGTGACGGTGGTCATGTCTGCGATCTCCGGATCCCGGCCAAGGGCGGTGCATTGTTCTCCATGGCCGCGCCTGCCCCCCGCCGGCCACGCCTCAGGCGCGCGGCAGCACCTTGATCCGGACCGCCACCGCCGGCCAACCGGCAGCCAGCGAGCGCCGCTTCCAGCGCCGGCATCAGCTGTCGCAGCTTCGCCGCCGCCGAAGAGTCGGCCACCAGCAGCACCCAGCCGGCATCGTCCAGCGGACCCGGCCGCACGGCGGGCTGCAGTCCCTCGGGCAACAGGCCGGCGATGGCATCCAGGCGCGCGCGCGAATCACGCATCCGGCGCAGCAGGCCGTTCAGCGGCTCGCTCTGCCCCAGTGCGGTGGCCATGGGCAGGGCGTTCGGGGCCGGTGTGGACATGGGCGGAGTCTAGCGATACCGGTGTTCCGCACGCGGGCCAGGGCGGGCCGGTACCCCTTGCCGGGCCGGGCCGAGCGGGGCCCGGGTGTTAAACTCGAACGCTTTTCGCCCGTTGCGCCGCCTGTGCGCCGGCGGTCCTGTTGCCCGCTGCACGGGCCGCCTTGCAGGTGGTCCTTTGGGCCCCATATAGCCGTCTTCCGCGCGCCGCTGTCCCAGGACCCCCTGGCTCGTGGGCCTGCGCAGGACCTGTCCCACTCCAGCCACAACGCCGCATGTTCCCCAAGATCCTGACCCAGATTTTCGGCAGCCGGAACGATCGCCTGCTGAAGACGTACCGGCGCACCGTGGAGAGCATCAACGCGCTCGAGCCGCGCTTCGAGAAGCTGTCCGATGCCGAACTGCGCGCCAGCACCGACGAATTCAGGCAGCGCTGCGCCGCCGGCGTCACGCTGGACGACCTGCTGCCCGAGGCCTTTGCCGTGGCGCGCGAAGCCAGCAAGCGCACGCTGAAGATGCGCCACTTCGACGTCCAGCTCATCGGCGGCATCGCGCTGCACCAGGGCAAGATCGCCGAGATGCGCACCGGCGAAGGCAAGACGCTGATGGCGACGCTGCCGGTGTACCTGAACGCGCTGGCCGGCAAGGGCGTGCACGTGGTCACCGTCAACGACTACCTGGCGCGCCGCGATGCCGAATGGATGGGGCGGATCTACGCCTTCCTCGGCCTCACCGTGGGCGTCAACGTGCCCGGCATGCAGCGCGAGGAAAAGCAGGCCGCCTACGCCGCCGACGTGACCTACGGCACCAACAACGAATTCGGCTTCGACTACCTGCGCGACAACATGGTGCTGGAGGTGCGCGACCGCGTCGCGCGCGGCCTCAACTACGCCATCGTCGACGAGGTGGACTCGATCCTGATCGACGAGGCGCGCACGCCGCTGATCATCAGCGGCCAGGCCGAAGACCACACCGAGATGTACGTGCGCATCAACGCCATCGTGCCGCAGCTCAAGAAGCAGATCGGCGAAGAGGACGTGCGCACCGGCGAAGGCGTCATCGATGCCGGCGACTTCACGGTCGACGAGAAGAGCCACCAGATCTACCTCACCGAAGCCGGCCACGAGAACGCCGAGCGGCTGCTCGGCGAGAACGGCCTGCTGGCCGAAGGCGCGAGCCTGTACGACCCGGCCAACATCACGCTCATGCACCACGTCTATGCGGCGCTGCGGGCCAACCACCTGTACCACCGCGACCAGCACTACGTGGTGCAGAACGGCGAAGTCGTCATCGTCGACGAATTCACCGGCCGCCTGATGACGGGCCGGCGCTGGAGCGACGGCCTGCACCAGGCGGTGGAGGCCAAGGAAGGCGTGCAGATCCAGAGCGAGAACCAGACGCTGGCGTCGGTCACCTTCCAGAACTACTTCCGCATGTACGGCAAGCTCGCCGGCATGACCGGCACGGCCGACACCGAAGCCTACGAGTTCCAGGAGATCTACGGCCTGGAGACGGTGGTCATCCCGCCCAACAAGCCGACCATCCGCAAGGACGACAACGACCTCATCTACAAGACCGCCAAGGAGAAGTACGACGCGGTCATCACCGACATCCGCGACTGCTACGAGCGCGGCCAGCCGGTGCTGGTGGGCACGACCGTCGATCGAGAACTCCGAGCTGATTTCCGACCTGCTGACGAAGGCCAAGCTGCCGCACCAGGTGCTCAACGCCAAGCAGCACGCGAAAGAAGCCGAGATCGTGGCCCAGGCCGGGCGGCCGAAGATGATCACCATCGCCACCAACATGGCCGGCCGCGGCACCGACATCGTGCTCGGCGGCAATGTCGAGAAGCAGATCCAGTTCCTCGAGGCCGACCCCAGCCTGTCCGACGAGGAAAGGCACACGCGCGCGCAGAAGCTCAAGGACGAATGGCAGAGCCTGCACGAGCAGGTCAAGGCCACTGGCGGCCTGCGCATCGTCGCCACCGAACGGCACGAGAGCCGGCGCATCGACAACCAGTTGCGCGGCCGCTCGGGCCGCCAGGGCGACCCCGGCGCCAGCCGCTTCTACCTGAGCCTGGACGACCAGCTCATGCGCATCTTCGCCGGCGACCGCGTGCGCGCGATCATGGACCGGCTGAAGATGCCCGAGGGCGAGGCCATCGAGGCCGGCATCGTCAACCGCAGCATCGAGAGCGCGCAGCGCAAGGTCGAGGCGCGCAACTTCGACATCCGCAAGCAGCTGCTGGAGTACGACGACGTCTCCAACGACCAGCGCAAGGTCATCTACCAGCAGCGCAACGAGATCCTGGAAGCCGTCAACCTGGACGAGCAGATCGCCAACCTGCGCCAGAGCGCCATGACCGAGGTCGTGCGCACCTACGTGCCGGCCGAGAGCCTGGAGGAGCAGTGGGACCTGGCCGGCCTGGAGCGCGTGCTCAGGGACGAGTGGCAGCTCGAGGTCGACCTCAAGGGCGAGGTCGAGAAGAGCGAGTCGATCACCGACCAGGACATCGTCGACAAGGTGGTGGCCGCCGCCGACGCGCACTTCAAGGCCAAGGTCGACTACGTCGGCGCCGAGCAGTTCACGCCCTTCATGCGCATGGTGCTGCTGCAGAGCATCGACAGCCACTGGCGCGAGCACCTGGCGGCGCTGGACTACCTGCGCCAGGGCATCCACCTGCGCGGCTACGCGCAGAAGAACCCGAAGCAGGAATACAAGCGCGAGGCCTTCGAGCTGTTCTCGCAGCTGCTCGACGTCGTCAAGATGGAAGTGACGCGCATCCTGATGACGGTGCGCATCCAGAGCCAGGACGAAGCGGCCCAGGCCGCGGCGGCGCTGGAGGAGCAGGCGGCGCAGCTGTCCAACGTCACCTACACGGCACCCACCGAGGATGGCGGCGTGTCGCAGGTGGCCGACACCGGCCTGCTGGGCGAGGCGCCGGTGCCCAAGGTCGGGCGCAACGACCCTTGCCCCTGCGGCAGCGGCAAGAAATACAAGCAGTGCCACGGCAAGCTGGCCTGAGGGCTATCGGCGGCGCGGTCTTGGCGCCATCGTCCAGAACCCACCCCGCCGCGGCGGGGTTCTTCGTTTCGGGATCTCGGCAGGTGCGCTGCCTACAATCCGCGGCTCAGCCCATCGCCACCACGCCCATGCCATGCCCGTCAACCTGAGCGCACCCGATCCCGCTGTCGCTGCACGCCGTGCCCGGCGTGCGCATCGGCATCGCGATGGCCGGCGTGCGCAAGGCCAACCGGCGCGACCTGGTGCTGTTCGCGCTGGACGAGGGCGCTGCGGTGGCCGGCGTCTTCACCAGCAACCGCTTCTGCGCCGCGCCGGTGCAGCTGTGCCGCGAGCACCTGGCGCTGCGGGCCCGGCATCCGCGCCCTGCTCGTCAACACCGGCAATGCCAACGCCGGCACCGGCGCCGACGGCCTGGCGCGGGCGCGGCGCAGCTGCACCGCGCTGGCCGCACAGCTGGGCTTGCAGGCGCAGCAGGTGCTGCCGTTCTCCACCGGCGTGATCATGGAGACGCTGCCGGTCGAGCGCATCGAGGCCGCGCTTGCCGGCCCTCGTGGCCGCGCTGCGGCCGGCCGACGGCGCCGCCTGGGCCGAGGCCGCGCAGGGCATCATGACCACCGACACGCTGCCCAAGGCGGCGTCGCGCCAGGTCAGCATCGGCGGCCGCACCGTCACCGTCACCGGCATCAGCAAGGGCGCCGGCATGATCCGGCCCGAACATGGCCACCATGCTCGGCTTCATGGCCACCGACGCCGTCATCGCGCCCGGCGCTGCTGCAGCCGCTGCTGAGCGAGGCCGCCGACCTCAGCTTCAACCGCATCACCATCGACGGCGACACCTCCACCAACGACTCCTTCATGCTGATGGCCACGCAGCGCGCCGGCCACGCGCCGATCACCGCGCTCGACTCGCGCCGAGGGCCGCGCCCTGCGCGACGCCGTGGTGGCCGTGTCGCAGCAGCTCGCGCAGGCCATCGTGCGCGACGGCGAAGGCGCCACCAAGTTCATCACCGTGCAGGTGCGAGGGCGGCCGCAACGAGGCCGAGTGCCGGCTCGCCGCCTACGCCATCGCGCACTCGCCGCTCGTGAAGACGGCCTTCTTCGCCAGCGACCCCAACCTCGGCCGCATCCTCGCCGCGGTGGGCTACGCCGGCATCGACGACCTCGACCAGAGCCTGATCGACCTGCTACCTGGACGACGTGCACGTGGTGCGCGACGGCGGCCGCCACCCCGACTACCGCGAGGAAGACGGCCAGCGCGTGATGAAGCAGAGCGAGATCACCGTGCGCGTGCACCTGCACCGCGGCGCCGGCCGCAGGCCACGGTGTGGACCTGCGACCTGTCGCACGACTACGTGAGCATCAACGCCGACTACCGCTCGTGAGCGTCGCATTGAAGCGGCCCAAGCTGCCGCCTGCGCCTGGGCCTGCCCACGCTGCCGGCCGACGACCTCTGGCGCGACCGCACCTACCTGCGGCTGTGGAGCTCCATCCTCACCAGCTCCTTCGGCAACCAGGTGATGATGCTGGCGCTGCCGCTCACCGCGGCGGTGCTGCTGCAGGCCACGCCGACGCAGATGGGCGCGCTGACGGCGATCGAGCTGCTGCCCTTCCTGCTGCTGTCGCTGCCCTCGGGCGTGTGGCTGGACCGCGTGCGCAAGCTGCCGGTGTACGTGGTGGGCGAGAGCGGCGCGGCGCTGGCGGCGGCCAGCGTGCCGCTGGCCTGGTGGCTGGGCTGGCTGTCGATGGAGTGGCTGTACGTGGTGGGCTTCCTGCTCGGCACCGTGCACACGGTGGCCGGCACCGCGGCGCAGATCGTGCTGATGCAGGTGGTGGCGCGCGACCGGCTGGTGGAGGCGCACGCCAAGAATGCGCTGGCCTCCTCGGGCGCCGAGGTCGCGGGACCCGGGCCTGGCCGGCGCGCTGATCAAGCTCGTGGGCGCGCCGGTGGCGCTGCTGGTCAACGCCGTGCTGCTGCTGGGCTCGGCGCTCATCCTGCGCGGCATCCGCGTCGACGAGCGGCGCGACGCGCGGCCCGACGCGCCACTTCTGGCGCGACCTGATGGTCGGCCTGCGCTTCGTCGTCGGCCATCGCCTGCTGCTGACGCTGGCGGTGCTGATGGGCGTGTGGCAGATGTGCCATTACGCGGCGATGACGGTGCAGATCCTCTTCGCCACGCGCACGCTGGGCCTGTCGGAGCAGGCGGTGGGCCTGTGCTACATGGGCATGGGCCTGGGCACCATCATCGGCAGCGTCTACGGCCGCCGCATCAGCCGCCGCGTCGGCCCCGGCCCCTGCCTGGTGGTGGGCTACGCGATCTGCGGCGGCGGCTGGCTGCTGCTCGCCGTGGCGCCGGCCAATGCCTGGGGCGTGGCGGCCTTCGCGCTGATGCTGATGAGCTTCAGCACCGGCGCGGTGTTCATCTTCATCAACTTCCTGGCGCTGCGCCAGGCCGTCACGCCCGAGCCGCTGCTGGGCCGCATGACGAGCACGATGCGCTGGCTCACCCTGCTGGCCGCCGCGCCCGGGCGCGCTGCTCGGCGGCTGGCTCGGCGAGCACGTGGGCCTGCGCGCGGCGCTGGGCTTCGCCGGCGGCGTGTCGGTGCTGCTGGTGGCTGGTGGCCTGGCGGCTGCCGCTGATCCGCGAGCTGAAGTCGCTGCCGCAGCCCGAGCACGACTCCGACTGGCTCGGCGCCGAGGCCGACGTGCGGCCGCGCGCTGCGGCCGAAGGTGCGGCCAGCTGAGCGCGCTTCGCGCCGCTCAAGCCATCACGCCGGCAGCGCCAGGCGAAAACCGGTCCACCGCGTCGGTGATGATGCCGTCGATGCCCAGCGCCACCAGGCGCCGCGCTTCGGCCGGGTCGTTGACCGTGTAGCACAGCGCGCGCAGGCCGGCGCCGTGCAGCTGGCGATCAGCGCGGCGTCCATCAGGTTGTAGTTGGTGACCACGGCCACGCAGCCCAGCGACTGCGCCATCTCGAACCAGCCGGTCCACAGCGTGTCGACGAGCAGCGCGCGCGGGATGCTGCGGGCGCGGCCTCGCGCGCGCCCTGCAGTGCCTCGGGCCGGAAGGAACTGAACAGCAGCGGCGTGCCGCGCTCGCGCCACAGCCGCAGCGCAGGCCGCGCCCACGGCGTGCCCGGTGGCGTGCTCGAGCCCGGCGTCGGCTTGATCTCGACATTGAGCGCGAAGCCGTTGCGCTGCACGTAGCGCGCCACCGCGTCCAGGCTGGGCAGCGGTTCGCCGGCAAAGGCGCGCGAGTGCCAGCCGCCGGCGTCGATGCGCGAGAGCTCGGCCCAGGTGCGCTCGCCGGCCACGCCGCGCTCGGGCGTGGTGCGGTCCAGCCGCGTGTCGTGCAGCAGGAAGGGCACGCCGTCGGCGCTGAGCTTGACGTCGCACTCGAAGGCCCGGTAGCCGTGCGACGCGCCGACGCGGAAGGCGGCCAGCGTGTTCTCCGGCGCCAGCTTGCCGGCGCCGCGGTGGGCGATCCACAGCGGCAGGGGCCAGTCCGACCATCGCTCAGACCCGTTGCCCGGTGGCCGGCGTCGAACCAGTGCATGTGCCCGGCGTCCACCAGCAGCTTGACCGTCTCGCCGGCCTTCGGCGGCGGCCGCGTGCCTTCGATGCGCAGCGTGAACGCCGCGCCGCCCAGGTGGCCGTAGACCAGCCGCTCGGCGCCCAGCATCTCCAGCATCTCCACCTGCAGCGGCCAGGTGCCGGCGGGGTCCAGGTCGGCGTGCTCGGGCCGCACGCCCAGCAGCAGCGGGCCCGACCGCGGCGCCGCCCCGGGCAGCTTGAGCGTCTGCCCGCCGACCGTGAAGCGCGAGCCGTCGGCCTGGCCCTGCAGCAGGTTCATCGGCGGGCTGCCGATGAAGCCGGCGACGAAGGTCGTGGCCGGCTGCTGGTAGACCTGCTCGGGGGTGCCGATCTGCTCGATGCGCCCGGCGTTCATCACGATCATGCGCTCGGCCAGCGTCATCGCCTCGACCTGGTCGTGGGTCACGAACAGCGAGGTCACGCCCAGTTCGCGGTGCAGCTTCTGGATCTCCAGCCGCGTCTGCGCGCGCAGCTTGGCGTCCAGGTTGGACAGCGGCTCGTCGAACAGGAAGACCTGCGGCTGGCGCACGATGGCGCGGCCCATGGCCACGCGCTGGCGCTGGCCGCCCGACAGCTGCCGCGGCTTGCGGTCGAGCAGGCCGCCCAGTTCCAGGATCTTGGCCGCCTTCTGCACGCGCACCTCGATCTCGGCCTTGGGCACCTTGGCGATCTTCAGCCCGTAGGCCATGTTGTCGTACACGCTCATGTGCGGGTACAGCGCGTAGTTCTGGAACACCATCGCGATGTCGCGCTCGGCCGGCTCGAGCTTGTTGACGACGCGGCCGCCGATGTCGATCTCGCCGCCGGTGATCTCCTCCAGCCCCGCCACCATGCGCAGCAGCGTGCTCTTGCCGCAGCCGCTGGGGCCGACGATGACGATGAATTCGCCGTCGGGGATCTCGGCGTCGACGCCGTGGATCACCTTCACGGCCTTGGGACCGTGGCCGTAGGTCTTCTCGACGTTGCGCAGTGCGATGGCACCCATGTTCTACTTTTCGGTATCGACCAGGCCCTTGACGAACCAGCGCTGCATGAGGATGACCACCGCCGCCGGCGGCAGCATGGCCAGGATGGCGGTGGCCATGACCACGTTCCAGTCGATCGCGGCGTCGCCGCCGCCGGAAATCATGCGCTTGATGCCCATCACGATGGGCGCCATGTCCTCGCTGGTGGTCACCAGCAGCGGCCACAGATACTGGTTCCAGCCGTAGATGAACTGGATCACGAACAGCGCCGCGATCGATGTGCGCGACAGCGGCAGCAGCACGTCCCAGAAGAAGCGCATCGGCCCGGCGCCGTCGATGCGCGCGGCCTCCACCAGTTCATCGGGCACGGTCAGGAAGAACTGGCGGAACAGGAAGGTGGCGGTGGCGACTGGCGATCAGCGGCACCGTCAGCCCGGCGTAGGTGTTGAGCATGCCCAGGTCGGACACCACCTTGTAGGTGGGCAGGATGCGCACCTCCACCGGCAGCATCAGCGTCACGAAGATCATCCAGAACACCAGGTTGCGCAGCGGGAAGCGGAAATACACCACCGCGAAGGCGCTCAGCAGCGAGATGGCGATCTTGCCGATGGAGATGACGAGCGCCGTCACCAGGCTGATCCACAGCATGGGCGCCACCGGCGGCGTGCGTGCGCCGTTGTCGGTCTGGCCGCCGAACAGCGCCAGGCTGTAGCTCTGCGCGATGTTGTCGCCCGGCAGCAGCGACATCGGCGCTTCTGCGCGATCTGCTCGCGCCGTGTGCGTGGAGGCGATGAAGGTCAGGTAGATCGGGAAGGCGACGATCAGCACGCCCAGCACCAGCACCAGGTGCGAGAGCACGCGCGCGACGGGGCGGTTCTCAACCATGCCGACGCCGGGCCGCTCCGAAGCGCGCGGCACAGCGCCCCCTCGGGGAGCAAGCGGGTGGAGGATGAGCGCAGTGAGCTTGGGGGCGCCATCAGTATTGCACCTTCTTCTCGACGTAGCGGAACTGCACGACGGTGAGCGCGATGACGATCGCCATCAGCACCACCGACTGCGCCGCCGAACTGCCCAGGTCCAGCGCCTTGAAGCCGTCGAAATAGACCTTGTAGACGAGGATCGCGGTGTCCTTGCCCGGGCCGCCCTGGGTGGCCGCATCGACGATGGCGAAGGTCTCGAAGAAGGCGTAGATGATGTTGATGACGAGCAGGAAGAAGGTGGTCGGCGACAGCAGCGGGAACTGCACCGTCCAGAAGCGGCGCCACGGGCCGGCGCCGTCGATGGCCGCGGCCTCGATCAGGCTCTTCGGGATCGACTGCAGCCCGGCCAGGAAGAACAGGAAGTTGTACGAGATCTGCTTCCACACGGCGGCCACCACGATCAGCGTCATGGCGTGGTTGCCGTTGAGCAGGTGGTTCCACTCGAAGCCCAGCCTGGCGCAGCGCGAAGCTGACCACGCCGACCGAGGGCGCGAACAGGAACAGCCACAGCACCCCGGCCACGGCCGGCGCCACGGCATAGGGCAGGATCAGGAAAGTCTTGTAGACGGTGGCGCCCTGGACCACGCGGTCGGCCATCACCGCCAGCAGCAGCGACACCGTGAGGCCGATGCCGGCCACCAGCACCGAGAACAGCGCCGTGGTCTTGAACGAGGCCAGGTAGGTGTCGTCCTCGAACAGCCGCGTGAAGTTCTCGGCACCGACGAACTGCGTCGAGGTGCCGAAGGCGTCTTCGCAGCATCACGCTCTGGTACAGCGCCTGGCCCGCCGGCCAGAAGAAGAACACCAGCACGACGGCCATCTGCGGCGCCACCAGCACCCAGGGCAGCCACCAGCTCTTGAAGCGGACGCGCTTTTCGACAGCCATTTAGGCGCTGGCGCCAACTTCAGCCCTTGTTCGCCTTCTCGAAGCGCTCGAGCAGCTCGTTGCCGCGCTTGACGATGCTGTCCAGCGCTTCCTTGGCCGTCTTCTTGCCGCCCCACACCTGCTCCAGTTCTTCGTCCTCGATGGCGCGGATCTGCACGTAGTTGCCCAGCCGGATGCCGCGCGACTTGTCGGTGGTCTTGCGGATCATCTGGTTGACCGCGGTGTCGGTGCCCGGGTTGGCCTTGTAGAAGCCCGACTTCTCGGTCAGCTGGAAGGCTGCCATCGTGATCGGCAGGTAGCCGGTGCGCTTGTGGCTGGCCGACTGGACCTCGGGGTTGGACAGGAAGTTGAAGAAGCTCGGCCACGCCCTTGTACTCGTCCGGCTTCTTGCCCGAAGTCACCCACAGGCTGGCGCCGCCGATGACGGTGTTCTGCGGCGCGCCCGGCACGTCGGGGTAATAGGGCAGGGTGGCCAGCGCGAAGGCGAACTTGGCGTTGCGCTTGACGTTGCCGTAGAAGCCCGACGACGTGGTGATCATCGCGCACTCGCCCGACACGAAGGTGGCCTCGGGCACGTTGCCGCGGCCCTTGTAGACGAACAGGCCCTGCTTGGCCATGTTGGCCAGGTTCTCGATGTGGCGCGTGTGCAGCGGCGAATTCACGACCATCCGCGCATCCATGCCGCCCAGGCCGTTGCGCTTGGTGGCCAGTTCCACGTTGTGCCAGGTCGAGAAGCTCTCGAGCTGCGTCCAGCCCTGCCAGGCGGTGGTGAACGGGCACTTGTGGCCGCTGGCCTTGAGCTTGGCCGCGGCCAGTGCCACCTCGGGCCAGGTCTTGGGCGGCTCGTCGGCGTCCATGCCGGCGGCCTTGAAGGCGTCGCGGTTGATGTAGAAGACCGTCGTCGAGCTGTTGAAGGGGAAGCTCAGCATCTGCCCGTTGGGCGCGGTGTAGTAGCCGGCCACCGCGGGCACATAGGCGGCGGGGTCGAACTTGTAGCCGGCGTCGGTCATCATCTTGCCGACCGGCATGACCACGCCCTTGCTGGCCATCATGGTCGCGGTGCCGACCTCGAACACCTGCAGGATGTGCGGCGCGTTGCCCGAGCGGAAGGCGGCCACGGCCGCCGTCATCGATTCGTCGTAGCTGCCCTTGTAGGTGGGGACGATCTTGTAGTCCTTCTGGCTGGCATTGAATTCCTTGGCCAGGTCGTTGACCCATTCGTTGTTGACGGCCGTCATCGAGTGCCACCACTGGATCTCGGTCTGGGCCTGGGCGGGCAATGCGGCCAGCGTGGCCAGGGCGGCGGCCGCCAGGGCCGGGGCGAAAGAGCGCAATTTCATGGGTTCTCCAACAGTCGAGTCATGAGCCGAGCCTGGAAGTATGGCCGGCATTTTTGACAGCCCTGTTTCTGTCACGGAAGGCATATGGCCGGCAACGGGGATAACCCGCCGCAGCGTCAAACCCTGCGCGCCGACTGATCGACCCCCTGCGTTAGCATCCGCAATAACCCTATGAATGCTCCCCTTCCCCTTCCCGCCGACGGCGCTTGCCAGCCCGTTGGACGGCGCCGACTGCTGGCCCGGCCCGCCTGCGCGAGATCCCCTACAACTACACCTCGTTCTCCGACCGCGAGATCGTGCTGCGCCTGCTGGGCGCGCGCGCCTGGGAGATCCTGAGCCAGTTGCGGCAGGAGCGCCGCACCGGCCGCTCGGCGCGCATGCTGTATGAAGTGCTGGGCGACATCTGGGTCGTGCAGCGCAACCCCTATCTCGAGGACGACCTGCTCGAGAACCCCAAGCGCCGGCAGATGCTCATCGAGGCGCTGCACCACCGCCTGGGCGAAGTGGCAAAGCGCCGCACCCCGGCCGACGACCCGCGGCGCGACGCCCTCGTCGGTGAACTGCTCGACGCCGCGCGCGGCGCCGTCGAGCGCTTTGCCGAGCAGTTCCGCACCGTGTGGGACCTGCGCAAGGCCGCGCGCCGCGTGCTCGGCCGCCGCACCGCCAAGGACAACCTCAAGTTCGACGGCCTGAGCCGCGTTTCGCACGTCACCGACGCCACCGACTGGCGTGTCGAATACCCGTTCGTCGTGCTCACCCCCGACAGCGAAGCCGAGATGGCCGGCCTGGTGGCGGGCTGCATCGAGCTCGGCCTGACCATCATCCCGCGCGGCGGCGGCACCGGCTACACCGGCAGCGCCGTGCCGCTGACGTGGAAGAGCGCCGTCATCAACACCGAGAAGCTCGAAGCGCTGGGCGAGGTCGAACTGGTGCGGCTGCCCGGCGTGGCCGAACCGGTGGCCACCATCTTCAGCGAAGCCGGCGTGGTGACCCAGCGCGTGTCCGACGCCGCCGAGCGCGGCGGCTATGTCTTCGCGGTCGACCCGACCTCGGCCGAGGCCAGCTGCATCGGCGGCAACGTGGCCATGAACGCCGGCGGCAAGAAGGCCGTGCTGTGGGGCACCGCGCTCGACAACCTGGCGAGCTGGAAGATGGTCACGCCCGAAGCCAAGTGGCTGGAGGTGACGCGGCTGAACCACAACCTGGGCAAGATCCACGACGTGGCAGTGGCGAGCTTCGAACTGAAGTACTTCGACGCCAGCGGCCGCAAGCTCGAACGCACCGAACGGCTGGACATCCCCGGCCGCAGCTTTCGCAAGGAAGGCCTGGGCAAGGACGTCACCGACAAGTTCCTGGCCGGCCTGCCCGGCATCCAGAAGGAAGGCTGCGACGGCCTCATCACCAGCGCGCGCTGGGTCGTGCACCGCATGCCGTCGCACGTGCGCACGGTGTGCCTGGAATTCTTCGGCAACGCCAAGGACGCGGTGCCGAGCATCGTCGAGATCAAGGACTACCTGTTCGGGCTGAAGGAGCAAGGCGTTCTGCTCGCCGGCCTGGAGCACCTGGACGACCGCTACCTCAAGGCCGTCGGCTACAGCACCAAGAGCAAGCGCGTGCTCGCCGGCGGGTCGGGGCTGCCCAAGATGGTGCTGGTGGGCGACATCGTCGGCGACGACGAGAACGCCGTCGCCCGCGCCACCAGCGAGGTCGTGCGCATCGCCAATTCGCGCGCCGGCGAAGGCTTCGTGGCCGTGAGCGCCGACGCGCGCAAGAAATTCTGGCTCGACCGCAAGCGCACCGCCGCCATCGCCCGCCACACCAACGCCTTCAAGATCAACGAAGACGTGGTGATCCCGCTGCCGCGCATGGGCGAGTACACCGAAGGCATCGAGCGCATCAATATCGAGCTGAGCCTGCGCAACAAGATCGAGCTGGCCGATGCGCTGACCGCCTTCTTCGCGCGCGGCAAGCTGCCGCTGGGCAAGGGTGACGATGCCGGCGAGATCCCCAGCGCCGAGCTGCTGGAAGACCGCGTGCAGCAGGCGCTGGCGCTGCTGGCCGACGTGCGCACGCTGTGGCAGTTCTGGCTGGCGAACCTGGATGCGCCCGATCCTGCCGCGGCCGCGGGCGCAGGGCCCGCAGGCGCGCCGGGCGAAGCGGTGACGTTCTTCCACCGCCTGCAGGACCACAGCCTGCGCGCGAGCTGGAAGACGCAGATCCTGAAGCCGCTGCAGGGGATCTTTGCCGGCAGTGCCTTCACGCCCATCCTCGAGGAGTGCCGAGCGATCCACCAGCAGGTGCTGCGCGGCCGCGTCTGGGCGGCCCTGCACATGCATGCCGGCGACGGCAACGTGCACACCAATATCCCCGTCAACAGCGACAACTACGCCATGCTGCAGACGGCCCACGAGGCCGTGGCACGCATCATGGCGCTGGCGCGGCAGCTGGGTGGCGTGATCAGCGGCGAGCACGGCATCGGCATCACCAAGCTCGAATTCCTGTCCGACGCAGAGTTGAAGGACTTCGCCGACTACAAGGCTCGCATCGACCCCGAGGGGCGCTTCAACAAGGGCAAGCTGCTGCGCGCAGCGGCCGCCGGCGACGGCCAGCCCTCGGACCTGAGTGCCGCCTACACGCCGAGCTTCGGCCTGATGGGCCACGAGTCGCTGATCATGCAGCAGAGCGACATCGGCGCCATCAGCGACAGCATCAAGGACTGCCTGCGCTGCGGCAAGTGCAAGCCGGTGTGCGCCACCCATGTGCCGCGCGCCAACCTGCTGTACAGCCCGCGCAACAAGATCCTGGCCACCTCGCTGCTGATCGAGGCCTTCCTGTACGAAGAGCAGACCCGCCGCGGCATCAGCGTGCGCCACTGGGCCGACTTCGAGGACGTGGCCGATCACTGCACCGTGTGCCACAAGTGCCTGAGCCCGTGCCCGGTGAAGATCGACTTCGGCGACGTCACCATGAACATGCGCAACCTGCTGCGCAAGATGGGCAAGAAGAGCTTCCGACCCGGCAATGCCGCGGCCATGACATTCCTGAATGCGACCCACCCGCAGGCCATCAAGTTGATGCGCCTTGGCATGGTCGACATCGGCTTCAAGGCGCAACGCTTCGCCCACGGCCTGTTCAAGCTCGCGGCGCGCGCGCAGACCGCCACGCCGCCGGCCACGCTGGGCCCGGCGCCGCTGAAGGAACAGGTCGTCCACTTCGTCAACAAGAAGATGCCCGGCGGCCTGCCCAAGAAGACCGCGCGCGCGCTGCTGGACATCGAGGACAAGGACTACGTCCCCATCATCCGCGACCCGCACGCCACCAGCGCCGACACCGAAGCCGTCTTCTACTTCCCCGGCTGCGGCAGCGAGCGCCTGTTCAGCCAGGTCGGCCTGGCCACCCAGGCCATGCTCTGGCACGCCGGCGTGCAGACCGTGCTGCCGCCGGGCTACCTGTGCTGCGGCTACCCGCAGCGCGGCAGCGGCCAGTTCGACAGGGCCGAGAAGCTGATCACCGACAACCGGGTGCTCTTCCACCGCGTCGCCAACACGCTGAACTACCTGGACATCAAGACCGTGGTCGTGAGTTGCGGCACCTGCTACGACCAGTTGCAGGGCTACCAATTCGAGGACATCTTCCCCGGCTGCCGCATCGTCGATATCCACGAGTACCTGCTCGAGAAGGGCATCAAGCTCGACGCCAGCGCGGCCGGCTACCTGTACCACGACCCCTGTCACAGCCCGATGAAGCAGCAGGAGCCCCTGAAGACCGTGAAGGCGCTGGTGGGACCGAACGTCTTGGAGAGCAAGCGCTGCTGCGGCGAGAGCGGCACCCTCGGGGTGACGCGGCCCGACATCAGCACGCAGATCCGGTTCCGCAAGGAAGAAGAGCTGCGCAAGGACGAAACCGCCCTGCGCACCCTGCGGGCTGCCGCACCGGGGTCGGGCGGCGCGACGCAGGCCAACGTCAAGATCCTCACCAGTTGCCCGAGCTGCCTGCAGGGGCTGAAGCGCTACGAGGACGACCTGGGCAGCGGCCTGCTCGAGGCCGACTACATCGTCGTCGAGATGGCGCGCAAGATCCTGGGCGAGAGCTGGCTCGAAGACTACGTGGCGCGGGCCAACGCCGGGGGCATCGAGCGGGTGCTGGTGTGACATGAGGGCTGGCGGCGTGGCAAAGCCATGCGGATAGGGACGAGGTCTGCCCTTTGCTCGGTGCAGCGACCCATCCGCAGCCCCGCAAGCGCGGGGTGCAAATCGGTCCTCAATGGGTGTATAAGTCAAATGTAGCGGCTCGTCATGAATCCGCGCGGGTCGCGTCGGGTATAAAGGGCCATGCCATGAAACTCAATCCCTCGCCGTGCCGTGCTCCTCAGCACCGTCGTCGGCAGCCAGTTTCGCGACTCACGACAGTCTTGCCGCCGCTGGACCCCAGCGCATCGTTCGACAATACTGTTGACCGGTCTGTTCGAGGACATCTGGACCTTCAGTGTCACCGGGCTGTCGATCGTCGCGGTCTCGGTCACCAACAACGAGATCGTCACACTGTCGGGTGACAAGTTTCGGTGGCATCCTGTCGTTCTCCGGCTTTATCGACCTGCCTGTCGGTGCCGACGTGCCGCTTTCCTTCAGCAGCAACCAGATCGCCGGGCCCGGCGGTTCCGTGATCAACGTGCAGCGCCTGGAGGGCAACACGCTGTTGCCTGCCGGAACCTACGACCTCGTGGTGCGCGGGCACGGGGATCACCGGATCGACGGCGTCGTACGGTGGCAACATCGTCGCCACCGCGGTGCCCGAGCCGGAGACCTACGTGATGATGCTGGCCGGGCTCAGCGCCATCGGCTTGTTGGTTGCACGTCGCCGTCGTCGCGGTTGAGTGTTTCCTGCAGGGGGCTATCGACCCCCTTGCACGGCAAGGGCAGCGCAAGGCGTTGCCTTTTTCCTTTTTTGCCGGCGATACACTCATCGCTCCTGAATCGCCCGGTCCGCCCGCATGTCTTCCGCCCCCGCGTCACCCCCGCAGCCGGTCGCACTGACCCTGCACCAGGCCTCCCGAGTGCTCGAGATCGCCTTCGACGACGGCGCCAGTTTCCGCATCCCCTTCGAGTTGATGCGCATCTACTCGCCATCGGCGGAAGTGCAGGGTCACGGTCCGGGCCAGGAGGTGCTGCAGACGGGCAAGCGCCAGGTCGGCATCGAGGAGATCACTGCCGTCGGCCACTACGCCGTGCAGCCCCGCTTTTCCGACGGCCATGAAAGCGGCATCTTCAGCTGGCCCTATCTCTACCACCTGGGGGCCGACCAGGCCGAACTCTGGCAGCGCTATGAACAGCGCCTGGCCGAGGCCGGCATGGATCGCGACGCGACCATGACACCGGCCGGTTCCGGCGGCGCCTGCGCCAGCCACTGAAGCCCCGGCTCAGCCCCTCCACCAAGCACCCCATGCCGCAGACGCACTTCGGCTACCAGACCGTCGACGATGCCGACAAGGCGCGCCGCGTGCGCGGCGTGTTCGACAGCGTGGCCACGCGCTACGACCTCATGAACGACGTGCTGTCCATGGGCATGCACCGCGTCTGGAAGGCCTACGCCGTGGCCGTGGCTGCGGTGCAGCCGGGCATGAACGTGCTCGACATCGCCGGCGGCACCGGCGACCTGGCCCGCGCTTTTGCCGCCCGCGCCGGCGCACTGGGTCACGTGGTACTGACCGACATCAACGAGTCCATGCTCCGCGTCGGCCGCGACCGCCTGCTCGACGAAGGCCAGGTCATAGACACCGCTGCCTGCGATGCCGAGCACCTGCCGTTTGCCGATGGCGTCTTCGACCTCGCCAGCGTCGCCTTCGGCCTGCGCAACATGACGCACAAGGAAGCCGCGCTCACCGAGATGTGCCGCGTGCTGCGCCCCGGTGGCCGCCTGCTGGTGCTGGAGTTCTCCAAGCCCGCTGCCCCTCTGCAAAAGCCCTACGACTGGTACTCGTTCACGCTGATGCCGTGGCTGGGCAGGCTGATCGCCAAGGACGCCGACAGCTACCGCTACCTGGCCGAAAGCATCCGCATGCATCCGGACCAGGCCACGCTCAAGGCCATGATGCAGGCCAGCGGCTTCGGCCATGTTGACGTGCACAACCTCGCCGGCGGCATCGTGGCGCTGCACGTCGGCATCAAGTGCTGAGCCGGCTCAGGCGCCTGCGCCCCAGCGTGTGAACTGGTGCCGGCATGTCCGGGGCCGGCATGATCCCTGGCGGCGCGGTTCGGTACGAGGGCGGGGGTTAAACTCAAACGCGCAAGTACGCTGGATGATTTGCGTATCCCGCGGTGCGGAGTGATAGTCTTTTCGGCGGCACTTGGAACCAAGAACGGCCCATGCACTCGACGATGCCCGGATCCCCTGCACGCCTGGCTGCAGTCGCTGCAGCCACCCTGTTGTTGCTCGCGGCTTGCAGCGGCAGCCGCGACAAGGCGGCCAGCCAGACCGCTGCCAAGGTCAACAAGGACGAGGTCACCGTCCACCAGGTCAACTTCGTGCTTCAGCAGCAACGCAACTTGCGCCCGGAGCAAGCCGAGGCCGCCAGCAAGCAGATCCTGGAGCGCCTGATCGACCAGCAACTGGCCTTGCAGCGCGCCGATGAGATGAAGCTCGACCGGGAGCCGCGTGTCGTGCAACAGCTCGAGGCGGTGCGCCAAGAGATCATCGCCCGCGCCTACCTGGAGAGGGTGGGCGAGGCGGCGCCCAAGCCCACGCCCGAAGAGGTCAAGAGCTACTACAACGACAAGCCCGCGCTCTTCAGCGAGCGCCGCGTCTACAGCATCCAGGAGATCGCCGTCGAAGCCAGACCTGACCAGGTGCCCGCGCTGCGTGAGAAGCTGGGCGCGTCGAAAAACATCTCCGAGTTCGTGGACTACCTGCAGGCCAACAACTTCCGCTTCACCGGCAACCAAGCCGTGCGCGCTGCCGAGCAACTGCCGCTGAACAGCCTGGACGCCTTCGCCAAGATGAAGGACGGCCAGGCAATGTTGGTACCCAACCCCAATGGCATACAGGTGATCGCGATCGGCGGCTCGCGCCTGCAGCCAGTGACCCAGGAAGAGGCGCGCCCGGCCATCGAGCAGTTCATCCTGAACGAGCGCAAACGCAAGCTGATCGAGGAAGAACTGAAGAACCTACGCGCGGTGGCCAGCATCGAGTACGTGGGCAAGTTCGCCGAACGTCCGGCATCGGCACCGCCGCCCGTAGTACCCGAAGCGCGGGCGCCGGCCGCCAGCGACGGGCTCAGCACCACGGACATCAAGAAGGGCATGGGGCTCAAGTGATGGGGGGCAGAATCCAGCAATTCCTGCGCGGAGCGTTGCTTGCGTTGGGCGCTGGCCCTGACGGCCGTGCCTTCGCTGGCCCAGCAGGCCGCCACCGCCGCTGCCGAATACCGCCTGGGCTCGGGCGACGTGATCCGCATCAACGTCTACCAGAACCCCGACCTGCTGCTGGAAACGCGCATCGCCGAGACTGGCGTCATCAGCTACCCGCTGCTCGGCAGCATCCGCATCGGCGGCCTAGGCATCGGCGCGGCCGAGAAGCTCATCAGCGACGGGCTGCGCAACGGCAATTTCGTCAAGCAGCCGCAGGTAACCATCGTCGTGCTGCAGGTGCGCGGCAACCTTGCCAGCGTGCTGGGGCAGGTGAACCGACCGGGCCGCTACCCACTGGAAGTGGCCGACATGCGCCTCACCGACTTGCTGGCCATGGCCGGCGGCACGGCGGTCAACGGAGCCGACACCGTGGTCGTGACCGGCACGCGCAATGGCCAGCCGATGCGAGTGGAGGTGGACCTCCCGTCCATCTTCAAGGCAGGCAGCAGCGAAAAGAACATCTACATCCTGAACGGCGACACGATCTGGGTTGACCGCCAGCCGCTGGTATACATCTACGGCGAAGTGCAGCGCCCAGGCCCCATGCGACTCGAGCGCGACATGACTCTGATGCAGGCGCTGGCCAGCGGCGGCGGTCTCACCCAGCGCGGCACCGAGAAGGGCATCCGCGTTCACCGCAAGGCGGCCAGCGGCCCGGTGCAGGTGCTGGAGCCCAAGCTCGACGACAAGGTGCAGGACGGCGACGTGGTCTACGTTCGCGAGAGCCTGTTCTGACAAGGCAGGGGCGCGACATGGCATTCGGGCAATTCCTATCCATCCTGCGAGCCCGCTTCTGGGTCATGGCGCTGGTGCTGGGCCTCACGGTGGCCACCACGGTGGTGGTGAGTCTGCTGCTACCCAAGCAGTACAAGGCCACCGCCTCGGTGGTGTTCGACTTCAAGCCCGACCCCGTCTCTGCCATGGTCTACGGCGGCATGCCGTCGCCAGCGGTGGTGGCCACGCAGGTGGACATCATCAACAGCGAGCGCGTGGCGCTGCGCGTGGTGCGCAACCTCAAGCTCAACGAGAGTGCGCAGGTGCGCCAGCAATGGCTGGACGACACGGGCGGCGCCGGCACCATCGAACAGTGGCTCGTCGCGCTCTTCCAGAGGAACCTCGATGTGCAGCCCTCGCGCGAGAGCAGCGTCATCAGTGTCAGCTACAAGGCCCCGGACCCGCGCTTCGCGGCCGGCCTGGCCAACGCGTTCGTGCAGGCCTACATCCAGACGGTGGTGGAACTGCGAGTGAACCCGGCACGCCAGTTCAGCACGTTCTTCGACGAACAGGTGAAGGAACTGCGCGATGCGCTTGAAAGGGCGCAGACGAAACTCAGCAGCTTCCAGAAGGACAAGGGCATCATTGCCAGCGACGAACGGCTCGATGTGGAAACCGGCCGCTTGAACGAGTTGTCGTCGCAACTGGTGGCGCTGCAGGCGGTGACGGCGGAATCGCGTAGCCGCCAGGCGCAGGCGAGCACCGCGGCCGGCGACCGCATGCAGGAAGTGCTGAACAACCCGCTGATCGCCGGCATCCGGTCGGATATAAGCCGCGGCGAAGCCCGCCTGCAGGAGTTGAACGCCCGCCTGGGCGACAACCACCCGCAGGTGATGGAGGCCAAGGCCAATTTGGCCGCACTGCGCAGCCGGCTCGAGACCGAAACCCAACGCGTCACCGGCGGCGTGGGCGTCACCAACACCATCAACACGCAGCGGGAGGTACAACTGCGCGCCGCACTGGAAACACAACGCGACAAGGTGCTGCGCATGAAGGCCGTGCGCGACGAAGGCATGCTGCTGCAGCGCGACGTGGAAAACGCGCAGCGGTCCTACGACGCCGTGCAGGCCCGCCTGAGCCAGACCAGCCTGGAGAGCCAGACCACGCAGAGCAATGTGAACCTGCTCACCCAGGCTACACCGCCTGTGGAGGCGGCTTCACCCAAGCTCTTGCTGAACACCCTTCTGTCCGTGTTCGTAGGCACACTGCTGGCGGTTGGTGCGGCATTGATGATGGAGATGCGTGACCGGCGCGTACGCAGCCTGGACGACGTGATCACCGCGCTGGACCTGCCGGTGCTGGGCGTGATGCCCAGGCCAAGCACGAGGAGCCTGCTCGGCAGAAGGCGCGTTTCGATCATGCAGCAGCGGTTGATGGCGCCGTTGCCGCCGGCTGCCAAGGGGGCATAACGGCAATGCCCCGCGATTCCGCCATCACCGACATCTTGCTGACACCGGTCGATCCGTCGGCCGGCCCGGCCGCACCAAGGCAGGCTTCGGCCCACGCCGCCAATGTCGAAGACCCGGTCGTCGACCGCTCCATCGGCGACATCATCGCCGAGCTGCGCAAACTCACGGCCGACGAGGTCGAGCGCGTGCTGGCGCACCAGCGCGCCACGGGCCTGCGCTTCGGCGAGGCCGCGGTGGCGCTGGGCCTGGCGAGCAAGGAAGACGTGCTGTTCGCGCTGTCGCAGCAGTTCCACTTCCCCTACGCGCCCGAGGATCGGCGCGCCATCAATACTGAACTGGTGGCGCAGAACGAACCCTTCTCGCAGCGCGCCGAAGCGTTCCGCGAGCTGCGCAGCCAGCTGATGATGCGGCTGTTCGCCAACGGTGAACCACGCCGCGCACTGGCCGTGATGAGCCCCAAACTCGGCGACGGCAAGACCTTCATCGCCGCCAACCTGGCGGTGGCCTTCGCCAACTGGGCGGCCGCACCCTGCTGGTGGATGCCGACATGCGCGGCCCGCGCCAGCACGAGGTGTTCAAGCTGGAAACCGCGCCGGCCTGAGGAGCATCCTCTCGGGCCGCGCCGACAGCACATGATCCACCAGGTGACCGACCTGCCCAGCTTGTACGTGCTGCCGGTGGGCGCCATGCCGCCCAACCCGCTGGAGCTGGTGCAGCGCCCGGCTTTTGGCCTGCTGATGCAAGAGCTGCTGAACAAGTTCGACCACGTGGTGGTGGACACCCCTGCGGCGATTTACGGCGCCGACGCGCGCGTGATCGCCGCGCGCTGCGGTGCTGCGCTGATCATTGCGCGCAAGGACGAGAGCCGCATGGACGCGCTGCAGGATCTGGTCGCCAGCATTGCCGGCAGCCCGGCCAAGCTGGCCGGGGTAGTGATCAACGAACTCTGGAGCGTCACCGTCTTCATTTGAATTCCGGTGCTGCTGCTCATGGGCTCCCTGAACGTGCGGGCTTCAACCTTCTCACCGAGCCTGCCGCTCATGGTCGTGTTGCTGGGATGGATGGTCATGTTCGGACCGCCCGACGACGGGCTCGCCGGAACGGTCTGGGCCACGGACGCTCAGCGTCACGGCCCCATCATTCTTTGCGTCTCGACTTGGCTCCTGTTCCAGAAGCGCGACTAACTGGCGGCGCTTCCCCGTCAGCCCTCCCCATGGCTGGGCGGGGCCCTGTTCGTCATCGCGGCGCTCGCG
>CAVQWK010000023.1:0-19246 GCA_963717575.1 uncultured beta proteobacterium | reverse complement strand
CGTCGTGCGCGGCGACGACGCGATATCGACCCGCCCCGCGGCGTCGAGGATGACCAGCTGCGTCGCGTAGCCGAAGGTGGTGTGCGTCTTGATCTTGTCGACCTTCGCGCCGAGCGCCGTGGTGTCGCGCACGACGATGTCGCCGGCATAGACGCGGCCGGCCAGCTCGGCCAGCGTGTGGCCGGCGTCGAGGTCGGCGCGCAGCTTGGCCGCGGCGGCGAGCACCGCGCGGCCGCTGAACAGCGTGCCGCGCGAACCGGTGGTCTGGCCGCACTGCAGGTCGAAAGTCGAGTTGACCTTCGGCACGAACACCGCGGCCGGCAGCCCGGTGGCCTCCACCGCGAACTGCACCAGCACCGTCAGCAGCCCCTGGCCCATCTCGGTGTAGCCGTTGTACAGCGACACGCTGCCGTCGGCCTCGACGACCAGCCGGGCCTTGCCCCATTCCTCGACGCCGTTGCCGATGCCGCTGTTCTTGATGCCGCAGGCGATGCCCACGGCGCGGCCGTCGCGCAGCGCGGCGTCGTAGTGCGGCTTGATCGCTTCCAGCGTCTTGCGGATGCCGACCGACTTCTCCAGCACCTGGCCGGTGGTGAAGGTGTCGCCGACGCGCAGCGCATTGCGCCAGCGGATCTCCCAGCGGTCGAGCCCGGCCTTCTTCGCCAGCAGGTCCATGCAGGCTTCCAGCGCGAAGTGCACCTGGTTGGCGCCGAAGCCGCGCATCGCGCCGCAGGGCGGGTTGTTGGTGTAGACGGCCTGCGAGTCGACATCGACGTGGGGCACGTGGTACGCGCCGCACGAGTGGCCGGCCGCGCGCTCGAGCACCTTGCCGCCGACCGAGGCGTAGGCGCCGGAGTCGCCGATGAGCCGCGCCTTGACGGCGGTCAGCCGGCCGTCGGCGTCGCAGCCGACCGTGTAGTCCATCGTCAGCGCATGGCGCTTGGGGTGCAGCCGGATCGACTCCTCGCGGCTCAGCGTCAGCTTACCGGCGCACCGGTCATCTGCGCCAGCAGCGCGGTCTGGGCCTGCACCGACATGTCCTCCTTGCCGCCGAAGGCGCCGCCGTTCGGCACCAGTTCGACGTAGATGCGCTCGGTGCCGATGCCGAGGAAGCGTGCCACCTGCCGCCGATCCTCGAAGATGCCCTGGCCCTGCGTGTACAGGCGCAAGCTGCCGTCGGGCATGGGCTCGGCCAGCGCGCTCTCGGGCTCGAGGAACAGATGCTCGATGCGCTGCGTGGCCCAGGTGCCGCTGACCACGTGCGCGCTGGCGGCGAGCGCGGCGTCGGCGTCGCCGCGCCGCACGACCGAGCGCTCGAGCAGGTTCTCGTGCACCGGGTTGACGCGCGGCGCGTCGGCTTCGAGCGCGCGCCGCGGGTCCAGCACCGGCGGCAGCACTTCGTAGCTGACGTCGACGAGCGCGGCCGCCTCGCGCGCGGTGTGGCGGTCGACCGCGGCGACGGCCGCCAGCACGTCGCCGACACAGCGCACCTCTTCGCCCTCGGCGACGAAGCCCGGCCAGTCGTTGAGCAGCAGTCCGTACCAGCGCTCGCCGGGCACGTCGGCGGCGGTGGCCACGGCGTGCACGCCGGGCAAGGCGCGGGCGCGCGTGGTGTCGATGCGCAGCACGCGGGCCCGCGGATGGGGCGACAGCGCCAGCGCGCCGTGCAGCAGGCCGGGCCGGGTCAGGTCGCCGACGAAGGGCCGGTCACCCAGCGTGGTCTGCGCCGCGCCGATGCGCGCGAGCGGCTGGCCGACGCGGCCGTCGGTGCAGGCCGCCGGACATGGCTCGCCGCGCTTGGCCGCGGCGAGCAACTCGATGGCGTCGATGATCTTCACGTAGCCGGTGCAGCGGCACAGGTGCCCGTCCAGCGCGTGGGCGATGGCCTCGCGCGTCGGCGCCGGGTCGCGGTCGGTGATCGCCTTGGCGCGCAGCGCGATGCCCGGGATGCAGAAGCCGCATTGCAGCCCGGCCGTGGCGGCAAAGCAGTCGGCGATCTGCTGGCGCTCGGCCGCCGGCAGGCCCTCGAGCGTGACCACGTGCTTGCCATGGGCAACCCGGGCGCGCATCGCGCAACTCGTCTTCGGATGGCCGTCGACCAGCACCACGCAAGCACCGCATTGGCCCTGCGGGCTGCAACCGTCCTTCGGCGACGTGATGCCGCAGCGCTCGCGCAGCGTCTCCAGGAACCACTCGTCGTCCCGCGTCTCGACCCGGTGCGGGCTGCCGTTCAGTACGAACTCGATCAGCATGGGATGTGGGCGCCTGTCGCGCGAGGTGTCGATGCCAAAGGTCCGCCCTGGAGCAGACCGCAAGTCCGCGCAGCGTACAGGCCCCCGGGGCGCCCGGTTTGAGCTTGAACAAGGGTTTGCAAAGTGATGGTCCGGATGTGGGCCGCCGGATCGGGGCGGGCTGGGCGCAGCGCAGCCCGGCCCTGGGGTACTCAGATGTTCTCGGATCCGCGGTGCGCCCAGCCCGTGGTGCGCTTCTCGATCCAGCTGAAGAGCTCGTACATCGCCATCGCCATGGCGCCGATGGTCACCAGTCCGGCGAAGGCCAGCGGCATGCGCTGCTGGCTGCCGGCGGTCTGCATCAGGTAACCGATGCCGCTGTCGCCGGCCGTCATCTCGGCCAGCACCGTGCCGACGAAGGCCAGCGTGATGGCGATCTTCAGCGAGCCATAGAAGTAGGGCATCGAGCGCGGCAGGCCGACCTTGACCAGCACGTCCCAGCGCCGTGCGCCCAGCACCCTCAGCACGTCTTCCAGCTCCGGCTCCAGCGTCGCCAGGCCGGTGGCGATGTTGACGGTGATGGGGAAGAAGCTGATGAGGAAGGCCGTCAGCACCCCCGGCCCCAGGCCGATGCCGAACCAGACCACCAGGATGGGCACCACGGCCGCCTTGGGCACCGCGTTGAAGGCCACCATCAGCGGGTACAGCGCCTTGTAGGCCAGGCGCGAACTGCCGATCAGGAAGCCCAGCAGCACGCCGACCACGATGCTGATGGCAAAGCCCAGCATCGTGACCCAGAATGTCTTCCAGGCCGCTTCCAGCAGCGGGCCGCCGAACTCGACGAACTGCTGCGCGATCTGCCAGGGGCTGGGGAAGATGAACGCCGGCACAGAGAAAGCGGCGACGATCAACTGCCACAGCAGCAGCGCTGAGCACAGCACGATCAGCGGCGACCAGCGCTCGACATTGCGCGAGATCTTCATGCGGTGTGATGCCTCATCGGGGCACGGCGACGCTGCCGGCGCCTGGCTTGCCTTCAAGCGTGAAAGCGTCGAGCGCACCGAATGGCTCGTCCAGCAGCGTCTTCACGGTACGCCCCACGCGGCCTCCTTCATGACGCCAGCGAACATGGCGTACGCGGTGGCCCACGCCGAACGGACCTCATCGGTGTAGTCATCCTGCAAGATCAGCGCGAGCGTCCACAGCAATGCCTGCTGGACCGAATCGTATTGCTGCGCATTGACCCCGTAGGCCGCGTGCCGCAAGCCAAGCCGCTGGACGATCGGAACGAGCGTGGGCATGTTGGAGAGGCTGCCAACAGCCACGGCCAGGACCTGCATGAATTTGCGGCCTTGCTGCCTCATGTCCTCCTTGAAGAGAGTGGCTGCCGCAGGATCGATCTCGAACAGTCGCTTGTAGAACAGCTCTGCGGCGGTCGCGGTCATCGGCTGCACGGTGCAGAAGGTGGACTGCACGAGTACAACTTGGTGCGGTGTCAGGCTCATGGCACGGACTCCACTACGCGATCTTGATCGCCGCCAGCATCAGGCTGCCCGAGCTTCAGGCGGGTGAGCGTCCAGTTGGCCGCACACCGCCAGCCGCTCTCCGCTGTTCATTCGTGAGTCCGACTCGCCCATCTCGATTCCCAGGCACCGAGCACCATGTGTCCGAGCTGGGCCCGGATCGTTTGCTATTGCATATTCCATGCCATTCGAGTCTGGGCGGCAGACACGGCTGCCTGCTCGGCTTGCCTGGGCGCAAGCAAGACCGCCTCATCGAGCCCGGCTCAAGGCCAGCGCAGTATCCCCTTGCTTCGCGCCATGTTGGTGCACTCGGCTCGTTCGGCGGGCGCCGTCCGTGCCGCGATGACTCGGCCGGCAACATGTCGGGGCGGATGCTGCAGCGCGACGACCCGCTTCAAAACCCGACCGACAAGCCCAGCATGCCGTCGAACTGCACCACGGTGTCGCCGCGGATCGACACCACGCAGCCGCCCGAGCAGAAGAACTCACCGTTGCTGTTGATCAGGCTGAGGTAGCTGCGCAATTCGGCGCGCAGGGCCACCGTCGGCGCCAGTTGCCACTGGTAGCCGATGCCGATGTTGAGCGACGGCCGGATCTCGTCCGACCACCCCGCCACCGACGGCGAGAAGTAGGTGGCGCCCAGACCGCCGACGACATAACCGCCACCGGCTCTGGCGCTGCCATCGAAGAAGGTGCGGCCGCCGAAGTGCAGGTAGGAGATGTCGACCTTCACGTCCTGGGGCTGGCCGAAGGTCGACCCTGGCAGCGCGCTGCGCTGGAACGAATAGAAGACCTGCCCCTGCCGGCCGTCGGCCAGCGGCCAGTCGACACTCAACGACAAGGTTCCGCCGCTGTCGAGATCCAGCGTCCGGGTGTCGTCGTTCGCGTCCTCGAAGCTGCCGCC
This sequence comes from uncultured beta proteobacterium, assembly GCA_963717575.1. Classification (GTDB taxonomy): domain Bacteria; phylum Pseudomonadota; class Gammaproteobacteria; order Burkholderiales; family Burkholderiaceae_C; genus Rubrivivax. The sequence continues at coordinate 14,588 of CAVQWK010000023.1, read as the reverse complement.
GCCGCGCACGCCGCCGTACAGCGTCACCGTCGTCTGCGCGGCCGCCCCCAGCGACAGCAGAGCCAGCGCGCTGGCGAGGCCGGTGCGAAGCACGGGACGGGCTCGTCGCTGCAAAGCAGTCAACGGGCCGACGCGCGTGTCGCGGCGGTAATCCGTTCGTGTGATGTTCGGCATGAGACCCCGGGCAAAGTGTCGTTCATCGAAAGCCGGCGCGGCGATCCGCGCCTCATGCGCCGGAGCTTAACGCGGTCCCGTGCCAGGGCGGGTGTGTGCCGGGTCGCCAGGCTACAACAGCCCGGCCGTGCGCATCGCCTCGATGGTGACCTGCGTGAGTGCGCTGACCTGCGCCGTCGCGTCGGCCGACGCCGGCGTGCTCGCGCTCCCGGACCAGACCAGCCGGCCGCTGGCCGCATCGACCAGCGCGGAGTTCGCGCCCAGGCTGTACGTTGCCGTCGGGCTGCCGACGGGGAACGAGATCCCTATCCCGCCGAAGCTGAAACCGCTGCCCCGATGCCCGCCACCGCTGACGCCGACGCCGACCTGCGGCGCCGGATTGACCACCGTCGTGCCGCCGGGGACGATCGACATGTTCGTGTACGCCGTCGCGCCGCTGGCCGCGGCCGCTGCCGTCAGCTCGGGCGAGACATCGCCACCGGCCCACGTGAAACCCGGGATCGAATAGCTGCGCAGCGGCGTGATGCCGCGCGCACCCAGTAGCGTCGCCCACTGGTCTTCGCAGAGGCGGCGCAGCGTCTCGTCCGGCACGCGGCAGATCACCAGCACAGGGCCGCGCCTGAGCACGCCGGCGTCGAAGCCGGGATCGCGCCACTGCGCGTTCATCTGCGTCGTCGCACAGCCGGCCAACGACGCCGCGAGGCCGATTGCCAGCCCGCCAGCGCGGGAAATCCGGAGTCTCGTCATCGAGCGTTCCTCAGGCCGCCGGGGCGGCGATCGCCGCCAGGTACACGCGGCAGAACTCGGGCGGCATGCGGCGCGGACGGCCGCTGCCGAGTTCGATGCAGACCAGATCCCAGCGGCCACGCAGCACGGTGACCTGGTCGCGGTCGCGCACCAGCTGGAACCGCCGCTCCATCGTCAGCCGGCCGTCGCTGCCGAGCAGCCAGGTCGCCAGCGTGAGCTCGTCGCCCACCGCGGTGGGCAGCAGGTAGTCGTACTCGCCGCGGCGGATCGCCATCGCCCGATCGAGCCGCCGGTAGTCGGCCAGGCTCAGGCCCAGGGCTTCGGAGTGTCCCCAGGCGACCCTCTCGCACCACTGCACGTAGACGGCGTTGTTGGTGTGGTTCAGGCCGTCGATGTCGTCGCGCCCCGGCGTGACGGCCAGGGTGAAAGGCTGCGGGTGGTCCCAGACCATGTCTTCGGTTCGGCGGTGGAACGCCGATCTTAGCGACGCCGCCCGCCGCCCCGGCGCGTGCCGCGCCCGGCACGGCTGGTATCGTGCAGCCAGGCTCGCCCCCGCCGCGCCCGCCGTGGGGCGCCACGCCTCACACCTCGCATGCCCGACGCCGACCAGACCCTCATCCCGCGGTCCTTCATCGAGCTCTTCATCGCCCCCGGCGCCTACCGGCCGAGCGAGCCGCGCGACGTCGTCGCGGCACGTTACGAGCTGTGCGAGGACATGGCGCAGATGCTCACCGAGCACGCGCGGACACGGCAATTCGAACTCGGCGTCACCGAGGAGGACGTGCTGGAGCGCATCCACCGCGGCCTGCGGGTGCCGGGGTCGGTGGTCGGCGAAGCCGAAGCCGGCTGGGTCGTCTGCCGGTTGGCCGAACTGCTCGACTGGCCGATGCCGTTGACCCCGCCCGCGGCATGACGCGGGCCGCGCTGCACGACGACCCAGCGGCCGATCCGCTGCCCGCGGGCCCGGGCTTGCGCGAGTTGCTGACGGCGCGGCTGCGCGGTTTCGACGTCCAGTCGCTGGCGCCTGACGGGCACCGTCACGCCGCGGTGGCGGTGGCGGTCACCGAGGCCGGCCACGGCGCCGACCTGCCCGGCCTGCCCGTGCACGCGCACTGGAGCGACGCGCCGGCGCTGCTGCTGACGCGGCGTGCCGCCGGCCTGCGCAGCCACGCCGGCCAATGGGCGCTGCCCGGCGGCCGCATCGACGACGGCGAGACTCCCGAGCAGGCGGCGCTGCGCGAACTGGCGGAGGAGGTCGGCCTGCAGCTCGACGCCGCCGCCGTGCTGGGCCGGCTCGACGACTACGCCACGCGCTCGGGTTATCTCATCACGCCGGTCGTCGTCTGGGCCGGCGCCGCGCGCGAGCTGGCGCCCAATGCGGCGGAGGTGGCGGGCGTGCACCGCATCCCGGCTCGCGAATTGCTGCGCGGCGACGCGCCGCTGCTCGACCAGGTGCGCGGCGCGGCGCACCCGGTGCTGCGCATGCCGATCGGCGCGCGCTGGATCGCCGCGCCGACGGCCGCGTTCCTGTACCAGTTCCGCGAACTGTGCCTGCTCGGCCGCGCGACGCGCGTCTCGCACTTCGACCAGCCGGCCTTCGCCTGGCGCTGATGCGAACCGCGGCTGCGGCGGACTCAATCTTCTTGAGCCAGAGCAAGGCACACCGCGGCGCGGGTCACTAGAGTTCGCGCCACGGTCACTTGTCGGCGCACGGCCGCCAAGGGATGAAATGCCGCTGCCGCCTGTGGCTGCCGTTTCGTCCCAGCCACAGACCCAAGCCCGTTGAAGGATCGCCTGCGATCCGTTGCTGTGGAGATGACATGACTGCACCTGCCGCGCCCCGCCGCCGCTCCTGGGCCGAGCCCTACAAGATCAAGATGGTGGAACTGCTCAAGACCACCACGCCCGAGGAACGCCAGCGCGCCATCGTCGACGCCGGCTACAACACCTTCCTGCTGCGCTCGGAAGACGTCTACATCGACCTGCTCACCGACTCCGGCGTCTCGGCGATGAGCGACCGCCAGTGGGCCGGCATGATGCTGGGCGACGAGGCCTACGCCGGCAGCGCCAACTTCTATCACCTCGAAGCCACGGTGCGCGAGTCTACAGCTACCGCCACGTGGTCCCGACGCACCAGGGCCGCGGCGCCGAGCACCTCCTGTCCAAGCTGCTGATCAAGCCCGGCGACGTCGTGCCCGGCAACATGTACTTCACGACCACGCGGCTGCACCAGGAACTGGCCGGCGGCAGCTTCGTCGACGTCATCATCGACGAGGCGCACGACCCGCAGAGCACGCACCCGTTCAAGGGCAACGTCGACTTCGCCAAGCTCGACGCGCTGGTCGACGCGCGTCGGCGCCGAGCGCATCCCCTATGTCGCGCTGGCGACCTGCGTCAACATGGCCGGCGGCCAGCCGGTGTCGATGGCCAACCTGCGCGCGCTGCGCGCCTGGTGCACGCGCCACGGCGTGCTGCTGGTGCACGACATGACGCGCGTGGCCGAGAACGCCTACTTCATCCAGCAGCGCGAGCCGGGCTATGCGGACCACCCGGTGGCTGCGATCGTGCACGAGATCTGCTCGCTCACCGACGGCGCACGATGAGCGCGAAGAAGGACGCGCTGGTCAACATCGGCGGCTTCCTGGCCATGAACGACGACGACCTGTACCGCCGCGCCTGCGACCTGATCGTCGTCTACGAAGGCCTGCACACCTACGGCGGGCTGGCCGGACGCGACATGGAGGCCATGGCCATCGGCATCGCGAGAGCGTCGACGACGACCACATCCGGCCCGCGTCGGCCAGGTCGAGTACCTGGGCGAGAAGCTCGCCGCCGCCGGCGTGCCCATCGTGCGCCCGATCGGCGGCCACGCGGTCTTCCTCGACGCCCGGCGCTTCCTGCCGCACCTGCCGCAGGCGCAGTTCCCGGCGCAGGCGCTGGCGGCGGCGCTGTACCTCGACGCCGGCATCCGCGCCGATGGAGCGTGGCATCGTCTCGGCCGGGCGCGACGCCAGGACCGGCGAGAACCACAGGCCGCAGCTCGAGCTGGTGCGGCTGACGATCCCGCGCCGCGTCTACACGCAGGCGCACATGGACGTGGTCGCCGAGAGCGTGATCGAGGTCGCCGAGCACGCCGACCGCATCACCGGCCTGCGCTTCAGCTACGAACCCAAGGAACTGCGCTTCTTCCTCGGGCGCTTCGAGCCACTGGCGTGATCGGGCCGAGCGCCGTTCTCGCACAGGGGGGTGGCCGTGGCTCGCCATCCCCCTGCGGGCCGCCCGGGGCCGAGCCGGGGGAGGCCGCACAGGGCAGGAATACCATGATCGAGAAGGCGCCCGATTTGCGCCAGCATCCCGCACCATGACGACCCCTTGCCCGTCCCTGCCCGCGCGCCACCGGCCGCGGGCCGCGCCTGTCCAGGGGTCGGTCAGCATGAAGTCGCGCGCCGAAGCGCTGCGCGACTATGTCGTGCGCCGCCTGCTGCTGATGATCCCCACCTTCCTGGGCATCACCTTCGCCACCTTCCTGCTCATGCCAGTTCGTGCCCGGCGGCCAGATCGACCAGCTGCGCATGACGATGGCCGGCGCCGGCGGCGGCGGCGAGGTGGGCGGCGGCGGCGGCGCCAACGCCCGCGTGCAGCTCGACATCCCCGAGGAGCAGCTCGCCCGGCTGCGCGAGTACTACGGCTTCGACAAGCCGCTGCCCGTGGCCTACGCCACCTGGCTGGCCGACACCGTGCGGCTGGATCTGGGCACCTCGTTCCGCTACAACGAACCGGTCACGCGGGTCATCGCCGACCGGCTGCCGGTGTCGATCTACTACGGCATCATCACCGCGCTCTTCACCTACGGCATCTGCATCCCGCTGGGCATCCTGAAGGCCATCCGCCACCGCACGCGCATCGACACGCTGACCTCGGTGCTCATCTTCGTCGGCTACGCCGTGCCCGGCTTCGCGCTCGGCGCCGTGCTGAGCAACCTGCTGGCGGTGCGCTGGGAGCTGTTTCCGCTGGGCGGCTTCATGTCGGCCGGCGCGGCCGAGCTGCCGCTGGCGCAGCGCTGGCTCGACATCGTCTGGCACTCGGTGCTGCCGCTGGTGGCCTACCTGGCGGGCTCGTTCGCGGTGACGACCATGCTCATGAAGAACAGCCTGCTCGAGAACATGAGCGCCGACTACGTGAAGACGGCGCTGGCCAAGGGCCTGAGCTGGCAGCGCGCGCGTCTTCGTGCACGCGCTGCGCAATTCGCTCATCCCGATGGCCACCACGGTGGGCGGGCTGCTGGGCATCTTCCTCACCGGCAGCTTCCTGATCGAGCGCGTCTTCAACATCCAGGGCGTGGGGCTGCTGGCCTTCGAGGCGATCCAGACGCGCGACTTCCCCATCGTGCTCGGCTTCCTGGTCATCTCCAGCGTGCTGCTGATGCTGGGCAACCTGGTGTCCGACCTGGCGGTGGCGCTGGTGGATCCGCGCGTGCGCTTCGAATAGGCGCGGGGCAGCGCGCATGGCCTGGATCACGCTCGACCCCGTCACGCGCAAGCGGCTGCACCGCTTTCGGCAGATCAAGCGCGGCTGGTGGTCGTTCCTGATCCTGATGGCGGCCATCGTGCTGTCGATCTTCGCGCCCTACCTGGCCGAGAGCCGGGCGCTGCTGGTGTGGTACCAGGGCCAGCTGCACTTTCCCACCTTCCGCTACCTCGAGATGAGCCGCTTCGGCCAGCAGCCGCCGCCGGCCTGGAGCACGGGCGAGATCGAGACCGAATACCTGCGCCTGCAGCGCGAATGGGAGGCCGAGCGCTTCATGCACGCCCGCGACCGCGCCGCGGCCTGGCCGCCGGCGCCGATGCCGCAGCGCTGGCCGCCATCGACGCCAAATACCCGAACCGCGAGCAACTACGTGGTCATGCCGCCGATCCCCTGGGACCCGTACCAGAACGACTTCTGGGCCAACGAGATCCTGCAGGAGATCCAGCGCGCGCTCGACCGCCGGCCAGCCCGAGCGCGGCCGAACGCCTGGCGCGCCGCGACCGGCTGAACGAACTGGCCGACGCCATCCACGACGGCCGCCTCGCGGCCCTGCTGGCCGACCCGGCGAAGTCCGCCACCGGCACGCTGCTGGGCCTGGCGCGCAGCGGCGCCATGCCCTCGCTCGCGCGACCTGGGCCAGCGCGCCGCCCAACGCGCCCGACGCCGGCGCGCGGGCACTACCTGGGCACCGACGCGCAGGGCCGCGACGTCGCCGTCGCGGCTGCTCTACGGCTTTCGCATCTCGATCTTCTTCGCGCTCTTCCTGGTGCTGTCGGGCCAGATCGTCGGCACCGTCGTCGGCAGCCTGCAGGGCTACCTGGGCGGGCGCTTCGACATCATCAGCCAGCGCATCATCGAGGTGCTGATCGCGATTCCCGTTCCTGTACGTCGTGATCATCCTGGCGGCGCTGTTCCAGCCCAGCTTCTGGATGCTGCTGGGCATCATGGCCATCGTTCCAGTGGATCGGCATCACCTTCTTCATGCGCACCGAGATGTACCGCGAGAAGACGCGCGAGTACTGCCTGGCGCGCCAAGTCCTACGGCGCCTCGCACCTGCGCATCGTCTTCCGCCACCTGCTGCCGAACTGCCTGACGCCGCTGGTGACCTTCACGCCCTTTGCCGTGGTCGGCGCGATCTTCGCGCTCACCGGCCTGGACTACCTGGGCTACGGCCTGCCCGCGCCGACGCCGAGCTGGGGCGAGCTGATCGACCAGGCGCTGCAGGTCGAGAACCGCGACAAGCTGTGGCTGACGCTGGCGCCCGTTCGGCGCGCTGACGATCACGCTGGTGCTGGTGGTGTTCATCGGCGAGTCGGTGCGCGAGGCTTTCGATCCCAAGCAGTATGCGCGTTATGAGTGAACGCTGCGGCGGTCCTGCTGGCGACGGGCTGCGCGCCGCGCTCGCCGGCTGGCGCTGGCGCTGGCCTGGCTGCCGGCGGCGGCGGCCGCACGTCGCAGGCGCGCCGGCGCGCCAGCCGCGGCGGCAGCGGCGGCCGTCGGCGCCGGCCGCGCCGGCGCGACCCTGCCCGCCGGACATCGTGTGGCAGACCAACGAGGAAGACCCGCCCATCGGCTCGGCCGCAGGCGCTGCGCGGCGGCACGCTCAACGACGTCGATCGGGCAGCTACCCGCTGACCTTCCGCCTGATGGGCCCGAATTCGAACGACGCCTTCGCGGGCTGGAACCGCGCCGTTCACGATGAGTTTCGGGCTCGTGAGCGCCACCCGGTGACCGACCGCTTCATCCCGCTGATGGCCACGCACTGGGCGATGCAGGACGACCAGCGCACGCTCTATTTCAAGCTCGACCGCGACGCGCGCTTCAGCGACGGCAAGCCCGTCACCGCGCGCGACTACGTCTTCACCTGGCAGATGATGCAGCTCGCCAGCACATCGTCGACCCCTTCTACAACAGCTACGCCAAGCAGTACTACGAGTCGGTCGACGCCATCGACGAGCTACACGCTGCGCATCGTCGGCACCAAGCCGAGCTGGCGGCCGCTGTCCGACTACGCCGGCCTGTTCCCGACGCCGGCGCACGCCACGGTGCTGGACGCCGACTGGGTCAAGCGCACCACCAACCAGCCGCAGGTGGCGGTGGGGCCCTACGTGGTGAAGGACCTGGTGCGCGGCGAATCGGTCACCTTCGAGCGCGTGCCCAACTGGTGGGGCGACGGCAAGCGGCGCTTCCAGCGGCCTGTACAACTTCGACCGCATCCACCTGCGCGTGATCCCCACCGAACGGCGGCTGGACTACCTGCGCCGCGGCGAGCTCGACATGATGGAGGGCACCTCGGCGCGCTCGTGGAACGAGGACTTCAACTTCCCCGCCGTGCGCAACGGCTGGATCCGGCGCGCCCGCATCATGATCGACTGGCCCGACGGGCGTGTACGGCCTGCACATGAACCTGGAGGCGCCGATCTTCCGGAACAAGGACTTCCGCAAGGCGATGCAGTACCTGTTCAATTTCGAGCGCGCTGAACCAGAACCTGATGTACGGCGAATACGTGCCGCCATGACCTCGTTCTTCGAGGGCAGCGAGTACGCCAACCCGAACCTGAAGCCCTACGGCTTCGACCCGGCCAAGGCGCGCGAGCACCTGGCGCGCGCCGGCTACCGCCGCCCGGCCGAGACTGCGGCTCAGTCCTGGCCTGGGGCCGCTTCGGCAACGTGCTGCGCGGCCTGGTCTTCACGCGCTCCGACAGCGACGACGTGCTCGTCAACGAACGCGGCGAGAAGGCCAGCTTCACGCGTCATCTACGGCAGCAAGGGGCTGGAGCGCCACCTCACCGTGATGCAGCAGGAATTCCGCCGCGCCGGCGTCGACATGCGGCTGCGCCTGCTCGAGCCCGGCACCGCCTTCGAGCGCGGGCTGGAGCGCAAGTACGAGATGACGGTGACCGGCCGCACCACGGGCTTCTACCCGCAGCCGCGCCAGTACCTGCACACCGAGTTCAAGAACGCCACGAACAACAACAACATCTGGGGCTTCGGCACCGCCGAGGTCGACGAGCTGATCGCGCATCTACGAGCACGACCTGGACCCCGAGAAGCGCCGCAAGGCCATGCACCGCATCGACGAGATCGTGCACGACGAGGCCTTCTACATTCCGTTCTGGACGCGCGCCCTACATCCGCGTCGTGTACTGGGACTACGTGCGCTTCCCCGAGTTCTGGGCTGCCGCGGCGCACCGAGCAGCTGAACGACTACATGGTCTACTGGATCGACCCGCAACGGCGCAAGGCGCTGGAGGAGGCCATGCGCAGCGGCACGGCGCTGCCGCTGGACCCGGTGCTGGACAAGGACTACTACGGCATCCGCGCCAAGGCCAGCGGCCGCCGCGGCGTCGTCGGCGTCGGCGGTGGCGCCATGACGCCGCTGCTGGAGATCGACCACCTGCAGGTCGGCTTCGACACCGAGGCCGGGCTGCTGCGCGCGGTGGACGGCGTCTCGATGTCGGTCGAGGCCGGGCAGACGCTGGGCGTGGTGGGCGAATCGGGCTGCGGCAAGAGCGTCACCGCGGCGTCGATGCTGCGCCTGGTGCCGAGCCCGCCGGGCGTGATGCTGGGCGGCGCCATCCGCTTCGACGGCCGGACATCCTGAAGCTGCCGCGCGACGCGCTGCAGCAGCTGCGCGGGCGCGACATCGCGATGGTCTTCCAGGACCCGATGACCTCGCTCAACCCGGTCTTCACCATCGAGCGCCAGCTGTGGCGAGGTGCTGTCGCTGCGCTTCGGCATGGACCGCGCCGCCGCGCGCCGAGCGCGCCGCCGAGATGCTGCGCACGGTGGGCATCGCCGACCCCGAGGCGCGGCTGGCCGTCTACCCGCACGAGCTCTCCGGCGGCATGAAGCAGCGCGTGATGATCGCCATGGCGCTGCTGTGCGAGCCGCGGCTGCTGATCGCCGACGAGCCCACCACGGCGCTGGACGTCACGGTGCAGGCGCAGATCCTGCACCTGATGCGCGAGCTGCAGCGCAAGAGCGGCACCGCGCTGCTGTTCATCACCCACGACATGGGCGTCATCGCCGAGATGTGCGACGCCGTGGTCGGTGATGTACGCCGGCCGCGTGGTCGAGCGCCGGCCGGTGGTGGAACTCTTCGAGGCGCCGCGCCACCCCTACACGCGCGGCCTGCTCGACAGCATCCCGCGCAAGGGCGTGGCGCACAAGGCCGAGCTGCCGACCATCGAAGGCACCGTGCCCTCGCTGCTGCACCCGCCGCCGGGCTGCCGCTTTGCCGACCGCTGCCGGCCAGCACCAGACGCTGGACGCCGCGGCGCAGCGGCGCTGCCGCGACGAGGATCCGGTGCTGCGGCCCGACGGCCCGGCGGCGGCCGAGGCTGGGTGGCCTGCCACTTTCCGCTGCCGGCGGCTGGCGGGAGCGTGGCATGACGGCCGCCGAACGCGCCGCTGCTGGAGGTCGAGGACCTGCACAAGCACTACCCGGTGCGCGGCGGCGTGTGGGGCCGCACAGACCGGCAGCATCCAGGCCGTGGCCGGCGTCAGCTTCCAGGTGCTGCCGGGCCAGACGCTGGGGCTGGTGGGCGAGTCCGGCTGCGGCAAGTCCACGCTGGGCCGCACGCTGATGCGGCTGGAGGAGCCCACCGCCGGCCGCGTGCGCTTCGAGGGCCGCGACCTGGCGCACGCGCGCGGCGCCGAGCTGTTCGGGCCTGCGGCGCGAGATCCAGATGGTGTTCCAGGACCCGTACTCGTCGCTCAACCCGCGCATGACGGTGGGCGAGATCGTGCGCGAGCCGCTGGTCGTGCACGGCATCGGCCGCAAGCCCGAGCAGATCGAGCGCGTGCGCATCGCTGCTGCAGACCGTGGGCCTGGACGCCGAGGCGATGTCGCGTTACCCGAGCGAATTCTCCGGCGGCCAGCGCCAGCGCATCGGCGTGGCGCGCGCGCTGGCGCTGAACCCCAAGCTCGTGATCGCCGACGAGCCGGTGTCGGCGCTGGACGTCTCGGTGCAGAGCCAGGTGCTCAACCTGATGGTGCGGCTGCAGCGCGAGCTCGGGCTGACCTATGTCTTCATCAGCCACGACCTGCAGCGTGGTCGAGCACGTCAGCGACGCGGTGGCCATCATGTACCTGGGCCGCATCGTCGAGCAGGGCCCGGTGGACCGCATCTTCGGCCAGCCGGCGCACCCGTACACGCGCGCGCTGATGCAGGCCATCCCGTCGACCGACCCGCGCCGGCGGCGCGAGGCGGTGCCGCTGCAGGGCGAGACGCCCAGCCCGACGGCCACGCCGCCGGGCTGCGTCTTCTCCACGCCGCTGCCCGTTTGCCACCGACGCCTGCCGCGCGGCGATGCCGGCACTGCAGGCCGTGCACGCCGCCGACGACCCGGCGCGCCGCCACGTCGTGGCCTGCGTGCGGCGCGACGAGATCGGGCCCTGGCGGGGGGCGTGACACCGGTCGCCGGTCACGCCTGGCGCGTCACCGCGCCCCATCAGGTCCCGCGCACGAAGGGGTTCGTGCGCCGCTCGCGGCCGAAGCTGCTCTCCGGCCCGTGGCCGGGGATGAAGACGGTGTCGTCGCCCATCGGCCAGAGCTTGCCGGTGATGCTGTCGACCAGGGTGTCGGTGTCGCCGCCCGGCAGGTCGGTGCGGCCGACGCTGCCGGCGAACAGCACGTCGCCGACGAAGGCGCGCTGCGCCTCCGCGCTGTGGAACACGACATGCCCCGGCGTGTGCCCCGGGCAGTGTCGCACCGCCAGCGTGCTGCGACCCACCGCCACCGTGTCGCCGTCGTGCAGCCAGCGCGTCGGCGTGAAGGCCTCGGCCGGCGCAAAGCCGAACATCTGCGCCTGCTGGCGCAGGCCGTCGATCCAGAACTGGTCGGCCGGGTGCGGGCCGACGATCGGCAGCGCCAGCTCGCGCGCCAGCGTCGCGGTGCCGCCGGCATGGTCGATGTGGGCGTGGGTGAGCAGGATCTGCCGAGCGTCACGCCCAGCCGCTGCGCGGCCTCGACGATGCGCGGCAGGTCGCCGCCGGGGTCGATGACGGCGCCTTCCATCGTCTGGTCGCACCAGACGATGGAGCAGTTCTGCTGGAACGGGGTGACAGGGATCGTCTGGTAGCGCAGCATGGTGGCGCGATGGGTTTTCGCAACTAAGTGTCGACTTCGGCCCGATTTTCGCCCTACCCAAGGAACAAAAGACCCACCTGCAAGCAACTATGTGTCGAATCCATGTCGGCCACCTGACCGAGTACTAACTTCGCCATTGGTGCCAAGTGGACTGTCGACGCCTTGGGGCTCGCGTCCTCTGTCGTCGGCATAAATCGCTGTCGATAGTGGACCCAATCACTGGCGCAATCCGGCTCCTCTTCCAGCTGAGCTAGGTCGGAAGTGCCTTGTCAGGAGGGCTAGCAGCGGCGATGGCCAGCGCCCGGCACACCTCTAACCGGCTGAATGCGAACCCTGCAGAGAGGCTGTGAAAGCTGGGCTCTCTACGGCTGCAGCAGGCGCTCCAGCAAATCAATGGTGGGATAGCCGTCCGCCGGCAGGCCCAGGCTGCGCTGGTAGCGGCGAATGCCTTCACGTGTGGCGGGGCCCATCACGCCGTCAGGTGTGCCGCTGGGAAAACCGCGTTCGTTCAGCGCCGTCTGCAGCGCTAGCAGCTGGGTGCGCGAGAGCGCCGGCAGTTCGCGCGGCCAGGACGCCTGCACACCGGAGCCGCCGGCCACGCCCTGCGCCAGCAGGCCGACAGCCAGCGCGTAGCTCGTGGAGTTGTTGTAGCGAAGGATGGCGCGGAAGTTGGGCCCCACCAGGAAGGCCGGGCCGCGCGCCCCGGCCGGGAGCAGCACCGCGGCGTCGGTCAAGTCGGGCAGCGCCGCGTCCACCGCCGGCTTCACGCCCTCGGCCGCCCAGGCGGCGCTGGACTGGCGCACGCCGGCGTCGGCGCGGCCGTGGTCGAAGTCCGGCGGCAGCCTGATCTCGGCGCCCCACGGTTGGCCCGGTAGCCAGCCGGCGCGCGCCAGGAAGTTGGCAGTTGACGCCATCACGTCGGGCATGCTGTCCCAGATGTCGCGCCGACCGTCGCCGTCGGCGTCTACCGCATAGGCCAGGAAGTTCGACGGCAGGAACTGCGTATGGCCCATGGCGCCGGCCCAGGAGCCAACCATGCGCGCGCGGTCGACGTCGCCGCTTTGCAGGATCTTCAGCGCAGCCAGCAACTGCCCGCGCGCCCACGCTTCGCGCCGACCCTCGAACCCCAACGTGGCGAGTGCGTCGATAACGGGGATGTCGCCGTAGTTGGCGCCGTAGCTGCTTTCCATGCCCCAGATGGCCACCAGCACCGGGGCGGGCACGCCGTGGCGCGCTGCGGCGGCCTCGACCTCGGCGCTGAACTCCGCCAGCTTCTCGCGGCCGCGCGCCACGCGCTGATCCGACACCGCACGGTCGAGGTAGTCCCACACCGTCTGCGTGAACTCGGGCTGCCGACGGTCCAGCTCAACGACACGCGGCACGAAGCGCACGTCGTCGAACGCGCTGCGCAGCGTCTCTTCGGCAATGCCCGCCTCGCGGGCCGTGGCGGCGAAGGCCTTGACCCAGCGCGCGAAGGCCTGTTCAGTCTTCTCAAGCGAAGGGCCCTCTTCAACTTCAACGGCGGCGGTCGTGGCAGCGGGCGCTGCCGGTGCCGCGGGCGGTACGGAAGCGCAGCCCGCTATCAAGGCCAGCGCCATCGCAGCACAGGCGAAGGAATGGCCACGCGCCGACGAAATCGAGGTTTGGTGCATCCTCCTGATTGTCACCACGGTACCGGGCGCGGCTCGGGCCAGCCCTGCCACTGCTTGAAAGCAGCGCGATCCATGTCAATCCAGCTGACGACCGGGCCGACCTTCCGCAGGTGCAGCGCTGGTCAGGCCATGATGGTGCGGCCTGCAGTGGCGCGCGGCTTCGCGGTGCCGCTGCGGCGCGGGTGAAGGCATGGCGGCCGGGCCAGCTCGGAAGGCCGCCCCGCGGCCCCGGCGCCGTCATCACCACCATGTCTACGTCGTCAAGTTGGACGACCGCGTGTGGAACGAGCCCCGCTCCCGAAAGGACAACCCCGACCACCAACTGGGCAGGCCCTTCGTCTACGTGGGCATGACGGGGCTCGACCCCGACCTGCGATTCGACAAGCACAAGGCGGGCATCCAGGCGAACCGGTTAGTCTTCGAATACGGCCTGTGCCTGCTGCCGGCGCTCTACGAGGTCTACAACCCGATGCCCTACCAGGCCGCCCGCGAGATGGATGTGGAGTTGGCCATCTGCCTGCGAGAGGCGGGCTACGGCGTCTGGCAGGCCTGAGCCAGCAGCGGCGGGTCAGGCTGACGGCCCGCCGGCCGTGCACCCGAGCTGCGGCGTGACCCTGCCAGCATCGTCAGGGAGGGAATCCCGGCTGAACGACTGCATAAAAAGGCGGCGTAGTCACAGCCGACCCTCAACAGTCGCTGGCTGTCCAGATCTCGCAGCCCCGAGGCTGCCGCTCGGACTCGATCATCCACACGCAACAGATTTCAGTCTTGAATCCAATGGCATGTACATGCGCTTCGGGCGCGGTGTTCTGCCCCTGTTCATTCCTCTGCCCGCCACAGTGGCTGCAAGTTTCCACTTGCTGAGCTACGTCCTGGCCGTGATCCTGGCGGCGACCATGGTGCTGAGTGTGGACACGGCGCCGCGCATCAGGGCGGCGGCGCAGCAAGGACCTGCAGCTGGGCACGGCGCCGGAGGGCGCCGTAGCCCACATGGCCAAGCCAATAGAGCAGCAAACCCAGGATCAGCAAGGCCGGCAGGAACAGCCAGCCCTGCAGCGCCTTTGGGAACACCTGCGGCTGGCCCAGGAACAGGGCGCTGGCCAACGTGCCGGCGCCGATGTGCAGGTAGAGCACCGCTGCGGCGGCGGCATGAACCAGCGGGTGACTGTCGGGGAGGTGTGCAGGACGCTCATTTCGATTGGCGCTCAAAGAAGGCCCAGATCAGGGCCGGCCCGTTGGGCTCGGTGGGGGAAGGGCCCAGGAGGCGGGGGCGGCGCGCCAGGGTTGGGGCAGCCCGTGCTACCAGCGCCGTGCAGGGTCACCAGCTCAACCTCGGTCCGACCGTCGGCCGCTTGCCAGCGCGTGTGTTCGACACGGGCGCCTTGGGTCGTT
>CAVQWK010000022.1:0-9833 GCA_963717575.1 uncultured beta proteobacterium | reverse complement strand
TGCTCGTTGCCGAAGCGGCGACGGAACCTGACGCGTCACCACGCACAATGCGCAGCGGCGCAGCGCGCTTGCGGCTTGTATTCTGACCCGCAGGCACCACATCGCGTTCTAGGAGGGCCGGCCGGCGACGGTGTCGACCCGGTTCGGCCGGGTTGCCGATTGCCTGATGGAGCCTCGAGCATGGCGCGACTGATTCCCCTGCTGCTGGCGCTGGCGGTCTTCCTGGTCTGGCTCATCGCCCGGCAGCAGGCGGATCGGCCGCGCAGCGACCGGACCTACCGGCCGCGTGCCAACCCCCGCGGCAGGCGCGGCGCTGCGCCGTCGGCCTGGGCAGACGGCGCGGACCACTGGCACCGACTGGGTCGTCGCGCGCAGCGAACTCGCGCGGCGTTCGCGACGCCTACTCCAGCGCCGAACTCGATGCATCCAAGCCGCTCTACCGCTGCGGCGGCTGCCAGGCCTACTACCACCGCAGCAGCCTCGACGCGCTGCGGGCGCAGAACTTCGGCCGCTGCACGCTGTGCGGCAGCCAGGATCTGCGCGCAGTGCAGGTTCGCTAGCCAGCGCGCCTTCGCCAGACCACGGCCGATCCATGGACCGCGAACGCTACCTGCGCCAGCAGGATATCGAAGGACTCGGCGTGGAGCGTCTGCAGTCGATGCACGTCAGCGTCGTCGGCGCCGGCGCCGTCGGCAACGAGGTCGTGAAGAACCTGGTGCTGATGGGCGTCGGTGCGATCGACGTGCACGACTTCGACCGCGTCGAGATCCACAACCTGACGCGCAGCATCTTCCTGCGCGAGGCCGACGTGGGCGCGGGCAAGGCCGGCGCGCTGGTGGCCCGCGCAGCCGAGATCGACCCGAACGTGCGCCTGCGCGCCGTCGAGGGCGATGTCTGGCGCACCCTCGCGCTGGCCGATCTGGCCCGGCGCGACGTGCTCATCTGCGCCGTCGACAACCTCGAGGCGCGCATGCGGCTGTCGCAGTTGTGCCTGCTGGCCGGCGTCGACATGGTCAACGCCGGCATCGACAGCCGCCACGCCAGCGTCGAGGTGTTCCGCTTCTCTGCGCCCGGGCCATGTGCCTGTTTCGAGTGCCATCTGCCGGACAGCGCGTACCGCAAGGTCGCCGAGCGCTATTCGTGCGGCTGGCTGCGCCGCGCCATGCTCGCCGAGGACCGGGTCGCGACGACGGCCATCACCGCCAGCGTCGCCGGCGCACTTGCCGGTGCAGGCGGCGCTGCGCGTGGGCGGTGGCGAGGGCAGCCGCGTCGCAGCGTGTGCTGTTCGACACCCGCACCGGCACCAGCACTGTCGCCGCGCTGAGCCCCAACCCCGACTGCCCGGGGTGTGCCCATTTGTGGCCACGACCGCGGCGCGTCGCCGCGCACGGTGACTGGCAGGCGGCGCTCGCGGCCCACGCGGGCGATGCCGATGCGCTGCTGCTGTCCGACGCGCTGATCTTCGACTACGCCTGTACGGCCTGCGGCACGACGGCGCATGCGGCGCGCCACATCGGCCGGCGCGCGGACGAGTTCGACGACCGCATCATGCGCTGCGACGGCTGTGGCCAGCTGGCGGTGCGCGTGGACATCCGCGCCGAAGTCAGCGTCGACGAACTGCGCCAACGCTTCGGCGGCTTGCCGCTGCCGGTGAAGTTTCTGCTCGCACGGGTCGGCGAGCCGGACGCTGTCTGCATCGACCTGGAGGACTCCCACATGACATTGCCGCAGGAATACAAGCTTTCGATCCGCACCGCCGACCAGACGCGTCGCTCGGAACTCGCGGTGTCGCCGCAACAGACCGGCGCCGAGATCATCCAGTCGGCCGTCGACCACTGGGCGCTGCCGGCCGACGCCGACTACACCCTGGTGAACGTGACGCAGGGCCGCGCGCTGACGCCCCACGCCACCCTCGACCAGGCGGGCGTGCATGCGGGCGACGTGCTCGAGGTGCAGCCGGTGCTGGTGGCCGGCGCACTGCCCGCCAGCGCGCGCGGCTGACCCGAGACGCCACGACGCCCGCTTGCGCGATGGCCGCCACGGCAAGGCGCGAGATCGATGTCGAACGCGTGCGCGCGCTGGCTGCGGCCAGCGCCGGGCGCATCGGCGTCGTCACGTTGCCGATGGCGGGGCGGCCGCGCTTCGTGCTCGACCTGGGCTACGCCACCGTCGGCTCGCCGGCATATCCGCGCGAGCGGCAGGCGTCGTCGCGCATCGCGATCGATCTGGCGCCGCGGCACCCGTTCCAGCCGCCGCTGACCACCGTGCTGACGCCTATCTTCCACCCCCACGTGTTCGGCTCGGGCGTGGTCTGCATCGGCGCCAGGTGGCTGCCCGGCGAAGGCATGGATCTGTTCGTGCGGCGCGTCGTGCGACTGCTGGCCTTTGACCCGCTGCTGATGAACCCGCACTCGATCGCCAACGCCGCCGCCAACAATCTGGTACCGCAGCGCCTTGCTGCGCCATCCGCAGGCCTTCCCGACCGATCCGGCCGCCATCGCGTGGCAGGCCGGTGGCGCGCCAGCCGCCGGGCGGGTGATTCGTCAGTGTCCGCATTGCGACGCGTCGCTGCGCCTGCCCTCGGGGCGGTCGGGATCGGTGGCAGTGCCCACGTTGCGCGCGCGATTTCGAGGTCGGCACCTGATGCGCTGGATCGACGCGCCTGAAGGCCCGGCGTGGCGCACGCTGTCCGCCTGGCAGCACACGCCGTGCCACGACGTCGACGCCGCGACACTGTCGGCACTGGCCGAACGCGCGCGCAGCCTGCCTGCGGGCAGCGGCCCGATCGTCGCGCTGGCCGCGTCGGCCCTGGCGACGGCCTGGGAACATGTCCGCGACAGTGTGCTGGAGCGCGGCGGCCTGCTCATTGGCGAGCCCATCGTCAACGCCGCCGCCGACACCTTGCCGGCGCTGGTGCACGTGCGCGCCGCCGTGGCTGGCCTCGACGACGAGGCCACGTCCACGTCGCTGCGGCTGCACACCGGCGTCTGGGACGCCGCCCGCGCGGCGCTGCAGCCAGGCGAGTGCGTGGTCGGCTGGTTCCATAGCCACCCGGGCATCGGCGCGTTCTTCAGCGGCACCGACCGGCACACGCAGGCCGGGTTCTTCCATCATCCGTTCAGCCTGGGCTGGGTCATCGATCCGCAACGTCGCGAACAGGCCTGGTTCGTTGGGTCAGCGAGCCGCGCGCTGGCGCCCGATGCCGTCGTGAGGCTTGTCCGGCCTGCGGTTCACCGCCACGCCTGAGTTTGCCCTCATGAACTTGGCCTGCGTCAAGTCGCGGGCAAGCGGTTGGCATAAGCTTCCCGGACCATAGGGGAATTCAAGTGCGAATCCTGCCGTGCATCACCGCCATGCTGTCGGTCGTGTCGCTGACGGTTGCCGCCACGCCGCAGGAGTATTCGCAGGCCATGCACAAGCTGGCCACGCAGCACGGCTGCATGGCTTGTCACAGCATCCTGCCGGCGCCGGCACGTGCCGACGGCCTGCCGCCGATTGCGCCGGCGTGGCGCGACATCGCCCTGCGGTACCGCGATGACCCCGAGGCATCGGCGCGGCTTACACGCACGGTCATGACCGGATCGAATCCCAAGTCGAGGCACTGGACGGGCAAGGTCAGCGAGGTGGCGATGCCGGCCAATGCCAGCGTGGTCACGCCACAGGAGGCGCGCGCGCTCGTTAACTGGCTGCTCGTGCTGGTTCCGTAACCCACCCGCCCCTTGCGCTGCCATCGCGACAAGGGCTGCTGTGCAGGGGTCGGCGCGACCCAGGCCTGTCTTGCCTGGCTGCGGGCGGTGTCGGCGAGAATCCCGACCCGAACGATGACGGATGCAGCATCCGCTCAATCCAGCGAGTCTCTCGATGTCCAGAACCACCCTGTGCGTGATCGCCGATGGCTGTGCGCCTGCTCGTCGGCCAGCATGGACGTGCTGCCACCGACCATCAGCGTGTCGATAGGCCAGCAGTTGATCGACCTGAAGAAGGCCAGGCAAGCCGGTGCGCTATCCGAACAGGAGTACCAGGTGCAGGTCAGGCGCGTGGTCGATTCCGTCCAATAACCACCGCCACTGGCAGGCCGACGATGCCCCGGGGCTTGCCGACGCTGCTGCTGCTGGCGGCTTGCCTGGGGTTGGCGGGATGCGGCAGTTTGTCCAAGGCCAGTGTCACGGTCAAGGGCACGACGACGATCTCCAAAGGCCAGGAACTTGTGGACCTGAAGAAGGCCCTGGACGAAGGAGCGATCAGCCCGCGTGACTACGAGAAGGTGCGCGCGATCATTCTGGATCGCAAGTCCTGACGGGCCGGGTCGGTACGGCGTCTACGGCGGCATCAACTTCGAGTAAGTCTCGCAAGCCGCCACGATCACATGCTGCGCCACCGCCCGCTCGCGGTGCAGGTTGGCCTGCGCGTAGCCCAGCGAGCCGACCATGTCGACGAAGGCGGCGCGCGACGGGTAGCGCACCAGCACCACGTAGTCCCAGCGGTCGGCCGAGGGGTCGCCGAAGGCCACCGCTTCGCCGTTGCCGGCCCACAGGACCGTGCCGCCGCGGGCCTTGATCAGCGGCATGGCGAGTTCGCTGTAGCGCTGGTAGGCCTCGCGGTCGCGCAGCCGCAGCTGGTTGACCATGACCACCGGCCCGGTGTCCGGCAAGCTGGCGATCAGGCTGGCGTTGACGCCCTGCAGTTCAGACATGGGCCACTCCTTGCTCGCGTTGCCCGCATTGTGCGCGGCGCGTCATGGCGCGCCGGCCCTCAGGGCCTGACGATACCCAGCTCGAGCAGGCTGCGCGCGGTGTCGACGATGCTTTGCTGCACCGGCCGCAAGAGCGCCCGCGAGCAACGCCTGCTGGTGCAGTTCCTGGCGCTGTCGCCGCGCGCCCAGGCCTACCGCGAGGGCCTGGAGGCCCGGCGCGTGAACGCCCGCGTGCACCTGCGCCAGATCCTCGCCCTGGCCGAGATGCACGGCCGCGAGGCCGTCGCCCGCGCCATCGACGACGGTCTGGAGCTTGCGGCCTTCAGCGCCGAGTACATCGCCCACATCCTGGCCGCGCGCCGGCGCATCGGCGCCGAGCCGGCCGCCCTGCAGCTCACCCGCAGCGCCGACTTGCTCGAGCTCGAGATCCCCGAGCCCGACCTGTCCATCTACGACCGTGACTGAAGGCAACCAGAGGACGAACCCATGCGAGCACGCCATGCCCACCCCGATGCCCTGTCCGCGCAGGCCAAGCTCACCGCGCTGAACCTGCCGTTCATGCGCGAGAACTACCAGCCGCTGGCGCACACCGCCGCCGACAAGCACTGGTCGCACCTGGACTACTTCACCGAGCTGCTCAACGGCGAGGCCGCCGCAGCGCGAGGACCGGCGCGTGCAGCGCTGCATCCGCCAGGCCCGCTTCCCCGTGCTCAAGACCATCGACAAGTTCGACTGGAACTGGCCCACCAAGATCAACCGGCCGCAGATACAGAACCTCTTCCACCTGGACTTCGTGGCCAAGCACGCCAACGTGGTGTTCATCTCCGGCGTCGGCCTGGGCAAGAGCCATCTGATGACGGCCCTGGGCTACGCAGCGTGCCAGCGCGGACACTCGGTGCTGTTCACCGGCGCCATCGACATCATCAACACGCTGGCCACCGCGCACGCCGCCGGCGGCCTCAAGCGGGCGCTGGCGGCCTACGTCAAGCCCGAGGTCCTGTGCATCGACGAATTGGGCTACCTGCCCATCGACAAGTTCGGCGCCGACTGCCTGTTCCAGATCATCAGCCACCGCTACGAGCGCGGCGCCACGCTGTTGACGACGAACCGCATCTACAAGCAATGGGCCAGCATCTTCAACAACGACGCCACCCTGACCTCGGCCCTGCTGGACCGCCTGCTGGACCACGTCGAGACCGTCGTGATCGAGGGCAAGAGCTACCGCGGTCAGGCTCACGCCGAGACCTGAAGCCTGCAAGCGCCCGCTCGGGCCAGCGCCGGCATCACGCCAATGCCGCCGCAAACCCATCAGCATTTTGAAACCGGCCAAAACTCAGCACGTTCGCACCGGCGCCCACACCCAGCACGGGAGGCCCAAGCCAAGCCGGTGGCCAAGCAGTCCACATCTGCCAAGACGAGGACTCAGACGACGCAATCCAAGCCGAAGACCAAGACCTCGAGCGCCACGAAGGCAAAGCCCGCCACGAAGACCTCGGGGTCCACAACCAAGCCTGTCATGACGAAGTGAGCGCGGGGAGCCTGTCGGAATCGTCGGTTGTCACGCGGTGTCCTGGGGTTTGCCCGCGCGATCACGCTTGCAAGGGCAGGCTAGGAGCTCCCGGTTGCAGGTCGGCTTCCCCGGCTCTGCAGGTCAAGATGCTCGGACGACGAAAGTGCGGTCTTGCGTGAGGCCGGATCAGGCCGCTTGCGACATCGAGGCACGGGCAGGCGCCTGTGGCGGCGCCCGCGCCGGCAGCCCCCGGTGCTCGTGGATGCGCTCGATGACCGGCGCCTTCAGGATCGCCGCGATGACTTCCAACTCGCCGCCGCAGTTCGCGCAGGGTTCCATGTCGATATCAAATGCGAGTTTGAGCAGTCGCACCCGGCTGATCCGCGACGCACCCTGCTCCTCGACAAGGGTGCCGCGGCCGCGTGAGCATCCTTATTGATCCGGCAAGATGAAGTCTTCACGCCGCGTACTTGACGATCGGGTCTTGGAAGTAGGCCCGGACGCGATCGCGATTGGTGGCGATGAACTGCATGTGCTCATCGGCGGCGGCACGCAACTTGGCTTTGGTGCGAACCGGCACTTTGGACCCGATGGCCTGCTTGAGGTCGGCGTTGAGCCGTTCGTCGGGATTGAGCTCGGGGCTGTAGCTGGGCAGGAAGAAGGCCTCGATGTGGAGCCGGTTTTCAGCCAGCCAGGCCTTCACGGGCTTGCAGTGATGCACGCCCAGGTTGTCCAGGATGAGGAAGACCTTCTTGCGCCGGCGCTTGCCGTCTCGCACCAGGGCTTGCAGGAACTCAATCAGCCGCTGATGGTTGAACGCCCCGTCGATGATCATCCAGTTGGCGCGCCCTTGGTTGGTCACGGTGGAGATCATCGACAGCTTCTCGCGCGTGCCGCCCACGGCCATGGTCACTGGGGTCTTGCCGCGAGGGGCGTAGCTGCGCCCGCGCACGTCGGTGTTGACCAGCGCCGTCTCGTCGCCCCAGTGGATCTCGCCGCCCTCGGCCTTGGCGCGACGCTCGATGGCCGGGTACTCCTGATCGAGCCACTGCTTGACGGCCTCGGGGCGCTGCTCGTAGGCGCGCTTGATCGGCTTCTGGGGCGTGAAGCCCCAGCGACGCAGGTACTCGCCGGTGGCGCGAATCGACAGCCGCACGCCGAACTCGCGTTCGACGAACTGCATGACCGCGCCGCGGGTCCACAGCGCGAACTCCATCTTCAGCTGCTCGGGCCGCTTGTCGCAGATGGTGCGTCGCACCGACGCCTCCTGGGCCGCGCTGAGCAGCCGTCCATCTCCCGCACTGCGACCGCGCGGCGCAGGCTTGATCGCGGACCAACCACCGACGACAAACAGGTCGATTGCCTTGCGCACCGTCGGGTAGCTCAGTCCCGTCAAAGCAGCGATCTCCATCACCGCAGTACCCCGCAGATGCAACCGCACGACTTGCTTGCGCCTCTCGTGCAATTGCTCCAACTTCTGAAATCGAGCGTCTTCCTTGTCCATGACGCTCTGACTCTATCGGCTCCAAGAAGTTCAAACTTCATGCGGCCGGCTCAATAGGAGCCCACCGACGATCCTGCAGCGCCGCGTGCACATCCTCTCGGTCCACGCCCGCGATTCAACGAAGACCGGCCCAGCCTCGCCGCGTTCGTAGACGCCGTCCAGCACCGGGCAGTACAGATGGATGTTCAGGTCGGCGGCCGGCCCGAAACCCTACGCGAGCAAACCCTCACGCCTGTGCAACACCGAGCGCACGCTCAAGAACGGCGCGCGTGGGCCGCATCGGCATCGCGGCCTCCCCAACTCCGCGCACTGGCCCAAATCGGCTGCATGTGACGACGGGCCACATGCCCGTAACGCGCGCGCGGCACTATCAGTGGCGCGACACGCCCGAACATCCGCGAAGACACCTATGCTGACTCTGTAGTGCTGGCCGGCAGCGCGGTTCTCAGGCCACCGACGCCTTCGGCCTGCAGGCCGGCCAGGTGGTGCTGCGCTGGCCCGACCTTCGCGCCAGCGCGGCGCTATTCGAGTTCGAGTGAGGTTTCTATGGTCTCCGCCGCGAAGGCCACGCGCAAGCGCACCTCGGCCTCTTCGGCCGCGTCGGCCGCGATCAGGATCTTCTGGATCTGCGGCGGGTCACAGAGCGCCATCGACGTAGCCGGCCACCAGCCGCGCGGCATGCGCTTGCGTTCGGGGGATAAATGCAATAGCATGCCCTGCAGTTGCTGTGTATCTGTTGACGCCGACCGAAAACTGACCCACCTAGACGCGATAGTGCCGATCCAAAATTGACCCGGGTGTTCAACCTACCCTGCCTCTTTCTTGAGCAGGGGAGAAGGAGTGATCACCATGGCCATGATTGGCAAGGTCAAGCGGATGTATTTCCGCGAGAAGAAGTCTGTTCGGGAGATCGTGCGGCTGACGAGTCTGTCGCGCAACACGGTACGCAAGTGGCTCAAGGCGCCGGTGCTGGAGGAGCCGAGTACCGGCGCAGCGAGGCGCCGGGCAAGCTCACGCCGTTCCACGATGCGCTCAAGCTGGCGCTGAAGGTCGACGCGCACCGCCCGCGAGCACGAGCGGCGCACGGCCCGGGCGCTGCACGCGCAGATCAAGGCCGAGGGCTACGCGCGGCGGCTACAGCCGCGTCACCGACTTCGTGCGCGCCTGGCGCCAGGGCGAAGGCCAGACCGTGTCCACCACCGCCTTCGTGCCGCTGGCCTTCGAGCTGGGCGAGGCGTTCCAGTTCGACTGGAGCGAAGAGGGCCTGGTGGTGGGCGGCATCTACTACCGCATGCAGGTCTCGCACCTGAAGCTGTGCGCCAGCCGGGCCTTCTGGCTGGTGGCCTACCCGAGCCAGGGCCACGAGATGCTGTTCGATGCCCACACGCGCTCGTTCGCGGCGCTGGGCGGCATTGCCCGGCGCGGCATCTACGACAACATGAAGACGGCCGTGGACAAGGTCAAGAAGGGCAAGGGCCGCACCGTCAACAAGCGCTTCGCCGTGATGTGCGCGCACTACCTGTTCGACGCCGACTTCTGCAACGTCGCCTCCGGCTGGGAGAAGGGAGTCGTCGAGAAGAACGTGCAGGACAGCCGCCGGCGCATCTGGATCGACGCGGCCCAGCAGCGCTTCGGCTCCTTCGTCGAACTCAACGCCTGGCTGGGCGACCGCTGCCGGGCGTTGTGGGAGGAGGTCCGCCACCCCGAGCACGACCAGTTCAGCCTGGCCGAGATGCTCGAGAACGAACGGCCGCACCTGATGCCCATGCCCGAGCCCTTCGACGGCTACGTGGAGAACCCGGCGCGCGTGACCAGTACCTGCCTGGTGTCGGTGGCGCGCAACCGCTACTCGGTGCCGTGCGAGCTGGCCGGGCAGACGGTCAGCACCCGGCTGTACCCGGGCAAGATCGTCGTCGTGGCGGGCGACGAGGTTGTGGCCAGCCACGAGCGGCTGAGCGACCGCGGCCAGACCAAGTACGACTGGCAGCACTACATCCCGCTGGTCCAGAGGAAGCCCGGCGCGCTGCGCAACGGCGCGCCCTTCGTCGACATGCCCGAGCCGCTGCAGTTGTTGCGCCGGGCCCTGCTGCGAGACCCGGGCGGCGACCGCGTGATGGCGCAGGTGC
>CAVQWK010000021.1:0-21466 GCA_963717575.1 uncultured beta proteobacterium | reverse complement strand
ATAACGCAACAGCGGGTGCGCCGCCGCCATCTGCTCGGCCACCGCGGTGTCGTGGCTGAGCGCCACGAAGCGGGTGTCGATGTCCTCCAGGCTGATCGACAACACGAGCTTGCCCTCGTTGAGCATCAGCACGTCGGACAGCAGCGACTCGATTTCTTCGACCTGGTGGGTGGAGATGACGACGCTGCGCTCGCCGTCGCACCACTCGTCGACGAGCATCTCGTAGAAGGCCTTGCGCGACAACACGTCCAGGCCCAGCGTCGGTTCGTCCAGGATCATCAGCCGGGCGTCGATGGCGGCGACGAGCGCCAGGTGCGCCTGCACCATCATGCCCTTGGACAATGCCTTCACTCTGTCCGAAAGGCCGACGCTGGTGCGCCCCAGCAGCTGGCGTGCCCGGTCGGCAGAGAACCTCGGGTGCAGCCCGCTCATCAGCGTGATCAGGTCTGCGACCCGGGCCCAGCGCGGCAGGATCGCCACGTCGGGGATGTAGCAGGCCGACTCCAGCAATTGCACGCGGTCGCGGCGCGGATCGAGCCCCAGCACCCGCAGGCTGCCATCGGGCGGCGCCAGGCCGACCATGGCCTTCATCAGCGTCGACTTGCCGGCGCCGTTGTGGCCCAGCAGGCCGACGACGCGGCCCTTGGGAATGGTGAAGCTGATGTCGTCGACGGCGCGCTTGGCACCGTAGCGCACGGTCAGGCCGCGCGCTTCGACCAGGGGCTCGGCAGAGGCGGTGTTCATCGGGCATCCCCCCATGTGAGTTGTTCGGCGCCGATGCCCAGGCGGCGCAGCCGCTCGCGCAGGCGCGGCCATTCGGCTTCCAGGAAGCGCTTTCGCTCGGCGGCCTTCAGGCGCTCGCGTGCGCCGGCCGTGACGTACAGACCGACGCCGCGACGGCTCTCCAGCAGGCCCGCGTCACCCAGCGCCTGCAGCGCGCGGTTGACGGTCAGGGGGTTGAGCAGGTACTGGCCGGCCAGGGCACGCACCGACGGCATGACCTGGCCTTCGGGCGGGTCGCCGTCGAGCAACTGCGCGGCCAGCAGGTCGGCCAGCTGCTGGTAGATCGGCTGTCGTTGGTCCCAGGTTTGCATGGTCGAGCGCCCCGGGCGGGGTGTGTTGGTGATGTAGCACACCATAGCAGCCCCTCCCCGGCGCCGCATGGGCTTGCGACGAACTGCGGCGCTGCGCGACAGGACGCAGCGGCGGTGGAAGAGGCCCGCGGTGCCGAGGCCTACATCGCCGTCGCCAGCATGGCGCGGTAGTCCTCGCGCGTGGCGATGCGCGGGTTGGTCTTGTGGCAGTGGTCGGCGATGGCGCCGTCGATCACGCGTTCGAACAGATCCTCGGTGACGCCCATGGCACGCAGGCCGCTGGGCAGGCCGAGGCGGGCATTCATGTCGGTGATGGCCGCGGCGACCTCTGTGCCGCGGGCGTCGCAGCCGGGCAGGCCCATGGCGTGGGCCATGCGCTGCAGGCGCCGCTCGCGCTGGATCGAATCGGCAGCGGCGTTGAAGCGCACCACAGCGGGGAGGAACATGGCGTTGAGCGTACCGTGGTGCAGCCGCGGGTTGACGCCGCCGAGGCTGTGGCTGAGCGAATGCACGCAGCCCAGCCCCTTCTGGAAGGCCATCGCGCCCTGCATGCTGGCGCTCATCATGTTCCAGCGTGCCTCGCGGTCCTGCCCGTCGCGCGTGGCGCGCTCGATGTGCGCCCAGCCGCGCTCCAGGCCGTCGAGCG
Organism: uncultured beta proteobacterium; assembly: GCA_963717575.1. Classification (GTDB taxonomy): domain Bacteria; phylum Pseudomonadota; class Gammaproteobacteria; order Burkholderiales; family Burkholderiaceae_C; genus Rubrivivax. Next base: position 19,726 of record CAVQWK010000021.1, on the reverse strand, counting down.
CGATGCCGTCGGCCGGGGGGTTCACGGCCGGCGCCATGAAGGTTTCGATGCAGTGCGCGATGGCGTCCATGCCGGTGGCGGCGGTGAGCATCGGCGGCAAGGCCAGCGTCAGGTCCGGGTCCAGCAGCGCTGACTTCGGTACCAGATGCCAGCTGTGGAAACCCAGCTTGCGGCCGTCATCGACGATGACGATGGCGCCGCGCGCCACCTCGCTGCCGGTGCCGGCGGTGGTGGGCACGGCGATCAGCGGCAGCACGCGGTCGGTGATCCGAGGGCTTCCGCCTTCGATGGTGGCGTAGGTCTTCAGCGGCCCGTCGTGGGTGGCGGCGATGGCCACGCCCTTGGCCAGGTCGATGCTGGAGCCGCCACCGACGGCGACCAGGCCGTCGCAGGCTTCACGGCGAAAAACCGCCACCGCGGCACGCACGGCGGCCTCGGTGGGATTGGACGGCGTCTCGTCGAAGATCGCATGCGGCAGCCCGCCCAGTGCCTCCAGCGCCTGCTGCAGCACGCCCGCGGCACGCACCCCGGCGTCGGTGACGATCAGCGGCCGGCGCATCCCCGTGCGCTGGCATTCGGCGGGCAAGAGCCGCACGGCGCCGGGGTCGATGTCGATCTGCGTCAGGTAGAGGATGCGGGCCATGGGGTGCCTTGCCTGGAGTGAGTGCCGTCGGGAGGGGTGCGAACACGAAAGTATGCTCTCGCCACAGGGGCATCGGCATGGCCCGTCAACGCACCCGAGAGGACCCGGCAACCATGAAACATCGCAGCGACTTTCGCTTCCTCGACCCCTTGCGCGTGCGCTGGGCGGAGGTGGACATGCAGAAGATCGTCTTCAATGGCCACTACCTCATGTACTTCGACACCGCCGTGGCCGGCTACTGGCGCGCGCTGGCGCTGCCGTACCACGACACCATGGAGCGGCTGCAGGGGGATTTGTACGTGCGCAAGGCCACGCTCGAGTACGCAGGCTCGGCGCGCTACGACGAGCGGCTGGAGATCGGCATCCGCTGCGCACGCATCGGCACGTCGTCGTTGTTGTTCGAGGCCGCGGTCTTCCGCGGCGAACAGCGCCTGGTGCACGGCGAACTGGTCTATGTCTTCGCCGATCCCGCCACCCAGACGAGCCGTCCGGTACCGCAGGCGCTGCGCGAGGTGCTGGAGGGTTTCGAGGCGGGGCAACCCATGTTCGAGTTGCGCGCGGGTGACTGGGACACGCTGGGCGCAGACGCCCGCGCGCATTCGTCACGCCGTGTTCTTCGAGGAGCAGGGCATCGCCGCCGACCTGGTCTGCGACGACGCCGACGCGTCGGCGCTGCACGTCGTGGCCTACAACCGCTTCGGCGTGCCGGTGGCCGGCGGGCGCCTCCTGCAGGCCGCGCCGGGTGTGGCCCAGGTCGGCCGCATGGCGGCACTGGCCACGGTGCGCGGCGCGGGGCTTGGGCGGGCCGTACTGGATGCCTTGCTGCGCGCGGCGCGCGAGCGCGGCGACCGCGAGGTGATGCTGAAGGCGCAGACCGCCGCCGCGGCGTTCTACCAGCGCGACGGCTTTGCCGCCGCGGGCGAGGTCTTCATGGAGGCCGGCGTGCCGCACATCGAGATGCGCCGCGCGGTGTGACGACGCCGTCACGACCGCGCGCGGGTCAGGCCGGGTCGGTCGGCATCGCGTAGGGCAGGGCGGCGACGGCCAGCGGCGGCCCGTCGCCAGAACCGGCATGAAGGCTGCCGCTGCCCAGGGCCGACAGCTTGAGTTCCACCAGCGCGGCGTGGTGCACGCCAGCCCATGTGCCGGCCAGCACGACCATGCCGGCCGGCTGGCCCGGGTCGGCATCGTGGAACACCTCCTGGCCCGGCTGCAGCGCGACCGGGCTGCCGACGATCTGGGCGCGACGCTTGAGCGTGCCGCGGTACTGACTGCGCGCCACCACCTCCTGGCCTGGGTAGCAGCCCTTCTGGAAATTGACGCCTCCCACCAGTTCCAGGTTCACCATCTGCGGCACGAACTGCTCCACCGTGGCACCGACCACCCGTGCCACGCCGCTGTGCACCTCCAGCCAGCGCCAGGCTTCGATATCCAGCGCGGGCAGGGCCGGGGCCTGGGCACCGGCCCAGAGCCAACGCGGCACGGCGGCGCCATCGACAACGGCGTCCGGCAGGCGGATCAGGTCGGCGCCGCCGACGTCGGCCCGACTCCACACCGCAGCGGCGGCGCCGCCGCCCAGGGCCATCCGGGCTGCGTCGCCGGCCAGTCCCCACAGCGGCAGGTCGGCACTGGCGTCGCTGAGCTTGCACTTGGCGCGCAGCACGAACATCGACAGCCGCTTCAGCGCCGCCGGCAGCAAGTCCGCCGTGCAGGCCAGCAAGACCTCGTCACTGCCGTGGCTCCAGATGACGAAGCTGGCCAGCAACCGTCCCTTGGGCGAGCAGTACCCGGCAAGCCGCGCCTGGCCGGTTTCCAGATGCAGCGTGTCCTGCGTCAATTGACCGTGCAGGAAGCTGCGCGCATCGGCGCCGGCAGCGCGGATCACACCCCAATCGTGCAGGCGCACGGCGCCTTGCGGCTGGGCGGCGGTGGGCATGTCGGCGTTCATGCGCTGATTATGATCAGCCGACATGCCTGGTCTGTCGTCGGGGTTTCGCTGGCTCTTGAGCCTGCTGGGGCTGTTGTCCGTTCTTGCCGCGTCGGTGTTCGGCGCCGCGTGGTGGTGGATCGACCGCCCCTTGCCGCTGGCCGGTGCCAGCGCCGAACTGTCCATCGAGGCCGGCGCCCTGCCTCGCGAGGTGGCGCAGGCGTGGGTCGATGCAGGCGTGCATGACCTCACCGAGGCTGCTCTACGAATATTTCCGTTGGTCGGGGCTGGCGCGACGCATCCGCGCCGGCAGCTACGAGATCGACGCCGGCACCTCGCCGCGTCGCCTGTTGGCCAAGATGGTGCAGGGCGAAGAGACGCTGGAGCAGCTGCGCTTGATCGAAGGCTGGACGGTGCGCCAGCTCCGCGCCGAACTTGCCCGTGCGCCCCACCTCAAGCACACCATCACCGCCCTGAGCGACGCCGAACTGATGGCGGCGCTGGGTGAACCCGGTGCCAGCGCCGAGGGACGCTTCTTTCCCGACACCTATGCCTACAGCCGAGGCGTCAGCGATCTCACGGTGCTCAGGCGCGCCCACGGCGCGATGCGGCAGCGACTGGCCGAGGCCTGGATGCAGCGGGCGCCGGACACGCCGCTGAAGAGCGCCGAGGAAGCGCTGGTCCTGGCGTCGATCGTCGAAAAGGAGACCGGCCTGCCCGCCGACCGCGGCCTGGTGGCGGGCGTCTTCGCCAATCGATTGCGCATCGGCATGCCCCTGCAGACCGACCCGACGGTGATCTACGGCCTGGGCGCCGCCTTCGACGGCAACCTGCGCAAGCGCGACCTCCAGGCCGACACGCCCTACAACACGTACACGCGCGCCGGCCTGCCGCCGACGCCGATCGCCATGCCGGGACTGGCCTCGCTGCGCGCAGCGGTGCGGCCCGAGCCGACGCGGGCCTTGTACTTCGTGGCCCGCGGCGACGGCAGCGGCGGCAGCGTCTTCAGCGAAACACTCGCCGAACATAATCGCGCCGTGAACAAATTCCAGCGCGACGGCCGTTGATGCGGGGCCGCTTCGTCACTTTCGAGGGCATCGACGGGGCCGGCAAGAGCTCGCACATCGAGGCCCTTGCCGACTGGCTGCGGGCGCGCGGGCACGCCGTGGTGGTGACGCGCGAGCCCGGCGGCACCGCGCTGGCCGAACGCCTGCGCGAACTGGTGCTGCACTCGCCCATGGACCCGATGAGCGAGGCGCTGCTGGTGTTCGCGGCGCGGCGCGACCACCTGGTGAACCTCATCGAGCCGGCACTGGCGCGCGGCGACACGGTGCTGTGCGACCGCTACACCGACGCCACCTTTGCCTACCAGGGCGGCGGCCGCGGCTTCGATACCAAGGTACTGGGCCAGCTCGAGCAATGGGTGCAGCAGGGGCGCCAGCCGGACCTCACGCTCTGGTTCGACCTGGCACCCGCGACCGCCGCCGCGCGCCGCGGTGCCGTGCGCGCGCCCGATCGCTTCGAAGCGCAGGACGAAGCCTTCTTCCATCGCGTGCGCGCCGGCTACGCAGCGCGTGCTGCCGCCGACCCCGGCCGTTTCGCGCGGCTGGACGCCGAAGCCGACCGTGCCCATGTCTGGCAGCAGGTGCAGGCGGCCATCGAGGCACGGTCATGGTGGTAGGCGCCGACGGCACGCTGCCGCTGCCTTGGCTGGCGGAGCCGCTGGCCGCGGCGCTGGCCTCGCATCGGGGTCACGCCTTGCTGGTGCACGGCGCCGCCGGCGTCGGTGCCATGCCGTTCGCGCTCGTGCTGGCGCAGGCTTGGCTGTGCGAGGACGCAACGGCGACAGGCGCACGCCCTTGCGGGCACTGCGGCAGTTGTCGCCTGGTGCAGTCGCGAGTTCACCCGGACCTGCTGGTGCTGCTGCCCGAAGCGCTGCGCCGTGCCCACGACTGGCCGCTGTCCGGCGACAAGGCTGAAGGCGACGACGCCAAACGCAAGCCCAGCCGGCAGATCCGCATCGACGAGGTGCGCACGCTCATCGACTGGTCCACCAAGACCAGCGCCCGTGGCCACGGCAAGGTGGCGGTCCTGCATCCGGCCGAGGCACTGAACATCCAGTCGGCCAACGCCCTGTTGAAGACGCTGGAAGAGCCGCCTGCGGGCACCCGGCTGGTGTTGACCGCCGGCGATCCGGCGCTGCTGCTGCCCACGGTGCGCAGCCGATGCCAGCGCCTGCGCCTGCCTGCGCCTGCCCCCGCGGACGCCGCGGCGTGGCTCGCCGCGCAGGGTGTGGAGAACGGCGATGTGCTGTTGGCGGCCAGCAGCGGCCGTCCGCTCGACGCCCTGGCGCTGGTCCAGGCCGGGATCGACGCCGCGGCCTGGTCGGCGTTGCCGGCTGCCATGGCAGGCGGGCAGGCGGCCGCGCTCGCCGGATGGCCGATACCGCAAGCGGTGGATGCGCTGCAGAAGTTGTGCCACGACGCCATGGCCCGCGCGGGCGGTGGGTCGGCGCTCTATTTCCCGTCGGAACGGGTGCCGGCAGACGCGGCCTGGCCGGCGCTGGTGGCGTGGTCGCTTGAACTGGCGCGCATCGCCCGCAACGAGGATCATCCCTGGAATGAACCGCTGATGATCGATGCGCTGGCATCGCAGGCCCGGCTGGCGCTGGCGGCCCCACGGGGCGGTGCCGACTCGCGTGCCGACTCGCGGCGGAGCTTCGTTACACTCGCGCCATGAGCGAATCTCCGGTGACCCGATCGGCTGGACTCGGTCCGTCGCTGGTGCCAGGGGCGCCGGCGCGCCCGAGCGTGATACAGCTCGTATTTCGCGAAAAGGGTGCGCTTTACGCCGCATACATCCCACTGCTGACCGATGGCGGGCTGTTCGTCCCGACCTCGCGCGAATATCGGCTGGGCGAGGACATCTACCTGCTGCTGTCGCTGCCCGACGACCCGCAGCGCTTCCCGGTCGCCGGCAAGGTGGCCTGGATCACGCCGGCCAACGCCTCCGGCGGTCGCACGCAGGGCGTGGGGGTGAGATTCCCGAACGACGAGAAGTCGCGGCAGGTCAAGCTCAAGATCGAGGAAGTGCTGGGCACGAGCATCTCGTCCGCCAAGCCGACGCAGACGCTGTAACGCGGCCCCTCGGCACCGGGCCGCCCAGCCACCGCATGTACGTCGATTCGCATTGCCACCTCAGCTTTCCTGAACTGCACGGCCGCCTGGACGAGTTGCGTCGCGACATGGCTGCTGCGCAGGTGGACCGGGCGCTGTGCATCTGCACCACGCTGGAGGAGTTCGATCGCGTGCACGCAATGGCACTGGCACACGACAACTTCTGGTGCACGGTGGGTGTGCACCCCGACAACGAAGGCGTCCAGGAACCCTCCGTCGAGGACCTCGTTGCGCGCGCTCGATTGCCGCGCGTGGTGGGTCTGGGCGAGACCGGGCTCGACTACTACCGACTCCAAGGCCGCAGCGTCGAGCAGATGGCATGGCAGCGCGAGCGCTTCCGCGTCCACATCCGGGCTGCGCGCGCCACCGCTCTGCCGCTGGTGGTTCACACCCGCAGTGCCAGCCGGGACACCCTGCTGCTGTTGCGCGAAGAGGGGCAGGGCACCGTGCGCGGCGTCTTCCACTGTTTCACCGAGACGCGCGACGTCGCCGAGCAGGCGCTGGAACTGGGATTCGATATCTCCTTCTCAGGGATCCTGACCTTCCGCGGTGCCGAGGAGTTGCGCGAGGTCGCTCGCTTCGTGCCGCTGGAGCGCTGCCTGATCGAAACCGACAGCCCGTATCTGGCGCCGATGCCTTACCGCGGCCGCACCAATCACCCCGCGCTGGTGGCCTACGTGGCGGCCCGCCTGGCCGAGATCAAGGGCTTGCCGGTGGCCGAAGTCGCACGGGTCACGAGCACGAATTTCGAGCGCCTGTTCGGCCTGCCACCACCACCCAAGGAACCAACAGAACATGAAGTATTACCTTAGATTATTCCTGCATCTTCTTTTGGCCATTGGATTTTCTTCGGCCAATGCCGGCGCCTACGAGGACTACTTCCGCGCCGTCTCCGACGACAATGCCCGCACCGTGTCGGGGCTGCTCGAGCGCGGTTTCGACCCGAATTCGCCCGACGAGCGCGGTCAGGTCGGCCTCTACCTGGCCTTGCGCGACGGGTCGCTGAAGGTCGCGGCCACGCTGCTGGCGCACCCCGCACTCAAGGTCGACGCCGTCAACGCTGCCGACGAGACGCCGCTGATGATGGCCGCGCTGCGGGGCAACCTGGAATGGACGCAGCGCCTGATCGACCGTGGGGCGAAAATCAGTCGAAGCGGCTGGACGCCGCTGCACTACGCCGCCAGCGGCCCCGAGCCGAAGCTGCTGACGCTGCTGCTCGATCGCGGCGCGCCGATCGATGCGCCGTCGCCCAACGGTACGACGCCGCTGATGATGGCTGCGCAGTACGGTTCGCCCGACGCTGCCGAAGTGTTGTTGGCACGCGGCGCCGATCCGAAGGCACGCAATGCCCTCGGCCTGACCGCGGCCGACTTCGCGCGCCAGGGAGGCCGAGAGGCGCTCGCAGCCAAGCTGGGAGCAGCGGCCAAGTGAATTGCGAGCAAGCCGTGTCGGATGCCGTCCGACACGCCGAATGGCGCAGCGCCGACTTGGCCGGGGGTCAGTTGAAGCCTAGAGTTGCCGATAAGGGCGTTGAAACCACGACCTCAGGAGCATCGAAGTGACCCAGCAGACTGCGCAACGCAATCCCTTCATTCTGATGATCAGCCCCGAGGTGGTACTTGCTGCCATCGAGAAGTCGGAGCGCCTGGGTCAACTCAATCGCCACCTTTGCCGGCCACTCGATCGACTGTCGCCTTCAGAACCGGGCTCCTCGCCCACCGCCGACGACGTCGACCCCGACGCGGACGGCCAGACGCCGGCCTGAGAGGGCGGCCAGGGGGGGCGCGCGCCCGGCGACGTCGGAGCCGCGGCGAGAGAAGGCTCCTTGAGGCGAGCAACGCGACCGCCACCGTACCCCACCCATCCGCATTCTTCTATAGTGCACGATGTATATTATGTTAACTGCGACATGCGCATCGATACCTGCAAGGCTGTCGATGCGTGGTCTATGCATCGGGCTGTCGGGCCCAGGTGCTCATGCAAGGTTGCGTTGCCGAGCGACGCCGAGTTGCGGGCTCCCCTTGGGAAGCGAAGTCGACCGGTCCGCGCTGACGCAGTGCAGCCAGCACCGTGCCCAGTCGTTGCCGCTGCAGCGCGTCGAGCCCGGTGCGGCAGATCAGCGCCAAGAGCCACTGCTCAGGCGTCAACGGCGCCGACGTGACCGGCCGGCGGCCCTCCATCGCCTGCTTCATGGCCTGCAGCTTCAGCATGCGACGTGCCGTCTCGAATGCGGGCGGCGAATCCAGGCCCCAACTGGCCTCTGCCTGCAGCAGCAACTCATCGGTGGCCACGGTGCCCTGCGGCTTGCCGACCTCGGCCGCACCGGGCAGCCCGGCGCGCCAGCCCAGCGCCTGCTCCCAGGGCGCCGGGAGCACCGGCAGCGCCGACCAGCGCTGTGCCAGCAGGGCCTGGGCGTCGGCCGGGTCCACGCTCGACTCAACTTCCTCGCACAGCGCGATCTTGGCCAACAGGGCGTCGCAAATGGCGTGCCAGTGGCGCTGCGCGGTGCCGGCCAGGTACTGGCGCGCCGTCTCCCGCGCATGGCGGAAGCGGGCGTCCAGGGCCGCTGCATCGCTGCGCGCCGGGGACCCGACCTTCTGCCACGAGGCCTCGACCTCGGCCAGCGTGCGCTTGAGTTCGGCCGGTGCCGTGTCGGCTGACAGCGCCTCGAGGCGCTCGATCAGGGCTGCGCGCTCGGCCCCGTGTGCCCTCGCCTCTGCGTCGCGAGCGTTGAAGGCGGCGTCTCGCGCGCTGAAAATGGCATCGATCGCCGTCTTGAACTCCGTCCATAGCGCGTTCTCGTCCGCCCGCGCCAGAGGCAGCGCCCTGGCGTGCTGCTGCCATCCCGTCTGCAACTCGCGCACCCTGTCGACCAGTTCGCGGCCAGGCGTCCCGGCGCTCACTTCGGCGCCCAGGGCGTGAGCGCGCGCGATGAGCTGCTCGCGCGTCAGCCGTGCCGCACGTCGCGCTTCGCGCAACGGCGCTTCAATCCGCCCCACCGCGGCGTTCATGCGTTCGACCAGCTTGTCGCGCGCCTTGTGAGGCACGGTGTGTTCGAGCGGCCCGAGCTTGCGCCACTCGGTCTGGAAGTGATCGAGCGCGCCGGCCAGTGAACGCCAATCGGGCGCCACAGGATCGCCTTCGATGCCGACATCTGGAAGCGTCAGCGTGTCCAAGGCCGCGATGAGTTGCTGACGTGCGAGAAGGTTCTGTTCGCGTGCGGCGCGCTGAGCCGCCACGTGTGCGGCCACGGGCTCGTAGGCCACCTTGAGCGCCGAGTCGAAGCGCTGCCACAGCGAGCGGCTGGTGGCGCCGCCCAATCGGTCGAGCTCTTTCCAGCGCGCACGCATGTCATCGATGACCTCGGCCCGCTGCCGCGTCGACAGCTTCACGGTGCGCACATCGGTCTCGCCGCTGGTGGCGGCAGCCAAGGCCTCTGCCTGCAGCACGAGTTCGTCGCGCGCCCGTCCGCCGGCCCAGTGCTGCCAGCCCTTGAGTTGGGCGTAGCCGGCCTGCAGCGAGTCGACGCGAGCACGCAACGGGCCTGCCGACACGCCACCGTGCAGCAGTTCGTCGATCTCGATCAGGTGCTTGTGCGCATCGGTCAGGTGACCTTCGGCGAGAGCAGCCTCGGCCCGTTCCAGCACGCTGGCCAGCGTCTCGGCGTGCTCGCTGCGGGCGGCATGCTGCTGGGCCTTGACCTGCTCGCGCCGCTGCGTGCGTCGGTTCTGGCGCGCGTCTTCCTGGGCCTGCCGCCATTGCTCGAAGCGCTGGTTCAGCGTGTCGGCGAGACGGGCATCGGTCAGCGGCGGGAGTTGCTTCCAGCGCAGCACGGCATCTTGCGCCGTTGCCGCAGTGCCGGTCGCGTCACCGCTCGGAACCGGCTCTGCGGACGGCCCGGACCCGGGCAACAACGAGACTTGCAGGACCACTTCCAGCACGTCCAGGCGCTCGTCGAGCTCGGTACCGGCCTGAGCGGCGGCGGCCAGCGCCTCGCACAGTGCAGCGCCGGTATCCCCCTGCGGCGCCGACTCGATGGCGAGGCTCGCTGCAGCACCGGCCGCCGCCAGGCTGCCGCGGTTCGCCGTGCCCGCCGCGGCCTCGGCACAGACGGCATGCAGGTTGGCCAGCGCAAGCCGGGCCTGCGCCGTCCACTGCTTGAGTTTCAACGCCTCGTCGGCGCGCTCGCGCGTGAGCGATGACAGCTGCGCCATCAGCGCTTCGAATTCACCGCGCTGCGCGGGCGCAAGCAAGCCCGGATCCAGGGCTTGCCACGCCCGGTCGAGTTCCACCAGGCGGTTGACTGCGATGAAAGGCTCCTCGACGAGTGCCCTGGCGGCCACGATGAGTTCGGCCGCCCCCTCGGCCGCCTTGCGCTGCGCCACCCGCTCCGTGTGGCGCTGCTTGGCCAGGCGATGCACGCGGCGGTCATGGTTGCGGAACTCGCGTTCGGCCAGCTTCATCGCCTCTTCGGCAGACAGTGCGCCGACCGCGGCGAGTTTCACCTCCAGCGGCGCGCCCGCGCGCGCCAGTGCCAGCAACGCTGCATCGTCACCCATGGCCGCCTGCAGCCTGGGCGCCCAGTCGTCAAGCGCCGGTGCACCCGGGGCCAGGCCGGGGTCCGCGCCGGCGCGGCCGTCCAGGTCGCCAGCCTGCGCTTCGGAGGCGGGTGCCTCGTTCTTCTTGAAGATCCAGCCAGCAATCATGATGGGACGCAGGTTCGAGTCGTGGGGGACGAAGCGCGCATTGTGCTGCGAGCTTCAATCCCGTCCGAAATGGGCGTCCGCTCTGATGGTCTTCACGCCCCGCGCATCGACATTCCCGGCGGCGCGGCCTCTCGCCGTGGGCCCGCGATCAGCCGCTCGCCGCTGCGCCGTCGTCGGCATACAGCGCCGCCGCCGCCGCCAGCCGCGCCCTCACTGCGTCGACCAGCGCGGGCGGTGCCAGCACCCTCACCTCTTCGCCCTGGCGCAGCACGTCCATCACCAGTTCGGTGTCGTCGACATAGGGCAGGCGCAGCTCGAAGCGCCCGTCGGCGAGCCAGCGCCCCTTCTGGTCGGGGTGCCATTCCTCGCGGCTGGCCCACTGCGCGGCCCGGGCCTCGAAGGCGAGCACGGCCCAGCGCCTGCGGCCGCCGGCGTAGATGCCGTAGCCGGCATCCATCCTGGCCTGCACGTCGGCGAGCGCGACGTCGACAGCCCGCCCGTCGAGCAGCGTGGCCGCCTCCATCGCATCCACGGCGAAGCGGCGCAGCGCCTCCACGCGGTGGCACCAGGCATCGAGATACCAGGTATTGCGGTAGTGCACCAGGCGCTGCGGCGAGACATCGCGCTCGCTCACCTCGCTGCGTCCGCGCGTGAGGTAGCGCAGGCGCAGCCGGCGGCGCGACAGCAGCGCCGCGCTGACGCGTTCGAACTGCTGGCTCGGCACCGGCCGCCGCAGCGCGGTGACGATCTTCACGCGCTGCATCAAGGTCTCGGCCGCCGTGGCCTCGCCGCTGCCCAGCAGCTGGTGGATGCGGCCGAGCAAGGGTTGCAGGTGGCGGCTGAGCAGCCCGTCACTGTCCAGGCTGCTCAGCAGCTGGTGTGCCATCAGCAGCGAGTAGAGCTCCGCCTCGTCGAACCACAGCCCCGGCAGCTCATGCCGGCCGCCCGCATACGCGCTACCGAAGCGGTAGCCGTTGAGGTCGCGGTCGTATTCGATCGGTGCGCCGAGCCGGCTGCGCAGGAATTCGAGGTCGCGCTTGAGCGTGGCCGGCGAGACCTCGAGCTCGTCGAGCAGGGTCGCAAAGCTGACGTGCCCCCGCGAGCGAATCAGCGTCTCGATGCGGCACAGACGCGCGGTGTTGTTGGCCATCGGCGTGAGCGCTTCGAAGCCGGTCTCAGGTCTCGGCGCGCTGGCGTCAACTCAGGCCGACGATGCGCCCGTCGTCGTCGAGATCGATGCGCTCGGCCGACGGCACCTTGGGCAGGCCCGGCATCGTCATCACGTCGCCGCAGATCATGACCACGAACTCGGCGCCCGCCGCCAGCCGCACCTCGCGCACGTGAACGGTGTGGCCGACCGGTGCACCGCGCCGCGTGGGGTCGGTGGCAAAGCTGTATTGCGTCTTGGCCACGCAGACCGGCAGATGGCCATAACCCGAGGCCTGCAGGCGCTCGATCTGCGCCCGCACCGGTGCCGGCGCGCTGACGTCGGCGGCGCCGTAGACACGCGTGGCCACCGCCATCATCTTGTTCCACAAGGTCGTGGCGTCGTCGTAGGCGAATCGCAGCGCGGGCGGCGATTCACACAAGCGCACCACCTCGCGTGCCAGGTCGACCGCCCCTCGCCCGCCCACGGCCCAGTGCCGTGCGGTGATCACTGCCACGCCCAGGTGCTCGATGTGCTCGCGCACCAGCGCATGCTCGGCCTCGGTGTCGCCACCGAAGTGGTTGATGGCGACGGCGCAACGCAGGCCGAAGATGTCGCGCAGGTTGTGCAGGTGGCGCTCCAGGTTGGCCAGGCCGCGCTGCAGCGCGGGCAGGTCCTCGGTGCCCAGTTCCGCCAGGTCGACGCCACCGTGGAACTTGAGCGCACGCACGGTGGCCACCAGCACCGTCGCCGATGGGCGCAGGCCCGAGGCTCGGCACTTGATGTCGATGAATTTCTCGGCCCCCAGGTCGGCACCGAACCCTGCCTCGGTGACCACGTAGTCGGCCAGGCGCAAGGCGGTGCGCGTGGCGATGACGGAATTGCAGCCGTGCGCGATATTCGCGAACGGCCCGCCGTGCAGCAGCGCCGGCGTGTGCTCCAGCGTCTGCACGAGGTTGGGTGCCAGCGCGTCGCGCAACAGCACGGTCATGGCACCGTGCACCTTCAAGTCGCAGGCGCGCACCGGGCGGCGGTCGCGCGTCTCGGCCACCACGATGCGGCCGAGGCGCTCCTTGAGGTCGCGCAGCGACGTCGCCAGGCACAGGATCGCCATCACCTCGGATGCCACGACGATGTCGAAGCCGTCCTGGCGCGGATAGCCGTTGGCCGTGCCGCCCAGCCCCACCGTGATGTCGCGCAGCGCGCGATCGTTCATGTCCATCACCCGGCGCCAGGTGATGCGGCGCACGTCGATGCCCAGCGCATTGCCGTGGTGCACGTGGTTGTCGATGGCGGCAGCCAGCAGGTTGTTGGCCAGCGCCACGGCATTGAAGTCGCCGGTGAAGTGAAGGTTGATGTCGTCCATGGGCACGACCTGGGCCAGGCCGCCGCCGGTGGCACCGCCCTTCATGCCGAACACCGGGCCCAGCGAGGGCTCGCGCAAGGCGATCATTGCCCGCTTGCCGATGTGGCCGAGCGCGTCGCCCAGGCCCACCGTGGTGGTGGTCTTGCCTTCGCCGGCCGGCGTGGGGCTGATCGCGGTGACGAGAACCAGCTTGCCCTCGGGGCGGCCTTCGAGCGACGCGATGTGGTCGAGCGCAAGCTTGGCCTTGTAGTGGCCGTAGGGCACGAGGTGCTGGTCGGCAATCCCCAGGCGGTCGCGCGCCAGGTCGGTGATGCGGTGCATCGGCGTCTGGCGCGCGATCTCGATGTCGCTCAAGGGCAAGGCAGGCTCCATGCGCAAGTCAAAGCGCGCATTGTGGCGGCGCCCGGTCGCGCCGCCGGCTGCGGGTTTCTACCTTGCTGCCACCGTCGCCGGGCCGGCCCCGCCGCCGAGCACGCGGTACAACAGCACCGCGTTCTGCGCCTTGGCCAGCTGCACCTGCACCACCGCCAGCCTCGTCAACAGCGCCGCGCGCTCGACCTCCTGGCGGTCGATCAGGCTGGCAGCGCCGCCCCGAAGCAGCACGTCGGCCAGTTCCAGCCGCCGCGCTTCGGCGGTCGCCTGCGCCTGCTGCGCCGCGAGCTGCTCACCCAGCGTGGCGCGGCCGGCCAGCGCATCGGCCACCTCGCGGAACGCGACCTGGATCGCCTTCTCGTACTGAGCCACAGCGATCTCGCGCGCGGCGCGCGCCGCGGCGAGATTGGCTTCGTTGCGGCCGGCGTCGAACAGCGGCTGCAGCAACTGCGGCGCGAACGTCCAGGCGGTCTTGTCGAACAGGCTTGACAGGTCGCTGCTCGCAAAGCCCGCGCTGCCTGTCAGCGTGATGCGCGGGAAGAAGGCCGCACGCGCGGCGCCGATGTTGGCGTTGGCGGCGATCAGCTGCTGCTCGGCCTGGCGGATGTCCGGCCGCTGCAGCAGCACCTCCGACGGCAGCCCGGCGGGCAGGTCGGTCAGGCTGAGCGCCGACAGCCCGGTCGTTGGCGGCAGGCCCACCGGCAACGGCTCGCCGATCAGCAGCGCCAGCGCGTTGGCGTCCTGGCTGCGCTGGCGACGCAGTGCGGACACCGTCGCGCGCGCGCCCGCCACCAGCGACTCGGCACCGCGAAGATCCTGTTCGGCGATCACGCCGGCGTCGAAGCGCACGCGCACCAGGCTCAGGCTCTCCTCGCGCGACGCCAGCGTGCGTCGGGTCAGCTCCAGTTGCTCCTCGTCGGCGCGCAGCGCGAGTTCGGTGCTCGCCACCGCCGCGATGAGCGCCACCTGGGCCGCGCGCCGGCCTTCGTCGCTGGCCAGGTAACGCGCCAGCGCCGCTTCGGACAGGCTGCGCACGCGGCCGAAGAGGTCGAGCTCGAACGCGCTGACCGAGAGCCCGGCGGTGTACAGGCTGCTGATGCCGCCGCTGCTGCTCGGCGCGCGGTTGGCGCTGGCGCCGAGGCCGACGTTGGGCAGCAGGTCGGCGCGCTGCACGCCGAGCTGTGCCCGCGCCTGCTCGACGTTGAGCACGGCGATGCGCAGGTCGCGGTTGTTGTTCAGGGCGATCTCGACCAGGGCACGGATCCGCGCATCGGTGAGGAAGTCGGCCCAGGCGAGGTCGGCGGCCGCTGGGCCTGCGCTCGCGCCGGCATCGGCCCAGGCCGGCGCCACCGGCGCTGCCGGACGTTCATACGCCGGGATGAAGGAGCAAGCCGAGAGCAGCCCCGCGGCAGCGACGACGAGGGCGGTCGGGGAGGACAGCCTCATGTCAGCGGTCCTCCATCGGCACGTGCAGGTTGCTGTTGTCCAATTCGTGCGCATACTTGCGACGCTGGCGCTCGCTGCCCTTGAAGATCCGCCGCACGACGACGTAGAACACCGGCACGAAGAGGACCGACAGCGTTACCGCGCTGATCATGCCGCCGACCACGCCGGTGCCGATGGCGCGCTGGCTGGCCGAGCCGGCGCCGCTGGCCAGGAACAGGGGCAGCACGCCCAGGATGAAGGCCATGGAAGTCATCACGATGGGACGGAAGCGCAGGTGCGCTGCCTCCAGCGCGGCTTCCACCGCACTCTTGCCCTGCGCCTGCTGGTCCTTGGCGAACTCGATGATCAGGATCGCGTTCTTGGCCGACAGGCCGATGATGGTGACGAGGCCGACCTGGAAGTAGACGTCATTGGCGTAGCCGCGCAGCAGCGTCGCCAGCACGACCCCGAACACGCCCAACGGGACCACCAGGATCACGGACAGCGGGATGGCCCAGCTCTCGTAAAGCGCCGCCAGGCACAGGAAGACGGCCAGGATGGCGAAACCGTAGAGGATCAGCGCCTGGTTGCCGGCGATCTTTTCCTCGCGCGACTGGCCCGTCCATTCGAACCCGAAGCCGGCCGGCAACCGCGCCGCCAGGCGCTCCATCTCGGCGATCGCCGCGCCTGAGCTGTAGCCCGGCGCCGCGCTGCCGTCGATGCGCATCGCGGGGTAGCCGTTGTAGCGCACCGTCTGCATGGCTCCGGTGATCCAGCGCGTGCTGGCGAAGGCCGCCAGCGGCACCGGCTGCCCCTTGCCGTTGCTGGCGTTCAGTCGCAGCAGGTCCTCGGGTTGCATGCGTGTCGGCGCATCCGCCTGCACCACCACGCGCTGCAGGCGGCCACGGCTGGGAAAGTCGTTGACATACGACGAGCCCAGTGCCGTGGACAGGGTGGCGTTGATGCTGTCGAAACCCACGCCCAGGGCAGCAGCCTTGTCGCGGTCGACGTCGATCTGCAACTGCGGCGCGTCCTCCAGGCCGGTGGGCCGCACCTGGGTGAGCACCTTGCTCTGCGACGCCATGCCCAGCAACTGGTTGCGTGCCGCCACCAGCGCCTCGTGGCCGTTGCCGCCGCGGTCCTGCAGGCGGAAGTTGAAGCCAGAGGCGGCACCGAGCTCGGGAATCGGGGGCGGGCTGAGCGGGAAGATGAAGGCGTCGCGGACACCCATCAGCGCGCCGAAGGCGCGGCCGGCCAGCGCCTGCGCGGAGTTCTCCGGGTTCGGCCGTTCGTCCCAGTCCTTCAGCGTCACGAAGGCCAGCGCCGCGTTCTGGCCCTGGCCCGAGAAGCTGAAGCCCAGCACGCTCACCATGCCCTGGACCTCGGGCTGCTTCAGCATGAACCCTTCCACCTGTCGCATCACGGCGAGCGTGCGCTCCTGCGTGGCGCCCGGAGGCAGCTGCACGTTGACGAGCATGGTGCCCTGGTCCTCGGGTGGCAGGAAGGACGTGGGCAGGCGCAGGTAGATCCAGCCGACGACGGCGATGATCACACCGTAGATGACGAGATAGCGGCCGGTCTTGCGCAGCATGCCGGCGACGAAGCTCTCGTAGTCCTTGGCGCGGCGTTTGAAAAAGCGGTTGAACCAACCGAAGAAGCCGCCCTTCTCGACGTCGTGCCCGGCCTCGACCTGCTTGAGGAGCGTCGCGCACAGCGCCGGCGTGAGCGACAGCGCCATGAAGGCCGAAATTCCGATCGAGGCCACCATCACGGCCGCGAACTGGCGGTAGATGTTGCCCACCGAACCGGCAAAGAAGGCCAGCGGCACGAATACCGAGATCAGCACCACCGTGACGCCGACGATGGCGCCCTGGATCTGGCCCATGGCCTTGCGCGTGGCTTCGCGCGGCGGCAGGCCTTCCTCGCTCATGATGCGTTCGACATTCTCGACCACCACGATCGCGTCGTCGACGACGATGCCGATGACGAGCACCATGCCGAACATGGTCAGCACGTTGATCGAGAAGCCCAGCGCCAGCAGCACCGCGAAGGTGCCCAGCAGCGCCACCGGGACGACGATGGTCGGGATGATCGTGTAGCGGAAATTCTGCAGGAACAGGAACATCACCAGGAAGACCAGCACCACGGCCTCGACCAGCGTCACCGCCACCTGCGTGATGGAGATCTTCACGAACCGCGAGCTGTCGTAGGGGATGGCGTAGCTCACGCCCTGCGGGAAGTACTTCTGCAACTCTTCCATCTTGGCGCGGATCGCGGCCGCCGTGGCCAACGCGTTGCCGGTGGGTGCGAGTTGCACGCCGATGCCGGTGGACGGGTTGCCGTTCAGGCGCGCCGAGGTGGCATAACCCTGGGCGCCGAGCTCGATGCGCGCCACGTCCGCCAGGCGCACCGTGGAGCCGTCGCTGTTGGCGCGCAACACGATGCGGCCGAACTGCTCGACGGTGCTGAGCTGGCCACGCACGACCACGGTGGCCGCGATGCCCTGCCCGGCCACGTTGGGCAGGTCGCCGATGGCGCCCGACGCCACCTGCGCGTTCTGGGCCCGTATCGCGGCCACGACGTCGGCGCTGGACAGCTGGTAGCCCATCAGCTTGGCAGGATCGATCCAGATCCGCATGGCACGTTCGGTGCCGAACAGCTGCGCCTGGCCGACCCCGGGAACACGCTGCAGCTCGGGCAGCACGTTGCGTGCGGCGTAGTCGCCCAGCGCGATGGGATCGATGTCCGGGTTGCTGGATGACAGGATGGTGAAGAGCAGGAAATTGCTGCGCGACTTGTCGACACGCACGCCCTGTTGCGTCACGGCCGCGGGCAGGCGCGGCGTGGCGCGCGCCAATCGGTTCTGCACGTCCACCTGGGCGAGGTCGGGGTTGGTGCCGGCCTGGAAGCTCAGCGTGATGTTGCCGGTGCCGTCGGCCTGCGCCACCGACTCCATGTAGATCAGGCCCGGCGCGCCGTTCATCTCGCGCTCGATGACCGACAGCACGCTGTCCTCCAAGGTCTGCGCCGAAGCGCCGGGGTAGCCGGCGGAGACGATGATCGCCGGCGGCGCCACCGGCGGATACTGCGACACCGGCAGCTGCGTGATGGCCACGCTGCCGAGCACCAGCAAGAAGAGCGCGATCACCCACGCGAAGATGGGGCGATCGATGAAGAACCGGGACATCTCGCGCCCCGCCTACTGGCGGCGCGCCGAGGCGGCCGCGGCCGGTGCCGAGGCGGCGGCGGAAGCGGCGGCCGACCAAGGCACCGGGGTGACCGGCGCGCCGGGCACGAACATCTTCTGGAAACCATCGACGATGACGCGATCACCGGCATTCAAGCCCCCGGTGACGACCCACTGGCCCCCTGCGACGAACCCACCGTCACCGGTCGCGGCATCGGTTTGTTGCCTCTCCGACCACGAGCACCGTGTCGCCCTGCGCCGATCGCGTCACGGCCTGCTGCGGCAGCAGGTAGGCGGCCGGCAGTTCCGCCTGGGCCAGCCGCACGCGGACGTACTGCCCGGGCAGCAGCAGCCCGTCTGGGTTGTCGACCTCGGCCCGCAACGTCACCTGGCCCGAACTGGCATCCACGGACAGATCGCTGAAGAGCAGCCTGCCCGGACGTGGCAGTTCGCTGCCATCCTCCAGCACCACGCGCACCGCGACGGCGTCGGCGCCGACGCGGCGCAACTGGTTCGCTGCCATCGCCCTGCGCAGGCGCAGCACGTCGCCGCTGGACTGCGTGAAGTTCACGTACACCGGCGCGTCTGCTGAATCAGCGCCAGTTGCGTCGCCTCTGCCGCGCTGACGAGGGCGCCTTCGGTGACCAGTGCCCGGCCGATGCGGCCGCGATCGGCGCCGTGACTTGGCATAGCCCAGGTTGATGCGAGCCGTCTGCACCGCGGCGCGGCCGGCAGCCACGTCGGCCTCGGCGCTCTTCTGCGCCGCCTGGGCATTGACGTAGTCCTGATGGCTGATGGCTCTGGCTTCGGCCAACGGCCTGTACCTGTCGGCCGTGGCCGTGGCCTGCGCCAGGCTGGCCTGGCGCGCGCCAGCTGGGCGCTGGCGCTGTCCAGGGCCGCCTGGTAGGGTGCGGGATCGATCAGGAACAGCGCCTGTCCGGCGCGCACCTCGCTGCCTTCGACGAACTGGCGCTCGAGCACGACGCCGTTGACGCGCGCCCTCACCTGCGCCACGCGCAGCGGCTCCACACGGCCCGGCAATTCGGCCTGCAGCGCCACCACCTGCGGCGCCACGGTGACCACGCCGACGCTCGGCGGCGGCGGCATGGCGCCGGCAGGCGCCGGGCCGGGGCGCCCCTTGCCGCTGCAGGCGGCCAGCAGCGTCAGCGCGAGACGACGAAAGGCGCGGCCGACCGCGGGGAAGAACGCAAGGGAGGATGGCGCGACATCACGGGCAGTGGACCTTCGGGCAGGCGGTTGAAGGGCGGCCGGACACGACGCGCAACGCCTTCGGCGTGCACCTCGCCGACGGAGAAGCCCCAGTATGCGCGACCCCGCTTCGTGTGCGCTGCGAGCCGTGACCCCCCGGTGGTCGACCTGCATGCCCTCGTCCATAAGCGGAGCGGGCCCCGGCGGGCCGGATCTCGCGTCGTCATCAGGTGGACCGGAGGCCGTCGGGAGACCGGCTAATCTGGCGACCAAGGATTGGCGCGGAGGATCGCCGGCGATGGGCCGTCAACTCGGGTTCGAAGCCGCGACGGAGTGCCAGTCCGGGAAGGCCGCACGCGGCGGCCCTGTTGGCAAGAAAGTCCTTGGGTGACAAGGACTTAGACTGGCTGGCGGAGTCGGAGTCTGTAGAAGCGCACGCAATGGCGCGGCTTTCCGGCCTGTTTTCTGCGCGTTACACCAAACAATGCACCGTCAGCCGTTGCGCTCAGTTGCGCCCGCCGGCAGTAGCGTGACAGCCGCAAAAAAGCCGCTCACGGCGGGCTAGGTC
>CAVQWK010000020.1:0-22529 GCA_963717575.1 uncultured beta proteobacterium | reverse complement strand
CGCAGCTGCTGGGCGACCTGGTCCTGGGTGCGCAGTTGCGCTTCCAGCCCGGGCAGGGCGGCCACCGCATCGGGCCGGGCGCCTTCGTCGGCCAGCCAGGCCGACACCGCGTCGTAGGCCAGCTTCGCCTTGTTGCGGACCCGCGCCCGGAAGAGGCTGGAGTGCGTGACCGTCCCGTCTGCGCCGACGAGCATCTCGGTGACGACGGCGAGCCGGTCCTGCCCGAGGTTCAGCGAGGTGAGGTCGGTGGAGAGGCGCTCGGGCAGCATAGCGAACACCCGCGCCGAGGTGTAGACGGAGGTGGTGTTGATCCACGCGTGCCGGGCGATGGGCGATCCCTTGGCGACGAGGGAGTCCACGTCCGCGACCGCCACCAGGATCTTCACCGTGCCGTCGGGCTGGGGCTCGCAGCAGGTCAGCTGGTCGAGGTCGAGCGAGTCGTCGTTGTCGTTCGAGCACCATGGCAGGGCGGTGAGGTTGCTGATGCGCGGATCGTCGTCGCATCCCGGGCCTGTGATCCGGGCGAGCTGGGCCTGCGCGGCGGCCGGGAACTCCGGCTCGAGCCCGTGCTCTGCCATCAGCTCGGTGGCGATGCGCACGAGGTCGCTGCGCTTCAGGTGTTGTGCCTGGGGCATGCCGTTGTCCTGTTCAGGGATTCATTGCCAGCCGAAGCGGCGGATGTAGTAACGCTTCATCAAGGTGGTCAGCAGCGCGTAGCCGAGCAGGATGCCGGCCAGCCACGCGAAGAAGGCTGGCGGCAGCGCCTGCAGCTTGAAGTACCCGGCCAATGGGCCCATAGGCAGCCACAGGCCCAGCAGCACGATGGCTCCGGTCATCGCGGTCAGCGTGGCCGAGGCGCGGCTCTCGATGAAGGGCAGCTTGGGCGTGCGGATCATGTGCACGATCAGCGTCTGCGTGAGCAGCCCCACGACGAACCAGCCCGACTGGAACAGGCCCTGCGCGGCCGGCGTGTTCGCGGAAAACACCCACCACATCACGGCGAAGGTGGTGAGGTCGAAGACCGAGCTGATCGGGCCGAAGAAGAGCATGAAGCGGCCGATGTCGCCGGGGTTCCACTTCAGCGGCTGGCTCACCAGCTCGGCGTCGACATGGTCGAAGGGGATACCGGTCTGCGAGATGTCGTACAGCAGGTTCTGCACCAGCAGGTGCAGCGGCAGCATCGGCAGGAAGGGCAGGAAGGCGCTGGCCACCAGCACCGAGAACACGTTGCCGAAGTTCGAGCTGGCCGTCATGCGGATGTACTTCAGCATGTTGCAGAAGGTGGCGCGCCCCTCGACCACGCCTTCGTCCAGCACCATCAGGCTCTTCTCGAGCAGGATGACGTCGGCCGCCTCCTTGGCGATGTCCACGCCCGAGTCGACCGAGATGCCGATGTCGGCGGCGCGCAGCGCCGGCGCGTCGTTGATGCCGTCGCCCATGAAGCCGACGACGTGGCCCTGCGCCCGCAGCGCCGCCACGATGCGTTCCTTGTGCATCGGCGCCAGCTTGGCGAACACGTCGTGCGCGAGCACGGCCGGCGCCAGGGCCGCGTCGTCCATCGTCTCGACCTGCGCGCCCAGCAGCACCGGGCCCGCGCCCAGGCCGACCTGCGCGCAGACGTGGGCGGCGACGAGCTCGTTGTCGCCGGTCAGCACCTTGACGCGCACGCCGTGCGCGGCCAGCGCGCGCAAGCGCCGGCGCTGCCGACTCCTTCGGCGGGTCGAGGAAGGCGACATGGCCGATCAGCACCAGGTCGGCCTCGTCGGCGACGCCGTAGACCGCCTGGCCGGGCGGCACCTCCTTCATTGCCACCGCCACCACGCGCAGGCCCGCTTCGGCGAGCTCGCGCGTGACCCGCTGCACGCGCTCGAGCATCGCGGCGTCCAGCGGCAGATCCCGGGCCACGCCTTCGTCGCCGGACCGCACCCGCTTGCAGACAGCCAGCACCTCCTCAAGCGCCCCCTTGCAGATCAGCTCGTGGCGCTCGTCGCGCCGGGACACCACGACCGACATGCGCCGGCGCTGGAAGTCGAACGGGATCTCGTCGATCTTGCGGAAGTCCTGCTCCAGCTTCAGCTCGGCCTGCTTCTCCACGTGGTCGAGCACCGCGCGGTCGAGCAGGTTCTTCAGCCCGGTCTGGAAGTGGCTGTTCAGGTAGGCGAAGTCCAGCACCTCGTCGGAGGGCCGGCCGAAGGCGTCGATGTGGCGCTCGAGCGCGATCCTGTCCTGCGTCAGCGTGCCGGTCTTGTCGGTGCACAGGATATCCATCGCGCCGAGGTTCTGGATCGCGTCGAGCCGCTTGACCACGACCTTCTTGCGCGACAGCAGCACCGCGCCCTTGGCCAGCGTGGAGGTCACGATCATCGGCAGCATCTCGGGCGTCAGGCCCACCGCCACCGACAGCGAGAAGAGAAAGGCCTCCAGCCAGTTGCCCTTGGTAAATCCGTTGACCAGCAGCACGATCGGCACCATCACCGCCGCAAAGCGGATCAGCAGCCAGCTCACGCTGTTGATGCCCGCCTGGAAGGCATTGGGCGCGGCGTCGGCTGAGCCGGCCCGCGCGGCCAGCGCGCCGAACACCGTGCGCTCGCCGGTGTTGACCACCAGCGCGGTGGCCGAGCCGGAGACCACGTTCGTGCCCATGAAGACGAGGTTGCGCTGCTCCAGCGGCGCGTCGCTGGCGGTGCGGCGATCGGCAGAACTTCTCCAGCGGCAGCGATTCGCCGGTCAGGGCGGCCTGCGCGATGAAAAGGTCGCGCGCGCCGAGCACGCGGCAGTCGGCCGGGATCATGTCGCCCGCCGAGAGAACAACCACGTCGCCCGGCACCAGGCGGCTGATCGGGATCTCGCGGCGCACCTGGCGCAGCACGGTGGCGCTGTTGCTCACCATCGCCTTCAGCGCCTCGGCGGCCCGCGTCGAGCGGTGCTCCTGCACGAAGCGGATCGCGGTGCTCAGGACCACCATCACGCCGATCACGACGGTGGCCTTGGGGTCCTCGGTGGCGTACGAGACCACGGCCAGCGCGGTCAGCAGCAGGTTGAACGGATCCCTGTAGCAATGCCAGAGGTGCCGCCACCACGGCAGCGGTGCCTCGTGCTCGACGACGTTGCGCCCGTGCCGCGCCAGCCGGGCGGCGGCTTCGCGAGGGCTCAGTCCCTCGGCATGCGACTTCAACCTCGCGAGCGCCGCCGCGGGCTCGTCTTCGGCGACCTGGAGCAGGTCCTGGGCCAGCTGCTGCGGAACTTCCGCCCGCGGGCCGCGCCCGGCGAGCGCGTCCTGCAGCGGGTGCCGCGCGAAGTGCCCGAGCCGGCGTCGACGCCGCAGGAATCGGCTGAAGGTCTCCTTCAGGCTGTGCTTCATCGGCAGTGGGCACGGCGGTCGGGCGCCGCGGTCAGACGCTCCAGACGATGGCCTCGCCGGCGGCGTGGGCGCGCCGCATCATCTCCACGAGGGGCCAGGCGCGCTGGCGGAGCGACACTGCCTCGCCGTCGTCTCCAAGCTCCTGTACGCCGGCGGCGGCGGAACGGTCCGCAGGTCACAGCAACTCATCCCGCGCGGTGGCAGTTTCAACCGCTCTGATCGCCGCCGGCATGGCTTCAGCTTGGATGATGCCCTTGGCGGCCGGCACCATGCCTATGGCGCTCAATACCGAATCGCCAGCCGGCCCGAGCATCAGTACGTCACCGGCGACCTTGGATTGGAATCGGTAGGTCATGTGAACCCTCTCTCCATGGCGGGTCGGGAGACCTGGATTGCACCATGCGGACAGCCAGAGGTGCAGGCACACAAACGGCCGGGATGATCTGACGCAAGCCAAGGATCGCCTGTCAACGCTGCGAGACGACTAGAGCCCACACGGCCATCTCCTCACTGACCATCGTCCCCCCGATTGACCAGGTTCGCGATGCGCTCGGCCTCACGCTACCGGGATGACTGCAGTATGGCCGAGACCGTCTGCTCACCGCGCAGTCGTCATGGACAGCGACCGGCTGCCGTGTTGACACCGGTGCAGCGAGACTGAAGGACGGCAACGGGTCGGTGCTGGTGTTCGTGGCCGGCATCCGACGGGCCGCTGTACGTCGCACACCAGAACTTCGCGGCCGGAAGACCGGTATGTACAGGTCAGCGGTCGGCCACCGCGGTCCGGTGGGCGGTGCTTGACGGCCATCAACAGTCGCTCGTGGCCGGCAGCTTCCCCGCGAGCTGAAGATCATCGCTGCGATCCTGGAGCAGCCGGTGATCGAGAAGGTCCTGACGCACCTGGGTCTGCGGGCGCGCACGCCGCGGCGCGCTGCGGCGCATGAGCAGGCACCGCAGGCGGCCTGATCATGCCGAACGATCACCAATCAAGCGGCCCAGCGCCACGGGCCGCGGGATCTGTTGCGATCGCGATTTTCAGGACCGAGGCAGAGCGGCTTCATCGTCGGGGTAACCCGTAGACGAACCCTCTGATGTGCGTGTGCGGCCGTGTGCGGCCGTGTGCGGCCGGGTTCATCGGCGCTCGGCGGGTCGCAGTCGACCACAAAAACCGCCATCAGAGCCTCGACTGACGGGTCTGGCCGCCCAAGGAGCAGGGAAGAGGGTGTTTGAGCGACTTATGCGCAGCAGATCCTCGTCGCGATGCGAGAGCAGGGCTACCGGCCGAGCGCGTCGGTTGACGCGGCTCAAGTCGCCGGGCCGGCGGCCGGCGGACCATCGAACGCAGACGCCCCGGGAGTTCTGCCATGAGCGCATCGACAAGCTGCATCCGCTGGTTCCGTGAACTGTCTTTGACCGACCTGCCGCTGGTGGGCGGCAAGAACGCCTCGCTGGGCGAGATGTTCCAGCAACTCGCCCCGCTGGGTGTGCGCATCCCCGACGGCTTTGCGATCACCGCCGAGGCCTACCGCGACGCGCTGGACGAATCAGACGCCTGGGTCGAACTGCACCGCGTGCTCGACAAGCTCGACAAGCGCGACGTCACCGCGCTCGCCCGTGTCGGCAAGCGGGCGCGCGAGATCGTCTACGGAGCGCCGATACCCAAACACGTGGAGACGACCATCCGCGAGGCTTGGTGCGAGATGAAGGCGCGCTTCGGCGAAGACCTCAGCGTGGCCGTGCGCAGTTCGGCCACGGCCGAGGACCTGCCGACCGCCAGCTTCGCCGGCCAGCACGACACCTACCTCAACATCCAGGGCGAGGAGGTCCTGCTCGACGCGGTGAAGCGCTGCCAGGCCTCGCTCTTCACCGACCGCGCGATCTCGTACCGCATCGACAACGGCTTCGACCATTTCAAGGTGTACCTGTCAGTGGCGGTGATGCAGATGGTGCGCAGCGACCTGGCGGCCAGCGGCGTGATGTTCAGCATCGACACCGAGTCCGGCCATCCCGACATGGTGTTCATCACCGGAGCCTGGGGGCTGGGCGAGAACGTGGTGCAGGGCGCGGTCGATCCCGACGAGTTCTACGTCCACAAGCCGACCTACCGTCAGGGCTTTCGCAGCGTGCTGCGCCGCACGCTCGGCGACAAGCAGATCCAGATGGTCTATGCCAGCGGCCGCACGCGCGAGCCGGTGGTGAACCGGCCGACGCCCAAGGCCGACCGGGCGCGTTTCTGCCTGAGCGACGCCGACGTGCTGGAACTCGCCGGCGCGGCGATCAAGATCGAGGACCACTACAGCCGCCAGGCCGGCATGCTGCGGCCCATGGATATCGAATGGGCCAAGGACGGCCCCGACGGGCAGATCTACATCGTGCAGGCGCGGCCCGAGACGGCGGTGTCACAGCGTTCGGCGACGCAGATCGAGGAGTTCGTGCTCGATGGCAAGGGCGAGGTGAAGGCGCGCGGCCGCGCGGTGGGCTCGCGCATCGCGACAGGCGCGGTGCGCCTGGTGGCTGACGCGCGCCACCTGGCTGAGTTCAAGCCGGGCGAGGTGCTGGTGGCCGACACCACCACGCCCGACTGGGAACCGGTGATGAAGACCGCCGCGGCGATCGTCACCAACCGCGGCGGCCGCACCTGCCATGCCGCCATCGTCGCGCGCGAGCTGGGTATCCCTGCGGTGGTGGGGGCCGAGCACGCCACCGTGGCCTTGGCCAACGGCGAAGGCGTGACGGTCTCGTGCGCCGAGGGTGCGATGGGCAAGGTCTACGCCGGCACGGTGCCGTTCCACCGCGAGGTGAGCGACATCGCCGGGCTGAAGAAGCCGCGCACCGAGATCATGGTGAATCTCGGCAACCCGGAGCTGGCTTTCCAGACCAGCATGCTGCCTTGCGACGGCGTGGGTCTCGCGCGCATGGAGTTCGTCATCAACGAGCACATCAAGGTGCACCCGATGGCGGTGCTGCATCCGGAACGCATCGTCGACGAGAAGGAGCGTGCGCAAGTCCAGGCCTTGTGGGCCGGCTACGCTGACGGTGCGAGTTATTTCATCGAGCGGCTGGCCGAAGGCATCGGCACCATCGCGGCGGCGTTTTACCCGCGGCCGGTGATCGTGCGGCTGTCGGACTTCAAGAGCAACGAGTACGCCGCGCTGCTGGGCGGTCGCGTGTTCGAGCCGCACGAAGAGAACCCGATGATCGGCTTCCGCGGCGCTTCGCGCTACATCCACCCGGCCTATGCAGAGGGCTTCGCGCTCGAATGCAAGGCGCTCAAGCGCGTGCGCGACGTGATGGGCCTGACCAACCTGAAGGTGATGGTGCCGTTCTGCCGTCGCCTGGACGAAGCGCGGCGCGTGCTCGATGCGATGGCCAGCCACGGCCTCGGCCGCGGCGTCAACGGCCTGCAGGTGTACGTGATGTGCGAGATCCCGAACAACGTGCTTCTCATCGACGAGTTCTCGGAGCTGTTCGACGGCTTCTCGATCGGCTCGAACGACCTCACGCAGCTCACGTTGGGCGTGGACCGCGACAGCGCGATCGTCGCCGAGTCCTTCGACGAACGCGATCCGGGCATGCTGAAGATGCTCAAGCTCGCGGTGGAAGGCGCGAAGCGCAACAACCGGCATAGCGGCATCTGCGGCCAGGCGCCGTCGGACCACCCGGAGATCGCGAAGTACCTCGTCGACTTGGGCATCGACAGCATCAGCCTGACACCCGACACCGTGCTGCGCACGATGCGCGCGCTGGCGCAGATCGAGGCGGATAGGCGCTGAGCGGGGCGGCTCAGGCTGCTTTGGTGCGAACGCTGTCGACCAGCGCGCGCACGCCGGGCGACATGTTCACGGGCTCGAGTTCGAGTTGCAGCTGGCTGCGCTTCTACGGCGCCCTTGCTTCGACTCTTGTCCACCGGGCTCTCGCCCTTGTACGACCGCTTTGCGGGACCGCGCTGCGCGACTCGTAGTACCGCTTGGGGTCGGCACCGCCAGTTCGGCCGATCGAACTGCGGACGTACAGCCCCCATCCGGCGTCGACGGGCGCCGCCGGCCCTTGAGCGACCGCTTCGGAGGATGAGCACCTTTGAGTGGCCGCTGGGCTATGGCGGCTGTACTTTCAAACTGGCCGTTGGCGCGGCGATCCCTTTGCCGATCGGATGTCTGGAAGTGGCCGTCAAGGACAGTCCGGCGGCCGGCTGTGAATGACAGCACCTCGCTGCAAAGCTGACCGCCGGCAACCTCGCGAAGACCATCGTGCCGCACCTCACGGCGCCCAAGCCACCTCCACCAGCTTGTCCGGCGCCACGAGCCGGCCCGCCACATCGCAGCTGACCGGCGACCCAGGCTCATCGTCAGCGCCGACCTCTCGCTCCCAGAGCGCGCAGCCTTGGTCCGGCATGGCTCGTATACCGGGTGGCAGGGCGCACTTGGCGGCAGTGTCCCGGTAGATCAGCGCCTGACAATGTGTGCAATGCCAGCACGCCTGAGGGCTGGTGGTGTGCGGGCTGAAGTACATGGCCGTCATCATGCCGGCGCGGTAGCTCAATGGGTGAGCCTGCAGCCGACCGCTGCGCCCGGGCCACAGGCCGGGGACGCCTCCCGCCAGACGGGTGCTCCCCCTTCGTGGTGAACGACGCCGCGTCCGCCCGTGCCGATCATTGCCGTATCACCGAAAGGAGCCCGAAGATGCACAAGACGACCACGGCAGCGCTGGCGGCGCGGTTCGACGTCCTAAGCTTGGCGCTGCAGGAGGTCGTACGCGCCCTGCCGCCGGCACAGGCCGCCCCAGGCGGCGGACGTGGTCCGACAGCGCGTGGCGGCAATGGCAGACGGGCCGATGTCGCCTGCGGCTGACGAAGTGGTCACGGCCGAACTGGCGCCGCTGCTCGCCGCGCTGCGGGCGTCGGCTTCATGATCGGCCTACGCGAAGGCTGCACTTGGCTCGGGGCCGCGCCCCGCCGGTGCGGACGGAATGGATTGACAGCGACTCACGGCGGGGCCGATATGACAGTCACGGATGAAGCTCGCAGGGCCAGCCTGCGCGGGCTGGCGGGCTTGGTTGTCGCCGCCACGTTGCCCGGTTGTGGTGGTGGCGGCGGCGGGGAGGACAACCCAGTGGTGTCGCTACAGCTCGAGCCGGCGATCAACGCCCTTGCACCCGGCCAGTCGACGTCGCTGCGGGCCGTGGCGCGCCATGCCGACGGGGGCTTGGACTACGTCACCCAGGAGTCCTTGTGGCAGTCCTCGAACACGGCGGTCGCCACGGTCAACTCCTTTGGGGACATCACCGCGGTCGCGCCGGGCTCGGTGACCATCACGGTCACGTTCAAGCGGCTCTCGGTCACCCTGGCGCTGCGAGTCGGCACGTTCCTCCAGGCCCTTGACATCAGCGCCGTCTCCTTCCGGTTTGCGCTCGGGATCGGCGGCACCTACCAGTTGTTCGCCACCGGCCACTACACCAGCAGCTCGACTGACGTCACCGACCTCGCACGTTGGGCTTCGTCGAGCGCCGCAGTGGCAGCAATCACTAACGGCACGAGCGGCGGGATCGTGCGGGGGGTGTCGGAGGGCGCCGTGACCATCACGGGCAGCCTGGACGGCATCGACGCGACGATGCGCATGCCTGTTTTCTCGCACCGCCGACTTGATCACGACGACAGCGAGTCGCTGGCCACCGACTACGCCGTCGGCGTTGACGCGCGGGGTGCCGCGGTCGCGGTTTGGACCCGCAGGTTCAGCAGCGGCGGCCGGCCCGACCTCTCGTGGTCCCGCTACCAGCCAGGCGCCGGTTGGTCGGCGCCCGCCCCGCTGCGGCCCTTCACGACGAGCTCGATGTCGTCGGCCCTTTCCGTCTCGATGAACGACAACGGCGCCGCGGTAGTGGCCTGGCAGCAGTTGGACGGGCTGTATGCCGCGCGTTTCAACGGCAGCCCGGGCTGGGATGCCCCGGTGTTGGTGGCCACGCATGCCACGCCCTTTGGCCCCAGCTTGCAAACGGCGTTGGGAATCGACCGCAACGGCAACGCAGTGCTGCTGTGGCCCGGCAGCTTGGAGGGCAGCAGTGGCTTCTACTTCAGCTGGTTGGATGTGGCCACGGGCTCCTGGACCGCGGCCGCGCAGATCCCCGGAAGCGACCTGCCCGGCGCTCTGACGGCCTGGCGGGTGGCTACCAACGCCGCAGGCGAAGCTGTGTTGGTGTGGACGCTTATGCCAGCGCTTGCCAGCGGCGACCCTCACCGCATTCATGCCGTTCGCTGGCGTCCACCGGGCAATGGCCAGCCCGGCGGCTGGACGGCACGCGAACGCATCGGCGAGCCGGGCGTCGCCGGGCCTCAGTTAGCGGTCAGCATGGACGAGTCTGGTGCCATTCATGTGGCCTGGTGCTACTCACTGCAGATGGCCGACGGCAGTTTTGGGCCGGACACGGTACGAGGGCGTCGCTTCCTGCATTCAGCAGGCTGGCAGGCCGAACAGACGGTCGTTGCCGGAACCACGCTGCAGCCGCGCCTGCTGGTGGTGGCTGGCGCAGCCGGGCGGGGCTCAGCTGCGGCGTGGGCAAACTCGTACGACCACTCCATCCAGGCCGCGCTCATGGCCGCAGACGGCACTTGGGGTGCGCCCGTCACCATCACCAGCAATGACCACCCATCGGCCCAGATCGGGGATCCGCTGCAGCTCCATGCCGTGATGCTGGCCGATGGTCGGCTACTCACCAGTTGGCTCGCGTCGGACAACGCGATCACGGGCATCCTGGCCACACGCGTGCACCATCCGGCCAGCGGCTGGCTCGCGCTGCGCCGCGACCCGCATGTGGGCCGGATCGGCCAGGTGAGCACCGTTGCGCTGGCCTACACGCCCGGCGGTGATGGTGTGCTGTTCTGGGAAGAGGCCAATCAGGGCGGCAGCGACCTGTTCGGTCATACGGGCTTGCTGCCCTGAGACCCTGTGGGACGCCTGTCCGTCCCTCGGCGAAATCGCACGTCCAAGGTGGTGGCGAGCGCCGCGGCGGTGTCGCCGTGAATCACCCGGGCCTACTGTTGGCAGCAGGGCAGGTCGGCGTTGCCCAGCAGCGGAAATTCCAACTCACGCTGTGCATAGAGCGCCTCGAACCGTGGCGGGAAGCCGGGCAGGTGACCTCGCCCGCAGGGTGGGGCGCGGAGGCAGTCCTAGTCGAGCCCGTGGGCATGTGAAGCAGAGTGCTTGCAGCAGGGCCTCGAGGGCGCTGTCGCGGTGCTACTCGCTCGCTCGACAAGAGGCTATCGCCTGAACACCCTGATGCGGTTCGGCGAAACGGACGGGGGTTCGGTTCCAAAGACGGGAACCGCACAGATGCGGCGCGGCGCCCTGAGCGCTTGCTGGTGGATTCAAAGGTGAATGGGGCGCAGCGGCCCAGATCGCAAGCAATGGCGAGGGCCTTGACAGACCCCGGTTCCACCAGTCCTGAAGCCCCAGCCACTCTCGGTTGGGGCTTTTTTCGTCTGATCGCGCCAGAAGCCGCGTTGTCGCGGGCTCGTGCGGAAGGCTGCGGACTTCGACAGTCGCCACCTTGGTCACTGGGCCGCCACCGCTGGTGACCGGGATGTAGGACGTCGTCGGCATTACCTGCTCGAACGTCGACGACCCGACCGAGACCGGCTGTTCACGAACTCAGGCTGGCGTGTCGCAGACAGACCCGATGCCGTGGTTCGTCGTCGTCGCCGCGGGCGGCAGTGCGTGGGTGCTGAGTAAGCGGTAAGCCAACGGCGTTGTTGACTACCGATTTCGGTCTCTGACGTTCGGCGCGGTCTGCGCAATGCACTCGACCAGGTTCAGCGCGGCCAGCACCAGCACTTTTTGCATCTCGGTCCCGATGCCGAGGAGGCCGTGATCCCCGAGCTTGCCGAAGATGTATGCCAGCATCTGCTGCTCGGGATGGTCCGCGATGGCGTCCGCAGTGGCTTGCGTTTGCTGCTGCGGCGTCAGGCCCTCGATGAAGCGCACTCGTGCGGAGATGCGCTGTAGGCAGCAGTCCTGGACGTCCTCGGAGATGACCGGCCAGGCGTTGCCGCTGGCCTTCATCGCCTCACCCAGGCACCGCGGCTGCGCATTGACCTGCGTCATACGCCGGCAGAGCGCGCCGCGCCACATTAACGGCCGGCCTTGAGGTCGAAGGGAGAAACCGCATGGCGGGCAAGACCCAGGACCATCTGCAGGTGCTGCGCGAGATGCGCAGCCGCTCCGTGCTGGGCGGCGGCAGCAAGCGCATCGAACAGCAGCATGCGCGCGGCAAGCTGACCGCCCGCGAGCGGCTTGCGCTGCTGCTCGACGAGGGCTCGTTCCAGGAATTCGGAGCGCTGGCCACCCACCAGGTCAGCGAGTTCGGCCTCGACAGGCAGCGTTTCCCGGGCGACGGCATCGTCACCGGCTTCGGCAAGGTCAGTGGCCGCCGCGTCGCCGTCTTCGCGCAGGACTTCACCGTCCTCGGCGGCTCGTTCTCCGAAGTGCAGGCGCAGAAGATCAGCCGCCTGCAGGACCTGGCCATCGAGAGTGGCATCCCGATCATCGGCCTCAACGATTCCGGCGGTGCGCGCATCCAGGAGGGCGTGCGCAGTCTGGCCGCGTATGGCGAGGTCTTCGTGCGCAACGTCATGGCCTCGGGCGTGATCCCGCAGATCTCGCTCATCCTGGGCCCCTGCGCCGGCGGCGCCGTCTATTCGCCGGCGCTGACCGACTTCATCATCATGGCCGGCGACAGCTACATGTTCCTCACCGGGCCCGACGTCATCGAGGCCGTGACCGGTGAACGCGTCACGGCGCAGAGCCTGGGCGGGCCCGACGTGCACACCGTGCGCAGCGGCGTCGCGCATCTGGCGGCCGACACGGAGGTGGCCGGCCTGGAACTGGCCAAGCGCCTGTTGAGCTACCTGCCCCAGAACAACAACGAGGACCCGCCGCAGATCCGACCCGAGGACCCGACCACGCGTATGGACGAGGCGCTGAACTCTCTGATCCCCAACGACGAGAACCAGCCCTACGACATGCGCGACGCCATCGTCGCCATATTCGACCGCGACAGCTTTCTCGAAATCCAGCCGCAGTTCGCGGCCAACGCGGTGGTCGGCTTCGCGCGGCTGGACGGGTATCCGGTCGGCATCGTGGCCAACCAGCCTGCATTCATGTCGGGCGCGCTCAACATCGATGCCAGCGACAAGATCGCACGCTTCATCCGCACCTGCGACGCCTTCAACGTGCCCTTGATCACCTTCGTCGACTGCCCGGGCTTCCTGCCCGGCACCGACCAGGAGTACGGCGGCGTCATCCGCCATGGCGCCAAGATCATCTACGCCTACTGCGAGGCGACGGTGCCGAAGATCTCGATCGTTACGCGCAAGGCGATGGGCGGCGCCTACGTCGCTATGGGCTCCAGGCAGATGCGCATCGACCTCGCCTTTGCCTGGCCGACGGCCCAGATCGCGGTGATGGGTGCCGCACCCGCGGTGCGCGTGCTGTTTCGCGAAGAAGTGAAGAACGCCGCCGATCCGGCGCAGCGCGAGGCCGAACTGGTGGCCGAGTACCGCGAGCGCTTCTTCAACCCCTACCGTGCCGCCGACGTGGGCCAGATCGACGAGGTGATCGAGCCTCGCGAGACCCGTCCGCGGCTGGCGCGGGCCTTGGAGGTGCTGCGCACGAAGGTGCAGCAGAACCCGCCCAAGAAACATGGCCTGTCGCCGACATGAAGACGCCGAGGCTGGCATGGACAACCTGAGCTGGGGTCTGCAGATGGCCGTGCTGGGCATGGGCCTGGTGTTCGGACTGCTGGCGCTGCTGTGGGGCCTGCTCACCGTCGTGCTGCTGCTGGACCGGCCGCCGGCGGCCGCACCGGTTGCCGTCACAGCGGCGCCCGAACCGCCGCCGCGTCTGGCCCCCGAGCCGGGCCCGGAGGCCGAATTGGCGGCGGCGATCCTGGTGGCCACGCTCGCGCACCGCGCGCATCTGCGGCGCCACGCCGCGCCGTCGATGCGCAGTTACTGGCCGGGCAGCCTGCTGTATGCGTCGCGATGGGTCGACATCGGCCGCGCGCGGCAGAACCAGAGCTGGCAGCGAAGGAGCCGACCGTGAGGCGATATACGCTGGGCATAGACGGACGCGAGTTCGTAATCGACGTGCAGGAAGTCGATGCCGATCGTTTCGAGGTCACGGTGGGCGACCAGCGCTACGAGGTCACGCTGGCCGGCGACGACGACCTGCCCGAGGCCAGCATCACGCCCGGTCTGCAGCCCCCGCCGGGTGGCGAAGGCCTGGCGCGGCCGGCCGCGCCCCCGGTGCGCACGGGCGCGGCCCCGGCGGCGGCCGCGCGGGCTGTCGCGCCTTCGCGACCGGCGGCCGGAGGGAGCGGGTCGGCACTGAACGCGCCCATGCCTGGGGTGATCCTGGAGCTCTATGTCAAGGCGGGAGACAGGGTCGAGCGCGGCCAGCAGATCGCCGTGCTCGACGCGATGAAGATGCACAACTTCATTGGTGCGCCGCGGGCCGGCATCATCGGCGAAGTCTGTGTCGCGGCCGGGCAGGCGGTGGGGCACGGCGACGCGATCGTGCGCTTCGCCGAAAGCTGAGGCCGGGCATGGTCGCCCCCGACACTCTGACCCTGCTACTGCAAGGCGTGATGCACGTCACGCCGCAGTCGGTGGTGATGATCGCCGTGGCGATGGTGCTGCTGTACCTGGGCATCGTCAGGCACTACGAGCCGTTGCTGCTGCTGCCCATCGGGGCGGGCTGCCTGCTGGCCAACCTGCCGCTGTCGCCGTTGATCGCCGAAGACGGCATGCTGCGCGTGCTCTACGACATGGGCATCCGCAACGAGCTGTTCCCGCTGCTCATCTTCATCGGCATCGGCGCGCTCACCGACTTCGGCCCGCTGCTGGAGAACCCACGCTTGGTGCTGCTGGGTGCGGCGGGGCAGTTCGGCATCTTCCTCACGCTGTTGCTGGCGCTGCTGCTGGGCTTTTCGCGACCCGAGGCGGCGTCGATCGGCATCATCGGCGCCATCGACGGACCGACCTCGATCTATGTCAGCGGCCTGCTCGCGCCGCACCTGCTGGGGCCGATCACCGTGGCGGCTTACAGCTACATGAGCCTGGTGCCGATCATCCTGCCGCCGATCATGAAGCTGCTGACGACGCCGCAGGAGCGGCGCATCCGTATGCCTTACAGCCAGCGCGTGATCAGCCGGCGCACGCGCATCCTATTTCCGATCGTCATCACCGTGGTGGTGGGCACGCTGGTGCCCTTTGCCACGCCGCTGATCGGCATGCTGATGCTGGGCAACCTGATGAAGGAGTCGGGCGCGGTGGAGCGGCTCACCCAGGCCAGTGCGCAGGAGATCGCGAACACGGTGACGTTGTTCCTGGGCCTGGCCATCGGCAGCACGATGGTCGGCAGCGAGTTTCTAAAGCCCAGCACGCTAGCGATCCTGGTGCTGGGCATCTTGGCCTTTGCCGTCGACGGCATCGCCGGCGTGCTGTTTGCCAAGCTGCTCAACCGGTTGAGCGGCGGCAAGGTCAATCCCCTGATCGGCGCCGCCGGCATCAGCGCCTTTCCGATGGCCGCGCGCGTGGTGCAGAAGGTGGCACAGGAGGACGATTTCGAGAACTTCCTGCTCATGCACGCCATGGGCGCCAATGCCGCCGGGCAGGTGGCCAGCGTGGTGGCCGGGGGCGTGCTGCTGGCGCTGATGGGGGCGGGTTGACCTGAGTGTGCACCGTTTCACGGGGGCCGGCGCCTTGGGGCGCCGGTGCCTTGTTTGCCGGAAGCCAGGCACCGCGCCGGCCAGCCGGATCCGCCCAGGCCGGATCCGCGGTTCCCGCAACTAGTCGATGACGGTCTCGCAACGCCAACGTGGCCGGCCCGCGATCCTGACGAACGGGCGCGGAAAGATGCCGGCGGCCACCCAGCGGCGCAAGGTGTCGCCGCTGATGCCGGCGAGTTGCTGAACGGCGTTGCCGTGTAGGAGGGCGTCCGCGCTCGACGTGTCCACGGCAGCGCGTGGGCTGCGGCCACCGTGCTGCGCGCCACTGTGCGCGCTGCACTACGGGCACTACGCGCTGCGCCCTCCCGCCGCCGGCGCAGGCTCGCCAGCGCCCACCAGACCACGCCGCCCAACCCGAGGGCGGCGAGCAGCCACCCTTCGAGGTGCCGGATCTCGCCCAGCGCGCGCGTGGCTGCCTCGCCGAAGCCCCAGCCGAGGCCGCCGATCACCAGCGCCCAGAGCAGGGCGCCGAGCGCGTTGTAGAGGGCAAACTGCCATGCCTGCAGGCTCGACATGCCCATCAGGATGGGGCCGGCGACGCGCAGCCCGTAGGCAAAGCGCACGCCGATGATCGCGGCGGCATGCCAGCGCTCGAGCATCGGCTCGAGTTGCGGGGCGCGTCGGGCCAGACCGGGCCAGCGGTTCAGCGCGCGTTCGCCATGGTGCCGCCCGAGCCAGAACCAGAACTGATCGCCCGCGAACCCGGAGCCGGCGGCGATCGCGAGCACCGTCAGCGGATCGAGGTAGCCGCGGTGCGCCGCGAAGCCGGCCATCAGCAGCACAGCCTCGCCCTCCAGCAGGCAACCGAGCCCCAGCACCCAGTAGCCGTGCGTCTGCAGCAGATCGGTCCACATCGCGATCGGCAGCGCCTACTGCGGCGCGGCCCCGTTGTCCCAGAAGCGCTCCATTGCGACGTAGAGGTAGGACGCGGACCAGCCGATCAGCAGCAGCCCGTTCAGCGCCTCGATGCCGGCCAGCGCCCGCAGCGGGCCAGTGGGCACCAGGTCGCCGTAGCCGAGCGAGGTGTAGGTCTCGGCGGAGAAGTACAGCACGTCGGTGAAGCCGGGTGGTGCAGCGCTGCCGAGCGTGCCTGCGGCCGCGAAGCGGACCAGCAGCCACAGGGCCGCCGCATAGAGGGCGATCTGGACGGCGTGCGCGGTGAATGCGCCGAGCACGACCGCGATCAGTCGGGCACGCGAGGCGATGCGCAGCGTCGGCAAACCAAACGACAGCAGGCGCAGGGCCTCGTAGTGCAGGAGGGTAGCCAGAGGCACGAGCATCAGGCTTGCGAGGACGACAAAGATCAACACGAACCTCCGTTTATGGGAGCCGCCCCGCGCTGAGCAAGCCCAGATCGCCGGGGCTTCGGGTGGCCGGCAAAGAGCAAACGCACATTGGAACCGACCCGGGTGAAGCAAAACTTAAGGTCATCTCGCGCTGGGGCCGAAGGCGCCTGGCTTCGGCCCGGGACGCGGCCACGGCCCGAGGAGTCCTGCATGTCACAGCTGCCACCGACCCTGCGGGGCTCCGAAGCCATGCCGTGGTTCGCGCGGGCAGAGTGGATGCTCGGCCTGCTCGCCGCGTGGCTGCTGCTCACCGCCGGCTGGTGCCCGCTGACGCTGCCGCCGCCGAGTTGATGCGCCTGACCGATCGCGGCCGCCTGTGCCCGGGCTTCGTCGCCGATCTGCTGCTGGTGGACGGCGACCCCACGCAAGACATCGACCGTGCGGCCGATCGCCGGCACCACCGCGGCGTCTTCAAGGACGGGGTCCGGGTGGCGGGCAGCGGCGCTTCGGCGCTTCGGCGTCACCGGCCACGATGCGGAGCACTATTTCAAGGCTGTCCAGAAATAGTCGGCACTCGGCCGGCCACCGCCAACCGCAAGGACCGCGCGCAGAGCCTCTACCAATGAACCTGGACCCCCCCGCCCCAGCGCCATGGAGAAGTGCGTTTGAACGACCTATCCTCCAGACGATGGGCCGTACTGCCGATGCAGTTGCGGTCGGTGGCACGGGTCTCGTACTGACTCCGCCAGATCGCGAGCCGCGCCTTGGCCTGAGAATCCAGTGGTGGATAGGGGCGGGAGTCCATGAGATGAAGCACGTGCTGGTGGTCGGTCGCCGCGGCAAGAGGAAGGGAGGCGAGACGCCTCTGATCGGCACGCTGCCGGTCGGCGGACTCTTCAGGTCATGCCTGAGCGACGCGGTCGGCGAGACGGCCTCGGCCCCGGGACAGATCCCGATCGGCGATCTCGTCACCGCACCCGATATGCTCCGCCGTTCGCGCGGCGGAGAGATGTTCTGACGCGCCTGGCCGCTCCCCGCCCGGCCGCACCGATCCCGCAGAGACCCCCCGTGACCCCCACCCGACTGATCCACCTCCGCGGCAAGCCGGTCGCCGGCGGCAAGCTCCCCCTGATCTGCACGCCGCTGGTCGGCCGCACGCGCGACGAAGTCCTCGCCGAAGTCGTGGCGGTGCTGCCAAAGTTGCCCGACCTGCTCGAGTGGCGAGTCGACTTCTTCGCCAGGCTCGGCGACGCCCAGGTCGTCATCGACACCGCGCTTGCCATCCGTGCCGCCGCCGGCGAGACGCCGGTGCTGTTCACGCGCCGCTCGACGCGTGAAGGCGGCCAGCCGATCACGGTGACCGAGGCCGACGTCGTCCGCGTGCACGAGGCCGTCTGCGACGCGCGCTGCGTCGACATGGTCGACTGGGAGATGTCCAGCGACGCGGCGGACTTCGGGCGCATCCGCAGCGCAGCGCACGCGAACGGCCTGCCGCTCGTCGCCTCGTACCACAACTTCCAGGCCACGCCGGACGCCGCGTGGCTGACCGCCAAATTCGCCGAGGCCGAGCGCCTCGGTGCCGATGTCGCCAAGGTCGCCGTGATGCCGCAGGGACCGCAGGACGTGCTGACCCTCCTTGCGGCGACCCACGCCGCGAGCCAGACCGTTGCGCTGCCGCTGATCAGCATGTCGATGGGCGCCTACGGGTCGCTGTCGCGGATGATCGGCTGGGCGTTCGGCTCGACCGTCACCTTCGCGGTAGGCAGGGGCAGTTCAGCGCCGGGGCAGGTCCCGATCGACGAGCTGCGAGCGGTGCTGGAGGCGACACGCAAGGCCGTGCTGGGTGGCTAGCCGGCGAGGCTGCCGCCGCTCGCCCCCGGACTCCGCCGCGGAACGACTGCGAGCAGTGTTCTCGCCACCCAGGAGTGCGACCCATGACTGCGACCCCCACCCAGCCCGACGTCCTCATCAGCGAAGTCGGCCCCCGCGACGGCCTGCAGTCGGTCGACGCCGTGATGCCTACCCAGTGCAAGTGCGAGTGGATCGACGCCCTGGCGGCGGCGGGCCTGCGCGAGATCGAGGTCGGCTCCTTCGTGCCGGCCAGGCTGTTGCCGCAGATGGCCGATGCCGCCGAGGTGGTGAAGCATGCGCTGACGCACCCGGGCGTCACGGTGATGGCCCTGGTGCCCAACCTGCGCGGCGCCGAGGCCGCGCTGCGCGCGGGCGTGCACAAGCTGACCATCCCAGCCTCGGCCAGTGCCGCGCACCTGATGGCCAACGTGCGCATGACGCGCGAGCAGATGATCGAGCAGATCCGGGCCATCGTCCGCCTGCGCGACGAGATGGCACCGGGCGTCAAGATCGAGGCCGGCATCTCCACCGCCTTCGGCTGCACGATCCAGGGCGAGGTCCCCGACGACGACGTGGTCTGGATGGCCGGCGAAGCGATCGCCGCGGGCGCCGACGAGGCGGGGCTGTCCGACACCACCGGCATGGCCAACCCGGCTCAGGTGCGCCGCCTGTTCAACAAGGTGCGCGCCGTGATTGGCGACCGCACCGGAGCCGCCCACATGCACAACACGCGCGGCCTCGGGCTGGCCAACTGCCTCGCGGCCCACGACGTCGGCGTGCGCACCTTCGACTCGTCGCTGGGCGGTCTCGGCGGCTGCCCCTACGCCCCGGGCGCGTCGGGCAACGTGGTCACCGAGGACCTCGTCTTCATGTTCGAGGCCATGGGCGTGCGCACCGGCGTCGACCTCACCAGGCTCATCGCCGCGCGCGAGCCGCTGAAGAAGGGCCTGCCCGGGGAGCCGGTCTACGGCATGACGCCCGAGGCCGGGCTCCCCAAGGGTTGGGTGCAGCCGCGCTGGCCGGCCTGAAGTCGCGGCTCCCGAGCGCGTCATCGCCGTCCGGCACCGCGTGCTGAACGACCCCAAGACCGACGTCGTGCGCGCACGTTCCCTGTGTGCCTGGCCCAAGGTGGCGATCTACCGCGGGCAGGGCGACACGGAGAACGCAGACAACTTCACTTGCGGCATCGCGACACAGGTGTTGCTGCGTTGACGCGACGTGGGTGATCGGCTCCTGCGACTCCCGTCCTGCGCAGCACTGTCTCCGACCACGCCGCATTTGCCATCGATCCGCTGCATGTTCTCGAGCATCTTGAGAAGGTAGTGCAGCGTGTGCGTGACGCCGTCGATCGAGGAGCCCGCGAGGATCTGCTCCTGGTCGGCGACGCAATTCAGGATGGCGGTGATACGCGCAGCGCGGGCATCAGGGGGTCGATCCCATTCAGCGCGTGAATGCCGAGTGTGTCTTCGGTGATACCCGTCGCGAAGCCCTGATAGGCGAAATCTACCAGTGGGAGCAGCCGGCGCGAAGCGATCACATCGGCGATCGTCGCCCATTGTTCCGCCGTAGGGTCGGCGCCCGTGGGGTTGTGGCAACTGCCGTGCAGCACGACGACGTCGCCCTCAGGGAGCTGCGCCAGCGTCTCCAGCATCGCGTCGAACGCCAGGCGATTGGCTGGGGCGTCAAAGTACGGATAAGTCTCCACTGCCAGGCCGGCGGCGCGCATCACGTTGGGGTGGTTGGGCCAGGTCGGCTGGCTCAGCCAGACTCTCGCGCTGGATTGGCCTTCTTGATAAACTCGGCCGCGACGCGCAGCGCGCCGGTCCCGCCG
Organism: uncultured beta proteobacterium; assembly: GCA_963717575.1. Classification (GTDB taxonomy): domain Bacteria; phylum Pseudomonadota; class Gammaproteobacteria; order Burkholderiales; family Burkholderiaceae_C; genus Rubrivivax. Next base: position 2,422 of record CAVQWK010000020.1, on the reverse strand, counting down.
GGCGCGTGCGCGGTCACCGCTCGCCCGCTGCTCACGAGAGAATGACCGGCGCCGAACATCAGCTCCTGCACGGCGGCGGCGTACTCGGGCGCGCCGACGATGCCGAGGTAGCTCTTGCTGGTCTCATCGTGGAGGATCTGTTCCTCCGCACGTTTCACCACACGCAGAATGGGCGTGGCGCCCTCTGCGTCCTTATAGACGCCGGCGGCCAGGTTGATCTTCGCCGGATTCGGATCGCGGTTGAACGCCTCCTCCAGTCCCAGGATGGGGTCGGGCGGCGCCATTTCAATTCGGTCGAACATGATTCGTGCTCCTTGCGGGTGCGATAATGGATTGGGTAGCAATCCGAGGAGCCATTTTACCACACAGCCCTCGTTTTCAGCCAAGCGCGCGACGTCGCGTGCGCGACGTCTCATGCTGTCAGACGATAGTTGTCTGACAACTACTTTTTGCGATTTGCAATCTGCGGGTTTTGTGGTATAGTGGATTTGCCACTTTTTTGACGCTTCAAGACCGTTCCGACACGGGAAGGCAGATGATCGTAGTTCAGGTCCGCTTTTTTGGCGGCTCGCATCTGTTCACCCGCCGGCTCAACCCGGCAATTGAGCGCGCCCTGCCCGCGGTGACATTGCCTGACGGAGCTACGATCGATGACCTGCTTGGCGCGCTGAGCATCCCTGTCAGCGAGGGGCGTCCGCTCGTTTCGGTCAACCATTTCTATTGTCGCGACAACGCACCGCTGTCCGATGGCGACCAGGTCCAGTTGCTGAAGACAGTCGTGGGCGGGTAAGATCAGACCGACCGTTTTTATCACAGGGGGAACGCAATGCCGAGATTCGATTATGTGCGAGCACATTCCGTGCCGGAGGCCCTGCAGCTCCTGGCCCAGCCAGGGTTGGTGAGCCGTCCGCTGGCGGGCGGCACCGACGTGGTGGTCTTCGTCCGCCACGAGCAGCCGCCCTTCGACCGCGTGGTGGACATCACCCGCGTGCCTGAGTTGAAGGTTATCGAGCGTCGCGGCGATGAGATCGTCGTCGGCGCGGGCGTCACCTTCACTGAGGCGGCCGAGAGCGCGCTGCTCCAGGAGGTGGCGGCCGGCCTGGTCGAGGCGTGTCTGTCGGTGGGCGGGCCGGCCATCCGCAACGCGGGGACGCTGGGCGGCAACACCGTGAACGCCGCGGCGTGCGCCGACTCTCTGCCGGCGCTGGCCTGTCTGGATGCCGTGGCCCATGTCCGCAGCCTGACCGGCGAGCGGCACTTCCTCCTCAATGAGTTTATCCTGGGCGCCAATCGCACCGCGATCCAGCCCGGCGAGCTGTTGACCCACTTCACGTTCCCCGTGCCGCCTGCCGGTGTTCGTTCGGCGTTCATGAAGCTGGGCCGGCGCAACGCCCAGGCGATCTCCCGGCTGAGCATGGCCGCGGCGGGACGCCTCGACTGCCAGTGGACGTGTCGATTACGTGCGGCTGGCGCCCGGCGCCACGATGCCGCGGCCGCAACGCTTCACCGAGGTTGAGGAAATGCTCCTCGGGCAGGAGCCGACCGACGAGCTGCTGGCTGCTGCCGGCGCCAAGACCGCCGAGGTGATGATCGGTGTCACCGGCCGCCGCTGGTCGACCGAGTACAAGGAAGTGGCGATCCAGGGCATGGCCGAGCAGACGTTACGCCGCGTGCTGAGATAGGGGGCAGAGAATCCAATGTTGATCGACTTCACGCTTAATGGTAAACCGGTGGCGGTTGATGCGCCATCCGACATCACGTTGCTCGACCTGCTGCGCGACCATCTCAACATGACCGGCGCCAAGGAAGGCTGCGCGGTCGGCGAGTGCGGCGCGTGCTCGGTGATCATGGACGGCCGGTTGGTGAATAGTTGTCTCGTGCTGGCGCCCCAGGCCGGCGGCAGCGAGATCCTCACCATCGAGGGCATCCACGCGCCGGACGGCGGGCCGAACGATTTGCAGGACAACTTCATCACCTACGGCGCCGTCCAGTGCGGCATCTGCATCCCCGGCATGGTGATCGCCGGTGAGGCGCTGCTGATGAAGACCCTTGAGCCCACCCGCCAGGATATTCGCGTCGCGCTCGCCGGCAACCTGTGCCGCTGCACGGGTTATCAGCAGATCGTGGATGCGATTGAGGCGACGGCGGTGCAGCGGAAGATCGCGCGGCTATATGTGTCACGTGATTCGTAACCGTGATTCGTGACCCGTGACTTGCCTTTTGCAATCATCTTCCCATCTTACAGGTCACGCAGCACGTATCACGCATACGTACCACGCATCACGTACCAGCTCACGCCTGTCTTAGGAGAGACCCACCATGACAGAACTCCAATACGTTGGCAAACCGGCGCGTCGTGTGACACGCTTGAAAAGGTGATGGGCACGGCGAAGTACATCGCCGACCGTAAGCTGCCGGGGAT